>NZ_PIOC01000008.1 GCF_003369575.1 Oceanobacillus arenosus | reverse complement strand
CGTCCCAGGCAGACGTATATAATAGGAAGAAACACGTTATCATATAGGGTTTTCTATCTATCATGTGTAAAATATGTGTAAAAGGTTATGTGTGCAAAAGATAAGTCGCTTTTTATATTAGCAGATATTTACCAAGTAGTAAAATAACAACATAAAAGGATGATTGAAATGCAAAGATGGAACATTAAAAACTCAAATGATGAATCAATAATATTACTTTCTGATATAAATGAAGTGGCAAAATATGAAAGGGAATTACGTGATAAAGGAATCGACTATAAAACAGATTACTATGAAGGAAATAAATTAATTACATTTGAAGATATAAACTGCGGAAAATAAATTATTAGAAAAAAACAAAAGAGTACAGCGTGTATAAGAGTGCTACCAACACTTTTATACCGTCCGCCTATCTACGCTAAGCAAACACTTGCTATACCCTTATAAACATTTTATTATATGTTGGGTTATTTAGCAACGGTTTGCTTAAAAACAGGCCGTTGCTTTTTTGTTTCCAAAAATAGGAGGCAAATTAAATGATTACAGCATATAACAAGGACGTACAACACTATTTGATAGGGAATTCACTTTCATCTAAAAGAAAAGCTACTATTATAGAGCATATTGAAAATGCTGTTAATGCATTAGGCGAGAGTTTTGAACGTTTATTCCCTTCACGATCTAAACGTAAAGACGTAATGGATCATGTTATCTATTTATTATCAGGTAATGGCATTTGTAAAATTTCAGCTTCCACACTAGCGGAAAAAGCAGATTGCTCTGTGAGAACAGTTAATGCTGCTGTCAAATCACTTAAACAGACAAATGAAATATTAGTAGCAGGACTTGCAGATGGAAAGAATAAATATATATTTGTTTTGAAATCTCATGGAAATTTCAAAGAGATTATGAAAGATGTTTTTTATATAAATGCAGATCAGATTGCAGACCAAAATGCAGAACTGGAAAATTCTAAACCACTTGATACTGAAGGGATTGAAAGTGGAAAAACGAGTTCTAACAATAATAACTCTATTAAATTTAAACAAGAAAAAGATAATAAGGAGAATGTTCAACAATCCATTGAAAAAGAATTCATAGAAGCTCAAAATGATACCGAAAAAGAGTTCAAGAGAATTAATGAATACTATGTAAATGAACATCAAGAAATGATGTACTACGCTATAAAATCAGGCTATTATCATGAATCAATAAAACTCAATGCATCTATCATTGGTTTACGTGTTGGAAGTAATTGTGATAAGCATATGTTTCACCATGCTCAAAAAGCATTAATGAAGTTAGATAAGTATTTATTAAACGGTGGGACTGTACTTGAATCTATACCTGCATTGTTTACAAAAATGTATGCAGATAATTTAAACTATAATTTTACAAATAAAGACAAAAAAGAAGACAGAAAAAGTATTAAGCATCTATTGTATAATTGGTTAGAAGAAGATGGTTCTGTAATTGTATGATAAAACGTAGAAAAAAAAGAGCCCCAATTAAGGGGCTTTAATGTTATTTCACTCTTAAGTTTTGTCCAGGCTTAATCAAATCACTTTTTAAGCCATTCAGACTTTTAATCTTACTTACAGTCGTGTTATATTTTTGTGATATTCCCCACAAAGTATCACCTTTAATTACCGTATAATAATTTGTTGTTGATGGAGATCCACTCAACTTTAATTTTTGACCAGGATAGATTGTATCACTCTTCAACCCATTTAGATTCTTTAATTGATTAACAGTCATCTTATTAGAATTAGCAATCCCCCAAAGGGTATCACCTTTTTTAACAGTATAGGTGCTACCAGATGGCTTAGGTGATAAATCCTTACCAACTAATTTCATAGGATCCACTGCATTCGGTTGACCAGGAGCATATCTGCCATCATGGATTTCAAAATGAAGGTGCTGTCCAGTTACCCTACCGGTTGAACCCATACGACCAATTCGTTGACCCTGCTTAACTTTTTGGCCGACCTTCACACTATAAGAATGAAGATGAGCGTAATTGGTCTCGTAAGTTTTACCATTAATGTTGTGCAAGATCATTACGACATTACCATATGTGCTTAATGGACCTACTCTTGTAACTGTCCCGTCTGCAGAAGCATTAACATCTACATTCCCGCTTTTTGCAATATCCACACCTTGATGCCACGAACTGTTCTTTCCTGTAATCGGGTCTTTACGATATCCGAATGGACTAGTGATTCTACCTTCAGTTGGCATAATAAATGTTGTACTCATTATTTATCCTCTCCTTTAAAATAATAAAGGCACCCTCTCGGATGCCTTATAAATACTTGCTATCATCTTTTGGTTCGTTGTATCTAAGCGCCTTTTTACTATCTGATAGTCCTTTTGTCGTATCGTCAATTGGCGCTGATAAGCTGATTAAGGCCAACATGATAATATTTAATTTCTGTAACACGTCATTAGCCATAGCATCCGTAATCTCATAACCGATGGGATAAAAAACGTTAATTATCCCTAATAACGCTTGTACAGCAAATACTAAAAAAGGTATAAACTTACCAACGACAAAAACAGGATTTTTAAACCTTACTTTCCAATTAATTTTCACGAAATCATCCTCCCTAAAAGAATTTAGTTGTAATGAACTCAAAGAGTACATATATAAAACTGAAAGAACCTGTTAAAATACCCGTAATTTTTAGCCATAACTTCCACTTGTTTTCTTGATTTATTTTCTTAATATCTACTTCGCTATCTTGATTTGATCGCTGTCTATAGAAAAATTCATCTAGCAATCTATTATCAATTACGTCTAATTTTTCCTTTTGTTCTTTGTTACCTTCTTTAATAGTTAGATCTACATTATCTAGCTTGGTTGATAAGCCTGTCATTGTAACTTCTAAAGTAGTCAATCGCTGCTCATGATTGTTCAACCTCTGGTCATGTTGTTGCCATATTATTGAACTCTCCATATTCGTCAACTCCTCACTCATGTTGACCTCCCCGCATCTCTCTGTATTAAGACATAAAAAATACGCCTATTCGGCGCTCTCTGATACTGGAATACTATTTGTGGTTGATTACCACCCCCTAAATTTAGGCATGAAAAAAGCACCTCGTGTGAGATGCTTTAATAAATTAACTGAATATTCATTAGTGCGAACTTTCGTCCATTTATGGATTAAATAAGATTATAATGCTTAAGCGCATCACTATGTCTCATTATCCTAATACCTCTAGAAAATGCCCCAT
>NZ_PIOC01000007.1 GCF_003369575.1 Oceanobacillus arenosus | reverse complement strand
AATTGCTGACAGGCTTAAAACTGATAAGTCTAAAGTTAGTCGAATTGTAAATAGATTAGTTGATAAAGGTGTAATTGTGAAAGCTAATGGACATAAAGCAGAAGGTGTTAATGCTCGTACATATGCCTTGTTTATTAATCCAAATATTATTTATAGTGGTGAACGTGACAATATTGAAACTACTTTAAAAGCTTTATTTACAAACTCAAAATCATTATTTAAAGAATTTCCAATAGCCCTATTTTAAAGGGCTATTTTTTTTAAATTTCATAGTTGCTTAATTTGACAACTAAAGTTGCCTAATCCGACAACTATGAAATCTACTACAAACCATTGATATAATAGTCTTTTTTAATAGTTCAATAGTCAATTCACTCTCACTCTCTATATTAGGCTTTTAAAAAATCAAGGGACGGGTAGTATTTTTTGAGAAGCCCACTCAAAAAATCTCCACCCTAAACCCTTGATTTTTTAAATTTTGCAGGCGTGATGGCTTCGCCGAACGACCGATATACTGATAAGAACACATAAGCATGCGGTCGTTCGTTTACCTAGTGTAGCCTGCAAAACCGCACGTGTTGCCGTCCGTATTGCCTGCCCTTTGCTGTGTTGGGTGACGCTACAGGGGGCTAGCCCCCTCTTGCTCACGCAATTCACCCCTAGCCTCACTCCCTCAACCTGATAAGGGGGAAAACCAAAAACACTTCTGATTAAAGTTACTTAAACTATTGTATTTAAGTAACTTTAATCTTATAATAAAAGTAACTTAAATACAAAGGAGTCGATAATATGAAATGTATGAACTGTGGCGGAACACATGATGTGACTGATTTTTATCAAGGAGAGGACTACATAATTTTATGTGGGAATTGTCGTCAAAAATTAGCTATGGGGCAACTTGGAAAAGTCGGGCGTCCAAGCATGGGAACTACAAAAAAAGTATCCCTTACGCTTTCTGAAGATGATTGGAACTGGTTTGATGAACAAGCCAAAGGCAACCGTTCGCAATTTGTACGTTACTTAATCGGTCAAGAACAATCACCAGAAGGACGTTGGAGCAATTATGCTTCACTAGGCTATGCAATTCTTGCAGGCAAGGAGCTAGGTTATACGGATGAACAAATTACAGACCTTGTCAGAGCAATAAATAGTAATTTTGATATGAAAACAGTTGATGAAGCAAAGAAGATTTATACCGATTCACTATATTAAACAAAATAAGAGCCATAGAAGGCTCTTGTAATCTTTTGGTATTAAAAAAAGGGGAAAGTTCTAAGAATCACTAGGATTTCCCCAATTTTCATTGACAAACTTATTGCCATCTTACCCAATTAAATAATGTTGGAGATATATACGCTCTATCAAATATCATCCCACCTGGAACTGAACCTATTACAACACCCATTGATGCAACTACTTTTCTTAGTAGTGTCTGAGGTATCCAAATACCAGCTATTGTTATACCCTTACCTAGGCTATTTAAAGTTGATTTTTTTACATATACACTTGTTCCCCACCAATGGAAAACTATCTTATTGACACCTTCTTTGAATTTAGCTTGAAGTTCAATAGGATTTGTTTTTACTGTTGGATCTGAAAGAGCATATTCATCAGGAGAAATAGCAGGGTAAGCAAGAGATTCTTTAATATTTTGATTAGCTGTTTGAATTTGGTTTTCTAATGCTGTAAATGTTTGTGAATCTAATCTTTCCTGTGCTTCATTAGTCAAATAATATTTTTTTTCTTTAAGATTAAGTTTAACGTATTGATCATACAATGTAGAGTTATTCATGAAGTAATCTGAACTTGATTCTATGTTGGAGGTAGAGCCACTATCAGCAGCAAAAACAGAAGCTGGGATTGAAGATACTATTAAAGCCATGATCATTGATAGAATTATAAAAAACTTTACTTTCATATTTACTCTCCCTTTTTTTTTGGTATATTATCAAAGTAATGTAATAATATTAATAAGTCAAACTATTTTTAATATTAGGAGGATTAAAAATGAATAAATTAAATCTATTTATAAAAATCATAATCACGATATTAGGTTTAATATTAATATTTAATGGTGTAAGTAATAATAGTATTTGGTTTTATTTCTTTGTATCTTTGGTTGTTCTCTATCTAATCTTAGATACTGTTGTAGATCGTGTTAAAAGAAATAAAAATATATAATAAAAATAATTTATCTAGCAATTTATCATATAGAGCAAAATAAGAGCCGTAGGCCGTACTTTTGTCTTTATGGTGTTTTTATAAGGGGCAAATTCAAAAGATATCCAGAATTGCCCCATTTTGCGTTTGTCAACGGTAAATGTCTGACCGAAGCGTTTTTTTGCTGAGGGAATTTAAGGAGTTGACAAACTCGCTGCACCCGAACCCTCTCGGCATTGTCGAAAATTCATTTTTCGACCTGCCAACCGGCGAGGGAGCCCCCGAAGATTCGGGGGTTGGGGGACTGATTTTTTATGATGGGGTTTGGGGAAAAGTTCCCCAATGGGTTTGGGCAAAGCCCATGGTTTTAGGGGGTTTGGGGCTTGCCCCAACAAGCTATTTGCGCCACGAAGTGGCTAGCAAATATAGAGCTTGCCAACCCCTTTATCATCATGCTATGATGATAACAAAATTGACAGATTTTGGATAAGAGGGGGAGGTCGTTTTGGGAGCAAATCGTAAAGATAATCACCAGATTAACTTTAGGGTGAGCGACACCGAATTTGTAAGACTTGAGCAGATGGCGAAAGAATTACAAATGAGTGTGCCTGCCTTTTGCAAAAAGAAGGCACAGGGGGCGAAAATGAAACCTCCGAGAGTCAACAAGGAGGGTGCGATTGAGATTGCACGCCAGTTGCGAGCCATTGGAAACAACGTGAACCAATTGACGAAACGAGCAAATGAGAGCAAGGCGATTCCGATTGAGGAATTGCAAGAGATTCAGAAGGAGTTAGGGGCTATATGGCAACAATTAAGCTAGGTACAACTAAATCTGCCAATAAATTGATCAATTATGCTGAAAAGAGAGCAGAAGTCAAAGAAGGCGTGAATTGTCCTGCTGAATATGCAAAGTCCCAAATGAAGGCTACTCGTGAATTATGGGGTAAAAATGATGGTTTACAGGCACATCATGTTATTCAGTCATTTAAGCCTGGTGAGGTCACTTCTGAACAAGCGAATATCATTGGCCAAGAACTTGCAAAGGAAATGGCTAATGGTCATGAAGCTGTCGTTTATACGCATACCGACAAGGACCACATACATAACCACATAGTTATTAATTCCGTTAATTATGAGAATGGAAACAAGTATCAAGCCCATGGAAAAGATGCGATTGAAAATTATCGTGCTGCAAGTGATAAATTATGCAAAGAACATAATCTATCTGTCATAAAAGAGCCGTCTGCAGAACAACGTTATCATCTAGCAGAGTACGGTATGGCGCAACGTGGCAAGGTTTCTTGGAAAGATGAAATTCGGGATGTTATCGATCATGAAAAAAATCACTCGAAAAATTATGAGGATTTTAAAGGGAATTTGCAAAAAAAATACAATATTGAAGTTAAAGAGAGAGGAAGAAATATCAGTTTCAAGCATCCAGATTCCCAAAGATTTGTGAGAGGAAAAACGCTAGGATTAGCTTATGAAAGGGGAACATTAGAAGATGGCTTTACTAGACAAATTGAAAGAGGAACAGGTCAAGAGCGAAGAACCGCCAATTTATCATACGAACAATCAAGAGGATCTGAACGAACTGAAAGAGTTGCTGAAGCAAACGAACGATTTGAACGACCTCATGAGAAGTTACATCAGAACGGACATGGACAAGAGCACCGCACAGAAGATGACATTCGACGAGGAAATAAACAACATCAAGACCACGAGCAAACAAGTCATGACCGAAATGCATTCGATATTGACGAAGCAAGAAAAGCTCTTGAACAACAACGCCGAAATGTTGCAAAAGGTTTTAACCGATTCACAACAAAAGACGAGCCAAAACGTGAATCAGGTACTTCAACAAATGAGCATGATAAACAAGCAAATCGAGGAGAAATTGACCGAGATCACAAGCATAACCAAGACCGAATTAGAGAGTATGAACAAGAGAAATCAGCAAAGCTTGAGCGAAATGTCTCAAAAGACATCGGAGATGATTGGGAGCGCTAGAAAAGGCGTTCTAATGAATGATTGGCTAGATGCTTTGAAGTACGGGGGAATGGGTGCAATTTTAACTGCAATTATTCTTGCAGCACTTTATTATTTTTTCGTATTGTAATATAAAATGGATACATATGAACTGTAAAGGAGTGATGAACTATGCTAACCGCAACGATTATCATTACTAGCATTTCAGTTATTATTACGATGGTTAATTTGTTATTAGTAATGAAAATTCAACAAGAAATAAAGTCATAATTTACTGAATCTGTTACAATTAAAGAAAAGAAAAACCGCCCTGTCTTTGGTCGGATAGGCGGTTTTTTTAATCTATGGCAGGAATAAGTCCTTATAGAGTTAAGTCCTTATTCACTATATCTAACTTTATTCTACCACATATGGACTTATTCCTTCCACACAAGGAGAGGAATAATTTGAAAAAAAATGTTGTTAATTTTGACCAAGCTGAACGTAATGCTAGAAAAAGAGATTTAGAAATTCAAGAAGAAAAGTTTAAGCAAGCCCATCATGGTATTGATGAAGAAGAGATCAATAAAGCTATGCAAACATTAAGCAAAGCTACTGGTGGAAAAGAATTATTTGTTGGTACTAAGCGTTCCCCTCAATCAAAAGTAAAATTTGCTCAATTCATTCAAGATAATTGGAATCATGCTTTAGAAATCGGCTATTTCACTGATGAAGAAATGTTATTTCTATTACGAATTCAGCGATTTTTGCAGTTTAAAAGCAATTGTATTGTAGATGATATTCATTCCAGAAGTGCAGTTCCTATGTCTCAAAAACAAATTGCTGACAGGCTTAAAACTGATAAGTCTAAAGTTAGTCGAATTGTAAATAGATTAGTTGATAAAGGTGTAATTGTGAAAGCTAATGG
>NZ_PIOC01000006.1 GCF_003369575.1 Oceanobacillus arenosus | reverse complement strand
GGCACGCCGCCAGCGTTCGTCCTGAGCCAAGATCAAACTCTCCAATAAAGTGTTTGAAATGAAATTGACACCAATCAATTCCATATAATGACTTAGCATTAAGAAGTGTTACCTTCTTGTTTTGTTGAAAAGAAATCAAGTTTCTTTTCGTTGACATACTGGTTGTTTTGTTCAGTTTTCAAAGAGCAAATGGTGTAACTGCTCGTTCAGCAGCAACTTTAATAATGTAACATACTTGTTATCTAAATGTCAACAAGTATTTTTTATTTCTTGTCGTTATGTTGTTTCGTTTCAGCGACGTTTATTAATTTACCATGGTTGAATTATTAAGTCAACGGTTTTTATTAAATAATTTAATCCATAATTTTCTAAAAAGTCGCGTTGAAATTTTTCCTTCTATTATATATTCTGTCACAGTGCTCGAATAATTATTAATCAATAAAGCGCATAATCCAGTCTAGGTTATTTACATGTGATTGGATTATGACGCCTATAGTTGATTGAAATATCATATTGTAGCCTATGCCAAGAAATAATTTAGGTGATTATTTACTGCTTAATTTTATATTTCCTTTGGTAAACATCGATTCCTTTTGTTGGTTCGAGGACGATTTCGATAATTTCTTTGTCCGTTAGATAAGAAATCATTGCTGCCAAATCTAACATGTAGGGCCTCGTATCCTCATTGGTTAGCTCCGCAAATGACCATGCCGAATCTTTTGCCTGCATGATTGTTAATAAATGATTCGCTGAAACCCTGGCACGAAGGCTAATCACATACTCCATCGCCAGTATCATCAGCTCTACCTTCTTAGAAATTTCTTCATTGCTCTCAATAAATTCCTCATATAATTTATATACTTCTAAATCAATTTTCTTTACTTGGCTCCAAACCGTTACCTCAGGATAATATCCCTTTTCAATTACTGCCAATCTTGCTAAATGAAGGAGCGAATCCATAATTTCACTATGGGCATCCTTAAAATCCCCCATTTCATAAAGATTTCTAGCCCCAGAATAGTTCTTGATTAGTTTGCCAAATTCGATTGCTTTCCTTAGGTCCCTTTTTGTATTTGGGAACTCCCTAAGCTGGGTCTTTAAATGATTCATATATTCATTTCGATCAAAGATGATTTGCCCTTCAATAATCCACTCTACCGCTGTGCGGTATCCACTCGTATCGATCCAGCTCATTAGTATATCTTCACTAACAATATGTAATGCTGCCGTTTTTCCTTCAAATTCATAATGCTTTACTTGCCAATCTTCATCAACATCCGTCACAATGATTAGTATAATGATATCAAAGTTGTCTGTTAAAGAGCTATTTTGGGTCGTTTTTTCAATCATTGTTATTCCCATTGTATTCTGGTTGCTTGCACGTTCTTGATAAATCGGTCTTAGGAAATTTTCCATTACTCGATTTCCCCCATTCCTATCATTACAGCTAAGAGTTAATTTCTTCCATTAAACCATTTCGGTATCGTTATACAAAATCCCTTTTTATTCGCTAAAATAATTTTATTACTTATTGGATAATACAACAACCTGTAACTCGCAAAGTGAAATATGCTATACTACAAGTGAATAATAAGGAGGAAAAACATGGCTGAGCAAAGGTTAGTCTATTCGAGTAAGATAAATAAAATACGATCATTTGCGTTAATATTAGTTTTTGCTGGGATTCTATTAATGTACGTTGGACTCTTTGTTAGAAATATGGAATGGTTAATGGTTATCTTCTTTATTTTAGGAGTGCTGATGGTACTACTTAGTTGTGGTGTTTACTTGTGGATTGGCTCTCTTTCCTTGAAAGCTGTGCCTGTTATTTGTCCAAGCTGCGAGAAACCAACGAAAATGCTTGGACGTGTTGATGCTTGTATGCATTGCAAGCAACCATTAACAATGGATAAAGATTTAGAGGGCAAAGCATTCGATGAAAAATATAATACACGTCGTTATGCTAAAGGCAAGGATGCAACAAAATAAGATTCTATCTACATAGTTGCACTTATTCATTAAGAAGATTGTTATATTTCCTCTACTCTATTAAAAAAATACCCAAAAAAAATCCAAATGCAGAATGCAGCATTTGGATTCTTTAATGTTTTGCTGTTGCAACATGTTTACAATCTTCACATGTTCCATAAATTTCTAAACGATGGTGGCTGACATCAAACCCTGTCACCTGTTCCGCTAACGACTCAACTTCATGTAACGATGGATACTGGAAGTCAACAATTTTCCCGCATTCATTACATATGATGTGATAATGCTCTGACGTGTTACAATCAAATCTACTTGATGCATCGCCATACGTTAATTCACGAACAAGACCTACTTCTCGTAAGACACGTAAATTATTATAGACCGTTGCTACACTCATATTTGGAAATTTACTTTCCAATGCTTTATATATTTCATCCGCAGTAGGATGAACCATAGAAGTCAGGAGATATTCAAGTACAGCATGACGTTGTGGCGTGATCCGAACGCCTGATTCTTTTAATGTATCAATCGCTTGACGTAAACGTTTTTCAGACACGGTCATCCACCTCTCTTTCAATAATGTATTCTAGTCTAATAATGTTATCAGTTTATAATCTTTATAATTAGTGTACCTTCATTTATAGCCTTCTGTCAATATAAGTACCTTTCCATATGTTGTTAATCACATTTATAGATCCACTTTCAATGGTTTTTCCTCGCCACCGAGCTGTTTATTGACATATCTTGCGGCAACAAATAGAAAGTCGGATAAACGATTTAAATACGGACAGACAAGGGAATTATCTAATTCTTCACCTAGAGCAACCGCTGTTCGCTCTGCTCGTCTCACTACTGTTCTTGCTAAATGCAAGGCACTTGATACGCGATGACCAGATGGGAGGATAAAATTATTTAGCGGCTCTAATTGCGAATCCAATAAATCAATTTGATCCTCTAATTCTTGGATATGCTCCTGCTTCAGTTTCCAGTTTACTTCCTTATCTTTTGGTGTAGCGAGTTCTGAACCAGCGTGAAAAATAATCGTCTGGATGCGGTGCATTTTTTCCTGGAATTCTACTTTTCCGTCCCACGTTACATCATCAAGGAAACTTAGTGCAAGGCCAATCATTGAATTTGCTTCATCACATATACCATACGCTTCGACACGCAAATCGTTTTTCGGCACCCGTTCTCCATAAACGAGCGATGTTTTTCCTTGATCACCTGAACGAGTGTAAATACGCAATGCTAATACCCCCTCTTAGGATCAATCACATTTATATATTCCCCTTCACCAGCTAAATACGTTTCTAGATTTGCTATAAAGATTTCTAATGCCCTTGGTACATAGTTTGGTGACATTGCAGCAATATGTGGTGTAATGGTGATCCTTTCTTCTTGCCAGAAAGCATGGTTCGCCGGTAATGGCTCTTCATTGAATACATCTAATACAGCATGCGCTAATTTCTTCTCTTGTATTGCTTGCAATAAATCTGCATCGATTACCGCATCCCCGCGTCCCATATTTAAAAAGACAGCATGATTCGGTAGCGCTTTAAATTGTTTATTCGCAAAAATCCCCTTCGTCTCAGCTGTACTCGGAAGCACCGATACAACAAAATCCACACTAGGAAGAATCTTATCTAAATCATCGAGGGTATAATTTTCATCGAAGCACGTTACCTTTCGACCGCTTCTTGAAATTCCAATCGTTTTCATCCGAAAAGCTTTCGCGAGTCGCGCTACTTCACCACCGATTGCCCCTGTTCCAGCAATTAACATCGTTTTCCCCGTAATTTCCTGCATCCGAACAGCCTTATCCCATGTATGGTTTCTTTCATTTTCAGCGAGCACTTTGCTCCTGCGATATATTTGCAAAAGCATAGAAATTGCATATTCCGCCATCTGAATCTTATGGATGCCCCGAGCATTGGTAAACAGGATTCCTTTTTCTTCTATTAACTGAAAAGGTGAACCTTCAACACCAGCAGAAAGGCTTGCAATCCATTTAAGATTTGCTGCTTCTCTAACTAATTCTGTTCTGACATCATCCCCGTATGTAACAAAAACTTCTGCTTCACGAATATCGTTTTTTAACGCATCAGCATTACTGAAGACAAATTGTTGCTTTGGAAATTGGTGCTTTAATTTTTCTTGATATTCTTCTGATAATTTTGCAGAAAATAGAATCATCGAGTTCACTCCTATTAGCTAATACCCTAATAGTAAAGGAATGAGAGCTAATTGAAAACTAGAAAGATTAGAATTTCCTTTTAAACAACTTCTTAATTGTTTGAAACAGAAGCATCATATCCAGTCTGTATGAACAATTTTCGATATAGTATTGATCTGCATTCTTCTTAAATTGCTCACTAGATTGTTTATTCCCAAATACTTGAGCATATCCGATAATACCTGATTTTACTTGTAAGTGATTAAGATTGATGCTCGTCCCGTCAATGATTTTGGGTGTTGGTCCAACAAGACTCATCTCTCCCTTCAGAACATTCCATAAACGCGGAAGGAAATGCAGGTGATAACTTGTTAGCCATTTCCCTGTCGGCGTCAGGATACCTGTTGCGTTGTTAGTTGATGTGAATACTGCTAGATTACGATTTAATGGTAATGAGCGAATAACCATCGATGGGTTTGTCATCGTGCGGAAGCTATACATAATAAAAGACCGTGTGCCCCTGCCAATACACGCTTTTCTATCAAAAATGGGTGTCCCTTCTCTTTTTTTTATTTGATTACCGATAAGCAATAATAACGGGGACAACATTAATAGGAAGAAGAAACTAATTACAATATCAGTTATTCGTTTGCTCACAACATAGGTGATTTTCCGTTTTCTACTAGATAATCTTGCTTCAACTCTAGAACGAACATGCTTTTGCATTTCCAATCGAATCACCTCATTTTAAAGAATAATATAGCTAGTACTACATCCTATTCTAAAAAAGGTTTCTATATTACTACTAAATAAAGAAGTCCGGATTTGCATCATAACAAAAGATTAAAGCTAGTTTGAGCTGTGTACGGACATTCCTTTGTAGGAGATAAAGGAAACTCTTTGGGAGCGTAAGCGGTTGACTTAGATTACGGCGGTGAGGGAAGTCTCCCTAGGAGCACGGGCGCTGGTGCTGGACGTGGCTGTTCTCGGTAATTAAGTTTTTCACTGCATCCAATTTTTATAGTTTCCTAAGCAATAAAAAAATAATAATAGAGGTACAATCCACATATGAATTGGTACCTCTATATTTATTGGTATATTAAGGGTTATCGGGGTTTTGCATGAAACAATTGCAGCATATAGTTTAGGTGAAATCGTTTACAATCCCTATCTATATTTTAACATAAACACCGAACCGTTACGAAATTGGACTTTTTATACAATACTTATGCTAGATTCTCGCGAATAAATGTAAGTGCATCTTCAACATGCCCTGCTACTTTAACTCCACGATATTCCTTCTGAAGTTTTCCATCTTTATCGATAATGAATGTAGACCGCACCACGCCATAGTATTCTCTACCAAAATTTTCCTTCAGATCCCAAACATCGAAATCCTCCGCAATCTTATGTTCTTCATCTGCTAATAGCAAAAATGGCAAATCGTATTTTCCAATAAACTTCTGATGGGTGTTTGCAGTATCCGGACTTATCCCAATGATTACAGCGTCAAGCCCTTTGAAGCTTTCATGCTGATCCCGGAAGTTGCAAGCCTCCGTTGTGCATCCAGGTGTCATATCCCTTGGATAAAAATAGAGTACAACATTTTTTCCACGATAATCCGACAAGCTTACATTCTCACCATCTTGATCCGGCAAAGTGAAATCTTTTACTAGTTTACCAACTTCTACTGTCATATTGATTCCCTCCATCTCGTCAATACCGTTCAGTCTAACATACTTGCATAACAAATTCATTTATCTCTACTTCGTGAACCTGTCTGAAATAAGCGCATGACAAATGCAGTAGGTAAAACATAGCCTATCAAAGCTTCGATTAACGCAATGAATCTCCCTATGCCAATTGGCGTAATATCTCCATAACCTATTGTAAGTAAGGTTACTCCACTGAAATACATTGAATGGATAATCGAACCGACGATATTAACCTCCCTTAATTCGCCACCCTCAACAAGGATAATTCCCTGGAACGATAAAATAAAATAAAGCATGCCAAATCCTATTATTACAAGGCTATAAATGATTAATAACACAATAAATAATTCACCGGAAAATCGACTATCTTGCATTTCCATACGCGTGGGGAAAATTCCTCCTCTAATAAATGCATGAATGCTAATAAAAATGAGTATACAGACGATAACAAAGATAAACCAAGGAATAATATTCATCGCAAATCTCCTTTAAAATCCTCTAGATTCATTATATGCACCATTCCTTCAAGCTTGTCTTAATTTTTTTAGGCTCGTTGCTTATTGTACGTTGCAATTAATATAAAGTGCGGACAAAGTTAGGCGCAAAGTTGATTTTCACTTTGACAGTCGCGCATCCAGAGGGCTTGTGCTGAGCCCCTAGCAAAGAACGCTATGGACTCAACATTTTCGCTTTTACCGTAGGAATCTCCTGCCCTCCGGCCTTTAGAGAGGATAATGCTGTCTCCCCTTTTTAAGAAAATGATAAAAAGAACAACTGCATAATCCCAGCGGAAGAAATACACGTAGACTCCTGCGGGAAGAAGAGCCTAGGCGAGACTTCGAAGTGCGCAAGCACAAGAAGGCTCGCCAGCTCCCCGCGGAAAGCGTAGTGTATTTCTGGAGCGACTGGCCCGAGAGCCCTAAGCACATTAGAGTAGTTCGCACTTTACATCTATACACCAGCATCTAATTATTGAAAAACAACAATCAGTTAGAGTTTAGCCCTATTCTATGACGTACATTAATAGATGGCAATTACCTATCCATCGTTTTTTCTTCCTATTTTTGTTATATTAATAGTTGAGTTTCATTATTTTAGGAGGTATGAAGAAAATGGATTTTTCAAAATCTGATGCACTACATAAAGAAGCACTTGAGCATATTGTTGGTGGTGTAAATTCTCCATCACGTGCATATAAAGCAGTTGGCGGTGGCTCACCTGTGTACATGGAGCGCGGAGATGGCGCATACTTTTATGATGTCGATGGCAATAAATATATCGATTACTTAGCAGCATATGGCCCAATTATCACTGGATTTAATCATCCACATATAGCAGAAGCAATTAAACAAGCTGCAACAACTGGCGTTTTATATGGTACACCAACCCCTCTTGAAAACAAATTTGCAAAGATGTTAAAAGAAGCAATCCCTTCATTAGAAAAAGTTCGTTTCAACAACTCTGGAACAGAGGCAGTTATGACGACCGTCCGGGTTGCGCGCGCATACACTGGACGCAATAAAATCATTAAATTTGCAGGCAGCTATCACGGACACTTCGATGCAGTTTTAGTTCAGGCTGGTTCTGGTCCGTCAACATTAGGTACGCCAGATTCTGCAGGTGTTCCAGCATCCACCGCAGCAGATGTAATCACCGTCCCTTTCAATGATTTGGATGCATATAAAGAAGCATTGGATAAATGGGGAGATCAAATTGCGGCAGTATTAGTTGAGCCGATTGTCGGCAATTTCGGAATTGTTGAACCACACGAAGGATTCCTTCAAGGTGTCAATGACTTAACACATGAAGTTGGCGCATTAGTAATTTATGATGAGGTTATTACAGCATTCCGCTTTACGTATGGAAGTGCACAACAGCTTTATGGCGTTGAACCTGACATGACCGCAATGGGTAAAATTATCGGTGGCGGTTTACCAATCGGCGCATATGGTGGACGTAAAGAGGTTATGGAACAGGTTGCACCACTTGGACCAGCATATCAAGCTGGAACGATGGCTGGAAATCCAGCTTCCATGGCTGCTGGTATTGCCTGTTTAGAAGTGCTTGCACGAGAAGGCGTATACGAAAAATTAGAACGCCTAGGTGAACGCTTAGAAAAAGGAATTTTAGAAAAAGCAGCGCAGTACGGTGTAGCAATTACGATTAATCGCCTACGTGGTGCATTTACTGTCTTCTTCGGTGAAGAAACCATCACCAATTACGCACAAGCCGAAGCAACTGACGGCGAAGCATTCGGTCGCTTCTTCAAATTAATGTTAAACCAAGGAATAAACTTGGCACCATCTAAATATGAAGCATGGTTCCTAACAACCGAACATACCGAAGCAGACATCGACCAAACGATAGAAGCAGTCGGACATGCCTTTGAAGTAATGGCAGCTGAATAAGTTACATTTTAAAAAGGTCCTTCACAATAATGTGAAGGACCTTTTTTTATCAACTATCTCTTTGAGGTGACTAATGACATTTCATAATTGATGTAAAGTGCGGATTAGTGGTAATTTAAAAATCAAATCTAGACAGTAGTTACTGTTCACACGTGAGTTTGATTTTTTCACTTCAATCAATATTGTTTGTTAGTGGTAAGTCACTCTCTTATATATGACTCCTCCAACCCCAGTGGAAGAAATACCCGAAGACACCATCTCCCCTAAGGTGCGCGAAGGGTATTTCTGGAGCGACTAGCCTGAGAACCCTAAGCACTAAACAAGTGCACAGTTTATCTAAATAACAACAAACTATATAAGTTTATTTCCCATTATCCAAGTTCTGAACCTGATACAAATCATAATAGCTACCCTGTTTCTTCATTAATTCCTCATGTGACCCCAACTCCGTTATTTCCCCGTTTTCAATAACTACGATTCGATCCGCATGGGTAATTGTTGCTAAGCGATGTGCCACAATGAAAGTAGTCCGATCAGATGCAAGCTTTTCTAATGTTTGCTGGATACTATGCTCACTTTCTAAATCAAGTGCAGAGGTTGCCTCATCAAAAATCATGACTGGCGGGTTTTTCAAGAAAACACGCGCAATTGCAATCCGCTGCTTTTGCCCACCAGACAGCTTCACACCACGTTCCCCAACTAATGTGTCATATCCATATGGCAATTTATCAATAAAATCATGCGCATTTGCTGCTCTTGCCGCTGCCATGACTTCCTCATCTGTTGCTTCTGGGTTACCCATTCGAATATTAACAGCAATTGACTCACTGAATAAAATATTGTCCTGCAGCACCATGCCAATATTATTTCTTAATGAACGTGCCTTTACATCGCGGATATCCATACCATCAATTTTAATCGATCCACTTGTTACATCATAGAATCGTGGAATTAGGCTGATTAGCGTTGATTTTCCGCCACCACTCATACCAACAAAGGCAATTGTTTCTCCTTTTTTTACATCGAGGGAAACATCTTTCAGGATAAGCGCCTCATCCTCCGTATATTTGAAGGATACGTTTTTAATTTCTACAGCACCTTCCACTCGTCCAAGCTCTTTGGCATTTTCTTTATCAACAATATCGTACTTCTCATTCATGAATTCCATCACACGATCAATCGATGCAATCGATTGGACAAGTGTTGTTGAAGAGTTGATTAATCTTCTTAGTGGACTATACACCCTTTCCATATAACCAACAAAAGCAACCATTGTACCAATACTTACATTTAGATTGATTACTTGATAGCCAGCAAAAGCAATGACTAGGAGTGGTGCAAGTTCTGTTATCGTATTCGTCACCGCAAATGTCTTTGCATTCCAGTCTGTATGCTGGACGGATTTCTGCAAAAATTTATCATTCCTAATTCTGAATTGGCCTTGTTCATATTCTTCTAATGCAAAGCTTCTTGTAACAGGAATTCCTTGCACCCGCTCATGTAAATGTCCTTGAACCTCGGCCAATGCTTGAGACCTTTCCTTTGTCAGTCGACGTAATCGACTAAAAAAGTACTTAATCGAAAAGCCAAACAATGGGAATAAAATGACCGAAACAACTGTCAAGCCAACATCCATCGTCAGCATAATTCCAATTGCGATTAGGATTGTTACTAAATCAAGCCATATATTCATTAAACCAGTTATTACGAAATTCTTCGTTTGTTCGACATCATTTATTACCCGGGAAATTATTTCGCCGGTTTTTGTCGAAGAATAGAACTTGAGACTAAGCTTTTGTATATGGTCGAACAACTTGTCCCGAATATCGTAAAGAATTTTATTTCCCACCCACTGTGCTAAATATTGGCGAATATATTCAATCGGTGGGCGTAAAACGAGAAAGATAATAAAGGAAAGTCCCATTATCCAAAACAACTGATTCACTTTTTCTGGCTGTGTCATCGTGTCAACAGAAATAATATTATCGATCACATATTTTAAAATTAATGGCATTAACAATGGGATTCCAAACTTGATAATTCCTACGATAATCGTCCAGAAAATTCGCCACTTATATGGTTTCACGAACTTCATATATTGCTTTACACTACTCAAAAATAACCTTCCTCTTTTACATTACTTTAGATTGCTATGTCTAACGATAGGTCAAAAATCGTTCATACCAGCTATCAACAAAATCTGGTGCGAACGGGCCTCTCCTCATACGAACAACTTTAATTAATTGTTCCATATTATGATGCAAAATCCTGTCCAATACTAAGGGGTAGTTCATTTGTCTTTTATGTTCATCGTACTCATCTTCATCCAAAATTTTAAAGGTCATATCTGGAAAAACCTTGAGATCTAAATCATAGTCAATATATTTAAGTGCTTCTTCATCATACACAAAGGGAGAACTAATATTGCAGTAATAATGTATGCCATCCTCACGAATCATCGCGATAATATTAAACCAATATTTAGAATGGAAATAGCAGATGGCTGGTTCCCTCGTTATCCAAGTTCGTCCATCACTCTCGATTACTGGTGTTTTATCATTGGCGCCAATAATAACCGTCTCAGTCCCTTTCAATACTATTGTATTTTCCCATATCCGATGAAGTTGCCCATTATGCTTATAGCTTTGTATTTGCATATTAGAACCAGCTTTCGGAGCAACCATCCAATCTTCCTTTCTATATCATTAATCCCAATACTAATCTTGCATTTATTATATAGGCAATGATAGGAAATATAAAGGGAAACTACTTTTCAGTATATAGGGAATATTTAATCTTAAAGAAAGGCTATACATTTAAAAAGAAGAGAGCTTCCCTATCATTAGGGAAGCTCTCTTCTTTTTCATTATATCGACCTAGGTATTTACTTTTTGTTTGATTGAGATTTCTGATTCTGTTTTCTTACTTCCTGAGCATCTGTCTCAGAAGCAAACTCAGTACCATATTGTCCTTGAGCTGCTTGTTGGTTTTGTTGCTTCACATGCTGTACGCTAGTACCTGCAGCTGTTTTGTTAGCTTTTTTAGCCATCGATATCACCTCCGCAATAATTAATTTGTCCAGTTATCAAATTGTTATGCCTTTATTTTTATAAAGATTATTTAATAAAGTGAAACTTCATTAAGCGGGGTAATATCATCCCCCACTTACAATTCTTGATTTTTCTCGAATTCTTTTCGTTAAGGGTCTTACAGCCAGTTAATTCGGGATAAATGAAAAACAAGGTCCCGAAATCGTTGAGAACCTTGTTTAAAATCACTGTTCAGACAAATATTGCATCATTTTCTGATGGGAAACAGGAAATGGATAGTTGCCGATTTCCTCAAGATTTACAAAACGTAATCTTGGATCATCTGTGGCAATACTTTTTGTTTCTGCTTCATATATTTCCAATTCCCAAATAATATGGGAAAATACATGCTTCAGATTTCCTTTATGTTCCTTTAATTTTACTTTTATACCATATTCACTGAACACCCAATTTTCTATATGTTTCCTGCCAATTTCATTGATTGGCACCATCGGAAATTGCCAGAGATCCGCTAATAACCCCTTATCCTGTCGTTGCTCAATCACATATTCGTTTTTTTCATTTCTGATTAATAGCACTACATATGGAATCTTTTTTTGTTTCTTCGCCTTTGTTTTGATTGGTAATTCCTCCTGCACGCCGTCTTCAAAGCCTTTACAATGCTCCTGAATCGGACAGAACATGCATGCTGGAGCTTTCGGGGTACAAATAGACGATCCAAGATCCATAATTGCCTGATTAAATGAAGCTGGATCGTCCTTTGAAATAATTTCGCGAACATTGGCTTCGATTAGATTTCTCGTTTTAACCTTCGCAATATCTTCTTCAATTTTAAGAATACGCGAAATCACACGCATGACATTTCCATCTACTGCGGGTTCCGGCTGGTTATACGCGATAGAAAGAATTGCTCCTTTTGTATATGGTCCAATCCCTTTTAATGATCCTAATTCATCAGGATTTTCAGGTACTACTCCACCATAGGATGCGACAACTTCTCTTACAGCTGTTTGTAAATTCTTAGCACGGGAATAGTATCCTAGTCCTTCCCACGCCTTCAGCACATCTTGTTCATCGGCTGCTGCTAATTCGTAAACCGTTGGGAATTTATCAATAAACCGATAAAAGTATGGGATAACGGTGTCGACTTTCGTTTGTTGGAGCATTATTTCCGATACCCAGATTTTATAAGGATCTTGGTCTTGTCGCCAAGGCAAGTCACGTTTATGCTGATAATACCAAGATAGTAAATCTTGCTGGAATTGTTGTATATTAAATTTATTTAGAACTTCTTCATTCATGTTTACACACCCTTTGTGATACAATAAAGTAAATCTATATTCTGGCAATTATGCTGCTGGTTAATATTCTTTCATGAAATTGTAGATAATAATAACAATATAACTTTCCATAGTACACTATTTCTGATAATTATTCTTGTCCTTCTCCGTTATTTCTTGGAAAGGACATTATCAAGGAGGATCCTGTGAATGGATACCGGAACACATATTGTAATGGGTATTGCGCTAGGGGGACTTGCGACGATAGATCCAGTTGTTCAAAGTGACCCTACGTTGTTTCATGCGGTATTAGTTGGAACAATCATTGGCTCACATGCCCCAGACTTTGATACCATTTTTAAATTAAAAAACAATGCTACCTATATAAGGCATCATCGTGGATTATCGCATTCCATTCCTGCAATTGTTTTGTGGGGACTGTTAATATCTGGAATTACTCACCTGTTCGTGCCTGAAACAAGCTTCCTACACCTATGGCTTTGGACTGCCTTAGCGGTCATTATTCATGTCTTTGTGGATTTATTTAATGCATATGGGACACAAGCATTTCGTCCATTTACAGACAAATGGATTGCCTATGGCTTTATCAACACGTTTGATCCATACATTTTCTTAATGAATGTTGTTGGAATCTTTGCTTGGGTATTAGGTGCTAATCCTGGCTATACTTGGCTAACCATTTATACCGTCATTGTACTATATTACATCAAGCGTTATATGGATAAAAGAGAAATCGTTAAGAAAATCAATGAATATTTCCCAAATACTGTAGAAATTGCAACATCCCCAACATTAAAACAAAACTATTGGCGTGTCGCAATTACAACAGAAGATCGTTTTTATGTAGGTACAGCAATTAATGGTCATATCGAGATTATCGATGAGTATTCAAAGGTTCCATTGCCAGACCTACCAATTATGGATCTCGCGAAGGAAGACAAAAATGTTTCATCATTTCTAAATTTCTCACCAGTTTATCGTTGGGAAATCAATGAATATGATCACTTCACAGAAGTTCGATTCATCGATTTACGTTATCGCTCGAAAGAGTACTATCCATTTGTTGCGGTCGTTAAAATAGATGATAACATGAATATTATGAGCTCCTATACAGGCTGGATCTTCTCTGAGCTTAAGTTACAGCGTAAACTATTCGTTGAAGATAGCCCGATATAAAAAACCGGCTGACCTTACAGATCAGCCGGTTTTTTGTTAACTAATTCTCTTACCAAGTAAGGATATTGGCAGTGCTTCAACATTTTCGTACACTTCTCCAAGTAAATTTATCCGCTGTCCCCATGCAAACACACCATTAATATAATTAATCTTAAACGTATACCCTATTTCCATCTTTAATTCATATACTTCATCTGCTTTAAACGCTTCTGGATTCATCGTATATGCCATTGCAACTTGCATCTTTCGTTCGTTAATTTGAACTTCGGAAACATTCCCTAACTGCTCCGCTTTTTGTGCCTTCTCTTTCAATACCCCAATCTCCCGGTATAACTGTTCGACAGAATAATCACTATATCGATAATTCATTTGCCTTCCCCCTTGTCTACCTTACTATCTTATCAATTATTAATCGACTCTTCCATACTTTCATCCAACAAAAGTGCAAGCGCCCGTTTAGCGACGTACGGACTGGACTGAACCGCAGGAGATAAAGGAAACACGATGAGCTTTAGCGAATCGATGTTGACTTATCGTACGGAGGTGAGGGAAGTCTCGCTAGTCGCTGGGCGCTGGAGCTAGACGTGGCCAACTCTAGCAAAAGATTAATATAGAGAATTTTTTATACTTTCTTATCATCCAGGAAACGATTAATCAGGTCAATTGGAAAGCCCTTTCGATACAATCCTTCCTTTACTTTGTTGCGGAGTTCATAGCCTTCGAATTTTCTTTGATGCTTATTTACTAATTTATCTCCTTGGAAGACGATTGCATTCCATTCCTCATCTTCGTCTTTCTCCTCATGAATTTCCGACAATGCATCTTTGATTACATCTTGTGTAAATCCTTTTTGTATTAGTGTGACTTGCAGCTGCTGGATTTGCTTCTTAAAGGAGTCTTTTTTCTGGAGTTTAAGCTTCTTCTCTGCCCATTTCGAAATCTTTTCATATTGAACCTCATATGGGTATGCTTGTACCGCTTCACTCGCAATACTAGCTGACACGCCCTTCTCAATAAGTTCCTTCTTGATTAGCATCGGTCCCTTTGATGCTGTATTTATTCGTGTACGAACGAACATCTCTGCAAATTGCCGATCATCAATGAGCTTTTCTTTGATCAGTTTATTAATTATTTCCTTAATATGCTCGGCTTCGATTTCTTTTTTAACTAAATAATCGTAAATTTCTTTTTCCGTTCGCATTCGGAAGCTTAGAAAATGGATTGCTTGGGTATATGATTTATGTAATGTATCTTTCTTTATTAGTAAAGCAATCATTTCATCATCAAGCTCAAGATTCTTTCGTAAATGGAATTCAATTAAAACTGCTTCATCTACACTGAAGCCATATTTTTCACCTTTACCATCGTCCAAGTATATATTGTAACGTTCCTTGCTTTTCTTTTGTGTCGTGATACGAGTGATTTTTTGCAACTATCCCACCCCTTTCCAATAATATATCATGAAAAATAACTTAAATTCTATCCTAACATTTATTAACATCGGATAACCTTTCAACATACATTATTTTGTCTGAATTAATTTATGATTTTATCTGAAAAGAACGCCATTTTATGTCACTAAACTTCATTAAAATTTTACAAAAAAATGATTCCCTTTTTCGGATAAAAATTGTAGAATAGTATTATCAAAATACGAAAGAGATGAATTGGATCTTACTTGAGAACAATTTGAATTAAATAGGGAAGGCAAATGGTGCGCCACCAGTATTTACTGGTTCTAGTGGGTTCGATTCCCACCCCGAATTTTTGTTGCAATCTAAAATAAAAATTCGTGGGTGGGTCACTTACTAAATTCCTAATTGGAAATTTAGAATACCCGCCTGGAAATAAGGAGGGTATTTTTTATGCTGAAAATGCGTGACTTACATGAGGTGCCAGTGTTATTTGACTTGATGACGCATCCAGATGTATTTCCCTATGTTAGACATAAAGCAGAAACAAGTGATGAATTTTATTTCCTCACAAAGAAGACAATTGAAGCAGAAGAAAATGGTGAATTGATCTCACGTACGATTTTAGATGAGTATATGCAGCCGATTGGCACGATTAATTTATTTGATATCCAGAATAAGCACGGATTTTTAGCTACCTGGATTGGCCAGCCTTATTTCGGCAAAGGATATAATCGACCTGCCAAGGATCAATTTTTCAATGAATTATTTTTTTCCCATGATATTGAAGGGATTTTCATGAAAGTGCGGAAGACAAATACTCGCTCACTTAAAGCAGTATTAAAGCTTCCATATGTCTCACTAGGAAATGAGTTTTACCCTGAAGTTTATCAAGATATTAATACGAATGGTGATATTTATGACCTTTTCGTTATTACAAAAGAACAGTATGTCAGCTACCAGCAGTTTACTGCAGAGCAGATAGTTACTACAGATGAAGAAGTATCTTAATTCAAAACCTCCAATTGGAGGTTTTTTTATTATTTGCAGTATAAAATGGATGAAATGGGAGATTCTAATTCTAAAATGAGAGGAATGATCTGATGAGCAAGTTTAAAGAAAATCAGCGATTAAAATACTTATCGAAGACACAGGAAGTCAATTATCAAAAGGAATTTAAACGTGCGGATCGTATCTATGAACAATTATCACAAAGAGGCAGTCGAAGCTGATCAACCCTCTCTGACGTGCAACTGTCGTCCATTACAAAAATCTAAAGCTATTCAGAAACAATCTAAAGTGAAACTCCTTTTAAGGCGTTTCACTTTTTTATTTTGAAGTAAATAGTGTCAAACAAACATTTTCTAAATTTCTATTGCTTTTCATTTCTATCTGTTATATTCTAACTATAACAGATAGAATAAATATATAAGGAGGTGTAAACATGTTTATTAATATCAACCTTGAATCAGCGGAGCCCATTTACATTCAGTTGGAACATCAAATTATTGAAGGAATTGCGAAAGGTAAACTGAGTCCTGGTGATCCGCTGCCATCCGTTAGATCATTAGCTTCTGATATTGGAATTAATCTTCATACAGTGAATAAAGTTTACCAGTTACTGAAACAAGGTGGTTATATTGTAATCCATCGGCAAAAAGGGGTCGTAATTAACCCCGATGGTCCACCAAAAGCTGATGAAGAGTACAAACAGAATTTAATAGCAAGCATCCACCCTCTCATTGCCGCTTCGATTTGCCGCGGCATGGATGAAGAAGCGTTTTTACGGATTTGTAAAGAAGTGTTTAATGAATTTACTGAGGAAGGTGAGAAGAAATGAATACAATCCCATTAATATTATTACTTGCCATTTTTATTCCTGTTTTTCTAATGATGATGCTCACACCATATTTAACTAGAAAAACCGAGAGCTTTGGTGTAACGATCCCTGAGGAAGTTTACAGTAGTAAGGAACTAAAGGCTATGAGGAAAAGTTATCTCATTTCAACAGGTGTACTTAGCTTCATCGTGCTATTACTTTTCAGCATTTTAGGTCTTACCGTCGCAAATCATGAACAAACAATAAGTATCCTACTTACTACTGGCATCGCGCTTTATTTAATTGTTAGCTTTATCATTTATTTAACGTTCCATCGCCGGATGAAAATCTTGAAGGAAAAATCAGATTGGGCGGCAAACAAATCACAGCAAGTATTCATCAATACAAGCTTTCGAAATCAAAGACTTAACCATTCAAATTATTGGTTCCTTTTTTCATTTGTCATTATTATTGCAACTATTATCATTACAATTCAGCTTTACAGCCTAATACCAGAACAGATACCAATGCAGTATAACTTTGCTGGGGAAGTGACTAATTGGGTGGATAAGTCATATCGATCCGTTCTTTCTATGCCAATCATGCAATTGTATTTAATGTTACTGTTCTTATTCATCAATACGATGATTGCAAAAGCGAAGCAGCAGATCAATGCGGAGAAGCCTGAAGAGTCGATGCACCAAAACGTTATTTTCAGACGGAGATGGTCGCTATATATCATTGTCACTGGAACATTATTAACAATCATGTTCTCTTTCATACAGTTATCGTTCATCTATCCGATCAATCAACAACTATTGACAATCATCCCGCTTCTCTTTAGCTTTATCATGATCATCTGGGCAATTGTACTTTCAATCACTACTGGTCAGGGTGGAAGTCGTGTAAAAGGGAAATTTGGGAAAAATGGTAATGTCATCGACCGTGATGACGACAAATATTGGAAGCTTGGGCAGTTTTATTTCAATAAAGACGACCCTGCTTTTATGTTAGAAAAGCGCTTTGGTGTTGGCTGGACAATAAATTACGCGAGACCATTAGCATGGATTATTTTACTCGCGATTATTGGTTTAGCTATTGGAATTCCACTTTTATTGGGAATTTAATGACATAACTCCTAGAGGAGGAAATTGCAATGCAGGAAATAATTGAGACAATTAATTGGGCAATCGTTACGCCAATACTAATTATTCAGGCAATATTAATCATAGTCGCACTCATTGACTTAACAAAGGCTGAATCAACCAATGGGCCGAAATGGATGTGGTTTTTCATCATTCTTCTAGTAAACACAATTGGTCCAATCATTTATTTCATATTTGGAAGGAGTCGCGACTAGATGACATTACTAACGGTGAACAAGCTTTCAAAAAGTTATGACGGGAAAAACGTAGTAAAAGATGTAAGCTTTGAATTTCATAACGGAAAATGTATTGCACTCATTGGACCAAATGGTGCAGGAAAGACGACCATTTTACGTACGCTTGCAGGTCTTCTAAAACCTTCAGCAGGTACGATTCAATTTTCCAATATGAAGGAAAAAGATGATATCCGAAAATATATCGGTTACCTGCCGCAATATCCAGTTTTCTACACATGGATGACTGGAATGGAATTCATGATTTATAGTGGGCGACTGAGCTATTTATCCGAAGCGGAAGCAAAGAAGCGTGCTGAAACATTACTTGAAAAAGTAGGAATAATCGATGCAAAAGATCGGAAAATCGGAAAATATTCTGGCGGCATGAAACAACGGTTAGGAATCGCGCAAGCAATCATCCACAAGCCAAAACTGTTAATGTTAGATGAACCTGTTTCATCACTTGATCCAATTGGTCGCAGAGAAGTGTTAACTTTAATGAAGGAATTAAAAGAAGAAATGACGATTCTATTTTCTACCCATATTTTAAGTGATGCTGAAGAAGTAAGTGATGAGTTATTATTATTAAACAAAGGTGAAATAGTTGAAAGTGGATCGATGGTGGAGTTAAGAAAAAAATATCAAACATCCATTATCAAGCTCGAATTTCAAGGAGATTTAGCCAAATATCAGGAGCCTATTAATGCATTAGCAAGTGTCGCTAATTCTTCAATCGAACGTGATGTACTGCAGGTTTCTGTATCAGATATCGCTGAGGCAAGACAGGAAATTTTGACATATGTACTAAAAGAGGGCTGTCCTTTAACGAGTTTCACGCTAGATCGTGCTTCCCTTGAAGATATGTTTATGAAGGTGGTGACTGGCTAATGCAATGGATGGCACTATTCAGAAAAGAAATAACCGAATATTGGCGGAATAAAAAGTGGATTTGGGTTCCTTTAGTTTTTATTCTCCTAGCAATTATCGATCCTGTTTCCAATTATTATTTGCCGCAAATCCTCGAATCTGTTGGTGGATTACCAGATGGAACCGTCATTGAACTCCCAGATTTTGCACCGGCAGAAGTCGTGATGATGAGCCTTGGCCAATTAAGTAGTTTAGGAGTCTTAGTTATCACATTGATGTCAATGGCAACAATTGCTGGTGAACGTAGAAGTGGTGTATCAGAACTCATTTTAGTGAAGCCTGTCGCTTATCGCAATTATATTACTGCAAAATGGGCCGCACTGCTTGCTCTTGTGTGGGCTTCATTGCTAATCGGAATGCTTGCCAGCTGGTATTATATTAATATTCTTTATGGTGAGCTTTCACTTCACAGCATATTATTAGTCATTATTTTCTACGGATTCTGGCTTACATTGGTAGTCTCTGTATCTATTTTCTATAACACTTTGTTTAAGACACCTGGGATTGTCGCTTTTCTAACGATTGCAACGATTATCTTAATGAGTATTGTTACCCAAATATTTAGCCATGTACTTGTATGGAGCCCGAATAACTTAACAATGTATCTAATGGAGATGGTACAGACTGGGAGCATCTCATCAGACCTTGTTTGGACAGCAATTGTAACAATCATCATTTCAATTGGCCTGTTAATCGCTGCAATTATAGCTTTAAAAAAGAAGGAGCTTGCAAATTAACGTAAGAAGGACTGGATCCTTTAAGCAGAATCCAGTCCTTCTTCATTATTTCGCCTTTATCGTTGTTATTCTTCTTAACAGTAGGAAGGAGATGCAATATATTAATACCCCTACACCAAGCATTTGGTAGAAAAAAGTTAATTCAACGTCTGCAAATACATTGGTCATAAAATCGATAATCCACCCTTGAGTAAGCCCTAGAAGTAAAATGACAGCAAGTGCGCCGACAACAACTCCTCCACCTAGTAAACCATATTTATAAAATAGTAAACCAATGACAAACAAGAGTGAGAATAAGAAAAATAGGAAAGATGTATCAATGACGACACGATTTAACCAAGTATCCCCTAATAGTTGTGCAGGATGAAAAAGATTAATGGTGTAAATTTCTGTTCCACCTATTAACTTGACGATAATCGATTGTAACGTATTTGCAAGTATAGCATTAAATAGTGCTAAACCTATGAAAAATAGACCAAGACTGATAAAAATATTCTTACGTGTTGCTCCTAATTTTAGCGAAAATGGAACACTCTCTTTTACCATCAAGAAACCTGAAATACCGGCATAAACATAAATTGCGAATGGGAAAGCAAAATAGAATTCGGTATTTCCATCACCAAGTAAAAAATAAGCAATCGTTATTGTAACAACTAAAGTACTTAGCAATATCGTCCAAAAGATTGTCAACGAGAAACGGATATCCGTAATATAAAAGTATAGCAGTCCTTTTACTTGCCTAGTCATTATTTATGCCCCCTTCTTTCTTTCCGTTAAATAAATCATTAATTCTTGAATTGGCACACCTTCAACATTTAAACCAAACATTTTTGCTTCTTCCACCGTTCCATAAATATATGCGGTCATCATACCGGCAAGCTGCTTTTTCTCGATTACTTCTTTACCTGAAATGAATGTCTCAACTTCTTCAATAGTCCCAGATACTGCAATTGTATTGTTGCGAAGGATTTCTGATTCCTCCTGTAAAACTAAGGAGCCTTCACGTAAGATCAGAACCTCTTCAAATAATAAACTCACTTCATCAATTAAGTGTGTTGAGAATATAATCATTCGCGGTTTTTCCTGATATTCTTCCAGCATGATTTCATAGAATTTCTTTCTTGATGGTGCATCTAGCCCAATATATGGTTCATCAAAAATTGTAATCGGTGCCTTACTTGCTAATCCCACGGTAATCCCTAGTGCCGATTCCATCCCTTTCGAAAGCGTCTTAATCTTTGAATTCAGATCTAGATTGTATTCTTTAATTAAATTCTCTGCGAGCTCCTGATCCCAATTCGGATAAAAGTAAGAATAAATCTTAAGCACATTTTTTATCTTTAGATCCCTTTTAAAATTCTGTCCTTCTTTAATTAAACAAATCGATTCCGTTAAGCGCTGGTTATCGAATGGATTCTCTCCATTTATTAATATCTCTCCATTGCTTGCCATGATATGTCCAGATAATATATCCATAAAAGTCGTTTTTCCTGCACCATTCCTACCGAGCAACCCATAAATCTTTGGACCATCAAGTATAAATGAAATATCATTTAATGCTCGATGATCACCATATTTCTTGGTTAAACTTTTGACTTCAATTTTCATTTGAAATATCCTCCCTTTTCACCATATCCATAAGTTCTTCCACACTAATTTGTAACTTAATGGCCTCACTTTTTAATGGCAGCATATAATTTTCATAAAATGTTTTCTTCCGACTTTCGATTAATATTTGCATTGCATCATCTGTTACAAACATTCCAACACCTCTCCGTTTGAAAAGAATATCCTCTGCGACTAATTCATTAATTCCTTTTGCTGCAGTAGCTGGGTTGATCTTGTAGAAAGCAGCAAATTCATTTGTCGATGGTACGCGTTCTCCTGCCTTAATCGTTCCGTTGATAATAGAATCCTCAAGCTGCTCTTTAATTTGCATAAAAATTGGTTTACTTTCGTCTAATGAATTTTTCATTTTAGTTCATTCCTTGTTTGGTTAATTGCTTATGTAACTAACCATATAACATATTGATTGATTTGTCAATCTTTTCAAATAACAAAAGCGTAAGCACCCGTTTGAGCTGTGTACGGAGGTGAGGAAAGTCTCGTCACAGCTTTAGCGCTGAAGCTGGACGTGGCTGTTCCAGCATAAGAAATATTTCAGCCAAATTTTATACTTTCTTACCTGCAATAAAAAAATAAGGTCCCGCACACAATGTGTACAGAACCTTATTCGTCATCCATTTTCTTAGCTTCGTTTTTCGGCAGTCGACCCGCTTTCTTGATCGACTCCCTTAATAAAAACTCCAAATGACTATTTACGCTTCGAAATTCGTCCTTTGCCCACGACTCTAAAATATCATATAGCTTCGGGTCTATACGCAATGGAAAATTCTTTTTCTTAGCCATAAAAACCCTCTTTTATTGATATAGTGATCCAGTATTTATCACTGGTTGTGTTCCCTTATCCGATACGATAGAAACAAGTAGATTATTAATCATCGCAACCTTCCGTTCATCATCTAACTCAACAATGCCATCTTTCTCGATTCGTTCAATCGCATCTTGTACCATGCCGACTGCGCCATCAACAATTTGCTTTCTTGCAGAAATAATTGCACTTGCTTGCTGGCGTTGTAACATCGCTTGAGCAATTTCAGTTGAATAAGCTAAATGGGTTAATCTTGCTTCAATTACTTCGACACCAGCAACTTTTAACCGTTCCTGCAATTCTATCGTTAATTCATTCGAAACTTCCTCCGCATTTCCGCGTAATGTAAGCTGCTCTTCCCCAAAGGAATCATATGGATACTTTGTTGCAACCGTTCTAATTGCCGTTTCACTTTGAATTTCAACAAATTTCTCGTATTGATCCACGTCAAATACTGCCTTTGCGGAGTCAATCACTTTGAACACAATGACAGCAGCGATTTCGATTGGATTGCCATTTACATCATTTACTTTCATCTTATTACTATTGAAGTTTCGAACACGAAGCGATACCGTTCTCCTTGATGAAAATGGAACGGTAACTACAATCCCCTCATGGCGAATCGTTCCCATATACTTTCCAAGAAAAATCACTACGACCGACTGATTAGGCTGTACGATGGCAATACCGCTAATTAGCGTTATTGCTACAAGTAATAAAATTCCGCCGATAATAAATTGTTGCTGAATAAAACTGAATACTGTAGCGGCTAAAAGGATTGCAATGACTAAAATACCTAACATTCCATTCATAGACCAAGCTTTTCTCTCCTGAATCATCAAAACGTCACCCTCACTTCTTTTGAATTCATATTGATACTATTATGATATCACTATGGCATCGTTTTGTAAATCAGGATGATTAGTTCGCTAAATTATCAGTCGGACTTTTTTCAGGTATGATCATATAATTCTCCCCATTTGTAATAATTCTTATGTTACCGAATACCCCTGTTGAATAAATTTGCGCATCAATCCGATTTAAATTGTCAATTACCCTTTCAACCGGATGCCCATAATCATTGCCAACACGATACGTCAGAATGGCAACCTGTGGATTTACTTCTTCTAAGAAACGGAGAGATGTGCTTGTCTTTGAACCATGATGTGCAACCTTAATTATTTCCGATTCAAGATTTTGCCGAGATAATAATGTCTTTTCCTGCTCAACTTCGCTATCTCCCATCAGTAGGAAATCTATTGCTTTATAACTAACGCTTAATACGATTGATGCCTGATTATTGCTTTTCCCCTTACCATCGGCATTCAATACTTTAATATTTACTTCAGGATCTAATTTGATTTGTTCATTTACCTTTGCCACGCTCATTGGAATTCTCTGTTTATGAATCTCCATTACATAATTGGTATACGTATTAGTAAAATGAAATTTACCTGAATCGAGTATTTGGATAACTTTCATTTTCTTCATTACTTCTTTCAGTCCACCAATATGATCGACATCTGGATGAGTAGCAATCAACAGATCAATTTGGTTAATGCCTAAATTATTTAAATAGGCTACCACCTTCTTCCCTTCTTTAGGTGATCCGCCATCAATGAGAATCGTTTTATTGGATGGAGTCTGAATTAATATGCTGTCACCTTGCCCCACATCGATAAAGTGCACCTGCATTTCCGCTTGTGCGTCACTATGTAATTGAAATGGCATTTGAATAAATAAGATAATAATTGTCATAAGAAATATAAACAGATACTTAATTTTCATCGGAGTCATCCCTTTGTTAAAATGACGTTCGATAATAGCTTTTCACGAGGAGATTTAAATTATCCTTTATAATAAGAAGTTAACGAGCAGAATAACATATCAACGCGCACATTATGACACATTAGAAATAACGTGTTTCTTTTTTTGTAGTGTATATAAATTCCTGATTATAATATTCAGATAGTTCATATAAAGATGAATGGGTAATTGTGTTAATATGGGGCTTGTGAAGAACTTTTCTTAAAGAAACGTTGAAGAATTGTTAAAGAAGTATTAGTTAATTAATATTCAATTCTTTGCTAAACTTTGAAAGTAATAATTATTTTAAAAGGGAGAGAAAAAATGTTGCAACCACTAATCTTTGATATGATGGAACACTATTTCAAACAGAAAAAATATTAGAGTTATCTCTTGAAGACACTTTGCCAACGTGTTTACCAGCAGACTAGACACAAATGTGATGTCTTTAGAAATTACATAAAGAATGCCGTATTCTTTTATCTTGTTTGAATTTAACGGATCCGTTTTGATTAATCATTTTTCCAAAATGGATTCTTTTTCAACAGATTTAAGTTTGGGTTTTATAAAAAAGATTGATCATTTCAGTAATCCTTATTCAACTATAACACCCGTTGAAGTACAATATTTCACAATTTCCCTTCAATTTATCTAAGAGTAAAGAAAATACATATGTATTTTCTTTACTACACAATGAACTGAGTAAACCAAGCAATATACTTCGCACCTGGAATGAATAACACTTGTGCTAACAGTGTTCCTAATAACCTCGATGTCACCATCATAATAGATGCACTTTTTAAATTAACATAGCTTCCCTTTTGGTTAATCACATCATCTGCAAGGATTGAAATTTTAGGGTCGATAAAGACAATGAGTAAGATTGTGGCTACACCATTAATTAAACCCGATGCCATTACGGCTGTTGTCGCCCGTTCAGGTGCAAGCAACGCTGCATATAGTGCAGATAATACTCCTATTGTATAAATTGCTGTAATCAACATATTAGTGCAAAATAATTTAATCGGTATATCTCGCCAGTTCATATCTTTTAAATAAGCATACCTAGGTAAATGAATATGTTTTCTTGCACGTTTTAAGTAAGGTATAGTAAACCCTTTTTTCAATAACGCAGGAATAGACCCTCGTTCCTCTGCTAAATGAATGATTGCCCTCGAAAAGATAGCAATAAATGTCGGTAACAAAAGTAGACCAATAATTGTTCCTAATGTTGCAGAACCAATTAGAATTCGATATTGACTAGCAACGAATTCTAAAGCATTTTCTTTTGGTGCATTATCTATCAAACTTCCTGTAAAAGGCTGTTGCATCATATTCGCTAACCTTGAAACCATTACCATCACGTTAAATAGGGAAAGAGCCGATGCTAATAGTTTCACCCTTGCACCTGATAAACGTACGGAATATGCTAGTGTTTCGATTGAATGAATGATTAAGATAAATAATGCAATCATTATTAATTGAGTTGTGATATATTCCAAAGACATTACCTACTCCATTTTATTTATTGATTAATCCTAAACCCTACTGCTTTGTTAGCTGAAGATCTTTGTAAATCAATAATAGCATAATATTCCCATTGTTTTACCAAAAATAAAAGACAATCAATTCAATGATCGTCTAATTTAACTATCGCACCCGTTACTTTAAGTACATTTCTTCGCAATTTAACTAAATACAGTTAATTAGTTCTGATTTGCATTTTTTTCTTCTATCTTTATCTTCAGTAATAGTACCATAGCATCTTCTTTAATCATTCTATTTACTGATTCCTCATCTTGTAAATCAATGGTACTAATTGAATTACCTTCAGTTTCCCTATATACTGCTAATATCTTTGTTTCACCCAATTCTAACTCTATTTCTTCATTACCAATGGCATAGTCCCAAGAACTAATAATATCAGTCTTAGATTCATCTTCAATTATTGATGGTTGAGTGCTTACACCAGGTCCATAAACAAAAACTAAAGTGTCTTCTGAATTTGGATTGATCATACCAAACCCCAAATGCCCTTCGTCCACTTCATTAGGGCTGTTACCATAGGATAAGTGCGTTAATGGTTTAGATTCTTTTTTTCCATAATAGTATCTTTCTACCCAAAGATTTACCCAACTTTTATCTGCATTGGGTAATTTAAAATCAAAATCATATAGTACTCCTAAATTTAAATCCTCAAAGGTATTCACATATTCGGAATCGGAATTAACTGAAATAGTAACTATATTGTCACTTGAATTAGTGCAACCAGAGCTTAATACTAAGAAAAAAAATAGGATAGTACTGAACATGAAATAGTTTTTTATCAAAGAAGCTCCCCCATTCTTAAATTGAATTTACTAAAATATTTCGGCACACTCTTAATAACACCTTCTTATTCCATTAATCTGCCCCATTAGTTGAATAACAGGTTCAGATTTCCTTCTTAAAGTAATGCACCAATTAGCTTAATATGGAAAAAGGGTTATTGGGAGAACAATTGCTTTAATATTGATTGATGTCTTCTCCTACAATTAAAAATCTATAATGTATATTTTTTGAAATTACAGTAAACATACCGTCATGTTTGGTAAGTAATCTTTAAAATCATATTTTTCATAGAACGATTCTTCACCTTGTGATGCAAACAAACCGACAAACGCCATATCTGGGACATTCCAATTTAAGTATTCAACTCAATATTTCTTTCCCAATACCATTTTTTTGATAATCTGGATGAACCAATATATCTTGAATATAGAAATAGATAGCCCCATCGCCAACAATTCTCCCTATGCCAACAATTGGTTCATTATCATTGACAATGATTCAGTGAATAGAATTCTTTAGTGATGTTTCCACCACTTCAAAATGTATCCTCCAAGACCTCAATTTCAACAAGTAAATAAATTCGACATCTTTTTATCTATTCCTCTTACTCAACTAAACTGCTACCCCGTTACCCACCATCCCGTTTTTCTGCATTTTGCGGGGTTTCCCTTCCTATTGAAATATGGCGGCCGGTCAAACTAACGCTTAGTTGCAGCGGTCTTCATCTGTTCTATCAGGCGCTGGCGCAATTCCTCCTCAATCGGGGCGTTGCGGCTTTTCAGAAAACGGACCATAAAGAACCCATCCGGGGCAAGCATGCTCAAGATCAGTTCATGTTGCAATCCGGATTTGCCCCCGAATTTCATTTCAATGATGGAGTAATGCTTCTCCTGCACCAGAATATTACTATATTCCACTGTGTTCCCCTCAATGAAGTCTTTTGTATGCTCTTCAATCGAGTCAGCTTCCATCTCTTGAAAGTAATCGAAGGTAAGCTTTTCCGATGTCCGATATGAATAGCGTTCCTTTTCGGGATAGTATCCGATGAACTCACTATCGCGGTATATAAGATAAGTGGCCGGCTTAAAATGCTCAAGCTGAATGATATCAATAAACCGCTTCATATTGCCGAAGTACTCGGCCCCTGGAGGCACAACCGCCTTTTCATCCGGCATAATTTTCCCTTCAAGATCCAAAAGCAGCTCGCTGTATCTTGCATATCTCATGATCCAAATCGTTTTACCTTCTACCTTAAGCTGTACATAGTAGCTTGATATATTGTTCGGTTTTGTTCCGTTTTCATCCTCTTCATTCACACATTTATACATATGCTTCCGTGTATATGTAAATGTTGCTTCCTCCTCACTCATATCTAATATTTCGAGGTTGAGAATTTCGAATGTAATATTGTAGATTTGAAAATTCATCATGAGGGAAAAGTGATTTAAAAAGGAAATATTGCGATGGTCCTGATGAAATATTTCTGTCAATTGTTCGATATCCTTATCCGTATACGTCTTTTCCAGTTTCTGCACTAGTCCTTTAATTGTTTGCTCACTTATTTTTGGTTTTCTTTTGAAAAACATTTATTACACCTCCAGTAAAAAGTTTAATTAAGTTAACCTAGTAAACCTTGAAAAAAGAGAAAAAGCGTGTTTTGAAAAAAAGATTGATCAAAAGAAGTTAAGATTCTTTCTTCATCCCCGTTTCCCAACGTTCACCAATAGCATTCACAAGATCATCCGCAGAACAAGCTAAATTATTTACGGGTATGTTGACTTGTGATGGCAGTAACCGTTTGTTTAATTGATTAAACAATTTCTCCATTCCGCTTGATCGGTTAATGATCAATTCACTGTCAAATGTAAAAATGCCAAGAAACACCTGACCCGAAAAGTTAACTAGGTCAATCGCTTCAATATCCTCCCATCTGACAAGGCCTGCTCCTATATAACTAGACTGGTCTATAATTCCTTCTTTCGTGATAACCACTGCCGGTTCCCTTATGACAATTACTTTTACATAGTATAGGAAGCAAAGCCCGAATACTGCGATGGTAAGAATTCCTATCACCATCGGCCACATTGGTTCATTAAATGGTACCGATAAAATGAATATGCCCACCGCTACAAAAACGAGGCAAAAAACAGCCAGTATGATCATCCTGCCCTTTTTTTGCCATTACAATAAAATCGTCATTCACATCATTACCCCCCAAGATTACAAAATTATACGAATAGTTAGTCTATATTATTTTCATACAATTGCCTAATTGAAAAGGTGTTAAGCGATAGCACCCATCAAAACTCTCCTTAGAAATTCTTATTCCTGAATTGCCCCTATTCCGTAAGATCAAGATAATGATTGCTGCGAATAGCTTACTGAACTAATGCACCCGTTTGTTTAAGTACAGTTCTTCACAATCTCAAGTTATTAAATATACTACTAACTAAATTAAATTCTCCCAGTCCTCAAATGACAACTTTTCCGTAATATATTTTAATTTGTCTGGAACTTCGACATAACACATCAATTCTAAACTATTTCCATCTGGGTCATCAAAGTAAATCGAAGCATTTCCTTGATTTGGTCTTACAAAAGGCTCTATCAATGTTCTCTTTCCAAAAGAAACAGGTTCAACTTGGATGGATTCAAGCCATTGTAAAGAATCTTTTAAACCCTCATATGTAACTCGAAAAGCAACATGCCTCAAAGAAGGGTGGTATGGTGTTTGATACTCCTTCCCTTCCCATAATCCTAACCAACTTTTCCCTTCTTCTATCCAAAAGAATGCAGTGTCTTCATCACGCCAAGCGAACCTCAAACCTAATTTTCGGTAGAATTCAATTGAAATATCTAAATTCTTCACAGGTAAATGTGCTTCATATAACCCCTTTATCATTTCTTCCACCCTTTTGTTTGTTGAATTTTTATATTTTAAATATACAGTCAACAGATTTCATCTTCAACTCTTCTGCACCTTTGCTCAATATCTTTATAACTTAATATTATCCCATAATATTCCAAGCAAATTATTAAATTTTCCAGAAGAAAAAGGCGATCAAATCTTCTATGATCACCTTGTTAAATTCTTGCACCCGTTTGCTGAATAATATTTTACTCAAGTTGGCTCCACATTTTTAAAAATACGTCCTCATTCATTTCAAAATACACATCCATAAATCCATAATAGATATATCCGTCTCTGAGAAGTGTTAATCTAACTAAAGAACCATCATTCAAGTTAATGCTTAATTCCCTGAAGTCCTCGTTGTTTCTGTTTGGAGAATTACCTATTGGGTCTGAATTTTCTTCGCGAGGAAGAGGCTTCACCTTATTCAGTTCTTCTAGAAAGATATTTAATGCTTGCATACTTGTAACAGACTGATAATTTTTAATACCGTTATCCCAATCACTAAAGTTTCTATACTGTGCAGAGGATACATTACTAACCATATTTAATTGACCAAACACACCCTCACCACTATTTATTGTTATTCCGTTAAGGTTTTCATAGAACTCTGCGTATTTCTTACCATCCTGTTCTTGGTATGTCATTATCCTAAAGTCTTTATCGTATCCTTTTACAGAATATACGTCTGTTTCTCCAATTGTTGAAGCGAACTCTTCATCATAGGCTTCTTGCTTACTCCATTCATCAATTGTTCCTTTTGTAGTTCCGAGTTTATCACCTATAATAGCTTTTGCATCTTCTGGATCTATCTCTGTCGCTGCTTGGGTATAAACTTTCCCGTTATATATAATTAAGCCAATCATACTCGCACTTGAAGTGTCTTCTGGTAATTGAATAGCTGGGATTTCTACACTTCCATCCTCATTAACAACGAGTGCTTCTTGACTTTCTGTTGTACCATCTGGGGTATCGTTATTAAATAAGGTGAATGCTCCAACAGACACAAGTAAAGCGGCAGCAATACCGATGCCTTTTACATTAATTCTTTTTCTATCCTTATTCATTTCTTTCTTTGCTTGAGAAACACCCATTTTGCTTCTTTCGCTCAGTTCCTTTGGTATTTCAATTTTATTCATTTCTTGTTTAATCTTATTACTCATAAAAATCATCTCCCTTCAAATTTTTACGGAGCTTGTCTAACGCTCTATATAAAATCGTCTTTGCCGTACCCAAGGGAATATTCAATGTTTTGGATATTTCTTTTAGAGTTAACCCTTCGTAAAATCTTAAAATAATAACACTTTTTTCATCTTCATTTAAACGCTCGATTAAGTCACGAACCGTCACTTCTAAATCAATATCTTCGTTTATATCATCCGATAAATTTCCCTCTAGTTCTGGCTTTAAATAAACTACTTTCTTCTTTTTCCGAAGTAAATCCATTGAACAACTAATCGAAATTCTTATTAACCAAGTTTTAAAATACTTAGGTTCTTTTAGATTTTTGATTGATTTAAATGAACGATATGCTGTTTCTTGAACCACATCAAGTGCATCGTTTGGATTTTTCACATACACAAAAGCCATTCTATAAATATCCTGTTCATATTTCTGAAACAAAGCCATAAATGCTTTATCGTTACCTTTTTGAGCTTCCTTTACTAAATCTAGCAATCAATAGCCACCTCCTTAATTCCCTTTCACCCATTAGACGGGCAATTTATTGATTTGGCTTTAATTTCATATAAAAAATTATCGTCCCGCTGAAGAACGATATTATGAAATTTGTTTATTTTTTTGTAATATGTCTTCTTCCACTGCCCCTTTAAGTAAATCTTTTCACAAACTCTCATATGTCATTTCAGTTATTTCTATAAATTCGGTTTACACCGATCCTTCCCATATTGCCTCCCATGAATTAACCTTTCCTTAAGCAATTAACTTTATTGACAATTGTACCTTTTTTTAGTGAGCTCTGTTCTATTGTTACTTCCCTTTTAAACCTTTATTTAACTCTTACTGCCCGTTAGAAAGTCCTTTCACAAATATATATGCATTTTATGATTTGCCGATATATTCTTATTCGATATAACCTCAATATTTAGATAGACAATACTTTTGTGTCAAAAACTAATAAAGACATAAATCTTAAGTCTTGGCTATTATAATAACTGATATAACAATATTTTCAAAGACACCACTCTTGTGTCACTAGTCACTAAAGTCGCAGGATTGTTGCATTAGGTTTAGGATTATTAAAGATGCGAAGGGGATTTTTATGGATTATAATTTTAGTGTTATGACACAAGAACAAGCAGAAAATATTGCTTCAAACTGGCACTTTGATGGAAAATATTCCTTTTAAACGTCGTGAAAGCTGTGAAATACTGATAGAATCAAGATCGATGCACTTTTGTAGCAGATCATCGAAAAGACAATCGGCCAATTCATGGAGACTTTCAATTTCTTCTAGCTTTGCAATCTTGCATTAAATATTCAAGAGCATCATTATTTCGTATGTGGGTATACGGTGTCCGAGGCTTCACGCCTGAGGGCCGCTGCTGAAGAAATAGAAGTATATGAGAGTATTGACTTAATGTTAGACCGTTTGGAGAAGCAGAAAATTATATGGCTTACCTTGCCCGCTGGTGAGGTTACAGAAAATATTGTACAAGAATTAATGAATCAGTTGTCCAGCGATGATATCATCATTGAAGCAGGAAACTCATACTATAAAGATTCGGTGCGAAGAGCAAAGGCTGCCAAGGAAAAAGGAATCCATTATATTGATTGTGGCACATCTGGTGGACAATCTGGCGCACGGACAGGCCCTTGTCTGCTGGTAGGAGGAGATCAGGTGGTATGCCAAGAGCTTGAACCGTTTTTTAAGAGCATTGCGTATGAAAATGGAAACCTATATTGTGGGAATTCCGGTAGCGGCCATTATGTGAAGACGGTACATAATGCCATCGAATATGGAATGATGGAAGCAATCGGGGAAGGCTTCCATCTTTTAGAGGCTAGCGATTATCCCTTTGATTTGGCGGCAATTGCCAATGTATTTAATAATGGCTCTGTGATAAGAAGCTGGCTAATTCAATTGGCACATGATGCTTTGGTAGAAGATTCAAATTTGGAACAAATTAGGGGAATCGTGGGTTCAACTCCCGACGCAAAATGGGCTGTGCAAGAAGCAATGGATAAAGGCATTTCTGTACCTATTATTGCAAACTCATTGTTTATTCGTAATGATAGCCAAATGGAAGACATTTTCAGCATCAAGGTGGTAGCTGCCTTGAGGAATGGCTTCGGAGGACATGGTGTGGTGAAAAAGTGACCCTTCTTTCAGTTATCTTTTGACAGTCCACCTAGTTTAAAGTTACGAAAGAGGATTTAATTGAAGTCGCTAATTCTATGCAGTAATTCTGTGCTTTCAACAGAATAAGAACTATAAAACACAAGGCTTAGAGATAAAAATTCTCTAAGCCTTGTGTTTTCCTATTTGTTTTAGTATTTTGCACCACATAAGAAAACCTCGCTAGATAACATCCAGCGAGGTTTTCCTGTTTAATACTATCCCATTTTCACAACAATTTCGTTATCGACTACATCAACATTTACTTTTTCAACCGTGTCGTGTTCCAAAATTAAATCTGTTAACTGATCTTCAATTTTATCTTGGATCACACGACGTAATGGTCTTGCACCAAAGCGTTCGTCATAACCACTTCTTACTAGTGCATGTTTTGCTTCATCCGTAATCGTAATGGTCATATCATTATCGTCAAGTCTTTCTTGTAATTCTAAAAGCATAAGGTCAACGATCTTCAATAGGTTCTCTTCTGATAATTGATTGAAGTTAACGATTGTATCAAAACGATTTAGGAATTCAGGTTTAAAGTATGCATTTAATTTCTCTAACGTCGATACAGATTCGTGTTTTCCTTGATTAAATCCAACATTAATTTGTTTTTCACCTGTACCTGCATTACTTGTCATAATAATGACAGTTTCTTTAAAGCTAACTTTACGTCCTTGAGAATCTGTTAAATGACCATCTTCCATAATTTGCAAGAAGGTATTTAATACGTCTGGGTGTGCCTTTTCAATCTCATCCAATAAGATAATCGAATATGGATTGTGTCGTACACGTTCTGTTAATTGCCCTGCTTCCTCATGTCCTACATAACCTGGAGGTGAACCGATAATCTTAGACACCGAATGTTTCTCCATATATTCACTCATATCAAGACGAATGATGGAGTCACGGGAACCGAATAGCTCATCGGCAAGTACTTTCGATAATTCCGTTTTACCAACACCAGTTGGACCGACAAATAGGAACGTACCGATTGGGCGATTTTTAGATTTCAATCCTGCACGACTGCGACGAATAGCCTTCGCTACTTTATTTACAGCCTCATCCTGTCCAATAACTTTTTCACTTAATGCTGCAGCAAGATTTTTCATTTTTTCTTGTTCGTCTGTTTGCATTTTCATTACTGGGATACCTGTTTTTTCTTCTACAATTAATTGAATGTCACTGACATCTACATCGATAATTTTTTCACTATCGGAAGCTTTTTCCAACTGTTTTTGTAATTGAATTTCTTGATATCTCAAGTTCGCTGCACGTTCATAATCTTCTTTTTCAGCTGCATGTTGTTTTTCCTTAATAATTTCATCAAGTCGTTGTTTAATGGAAGTTGAATCTACTTGTGAATTTTTAAGATTCAATCTTGAACCTACCTCATCCATTAAATCAATTGCCTTATCTGGTAAGAAGCGGTCTTGAATATATCGACTAGATAACGTTACAAATGCTCGGATTGCTTCATCAGAATAGTGAACATCATGGAATTTCTCATATCGATCTTTTATTCCATTCAAAATTGTTACTGTGTCTTCTTGAGTAGGCTCGTTTACTGTAATTGGTTGTAAACGTCTTTCGAGTGCTGCATCCTTCTCAATTTTACGGTATTCTTTTAATGTTGTTGCACCTATTAACTGTAGGTCACCACGAGCTAACGCTGGTTTCAAAATATTTCCAGCATCCATTTGTGATCCTTCTGCTGTTCCAGCGCCAACAATTAAGTGAATTTCATCAATAAATAGGATGACATCATCACGCGACTTAAGCTCGTCGATTAATTGTTTCATACGTTGTTCGAATTGACCTCGAATACCTGTATTAGCAACTAATGACGCAACATCAAGTAGGTATACTTCTTTATTCAATAGTTTTGCCGGTACATTTCCTTCAACAATCTTCACTGCCAATCCTTCAGCAATCGCTGTTTTACCAACACCTGGCTCACCAATTAAAACTGGATTATTCTTGTTTCTTCTATTTAAAGTTTCAATTACACGTTTAATTTCATTGTCTCGTCCAATTACCGGATCAACTTCACCAGCTCTTGCGCTATCTGTGAGGTTACTACCTAATTGATCAAGTAGACTATTTCTTTTATTAGTTTGTCTTTGTTTTGTTTTTGCTCCTACTTTCGCTTCTCCATTACCTTGTGAAAAGCTATTATTAAATGCATCATTTGCAAACCCAAATGGAAAGCCAGCAGAATTCATCATTTGACCTTGGAGTTCCTGGAAACAATCATTACAAAGGTGTATTTCCATTTTTTGATTGTTCATCATCATAGCTGCGCTAACGTTCGCTTCATTGACACCACATTTTTGACATAGCATATTCCATTCCTCCTAGAAAAATTATATTTAAAGTTACGTTTTTTATATTTGACTTTGACTATCTTTGACCTTATGAATTTATTATACCCTGACCTTCTTTGACTTTCAAGTATTTTGTTCAACTTTTTTTATTTTTTGTGAGAACGGTCTATGTAAGGCTTTATTAATGTTGACTCGTTTTGTATTGTTGGTTGCAATTTAAATAAAGTGCGGACTAGGTGCGAAGTTGATTTTCGCTTCGGGCAGTCGCTTTCCGTGGGAGTCTCCTGCCCTCCGCTACAATCAACGGCCAAGAGAGAGCGAAATGTTCTCTCATCCTATTTAGAAGTGATTACTTGAAAATAATTGCTCATTCCCAGCGGAGAAAATACACGGAGACTTCTGCGGGAAGAAGAGCCTAGGTGAGACTACGAAGTGCGACAGCGCGAGTTGGCTCACCAGCTCCCCGCGAAAAGCGTAGTGTATTTTCGGAGCGACCGGCCTAAGAATACTCATCTCCTCCAGGTAGTCCGCACTTTATATCCATTTCTAATTACTACCCATTACTTAGCAAAAATAGAGGTAGACTCATTATAACTGAGCCCGCCTCTATTCATTAATTAATATCCATAAATCCCTTTGGCAGAATATCTTTGAAAACAAGATCATCTAAACTTTTAAAGCTATATCCCTGCTTCTTCAAGTCCTGAATAATTCGCTCAAGTGCACTGGCATTATCGGATGATACAGCGTGCAGAAGAACGATTGCCCCTGGATGGATCTGTGCCATCACTTGATCATATGCATATTGGGCGCCCTTCTGCCCGTTTACATTCCAGTCATTAAATGCTAGCGACCAGAAGATATGAATTAACCCAAGCTCATTTGACCATTTCAATGTTTGTTCATTGAAGGTTCCTCTTGGTGGACGAAGATATTTTATTTCCTTTTGCTCTGAAACAGCCGCAACAGCTTCCTCTAATGTTTCTAGTTCTTTTTTCATTGCTTCTTTTGTTAATATCGTGAAATCTGGATGATGATACGAATGGTTTCCTATTATATGTCCTTCATTGACCATACGTTTAACTAGATCAGCCTCACTCTTTACGTAATGACCCGTAACAAAAAACGTTGCAGGGACAGATTCCTTTTTCAATATATTTAATATGTCAGCAGTAAACCCTTGCTCAAACCCATTATCAAAGGTCAAATATACGACCTTTTCTCCTGAATAATCAGCATAGTATGCGCCATATTTTACAAGCATTTCTTGATACTTACCGATTTCTGGTATCTTATGTTCGTTATTTTTTGCATATCCCCAACCGAATCCACTTGCGGCTACTTGAATAGGACTAAGGAAGATAAGACTGAAGATAAGAAGATAAATAATCGATGAACTTATTTTTTTATCCATAACAACCCACCTATTTTCTTCTTACCTTGTCCTACATCAGGAGAAAATATGCTATAAAATTAATGATGCTCCTGTCTTTACTTCACCTGATATGAAAAGGAAACATGATCCTGGATTGGAATCCATGCACCAATTCCCTGTTTTGTTACATTTTTAATGACAAGCTGTTTTTTTGTACCTTTTAACTCAATGTAAACTTCCCCAAAGGTAACCTGACCCTTTTCATTTACTGCGGGTGCAAACGCATGTAAGTAACCATATTTATTCACTGGTACAGCGTATTTATTATTCTTTTTTGTATTGCCGCCAATCGTACTCGTATATGCAAGTGGTAATTTCGTCTTTTCCGCTGCTTTAAACAGCATCATTTTCTTTACATCATCTGGATTTGTAACTTTATTCGTTAATGCCCCTTTTACTTCCTTCTGAGCTTGCTGCACATAATTCATTTCCTGGTAGACATTTCCACCAAGATTATTTAGCTCGTTTGTATTGATTGATTGATATTCCCAATTTATAGTTGTTTCTTTGGAGTCATAATTTAACGGCCAACGTCCAAGATAAATCATGCCCCGATAACCAATCCCTACTGGAGATGGCTTGATCGAAGTTTCATTAAGTAATTTGATCAAATCTGGGTTATCAACGGCGACTTTAATTCCATCTAGTAATTCCTGCGTTAACTCACTAGGCTCGATTATTTCTTGATCATCTGCTGAATTAGGAAAAGTATTCTCCTTGGATATATTTAGTACGTGATTTGGTATCGCAAATGAGTCTACTTTCGTTTTCTCCTTTTCTTCCGCAAAGATTGCTAATGGCAATGTCATTATTATAAGAATTGTCATGAGTAAGGCGAGAACAGGCTTCATTTTTTTCATATGTCGGTCCCTCTCTTTTATAGTAGCTAGGAAAATTCATGTTTTTCTACTATAGTTTTTTCGAAATCCTAGAAATTATACGTGGCAGGTTAAATGGAGATATTTGGGTTCAAACAAAAGCGGAAGCGCCCGTTTTAAGCTGTGTACGGACTGTGCCTCACGGACGTAAGGTGGTTCGACGTTGCCACAGGACGTGGTGAACTTAGTCGAACTTCTCCTTGCCTTTTGAGCACGAGGAGCGTAAGCGGTTGACTTAGATTACGGAAGTGAGGGAAGTCTCGCTACAGCTTTAGCGCTGGAGCTGGACGTGGCTGTTTCAGCATAAGAAGAATTTCAGCCAAACTATATACTTTCTCATTTTCAAAAAAGGCACTCAATTTCTTGAGTACCTTCTTTCCATTCTTTATACAAACTTACTATAGCGTTTTTCCAACTGCTCTTGTAAAGAGCCTATGGCTATACATATTGGCCAGTAAATGAGTGCAACTAATATATACATCGTCATCGCATCGAATTCTCTTCCAGCAACGATTTGTGTTTTCTGAAAAAGCTCCGGTACGGTAATCACCGCTGCCAGGGAGGTTGCTTTCACAACATCCATGAAAATATTAGTCATCGGCGGTAACGCAATTCTTACTGCTTGCGGCAGGATAATCCTTCTTAATGATTGCCAGTATCCAAAGTTCAACACTTTTGCCGCTTCCCACTGGCCCTTATCCACACTATTCAATGCCGAGCGATCAACTTCGGCAACAAATGCTGCACTGATTAAGCCGAATCCTAATATTGCAGCAGTAATTGCATCGAGCTGAATCCCCACGACAGGTAAGCCAAAATAGAGAATAAAGAGAAAGACGAGCATCGGCGTTCCTCGCATAAAGGAAATATAAATTCTTGCTGGCCACCTAAGCAGAAAGGATTTCGAACTTCTCGCTAATGCAAGGAACAAACCCAGCACTAATGCCATTGCCATTCCAGCTATCGAAACGAGTAATGTCATTGGTAAACCTTCTAAAACAAAAGGTAGACTCTCAATTGCTAATTCAATGTCAAATAAACCACCAAAATCAAAACCGTTGAAGTCCATCTCCATTTCCTCCTACAGTTCTAGACCTTCAATAACTTCAACTTCCTCATCTGACTCTTTGGAAGCATCCTCTTCATAGAACTGAGTCGCTAATTCAGTCAATGTGCCATCTTCATGCATTTCATCTAATACTTTATTAATTTCCTCTGTCAGCTTATCAGCGCCTTTAGGCAGTACGACAGCTTGTTCTGTTGGATGGAATTTCAATGTAGGGTGTAAATGCAAGTCAAAGTCAGGAAATGCTGCTACACCGAATTTCGTTAAGAAATAATCGTTAATTACAACATCTGTTCTTGCATTACTTACATCGCTTAAATATGCTTCATTCGGTGCGTTTCCGTATGTAACAACCTCAGCACCATACTTTTCAGCGATTTGGCTATATACTGTTGTTGCTCCACCACCAGCTTTTTTCCCTTTTAAATCTTCTAATGACTCGATGCCAGAATTATCGGATTCACGCACAGCCATTACAGTGTACGAATATTTATATGGCTCACTGAAATTAAATTCTTCTATTCTTTTGTCTGTTATATCGATATTATTTGCAGCTGCATCGATTCTACCACTCTGAATTGCTGGAAGCATGCTATCAATCCCCATAATTTCAAATGAGATATCTACATCAAGACGTTTTGCGATCTCTTTCATAACTTCAACATCATAACCAGTTAACTCGTCTGCATCATCATAATACGATGCCGCAATTAGCGTACCGGAAGTCCCTACTACAATCTCTCCATCTTTTTGAATTTTATCCCATCTTTCATCTGTATTGCTTTCTTCTTTACCTGTATCCCCACAAGCAGTAAGAATTGCAATTAAAACGATTGAAATAAATAATAAACCAACTTTCTTCAAGTTGTCCCCTCCTATTGTTCTAATAAATATTCCATTTAGACTATAACAGTAATAGCCTATAATTTCAACCAATTTTCTTCTGTAATGAATTTACCCATTACCAAAATATAACAATAAGAAGAAGTGTTCCATAATTATGATGGATGCATAAATCTAAAGCATTTAACATTTATAAACATATTATAAACAAAACGAACATTTGACTTTCAGTTTGATTTTTTATACAAACTTTTTACCCCTAAATGATAATCACTATCAATATAGAAACACCCTTACAATGATAACCATTCCCATTTAATGGATTACTATTGACTTATAACGCCATTAATCTTATTATGTAATCAATACTTAATTACAATAATTCTAAATAATAACGAATATCATTATCAATGATAAGGAGGAAATTAATAATGTCAGCAGACTCTCATACACTACAATCAGGCGACAAACGGAGGAACTACGATAATTTGCAATCGATTCCGTTTATTTCAAAGTTTAAAGCCCATATCGAATTAATTGCAGCTTTATTTAGCGGTTTACTCATTCTAGTAACTTGGACTTTAAGTGATCATTTATCAACATCTGTATGGGTCACTCTCCATCTGTTTGCCTTTGCAATTGGTGGTTATGCAAAAGCAAAGGAAGGGATTACTGAAACAATCCGAACGAAGAAATTAAATGTAGAGATGCTCATGATCTTGGCCGCTATTGGTTCTGTAATAATCGGCTACTGGACAGAAGGCGCGATTCTCATCTTTATTTTCGCACTTTCTGGAGCACTCGAAACCTATTCAATGAATCAAAGCAGTAAAGCAATTTCATCTTTAATGGAGCTTCAACCAGAAGAAGCATTATTAATAAGCAACGGTCAAGAAATGATTACCTCTGTTTCTGAATTACAAATGGGAGATCATATTATTGTTCGAGCCGGTGAACGAATTCCTGCAGACGGAACGATTATCAAAGGAGCAACCGCAATTGATGAGAGTGCGATCACGGGGGAATCGATGCCAGTCAACAAGTATAACAGTAATGAAGTTTACGCTGGTACAGTTGCATTAGATGGTTCGATTACAGTACAAATAACTACGAAACCAAATGAAACGTTATTTCAGAAAATCATTAAACTCGTCCAAACAGCACAGGATGAGAAGTCCCCTTCCCAATTATTTATTGAACGCTTCGAAAGCAAGTATGTAAATATTGTTTTAATTGTTGTTGCGATTATGATGTTCTTACCTTACTTGGCATTCGGCTGGACCCTTTCTGAAAGTGTTTATCGGGCAATGGTTTTACTTGTAGTAGCGTCACCGTGTGCACTCGTCGCATCAATCACACCGGCAACATTATCGGCAATTTCTAATAGCGCTAAGAGAGGCGTCCTATTTAAAGGTGGCGTACATGTAGAGAATCTAAGCCATATTAAAGCAATCGCATTTGATAAAACAGGGACCCTAACAAATGGCAAACCAGTAGTTACTGCTGCGCATTTTGATCTTAATCAAAATGCGGAGACGATAATCGATATTGTTGGTACCATTGAAAATGAATCCACCCATCCATTGGCACAAGCAATCGCTAACTATGGTGCTGATAAACTTCAAGAGAGAAGTAATATCGAAGTAATCGATATGAAAAATGTAAGTGGGAATGGCGTTACCGCAGTAGTAGACAGTAAGCGCTGGACAATTGGCAAGGCAGACTTTGTTGGCAAAGAAGATGCAGCACGTTTCCAAAGTGGAATTGGTACTACGTTAGCGGAACAAGGCAATACAGTTGTTTATGCTAAAATAGAGGATACAATTGTTGCTGTATTTGCATTAAAAGATACCGTTCGTCAAACATCGAAGGATGCGATAAGCCAATTAAAGGAACATGGTATTCATACGATTATGCTCACTGGCGATAATGAATTAACCGCAAAAGCTGTAGCAGAAGAAGCTGGACTTGATCAGTATATTGCCAATTGCTTGCCACAGGAAAAAGTAGAACATGTAAAACGTTTAAGAAAGGAATACGATAACATTGCTATGGTCGGTGACGGAATAAACGATGCACCAGCATTAGCTAGCGCAAATGTAGGAATTGCAATGGGAGAAGGAACGGACGTTGCATTAGAAACGGCGGATGTTGTACTCATCAAAAACGATCTTGCGAAAATCACCGATGCAATAAAATTGTCCAGTCGCATGAACCGAATCGTTAAACAGAATGTTATTTTCTCATTAAGTGTTATTTTTATACTAATACTTTCAAACTATTTTCAAGTATTAGATCTCCCTTTAGGCGTAATTGGTCATGAAGGAAGTACGATATTAGTTATATTAAATGGACTGCGTTTATTGAGATAGTCGCTAATCACAATACTAATTGCGTTACTAAAATATAGATAATAATGAATAGTTGATGTAAAGTGCAGATTAACTGAATTACAAATAGTATGTGCTAAACCGCCGTCCGAGTTCGCTACGGGCGGATGCTTTCCGCGGGCACGGCCTC
>NZ_PIOC01000005.1 GCF_003369575.1 Oceanobacillus arenosus | reverse complement strand
CAGGTAAAGAAAAAAACGCCTCTTTGGGCGCTCCATTTCCTAAACTAGCTAAAATAGCATCGACATAAGATAATGATGCCATTTGTGCCATATTCTGATCTATTGAATTAAGACGATTGCCTAAAAGCTTCTCACCACCACGAGCATCTACTATCTCAGTGTTATCTTTTCCTGCGTTAGCAATAATGCGATCCACTCGTTCAATTTGTTCCTCTGATGTTTTCTTTGCAACGTCAGCAGTGTCTCCTGTTGCTTCCATACTTTTGGCAATGGATTCACGTACATCTTTACCATAAATAGCATTACGGACGCTATTCGCTAAGTTTTTTATGTTCTGTGGTATTGACATCCGTTTCAGCTCCTTGTGTTTTCATTTTTATTTCTTCTGCTTTACGATAAAGCATTTCTGCCAATTCTAACAGTCTTTCTGATACGGTTTTCTCCATAAAAAAAAGACCTCCTTATTGGGTCTCTAATACTACTAATCTAGCTAATAGATCGTCTAAATCAATATTGCCAGTCACGGTTATTCGGTTTAATTTCTGTTTATCAGTCATTGTCATTAACCCATTAGTAAATTCTGTTGCTAATGAATAGTTCTGCAATCCATCTAGCTTAACCTTGTCAGCAGAAGCCATTAGCCCATCCGATGTTGGTGTTGCTAAGTCATAGATAGGTATTCCATCTAGTGCATCGTTAAGGTTGTTAATCGCTTGTTCTAGTGCGCTGATTGCGTTTGGTAGTTCTTCTAAATCTGCATCAATGATTATATTCTTAACGTTTCCGATTTCTGTATTAACGTTATTAATTTGTTGAAGTAAACCGCCTATTCTTGATGATTGAGTGTTTACGATGCTTTCTAGCTCCACAACTTTTCTAGCTGACTTATTGGAGTCTGCTTGATAATCATTTAATGTCTTAAACTTATCACCAAATTTCAAGGAAGCATCTTGTGGGTTATTAATGTCGGTTGTTTTACCGATAATCCGTAATAGTTCATCAATACCCATAATCGGATTAATTACTGGATGACTGTTTCCCACGTCAAAGTTATCCATATCTAAGCCAATTAAAAATAAATCTAATGCGGATATTTCATATTGATAAAGAGCGATCTTTTGCTTGTTTATCCAATTTTGTCCTGTTGTTAAAAGTCTGTTAGGTAGTGTTATGTCATCCCAAGTGATAGATCCACCCTGTATTCCAAATTCTGCAATTAAATCTGGTCTGTCGATATAAGGTAGTCCGTTATTGACTGATTCGATTGTTAATCGTGCTTCAGATGCATCAGTTGCTCCTTCATCTTCACTTTCTATTCTAGTTCCAAGTGGTGTTAATCGAGTAATGATTTCTGTTGGATCCACGGATTGACTAATACTTCTTAGGTTTTTCGCAATCCTAATCTCTGTTTGCTTATCCTCACCAACGCGCTCGAGAACATCTAAATAACGAACTCCATTTTCTTTTCGGATACGTAACTCTCCACCAACACGACCAAGTATTTTATCATCTATTTCCTCAAATGTTGTTGATTCTGCTGATAAATACACGTATAGATTATCGGTTGATGTAGTGACTTCGATATTCCCTACCTCAAAATGCTTATAATCTTCTACTTGGCTATTATGATAATTTAACATTAAAGTAACTAATTCTTTAGGAGTTCCCCTAAACTCTAAATGCTTTTGCTGTGAATCGTGTAAATACCCTAATTCACCTTCACATTCATAGTTATAAACGTGTAATCCATCATCATCCATACTACCATTAGGGTTGAGTATACGTCCCTCAAATTCATATTCTAATGTCTTTGTATTCAACACGTTAATAAGCGTCTTAAACGGCTTTAATTTTCCATATGCAGGGTTATTCAAAAAGAACGACATATTAAAAGAGTCAATCTTGTTAACTTCTTTCTTAATCGTCCCAGTTTCGAGTTTTAATCCATTAGCATGCGGACTATGGATAACTGTTTCCGCATCACCATTTATAATCGTAACTTTGTACACTAAATCAACTCCTTATGAAAGAGGAACTTGATTGTACCGTTACCTGTTATTCTTAAATCATTTTCACCGGATTGCAGCTTAAAATCTTCACTTTTACTTAATCCGGCTGGTGCATTGTAAATAACACCATCTTTTACAAACTGCATAGCTGAACTAGTTTGAATCTCTGGTGATAAGCTAGGAGTACCCACATTAAACAAAGTAATGTTTAATGTCCCATTAACAGTGAATTCGACTGGTTGTAATATATCTAAATCAAAGTTAATGTCATCCCATCTATCATGACCTTCCTCTAATTCACTTATCATAAATGGGTAAGCTGTAAATTCAACTGTTAATGTACCTGAGTTCCAGAGTTCATCAAAACTTAATCCCTCAACTTCTGCCAAGAAATAATATCCAGGGATTGTATCATCATATAACTTTTTCTTGCCATTACTGTTCATGAGCCAATTGGATAATTTGGTTTCTATAACATTAATTTTTTCTGTAGTATTATTTTTATCTAGTACGTTAAGTGTATATGTCAGTGGTCTTGGTGTGTACGTCTGCTCTCCGTAAATCTGACTAAAATCATATTCAATATTAGAGAAGGGGACCTTTACTTTTATTTTTTCTTTTTCAGGATAACCAACGTTTTTCTCGACACCTAAAGTTATCCCGAAATCTTTATAGGAATGTTTACCGTTAAATTCTATTCCATACATTTAAGCAAGCCCCCTCTCTATCCTACGAATACGATTGCCACCTTCTGCACTTGTGTAATCACCCATAATTTGCGCAAAGGTTTTTCCGTCAACCTGTAATATGATCGGCTGGTTTTGTTGAGATGATAAATGATCACGATTATTGTTATTGTAATTATTTTGAGGGTTATTAAATTGAGCCTTTTTAGTTAAGTCGAAGTTTAAAATGTCATCCATCGCCTTAGCAACTTCATCTTCTCCATTGGTAATCCCGGCACCAATTGTTTCTCCCCACTTAACATCCATAATATCAATTAACGGACCGGTTTTTGGTGGTGAAAACGGCAGGAAGTCACGTATCTTTTGAGTTATGTTACTAATCGCTCCGGTAACTTTTCCAACAGCTCCCTTAATTCCATCTGCAATAGAGCCAACAATATTCTTACCTGCATTGAAAAAGTCACTGATTTTACCTGTTACAGCTTTATAAGCGTTGCCTATTCCGGTTCGTACGGCTCCCGTCACACCACTAAAAGCACCAGAAACGATTCCCCGAAGAGAATTAAATATATTTGATATCGTGTTCCTAATGCCATTTACAACATTAGAAATCGTGTTCCTTATTCCATTCCAAATATTTGAAATTACACTACGAATGGCATTCATGACTGTATTAACAATATTTCTAATGAAATTAAAACCAGTTGACACGACATTTCTTGCAGTGTTTACACCACTTGAAAATAATGACTTAACGGCATTCCAGATGTTTGTCACTATTCCTTTTAGTCCGGTAAATAATGCTTGACCGGCTTTAAGTATCTTACCAACAAACCATAGCTGCACAAGGTTCCAAATAAGTTGAACAGCTCCTGAAAGAATCTGTTTAACGGAATCCCATAATGCAGACCAATTACCTGTAAATAATGCTGCGAAAAACTGAATGATTCCAGTTATGACACTGATAGCTCCTTGGATAACCCCTTTGATATTGTTCCAAACGGAAACGATTAACGCCTGGATAACGGGCCAAAGCACTTGCATTATTCCCCATATAACATTCATTACAGTAGATATTACAATGGAGATAACATTCCAGACATTTTGTGCAGCTTGTAAAATCATCTGACCATGTTCTTGCCAGAAAGTAACCAAACCAGCCCAGATTTGCATTACAAATGCCACGACAGCTTGTACAATCGTATTAACTGTTGTCATGATAGTTGTCCATACTGTTTGCGCTGTTGCTAAGATTTGAGCACTATTTGCGTTCCACCAGGCAACTAAACTACCCCAGATTTGCATTATGAAACCAGTAATTATACTGAATGTACTACTAATTGCATTGATAATTTCATCCAATATAGGGAAAATAAAGCCTAAATTTCCAGTGGACATACCTTTGCTTAAATTACTAATGAAATCTTGACCTGCTTGCATAAATAACGGTCCTGCTGCTTTTGCAAATGTTATTATAGCTCCGGGCAATGCTTTTAATATATTGCCAACCATAGGGAAAAAGTTGTTAAATAGAAACGTTGAAGTCGTCTCGGCTAATGCGTTCAATGCTGGTGTTATGTCTTGACCTAGTGCTAATCCTCCCAACACATTAGAAAAAGATGCTTTCATCGAATCAAGAGAGCCACTGAATGTTTCAGCAGATTCTTTTGCTGTTGTACCTGTAATACCCATTTCCTCTTGAACTGCGTGGATAGCATTATAGACATCATCTAAGTTATTAATGTCATACTTAACACCAGTTAATTTAGTAGCATCAGCTAAGAGTCGTTCCATTTCAGTTTTTGTTCCGCCATAACCTAAAGATAAGTTATCCAACATTGTATAGTTTTGTTTCGCAAAACCTTTATAAGCATCCTGTATACTTTCCATGCTGGAACCCATTTTATTGGCATTATCCGACATATCAATCAAAGCCATGTTTGCCGTGTCTGCAGCTGCTTCAGTATCTCCGCCCATTGATTGCAAAAGACTTGCACTAAAGCTAGTTACGGTTTCCATATAATCATTTGCTGACAATCCGGCTGTTTTATAAGCTTCATTAGCAAATGCCTTTACTTTATCACCGCTATCCTTAAATAAAGTCTCAATACCACCTAATGATTGTTGTAAAGCAGCTCCTTCACTTAATGAAGAAGAAATAACTTTACCTAAAGCTAGACCTGCAGCCGCAACTGATGCAACTGCTGCTATTTTTAAACTAGCACCTAGCTTACTTCCTGCGCTTTTACCGGCAGAGACAGACTCCGGATCAAATTGTTTTTGAATAGATCCCTTAATCCCTTTTGCGGAAGGCATAATCTGTACATAAGCTTGTCCTAATTCGGTAGCCATCTACTCACCTCCGATTAACCGATTTCTCGCTCTTATAAAGTCCTCACCAGAATCGAAAACAGCTGTATCTTTGCTAGGTTCTGTTTTATGAGATGTTAATAAATTAGTCAGCATTGTTGGCCTATTCTTACCTTTTTGTCCATCCGCGGTCTGGAACCAAACAAGAGTGCTAAGCTTGTCGGAGATTCCAGCCAACAATAAAGTGTCTATCGGTACTAACTGACCACTTTCTTTCATTTTCATTCTTGAATCATCTCTCAGACCAAACGCAAAAACAGCTACCCTTATTGGAGGTAGCTGTCTGTAATCGTATATTCGATATGTTTCGGCAAGGTCACATATTAATGCATCCTCGTCTAATTTAATCATCCTGGCAAGGATTAGGATTTTTTTGTTTCATTATGACTGGTAAAAATTTCAGTAAGTTCATTACTTAAAGAAGTAACGGAGACAATGCCATCATCATCACGCACGTGTTCTTTTAAGGAATCTTTATTTTCTTTACCTAACAGCAAATCTACTACTTTAGTAATTGCTAAAGGATTTGTGTCTAAATCGCCAATGGCTTCGACTAACTCGTAGTTATCTAACCTTGCTTTAGAAATTTTATATTCAAATCCTGATTTTGTTTTTCCTTCGATCATTATTAATTACCCCCAGCCGGTGCATTTTTTTGGATATATTCATAATGTGTATTTCCCTCTGAATCTGGTATTGCTTGGATTGTAGTTTCATAACCGATAGCATCTGCATCGGCATAACTAATCTCGCCAACTTCAGAAACTTTACCACTAGGAATAACAATTCGCTTTAAAATTCCACCCTTTAAAATCATATCAATCACTAAACAATGCTCTTCTAACTCTTTGGAATTTGCTTTAATCGTGATTCCGGTGTCTAATGTACCAGTTACATTATCTTGACCGTAAATTTCTTTCAGTACATCTACGTTAGTAGCTTCGATTAAAGTGTAAGTAAAGGCATCTTCTTTGCCTGTTTGAACAGATGCAACTGTGTCGCCACCCCATGCTTTGATTATTTCGGACTCTGGAGTGTTTTCGTTAGCCATTCCATCTTCTGAAATATATCCTAAACTTTTAAAAGCTGGATCTATTTCAGTCGCTGCATCTAATGGTAAAGTTGTTCCTAATGGTGAAGAATATACCGCACCGCCAACTTTCGGTTTTGCTGTTGATACGTTTTTTGCATCACTCATAATAATACCTCCTAATAATATCTAATATCGTATACTGCTTGATAACGGTATTCTTTTGTTGTTGTATCTGTAAAATTGTAATCACTGTTGAGAGTGAGACCTCTTATTTCATCAAGTTCAATTAAACTTTCTACTGCTGTTTTGACTTCTTCATTTAAAATGGCTGCATTATATAAAGAATCTGCATAGGACTGAAAAGCGAATGTTGCTGATGGTAGATGGTTATTTTTGCTACTAGATGTTTTTTCAAACACGACATATGAGCCTGTTTGTGCACTTGGTTTTTCGAGTGATACGGGTTCGGATATTTTATCATTTAAGTGATTTAAAATGATTAATTCAATCATCTACTTCACCGACTTTAAAATGGTGTTGTTTTTTAAATTATCGGATTTAGCTTGTGATGTTTCCGCCCAAACTCTGGCATTCGCGCGATTTTTACCCACATGCATATCTTGTTCATACCCAGCACCACTTTTATTTTTTATTCCTGCCGCATATCCTTTTAACACATCTTGCATACCCTTAGATTTCAACAAATCAGCCACACCGTTACTATTTAATTTAAAATCCATTTTACTCATAACGCTCCACCATCACTTTCTTGTTCCAGTCGAGCGGAATCAAGTGATCTATCCCCTCCGTTGGAATACCAAATGTTCGCCAACGTTTACCGAAAAAAAATACCTCAGCATCTTCCCAATTATTCGTATCTCCTTTAGGAATAGCTAAGGTATAAATTGCTTTTTTACCATCAATATTTAACTGATTAACAATATCATCAGTCGATGTCGGACTTACAAGCACGTTATCGACTTCAATAGGTACATCCTTAACAATAGGTTGGTCAAACGGATCTCTGCCCACTTCTTTTTTATTGATTAAAGTAATTGTTATTCCTTTGATTAGTGTCATAAAAATCCATCACCCCATAACGCTGTTTTCTCAAGCCTAGGGCTTTTAATTCGTCTCGCTTAATGAATAAACCACCACCAGGAGTTAAAAATGTTCCAGATACGGTATAACCCAAAGCAGATTGTGAGAACTGAGACATAGGCTCTTGACTTGTAGATGTCATTAGTGTTCGGGCCACGATATCAACGGTTACAGATTTAACTACGTTTTTATAAGAAACACTGTCAGTAATCATCTGGTCAATGTTTTTTTCTACTTTTTCAGCTTCTAGTCTCAATCTGTCTGAAACAACTGGAAGCAATGCTTCGGCACGAGTCTGTTCATCCGCACTCATAGGTCTCCATAAAGCCGTTAAGTCTTCCACAGTTGCAAAATTCATAATTCCACCACCTATTCAAAGGCTTTAGTGATAGCAGCGATTCTTGTATCTTTATTCTTCTTGTCTTCAGTGGTGAGTTTAATGCCTTGTTCTTCTGCGAATTTTTCTAATTCTTTATTTGTCATTTCTTCTAAATTGACTTCTTCTTCGACGTATTCTTCTGTCGGTTCAACTTCTTCTGTTGCTTTTTCTTGATTAAATTCTTCCCAATCTTTACCTTTAATAATAGAAGAGCTGTCAACGACAGCCCCTGTTCTCACATTCTTATAGCGCATATAGTTTTCCTCCTTACGCATTTTCGATAATACGAGCAAATGATTCAGGTTCTAAGATTCCCCAGCCGAGGTATAACTCCGAACGAATGTAAACTTGGTTGTAACCTTTCAAGTCTAATCCTGAGTTATCAGGGTCACCATATTGGATGACTTCCATAGGAATCTCTTTAGCATATCCCCATTTAAACGCATTGGCAAAATCACCAATAACAGCTAAATCATTAGACATGTCAGAAACTGTTTTATTAACGTCTACACGTACGCCGTTTAGTGTTTGTGGTGCAGCACCCCATGCCAATTCAGGGAACATTGCGTTACCATCAGTTTTAGTCAATCCAGCTAATGAAGTACGGAAAGTAGGAGCAATTGCCAAAGCACTTACTTCTCCACCTGAACCTTGAACGACACCAACAGCAGATTCGATATCTGCATTAGCGTTAGCAGTCGAAGTAACAGTCTGATCTACTAAGCTATCAAAGTGGTTCGTGCCAATGACTGCTGAAGCAGTTCCTGAGCGTGGGTTAACACCATGAAACGCCATTAAATCTAAACCACGAGCGACTTTTTTAGCGAATCCATCGTTAAACGCTTGTAAAATACTAATGCGTTCTTCATCTGCAGCGTACATGAACTCATCAGAAACCCGTGCACCATATTCAACTTTGATAGGTACGATTGTTCTTGGCGCTAATGAAATACCACCGTGTGATTTTTTGCCAGATTCAGCAACGACATCAATCTCACTGTCCATTGTGAACATGAACTCTTTTTTACCGTTAAATGGAATCGGCGTTTGACCGGATAATACTGCTAATGAACTTTTACCTTGTACTTTTGATACTAAATCTTTAACCAATACTGGTTCGAATAACGTTCCTCTTTCTAATGCCATAGTTTTTTACTCTCCTTTTAAGTTTTCTAATATTTTTGCATAAGCCTGTTCTTTTTCATCTACCTTTGGAGGTTCGGTTGTTTTCATTGGCAATGGTTGCTTTTTATTCACAAATCCTGCGATTTTCTCAGCATCTGCTTTTATTTCTTCTTCAGTTGAACCACTTAATCTGCCTGCAAGCTCCAATGGGATGCCTGCCTGTACTGCAATGTTTGTCTTTAAATCCTTTAGTTTATAAGTTTCTACTTCTTTCTTTAAATCATCAACACTGCTTAATTCATCCTTTTGAGTATTTAGAGTGTTTTGCAGGTCTGCAAGTTGTTGTTCGAGTGTGGATTTTTCGGTTTTCAATCCATCAAGTTCTTCTTGTGCCGGCTTCAAATCTTGAATGGATTTACCGTGTGCTTTCATGACACTTTCGATTTGTTCATCAGTTAATCCAAGTTCTTTCAATTGCTCTCTATTCATCAATAAAACCTCCAATTTAGTTACGATTTGATTACGCAGTTACGTCTGCGACTAGCTTTAATAGTTAACGTCCATAAATGCTAAAAAGACGATTTTAAGCATAATAAAAGCACCTAACGCTTGACTGCTAGGTGCGTGTTACTTGATTTCAATACATTTATTTTCCCATTTCTTATATGCATCAAAGTAAATCTCATTTTTATCACCGTTGAATGTCAATTCATAGTACATTCCATCAAACAGAACGGTGCTCAATAATGCTTTGTTGTTCTGTAGAACCTTTGTACTCCAAACAACAAAAACGGCTTCTTTATCAATCTTTGCATCTTTATCCGTTCTATCTAAGTGTTCGTTAGCATACTCAGCTACTAGTTCTTTACATTTTTCAATAAACTTTTGGCTATCCATATTTTCTACCACCTTTTTTAATATTCAAATGTATTCGATACAGTATTCATTACTCTCATTTTTCTAACGAGAATATCTGCAGCAGCATCTTTCATGTAACTTTGTCTAATCGTCACTTTTTCACCGTTAATCTTTGTCGATACTTCTTCACCGTTTATAAGTCTTGCAATGTCATGTTCAGATAAAACGATATTATGTTCAGACAAAATTATACCCCCTTCACAATTTACAAACGGCTACCGCACCTGGTAGCTAGGAGATAATGGATCACACTCCTTTCTTAAATGGAATTTCGTATGTTAGCTAACATTGGTTTTCTATCTAATACTTGATGGTTTAGTGTAATACTTTTAGGAACATACCAATTTTGACGATAATCTTCTTCCCTATCAATGTGTTCTATCGTTTCAACTACTCCGGAAAAAATACTTTCTAACGTCTCTGCCAATTCACTAAAAGCTTCAGCAATAACTTCCCAAGCTCCCTGCAAATCAGCCATATTCCTAAACCTCTCACCCATATTCCTAAACCTCCTTATTTTTTCATTGAATCAGTCGTCATCATCAACAGCATAAATCTACCAATAGCAGATTCGAATTCTTTTTCATCTTCCTTTTCATATGAATCAACAATATCACTAGAAATATCTCTTATCTTTTTGAAAAACTCGATGTTCTCATCTTTTGCGTCCATTTTCTCACCCCTAATATCTTATTTTCTGTTTCTTAGGCGGCTTAGCTTCCGAACAAGCCCAATGTGCTAATATCATAGACTCCATTAATGCAATGTCATTTTCTTCAATCTGCGAGCGATAACCAAATCCACCTTGTGTACCAATGTTTCGTTTATCACAATTCGTGACGACCTGGAACAATGACGGTTGACTCTTATGTGTAATCATTTGTTGAAATAGTGCTTGTTCAAACATCGAGTTAGAAACAATTATTTCTTTCACTGTTGGTAAAATCGGTTTCTTTAATCCTGCTTGTTTCATTGCTTCAGCTAAGATATTTTGACCATTTGCACCATCGATTACTACTTCCTGGACATCTGCATTTTTTAAAAAGTGTATGATCCATGCATGACCATTTCTAAGACTTTGACAATCTATCGTTTCAACGAATACTTTGTCATCCACAGTTTTTACAGCAATGCTTAAAGCAACGTTTGTTCCGTCATATCCATATTTAATACCCGCGAATATTTTCCCTGTAAGCCAAGGCAAGGTATCAACGTGTAAATCTTTCCATTCATTTTCAGAAATGGCTGATTTTTGATTATATTGAATCCACAATCCTAAGCGTTGGATATTGAAGTCAATGTCATCATCGCCGACTTCGGCTTGAATGTTACGTTCAGATACTCTCAAACCTAAACTTGGATTAGCTTGATACCATAAATCTTTATCCCGTACATCGGATTGTTTATCTACGCTCCACTCTGCCCATCCAGTTTCTTCAACACTACCTTGTAATGCATTGTCTCTCATTCGAGTAAATACAGTACCACTTGATATTGGAGTTGGAGGTGTACCGGTATAAATTGTTTGAGGGTTAGGACTTGCTGCAATTGTATACATCAAAGCAGAACGTTGGTCGTCTGTATATTCCTGAGCTTCATCGATTACGAGTAAATCAAAACTTTCCCCTAATCCACCAGTAGATGTACGTGTTCTAAAATCAACGCGGCCGCCACCAAATAGTTCTATACTTTCTCTACCTGTTGCTTTTATTTTGTGGAAATCCTCTCCATCTTCTAGCCCACTTTCTTCGAGTACGGCTAACAAACGATTGAAAGCAGCAGCACTAGTTGTTGTTCGATGAGCAGTGTGTAGAATACGCTCTCCTTTGTCCAAACCTAGTCGTTCTCGCATGGCCACAATCTCATTCTTACCATTTTGTCGAGGAACAGAATAACCAAAGTTCATATGAACCCATAAGCCTTGTTCGTTTTTGGCTAAGATTGCATCAACTATAAATCTTTGCCAATCAAAAGCTGTACGACCTGACTTTTCATACAATTCAATAGCTTCACTGCCCAACGATTTGTTATATGGTAAGATTAATGATCTTGTAGGAGTTTGTTCTCCAATTCTCACAGTCACAGTCATCTAACAACACCCTTTCAGCTACCCACTCCATTCTTTTGTCCAGATATTCTGTCTACGCACATCCCCTGGATCGTATTCGACAGTACATCGGCACCTGTCGTGTCTTTTATAGACATCTTCAGGTACATCTGGATATTTATACACCCCTTCCATAGAGCGACACCAATCACAAGGAGGGTGACCGTGAGCCGACCTCATTATTCGTGGACTTAATCCCGATTCACCTTGAAATTCGACATTTGTTTTTATGGTGTCATCCACGATCGATTGAGTGAAATTAACAATTGGTTCTTGCAATATCCACGCTACATCATCAAAAACTTCTTCTGCCACTACACGATTTATAATACTATCTACTCTAAATTGATTAACTGCTGGGGCGATTCCCTTTAAACCTAAACCAACTGATCTATTCAAGTTTCCTTGTATCTCAGCAGAAACACGAGCGACAATTATATGATTATTACTTAACGTTGGGTTCAAGATTCTTTCCGCAATGTTGTAATACATCTTTCCATCAGGAAGTACATCTGATTTGATGTGAACTTTGAATGTTTGTGCTAATATTTCCCCAACTTCCACTGCGTACTCATTCGCTTGTTTATAGGTGGCCGTCCCTTTTTCAATCATTGCTTGGATACTTTGCAACTTTCCGTTTCTGCTAATCGCAGTATTAAAATCTCTTTGAATGTTTTCTAACAACTCTGGAACAATATCAGTTGCCATTATTCACACCTTCTATCCCAGTTAAATCTCGTAAATTATCGTTATCAAAATAGCCTGGAACAGCTTGATTAATCTTGATAGCACCATCACCAATAAGCGATATTGTCGAAGCATCTGGTTTAAAGACTGGCTCCCATTTTGCTTTTGTTTGATATAACTGATTACGCCTATACGGAACATTATCTCTCAATGATGCAGCTAAATAGCCGACATTTAAGAAGCCAGAACTAAAATCACGTTGTGCTTTTTCTGCTTGTAGCCTTAACGTTTCATGGCTTGCTTTAATTGCTTCAGCACTTGATGGATTATCAGACGGAAAACCTAAGTCATCTAAAGTTAAACCTGTTTCGCCTGCAAATCCTGATGCAGCAGTTCTTAATTGTTCGACGAATGGTGACATTGACGGAACTGTAAATTGACCGAGTGTTGGCTTGTCTCCATCATCATCTTTTGTGAATTCCAAGAACGATGCAACAGTTGCTTTCCAGTTATCCATCGCTTCTGCATCTTGAGATGTTCCCACAACGTACTTCTGTGGCCACGAATAGAATTCCGCTGTAATATCAGCACGTTCTAAAGTACGCTTCGCATATTTTTGATAATAAACTGCAGAAGGAGTAATCCTTGAACGACCGAATGGTTTGCTTGAATCTGGTCGATGAATAATTGGAACCAATAGCGGAGCAGGCGCATTATTATCTTCTGAACGGTATAAATCACCATTAACAAAATAATCAGTTCTACCAGTTATGAAATATAATTCTTCTTTTGGTTTTCCATATTCATCCCTTGAAAGCACTGCATATCCTTCAGTTAACAAACGAGTAACTGGATCAAGTATTCCTGTAGCTTCTGAACCTTGAATGACTTGCAATCGAGGGATAACATCATCACCTTCTGAAATGTAAATAAAGCTGCATGAGTTAATTAGTGACGATAGTTTTGCATCGTCAAAAAGGATGTCTGCACTATTCATCTGAAAGATTTCGTTTATATTAAAATTGTCATTTGCAAACTCTCGAAATACTAAACGGTCTGCTAAACTATCGACCGATTTTGCTCCCCAACCTAACGTGGCTTTATATTGTCGTCTTAATTCAGGTGGTATTGTAATGCCCGGAGCATTGTAATTATCTTTCATGTCATAAACCTTTTGACGCTGCAATGCACCTTGTCTATAAAGGTCTAATTTAGAGCGTAAATAATCGATTCCTTGCACGTTTTCACTCCTTCCTAGGGTATTTCATAAGTTGCACGAGAAAATCTGCACAGTGACAGCGTGAAGGACGAATAGAGCGAGTGGGAGGGTGGTATGCCCCCCCTATTTAATTCTCCTTCGAATCTTTATTACTGTCTTTTTATTCCCTTCTTTTTCTTGCAATTGATTACTGTTGTAATTCATCCAATCTATACTTTGAGGTAAATTTCTATTGCCAATTACTTGTTGCTTCGTCTCATGACCTTGCTTGAATACCTTGTCTGACTTCTGTCTATTACAAGTCCAGTGAGCAAGTTGTAAGTTTTCTATGTCAGATGGATGTCCGTTCTTTGCTACTGGAATGATATGGTCGATGGTTGCACTCATTGGATGTGGTGTCTTAAGTGAGAAGTCTACCGGATGTCCACATATACCACAGGTGTTCTGTGTAGCAAAGATACGCTTCTTGTTACGTTCATAGTTAGCGCGGTGGGCTCCTTTTTTATCTAATCTGATGTATATCACCCCATTAAAAAAGACACCTCATAACGAGATGCCTACTTCTTAATATTATTTTATTTCGTAATCAGCTCTACCTAACTCTTCACCCATAAGCCCTTGTGTTGCTACTAGGGTTACAGGAGTTTCCAAATCATCCAATTCATAAGCGATAGAGCTCTCGACTGTACCATCTTTTTTAATTGTTTCTAACTGTGAATCTAAATGACTTTCATCTGGTAATGATCCAACTTCTAATTCATTTATTGCGTTAGGATCATTATCTTGAATTGCAGTAAATACTGCAAACCAAGCTGTGCTTGGATCAATATCTTTATCTGTAAGATTTGTTGTTTCATACCAAATTGCGAATACTGGTTTGTCACCATATTCATTACCTTGTTCTCCTGCTGGTATAACTTTAGTTTCTGCAATCTTGATTTTTAAATCATTAATCATAGCCTCATTGTCCTTAAAATAAACATCATCGGTGTTTGCTTCTTCTGCTGGCTCTACAGATTCATTGTTTGATTCACTTGGAGAATCCTCACTACCAGTAGAAGTTTCTTCACCATCACCACATGCAGCTAAAACTAAAACGATAAGTAATGACAATAATAAAATCGATATTTTCTTCATTTCCATCCTCCATATGTATATAATGAATCTATTATCTTATATACAGCAAAGGATTGCAAGACTATTTTCCTAGACTTGGTAATATTATGCAATTAAATAAAAGAGCCAGTCCACTTTCCACGGTGAACTGGCAAATATCTTGTGGTATTGCATATCCATACTACCATAATAAACCATTTTTGGAGGTCAAAACTGACATCATAGTGACATTTCAATTTATCTCCATCCCAAAACTTCAATCGTTGCTTGGATTATTTCATCTCTCCATCTCATTGCTTGTCTTTCACTTACTTTTAATTCTCTCGAAATACCTACCCAAGTTTGTTTTCTGTTTTTACTCCAGTATCTAATCCTCACCAATTCTTTATAGTTATCAGGCAAAGCATTGTATACCTGTTCGATAGCTTCCACAATCTCTGAAAGATAACTTGCCTGTTTACTTGTCATTAATCGCGTAGCCATCTTTGAAGTAGGATCGCTAATGTTCCGAACTGAATTAGCTCCAGATACAACTGTCGGATCGTTTATTTCTTCATCAAACGGATTCATAATCTCTTCCCGTAATCTAGCAATCTCTTTCAAAGTGTGATAGTAGTTATACCATTCAGATTCTGTCTTTTTGAATGTAATCTTAGTTGGTTTAATTGCTGTTGTCATAGTAACCCTCCACTTTCACTTTATACAACTCAATCAATTTATCATCCGAGAGTCTCTCTAAAGCCTGTTCGGTATATATAGTGTTAACCATTATCTGAAATATCATCTGTTCACGATCCATGCGGTCCAAATGTTTTCCCAAGCTCATCCCCCCTAACTCTTTTTACTTCCGAAATAAACTTCTTCAAGCCACTCATGAAGCATGACCATTTGTTTTATCACAATCGGATTGTTATTGTATTTCTCACATAATTCTCCGGTTGACATTGTTACCCAGGTCCAGAAGTCATTGCTTTCCATTCCCCCATACTTTGTAGCTAGTTGATTTACTTGATTTATCCAATTCACCACTTCGGTGTAAAAGGCTTGATAATCCATAGGCTTACACCTCTTCGATTTTGATATAAATACCTGGTAACTCTGCCCAAAACTTTTCAGCTATCAAACTGACAACTAGTGAATCGTCTTTCCAATATCCAAGATCAGTCATGCAATCGAATAATAGCTTTTGACTGTTATCGATATCTGGTTTCGTATATTTGTATTCTCCATTCGAGTGACTAGCTGTAATCGGGAAGCACCATTTTACAAAGACACGAATCGGATTATTGTATCTTTTCTCCGGAACGTGCTTGCCCAGGTGAGCCGTTAACTTCGCACGTGCAGCCTTTAAATCTTCTGGTTCATAAAAGATTGGCTTACCCTTAACGACTGTCACTTGCTTTTGCTGATGCGTAGTCGTTGGTGGGTTTTTCATTGGCATAAAGAATTCAGTCATTCCAAATCAGCTTCTTTCACGAACACACCATTTATCATTTTTCCTTTACGATCTCGAATTTCTTCGTAGGCTGTTTCAATGCATTCCTCAAAATCTAAACCTAACTGCATAGATAAAACTTTAAGAACAACAAAAGTATCGCCTATCCCATCAACTACCTGATCCATATTTCCTTTGGCTAATCCTTGAGCTAGTTCGCCAATTTCTTCAACGAGTTTTAACATTTGCTTTTCTGGCTTCGCTCTATCTAGTTCTCTAATAATTGCCCATCGTTCAATTTTTTCTGTTAAGTTATCTATCATCAATCTTCATCCTCCCAATCGGCACCTTGCCATCTACCAGTAGCTGGATTATAGTAAATTTCTTTTGCATTTGATGCTTGATCAAAAATATATTCTATTAGTCCAGGTCTTTCTGACAACCACTTTAAAACTTCACTGTTATTACGGCTATATTTCTCACCTGGTAACTTGTGATATAAAGGCGGCATATTTGTAGCAACCATTAATTTCGGATTTCTTTTTTTACTTTTCAATTTTAAATTTCTCCTTTCTATAAATCGTAATCGTTTCGTTTTATTTTTTTGAAATTTTGCATTGTCATGGAAAAGAGAAAAGTGTGTGGCGGGCGTAGCTTAAGCCCACCACTTTTTTCTCTATGACCGACAGGGAGGGAAAGGAAATTGTTATTATTTATAATAGGGTTTTCCCTTCCCTCTGAAATTCTCGAGAAAGTATCGACTTTTTCCCTTTTTGAAAGGAAGGGAAAACCTTCGACTTTTTCCCTAAATGAAGAAAGGAAATTCTCGATATTTTTCCCAATTTCACTATTTGAAAGAAAGGAAAATTACTCGACTTTTTCCTTTCCTTTTTTATCTGGGATTCTTCCAACTTCACCGTTATTAATCCAAAAACCACCATGTGATTTGATTCGATTTCTAACCGTTTTTTCTGTTACTCCCATAAAATCGGCTAATGCATCCAGGGTAACAACCTCATCAATTGTGCAAGATTCGTATGCCATTTCTAAAGATTCCTTCTGTTCTTGCTTCCTATCTTCAGGACTCTTTTTCTTGGTGAAATTCTTTTTCCATGGTGGTGAATCGCCTTCTGGATCAATATCTTTTAAGATTCCTATATCATCAATTTTATGAATTGGATACTCGAACCACATATTCACTGGTGGAAACTTAGCGTATTCACGTAATGTGCCCTCTACACGCCATGCTGAACGATTACGAATGCTATCTACTGCCTTATTAATCTCTGACTCTACATGTGCTAAGGTGTTAGCATCTAAGATGTTTTTAGCATGTGTATTCATCTGAGATACACTCTGTTGGTCATCTAATCCTACATGCTCATCAAAGTAGTTGAAGTTAGCTTGTTTTATCGCATTTGCGTATATAGTAGCTGCAGCATTACCTTCTTGCTGCTTAATTAAATCTTCCGTAAGCTCTAGTTCCACTAAGTCAATCAAAGCATCCGGGTCACGTGCGAACACTCCCGAACCAGAAGCTCTATCCATCGACTTCTTACCACCTTGTGTACCTTTAGAGTGATGGTGACAATAGATAACGCTTGAACCCAATTCAGTAGCAATCTTATCGAATTGATTGGTGAAGTGAGCCATCTGATCAGCGCTGTTTTCATCGCCAGTAAGCACTTTATAAATAGGGTCAATGATGACAGCAATGTAATTCTTTTTCTGTGCTCTTCTGATTAATTTAGGAGCAAGCTTGTCCATCGGAACGGTTTTACCTCTAAGGTTCCATATGTCGATATTGTCAATGTTATTTGGCTGCAATCCTAAAGCGCTGTATACATCTTTAAAACGATGCAAAGCACTAGCCCTATCAAGTTCTAAGTTTACGTACAGGACTTTTCCCTGTGTGCATTGCCAACCAAGCCATTTCTTAGCTTCTGCTATAGCTATGGATAATCCAATTAAAGCGAATGATTTACCAGCTTTAGATGGACCGGCCATTAACAATTTATGACCCTGCCTTAAAACTCCTTCAATTAATGGTGGTGCTAGTTCTGGCATATGGTCCCAGTAATCAGTTAAGCTTTCGGGATCCGGTAGATCATCATTCACGCCCTCAATCCACTCATGCCATTCTTCCCAGTTCGGCTTTCCAATGTTTGTATCGATTATGAACTGTTTCTTGCCATTTCTTTCAATACCTGGCATCCTGGATAAACGAGAAGGATTTCTATTTTGCTTATCGATATTTAATCCATTCTTTTTACAAACGTTATATAAATAATCGACACGTTTTCGATATTCGTCATAGTTATCTGCATCCACTTTTACAATGGCATGGATACTTCTTTTTCCACTATAAACAAGTGCAGCTATCGGTAATTCCAGTTCTCGTAAAATGGCATTCTGCTTTTCTAGATCCATATTGTCTGATTCAACTAAGGCATAACGAAATTCGGTTACATTATCGTTTTTAATACCTTTACCATCTAATGGATTGAAACGAATCCATGCCCCAGCTTCTGGTTTGTAATCACCAAATACTGCCCCAATATCACCGTTACATTGATTTAATTGCTCAATCAATTGCCCAGCTGTCCTGTCCCAAGCTCCCTTTGTCGGTTTATGGACGATTTCGCCTGTTTTATCATCAACAATCGTATACGTCTCAGTCACGTATCCCACGTTTTCAGTTGAATCGAATAATGTTTCTAAATATCTCGTAAGCTCTGCAACTGGATTCCAATTAGTTGGCTCGCTAATTTCCATACCTTCAATCCAGTTCTTATCGATAACAACATAATCATCGTTTCCAGCAGCTATTTCATCGTTCCAATCAAGTTCTCTGTCATCCCTTTGGATACGTGGCTCCCAACCGTTATCCTTCGCCATCTGTGTGATGGTTGCTCCTGTAATGCCACTACCCTCAAAGGTTGTCCATTTCTTGAAACATTCGCCAGGATGGTAACGTTGACCATCCCGACGGCTCCAATCTTCCCAATCTGAAGCTGTATATCCTTCTTGCTTTAATGCCATCCCTACGTTTAGCCATTCCTGGTAATCAAGATAGGAAGGATCCACATATTCTAGTAAAGATAGCAAGTCCATTTTATTTTCCATAATTTGTTCCTTCCAATTCATCTAAGAGAGCGTTAATTTCAGCCTTTGCAAATTGATGATGCATTAAAACAACGAGCTTCCGAATCCTTATAACGATTTGCTGCCGTTTCACATGTTCGGCTTCTAAATATTTAAAACCGTCTACAAGCTCTTCCTTTGCCATCTGTAGCCAATCATATTTATCAAGTGGATCAAGAGGCTTTCCATATTTAACTATGCCTTTTTCTTCCTGACTTGTAGCAACATCTGCGAAAGAATCAATAGAACGACTAAGATGTTTTTTATTCATTTGTTTTCTCCTTCCAGCACTTTGCGTGCTATTTCTGGGAAGTTCATAGGACCGCCTTTTCTTATGCTTTCTAAAGCCTGTCTATAGCGTTGGTTTTGCTTTTTTAATTGGATATAAAGATCAGGTTCATTCGGCATTACTCCATTTAAATCAACTAACATTTGATTTAAATCAGCTAATTCATTTTTCTCTTTTTCCAATTCCTCCACACGTTCTGCTTGTTGGATAAGCCATTTAAAATCCCTGAAAGATAGACTTATTGGAAATTCATTGCCTATTCCAATATCATGAGATAAACCTCTTTTTATTTCTTCCAACCGTTCACTCATTCCAAACCCTCCATCCTTTTCTCAACCGTGCCTTAATCTCATGCTTTTGTAGCTTTTCATAAACCCACACCTTATGCTCACCTTCACGTCTGAACAATAAATAATATCCTGCTCTATGTTTCACGGGATAACCTCCTATATTGGAGTTGTTTAAAATCCTCACCAATGCCGATTCAAATTCTTGTAATACCAAAACTTGCCGTTTTTTCGTAGATCATTTGTTTTTGCACGTATCGTCTTTTCGGTTTTACCCAAAGAATATTGCATAGCTCGTGCACCATCGTAATCGATAAATTTACAAAGATACTCCAATTCTTCTTCGGTCCATAGCTTGCCATGAGCAAAGTGAAAATCCGGGTTATAGTTTATCCTTCCCTCGTTGTCGTACTCAATAGGATGCACTAGAACCAACTACTTTCTGGATTACCTACTTCCACATTCAAAGCCCTAGCTACTGCTAATTTCCTTACTAATTCCTTGTATTCCAGTCCGTCATTGTCATAGCATCGTAGTTCTTCTAGTTGTTCGATGACGTATGCCTTTTTATATTCTGCATGTGCATCTGTGGTTTTCAACAAAATCACTCCCCGCTATATTCTTTCGGATTCACACCTTGAGGAATTCTCCAACCATTAGCAGCAATACGATCAATCATTTTTTTGGCGTTATCGAATGGCCATTTACCCACATGCTCAAAACCACGTTGTTCTAAAAAGCGAATTTGCTTCGGTGTTGTTAATCCTTCCATACGTCTTCTATCCAATCGTTCTAATAGTTTGGTAGCTTTCCCAGCGTTATCGATTTCATCTGGCATGATCCCCTGTTTTTCTAACGTCTTGACCTGTTTCTCGCTAGGTGGTCCCATTTCCCAGCCGAATGATGGAACATAGCTTGAAAGGTCTTCAGCTTGGATACTCATTTCAAATTGCAACGGATCCACTAGCTTACGTTTGCGCTTTTTCATATCGGCTAGTAGTTGAGCTAAAGCTTCCTCACGTTGTGCTACTACATCCTCTGTGGCTGATTGTTCGACAACTTCCAAATCAAGTGGTATCCCAGCTTCCTCAATTTTCTTAGTCATCGCTTGGGCTACTTCATCGTTCTCTGCAATTAAATGCGCTGGATGGCAAAGTTCATGACGTTCTGTATGCCATAAGAAGTCTAATAACAATAATTCAGTTTTACCTTCAAACAGTCGGGTACCGCGCCCAATCATTTGGCTATAAAGTGAACGTACTTTTGTCGGACGTAATACGACCACACAATCTACCGATGGACAATCCCAACCTTCTGTGAGAAGCATGGAGTTACAAAGTACGTTGTATTTATCATTCTCGAAATCTTCCAATATCTCTGCTCGGTCTTTGGATTCTCCATTTACCTCTGCAGCCCTAAATCCCTTTTGATTTAAGATTTCCGTAAACTTTTGACTTGTCTTAACTAATGGAAGGAAAACTACAATCTTTCTATCTTTGGCTACCTTCCACATTTCATCTGCAATGGATTCAAGGTATGGATCCAATGCACTACCTAAATCACTTGTTTTAAAATCGCCCGCTTGTTGGCCAACTGCTGAAAGGTCTAGCTTTAGTGGAATTGTCAATGCTTTAATTGGTGCTAGATAACCTTCCTTTATTGCTTTAGGCAACGTATATTCGAATGCAAGGCTTTCAAAGTATGAACCAAGATTACGCATATCACCTCTGTCTGGTGTAGCTGTTACTCCTAATACCTTTGCATCAAAGTAATTTAAAACACGCTGATATCCATCCGATATGCAATGGTGGGCTTCGTCGATAATGATTGTATCGAAGAAATCCTTTTTGAATTTTTCTAATCGCTTTTCGCGTTGAAGCGTTTGAACACTACCTACCACAACCCGATACCAACTACCGATTGAAGTTTGTTCAGCTTTTTCCGTTGCAGTTTTTAACCCTGTTGACTTTTCCAATTTATCTGCTGCTTGATCTAGCAATTCACCCCGATGGGCAAGGACGAGAACACGCTCGCCCTTTTTCACTCTATCTTCAATAACTTTTGAAAATACGATTGTTTTTCCTGTGCCTGTTGGTAGAACAAGGAGCGTTTTTTTAACGCCCTCGTCCCATTGTTGCTGGATTGATTCTCTCGCTAACTGTTGATAGTCTCTAAGTTTCATAGTTACCTCCTAAAATTGCCCTGGTGTGAATCCGCCTTGTTGTTGCGGTTGTTGCGGTTGTTGCGTTGGAAATGGCGCTTGATATTGTTGTGTCTGTTGTGGTGCTGGTTGTTGATACCCTTGTGGTGATTGTTGCTGATTACCACCAGCTAGTTTCAAATAATCCTCATATGGATAAAATGTATCTACCTGATTGTTTACTCGTTCTTCACCGTTGGAAATATACTTATTTTCAACGATCTTACATCTACCCTTTGCTCCGGTTACTAAATTCCAGTTCATACGTAACTTTTCCCCTGGTTTCTTCTGTCCAATTCCAGTAAAGAAGTTTGATAAGAAACCTTCTGTTTTGGTGTGCAACATTAAGTTGTGGAATACAGTTACATCACCATGTTCTTGGCTATGAATTGTCAATTCCAATTTTGCCTGATTACAAGCTGGCATTTTAGCGCTCCCTGCAAATCGACCACGTTCAAATTTTGCTACTGTGAAATTGTAATCGCCAGGAGGTAGCAGTATAAAACCGCCACCTTCCTTTTCTATTTCATCATCCCAACCTAATTCGCGTTCTATGTCTTGACTCATCATTATTCCTCCTAATTGTTTGTTCTAACTTGTCCAATTGATGCGTATAGTTATATTAAGATTATTAGAAAGGTAGACTCTTTCTGAAATCTTCAATCATGCCGTAAACTTGTTGCCATGCCCCCACTAATACACCATCGATAAAGCTTGGATCATAATTTGTGATAGGGGTATCCTGTGGGTAGTATCCCTTTTGACTAACAACGGCTTGAATTTCCGTTTCCGTGACATTGTTCGGAATCATTAAATCTCTCAAAGACTGTGGTATTGCAGGATTTAATTGAACATTACTTTCTACAGGTGCCGGTGCTTGTTGCGCTGCCGGTTCCGGCTGTTGTACTTGTGCCTGCTTTTTATTTTGCATATCTTGCTTTAACTTGTTGAAATCTATTAAAGATTGATCTTGTTGCTGTGGTGCTTGTTGTACTGAATTTTGTGTAGGCTGTTGTGTTGACCATGTTTCCTGAACATTATTAAGAGCTGGTTCATTAAAAATATGAGCGATATTTGCATAATCCATTGGGAATTCATCTGGTAAGCTGTGACGATTCTTCGCATCCCAAGCCGGATGATGATTAGAGTAGATTGTACGCACGCCACCTTGACCCTTATGCTTTTTACCTTTGTCATCAGTAGAAACGCTGAACGTTTTATAATTCATGAATAGGACCATATCTCCCCATTCTTTTGTTAAAGCTGCAGTTTTAGCTGTTGTTTTATTACCTAGTTTTAATTCCCATCGATCATAAGCCCCCATCTCGTCCGGTTGCTCAAATTTCGTAATTTTTGCATGAGCAGTTAAAACCACATTTATTCCTATTTCAACTAAATCAGATAATCTATTTAAAAATTTGCCGAATTCCTCTTCTAGTTGAATGAATCCCTCTCCGTATCCAAAGCTTGTGATACTATCTTTGTTAGCTCTGCTAGTCACGAAATCAATAGCCAATCTCTCTGCCCAATCAATCGTGTCAATAACAAGAGTTTTGCAAGGACGATTTTGTTTTACGAAATCAATCTGTTGATGTAAAAACGTCCAGCTAGTGGGCTTATCAAGTCTTGCAACGTCCATATTCCCTGTACTACCTTCTGTATCTATAAAAAGTGGTTCCGGAAATTGTGCAGCAAATGACGATTTACCAATTCCTTCTGGTCCGTACAAAATAACCTTTTGAGCTTTAGCAACTTTACCTTTCGTGATATTCATTAAAATTCACCAGCTTTCCATGTTTTTGTTTCAGGAGTTTGTTGTAGTTGCTGTGGTGCTTGTTGTACAGATACATGTACTTGCTCCTGTCCGGCAACATAGCCATCTTCGATAATAATTGAGCATTCTTCGCCTGTACTTACACGAGTAGCAATAGCCTGTAATCCTTCTTGCTCTAACCATCTCCCAAACTCTTCTAATGTTTCTAAATCCATTTGTTCCAATTTGTCTAGTAGGATAAATCCACAGTCTGGCTTCAATTTACGGACAATAGCAGTAGAAACTTTTAATTGATCTGCACCAGACATGTTGTCCCATTTTTGACCGTTGAAAATTAAATCTCCATCTGCAACGGATAATCCTTCTAATGGTAAATCCGCATTATCAAGTAATTCATTCTTCTGTTTACGCGTATCTTCAATTGCTGTTGTTAACTTGTCATATTGTGCTCTATAATCATGAGCATCTGTTTCAGCTTTATCCTTATCGAGATTGGCACGGACTTTTCTATTAATCTCGTCAATCTGCTGGATATTAGCTTCTAGTGCGTCCGTTGATTCATCCATTAAATCAAGCGTATCTTTCTGAGCAATTGCTAAATCCTCGCCTGTTTTCGCATATGCAGTCTTTGCTTGATTAAGCTGTGCTTCAAGTCTTTGAATTTCCTGTCCTTGACTAGCATAGAGCGCTTGAATTTGTGTAAGCTGTTGACGCTTGCGTTGATTCTCACCATTCTTAGCAAGAATAGCCTGTTGCTGATTAATCAAATCCGATGCAGATATAGGCTCTTTTGGTGCATCTGGGAAGTAAGCCTGTTCTTTTGCATATTTCGCTTTTTGGTCTGCAATCTGACCAATCGTGCGACGTTGATTGTAAACATCTTGCTCCTTCGTTTCCAATTCATGAAGCTTGTCCCCTACCCCAATAATACGAAGTAAAATGTTAGCTTTTTCTTTACTAGTTGAATTCATAAACTTAGGTAAATCGATGGCAAATTCTTCAACGAAACTATTTAATAATTGCTGCCCTGCCTTTTCTCCGTTCGGATCAATAACTTTTAACTCGCTATTCTTACCTTTACGTTCAACAACTAAGCCATTTGAAAGTTTAATGTTTATATAAGGTGGCACGACACTGCCATCACGAGTTGCCTGGCTGGGTTTATACTTGTTACCTCCTAATGCCCAAGCGATAGCATCTAATGTGCTTGTTTTCCCTTGACCATTACCACCACCGATTACAGTCAGTCCATTTGCAGTAGGCTCAATTTTTACTGCTTTGACGCGCTTCACATTTTCTATTTCAAGCTTGTTAATTTTAATCATTACTGAATCCCCCTAAGCAATTATGGTAATTCTTCCAGCTTCAATTTCTGTTTCTAACTCTGCAACTAAATAATCACGTACATTTTCAATTGCTTCATTTCTCCAAGCTCCACCATCAGCTTCAAAGATTGCCCCAGTTGGACCATCCTTCATTCGGAAAATGAAATCACTTGCTGGTTGATCTACTTCTAGGAATGTGCGATAAGGTGCTAATGTGACAGGATTTGGGACTAGGACATCATCAGCTGAAGCGATGCCAGTCTTGATTGTTACTGCTTGAGATATTCCGGTATCTCCTGTTTTACGTACGTTTTCTTCCTTCACATTACCTATTACTTTTAATAGCAAATCGCGATCTTCTGTCTTGGTAAATTTAGATTGAAAAGCAATGATAAGTTCTTCTGCATCATGGAAACGTCCATATGAAAAGCTTGGAGTAATTGCATTGGCAACTACTAAATTTTCACGTCCACCATCAGATTCAAGAGTTCCTTTTAAGGAAACAGTTTTTTCATCATTCACTTGCAAGAAAAAGTTACAATCAATTCGTTCTAAATTGGCATGAATATAGTTCACCAATCCAGTTAACGTATTAATTTCTAATACTTGTTTAGCACGATCAATTATTGGTCTAACTTCACCGAAATTCCCTTCGTTATCTATAACTAATGTCCGAGGTTGTCCATGTGCATCCCTTGCTTCGACAATTCTATCCTTCGGAGTAATTCCCAATTGCGTAATATACTTAATGGCTTCTTTTAACATTTAAATCAACCTCTCCCTTTTTGTAGATTAATAACATTTTTTCTTTGCATTTCTTGTTCCACCACATCGATTGGCTCGCCTACATCTGTTTTTTGTGTTGAATCATCATCGAAGTATGTTTGACCAGGAACATTAGATTTAAGTTCCTTCGCTGCAATGCTTCCAGTGTTCAAATCCCTTCCAGTAAGAACAGTTGTGGTTACACCTTCTACGTTTGCTAACTTAGTGGTAAAATCACTCGTAACGGATACCGTTTGACGGTTTTCATCTGGTTTAAATTCCAACTTTATTGTGATAGCACGCTTGTCCTGTGCTTTCGTGTTTTTATCATGAATATTGTCAAATACTTTCTTTAGCTCGTAATCTAGCTTTTCTTGAATAGCGCCATTTGCTAGATTTGATAATGGTAGATCAATATTTTTTTGTGCCATTTTTCAAATTTCCCCTCTCGTGATATACTGTTAATACATACATTCCTAACGGGCCACTCTGCAAAGTGGTCTTTTTTATTCGTCAATATCTTTAAGTGCCCAACTTGTTACTTCATACAATCTCGCATCTTTTGGCGTTGAATCGTTTTTGAGTAAAGTTAATAATGATCGATGGGCAATTCCTGGGCTAGTATAAATCTTGCCGTGCATCCAGTAGATATGACCATCTTCAGCAACCGCTATTACGTACACTTATTTCTCACCTCCTTTTAGGCAGTTACCAAACCGTAATATATAAAAGCTAATGTAAGTCCAAAAGCGACTAGATAAAACCAATCGACATAATCTAACTTATTCACTGAATCGCACCCAAACGTCTTAACAGTTCATCTTGCTCATACTTACCACGAATCTGTTCTAACGCTAGATCAACTTGATTTTTGCTGTTTTTTAATTGCTGCAATTGCTCTTGATAATTTGCAACATTACGATGGTAAATAGAAGCTTTTAAAAATTCCCCTTGCTTTATCAGCGCTTTTGCATTCGACAGATTATACTTACAAGCATCTAATAACTTTTCAGCTTCCTCTTGATCAGCATCTAAGAACATTGACAAGTCAGTCATTCTGTTCTGCTCCCTTCTATTGAAATATCCGACTGAAGTTTTTATCCAAGAACTCTGCCATTCTATTCGCCTGGAAGCTCCAAGTTTGCCCTTGATTTTTTGGGTAATAAACAAATCCACCATTCTCTGTATCTAGTATTCTTTTAAACTTTGGTAGATACAGAATGTTATCTTTAATCCAGCGATCACTCTTGTTGATTCTTTTTTGCAAATCTTTCATGTTCCAATAGACACCAATCAATTGCTCTTGCTTTAATTCTTCTAGTTCAACTTTAGAGATAATGACCTTATCGTCAGGAATTGGAATTGAAACGTTAACGGTTAATTGCTGCATTATCATCACTCTTTTCTGTAATTGCATTATTAATGCAGTTTGTAGGTAAAAAAATTTCTTCTATCGGTTTTCCAAAGAAGTCTCGCAAGAAAAACATTTCATCCGACTTAAATGGAGATTTTCCATTTTCTTTGTTTACATAGGTTGTTATATTTAGATTCATCTTCCTCGCCATCTGCTTTTGTGTTAGTTCCTTTTCCTTACGTAGACGAATTAAAAGCCATTGCATATTTTGTCGAACCTCCTTTCAATTTGTCGATAAACCAAGAATAATGCATTATTGATGCAATGTCAATAGAAAATGCATTAAAAATGCAAAAATGTATTTATTTATTGCATTTTCTATTGACATTGCATTATAAATAGAGAACTATGATTGTAATTATAATAAAGAAGAAAGGGAGAATAAGTAGATGATGAGTGAAAAGGAATTAAGACTATATATAGGAGGGAAAATAAAAGAATATAGAAACAAGAAAAAAGTAACTCAAGAAGAGTTGGGTAATAAATTGGGAGTCAAAAATAATACTATTTCTGCATATGAAAGAGGAACTATTTCACCAGATTCAGATACTCTATTTATTATTGCAGATATTTTAGAAGTTAAAGCCGATGATTTTTTTCCACCTATAGAAAATGATGGTGTAGATTATTTAGACAAAATTAAAGATTTGAGAAAAGAAAATTTAGAAGCTAAAGATATGAGATTCTTTCAAAAGTTAATAGAAAAAACCCTTTCCATGGATGATGCTGAAAGGGAAAAGTTTATTGAAAGCATTAGATTTACAGTTGATTATTACGATAAAACCAATAGAGATTAATCTTTTTTATCTGAGCTAGTTGAAGTACCACAGCTTAGAGTTTCAACATATTTAACGAACAGTTGTATAATTTCATCTGTCATATCATCGCCGCCTTTTTTTTATGAATAATTAAAAAATTAAATAGAGAGGGTGTCTGTTCTGGCTTTAAAAGTCGGTAGATGCCTGCTTCAAAACCGTTTGAAAGATGCACATATGACTCAACAAGAATTAGCGAATAGAATGGGGATAACCGTTCAGCAAATCAATAAATATGTAAGGAATAGGCAAAAGATGTCAATTGAAGTTGCTGGAAATATCGCATTCATTTTAAAATGTCACGTGGAAGATCTTTACGAATGGATTGAAGTAGGTAATAACGAGTAGATTAACATCTACTCACCGACATAATTCAGCCGAACAGCTTAATTATATTATAATTCAATTACCTCTTTATCGGTACCATAAACATAAATTGGTAAAATAGTAACAATTTATTTGAAAATTATTTAATCGTAGTATAACATAAATAGAACGGTTGTTCTACATTTTAATAAAAATATTTAGGAGGTAATTATATATGGCTAGTTTTACAAAAAGAGGTAAGACCTGGCAATACGTTGTCAGTGCAAAACCAAAGCCTTTACGTAAAGGTGGGTTTAAGACTAAAAAAGAAGCTCAGGTGGCTGCAGCTGAAGTGGAAGCTGAATTACGAAAAGGTGTTGTTCCTAATTTAAAGCCACAACCCTTTGATGAGTATTTTGAAAACTGGCTGAAACTATATAAAGGTGACATCGGATTGAATACCATGGAACGCTATAAAAATACGTTAGAAACGGTTAAAGATAAACTAGGCGGTATTCCCATTCAAAATATTAATAAACAATCCTATCAAGCTTTTTTAAACGAATATGGACTAAGCCACGCAAAAGATACAACAAGGAAATTAAACACTCATATCAGAGCTTGTGTAAAGGACAGTATTGATGAAGGATTAATAAGAGTAGATTTTACACGAGGTGCGGTTATAACTGGTAAGCCAGGAAAAAAAGCACAGGACAAGTACTTGGAATACGCCGAAAGCAAACAGCTACTAAAATTAACGACAGAACGATTAGATCGTACACCAACATATTACTTATTATTACTCGCCCTCACATCCGGAATGAGATTTGCTGAAATGGTGGGATTGACCAGGAAAGACTTTAACTTTTTTAATAATACAATAAGCATTACAAAAACTTGGGGATATACCAATAAGATGCATGAAGGATTTGGGCCAACTAAAAACGAACAATCAATCCGTGTTATTAAAATGGATCCAAAGACAATGAAAAAATTCAGTAAATTATTTGACACTACTCCAGATAATATACACAGGCTTGTGTTTTATAGCCCCCACTCAAAATATAAAGTTATAACTAATAATGTGGTAAATAAAGTTTTAAAAGGAATGTTGGATGAATTAAAAATAGATACCATTACAGTACACGGATTAAGACACACTCACGCAAGTGTTTTATTATATGAAGGAGCTACACCATATTATGTATCGGAACGGTTAGGTCATGGCGATATTGAAACTACAATGAATACTTATTCGCATGTCTTGAAAGAGTTAAGGCAACGTGATGAAGAAATGACTACAAACGTATTTGAAAAGATGTATGTGTAAAAAATGTGTAAAATGGTTTGAAAAAGTGTTCAAATTCATTACAACCGACCAAAATAAAAAACACTGCCAAACGCTTTAAAATCAACGTTTAACAGTGTTTCCCGTTTCACTCTTTCTTACCAGTTCTAACTTGACGACGTCCCAGGCAG
>NZ_PIOC01000035.1 GCF_003369575.1 Oceanobacillus arenosus | reverse complement strand
TTATTTACTAACTTAGTTAAGTGAATAAGGGCGCACGGTGGATGCCTTGGCACTAGGAGCCGATGAAGGACGGGACTAACACCGATATGCCTCGGGGAGTTGTACGTAAACTTTGATCCGAGGATTTCCGAATGGGGGAACCCGCTGTTCGTAATGGGACAGTACCATTATCTGAATACATAGGATAATGGAGGCAGACCCGGGGAACTGAAACATCTCAGTACCCGGAGGAAGAGAAAGCAAATGCGATTTCCTGAGTAGCGGCGAGCGAAACGGAATTAGCCCAAACCAGAAAGCTTGCTTTCTGGGGTTGTAGGACACTCCATTGGAGTTACAAAGGAATTCTTTAGACGAATCGATCTGGAAAGGTCAGCCATAGCGGGTAACAGCCCTGTAGTCGAAAAGGAATTCTCTCCGGAGTGTATCCTGAGTACGGCGGAACACGAGAAATTCCGTCGGAATCCGGGAGGACCATCTCCCAAGGCTAAATACTACCTAGTGACCGATAGTGAACCAGTACCGTGAGGGAAAGGTGAAAAGCACCCCGGAAGGGGAGTGAAATAGTACCTGAAACCGTGTGCCTACAAGTAGTCGAAGCCCGTTAATGGGTGACGGCGTACCTTTTGTAGAATGGACCGGCGAGTTACGATCGTATGCAAGGTTAAGTGGAAGACACGGAGCCGCAGCGAAAGCGAGTCTGAATAGGGCGAATTAGTATGCGGTCGTAGACCCGAAACCGTGTGATCTACCCATGTCCAGGGTGAAGGTCAGGTAACACTGACTGGAGGCCCGAACCCACGTATGTTGAAAAATGCGGGGATGAGGTGTGGGTAGGGGTGAAATGCCAATCGAACACGGAGATAGCTGGTTCTCTCCGAAATAGCTTTAGGGCTAGCCTCAAGCAATGAGTATTGGAGGTAGAGCACTGATTGAACTAGGGGCCCTCACCGGGTTACCGAATTCAGTCAAACTCCGAATGCCAATTACTTCAGCTTGGGAGTCAGACTATGGGTGATAAGGTTCATAGTCGAAAGGGAAACAGCCCAGACCGCCAGCTAAGGTCCCAAAGTATACGTTAAGTGGAAAAGGATGTGGAGTTGCCCAGACAACCAGGATGTTGGCTCAGAAGCAGCCACCATTTAAAGAGTGCGTAATAGCTCACTGGTCGAGTGACTCTGCGCCGAAAATGTACCGGGGCTAAACGTATCACCGAAGCTGCGGATTGTTCTTCGAACAATGGTAGGAGAGCGTTCTAAGTGCAGTGAAGTCAGACCGTGAGGACTGGTGGAGCGCTTAGAAGTGAGAATGCCGGTATGAGTAGCGAAAAAAGAGTGAGAATCTCTTTCACCGAAAGCCTAAGGTTTCCTGAGGAAGGCTCGTCCTCTCAGGGTTAGTCGGGACCTAAGCCGAGGCCGAAAGGCGTAGGCGATGGACAACAGGTTGATATTCCTGTACCACCTCATGATTGTTTGAGCGATGGGGGGACGCAGTAGGATAAGGAATGCGCACCGATGGATGTGTGCGCCCAAGCAGTGAGAAAGTTGGATAGGCAAATCCGTTCAACAATTTCAAGCTGTGATGGGGAGGGAAATTAGTACCGAAGTTCCTGATTTCACACTGCCAAGAAAAGCCTCTAGTTAGATCATAGGTGCCCGTACCGCAAACCAACACAGGTAGGCGAGGAGAGAATCCTAAGGTGAGCGGGAGAACTCTCGTTAAGGAACTCGGCAAAATGACCCCGTAACTTCGGGAGAAGGGGTGCTTCATTAACATGGAGCCGCAGTGAATAGGCCCAAGCGACTGTTTAGCAAAAACACAGGTCTCTGCGAAGCCGAAAGGCGAAGTATAGGGGCTGACACCTGCCCGGTGCTGGAAGGTTAAGGGGAAATGTTAGCACTTTGGTGCGAAGCATAGAACCGAAGCCCCAGTAAACGGCGGCCGTAACTATAACGGTCCTAAGGTAGCGAAATTCCTTGTCGGGTAAGTTCCGACCCGCACGAAAGGTGCAACGACTTGGGCACTGTCTCAACGAGAGACCCGGTGAAATTATACTATGCGTGAAGATGCGCATTACCCGCGACAGGACGGAAAGACCCCGTGGAGCTTTACTATAGCCTGATATTGAATGTTTGTGCAGCTTGTACAGGATAGGTGGGAGCCGTTGAAGCGTGAGCGCTAGCTTACGTGGAGGCGCCCGTGGGATACCACCCTAGTTGTATGAACCTTCTAACCCAGGACCGTGATCCGGTTCGGAGACAGTGTCAGGCGGGTAGTTTGACTGGGGCGGTCGCCTCCCAAAGAGTAACGGAGGCGCCCAAAGGTTCCCTCAGAATGGTTGGAAATCATTCGTAGAGTGTAAAGGCAGAAGGGAGCTTGACTGCGAGACCTACAAGTCGAGCAGGGACGAAAGTCGGGCTTAGTGATCCGGTGGTTCCGCATGGAAGGGCCATCGCTCAACGGATAAAAGCTACCCCGGGGATAACAGGCTTATCTCCCCCAAGAGTTCACATCGACGGGGAGGTTTGGCACCTCGATGTCGGCTCATCGCATCCTGGGGCTGTAGTCGGTCCCAAGGGTTGGGCTGTTCGCCCATTAAAGCGGTACGCGAGCTGGGTTCAGAACGTCGTGAGACAGTTCGGTCCCTATCCGTCGTGGGCGTTGGAAGTTTGAGAGGAGCTGTCCTTAGTACGAGAGGACCGGGATGGACACACCGCTGGTGTACCAGTTGTTCCGCCAGGAGCATCGCTGGGTAGCTACGTGTGGAAAGGATAAGTGCTGAAAGCATCTAAGCATGAAGCCCCCCTCAAGATGAGACTTCCCATCACTTCGAGTGAGTAAGATCCCTCAGAGACGATGAGGTTGATAGGTTCGGTGTGGAAGCGTGGCAACACGTGGAGCTTACGGATACTAATCGATCGAGGACTTAACTAAATTCTTATTTGATTGTCGTTACCATTACTCTTATTTAGTTTTTA
>NZ_PIOC01000004.1 GCF_003369575.1 Oceanobacillus arenosus | reverse complement strand
AAATTGGCTGGATTGAGTCCAGTCGAATACCGAACTCAATCCAGCCAATCAGCTGCATAATAAAAACTCTAACTTTTAGGGGTAACCACCTTCGTTAAGCATTCCTTTTTAATGTCATCAATTATTTCTTTTCTGAAAAGCCGTCAACGCCCCTTGCTTTGTTACGGCCATTGCGCCAAGCTTATTTCCATACTGTGTATAATCAATGAGCGTCTGCTCGCTCTTTGGTAATCCTCGTGTATGAATACAATGAAGTAATCCTGCCATAAAAGCATCACCTGCTCCAGTAGTATCAACTACCTTTACCTTTTCTCCTTCTACATGAATGACCTTATCCTGATGAATGGACAATGCGCCGTTACCTCCTAGTGTTATCCATATAAATGGAATATGAAAGGAAGCTAGCTTTTCAATTCCTTCCTCAACAATAGGCGTCCGCATCAAAAATAATAATTCTTCCACCGTTAATTTTAGAATATCAATTCTTGGCAAAATCTCTTTGATTGTCATTCTACACGCTTCTTCACTTTCCCATCTTTTTATTCGAATATTCGCATCAAAAGCAATGAGCACTTTATGTTTTTCGGCCAATTCAATTGCTTTCAGCGTTGTCTCATATGCAATTGGATGAAACAATGTCACAGATCCAAAGTAAAATATAGATGAATTTCTAAAGGCTATTTCATTTAATTCAGAAGCTACAAGCTGCTCATCTGGCGTATCGTTCACATAAGAATGGAAATAGCGTTCTCCTTCTTCATTTACATGGACATATACGCCGCAAATTTTCTTGTCATCTGATTCTGCACTAAAGTCTAAATTTACTTTTTCATCTCCTAATGTTGTTTTGATGAACTGACTTACGCTATCCCTTCCTAATTTACAAAGATAATATACGGGCGTACCAAGTCGGCATGCACCGACCGCTGCATTAAGCGTTGTGCCGCCAATAAATGTTTCATACTGGCTATTGGCAGTGTCTTTTGCAATATAATCTACCATAGCTTCTCCATAAGAAATAATTCCACAATCCATGTTCCGAATTCCCTTCAGCAGCTGTTTTCTAATTTTTACAGTAGATTGCTGAGTTTCCTAAGCTTTTTCAAATCCCGATATCGTCTCCAAAAACAAGTCACGAAACTTCATGCGATCTTCATCTGTAAAAGGCTTTGGACCTTTCGTCCGTTTACCGCTTTTTCTTGCCATAGCACTTAAGTATCGAGTTTGTAAAAGCTGGTCAATATTGTCGTTTGTATAGGTAAACCCTTTATGATGGAGGACGGTGCATCCTTTCGCAAGTCCGAGTGATGCAAGTCCGTAATCTTGTGTAACGATGATATCTCCTTTACTAGCAAGCTTCATAATTCGATAATCTGCAGCTTCTGCCCCTGTATCAACATAAACCGTTTCAACACCAAGTGGTTGCACTAAATTAGAATAATGCGAAATGCTAGTGACTAATGTGACTGGAATACCTAGTCTTACTCCTTCTTCGATAATAGTATTCTTTACTGGACAAGCATCGGCATCAACGTATATTTGCATCCTTTTCCTCCTTGCTTCGATATTCGTATAATTAGTGATAATCATACCACATATAGGTAAACAGAATAAAACATAAAAATTATTAATAAAATAATATTAATATGCACTTTACAATAGTGTACGTCATACACTATAATAAATCCAGGAGTTGATCATATGAGTGATGCGAATGAGCATTTAGAAAAACTGATGCAGGAATTACGGCGAGGAACAATCACGATTGCTGTGCTTAGTCAGCTTTCAGAGCCGCAATATGGTTATTCTCTTGTTACGCTACTTAGTGATAAGGGAGTACATGTTGAGCCAGGAACGTTATATCCGTTGCTTAGAAGACTGGAAAAGCAAGGAATACTTGATAGTAAATGGGACACGAATGAAGCGAGACCACGGAAATATTATTTACTAAGTGAGACGGGGAAAGAAGTCTTTGATTTACTTGTTGTTGAATGGAAGAGCATTGTAAAGAGCTTGAATGGTGTGATTGAAGCTAAAGGAGATGATTCAAATGGAAATGATTAATCGGTATATTTATGCTGTCACCCAAAAGCTGCCACAGGCACAGCAAAAGGATATTGCAGAGGAGCTCCGGGGATTAATTGAAGATATGCTGGATGAAAGAGTCGGTGGCGCAGAAATTAACGATAGCGATGTTGAAGCGGTTTTGCTGGAGTTAGGGAGTCCGAGGAAATTAGCTGAACAGTATCGTGGCACTAAAAGATATCTAATTGGCCCAGAGATTTTTGATTCCTATATTTTAGTATTAAAGATTGTTCTAATAATTACAGCCTCTGTTATCGGGATTCATTTCGTAATCCAAGTAATTCTAAATCCAGTTGCAATACTCGACCATTTTATTGATTTGATTGTTGGCATTGTAACAGGGATTCCAACAGCATTTGGCTGGACGACGTTTGGATTTGCGATTCCAGAGATGGCTGGAGCTTTTAATTCTAAGGGATTTTCATTAGAATCAGAATGGAGACCAACGGATCTGCCACCAGTACCAGATGAAAAACGGCAAATAAAACGAGGAGAAGCGATTGCTGGGATTATCTTCTATGCTATATTTATCGTCATTCTCGCGTTTTCAAGTGAATATTTTGGTGTTTGGCGATTCAGTGATGAATTTACTGGGGTCATTCCATTTTTAAATGAACAAACATATGGTACGTATTTATTATTTATTATACTAATATTTGGGTTCGGGATTATAAAGGAATGTTTAAAGCTCGTATTTGGAAAATGGACATATAAGTTAGCAACTTATACGCTAATTGTAAATTTGATATCGCTCATAGCAATCTTATTTATGATAAGTGGACCAGAATTTTGGAATCCGAATTTCATGATGGAATTAGTAGAAGCGGGTTTCTTAACTACCGGTAGTGAATTATACAACATTATAAGTAAGGTCTGGGAGCAATCTACATTTTGGATACTAATTTTACTTCTTGTAGGGTTAATTTGGGATGTGATTGATGGCTTCATAAGAGCGAGAAAAAAATGAAATAGTATTAGACGGTGAATATGTCTTGAAATCGGCAAAAGAAAAAATGCTAGCTGGCGAGCAATATAGATCAGCTGATAAAGAATTATTGGAGATGCGAAATAATGCGCGTAGAATAACGAGATTATACAAAATGCTTGGATTGGCGGACATTCGATTATTAACCCAGGAGTTGTTGATGGAAATCCTGCAACTCCTTTGATTTCTGACTTAACTCATCAGACGAAGCATTTGAAATATCATACGACAGGACTTCTGCTGTATAGACAATTATTTCATGTATTAAAAAGATTCTAGCCATGCTTCCCTTGAAGAAGCCTAAGTACTTTCTCAGCTCTATTTATTTAATCTTACCGATGATGTTTTCCCGTCCATACATGCCGCCACTCCTGCAACTTTATCATTTACTATAGCTATATAAAATTGATCTAATACAAACATGTGGGCAAAAGCCTTTGCAATAACGTTTTTATCTTTGGAAAAAAAGACAAGCCATTGTGTAAGCCTTCCGCAAAATTTCAGACATTTGCATCCTTACATCTAAATCTACTTCATTGGCTTTTACAATTAGAAACTTATTACCTCCAGATTTCATATGGCATATTCCTTTCACTTTTAACGAATGAATATATTTTCAAAATAAATTCATACGACACATTGTCAAATAATATTCAACAGTCTAATATTATCTTTGAAATATAATATATGTTTAATTCCTGTTCAAACGATATATTAGTTGAACAACGCCAGAAGAAAACTTTTTTGTGTCAACCATTTGTAGATTTATCCTCTTGTTTATGTCTATAAATAAAGGTTTTCCTTCTCCAAGAATAACTGGGTGAACAGATAATCTAAATTCATCAACAAGCCCTAAATTGATAAAAGTTGTAATAAGACTTGTTCCACCATAAAGCCAAATGTCTTTACCAGGTTGATTCTTTAATTTATTTACTTCTTCAATAATATTTTCATTTATGAAAGTTACTTTATTATCAGTTCTTTTTTTTGTTCTAGAAAACACATACTTTTCTTTACTATGAACTATTTCCCACATTTCTTTTTCAGTCTCATTAGCATCGTTTTCTGGAGCAAATTCACCCCATAAATCGTAACTTTTCCTTCCATATAAAATAGTATCAATATGATTCAAAAAACTATTAAATTCCATCTCAGCATCCATAATGCACCAATCAACTTCTCCGTTTTCCCCTTCAATAAAGCCATCTAGAGTAACTGCTAAATCTAAAATTACACTTCTTGGTCTTACGTTATCAGACATAAATTTTTTCTCCCTTTTTATTAAGAAATTGTTCCGCCAAAATTAATTATATCTCATTATCAACAGTGTTAATCTCTAAATAACGCTACTGTTGATCTGTATTACTTACTACTAGGTTAAAAATATAACTGAATATTGAATTTGGCAATTCACATTTGTAACCTGCTATTCAGTCGAGATTATCTATTGAATTTGTTTTCTTTGTAGGTACTAGGAGAAAATCCACTAGGACTTCGCCGCTAGCCACGACCAATCGTATCGTTCAACTTTTTGCGATATTTGTCCTTCCAGGTTTGCTCATCCTTCACTAGGTCGTCGCAGAATGCAGCCACGTCCTCGCCCGTGAGGTCAGTGACTTTCTTGCCTTCTGCTGCACCTTCCTCGAAGAGATCTAGAATACCACCATAGATTAGGCTGATGTCCTTCCAGTCGGTGGGGCCACCACCAGCAGTCCACATATATTTTTGGATAGCTTTGTAAGCGTTGTGGTACTCACTTGGAAGTGCCTTCGCACGTGCCTCCATCGCCTTCCATTCGCGCTTGTCATCCAGACTTCCGATAATTTTTTCAAAAATGTTCATTTCACTTCTCTCCTTTTGATTTTTATAGTTTTGAGTTCGTTAATTTTACTTGAAACGAATTCCCATTTTCTCCAAAAAATTTCAAGTTGCTCTTGACCTGCTGCATTGAGTGTGTAAAATTTTCTTGGTGGTCCCATATTGGATGGCTTTTTCTCGATGTTTACTAGATTGTTTTTCTCAAGCCTTATTGTAATCGTATAAACTGTGCCTTCAACGATCTCAGTGAAGCCAAGCTCTCGCAACCGTTGCGTGATTTCATAGCCGTAAGTTTCGCCACGACTGATGATTTCAAGTACACAACCCTCAAGCACCCCTTTCAGCATTTCCGTAATATTTTCCAAATTTGCTCCCCCCATTTATATTTCTCTTTATTATATTCAACACAGGTATTTTGTATTACTGGTATGCAGTATTACTTATTACCGGTATATAGTAACGCAGAATAGCATCGTTTGTCAATAATAAACTTTCATCAAAAAGCACGATATAACGTGACTCATATGCGTTTTTATTAGGTCATTTAGCAAGGGGGGACAAGTTTGTATACTCTTACTAAAAAAAGGCAATGAGCTCCAAAAAGGTATTCTCAGTTGAAGCGTAATTGATTATAATTATTAAATCCATTGTGCTTTTTAATTTATTAGCTTTCTAAAGAAAAGGGGGGATTTGTATGAGGCTAGTAAAGGTAGATAAAGAGTGGCAGTCAGAGCATGAAGCCTATTTTAAGGAATGGGGCTCGGAGCGTATGGTCCCTAGTAGTTTTAATTTAGTTGCGCAAGATACGTATGACGAATATTTATCGGAGCTGGAGATTCGTCAGCATGGCATAGAAAATTGGGTGCCAAATTCAAATTACTTTCTAATAAATGATGAGAATCGTATTGTTGCGATGGTTAATATTCGCCATCGATTAAACGACTATTTACATAATATTGGTGGACATATCGGGTACGGTGTTAGACCATCGGAGCGGAGAAAGGGCTACGCAACACTTATGCTGGCCAAAGCGCTGAAAAAATGTAAAGAACTAGAGCTTAAGCGAGTACTCATCACTTGCGATGAAGATAATATCGGTTCAGCAAAGGTAATTTTGAATAATGGCGGGATTGAAGATGAGCCATTCCACGATAAGGACGGCCGTGTAATAAGGAGATTTTGGATTGAAATAAAAGAGTGATAACGAAAAACCTTGTAAATTTGCAAGGTTTTTTAATATATAGTTGATTTTTCGGAAAACATATCATATACTACATTACATGACTAATGTACTGACTTAGAGTGGAGGAGGTGCAAGCTTGATTCTTAATACGGATGGGTCTAAGCCGATTTATGTACAAATTTCGGAGTGGATTGAGACGGAAATATTGAAAGGTAACTTAAAACAGGATGAAAAGGTATATTCGCAATACAAGCTGGCAGAAATGTTTACCATTAATCCGGCAACAGCTGCAAAAGGATTGAATCTCTTATCAGATGAAAATATTCTCTATAATAAGCGGGGACTTGGAAAGTTTGTGACAAATGAAGCTCTAGGGCTGATTATAGATAAACGAAAGAATCAAACGCTTAAAGGCTTGCTTCTGGAGGCAGCGATTGAGGCGAAACAGTTGAATGTTAGTGAAGTAGAGTTGGTTCAGATGTTGAAAGGAATTATGACGAATCTAGAGGGGGATGCGTAGTGAATGTGATTGAGTGTGAAGGGCTAACAAAACAACAATGGCGACTTAAGGCATTAGATGAATTGTCATTTACAATTAAGGAAAATACGATCACAGGTCTAATTGGAAGAAATGGGGCAGGCAAGACAACATTATTAAAGATTCTTGCTGGGCTGTGGCAGGAGACGAATGGTACGGTAAGGGTATTCTCTGAGCGTCCCTTCAATAATCTTCTTATATCTGCCAATGCAATCTATGTTGATGATCAGATGCAATTTTCCAATCGACTAACATTATCAGATATTTTACATGAAGCGGGCAGGTTTTATGGCAACTGGGATGCAGAGCTTGCCAGACGTCTTTTTAACTATTTTTCCTTTCATCCGAAACAGGTCCATATGCATTTGTCTAAAGGGAAAAAGAGTACGTTTAATATGATTATTGGCCTGGCCTCCCGATGTGCGCTGACGATGTTTGATGAACCAACAACTGGAATGGATGCCTCCGTAAGAAGTGATTTTTACCGTGCACTCCTAAAAGATTATCTTGCATATCCGAGGACGATCATTATTTCTAGCCATCATCTCGAGGAGATAGAAGATTTACTGGAGGATGTACTACTGCTTGATCAAGGGAGAAAGTATTTTCATCTACCGATAGATGAATTGAAGGAATATGCTGTTGGGTTAACTGGAAGAACAGAAATGGTCATGCAGTGTTCAGCAAATCAAGAGGTGATCCATACTCGCCAGATTAGGGATGATTTGACTTATTCTGTTGTGAAGAATGATAATCTACCACTAAATAAAGCTAGACAGCTCGGGATTGAGGTATCAAAAGTATCTGCCAGTGAATTATGTGTATTTCTGACTAAGAAAACAAAGGGAGGGATTGATGATGTCTTTAAATAGGATGGGATTAGGCACTGTTGTGGCAAAACAGCTCCAATACAAAATAAAGGCATATTATGGTGTATTTAGCTCCTTAGTTTTAGTACAGGTGATTGCGTTGCTTCTCTCCGTTGGTGGAAGTGTATTTAGTGGTACAACTATCTATGGATTGTCACTTGATTACACAACATATATGACTACGAACGTGATTGCTTTTACGATTCTCTGGATATTTATTCACGCAATTATCATGACAACAAAGACTGAAAGGGAAAATAGCTTTAGCTTTGTATCCAATCAATTAAGTAATAACATTTCAAATTGCACCTTTCTCATAGTTGCTAGTATTGCTGGCGGAATAACGGCTATTTTATCTGGTTATTTGTTGCGTGTGATTGTATATTTCTTCATCGATATTGATCTATTAATTGGAACAGAATTTTATTATCCACCGGGGGAAGTATTTCAAGGAATAGTTGCAATGATTTGTTATTTAATTCTTATCGGTTCTGTAGGTTATTTGCTCGGCGTTATTACCCAGCTACATCGAATGCTGCCAGTGCTCTTACCGTTCGTATTAGCAGGGATATTGATTGCCCTTGAACGGATATTTCCTGGTTCTTTCATGGCAATAGGAGAATATTATTTTCAGGAAACGAATGTCTTCCCATTTTTATTCAAGTTTATTGGCTCTGCTGTGATTTGCTTTGCAGTTGCTATATTGATTTCGAGTAGATTGGAGGTAAGGAAATGAATACTATCGTTTCCATGCTACCAATTGTGCTAATGCTCCTCATTATTGTAGTTGGAATTATAATAATAAGTAAGGTTAATTGGAGAAATGTTGCAAAAGTGGGATACTGGATGCTTGGTGCATATGTCATCGTGTTACTGCTTTCCGTTGGTGTTTTTTACTTCGTCCCTGTCACTGAAGAGGAACCAATACAAACGCCAGAAAGCGAATATGATTATCATTTGGATGAGGTTCTACTTGGTGAACGACCTGTGGAATCTATAAATGAATATTTAGTAGAAGAATGGGATTTTGAATATGAGTTGGATCACATTCAAATCGGATATCAAGGGGATATAAATAACACGGTTAATATTGCGGTGGAGAGGACGGATGGCAATACCATTAAAGCAGCTTTTTATCAGACACCAGTTTATGGATTTAATATGGAATTAACAAAGTTTATTAGACCAATGGACATACAGTTATCCGATGATAGATTTGTAGTTAAATTACCTGTTACGAAACAATTGAAATTTACTTCTTTTGACAAGGAATTTCCACTGATGCAATTTAAAGATTCACCTAACGAGGATTGGCTAGATGTTCCTGAAAGTCTTTACTGGGGAGGGCAACTCCTATACTTGCAGGTTCCTAGAGAAATTGAAATTAACGCTGAGATGGATGTTTATATTGAATATGTGAATGAATAATTTATAAAAGAAAGGCGTGATTAAATTGCCTTTTAATTACGCTTTTCAACGACGCTCCAAGTTCAAGAGCTTGATCTACCAAACTGTTCTCCAGTTGCTCCAGAAACTGCTTGAACCTTTCTCATTTGCTTATCAAATGAAGCTCCAATGACCACAGCGGTTCCAGCAAGAGCTGGAAGTGTAACCGCCCGTATTCAATTACTTACCAAACTTCTTCATAAGGTTTTTCAAGTTCCTCTAATTCTTCCTTTTGTTGATCCATAGGTTTATATAAATCTGTTGGTTGTATCTTTTTCTTATAATTTGCAGTTGAATTCATTAAGTGTGAAGTTTGCCAAGTGAATCTCTGATTCTGAACGTCGTCCTGTCTGTTTCCTCATGAATAAGAGCGTCAAGCATATCCATGAACTCAGTCATTGACAAACTACAAAATTCGTCTGGTTTGAGTCTCATTGATCCGAATCGCCAGTTCCTCAGTTCTTTCCAATCCAAAGCAATTATTCGTTTTTTCCTTGTACCGTTCCAAATGCTTTAATTTTTCCTTGAACTTCTTCAAAGTTCTCCAAGTCGATCATTTCTCCAACGTCTTCTTGAGTAATTTCTTTGTCTTCTTGGATAAGCCCAGCCCATACAAGGACAATGACGTTTTTCATGCTCATGTTCATTTTACCCATTTCAGAAAGTGGAACACCAAGTTGGTCTTCAATTTCAGCCAATGCGTTCAGTGTGTACCTCAAAGATCTCTTTTATCCAATTCAACTTCAACGTAACCTTTATGTTTGTTAGCCATTCCAAAACACTACTCTTAATATTAGTTTTCGTAATCGAGTAATTAATTTTCAAAATAAAAAGACACTCAAACTGAGTGTCTTTACAAATTCAATGAATATACCTTGTCTTACTTATTCTTCATTTAGAACTATCCATATTCTACCCTCATATAATTCTTCAATTGTAGGGCCTGAATCTCTAACTTTAATAGTCGCAGTCCCGATTGGCTTTTCCTTTTTCCAACTCAGTGTGCAAAATACTTCCTTTTTTTGTTTATTAATTTTAATTAATAAACTCTTACAATTTTATTAAAGGTACGTGATATATTTCTCCATTCATAAACACTCGGAGGGAAGGAGGTTATGACACAACATTTACATTTCTTTTGGAATAAATCTTGCGGTTGTTTGCGTCCTTAACTCTGATAGTCCCCTTACCTAACACAGATGCAGATCCGTCTGAGTTTGTTGTTAATGTAACGTCACCATTTACGACAGACCATTTAGGGTTAAATCCTCTTGTTGTTGGTACAGGGTTATTATATTCGTCAAACCCAGTTGCCTTTAATGTTTTACCACTTAACGATAATGATATTTTATCTACAACAAAATCACCCAAGTTAGTTATGAAACGTAATGCGTCCTGTTGATTTACAGCCAATAATTGTTCTTCTGGCTTAGAAGCAATGTATTGAAAAATCTGTTCCAACCTTTCAGTCGAATAGAGGTATTCTTGCACGTTTCCCGTTTGCTTTGTCAAACCGTGCATCATAATTATTAACCATTTTTTCTGAGATATTGCTTCGTCAATTTTTGCTTTTATCACTTTAACAGAAGTAGTACCACCTACAAAAAAAGAAGGTAGGTTATATGGGTCAGTTGGTGGGTATGGTATAACTGACCGATTTCCTAATGAGCGTACATACCTATAATGAGGTTTAGCCAAATCAGCAATCGTGGGAGTCCACTTGGAACCAGGAACAGCAAACCCCTCAATTCGTGGTATACCCCACTTCCTTAGCAAGCCATTTGCAGTAGTATATTCATAAAGTACTTCTTCTGCTGTATAATCAGAAAGGAATCTTCCTTGACGATGTTGTATAGGGTGAGTATGGGTATGGGCTGCTATTTCATAACCTAAATTTGACATTTCTATTATTTGCGCTCTTGTAATAGGCATACCAAAATAATCTAATGCAAAAGCTTTTGCCCCTTGCTCCAATGTTCCATCAACAATTGACGTAATTATGTTAAAGGTTGCAGGGAGATTATATTCTTCATGTAATGGTATTCCTAAATCATAGTTGTTCATTGCACCGTCGTCATAAGAAAATGACACCATTCCTTGTCCAATAAAGTCTTCGAACTTAGGATTCAAAACCATAGTATTACCTCCATTCTATGCATGCCCCCATGTATCAAAGATTTCACCTCTGGTGTCAAGATCTTTTCCGTGTAATGCTTTGTCATTAGTTCCATTATTAAACTTAAATTGTTCCAATAAGTTCATTTCAATCATAAAATTTTATTCCATGAACTTCTGCATTCAAATGACTGTCTGATTGATTATTCGTGTAGCTTGCACCAAGGGTTAACTCTGCTCTTGCACTTGTCGTATTAGTTAATTTTATTAAAATTTCACTAAAGTCTGATGATTAAATCATAGTTGTAAGGTTTTCTGACTTTGAGGTTGTGACTACCCCATCAAATTCAATATTATCCAAATTAGTTGCATACAGATTTGTTATAGAGGGGTCTACCATCTAAAATAATCCCAGTTAAATCACCATTTAACCGTTTCATTTCAAGATATACATACTCCGTAGAGGTAGACATAGGAACTCTTAAATAGTCCGAATTCCCATTTAATAAAATATAGTTTCGTTGAAATTGAGTATCTGGTTCCTTTTCCCAATTCACACAAGTTAATGTTGCGTGCTTGCCATTTCCTGTTTGGTCGTTCACTGTATCTGCTTTCATATCATAATGTGCTACTAGCTGGCTCTCCAGAATAGCATTTAATTGAATATATAGCCCCCTTACCACATTCAACTCCGTTGTTTGAAGAAAAGATACTTACATTATCTGTGAATACCACGGTTTTCCTATTGATTCGCCATGAGACTTTCATCAAACATATCAATAATATGAAGGAATCGATCTGCTTCTCGGAAGACGTGATCGGCAAGAAGGGGATGGATATTGCTTTTTATTTTACATTCATTAATTAACTCACTCGCTGTTTTCTTGAATTCACGTAGAGATTTAACGGAAACACGGTTTTGATCGAGAAATTGATCTAGAATAGGAACTGTTTCTGATTGTGGTCTCATTGAATCGAGATCTAATGCTTGAAAGACGAGCTGATCGAAGTCGTGACTAAACTCCCTTGCCTGTTCCACTAATTTGCGCTCAGAAGGATCAAGCAAATGACCGATAAATTTCGAGTGATCTGCCATGATTCTTAAGAAGAAAACATTCTCTTTAATAATAGTTTCGGGTAATGGTTGTAATTTTCCCTCATTTAAATCCTTTAAGCGGTTTGCAAAATACGCAGCCTCTCGACTCGTATGGTCAAGCAATAATGGATAGTTATTGGAACGAATGTCGCAATTTAAGGTTAAGCCAAGGACCTTTCGTTTATATGCCCAAATCGAAGTTGCAGCTTGATACACCTCTACATTGAACCTAGCGACCTCCTGTGGATCGGAGTTCATGGAAAACTTGCTTAGCTTCTCTTCAATCCTTTCAAATAAAGTGATGAAATCCTGTGCCTCTTCAATTAGCTTTGTATCACCATAGCTGAATCCTAAACTTAAAAATAATGAATGCTCTTTCATAATTCTTGACCAAAACCTCGTCTCATCAAGTGATCTGGACACAAAAATGTTTACCTTAACCAGCCTCCTCTATGATGCTAATCGTGTATCTCATTTATAGGTTTATGCTTTGTCTAGGTTGTCTAAGAACCGATTGAAGCTCCACTTGACCATGAATATAAAAAAACTTGATAATCATTGATTAACCAAGCTTTCCATTTAGACTAGAATCCCATTCTTCCTGCATATTCTTCTGTTTCCCAGTCTTGTCTTATCGTTCGTCTTTGATTTTCTTGCAGGTCCTTGACGATTTTATCTACATCGATTTGCTGTTCATAATGCCACTGAAGCGCAACGGACATATATAGTTCGTTTAACTGTGCAATCGACAATCCCTTCGTCTGTGTTGTTAAATGATCTAACATCACTTCATCGAGAAATTGTGTCAGCCCCTTTTTGCGCAAATATTCGCTGCGTAATGTATCATCAGGCTGCTTGATCTCGTATGCCCGATCGAAGCGGCCTGCCCGATTAATTAGTGCTGGATCAATTTTTTCTGGATAGTTCGTTGTTCCAATTAAAAAGACACCCTCTTTTGATGTTGCTCCATCCAATGTATTTAAGAATACGGATCTTGCGTGATCCGGCATCGAGTCAATATCTTCAATGATAAGTATCATTGGCGCTATCTTCGTTACCGTGGAGAATACTTCTTTAATGGAATAGCTTGTCGTGTATTCGGTAATTTGCCAGTAAACAACAGGTGCGGAAACACTCCCGGCAATCGATTTTACAAGTGTTGTTTTTCCATTACCAGGACTACCGTATAAAAGAATTCCACGCCGATATGGAATATTGTATTTTTTAAAGAAGGTTCCGCTCTTATGGAAGAATTCATCGATGGAGCGGTAGATATCTGTTTTCACATCTTCTTCCAGTAAAATGTCTTCTCTCTTAATCTGGTTTGTAATTTGTTCTTTCGATCTCTCGATACCATCCTCTGTATCTGTCAATACGTTGATACCGTCAAGCATATAATTGCGCTGTTTCTCAAGAATATAATTTAAGAAGTCGAGTAGTAATTCCTGGTCTCTAGCAAACACAAATTCTTGAATATAATCGGAGTGGCTTTGATAAATCGGTATTCGGACGATTGCGACTTCATAATTGGAAAAGTAGAAAATATTATTTGCGAGTGAAGGTGTTACGGAAAAGCCTTCTCCATCCGTGTAGCTAATATTGAAAGTACCCACTGTATCATAGATACTTGCAACTACTTCCACATCGGTTTCTTTTTTCTCTAGAATTTGTTCAATCGTATTGAAAACTTCTTCGATACCTTCTTCGGAGGAAAATAATTTGAAATCATGTCCGAATTTTTTCAATAAAATTTCTTTAATCTTTGTGATCGCCACAGCGTAATCGTAATAATGTGCAATTGTATTGCTATCTGTATCACTATATTTAATTAAAGTCGGTTTGTTGTTCATGCGAACTTCCTCTCGAATGTATTCCTTCTCGTTTAATTTGAAGATATTTCTGAATCATCTCAGCATTATCATATCATATTCCTATGGGGACTTAAATATTATTGGTGCCTGTATATTAAATAGTGCCTGTCACTTCCCGGTTTTTGTCGAACGTTGTCGGAAAAAATCAATAAGCTAGTAATGATGTTGGTGAACTGATAGAATTTAATCAGTAGAAAGCTTAAAGAAAGGTGCGTGTATAGGCATGATGAACGTGAAAGTAAACATAAACAATGTAGCAATCGGCGTAACGAATTTTCAACAAGAGCTGATTCAGGAAGAAGGGAAAGAGCTCCATAAAATAAGTTTTGACTTTAAAGTGAAAAGTGAACAGTCACATGAAATTACGACACTACTCTACAAGAATAACTTCATCGTAAAGGTTGAGGAAAAAGGGTTAGAATTTCCAGCAACCATTTCCAATTATTCCACTTCGATTACTGATTTAACTGTAGAAAGTGCGGTCGGTGATTTTAAATTAGAGTTAATCGAAAAAGTTTAAGAAAGGTTACTTTAATTCGCTAATTTGTTATATAATAAATGATTATTAGGAACTACGTATATTTTCAGTTTAATAAATTGCCTTTGAAGGGATGGTCTACTTGTCAAATCAAATTAAACCTCGTACTGTTTTAAAAAATATTGAACCATACACACCAGGAAAGCCAATTTGGGAGTTACAACAGGAATTAAATTTGGATAAGGTCGTGAAATTAGCATCAAATGAAAATCCATTCGGTCCGTCTCTAAAGGGTGTAGAAGCAATATCATCTGGATTAGCGGAGCTTAATCGCTACCCGGATGCAGATACGGTTGCACTTAAAGGAGCAATTGCCTCGAGCCTAGACGTTAAAGAAGAGCAAATTATCGTGACAAACGGTGCGGATGAATTAATTACACTACTCTCAGAAGCTTTCCTAGATGAAGGTGATGAGATTATCGTTCCATCCCCATCCTTTAGTGAATATGATTTTGGTGCACATATCATGGGTGCAACTGTTGTACCTGTCCCATTTGAAGATGGTTTTCAGTTTAATGTGCAGAAGATTGTAGATGCTATTACAGAACGTACGAAGCTGTTATATCTTTGTTCACCGAATAACCCGACAGGTACCTATTTATCAAAAGCGGAGTTGGAGCAATTACTTCAAGCTGTGCCAACTAATGTATTAGTTGTGTTTGATGGTGCATACAGTCATTATGCGACTGCGGATGATTATACTGATGGAATCGAATATGTAAGAGCAGATCAGCCAATTTTAGTACTACAAACTTTTTCGAAAATTTACGGACTTGCCGGTGTGCGCGTTGGTTTCGGGATTGCACCAAAATCAATCATCCAGAGTATCCTGAAGGTGAAAGAACCGTTTAATGTGAATAGTTTAGCACAGGCTGGAGCAACAGCTGCTATTAAGGATGAAGAGCACGTAAGAAAATCACGGGAAGGTAATGCTGCAGGCCGTGAGCAGCTTTATCAAGCATTCCAGAATTTAAATTTAGAGTATATAAAAACAGAAAGTAACTTTATCCTCGTTAAATTTGGACCGGATGCAGCGAATATTTATAATGAGCTACTCGCTAAAGGAGTAATCCTCCGTTATGGAAAAACATGGGGATTACCTGAACATGTTCGTGTTTCAATAGGTACAGTGGAAGAGAATTTATATTTTATCGAATCTTTAACATCAATTTTAGTCAACGAATGACGGAGGTATGAACCAGTGAACAATCTTGCAAAACAGTTAAATGCAGACATCAGCGAAGAAAATAGTGAAGTCTATGCGTTACTTTCTAATCTTGGTCGAAGCATGTATTACCCAAAAGGAATATTGAGCCAAAGCGCGGAAGCTAGTAAGAAAGCGACGCGTTATAATGCAACAGTTGGGATTGCAACGGAAGGAAATGAACCAATGCATTTCCAGCATATCCAGAAGAATCTAGATGCGTATGCACCAAAGGATATTTATCCATATGCACCGCCTGCTGGAAAGCCCGCTCTACGCCAAGCATGGAAGGACAAATTAATGAAAGAAAATCCTTCGCTAAAAGGAAAAAGCTTCGGACTGCCGATTGTTACGAATGCACTTACACATGGATTAAGCATTGCGGCCGATTTATTTGTAAATGAGGGCGATACGCTAATTATTCCAGATAAGTTTTGGGGAAATTATAATTTAACCTTTACAGTTCGTCGCGGTGGCAAAATAGATACGTTTGCATTATTTAATGAAGAAAATAAATTTAATGTTGCAGCCTTTAAAGAATGTTTAATGGCACAAAAGGAAAAAGGGAAGGCAATTGTATTGCTTAACTTCCCAAATAATCCAACAGGCTATACACCACATGCTGCAGAAGTAGCTGGTATCGTAACAGCATTAGAGGCAGCAGCTGAGGCAGGGATTAATCTAGTTGTTCTTCTTGATGATGCCTATTACGGATTGTTTTATGAGGATTCAGTGACGGAATCCATCTTTGGTCAGTTAATCGGATTACATCCAAGAATATTACCAGTAAAAATTGACGGAGCAACAAAGGAAAATTATGTTTGGGGTCTACGTGTTGGCTTTATTACCTATGGTGTTGAGAGCCCAGCGATTGCTCATGCATTGGAGCAAAAAACGATGGGACTTATTCGCGCAACGATTTCAAGCGGATCACACTTGTCGCAAACAGTTATTTTAGAGTCACTGCAATCAAGTGAATTTGAAGCGGAAAAACAAGTGAAGCATGATATTTTGGAAAAGAGAGCGAATAAGGTAAAAGCTGTATTAACAAAGGAAAAATATAAAGCCTATTGGTCTGTTTATCCATTCAACTCAGGCTACTTCATGTGCTTGAAGCTAAATGGAGTAAATGCAGAGGAATTACGGGTGCATTTACTGGATAAATACGGGGTAGGGACGATTGCTACTACCGCAACAGATTTACGAATCGCCTTCTCAAGTGTAGAAGAAGAGGATATTGAAGGACTGTTTGATTGTATTTATCAAGGAATGAAAGATTTGACAGGAAAAACAGAGTAAAGGAAATATGATTTTTTTCAATGTTTGATTGTGTAGGATAGAGCTCCCCTTACAATTTCAATGGATCTAATCCTTTGAATTGTCCGGGGAGCTTTTGCAATAATTAGGAGGTGGCTACATGAAACAAGGGCTGATACATCACGTTGAAATTAATGTATCTAATTTACAAGCAACGATCATCTTCTGGGATTTTTTGGAGGAACTTGGGTACGAAGTTTTTCAAAAATGGGAGCATGGGCAAAGTTGGAAGCTTGGTGATACTTATATTGTGTTTGTGCAGACAGTGGAGAAATTCTTGGATGTCCCATATCATCGATGTCGAACGGGATTAAATCATTTGGCATTCTACGGTAAATCACGTGAACATGTAGATGAATTAGCCCTTCGATTAAAAGAAAAGGGCGCAACTATTTTATACGAAGATAAATATCCATATGCTGGAGGGGAAGACCATTATGCATTATATTTCGAGGATCCTGATCGGATTAAAGTAGAGATTGTAGCACCGTAACGAAACGATTACTCTAATCCTTTTAAAATCCTTGAGCAGCTATTCACCCAAGTTCGTTCTTTGCTTTCCCTTTTCCTATTAACATGCGATAATGGAAAAAAAGTAACGATAGGATGAAATTATGAAACCGACAATTGATTTAAAAGTAAACGCTAAGTTTATTGAACAATATAGAAATAATTATCCTTTAATTAGTAAGGAAGCTATCGCAAATTTAGATGCATTAACAGAGGAAGGTTCGATTGTAAACCTAGTCGATAACAATCGTCAATTTATTGCCAAGGGCTACTATGGTGAGCAGAATAAAGGAATTGGTTGGGTCCTGTCTCATGATAAATGGGAGAAAATTGATGATGCGTTTTTCAAAAGTAAAATTCTAACTGCAATTAATAAAAGAGAAGCCTTCTATAAGGATGAAAATACGACAGCATTCCGTGTGTTCAATGGTGAGGGCGATGGTATTGGCGGACTGACCATTGATTATTTTGCTGGCTATTATTTGATCCAATGGTATAGCGCCGGGATCTATGATTTTCGAAATCAAGTGATTCATGCTTTAGATGCGCTCGGTGATTATAAAGCAATCTATGAGAAGAAACGCTTTGATACGAAAGGCCAGTACCTTGAAGATGATGACTTTGTTAAAGGAGAACGTGGTCAATTTCCAATTGTTGTTGCAGAGAACGGAATAAACTATGCAGTTTACCTAAATGATGGGGCAATGGTTGGTATTTTCCTTGATCAGCGCGATGTCCGAAAAGCAATCCGAGATAAATACGCAAGTGGGAAGCATGTACTGAATACATTTTCGTATACAGGAGCATTCTCGGTTGCGGCTGCACTAGGTGGTGCAACGAAAACAACGAGCGTGGATCTTGCAAAACGTAGTAAAAGTAAAACGATTGAGCAGTTCAGCTTGAATGGAATTGACTTTGAAGCACAGGATATCATTGTCATGGATGTTTTTGATTACTTTAAATATGCGAAGCGAAAGGATTTGAAGTTCGATCTTATTGTATTAGATCCGCCAAGCTTTGCACGATCTAAGAAGCATACCTTTAGTACGGCAAAGGATTACCCTGCTTTAATTAAAGATACATTAGAAATTACAGAGAAAAATGGGATTATTATTGCGTCAACGAACAATGCATCATTTGGCATGAAGAAGTTTAAAGGCTTCATTGAAAAAGGTTTTAAAGAGATGAATACGAAATACAATATTCTCGAACAGTTTTCATTACCAGCAGATTTTCAAGTGGATAAGAATTTCTTGCAAGGGAAATATTTAAAGGTTCTTGTGATTCAAGTAGAAAACTAAAATTACCCGCTTCAATTCCTTTGTGAATCGAAGCGGGTTTTTCTATTAGGCTTTTATTAAGTGACGGATGATAATTAGTAGTTGATATAAAGTGCGGACTAGTTTAATGAGTTAAGGGCTCTTAGGCCAGTCGCTCCAGAAATACACTACGCTTTCCGCGGGGAGCTGGTGAGCCAACTCGCGCTATCGCACTTCGTTGTCTCACCTATGCTCTTCTTCCCGCAGGAGTCTCCGTGTATTTCTTCCGCTGGGGTTGTGCAGTTGTTAATTTTTATCATTTTCTTAAAAATAGGAGTTAGCATTTCCTCTCTAAAGGCCGTTGATTGTAGCGGAAAGCGACTGTCCGTAGCGAAAATCAACTTTGCGCCTAACTTAGTTCGCATTCTATACAAATGACGACAAATGATACGGAAATGAGCATACCTTCACGAAAACAACTCTTTCCTCCGCCATTTGCCAAATCGAAAGTACAGAAAAGCAATAATACTACTTATGAAAAAGCTTGCGCCCATTCCCACTGCAATCCCGATGTCACCAAAAAACTCAGCAAATAACGCCGACAATGGATAGCGAAGAATCCAGAATGAAATAAGATTCAGCACGAGTACTTGATACATTGCACCAGCAGCGCGTACGATTCCATTTAGGATAAAATTAATCCCTAAAAATGGATAGCATAATGCGATAATTTGTAAATATCTTGTACCAAACGCGACCGCTTCTTCCTCTTGAATAAATAGCTTCATGCCGAACGGTGCAAAGAAGATAATGAGAATCCCGATGATTACCATTACAAGGAAGTTATAAAGCACCCCATATTTAGCAATCAAACCGATCCGTTTCCAGTTGCGTACACCAATATTCTGTCCGGCCATACTACTTACTGCTGTACTGAGTGCTTGTGCTGGTAGCATTACTAAACTATCAAGCCTTTGCGCCGCACTAAAGCCTGCAACAACGCCACCACCGAATGTTGTGACAACACTCATAATTGCTGTAGAACCAGCCGATATAACCGCCATTTGTAATCCAGATGGAATGCCTAGGTTAAGAATCAATCCGAATTCTTTCCATGAAGGAAGCTTTGGCATACTAAATGGTGCGAGCTTTTTAGATAACACATAAATCATCCCATATATGAATGCGACTGCTTGTGAGAGAACGGTTGCATATGCAGCACCATCTACACCCCAATGAAACCCAGAAATAAATAGCGGGTCTAGCGCAATATTTAGGATGACCGCGATCATGACAAATTGCAATGGTGTCTTACTATCCCCAAGTGAACGTAGCACCGTACTAATAAAATTATAGCCAAATAAGAAGAGGATTCCGAGAAAATTTATTCGTAAATAGGCGATTGCATCCGCCATCATACTTTCAGGTGTTCCAAGAAGTTCTAACAATTGTTCAGCAAAAATGTAACCAACGAATCCTAATGCCGTTGCAATAATCGTCATCATGATGACAAATGCGTTTAAATAGCGCTTTAATCCATCTTCATTTTCTTTTCCTTTTTGCTGGGATAAAATGGTTAATGCTGCATTGTTCAGTCCAATGACAAATGATAAAACAGTAAAAATAATCGTACCTGATAAGGAAACCGCACCTAATGCATTTGCTCCTAGTAAGTTTCCAATCCACAAACTATCCACAAATTGGTACGAGGTCTGTAGTAGATTCGTCAGCATAATCGGACCGGAAAAGGCAATTAACTGCTCTAGAATGTTTCCTTGTGTGAAATCATGTTGCTTTTCCATTGAAAAACCTGCCTTTGTGGAGAGTGTCTAGCATTTAGCTAAACTGGGAAAATGTAATCCGCTCATAAAAATACATATGATTAAAGACTAGTCTATAAGCTGATTGGATTCAACATAAGTGCTCAAAGAGAGTGAGTGATTTCTTACTGTTAGCATTTTATATAAACTATGAACGTAAATAAGAGGACAATTGCTCTCTGGCCACTCGTTCCGAAAATACACTACGCTAGGATTGTGCGAAAACTACCTTCTACATATAAATCTAACTACATCAGTTAAAATAAGTTAGTTTTGTAACCTTCCTCATGTGAAAGTTAATCTACGCTTCGGACAGGAGACTCTCGTAGAATTAAATTTGCACTAATTTACAATTAATACCAACTAATCACCTTCATTTATATACCAAAAATATTTAGAACACATCCATTACAAAAAGAACAATCCTCAAGATGAGAATTGTTCTTCTACTTACCCAATAAAATTCCTATTAGTTTTTAACAAAATACGTTTCGCCTAGAACTTCTTTTACTTCATAATCGTTCGCTGAAAGTTCCTTCTCAACATAATCTTTAATTGCCGCTTGTTCTAAATCATACATCACTTCAATCTCCTTTGAGAATAGAAGCTTTTCCTTTGCAAGGTAATCTGCGAGCGCTGGTTGTTGCTTCGATTCTGGATCCTCACCAAGCACTTGTTTAAGTCCGGCTACATAATATTCAAATGGACGTCCGCCAACGATTTTAACCCCTTTATTTTCCTCGTTCACCATGATGATTGTTGGAAAGCCTCTTGCACCTAAGCTTGCAGCAAGCTGGAAATCTTCATTTAACAATTGTTGCCCAACTGGCTGTTCTGCTTCCTTCGCAATTGCATTTCCATCCAGCCCAAGGCCATTTACAAGATCAATAAGAACTCCTTCATAGGAAATGTTGCGATTGAAAGCAAAAACTGCTTCTCTTGCACGACGTAAAAAAACACGAGCAAGCTTTTCGTTATGCTTTTGAACAATCTTAAATACACGTGATGGTGGAAAAGATGATGTTACAGGGTTGTCATACCATAAAGACCCATCGATTGGCATCCGCGTCATATCACCAACTTCTCTCCAGTGCCCAGCGACATCGCTTGGTCCGGCAATTCCATTTTGTACGTCAGCAAAGCCATTACCCCATTTTTCAAGCAGTCCGCCCATAACAGTACGGACATTAAAATAGTTGCCATACTGCTCTAAGAATCTATTAAACTGAGGCTCAATCGCCCAGCAATGCGAACAAATTGGATCTGTCACATAATAAAGCTCAATCGTTTTCTTAGGTGCAGTCAAATCAATTAATTCCATTTCTCCGCTACCTGGAACACCACATACTCCTGTTTCCACATCACAAATCATATTATTATTGTTATTTGTCAATTTATTTATCCTCCGCTCCGTCTGGCAATGCAACATCCATATTTTGCTTTGCCCACTCCTGAATAGGTTTCAAGCTTTGGGCAAGAGAGCTTCCTTTTTTTGTCAGTACATACGTAATTGTAACGGGTGTGCCGCCTTCCACCACTTTATCGACAATTCCATACTCCGCAAGCTCAGAAAGTTTCAGTGATAACGCTCTGGAAGTGATTCCTGTTAAATCACGTTTAATATCTGAAAAATGTGCCACTTCATCTTCACATAGTGATAAGTAATGGACGATTTGCCCATTCCACTTTTTCCCTATAATTTGGAATGACGCTTCAATATAAGGACAAACTTTCATTTGTACCACCTCTGAATAATAGTATATATTGGTATACTAAATAAATCAAGTATAAAAAATATACAAAATAAGATAGCGAAATTACGATTAACTTAAATATTGACGGAAAATATTATTGACTATTTTTCTAGAATAGTATTGAATATTTATTCTTTATAATGCATAATAATTCATAACTATTATTATTAGAGGAGAGAAGAAGATGACGGAGAATGTGAAGCTTAAACAGCAGCAATTAAGGGGAAAAGATTTTTTAAAGCTTATGGATTATAGTCAAGACGAAATCAATTATTTATTAGAATTGGCCGACGAACTGAAGACTTTACAAAAAGAGGGGAAATCTCCTCAACCTTTAAAGGGAAAAACATTAGGGATGATATTCGAAAAGTCCTCAACAAGAACAAGGGTATCCTTTGAAACGGGAATTTTTCAATTAGGTGGACAGGGGATTTTTCTCAGTACACAGGATATTCAAATGGGGAGAGGCGAGACAATTGCTGATACAGCACAAGTGCTTTCCGGCTATTTAGATGGTATTATGATTCGAACATTTGCTCAAGAAACAGTGGAAGAATTAGCGGCATATGCTAGTATTCCGGTCATTAATGGGCTTACGGATTTATATCACCCATGTCAAGTACTCGCAGATTTACAAACGATTAAGGAAATAAAAGGAAAGCTTGCAGGTGTGAAGGTTGTCTATATTGGCGACGGGAACAATATGGCACATTCGCTCATGATTGGCGCGGCGAAGATGGGCATGGACCTTACAATTGTATCTCCAAAAAGCTATCAGCCGCTTCAAGAAGTAACGGAGCAAGCACTGCAAATTTCATTAGAGCATGGTGCAAAAATTACGGTAACAGATGATCCTCAGACTGCATGTGAGAACGCTGATGTCATTTATACCGATGTATGGGCAAGTATGGGGCAGGAACAGGAAAAAGCTGAAAGAGAACTTGCATTTGCAGGGTATCAAGTAAATGAGGCATTGTTATCCCTCGCAAAACCCGATGTAACATTTATGCATTGTCTTCCAGCACACCGCGGTGAAGAAGTGAGTGCCGGAGTCATTGATGGCGAACATTCTGTTGTCTTCCAGCAGGCGGAAAATCGCCTGCATGCACAGAAGGCGTTGATGGTTGCTTTGATGGGGGAATAAGGATTTTTAGTATGCCTAACGATATTAGCAGGAGAAAAAATAAATCAGCATGAGCAGGTGGATATCAGCAGGAGAAAAAATAAATCAGCACGAGCAGATGGATATCAGCAGGAGAAAAAATAAATCAGCATGAGCAGGTGGATATCAGCAGGAGAAAAAATAAATCAGCATGAGCAGGTGGATATCAGCAGGAGAAAAAATAAATCAGCATGAGCGCTGGAAAATCAGCAGGAGAACAGCCATATAAGCACGAGAAAAAAATCCACTCCATCAAGACTCCACGAAACTGCTAGCTATAAAAAGGATATCAAATCAATAGAAATTGAAAAGGACCTAGCCCCCGCTAGGTCCTTTTCAACTATAATCAATCCACCTTTAATCCTGTTTGATCCACCTGTAATGCTTTTATTTCATAATCGGGAAGCAATTTCCTCATTTGACTCGCGATGGTTTCCCCTTCTCCTTTAGGGACGAAGGAAATCATTGTTGGTCCTGCACCGCTAATAACCGTTCCATATGCACCATACTCTTTTGCTGCATTTCTGATGTGATGGTAATTGGGGATGAGATCTGCACGATATGGCTCATGAAATAAATCCTTCTCCATCATTTTTCCTGCTAATGAATAATCACCTGATAATAATGCAGCTATAAGAACATTGCTAACAGCACTTGCACTAGTAGCCTGTCCTCTCGAATAGCTTTCAGGAAGTACGCCGCGCGCCTGTTCTGTTTTTAATTCAACGTTTGGAATATGTACAATGATATCAGACTTAATTTCGGGCAATCGCACCCAGTGAGTTTCCTGATCCCCTGTAATGGCAGCGATAACTAAACCGCCATAAAGTGCTGGTGCGATATTGTCTGGGTGTCCTTCAATGTCTGTTCCATATTGCAGTTTTTCTTCGGTTGTTAGTGATAAATGACAGATTTGATTGGCTATTTCAATCCCAGCCAGTACAGCAGAAGAGCTGCTTCCAAGCCCACGTGCTAAAGGAATATCACTGGTCTCGATTACCTTGCATGGTCGCAGCTCTTTATTGTGTCGTGCTGCTATTTGCTTCGCGATTTTGTAGATAAAATGCTCTTCGTAATTTGTAACTGGACCTAATAGGGATGAGCGATGCTCGAATTCCCATTTATCTGTTTCCGTCACTTCTAATTTTAGATGGAGGTTTACTGCCAGTCCTAATGAATCAAATCCAGGACCGATATTTGCCGAGCTTGCTGGTACTTGAATAGTGAAACGCCTCATTGTTTCACCAGGTTTTGAATATATTCGGTAATCGCTACTTCATCATTCGGTAGGGTAACAGGCTCGACCTTGATTTGATCCATTGCTGTTTGTGGATCCTTTAATCCATTTCCTGTAAGAACCGCAACGACCTTACTTCCTTTTTTGATAGTTCCGTTTGCAACTTGTTGGATAACACCGGCAATTGATGCACAAGATCCTGGCTCGGCAAAAATACCTTCTTTACTCGGTAATAATTTAAATGCATTGATAATTTCATCATCGGTAACAGAGCCAATTCTTCCACCAGACTCTTCTTTAGCATTCACAGCCAGTTCCCAGCTTGCCGGGTTTCCAATACGAATGGCAGTTGCAATGGTTTCTGGATTTGCAATTGGTTCGCCTTGAGTAATCGCCGCAGATCCTTCCGCTTCAAACCCGAACATTTTTGGTAAACCTGTTTGTTTATGCTCGTTATATTCTTTAAATCCTTTCCAGTACGCACTTATATTCCCTGCATTACCGACTGGAATTGCTAGGATGTCAGGTGCTTCCCCTAAAAAGTCACAGATTTCAAATGCGGCTGTTTTTTGACCTTCTAAACGATACGGATTAACTGAGTTTACTAATGTAACGGGCGTTGTTTCGCTTAGTTTGCGAACCATTGTTAATGCATCATCAAAGTTGCCATCAATTTCAATAATTTCTGCGCCATACATGACAGCTTGGGCAAGTTTTCCGAGTGCTACTTTCCCTTTAGGAATCACGATAATTGCTCTGATTCCTGCTTTTGCTGCGTATGCAGCAGCTGCTGCAGATGTATTTCCTGTTGAAGCACAAATTACGGATTTACTACCGTCTTCAATGGCTTTGGCTACAGCGACAACCATCCCCCTGTCCTTGAAGGAACCAGTTGGGTTTGCACCTTCTACTTTTCCATATAATTCAATTCCTAAGTCCTTGGAAAGATTCGGAAAGTATACGAGTGGTGTATTCCCTTCATTCAGTGTAAGTGCAGGTGTCTCATCTGTAACGGGAAGATATTCTTTATAATTGTTCAATAATCCTTGCCATTTCATTTTGCTACATCTCCTTCTACCTTATAATAACTGTTTACTTCGAGTACCGCTTGTAATTCATTCAGGTTTTCTAATGCCTTTTGGAAATTTTCGAGTGATGTTTGGTGTGTTACAACAACAATCTCAGCTGTTTCTGCCTTTTTATTCGGATTTTGCAAGATCCGTTTAAAGCTAATATTAAGATCATTGAATAGAGTTGAAATACTTGAAAATACGCCAACTTCATCTTTTGCATGCAAACGTACATAGTATTGTCCAAATCGCTGTTCAGGTGTTTTTAAAACCTTCTTAAAATGATATTCCACAAACTGATTCCCACTTACACCTAAGCGCATGTTTTTAATTGCTGCAATAACGTCAGACATAATAGCAGTAGCGGTTGGCAGGCTTCCCGCACCAGGTCCGTAGAACATTGTTTCACCGACTGCTTTTCCATATACATACACGGCATTATACTCATTCTTCACATCTGATAATGGATGGTTATTAGAAAGGAGGGTTGGCTGTACGTTGATTTCCAGTTGTTGGTTATCGAAATTAGCGAAGCCAATCAATTTCATTGTATATCCCAATTGTTTACCGTACTCTAAATCTTCAATTTCAATGTTAGTTATACCACTTACTTCAACATCCTCTAAGTCAACATCTGTTGAGAAAGAGAGGCGGCCTAGGATTGCCATTTTTCTTGCTGCATCAAGTCCTTCAACATCTGCAGTAGGATCTGCTTCAGCAAAGCCAAGCTCTTGTGCTTGCTTTAATGCTGTATCATAGCTTAGTCCTTCTGTATTCATTTTTGTTAAAATATAGTTCGTTGTTCCGTTAACAATCCCCATTACTTGCTGAATTCGGTCAGATGCAAGTCCATCGACGATTCCTCTCAATATTGGAATACCACCTGCAACACTCGCTTCATAATAAAAGTCACATTTATTTCTGCTTGCAACCTCTTGGAGTTCTGGACCATATAAAGCAACTAGATCCTTATTAGCTGTTACAACATGCTTCTTAGCAGCAAATGCCTTCAGAATATATTCCCGAGCGAGATCAATACCACCCATAACTTCTACAACAATATCGATTTCTGGATCATTTAAAACATCATCAGGGTTAGTGGTGAGAAACGATTGATCAATTGCCACCCCACGCGTTTTTTCCAAGTCGCGAACCAATACACTTTTTACTTGAACGTCACAGCCTAATTGGTGGATAAGTTTCTCTTGATGCTCTTCAACTAGCTTTATTACGCCAGAACCAACTACACCTAATCCTAATAGACCAATAGATACATTGTTTCCCACAAAATCACCTCATAAATTATTTACTAATATTATTATAATATTTAATACATTTAAACACGAATATTACCGTATAGCAATAGAGAACTTTCAAACAATTTCAATCAAGTCGGAAAAATTGAAACATCCCCGCATAGAAATATATAAGGAAAGTTCACTTTATAAACGAACCAAAATTGCCCAAAGGAATAAAGTAATATAGAGTCCTTGTAAAGATGGGGGTGGCAAGGTGAGCGATGCGATTATTGGCTTTATCTTTGGTATATGTTTGATTCTTGGAATGGGATTGGGATTATTATTTAATTCAATTGAAATAGGTGGAGCAATTGGGTTAGGTGTGGGATTACTCATACTGATTATTTTCCGAAATAAAGATAGGCAACGGCACCGATGACTTACTAATAAAGAAACAATCATCTAAACGATAGGTGATTGTTTATTTTTATTTGCAAGAAAAAAATATGTATCGCGATCGAAGGAGTTGCATAAAATAAATATTAAGCTAATTTTACCGCTACTGTTAATAATTTGTTTTGAACTGCCATGTACAATCAAGCCGGACATTATTGGCAGTGCCTCTCTAATAATGAAAGTGGAAAATAATTGCTGTTACTTGCATTCAGTTGCAAGCACCTGCTGTCTATGCTAAACTAGATATCCTGGAGGTGCATGTATGAGCAAGTTAAAGAATCGAACGCGTATATCGAATGCGGTCAATAAGGAGCTGTGGAATGAAATGCAAGAACTTTCCAAGACAACACAGATTCCGATTAGTAAATTACTAGATAATGCGATTAAATTATTGCTTGAATCCTATAAAGAGAAAAAAGGGAAAAAGTAAGGTGAATCAAGGATGTCTCCTCACTTTTTCTCCTTTTAAACAACTCCTGAAATCAAGCATATTAATCTTATATTTTCTTAGCAGGAAGGAAAATATAAATTTTCCTCCGCTGCATAAGTGCAACTAAGGCATTCGCCATAAAGGCTTGGCTAATGCCAAGTTTTCTAACAAAAAATAAAAAAGAAGGGGGTTTTAACGATGACGATTGCAGCATACTGTGGTGAATTTGAATTTACTGTCCTGGAATTTGTTTTTACGATTACAAAAGATGTTGAAAAGAAAATCAGGAAAAGAAAATTATTTTATGAAGTGCAAATTACACGCTATGTACAGAAAAAAGTAGATTGCTTCTTTCTAGGCATTAAAATGGATAAACATATTTTAACCGTTTACAAATATGAGGCATATAATACGATCATGTTTCGCCTGAAGGATATCCTGAAAGAAAATAATATCTTCCGTGTTATTGACTCGACAACATAGGATCGGGTTATAATTGATATCTTCGTAGATTCCACGACCATCCATTAACCCGCTATGCTTAAGAACCACTTAAGCATAGCGGGAGGGGCACAGAAAATCCTCATTAATCATTCTTCTATTTAAAAAATACAGCAGGCTGGAATTATACCACCTGCTGTAATTATGCTAGACTTGTTCCCTAATAAACTCATAAAAATCTAATGCATCTGAACCCGTGGCAAATCCAGCTTGTGCAGATTGGTCATTGCCTCCGCCTTTTCCATTAAAGGCTGGGAGATGCTCTTTGAAATACTTTCCGCATGAGAGGTTTTCAGAGCCATTATAATAAAGCAGCACCTTATTTTCAGCTGTACTAGCAAATAATACAATAATCGCGTGCTCTGAAACAATCTTAGCAGCTAATCGTTGCATATCCTTTAGTGATTTATCTGCAAAAACATGTGATAAAAGTTTTCCTTCAACATTTGAAATCAGCTCTTTCGCTAAATAAGCTTCATTCTGCTCTTTAATACTTGTAAGTTCAGTCTGAATTTGCTTCTGTCCTTGCTCCCACTTTTCAAAGCGATTAAGAATATCCTTTCGACCGGTATTGAATTTCTCTGAAAAAGCATTGATTATATCAAGGCTTGCATTAAAATCAGCCAACGCCCGATTGCCACATTTGAAATGAACACGTGTTGCATTTTTTAGTCTCTCGGCCTTGAAAAATTTAATAATGCCAATTTGACCAGAATGCTCCACATGTGTGCCAGCACATGCATTGTATTCGACACCCTTAATTTCAACAATGCGGATATTTTCCTTTACCTTTGGCATTTTTACGACTGGAATATTCTCCAGTTGTTCATTGGTAACAAAATAACTGGAAATCTCGAGATTTTGATAGATGCGTTTATTTACCTCCTGCTCAACGATATGGAGCTGTTCATCGGATAGTTTGGACTGGTCAATGTCAATTGTTACATCCTCTGTTCCGAGATGGAAGCTAATCGTTTGCGCTTGTAGAAGATCTCGAAAGACAGCGGATAATATATGTTGGCCACTATGATGCTGCATATGATCAAATCGTCGCGCCCAATCAAGCTTACAGATTACTTCAGCTGATTCTGGTAATCTTTCTACTTGATGTATAACTTCACCATCCTCTAAGAAAACATCCAGAACTTTGATTCCATCGATACTTCCCAGGTCACAAGGCTGCCCGCCGCCATGTGGGTAGAAGGCAGTTTCCTCAAGGGTTACGAAATGTTTATCATCTCTTTCGATTGAATCATGGATTGTTGTTTTCCATACTTTCTCATATGCCGATTCATAATAAAGTTTTCTAGTCATGATCGCTTCCTCCAGTTCAATTATGTTTAATTAATTGTTGATTGATTATCTTTCTTTCTCTTTCGAATAAAAAATACGAATAACCCAATAGAAATGATAATTAATAATGCAATTGTAATCGCGATATCAATATAAATCGGATTTTTATTGATGCTTTCAGGGATGAAGCGTGTTGCCAAAGGCCCTAAAGCAAGGAAAAATGGTATAAAAATCGTAAACCAAGTCTTTGTATAAATAGCTGCAACAATAAATATAATGATGTCTGCAATTAATATGTAATTATTTTGCATTGGTGTTGCAACAAAGAAAGGTTCTGTATCTAGATTCTGTTCTAAGAATAGAATGACAACAAAGACACCTGATAGTACTAGCTGGAGGGCACCACCAACGATATAAAAGCTTTTCGAATGAAATATTCTGGGAAGTACATTAACAAGAAAGAATCCGTAAATGATAAAGGATACAATCACCATTCCTAGGCCAATCCATAATCCTGTCTTTGACAGTGAAATTGTCCCGCTAATAGCTGGTCCAAAGCTGAAATATGAAAGTATTAGGAAGGTTATCAGCGGTACTAAACCTGCAGACTGACGCAAATCAAATTTCATTTCCTTCCCAATCGTTTTCATATATTCTCTTGGACTACCACCTGTTATATCTTGGACGCTTTTTCCTTTAGCCTCAGTTTCCAGCAAATGATCGCTAAGCTCCTCGATAATGTCATTAATTTGCTGATCATTTTTCCCCTTGGACATTAAATACATACGTAATTCAATGATAAATTGCTCAGATTTTTGACTTAGCATTTTCTTCATCTCCTCCACCCAATATAGAATTCATTCCAAAAGACAATTGCTGCCATTGTTCCTTGAAAAGCCGGAGCTCCGTTTCCCCCTCTGCAGTGATCGTATAATATTTCCTTTTCGGTCCGTTTGGAGATTTTCTTAGCTCTGTTGCCACAAGCTTGTTTTTCTGCAGGCGCATTAATACTGGATAGATACTGCCCTCGCTAACTACGGCGAATTCATGCTCCTGCAACTTTTCAATGATTTCGTATCCATAGGTTTCCCCCTTTGCAATCAATGCCAGTAAACTACCATCGAGCAATCCTTTCAGCATTTGACTAGAAGTGGACAAGTTAATCACCCCGAACAAGATTATTTCTTATAATACTATCTTACAATACAGTATAGTGTTTTACAAGATAGTGAAAATATTTTTTTCAGAGAGCTTAATTTGATATGATGATATCGAAAACATTAAGAATATCAATAGAAATCCATTTGAAATAAGCTAGCAAATTAGTTAAAAGGGAGATGAAAACAATGATACAAAAAGAAAGTAACCTGCCGGAAAAGTTATCTAAACCAGCACTAAGAGCACTCGAAGGGGCTGCGATTTCACAACTGGAGCAAATAGCAAAGCATAGTGAGTCGGAGATATTGAAATTACATGGGATGGGTCGAAAAGGAATCGAACAAATTCGGATTGCACTAGAGGCGAGGGGGTTATCCTTTGCTGACGAATCTTGAAGGTTACAGGTAATAGAAAAGGCACAAGATTAACCTTGTGCCTTCAATTACTTCAGCATAATTCGTACACGTTTATTATAAGTCGTGATAGAAATAAGTGCAGTGATTAATGCTACGATAACAAAAAGTCCACCAACCGTTGGATTTTGTTCAACCGACGCCTGCTCAATTACAATTCCGCCGACTAACGAACCAAAGGCAATACCTAGGTGTACGGCTGAATTGCTTAAACTTATTTGGATGTTCGATGTCTCGGGTGCAGCTTGCATTAAATAGCTTTGCATCGGCGGCGTAAGCGCCCAACTCATCATCCCCCAAATAATCATGATTATGATAAATAATGGGATAGAAAATGTTGTGTATGGAATTACAAAAATCGCGATGCCAAATAGTAAGACAACAGAGAGAATCGTGGGCTTTGAGCCAAATCGGTCGGAAAACGTTCCGCCAATAAGTCCTCCACTTACTGCAGCGATTCCGAATACAAAATAGATGATACTTACCCATGTCCCATCAAGTCCCATCGTTGATTTTACGAATGGTGTTAAATAAGCATAAAGTACTGTATGTCCAGCGAGCACGATAAATGTTGTTGAATGTGCAAATAGCACGACAACATTCTTAAGCGAACCGAGTTGTTTACGAATCGAAATTTGTTCGGTCGGAGCTATTTTTCCCATAAACAGGAATATTCCGGTAATCGAAAACAAGCTTAAGATTGCGATCAATGCAAAAGGTGCGCGCCAACCGAATGTATTTCCAAGCATTAGCCCGATTGGTACACCTAAGACAAGCGAACCACTAACCCCCATATTGACAATTCCAATTGCGCGTCCCCGATATTTGTGTTCGACAATATTGGCAGCCATGACAACACATAAGACAATGAGCAAGGAGCTACTTGCTGCTGAAATCATCCTAGAGATGAATAGAATTGTGTAGGAGGGGCTTAAGACGGCGACAAGATTACCAAGGAAAAAGACAAATAGAGTGATTAATGTTAACTTTTTCCTTTCTACCTTCGCCGTTAAAAATGACAAAATTGGTGCTGATATAGCGAATGTAAGTGAAAAAATGGTGATCAATAATCCAGCTTGTCCTAAACTAATCTCTAAATCAGTCGCAACTAAATCTAGGATCCCACCAATAATCAATTCCACCATTCCAACTACAAAGGAAACAATTGTTAATAAATATACGCGTTTATCCATATTATGACGCCTTTCTTCTTTTAGATACCTATAATACCTTTACCATATTAAGCTTATTCAATCTCGAATTCAAGCAAAAATCAAGCGACCCATCAAATACGAGCGAGCACAGGGGGAAATCGAGCGACTCGCCAGCAATATCGAGCGAGCACAGACATAAACCGAGCTCAAATCAAATAATAATATAGTATAAATATGTTATTTACTACGAATCGAATGGGGAAGATGCTTAATGAATGGGATTCCACTTTACAAAGAGGAAAATAATGTTCGAATTTGCTATAATTAGGTTACCTTAAGAACTTTGGAAAGAGGGAAACTAAGTGAGTAACCATACGAAACTTCATAAGGAAGCAATGCGCGTATTAAAGCAGACAAGCAGAACGTTCTTCATTCCGATAAGTATATTAAATCCTACTTTGAAAAACACTGTAGGTTCAGCATATTTATGTATGCGAGCAATCGATGAAATTGAAGATCATGAAACATTGGATCCTACTATTAAGCAACGTCTGTTGCTTACAACGGCAGAACTTTTGAAAAAGCCATTCGATGTTGATGCATATGTACAGCTATTAAAACCATATGAGGAGCTATTGCCAGAAGTAACATTAAGACTCGGTGACTGGTTAGCAGTTTGTCCAGAAGGGATTCAGGATAAGGTTCAAGAGTCGACAAGTATTATGGCAAAGGGAATGGCAAGCTGGGTCGAAAAGAATTGGATAGTTAAAACAAAAGAGGATCTGGATGAATATACCTATTATGTAGCAGGTTTAGTAGGTGTTATGTTATCTGATATATGGAAATGGTATGACAACACGGAGACAAATTATGAATTGGCAATTGGCTATGGTAGAGGATTGCAAGCAGTAAATATGTTACGTAATCAGGATGAAGATGCTGAACGTGGCGTCCAATTTTTACCTGATGGCTGGACAAGAAATGATATGTTTCAATACGCTACAATGAATTTAGACTTGGCTGATGAATACATAAAATCAATCGATACGAAAAACATTCTTTTATTTTGCAAAATACCGCTCGCATTAGCAAAGAAAACCTTAAAAACATTAAAGAGTGGCAAAGAGAAGATGACTCGTACAGAAGTGGAAGAAACAGTGGATAAGATTCTAAATAATTAAACAACCAACACGATTAGTCATACTAATCGTGTTGGTTGTTTAATAGAGAGATTGTGAATGTCTATACAAACTAATTTTAAAAACATTATTAATAGGAAGAAATTTATTTTTGTCTTTATAAGGAGGATTTTACTGCCAGTAAATACGGGATAAAAGGCTGTATTTTGAATAAAGTGGTATAAATTGAAAATGATATGGGTAATAGAATATTTGCCCCAAGCAATCGAAATAATCCCCCCTTTATAGTTTTGGGAACTTCTGGATTTTGTGAATATATACTCTCGCTAAGTGGGAATTAGGCTTTGACTATTTTATCAAGTAACGCTATAATTGAAAACTATGTTAAAAAATTGAGCAAGTTGGTGGATTTTCGTCGTTGATTATTTTCGTGAAAAATCGGGTAATCAAGTCCATCCAACGGTCTTTAATGACAAAACGCAACAATTACATTTTAGACACTTGTTCCTAATAAATTAGGAGGAAACACGTGGATTCTGAAAAAAGAAAGAAATTAGATTGGCCAGTATTTATTGTAAGTGGAGGATTCTTGGTTCTCTTTGTATTAATTTCATTTTATGATAATGAAATGGTAGGAAATGCAGTTAACACCCTATTTGCTTATTCGTCAGATTTCTTTGGAGCATACTGGCAAATATTATTGTTAGCGAACTTCTTTATTGGACTAGGGCTTGCAGTTTCAAAATACGGAAAGGTAAAATTAGGGAAGCAAGATAAACCACAGTACAGTTATTTTGGCTGGATTTCTATGATATTAGTTACATTGCTTGCTAGTGGTGGTGTGTTCTGGGCTGCAGCGGAACCGATGTATCACTTCATGAGTACCCCACCATTATTCGGTGGTGGTGAGTTTAATAATATTAATGCGGCATTTGCACAGTCATTTATGCACTGGGGCTTTACAGCATGGGCAATACTCGGGACATTAGCCGTTATTGTTATGATGTACGTTCATTATCATAAAGGCTTGCCATTGAAACCGAGAGGATTACTATATCCAATTTTCGGTGAGAAAGTATATCAGAAAAGTGTGATTGGTTCTTTAGCGGATATTTTTTCAATTATTGCAACGGTTGCTGGTACATTAGGACCTTTAGGTTTCTTAGGATTACAAATATCGTATGGTTTAAATCATTTATTCGATGTTCCAAACACACTGACAGTTAGTATTATTGTAGTCGTTGGACTTGTAATTATTGCTGGAATTTCAGCTGCTTCAGGAGTGGATCGTGGGATTTATCATTTAAGTAATTGGAATGTGCAATTTACCATATTATTAGCCGTTATTGTGATGATTATTGGCCCGACAATGTTTATTATTGATGCATTTATCGGTGGCACAGGATTCCATCTGCAAAACTTCTTCCAGATGAGTATGTATCGTGGAGATGAAGGTTGGCTCTCGTCTTGGACTATATTCTTCTGGGGTTGGTTTATCGGTTATGCTCCAATGTTAATTATATTTATTAGTAGAATTTCTAGAGGGCGGACGATTCGTGAGTTAGTACTTACGGTGTCTATCGTTGCACCAATTGTGACGAACTTCTGGTTTTCCATTGTTGGTGGTACAGGTGTGTTTTTCGAAGTGGAAAACCCAGGCTCTGTCTCAACTGCGTTAAATGAGGCTGGGATGCCTGCAGCTGTTATGGCGATTACAGATCAATTACCAATGGGTACGTTAATGGGATTCGGCTTCTTACTAGTTTCGATTATATTCGTTGCAACCACAACGGATACAATGGCATATTCGATTGCGGCTACAATCGAAGGGAATGATAATCCAAAACGCTGGGTACGCGTTTTCTGGGCAGTGATCTTTGGAGCTACGACTGTAGCAATTCTGACAATTGGAGAAGATAGCATTACCTCAATCCAGAATTCAATCATTATCACAGCAGTTCCAGTGTCATTCTTAATATTGCCACCATTGTGGAATGCACCACAGATTGCAAAAGTAATGGCGGTGGAACAGGGACTCGTCAGCAAACGAGAGCCAAGGAAAAAGGCAGAAAAAGTAATAGATTAAAATAAGGCTATCATCCATTCTAACGGGTGATAGCCTTTTAAGCTATTTTGCAATCTTATTGAAAAGAGCCTTGACTGCGAGATAGAGAATTGCCAATGCAAAAACAATGACAGCAACTGCTCCAACAGCAGTTAGAAAGTTTACAACAGCTGCAGAAGTGATGAAAGCTGCAGCGACGTTTGTTACAACGATTAGCGCAAATCCGGCAAGAACGGCTGCTAAATAGAGTAATGCTAATTGATTCATAAGTAATCCCTCCTTTCATAATAAATTATGAGGAAAGGAGGGAGGTCGTTTGTATGGACTTACATCATTTCATTAGAAGCATTGAAATGATTGGATTTGATTCAAATCAATTCCAAAGAATACCCACCTAAAGCCGTTCCATCTGAAACCAGCAATGGATGTTCTACCAACAAATGTTGGATAGAACCAGAAAGCATCTCTTCTTAACCAAATATAGGTGAACCGAAATAAGCATCCGCGAATTGCACCAGGATCTACTGCAAAGGTTTGAAATTGTGATTGTTGAGGGGTGAAGTTTGGTGGTGGTGTCGTCGGCGCGCCACCAGATTGTTGCCCTCCGGGAAATCCTCCGGGTCCATCAGGCTGACCAGGAAACTGCCCCCCGGGTCCTCCAGGGAATCCTCCGCTCGGAAATCCAGGCCCCCCGCTAGGCTGCCCAGGGAATCCTCCGCCCGGAAATCCAGGCCCCCCGCCAGGTTGCCCAGGGAATCCTCCGCCCGGAAATCCAGGCCCCCCGCCAGGTTGCCCAGGGAATCCTCCGCCCGGAAATCTAGGATCCCCGCTAGATTGCCCAGAGAATCCTTCGCTTGGTACCCCAGGACTTCCGCCAGGTTGCCCCGGAAAATCTCCACCGGGAAATCCAGACCCATCACTCGGCTGACCGGGAATGCTTTGACCAGATCCGCCTTGAAAACCGGGTAGGTTATAAAACCTCTCATCCTCTTCTCTATATGGTGGTTGATAATAATCCATTAATAATTTCCTCCTTTGTCAAGATCGTTCCATTCAATATATGGGAAATTGGTCTAGATGGGGATTGATTTTTGAAGAATGGGCGAAATGGTGGGGGATTCATTATTAATAGAAACTCCGCTCAAAGTGAAGTTTCGTGCTATTGCAAGTAAATTTTAAAAAATATTTCATTTAACTATAATCGCTTGTTGTCATATAAGGCCCATGCTATTATTATCATGCGTTTTCTAAACATGAGAGGAGTTCTCCCTTTATGAGTAGCACGAAATACCCTAAGAAATATGAATACTTGGCTGATGATCCGAATGTTAAAGTTGCACCGATTATGATTTCATTAATGATAGGTGCATTCTTTGCGATATTAAATGAAACGTTGCTAAATATTGCGCTAACAACATTAATGGAAGAATTTAATGTTTCGATTACGACTGTACAGTGGATGGCGACTGGATTTATGTTAGTAATGGGAATCGTTATCCCTGCATCCGCATTATTAATGCAGTGGTTTACAACGAGGCAGTTGTTTTTAGCGACAATGATTATCTTTGCGATTGGTACAACAATAAGTGCCATCGCACCCAGTTTCCCAATATTGCTTGTCGGTCGTTTCATGCAAGCAGCGGGAACAGGGGTACTTATGCCAATCATCTTTAACGTGTTTTTACTAATTTTCCCACCAAGAAAAAGAGGGAAGATAATGGGCCTTGTTGGTCTTGTAATTATGTTCGCTCCTGCGATTGGGCCAACATTATCTGGTGTAATTGTAGAATATTTAGGATGGCGTTATCTGTTTATCATCGTAATTCCTTTTGCGTTGTTCTCGATTCTATTTGCGTTAAAATATTTAGTGAATGTTTCAGAGGTGACGAAGCCAAAGGTCGATGTATTGTCGCTTGTATTTTCATCGATTGGTTTTGGAGCAATTGTCTATGGCTTCAGCTCAGCGGGAGCAAGTGAAGCAGGTTTCCTTAGTCCAAAAGTATATTTCATTATTATTATCGGTGTCATTAGTGTTGTTTTATTTGTTATAAGACAATTGAAATTGGATGAACCGATTATGGATTTTCGCGTCTTTCGCTATCCGATGTTTACCCATGGTATGCTAATGTTCTTAATTATTATCATGGCGATGTTTGCTTCAGAAATTATTTTACCTATTTACATGCAAGGACCTTTAGCACTAGCTGCCGCCACTGCAGGATTAGTCCTATTACCTGGTAGCATTCTAAATGGTATAATGTCACCTTTCATGGGTGGGCTTTTTGATAAATACGGACCAAAAGTACTGATGATTCCTGCCACGATTGTTCTAAGTGGTACAATGTTTATGATGAGTAGATTGAGCTTAGCAACCCCACTATGGGTAGTTATTGTTGGCTATATTCTATTAATGCTTTCCGTTTCTGCAATCATGATGCCAGCGGAGACCAATGGATTGAATCAATTGCCGAAGCGACTGTATCCACATGGAACAGCGGTCATGTCAACATTACAGCCAGTAGCAGGAGCGATTGGGGTCTCGGTATTCATTAGCATTATGAATGCAAGACAAAGAAATATCTTGCAGCTTTCGGATGACCCGACAAATATTGCTAATATCAACGTGGCAATGGTTTCTGGTGTTGAACTTGTTTATCTCGTTTCGTTTATTATATCGATTGTAGCTGTTATTTTAGCTTTCTTTGTTTATCGTGCTGAACCTGCGGATTCGGAAGGTTTACAAGGGAAGGAATAAAGCAATAGAGTTGAGTATTCATACCAAATTCATTTCAGATTAATTTGTTGAAATGAATTTGGTTTTTATTTGTGAAAAATTACTTTGACAGGTAGAGTAATGTAGAATATAATTACTCTAACAGATAGAGTATTAATGAAATAAGGACGTGTCAATTTGATAAGAAGCGATATTATTAGAGGGCATTTGGATGCGATTATTTTGCGTCTCATCCTAGAGAAGGATCGATATGGCTATGAAATATCGAAGGAGATTAGTTTACGTACAGATGATCGTTACCAAATTAAAGAAGCAACATTATATGCTGTATTTCAACGGCTTGAGAAAAAAGAATTAATTGAATCCTATTTTGGGAGTGTATCAAGAGGTGGAAAACGAAAGTATTACAGGATAACAACACTTGGAAAAGCATATTTAAAGGAATCTATAGAGGAATGGAAAGTAACAAAGAATATTATTGATCTATTTATGGAGGGATTGGATTGAAACAATTGAAGGTCCATGTTGATGAACTATTTAAGGAAATTTCGGATAGCGAGCAGAAAACCGCGATCATGGAGGAAGTATTGGAAAATTTAGAGGAAAAAGTGTGGGACCTCATGGAGCAAGGGAAAGCTGAGGAAGATGCGATTAACAAAGCGATTGTTGAGTTCGGTGATATTCTAGATTTGAAAAATGAACTTGGCGTAAAGCGTCCAGTTAAGAAAAATATGACGAAATTAAATTTAGGATTTTCCCTCTGGGGGAGTGTAATCACTATCGCATTATTTGTCTTTATGAACTTTTATTACACACCTGATGTCATCTGGTTTGTGTATCCAACATTTGCTGTATTATGGTGGCCGTTAGCAATGTATTTCATTTGGAAGCGAGCAAATTAAGGAGCGATGATATGAGAAAATATGGTGTTGGCTTTACGGTTGCAGGTAGTTTCATGACGATTGCCTTTTTAATCATTGTAAATCTATTAACTAGTCCAGAACATATTTGGTTTATTTATCCTTCCATTGGACTGCTGCTATGGCCAGTTGGGTTATACTGTATGAAAAACAAGTTGCACAAGCTCTTCTCTATATTATGCAGTGCAATTATTATTATCTTTCTCGTTATGGAAAATTATCTGGAGACACCAGAATACCCATGGGCTTTATATGCAGTATTTCTGATCCTATGGTGGCCAATTTTAATGATTTTAGAGAAACGTGCAGGTAACTTTACTATTTCACTCATTGGAAGTGCAATTTTTATTATCTATTATTTAATGTTAAATATTTTCCTTGAACCAGGCTATCCATGGGTGATATTCCCCGCGTTTGCTGTATTATGGTGGCCGTTAACGATTTATCATGTGTCGAGAAAAAGCTATTTTAAGTATGCTATTCATGCCAGTTTATTCGTCAGTATATTTTTTATCACTGTAAATGCTGTCTCAACAAAGCATACGATTTGGGCGATCTATCCAATCTTTGCGGTACTCTGGTGGCCGCTTAGTATGTATTATTTTGTTTATAGAAGAAGGTTAGAAGAATAAAATAATAGGAATAGCAGGAAATGAATTAATCATCCTTGCTATTCCTAATTTCATTTGGATCTCAATAATTTGTCAATCACTAAGTGAAGGTCCATACTGGATATATTATTTTATACCTAAATAAATCAATATTGCATCACGCAGAAACTTTGTACCTCCTGCAACCTGTTTGTCATAATAAGCTGTAAAGCGTTCATCAGCAACATACATTTCTGCAAGTCCAGCATGTGCTTCTTTAGAATAACTCGGCCATGAAAACATTAACCACGCTTTATGCTTTGCTGCAAGCTCCTGTGCTATCTCTGAAGCTGGATCCCCAGTTGCAAATGCTTGCTCAAGCAATAAAAATATTTCCTCACTTAATTTATTCATTGCTTCGAAATCCTCTTCAGACATCCCGCGAAGTTTAGCATTACTTGCATTAACAGTATCTTCGCCGTATTTTTCACGAATTTCTATTCCATATTTTTTCTCATTCTCATCCATCATATTCTCTTTAAATGCTGCGAATTTTTCTTTATCCTGCATCGGTATTCCTCCTTCAAAACTTCCAATCGTCTTTTCGACAGTAGCCATAAGATTGTCAAGGTGGGCTCTCTTCTGCATTAGTTTCTTATAATGGTCTTTCAATGCTTCGGTTTGATTAAAATGCGGGTCTTGTATAATGTTCATGATTTCTTCGAGTCCTATTTCTAATTCACGGTAGAATAAAATCTGCTGCAGCAGATCAACCTCTTTCTGCCCATAAATACGATAACCGGATGAATTAATTCTTGACGGCTTCAATAATCCAATCTGATCATAGTAACGAAGCGTTCTCCCACTTATTCCCGATAGCTGTGCTAGCTTTTTAACCGTATATTCCATTTGTACCCCTCCTGACAATTATAATGATAAAGGTTTACGCTGCGTCAAGGTCAAGGATTGTTTTCAAAATAATTTTTGACGTAATAATTTTAGCTACAGTCGCTGCAGTTAGTATAGAATAAATATAGATAAAATAAAAATGGAGGGTAAATTATGAGGACATCAGAAGATAAAAGTGAAACCCATTATTAATGGAGGGATTGAAATGATATGGGATGCCATTACAAATGAGAAGAAACTTCAACAATGGTATGCACTAGGTTCACCATGGGAAATACCCCACCTTAAAGAAGGGGAGAAGATTACATTCACATTAATGCCTAGTGTTCATAATAATTTATCTGAGTCCTACCCAATGTCGATGACAATTCATGCTGTCACCCCGTATAAGGAGTTTTCTGTTTATTTGGATGAACAACAGTTTTTGCTTACTTTTCATTTACATTCTGAAAAGGATGGAATCAGCGTAACTATTAATTCAGCAGGGTTTAATGAGTCCTTGGCAAATTTAAAGGCACTAATTGAAGGAAGAAAAATCCCTTATGCATAAAGTTGAATGTGGTTAAAGAAGGCTGATATATGGGACTGGACTGATAAAGTGAAGCCCCATTAAGTGGGGGTCTTACAGCCAGTTAATTCGAGATAAATGGGCTGAACATTAATATAAACAAATGTCACGATGATATTCGACAAGGGCATTTACTCAGCCCCTTTGTTAGAGGATAAAAAAATAAAAGTAATTACTTACTACTTTAGAAAGGGTGAATACAGATGGAAAATGAAAATGCCTGTATATCGATTCGTCAGGTGTCAAAGCAATTTGGAAAACACGAAGTATTAAAGAATATTAATTTAGAAATCAACGAGGGTGAAATATTTGGCCTTCTAGGACCCTCAGGTGCTGGGAAATCGACATTGGTAAAAGAATTGGCTGGACTTGATGTGCCAACCTCTGGAGAAAATTATCTCTTCCAAGAGAAGATGCCATCGTTGAAACTAATGGAGAGAGTAGGGTATATGGCACAAGCTGATGCCCTGTACGAGGATTTAACCGCAAATGAAAATCTACAGTTTTTTGCTAGTCTTTATGGGCTGAAAGGGAAAAAGCAGAAACAGAGAATTAGTGAAGTGATGCAGATTGTGAATTTAAGGGAGCATCTTCATAAGCCTGTAAGGAATTATTCTGGTGGGATGAAGCGGAGGCTGTCGCTTGCGATTGCACTTCTACATGAACCAGAAATGTTGATACTTGATGAACCGACTGTTGGCATTGATCCGGTACTAAGGAAAAGTATATGGGAAGCATTTTATGAATTAAATCATAAGGGAACAACGATTATTGTCACCACACATGTAATGGATGAGGCGGAAAAGTGTGGTCGCTTAGGGTTGATGCGTGACGGAATGATGATTGCAGTTGGCACACCCGAGGAACTGAAGAAGGAAACTAATGCCAAGACAATTGAAGACGCTTTTCTTATCTATGGAGGTGCTTAAGATGAGGGCTATGGCGCTAACAATCAGGATTCTACGGCAAATTATTCGAGATAAGCGGACATTAGCATTGCTCATTTTTGCACCTATTCTGGTACTGACAATGCTGCATTTAGTTTTTAACGGGGATGATTATGTTCCCAAAATTGGCTTTGTTGGTCTCCCTGAAATGATCACGGAACAAATGGAATTGAAGGATGCAGTAATAACGGAGTACAGCAATGAAGGGGAAGCAAATAAAGACCTGATAAACCAAGATATAGATGGATATATTGTGTTAGAAAGGCAAGTGCCTTCTGTTTTCCTTGAAGGTAGTGATCCGAGTGTAAATGGTGCAACATTAAAATGGATCCAATCGGCATTTGTGAAGCTCCAGCAAAATGGAAATACAAGTGCGCTTGAAGTGGATTATTTACATGGTTCCAGCGATATGGGGTCATTTGATTATTTTGGACCGGTATTACTTGGATTTTTTGTCTTTTTCTTTGTCTTTCTAATCGCAGGGGTTTCATTTATTAGAGAGCGTACAACAGGTACACTTGAAAGATTGCTATCAACTCCAATACGGAAATGGGAAATTGTGATGGGTTATGTGTTTGGTTTTGGGATTTTCACGATGATTCAATCCACCATTATTGCTTGGTATGCAATTTATGTGCTGGATATGATGATGGAAGGAACGTTTATTTATGTGCTCATCATCACACTGGCACTTGCTCTGACTGCGTTGACCCTAGGAATATTGATTTCCTCTTTTGCAAATAATGAGTTACAAATGATTCAATTCATTCCGATTGTGGTTATTCCGCAGATTTTCTTCTCGGGATTATTTAATTTAGAAACGATTTCGAATTGGTTAAGTTGGGTTGGACCGTTCACTCCGCTGTATTATGCTGCAGATGCATTACGAGATGTAATGGTTAGAGGGTATGGCTGGAGTGAAATCTATATCAATATCCTCTCCCTAATTGGCTTTTCTGTATTGTTCATGATATTAAACATCGTTGCACTTAGAAAATATCGGCAAATATGAGAAATGCTATATCGAAAAAGATGGGATAATCTTATATAAAGAATGTGTATCAGTCTGGTAAAATGTCACAATGATGTTTTTGTCTATTAAAATAGCCTAGTTCAACTAGGCTATTTATTGAGGTTAATTTCAAATGATTATTACAGTAACGCATCTATTTTAATGTTAATCATAGGAAATTCCACAGGAGCAACGATTTTTCCCAAATAACAACTGATAGGATGCGGGGAATTCCTGATTGACGCGCTGAACTTCGCGTGCAAATTCCTTACTATCCTCTGGTACTCGTGAAAGTGCGTTAGCTTTCTCTTGAGAATCAATATTAGCTCCAGGTGGGACGAAACTGTTGGGTAGAATCCGAACGCCATTTGTTACGACTGCATTATAAGAAATAAATGAGCCTTCCCCAACAATAGCATTATAAACAATGGCGTTAAAACCAACAAATACTTTGTCGCCGATAAAACATGGACCATGTACAAGTGCGCCATGAGCGATGGACACTTGATTTCCAATGAATATAGAATACCTTTTACTTCCAACTAAAATTCTTCGATTTAATAAACCATGTAAAATGACGCCATCCTGGATATTTGTATTAGAACTGATGTGAAAAGGAGTTCCTTCATCCGCACGTATACTAACATTAGGTGCTACATAAACATTGTTTTTTATGGTAACATCACCTATAACACTGGAAAACTGACTCACAAATACGGTTTTGTCTATTTTAGGATAACGTTGAACAGGATTAAATGAGGTTATAGGGTTGGGGCTAATAAATGGTTCAAAAGCGTGCGAATGGCTACGAGAAGAGGAGTATATTCCTTTTTTTTCTGACAAGTAATCACCTCCTTCACAATTTATTGGCATATTATTATTTTATGCAAGCAGATTGCGTGAGGAGTGGACAATCAATCATTAAAACGATGATGTTAGTTTCACTTTATAAGTTTGCTTTTCCATGAAGATCATGTATAACAAGGGTAATGGATGAATAGGGGAGTTATGAATGATTCGAACACTAAATAACCGAAATAAACAGATTGCTAAATGGATACTTGCTATTCAAATTACAGCATATGAAATAGAAGCAGATCTTATTGGATTTCATGGTATCCCTCAGCTAAGCGATACCGTGGGAGAAATCATGGCATCGCAAGAAACTTTTGTGGGATTTATGTTGGATAAAGAAATAGTAGGATTAATTTCGTATGTGGAAACGGAATTGGAGGTTGATATTTGCCGTCTTGTCGTCAAACCTAAATACTTCAGGAAAGGTATCGCTAAGTCTCTATTACTAGAGATTATTCATTGTGCAAATGGTAGGAGGCTCCTTGTTAGTACGGGTTCAAAGAATCACCCTGCAATTAAACTATATGAAAAGTTAGGCTTTGAAAAAAATGACGAAGTTGAGGTAGCGGAGGGAATTTATATTTCGCAGTTTGCAAGAATAGGGTAGAGGTGGCATTTTCTGTTGTAATCAAGACAATTGGGAGATCAGGAAAATGCCTTCTTAATGTTGTTATCCATTCCAGACCAACAGCAGATTTAGCATCAAGCTTTGTTGTTGTATTGAATATTGGTCCCACATCAATATAATCGACTACTTGCCAGCACACCAATCCATTTATCCCGAATTAACTGGTTGTAAGACCCTTAACGAAAAGAATTCGGGAAAAAACAAGAATTGTAAGTGGGGGATCAACAGAAAGTCAAATTCCCGATTCTGTTCAACTAACATTCAGTGGGAATAATGAAAACTCCCACTGAATGAAGTTTCACTTTATCAGGAAAAAGCTCGTGAACCGCTTCTACCGATAGTTCCTCCTGTCCAACAATGAAACTCTAAAAAAAAAAGACTAGCAAGACACCTGAAGAATGTGTCTTGCTAGTCTTTTATATTACAATAATTAAGATGGAGCCACGGGGAATTGAACCCCGATTACTTGAATGCCATTCAAGTGTAATCCCATTATACCATAGCCCCGAAAAATCCCTGCAGAACCTTCATTATATACTCTCTTCCAATATATTTCAAATATATAATAAGGTTCATAAATTGGCAAACTATTCTTAAAAATCATTTTTAAAAATAGCTCATTATTTACATTTTTCTTCTACTTGCTATAATTGATACTATGTAAAAAAAGCTGAATCGTTTCTTGGAATGATTTTTAGAGGGGGCAATACTGTTGAAGAAAGAAGATACCGATAAAAATGATTATCGTTTTAAAATAGCCAATCGCGAGGCTCTAATTGGTGTTGGGCTAGTCATCTTTAATTTTATTTGGTGGTTTGGATTTGCGTATGGATTAGGTGGACAAGATCCTAGTAACTATTCCTATACGTTTGGTTTGCCAAACTGGTTTTTTTATAGTTGCGTCGTGGGGTTTATCGTAATGGTAGTACTAGTAATCATAGCAGTAAAGTATTTTTTCGTGGATGTTCCATTCGATGATGATGAGGAGAATGAGGATAAATGAACTGGCAAGTAATTTTACCTTTGCTATTATTTTTAGTTATCGTGTTTATTGTTGGAGTATGGGCTGCAAGGCATGTTAAATCGAGTGATTCCTTTTTACAAGAATATTTTTTAGGTGGGCGGAGCTTAGGTGGATTTGTCCTAGCGATGACGTTAGTATCGACGTATGGCAGCGCCAGCAGTTTCCTCAGCGGACCAGGAGCGGCGTATAATCAAGGTCTGGGGTGGGTCCTGCTTTCGATGTCGCAGGTTGTAACAGGATATTTTGTATTAATGATCCTAGGAAAAAAGTTCGCCATCATAACGCGCAAATATAATGCTGTTACAATCGTTGATTTTTTGAAGGATCGCTATCAATCAAAATGGGTTGTCCTCATATCTGCTATAAGTATTATTATCTTTCTCTTCTCCGCGATGTCTGCGCAGTGGATTGGTGGGGGACGTTTAATTCAATCATTAACTGGATTACCGTACATAACTGCTTTGTTTATTTTTACAGCATCTGTCCTAATTTATGTTATTATTGGTGGATTTCGTGCGGTTGCGATTACCGATACGATTCAAGGTAGTGTCATGTTTATTGGTACGTTAATTTTATTAGTTGGGGTAATCATTGCTGGTGGAGGTATTCCCGCTATTATCTCAGACTTAGCAGCAGAGAATCCAAATTTAATTACGCCATTTGGTGCAAATGCGGATTTGACACCACAATATGTTTCCTCCTTTTGGGTCCTTGTTGGGGTAGGGGTTGTAGCACTTCCGCAAATTGCCGTACGTGCGATGTCCTATAAAAACTCAAAATCACTACATCGTGGCATCGTGATTAGCACCGTTGTTGTTGGCTTTATTATGTTAAATATGCATCTTATTGGTGTATTCGCTAGACCAATTTTACCCGGAATCGAAGTAGGAGATACCGTGATGCCACTTATTTCTATGGAGGTGCTCCCGCCTTGGCTTGCAGGTATCGTTTTAGCGGCACCGATGGCGGCTATCATGTCGACGGTTAATGCGTTACTGATCTTAGTTAGCTCAACAGTTGTAAAGGATGTCTATATAAATTATATCAATCCAAAAGTATCTGAATCAGGGATAAGACGCTTAAGTATGGGCGTGACAACCGTTTTAGGTATTATTGTCGTATTAATGTCACTCCATCCACCTGATTTGATTATTTGGTTAAACTTGTTCTCCATGGGTGGATTAGAAGCAGCATTTATTTGGCCAATCATTGGTGGGTTATACTGGCGTAAAGGGAATAAGTATGGGGCGATGTCCTCAAGTATTGTCGGGATTGTGTTCTACATTATCTTTGAAACGTATTATCCTCAGCCATTCGGGATGCACTCTGTTGTATCGTCGATTCTGCTCGCACTTATTGCTTATGTATCTGTTAGTTTAATTACACAGAAGCAGAATAGTAGTTTTAATTAAGATATCCATCTCTGGACGGAGGGAAAATCAACCGTGGGCTGGTTCCTTATCTAATCAAAAGTTCGCTAAAATGAAGACAGTGTATTGATAATAAAAGATGGAGTGTGGATTATGAAGACGATAAATTTGTTGAAACGTTCAGCACCACCAATTATTGAGGAAGAAACGTTTGACATAGATAAGTTACAGCATCTTGGGATTTCAACAGGTCAAACGAATGTCGAAGTTTTAACACACGAAGCGTCGGGGATTGCTCTCTATTTTGAAACATATGAGGATGGACCTTTCTTGGAAACAAAGATAGTGGATGGACGCCTTGAAATTAAAGTTAAAGAGCAAAATCGGAACCATGGTTTATTTTCGATTCATTTTTCAAATGCCCGCTTGCAACTGACTTTACCAAAGGAGATTGCAGATAACTGGGAAATAAGAACAGGTTCGGGTGATGTTGAAATTTCGAACATTATTACCGAATCAATCTCAATGCAAACTGAATCTGGGGATATGGAAGCTGTCCGTATTTTATCAAAGCAAGCTAGTATTATCGCATCCTCGGGAGATCTATCTTTGAAAGACAGCGAGGTAGAGAAACTGTCCTTTGAAACATCCTCTGGTGAAGCAAAGTTAAAAAATATTTCTAGTAATGTGATTCATGGATCTGCTAGTTCGGGAGATATTGTTGTAAAGAATCTCCATGGGAAATCTCTCGAAATAGAAACCTCTTCAGGAGAAATGGAATTGGAGAAAGTAATTGTCAATACGGCATCACTTCGCGCCAATTCAGGTGATATAGCAGCAGACTACTTGATGACAGAACAAACAAGTGTAAGAACATCCTCAGGCGAAATTAATGTTCGCAGCTTTCAGGGAAATGTGAAAGCAGAATCTAGCTCTGGAGATGTAGAATTTTCTACAGTGGATGAAGCGGCATATGATATCGAAACAAGTAGTGGCGACATAACGGTTGAAATCTCCTCAGAAAAGCTGAATGCTACAATCAACGCGAAAACAAGGTCTGGAAAAATAAGAACAAATCTCCCATTGCAAATAGAGGGACAAGCTAAACATAGATTAGAAGGAAGTATTGGTTCAGGAGAAAATCCGATCATACTAAAGGCAAGGTCTGGAGATATTAAAATCCTACAGGTAAAATAGAAGAGGTATATAAGAGAGTATAGGATTCTGTATTGAGGTGCATTTCTTAAAAACAGCCCTCAAATAACATCGAAGTTGACCAATTTATTGACAGATAAAACTCGTCTAGGTTTTAGGCGGGTTTTTGTTATAATGACGATAATTAATTGAATATTTCATTAAGTTAATTGTGAAGAGATACACTTAAACGCTAACGTCGTTGACTAGTGTTATAAAATGACAAAGTCACCGAAATGAGCCACTTTATTTGAAGTAACGTTCATTAAATCAATTTTAAGATATAAATTAGAATATAAAGAAAAAATAAAAAGAGAAAGAAGGAACCAGGAATTTCTAAGGAAGGTTGTGATGAACATCAAGATTACGAATTTTTATTATCTGATTGCAGGCGTCCTTGCGATACTGTTTGCCTTTACACACGCATGGAACGGGCAGTCCGCTGTGCTACCCACACTCAACATTGAAACGATATCCGTGGGTACCCAGACAATATTCACGTATGTCTGGCATGTCATCACGGTGGAGAATCTGGTCTTTGGCATTGCTTTCATCTACATGTCATTCCAAACTGATCAATCAAAAATCCAGTTTTCAGCATGGTTGATTGTAGCAATCCTGATCGTCCGATTGATGGCTATTCTTGGTGTAACGGCATTCTTTGATGTTTCAGGGCTTAAGGATACGATTATAGATTCGATTGCCATCGTAATCTATGTCGCCTTTATCATACTGGGCACAAGAATGAAGAAAAAGCAGTTAAAATAAAGTTGTACCGTTTTATCCACTTTGGATATTTTATCTAAAGGGGTGCAGTGTTTCGTTGTAACACAGTGTAAACTCAACATCAAACTATAACAGAGCCTATTATTAAAGAATATAGGGTTATTTGAAATAAAAGCAATTCTAGTCAGGTACATGAAGAAGGAATTTAAACTGGATCAGTAGAATAAGTTATAGTGAACTTGGTTTTGTTGTATTCTCAAAATAAATGATTGGAGGATTTCATTGAGAACATTTTTTCATGACTTTTAACTTTGAAAGATTACAATAACAGTGAGGGGATTGGTTTTATGCAAGTTGTAGCCAAAATGTTCTTAGAACAACTCGACATGCATTGCTATAAGAATGAGTGGTTTGCTTCCATGGATCAGGTGCTTCATGGAGTCATCGCAGCCGAGGCAGCATGGACAAGTTCGGGAAACAGCAATTCGATTTGGCAGATTGTCAACCACTTGATATTTTGGAATGAAGACGTGATCCATTGAATTAAGGGCACAGAGAATCCGCATAATGCAGAAGGAAATGATGAAACCTTTGGAAATCCGGGGGATTCAGAAGACGAAATTGGGTGGTCCAAGACAGTGCAGCGCCTTTATGAAGTCATGAATAAATTAAAAACCGTCATTGCGGACCTTGACGATGAAAAGTTAACAGCTCCGTATGCAGCTAACAGTTACTCTGTTGAGCGTTTACTCAGCAATATCATGATGCACGATACGTATCATCTTGGCCAAATTGTTCTGTTGCGAAAGTTGCAACCCTCTTGGAGTGGCATTGATTGGTGAAATGAATGAGCTGTTTCCATTAATCAGAGCCTAAATACTTGTTTCCTTTTTTTGGTCTTGGCCGATTTCCTCTTACCTGCACTTTCATTCTGTTCTGGCACAAGGCCGGCCCATATTCCTTTGTTCAATCATCGGGCGCTTTAATAAGAAAATTGACCAGGATCTCTTAATAGGGGTCCTTTATGTGTTAAAGAAAATAATAGTACTTTCTCTAAAATGACAGCGCAATTGACACCAGTTTTTATACGTACAATATCTATTGTCCTATATAAAATAAATGAGGTATTCGGTTGCCAAAAAAACCGAATTTAACCGCTAATCGTTGATATAGCAACAAAACTGACGTATGCCAATTCATACGTCAGTTGATCTGTCATTTAATTAATAGGCACCTCAAAACGGAACCCTTTAATTAGAGAGCGTGGTATTTTCTTATCTGCCTTCATTTTTTAATCATGAAGCAAATGTTGCTTGGCGAATTGGATAAAATAATCGAGCGCTTCTTCATTGCTGATGGATCCTTTGTTTATTACCTTGTCTACAGGCTCACCCATTAGAATTTTTTTAATTGGAATTTCTAATTTTTTGCCGTTCAAGGTTTTCGGTATATCACTGACCTGATAAACCCCAGTTGGAAGATGGCGCGGGGAACACTGTGTTCGGATTTGCCTTTTTATTTCTTTTTTTATTTCTGGTGTTAATGTGTATCCTTCTTTCATTACGACAAAAAGGGGCGTAACTGAATCAGCATTATTCCTTGGGATATCTACAATTAAACTATCCAAAATTTCTTTTACTTGGTCAACAGCACGATAGATTTCACTCGTGCCTATTCGAATGCCACCGCGATTAATTGTTGCATCGGAGCGTCCATAAATGACACAGGTCTCCCGCTTGGTAACTTTCAAATAATCACCATGACACCAAATTCCCGGGAAGACGTCAAAATAGCTTTCATGGAGGCGATTACCTGCTTGGTCATTCCAAAAGTAAATTGGCATCGATGGAAATGGTTCTGTTAACACGAGTTCACCAATGTCTTCTAGTTGCGATTTTCCTGCTTGATTATAGCTCTCGATTTTCGCACCGAGCCCGCGGCACTGTAATTCTCCAGCAAATACCGGTAAAATTGGTGCTCCAAGAATAAATGCCGTACAAACATCGGTTCCACCACTAATAGAAGCAATCCAGAGATCTTTTTTAATATTTTCATAGCACCACACAAAAGCTTCAGGAGGTAATGGGGATCCTGTGGAGCTAATATTCTTTAGGTGGGTTAGATTGAATTCATTCCCAGGCTGAACTCCATCCTTCATGCAGGCTGTAATGTAGCTTGCGCTTGTGCCAAATACTGTCATCTTCGTTTCTTCAGCAAGCTTCCATAGTACGCGATTATCAGGGTATGTAGGGCTTCCATCATATAATATAATCGTACTACCTTTTAGTAGTCCGCTTACTGGCAGATTCCACATCATCCATCCAGTTGTCGTATACCAAAAGAAGCGGTCATCTTCATGCAAATCTACATGCAAAGTAACCGTCTTTAGATGCTCAAGTAGAATCCCACCCTGACTTTGGACAATTGGTTTTGGCTTCCCGGTCGTCCCCGAAGAAAATAAAATCCAAAGCGGATCATTGAAGGGGACATGTTCATATGTTAAGTTAGGGGTTTCATTGGCCTGGGTGGCCTCACTCCAGAGCGTCACTTTTTGTAATTCGTCGAAGCTGGCATTTGTATCTAAATATGGAATCGCGATTGTCGCTTCCAATGTTGGCAGATTTGCTTGTATATTTTCTACGACTTTCCTGCGATTAAATACTTTTCCAGCATATTGGTACCCATCGATCGTAATTAGCACTTTCGGCTCAATTTGCTGAAAGCGATCAATGACACTTTGCGTTCCAAAATCGGGTGACGCGCTCGACCAAATTGCGCCGAGACTAGCCGTAGCGAGAAAGGCAACCACACTTTCATATATATTGGCGATATAGGCGACGACACGATCACCCTTTTTCACTCCTAAATTCTTTAATGTTTGCTGGAGAGCAGCTGTATCCTGATAAAGTTGCTTCCACGTAGCTTCTGAAGATTTGCGTGTTTCTGAAGTATGAATAATTGCTGGTTTATTCTCATCACGATTTCGGAAAATATGTTCGGTATAATTAATGCTTTCGCCTGAAAACCACTGAGCTCCAGGCATTGTATGGGTGGATAAAACAGAAGTATAGGCATTCTTCGTATGGATATCGGTATATTGCATAATTGATTCCCAAAATGCTTCGATGTCACTAACAGACCACTTCCAAAGCGATGAATAGTCATTGAACACCAAATTCTTATGCTGCTTTAGCCAAGCCATATAATGATACAGATTGGAATGCTGTATTCTTTTTTTATCAGGTTTCCATAATAATGTTCCTTCTTTAACTGGATTCATACAGTTCCTCCTAACCAATGATACTAATTTATATTATATGGAAACGCTTTCCTTGTGTAAAGGAATTGGTGAGGATAATATTGGCAGTCACGACGTATTATCAGTAGGAAGAGTGGAATATCAACGGGAACGGATCGATATCGGCAGGAGAGAAATTAAATCAGCAGGAGAAGCAAAGATATCGGCAAGAGAAACATAAAATCAGCAGGAGAAGCAGAGATATCTGCAGGAGAAAACACATATCACTACGAGTTCCGCTCAATGTCATAAATGCACACAAAAAAGCTAACCGAGCCCGCGCTCATGTTAGCTTCCTTTCGTCGCTTGTGTCATTTGATGCCAGACAGAACCCATAGCATCCTCTCCACCTTTGATTCGTTCTAATGCCATTTTTATTTGCATGCGCACTTCGAATTCAGGATCATCAATTGCAGTTTCGAGAGCTGGGATTGCTGATTCGTCTCCAACTTCATACAAATACATCGCTGCTCGCCAGCGGACAATTCTACTTGAATCACCTAAAGACTTAATCATTTGCGGCATTGCTTCTTTAAAGCCTAAATCGGAGATGCAATCTCCTGCAGTACGTCGCACATTGATTGCTTTATCATTCAATGCTTTATACAAATAAGGGAGAACCTCGGGCTCTTCAATCATGCCAAGATAAGCGGTAGCTAGTCTGCGAATCGATGCCTTTTCGTCATCTAATGCTTTTTCCAGCAATGGCAAATTTTCATAGCTAGGAATGAATCGATCAAGTGCAGCAAAACGTACTTTCCAATCTGGATTATCTAGTTCCTTAATTGAAATTTGATTTTTCTTCTTAACTTCTTTAATTTCCGCAGAATCCACAGTCTTGAATGCTAGTTCTACAAGGTTATCTAAGCGGACCTGATCGTAGCTTGCACTTATTTCCTCAACAACATCATTGCCGATTTCTTCCATGGATCCATATCTAGGATGCTGTTCGATCCATTTTCGATCTAGGATAACGTTTGGTGAGGAGGGAGATGCTGCCAAAATTGCATTTGTGAATCTTTCAGGAAGTCCAAAGCGTTTTTCCTCGTTGCCGTCTTCTAATTTAACTTGCATTGGGATATTGCGAAATAATTGAATAAAGACTTTTATTTCACCATAGGCATCTTTTGTATTATGGACAGCCTGCAAAATTAGGTTTTCCTCATCCTCATCTTCGCTGCCAAGGGCTTTGCGAACCTCTGGTAAAATACTTTCCCACGGAATCTTTGGATTTCTTGCCAACGCGATGAAATCTACAACACGATAGAGGTTCTTGACACCTTCAATTTCGAATAGTCTTTTTACATAGTCGGGTGCATTGGCCAAATCATCATCCTGCTTATAGTTAAAATTCTCTCCTGCTGATAATTCCTCGTTAACATTAATCTTCATTGAATGTGGACTTGGAGTTGGTTCAATTGAAACTATCTTCAAGTATATTCTCCTTTCTTTTATAGATGCTAGATCAAAAATACTGATATATGATGTGGATAGGCTGATATCCACCATTTTCCCACTGATATTCGACAAACTTCGGAAAGTGACAGGCAATCACAAAAGCGAATCCTACGTAATCTACGTAGGATTCGTCTATTTTATTGCTCTGCTAATACATCTGCAAATGCTTTTACATATGGTGGTAAATCAGGCGGGCGGCGACTTGAAATAATATGTCCGTCAATAACGACTGCTTCGTCCAACCATGTTGAACCTGCATTTGTCATGTCATCTTTGATTCCAGGCGTGCTCGTTACTTTCTTTCCTTGTAAAATATCGGCTGAAATAAGTACCCATCCAGCATGACAAATCTGTCCAATTGGCTTCTTCGCCGCATCCATTTCACGAACAAAGTTCAATACTTCAGGATAACGTCGTAATTTATCAGGAGCCCATCCTCCAGGTACAAGGATAGCATCATAATCAGCAGCAATAATGTCAGTGAATGCATAATCTGATTCTGCTGGTACGCCATATTTACCGATATATTTATGATTTGCTTCTTTTCCAACTAAATCTACTTGTGCCCCTTCTTCACGCAGGCGCAGTACAGGATACCAAAGCTCTAAATCTTCAAAGTCATGCTCAACAAGTGCAATTACTTTCTTATCTTTGAGTCGCATAAAATCCCTCCATCATTTGATATATTAAGTGTACCAGAGGTTGAGGTAAATTTCGATTATCTTAACTAATAAGCGCAACCTGCTATCAATTAAATGTTAATTGACAACGGTATATACCAGCAAGGTTACTGATAATTCGTAAATAAAAAACACCGCCCACGATCCTAAGCGATGTTACAATTACCCTATAAGATTTATTTACTATTATACGAAGCGAATTGGATGAATGTATGCTCATCCTCGACAAGTCCACATGATGCGCATTGGATTCTGTACTTTGGTCCTTGATATAGATTATGAAATACCTCAACATTCTCATCTGAATATTCATTGATGAGCTCACCAGTTTGCGAATCTAATTTTACTGGTGTAGCTACTTGCTCGATCATATTAAATCGCGAGCTATTTGTTTTACAGTTAGGACAACGATAGGGCTTACTCATAACGACACCTCCCAACATTATTATTCCTATTTTTTCAGAAAATATGAATAGAGGATGTTCAAATCAATCTTAATAGTAAAGAAAGTAAAAAAACTTTCTTACTACTAATTTATAGAATGTTGCATTCATGAATATGCCCCCTTTAAGTATGAAGTTTAATAGCATTAAATAAAAATTCCCCTAAACTGTGAATAGGGGACAATTGAAATTATTTTTCAGAAGCTCCGAACCAATGCTTCAATTTAGCTATAAAAGAAGTAGGTTTATCTTCTGGTGATAATTTTGGTTCATTTTCTACTTCTTCTTTGATAAAAATGTCCTCTTTATCAATCGCGTAATCGTAAGTCAAAACAGCTCCAATATCGGTTTCACTTTCTTCGTCTGTAATCGTCGTATATGGAATATGATATTTATCTGCCAGTGCCTTTTCTTCTTTTAAAAATTTATTAGCGACATGCCCATTGATAAGTAGCTTGGCCTGCGTATTATTCTTCATCGCCTCTTCTAATTTTCCGAGTCCTTTGTCAGTCATTACTTGCCCAATTGTTAAGGCGATTACAATTCGCTCGCGGAGGGTACCTAAAAATTGCTTGCGTTCATCATCTTTCGGAAGTCGTGTACCGTAAATTCCATCTGTTAGATAATCATCCACACTCTTATTGCTCATCATTGATCAATCCCTTTAATCCATTGTTATTCCTAATGTACTGCATATTTGGCATGTCTGTCAAATACATCACATAATGGAAAATACGCTTGCAAAGATAAAAAGCGACCTATATGATAATGGGTCGCTCTTTATCCAAATGAAAATCTAAGCAAAGGGATAAAACAAAAAATGTTCTATTAAATGACGATAAGGCGTTTAGACGAAAGCCAACATTTATGGGATAGTCAATCATCCCGACTAATCATAAGAAAAGCGTCACAACTTCGGCCTCTTTCCTTTCACTCGTTGATCCGCGGCTCTACTTCTTGCTTGCGCTACTTTATCATCCTCATCAGCAAATTCCGCAGAGAATTCTACATCAATTCCATCGGTTACCAGTTGCTGTTTCGGTGTCTGTGCCAAGAAGTTATTCTTTGATTTATTATGGTCATCTCTACCCATGCCATCCACCTCTTTGTGTAGGATTTTCATGGATAGTATGTGCAAAAATGTTTCTACTATTACCCAGAATCGCACACCATTAACTGGTAATAGATCTTATCTGCTTCTATCGCCACCAAAGAAATCGAATAATCCTCCGGCGATACTGCCTTCATCCTTTGAACCACCTCTTCCCGGTGCTGCAGCAAATACTCTGCTCGCAAGTCTACTGAATGGAAGAGACTGAATCCAAACGGTTCCTGGTCCTCGTAATGTCGCGAAGAATAATCCTTCACCACCGAATAATGCTGTCTTTACGCCGCCGACGAATTCGATATTATAATCGATGTCACCTGTCATTGCAACAAGGCAGCCAGTATCGACGCGTAATGTTTCCCCAGCCTGAAGCTCTCTTTTATGAATCGTACCACCTGCATGAACAAAGGCTAAACCATCACCTTCGAGCTTCTGCATAATGAATCCTTCGCCACCAAAGAAGCCGGTCCCAATTTTACGCTGGAACTCAATACCAACTGCCACCCCTTTAGCAGCAGCAAGAAATGAATCCTTTTGACAGATTAATTTCCCATCCATTTCACTCAAATCCATTGGAATTATTTTACCAGGATATGGTGCAGCAAAGGACACATGCTTCTTACCGACGCCTTGATTTGTGAATGTGGTCATAAATAAGCTTTCGCCAGTGATTACTCGTTTCCCGGCACCAAGTAATTTCCCCATCAATCCACCTTGATCCTTGCTGGAACCATCACCGAAGATCGTTTCCATGCGAATCTCGTCATCCATCATCATTAAACTTCCTGCTTCAGCGATTACCGTTTCTTGTGGATCGAGCTCTACCTCGACAAATTGCATATCGTCTCCATGTAGTTTGTAATCAATTTCGTGATTGTTCATTTCTCCTCATCCTCTCGACTATATTAATCATATTACGGATAGCTTATTATAAGGATTCGTATTTCCCCGAAAAACTTTGTCCTCCAATTTTAGAGTACTATCCTTAAATTATTTTTTACAAAAAGGTAAGGGAGCCCAACATCATGGACTCCCCGTTACTTAACATTAATGCTGCATTGTACTTTGCACTGGTGCGAATGCATTTATATAATTTTGCATATCCTCTTGTTTCAACTGTGGTACTTGATAATAATGATGCTTGTTCTGATATAAATATACTTCAAATGCCATTTCAATTAAATTCGGGACGCTGTCTGCAAATACTCTTCTTAATACAGGATTTGATATTTCAAGTGCTGTCATTGGAAACGCGGATGATGATGCTTTTAAATGCCCCAGCCAAAATCCAGAGATACATTGGTCATTTATTTCGTTGGCCGATTGAGCAGGTGTTTTAGGTTGTGTTGGTTGCATGCCATAAAGTGTATTATTGCTTGCAGCCATATTATAGGTTTGCGTTTTAATTGCTGGTTCACTTCCGGTTTTTAGTGCCTCAACAATGGTGTTATACATCTGTGTTAAATAGTCCTTTTGTCGAGTGAGCATTGTTTTTAACTCTGGATCTTGAATATGGGATTCATAAAGATAATAATGTTCTAACGTACCAATTAAACCACTGATTGCCTCATGTGCATCAATGACCTCATGCCCACCATGGCTAATATTTGCTGGTATTTGTGACGAGCCCTGAAATTGTTGGTTTTGCTGTTGATTTTGCAAATAAATTCCCTCCTTTTAAAAGTCATGGTTAGTTTGAGCTGTATTGATTTTGTTATGCACAAATTAAACTTAACTTTTTCTCAAGATAAGATTGGTAAAATATGCTACGATGGAGAAAAATAATGACGGAGGGATCTTGATGGAGGAGAAAAAACCAATTCAAATTGATAATCGAATTTCCCTAATTGATGGACATGACTTAGGGGTGGCAGGTCGAACGGGTGCTTATGTAATTCAAGAAGAGGCACTGACATTGATTGAAACTGGGCCAAGCCCGTCGATTAAACATGTTAAAAGGGGGTTAGAGGCACTTGGGCTTTCATTAGAAGATGTAAGGTACATCATTGTCACGCATATTCACCTTGATCATGCAGGTGGGGCTGGGTTACTTCTTAGGGAATGTCCGAATGCAAAAGTTGTTGTCCATCCTAGAGGGGAAAGGCATCTTATCAATCCAAGGAAATTAGCAGCTGGGGCAAGAGCGATTTATGGGGATAGCTTTGCTGAGTTGTTTGATCCAATTATTCCTGTTCCAGAAGATCATATAATAACGAAAACAGAAGGCGATACGCTGGAGATTGGACCTAACTGTAATTTGAAATTTTACGACACACCAGGACATGCGAAACACCACTTCAGTATTTATGATCCGACAAGTAATGGAATGTTTACCGGTGATACGGTAGGGGTTCGCTATGCACAATTAAGCAGAAATGGGGTTGACTTTTTTTTACCATCCACCTCGCCAAATCATTTTGATCCAAGTGCAATGGAGACATCGATTAAGCGGATTCGTGAACTGAATCTAAATCGAATTTATTTTGGACATTTTGGAATGACAGAGTATGTTGATGTAGCATTACAGCAGGTTTCAAAATGGCTATCAATCTTTGTCGAAGAAGGGGAGCGAGTATTTGCTGAAGGTAAGGGCTATGATGAGCTAGCAGCAAGGTTAATGGGACGTATTCGCAAAAAGTTACGGGGACAAGGAATTGATGATGACCACGAAGTATATATTTTGATAAATTTAGATATGCAGGTTAGTTCACTGGGAATTATGGATTATTTTCAGAAGCTGAAGCATTAAAATTAAATATGAAAAAGGTACGTAGATTGTTAGTGAGAAAACTTAGCAAATAATCCATCGGCGATATTAAAAATAAAAAAATTGTGGATAATGGTTTCTCTATCCACAATTTTTGATTAAGGCCTTTAAGAGATATCCAATTGTGGATAAATAAAATCCTATTTGGTATAATTTAACTCCCAGGAAATTCCGTTTCTATCTTTGATAATCGCATGTTTTGCGCCCCAGAAGGTATCCTGTAATGGCATCTTAATTTCGCCATCGGCTGCAAGTTTGTTGTAGATTTTGCTGATTTCTTCTTCGCTTTCAAGGTCTGGACCAAGTAATAGGTTGCTGTCTTTAACAGGTTCGTCCCCAAATAAATCGGCAAAATATAAGATGCAATGTTCATTAATATGCAATTCCGCATGAATATATTTTCCTTCATGCCCTTTAAACATGTCGATGCCGTCGGATAACTGTGCGTTTTTTATCTCACCACCAAATACTTGTTGATAATAAGCGACCTCTTCTCTACAATTTTCAATTCGGATATGTGGAACAATTCGTTTCATTCTGAGCCCCTCCTGTATAGTTCCGTAATTTCCTTATATAATTGATAATACATAGCAAATATGAAAAAGGCGAATCTTAATTGATAAACATATTTCTCGTTTTCCAGATGACTTATACATACAGGTAGGAATTAACAGAATACGGATGATGGAGGAATTTAATATGATAAAGAAACTATTATACATTATTATACCGATTGTCTTTGTCTTTATTATTGGTGATCAATTTATTACCAATGAAGACGAAGAAGGCACCTATGTGGAAGAACAAAGTGAGATGAATTATGACTATGTACTACCCAAACCAGGTCATACGAAAAAACCAGTAAAAAATAAAATCAATGGAATTTATGCACAGGCTGAGAAGGGGAAAATCCCTGGAGTACCCTTCGTTCTTGGTGAGACAATGGAGCAGGAAGTAACGGCAAAATGGGGAGAACCGGAAACTAAAATAGAAGCGGAAAGCAAGGATTATTCCGAATACCCGTCCAGAAATGTTCATATAGGTTATCAACAAGATCGGATTGTTGATCTACGTTCGTATGACAAGGAAGAACTTTCGGATATCTCCCTTAATGATATTGAGCAGACGAAGGGAGAAGCGGATGATATTCGTTATTACCGCGACGATGATTTTGATCAGATTATCCTAATTTATGATGTGAGCGAGGATTTTCAATTAAAGTTAATTTTCCCAAATCCGACTGATGATAATCCAAATCCTGTTATACATCACACATCACTCGTTACTTTAGTAGATGTAGATCAATTAGTGGTTGATGAAAAAATAAATAATATGAGTTTGGATGAAAAGATTGGACAAATGCTTTTCAGTGGAATTTCCGGCACATCTGTATCCGATGAAACGATAAGTCTAATAACAGACTATAAGATTGGTGGCATTATTTTATACGCGGATAATATGGAAAACCCTGAACAAACAGTGGATTTAGTCAATCATTTAAAAGTGGAGAATTCCGGAAATGCATTCCCGATGTTTATTGGTACGGATCAAGAAGGCGGAGATGTCTCAAGGTTACCAGGAGATATAGTTCCTACGCCTAAAGCTAGCGAGATAGGGACACAAAATGATTCACAGTTTGCGTATGAGATTGGTACGTTACTTGCATGGCAGCTTCGAGCTTATGGCTTTAATCTCGACTTCGCTCCAGTGCTTGATGTGAATAGTAATCCGGATAATCCGGTAATTGGAGATCGAGCGTTTAGTGATAATCCTAATATCGTAAGTGAGCTTGGAACACTAACAATGAAGGGTCTCCAATCACAGCAGCTCATTCCTGTTATAAAGCATTTTCCTGGGCATGGTGATACCGCTGTTGATTCCCATTTAGAATTGCCAATCGCCGATAAAAAACTTGATGAACTTAATAAGCTTGAATTAGTCCCGTTCGAGTATGCGATAAAAAATGGGGCGGATGTTATCATGATTGCGCATATTTTATTACCAGCGTTAGATCCTGATTATCCATCTTCCATGTCTAAAGAAATCGTAACAGGTTTGCTACGGGAGCAGCTTCATTATCATGGGGTTATTATGACGGATGATATGACAATGGAGGGAATAACCGATCATTATGAAATCGGTCCTGCGTCAGTTGAAGCGCTGAAGGCAGGGAACGATATTATCCTTGTGGCGCATGAGTATCAAAATATTGTCGCGGCTTTCGATGCGATTAAAGAAGCAGTTGAAAAAGGAGAAATACCCGAGGAACGAATTGATGAGAGTGTGTACCGAATCATTGAATTAAAGCAGGAATATGAATTAAATGATGAACAAATTCCCCCAGTAGATATAGATAAGCTTAATGAAAGTGCTGAGAAAATACTTGGAAAATGAAAAAAAGAAGGCTGTCACCTTGATGACAGCCTTTGTTGATTTTGGATAGTTGGTTTGGTGTGGCGATCCTGGCTTGTCCCACCAAGCCTTCCCAACTATTAGAGGCAATAATTCTATATAGCTAGACAATATGAATGGAGTATTAATAATGGTCACATTCAATTTATTTCGAGCATGATTGGGCAATGATCACTGCCGAGTACATGTGAATGCACGTACGAATTGATTAAACGATCTTTGATTCGCTCGGATACAATAAAATAATCAATACGCCAACCGATATTTCGTTCGCGAATGTTTTTCATATAAGACCACCATGTGTATATATCTTCCTTATCCGGATAAAAGTAGCGTAAACTATCAACGAATCCGGATTCAAGTAACTCTGTCATTTTTCCACGTTCTTCCGGTGTAAATCCAGAGTTTCCATAGTTTGTTTTATAATTCTTGATATCGATTTCCTGGTGGGCTACATTCAAATCACCGCAATAAATGATTGGTTTAATCCCATCTAATTCCTTTAAATAGAGGGTGAGTGCGTCCTCCCATTCTAAACGGTAATCAAGTCTTGTTAAATCGCGCTTCGAGTTGGGAGTATACACATTCACTAAATAGAAGTCTTCATATTCCAGTGTAATAATACGTCCTTCATCCTGGGTTTCTTCCATTCCAACACCGTATTTTACTGAAAGAGGCTTTTTCTTTGTGAAAACAGCAGTACCAGAATAGCCCTTACGCTCAGCATAATTCCAATATTGATAATAGCCTTCTAAATCCAACTCGATTTGACCGGCTTGTAATTTTGATTCTTGAATGCAAAAAGTATCTGCATCCACTTCATGAAAATAATCTAAAAATCCCTTTCGCACACATGCACGAATTCCATTTACATTCCAAGATACTAGTTTCATAAGTAGTTATTTCTCCTCAGTAGTTGATTCTTACATCCATTTTACCATATAAGACCTGGTCATTTGCCTATTGTAAGTAATAGAGTAGTGGATAATTGAAGTTGATATAGTTATAATTATGACTTGAAATCTGAACAGCCATTGCTGTTTTCACACGAAGTACCATTTCCTTCGCCACAAACGTCAATAGTTAGTAGTTTAGCTACTCTTTTGCTGGTTTTTGCACTATCCCCAGCGGAAGAAATGCACGGAGACTTCTGCGGGAAGAAGAGCCTAGGTGACTACGAAGCGCGATAGAGGCTTACCAGCCCCCCCCGTAAAAAGCGTAGTGCATTTCTGGAGCGACCAGCCTGAGAGCACCCATCACTTTAACTTGGTTCGCAGCTTATTTAAATATCAACAAATAATACAAAATGAGCTTTTAAAAAATTTCCTTGACATAAATAGTGTATTAAACATATAATACATTCAGAAGCGTATCAAATCATTAATACACTTTTTTTACAAGTCGTGTACTAACATATTAATACGCAATGCAACTATGAGAAGGAAAGGAGTCGTTGCTATGAACGTGAATTTAAATAAGCGCGAGCCTGTTTATCTGCAAGTTATACGGCATTTTAAAGAACAAATTGCAACGAAGCGCCTCGAACCAGGTCAAGAAATTCCATCGCGAAGAGAATTAGCGAACCAGCTAAAGATTAATCCGAATACGGCCCAACGAGCATATAAGGAAATGGAGGAACAGGGATTGATTTATACCGAGGGAAATAGCCCAAGTAAAATCACAAAGGATGAGAAAGTTCTAGGAGCAGTAAGGGAGGAACTGATTGGACAGGCAATTGATTCCTTTATTGCCGCGATTCGGCCAATCGATGTTCCGCTCGATGAAGTTGTCGGATTAATCCAGGAGAAATATAAGGGGGATAAAGCATGATTGAGGCAAAAGAATTAAAGAAAAGGTTTGGGCGCAAGCAAATATTAAACGGAGTCTCATTTACTGCAAATAAGGGGGAAATAACATGCCTAATCGGTATTAATGGTGTTGGTAAAACAACAATACTAAAGGGAATTATGAATTTAACACCAATGGATAGCGGGCAAATTCTTATCGATGGCGAAAAGATGAGTAAGGATATGTATGAAAAAATTACGTTTATTCCCGATGCGATAACGATGATTCCAACCATGACAATAGCAGAAGCAATGCAGTTTATGCAGGATTATTACAAGAGCTGGAATCAAGCGCGTGCAACAGAATTGCTCCGATTTTTTAAATTGAAACAAGAAGAAAAGATCTCAAGCTTATCTAAAGGAAATACTGCGAAAGTGAATTTACTGCTTGGACTTGCACTGGATGTGGACTATCTTTTAATGGATGAGCCTTTTTCCGGAATCGATATTTTTAGTAGAGAACAGATTGCTGATGTTTTCACAAGTCATTTAGTAGAAGATCGTGGTGTTGTTATTACGACACATGAGATTAATGATATCGAGCATCTGATTGATAAAGTCGTGTTGTTGGATAACGGGGTTGTACTAAAAGAGTTTAGAACAGAAGAAATGCGTGAAGACGAAGGAAAATCTGTAGTTGACGTGATGAGGGAGGTTTATCGAGGATGAAGCGTTATCTGAAATTAGTTAACTTTGAGATTGGGAGATTTATGAAAATCTACCTCGTGTTGATTGGTATTACGATTTTATCACAGCTTATTGGTGTTATTGTGATGGCAAAAAACTATGTAGCGAATGCAAATGAGGTTATTTTCGTAGATTCTTTGCCGCTGGAGCAGTTTATTGAGCAATACGGAGAAATGGGTATGATGGATGTTGTCGGAAGTATCTGGTTTATAGGCCCAATTGCTTTATGTGCTGCAGCATTTATCTTTTACATCTTCTTTATTTGGTATCGGGATTGGGTTGGCAAGAATACATTTATTTATCGTTTATTGATGCTGCCGACTTCGAGATTAAATATTCTATTATCAAAGGCTACGGCAATATTTATAATGGTGTTCGGTTTAGTTTCGGTTCAGCTGATTCTTCTGCCAATTGAGAGTATGCTACTTAAGTGGAATGTTCCATTTGATTTTCGCATTGATATGACAGTCAGCGAGATTATCAATAATAATAGCTACCTATTCATTCTAATTCCAGATTCGTTTATTCAATTTATCATTAATTATGGAATTGGCTTTATGGTCGTTTTCATTCTGTTTACAGCAATTTTATTTGAGAGAAGTTTCCGGTGGAAGGGTGCTCTTCTGGGGATCATTTATTGTGCAATCGCATCCATAATATTTCTAGCACCTCTTATTTATGAGATTGGATTTGAAGCGAGTTTCTTTTATACAGAGGAAATATTTGTAATTGAAATTATCCTAGGTATTCTAGTTACCGCTATGTCCATTTGGTTAAGTAAACTTTTATTAAATAAGAAAGTTACTGTATAGGAGGAGGGAGAAAAATGATACGTTATTGGAAGTCTATTTCTATTATTTTAGTTGTCATTTTGGCGATTGGTGCATTTTACATTCAAGCAGCATTTGCAGGGAAGTCTAACCCGGAATTTGCAATTACGACAAAGAGTGGGGACGAAACAGTATTCAAAAATATTTCGCTACATAGCAATTATCAAATGGATGATTTGATAATTAGTACAGAAGGAAGTAAGTATCAAGATGAGTTGTCATATGTTGATCGTTTGGTTGGTTTCTACACGAATTCTAAAATTAAGCAGCTTCAGTCAGATTATCGTAGCTTCATGCGTGGAAAGGGAGATATCACTGAACTGTATGAGGACGAGGGAATATTAGCATATGCAGAAGTCGAGTTTAAGTATCACCGTGGGGAGGCAAGTGACTTTTCCATTGATATTGAAGTATTAGATAAGGAGTCGAAGGAGAGGTCTGCATTTACAGTAGATGTACCAGAAAAGAAAAACTATAATTATGTGTATATCAATGATGTACGGGTAATAGATGGCACCCTGAAGGTAACAACTACTAATGCACTCAGAAGTGATCAATTTAATTCTGATGAGGTTCATATTTATCACTTCAATCTAACCGAGCAAACACTAGTGAAAGATGAGATTATCGGGGCAGAGCAAGAAGGGAAGCATGGAAAGCTAGATTATGTGCGGTTAATGAATGATTATGATGAACTCAGCGGCGAGAAATATCTTGTTTTTGAAATGGTTTACGTGGAGGATATCAATCTAGAGGATGAAAATTTACATCCAGACTATTATCCAGAATATATTGGCAGTGAATTTTTGACCTATAATCTTGAAACAGGTGAACAGAAAAGGATTGAAATACCTGATGAAGCTGAGCAATTGATGAAGCAAATGCGGGATACTCCAGGTGAAATTATCGTCAATAATTCCAAGCTTCATTTTATCGAAGTGACGGAAACTGGACTAGAGTTAATCGTTTATAATATCGAGAATGGTGAGACGGAAAGTAAGCAATCGGTTGAAATTCCAAAGACAGATATGGATTTACAAATGAATTGGCCGATGTTTAAAATAATCGATGATAAATTATATATTGTAAGTTCACAGATTGATCGTGAAACACAGTCACCGATCATGGTGGCAGATTTAAATTCTGGTGATATCTTGTATGTAGGAACCGTTGAAGATCGAGATAGTGGGCAGGAAAAAGAAATATATGGTGTAAATATTTATGATTTAGTGGTCGATTGAGCGTGGAACAAATCATAAAATGTGTGAATGCAATAGGGGTGAGGTCTATACAGAAGAAGTTATCTGGAATATAAATATATAGAATCTAGACAAGACTTGACTTAGATTTAGATTATCCTTACAACCCATGATTCGCTCTTTTCTTGGAAAGCCAACTGATCACTGGCTTTCCCTTTTTTTTGGTGCCTGTCACTTCCCGAGTTTTGCTGAATCTTGTCGAAAATAAAACAGGAGAGCACTATAACGGCTCGCCTGCTTTATTTGCTGCATGGAGGGAAAGTTAGAAAATACTGGTATAATTGAAAAACAGCTGATATTTACCTCAAACACGCTGATATAATTAGCATTCAGGCTGATATCGTCTGTTTTCCCGCTGATATTCGACAAATTTTACCTTGATCCCTTTGATCCCTACCAATCAAATCGAGTTACCTCCGTACTCCAACCTCAATGCTTCCCTGAATCAATTTCCTGACTTCTTCATCCTGCCCTTGATCAAATAACTCCACAATCCTACTGCCAACAATAACACCGTCACAATGTGCGCTTAGTTCATGTGCTTGCTCAATACTGGAAACACCGAATCCTGCTAGAACGGGAACAGGGCTATTTTCTTTCAATGTATCTAAATAGTCTTGGACATTCGCACCATGCGACTGTCGTGCGCCAGTTGTTCCCATAACGGAAACGGCATATAGGAAGCCTTCCGATCGTTTTGCTATTTCAATCATTCGCTCTTTCGGACTTGTCATGGCAACTAAGCGGATGAAGGCAATGGAATGCTCTTGTAAAACTCCAGCAATCAGCTCTTCTTCCTCCATTGGTAAATCTGGGATGATGATGCCATCAACACCGGATTTTTCACAGTCTGCGACAAATTTTTCTATCCCATAGTTATAAATTGGATTTAAATAGGTCATTAAAATAATTGGTACGGCGGTGTTTGCTGCTACAAAGCTTTGTAGTTGATCGAGCACTGCTTTCAAGCTTGTGCCATTTGCCAATGCACGCCCTCCTGCTGCTTGAATCGTTGGTCCATCAGCAATCGGGTCCGAGAAGGGGATGCCAAGTTCAACGGCAGCGACCCCACTTTTAGCTAAAAAATTAATTCTGTCCTCTAAAATATCCAGGCCACCATCACCAGCCATAATATAAGGAATGAATAACTTTTGTCCTGCTGCTTGTTTTTCCTGGAAGCTCTGTTCAATTCTTTCTTTACCCATTTATTTTCCCTCCAATCGATTTTTTACTTGCTCTACATCTTTATCCCCGCGTCCGGATAAGCAAATAACCAATGTTTGATTTGTGTCCATTTCCTTTGCGAGCTTCAACGCATAGGCGACCGCATGTGCACTCTCTAGTGCAGGAATGATTCCTTCAATTCTAGATAAGGCTTGAAATGCATCTAATGCCTCTGCATCCGTAATCGCGGTATAGTGGACCCGGCCAGTCTCATTTAAGTGGCTATGTTCTGGCCCCACGCCAGGGTAGTCAAGTCCGGCAGAGATGGAGAATGCCTCTGTAATTTGCCCATTTTCATCCTGCAGGAGATTCGATAACGTTCCATGTAAAATCCCTTTTCGGCCTTTTGTGATCGAAGCGGCATGTTGATCCGAATCAATACCTGCCCCAGCAGCTTCGACGCCAACTAGTTTTACAGATTCATCCTTGATAAATGGGTGGAACATGCCAATTGAATTACTGCCACCACCAACACAGGCGACGATTGCATCTGGTAGTTTTCCGGTTTGTTCGACGATTTGTTGCTTTGTTTCCTTGCCAATTACAGATTGCAAATCACGAACAATCTTCGGAAATGGATGTGGTCCAACCGCAGAGCCTAAAATATAATGGGTATCATTCACATTGCTCGCCCAGTAACGTAATGCTTCATTCGTTGCATCCTTTAAGGTTCCACTGCCTTGGGAGACGCTGCGTACTTCTGCGCCTAATAATTCCATGCGAAACACATTCAGTTTTTGCCGGCGAATGTCCTCTTCACCCATAAATACAATGCATTCGAGACCGAAAAGCGCACATACTGTAGCGGTCGCAACTCCGTGCTGACCTGCGCCAGTTTCGGCAACAACCTTTTTCTTGCCCATTCTAAGTGTCAGTAAGGCCTGACCAACCGTATTATTAATTTTGTGTGCACCAGTATGATTTAAATCTTCACGTTTAAGATAAATGTTTGCCCCACCAACCTCTTTGGTCAACTGTTTTGCAAAGTAAAGCGGTGTTTCCCTTCCAACATATTGCTGCAAATAATAGTTTAATTCCTCGGTAAATTGCGGATCGTTTTTAGCCTTTTCATATGCTTCCTCTAATTCTAGTAGTGCGGGCATTAATAGTTCTGGAACAAATCTTCCTCCAAAACTACCAAATCTTCCGGTTTCATCTGGCATTGTGTAGGTTGTCAATGGTATCATCCTTTCAATTGTTTTTAGCAAGTGTAATAAATCGCTTGATTTTCTCATTGTCCTTTATTCCATTTGTTTCAACACCGCTAGATACATCAACTCCAGCGGGTTGTGCAAGTCTGATTGCTTCCGTGATATTATCTGCATTTAGTCCACCAGCTAATAATATCTTCTCAGTTGGAATGGAAAGCAGGTCAATCATGCTCCAGTCAAACGTTATCCCGTTTCCACCATGATACTCTCCCTTAGGACTATCGAGTAAATAATAGTCGCATGGAAAGGATTCGATGGAGCTAGCATTTTCCTTAGTGACAGAAAATGCCTTTATGATCTTATAGGGTAATGCCTTCGCTACATCTGCTGGTTCCTCACCGTGTAGCTGAATATAATCTAGGCCAACGATTTTCGCGACTTCAATCATTCTATCGACCGTTTCGTTTACAAAGACGCCTACCTTTTCAACAGAAGAGGGGAGTGATCTCACAATCTCGCTAGCAGCTTCAGGTGAAATTTTCCGCTTGCTCTCGGCAAATACGAAGCCAATAAAATCCGCTCCAGATTGAGTAGCTACTGCACCAGCCTCTTTTGTAGTGATTCCACATATTTTTACAAGCATGATTTATTTCGCCCTTTCCGCCGGCAGTGCGACTTTTAGCTCGTCGAAGGTCCGTTCCAGGTTATCTGCAAGCATTAGCGTTTCTCCAACTAATATTGCCTTTGCCCCAGCATCTCTTGCGCGTACAACATCTGCTGTGGTTTTCATACCACTTTCACTAATCAAGATTGTGTTTGGGTTTGTTACCATTGCTGCAAGCTTTTCAGTCGTTTCCAAATTGACCTCAAATGTTTTTAAATTACGATTATTAATGCCAATTATATCTGGATCTAATTGCAGCGCTGTTTCCATTTCCTCTTCATTATGAACCTCAACCAATACCTCTAGATCCAAGCTTGTAGCATAATAATAGAGATTCTCTAAATCCGTCGTTGATAATGCAGCAACGATCAATAGAATAATCGATGCCCCAGCAGCCTTTGCTTGATCAATCTGAATAGGATGGATAATGAAATCCTTGCATAGTATTGGCAAATCAACTGCCTCTCTAACAGCACGTAGGTCATCGATTGTCCCGTTGAAAAAGGGTTTGTCAGTTAGAACGGAAATGGCTGCAGCACCATTTGCTTCATATTGTTTCGCTTGTGTTACGGGATCGACTGTCATTTTTATTTCTCCCTTTGATGGGGAGGAACGTTTAATTTCAGAAATAACCGATATCGTATTTGCAGCTTGTACCTTCTCTTTAAAAGTAGTAATCTTTTTCGAATTACTAGGGACAAAGGTTTGACCGATTAATGCTGTAACCTCCTTTTCTTTTTCAATTAAAATTTGTTCTAAGATGGACAATTAAAACACCTCGCTTGGAATTTTGTTACTGTAATTAATTAGATATTCTAATTTTGCTAATGCCGCTCCAGAATCAATGCTCTCACGTGCAAACTCGATTCCATCCTCAATGGTTTCAGCTTTGCCGTTTGCGAATATGCCAATTCCGGCATTTAAAATGGTTGTATTATAGTAAGCGCCATTTTTCCCCTTTAGCACATCAAGTAAAATCGCTGCATTTTGCTTTGCATCTCCACCGCGAATTTCATCTTTTGAATAGTACGGTAAACCAACATCTTCTGGACGAAGTGTAAATGAAGTGAGCTTTCCATCATCAAGGAAAATAAGCTGGTTTTCTCCTGCTAGTGTTGCTTCATCGACATTTCCAGCACCATTTACGACAACAGCACGTTTTCTTCCCAATTTGTGTAAGGCCTCCGCTAGAATTGGCATTAGTTCTTGTCGATAAACACCAAGCAGCTGTGACTCTAGTGCAATTGGATTCGTTAATGGTCCGATTGCATTGAAAATTGTAGGAATCCGTAATTCTCTTCTTACCTTTGTAAAGGGCTTCAATGCTGCATGGACATTTGGTGCAAATAGGAAGGCAATCTGATTTTCCTGAAGCAACTCCTCAATTTGCTCCTTTGAGAAGGAGAGAGAAACCCCTAATTGCTCAAGGACATCTGCACTTCCTGATTTACTTGTGATACTGCGGTTTCCATGCTTTGCAACAGTTACACCTGCACCAGCAAGAACGAATGCTGAGGTAGTACTGATGTTAAAGCTGTAGGATTTGTCTCCACCAGTTCCACAGTTATCCATCGCATCTGTAATGGCTGACGCTTGGAAGGAGGACGCATCACGGATGACATCAACGATCCCAGCAATTTCATCTGCGGTTTCTCCCTTTGCTTGCAGGGCTGTTAAAAAAGCTGCTATTTCGGAATCTGTTGCTGTTTCCTTAAAACAGTAACGTACTGCTGCTTTCATTTCCTCTGTTGTCAGGTTTTCCCGGTTAATTAATTTTTCCAGATAGTTCCTCATGTAAATTCTCCTCTCTGATTTTCGCCAAAAAGTTTCGAATGATTTGCTTTCCTGTTACCGTGCCGATTGACTCAGGATGAAACTGAACACCGTAAACGGAGTACTGTTTATGCATAATTGCCATGATCTCATCGTCATCAATTGCTTTCGCAACAACATCTAATTCTTCTGGGACACCCAATTCATCGACAACGTATGAATGGTAGCGCATGACCTCAGCTGGATTTGGTAGTCCCTGGAAAAGACCTTGCTCATCATGGGTAATGTGCGATGTTTTCCCATGCTTAATTTCCTTGGCAAGTCGCAATTTTCCGCCTAATGCTTCGGCGATAATCTGTTGACCTAAACAGATTCCAAGAATTGGGATGTTCTTATAAAATCTTTGTACCAATTCTACACAAATTCCTGCTTGATCTGGTAATCCAGGACCTGGGGATATGATGATCGCTTTTAAATCCATTGCAGCTATTTCGTGTAATGAAATGGCATCATTTCGAATGACTATTACTTGCTCATTTTCAGCTGCAACATATTGGTAAATGTTATAGGTGAATGAATCGTAGTTATCCACTAACAGAATCATAATGATTCACCTCCATAATTGATTTTGCTTTGTTTAATGTTTCCTGGAACTCCATTTCGGCAATGGAATCATAAACAATTCCTGCTCCTGCTTGTAAAACGGCCAGCCCATCTTTAATTACGAGCGATCGGATTGCAAGCGCGATGTTTAAATCATGATTAAAGTTAATAAACCCGATGCCGCCACCATAAACGCCACGTTTCTTATCTTCCAATTCGTTAATCAATTGCATGGCGCGAATCTTGGGTGCACCAGAGACCGTTCCAGCTGGTAAACAAGCAATTAAAGCATCGATGCTGGATAGATCCTTACGCAGTACACCTTTTACCTCGGAAACGATATGCATGACATGCTGGTATTTTTCAATTGTCATATAGGTTGGAATCGTAATGCTGCCAACCTCACACACGCGTCCAAGATCATTTCTGCTTAAATCAACGAGCATTCGGTGTTCCGCAATTTCCTTCTTGTCCTTTAGTAATTCTTCAGCTAGAGCATCATCCTCGACTTGCGATTTCCCACGTACTCTTGTTCCAGCAATTGGATTCGTTACGATTTCTTGGCCTGTTGTTTGTACTAGACTCTCAGGTGACGCTCCAAGTAAGAGATAGGATTCAAAGTCAATGTAAAACATGTATGGTGATGGATTTGCCTCACGCAGCTTTTGGTAGAATAAGAGTGGGTCACCATCTATTTTTGCTGAGAAACGTTGTGATAAAACAACTTGGAAGACATTTCCCTGCTCCAGATGCTTCTTTGCTATATTGACATTTTCGAGAAACGTTTCTTCCGTTATTTCCGCTTCGAAATCAATCGTTACCTCCTGTTCGGCCATTGGTACAGCTGGGTTGCTTAATGTTCTCTGAAGCAAGTTGAGTCGCTCAGCCAATATATTGTCAGCATCTAGTCCATGCTGCAGAACGATTAAACAGAGTGACTCATCTGCGTGATCAAAGACGATGATATCCTTATATACCATGAAATGAATATCCGGCATATCGAGGTCATCCGGTAACGTATCACCGATATCTTCATGCAATCGAATCGAGTCATAGCCAATATAGCCAACTGCCCCGCCATAAAATGGAAAGGGGAAGTCGAGTTCAATTTTCGGAAGATGCTCTTTTAAGTAATCGAGTGCATGTTGCTGGATTTTTTCTTTTGTCTGCTTCTCATGGTTAATAATTGTTGTTGTATGCCCATTCCCGATGATTTCCTGATGTGGGTTTGCACCGATAAAAGAAAATTTGCCTTTTTTCTGATGCTGAAACGTGCTTTCCAGCAAGAACTTTTTCTTTCCTGTTAATTGCCGATAGATATCAATTGGTGTCATGTCACCTGCTTTTCGTATTGTTGATTTGAAGGAGTATTCGTTGTCACCAGTATTTTCCATTTGATAGCTCCCTTTCTTTTAGATAAATAAAAAAAGTCCTCTATAAACACAATTATCATGTGCTTATAGAGGACGATTGGACCGCGGTGCCACCTCTGTTGAAAAGAAATTCTTTTCATCTCTTTCAGATACAGGAAAATACTCATCCGATATCCTATCCGTGTAACGTCGGAATCACGTGTTTTCTTACTGATCCAGAATGGAGTGTTCGGAAAACCTCTCATAAGTCCATTCAGTAATCATTCACATACTGGATTCCCACCAACACCAGCTCTCTGTTATGCTTCAAGATTACCTACTTCTCTTAATCATAGATTTATTTATTACTTATAAATGCTGTTAGTACTTTATAAAAATACAAAAAGGCCCCACATCCTAAAAGGACGAGGGACCGTGGTACCACCTTTATTAGCTGAAAATCAGCTCACTTTAGCAATATCAAGCAATGCTTAATATTCGTCTCGTGTAACGATGAGACATGTTCGCCAAAGCCTACTGAATTATCGTTCGGTTTGGAAGCTCGGAAGCCCATTCATCTAAGTATTCACACTGGTTTGCACCAACCACCAGCTCTCTTTAGTGACTAATTTAGATTACTCTTCTTCGTCATTGCCATTAACTAATTTAGTTATTGACACTAATATTAAGATAATTCAAAATGAAAGTCAAGTACTTTCTGAAAAAAATATTCGACAAAGAAATCGGCTGGAGTCATAAACTATTTTTCGTGTATGATAAACATATAATTTAAAATAGGATACATAGATCTGTCCCGGAATAGCACAAAAGGACAGGAATGAAGGCTATAAAATCGTTAAGATAGTTATAGAGGGGAGAGGATAATACTGGAAAGTCTTCAGCAATTGGTTGATGGCATTGATTATATCGAAGAACATTTAGATGGGGATTTGCAAATCGAACAGATAGCAACGATTTCCTACATGTTTAACTTTCACTTTCTGGGAAATATTCGGAATCAGAGGATTACTATGCCTGCAGAAGAGCTTTTACAGTCGAATACTAAAGTGATTGATGTTACTCTAAAGTATGGGTATGAAACGCCTAAGTCTTTTGCGAAAGCTTTTGGAAATCCATGGCATCAGTCCATCAGCTGCTCGTAAAAGGAGCCAATTCCTAAAAGCTTTTCCAAAACTATCGTTTCAAATACAAATAAAAGGTGATGTTGAAATGGAATATAAAATCATGGAGAAGGAAGCATTTCAAGTGATAGGGAAAGGGATTCAAACCTCGACGGTAAATGGGGAAAATAATCGAAACATCACAACATTTTGGAATGAATCCAACGGTAATGGGTTCTCTGTAGCACTTGCGAAAAATTGTGGGCCACTAGGGCTAATTGGTGTTTGTATGGATTTTGATCCATTGCAAGAAAGTATGACATATTTCATTTGTGCTGAGAAACAAACGGAGATATACCCTACTGAATGGCAGGAACTAGAAATTTCGAAAGCAACTTGGGCAATATTTCCTGTGAAAGGATCAATGCCTGTGGCAATGGTAAAGGTCTGGGAGAGAATATTCTCTGAATGGTTCCCATCTACAGGTTACGAACATGCAGATGGACCAGAGTTAGAAGTATATTTAAGTGATGGCGATCCAAATAGTGATGATTATTATAGTGAGGTATGGATACCGATTGTGAAAAAATAAATTATTACGTCATTTCCTGGGAAATATTGACGAATGGCATATGTTGATTTCGGGAAAATATAGTACTGCTTTTCGTAAAATGAAAGACAAACTGATTATCGGCGGTGACATGATAAATTATGGACCAGAAAGAAGTGCTGATGTGTTGGAATGGATAAAGGAGAGAACAAGAAGTTATCTAGAAAACAATCTTATTATGGTTGGTAACCATGAAGAAATGATGATCTGTTCATGAAGGAAATATCGCCAATGTGGATGGAATTTGGTGGAAGAAACAATGAGTAGTCTTATAGAAATGTACGGTTCTGAAAAAGCTTGGGATGTGGCAGCGGACTATGCAGCTTGTTTCGAAAAACTTTCAATTCTATATGACGATGAACATGGAATCTATGTTGATGCTGGTGTGGATATTCAGCAAGGAAAATAGCTGCAACTATGTAATATACTGTGGATGAATAATCGTCAACTGTCGACAATTGATGAGCAGGATTTAACGAACTATGCTAATCAGATATTGTCGGAATAGAGTGAGTATCTTTGGCATGATTTGATAAAAGATAACGAAAATGTGAGCGATATGACGGTCCTTCGTCAATCCAAATAGTGTATGATAGTAATAGCTATTTGGGGGGAACGATAATGAGCTTATACGATGTACTTGTATTTATTCATGTGATTTCAGCTATATTAGGAATGGGACCAGGAATGATGATGACCCTTGTTGTAATAAAACCAATGCCTAAGAATATGACAGAATTAAAGCATGCATTCGCAATCCGAAATTCCTTGCATATGCTAACGATGACTGGCGGATTATTATTACTGGCTACAGGTATAGGGATGGGACTTCTAAATACATACTTATTCTCACAGGGCTGGTATACTACTAGCTTACTATTATTTTTGGTTGCATTAGCATTTGGTCCCGTATTACTAGCACCAAGGTCAAAGCCAATCAAATTAATGATAATAAAACATAAGGGAGAAGAAATCCCAGCCTCATATAAGCAATTATCAAAGCAATTATTTCATATGGAGCATTTAGAAAATCTTCTGTTTCTAACAATAATCGTATTGATGATTCTAAAACCATTCTAAGTGCATCTGCCTATCGCGGATGTGCTTTTTAGTAGCCCAGGAAACCATAAAATTTTAATGCTGTAGATAACTTAATAACTGAGAATAGCCAGCTCCAGCGCCCATGCTCCTAGCGAGACTTTCATCACCTCCGTAATCTAAGTCAACCGCTTACGATCCCCGTTTTTCTTTATTTCAAAAGGCAAGGAGAAGTTCGACGTCTTGTGGGGAGCAGTCCGTAGACAGCTCAAACGGCACTTGCACTTTTATTCTAGCCCAAATAGGGATTCATTCATTGCAATGAAATAGAAAACATGCTATATTCAGTGAAATAATTCTATTGGAGGCGATTATTTGGTAACATTGGAGCAAGTATTCACACATCCGATTACACAAAAATATTTGAATCGCTCAGGTGTTGCGCATGCGATTGCAGTAGCAGAGTATGCATATATCTTCGCTAAACGATTCGATGTTAATCCAGACCTTGCAACAAAGGCCGCACTACTGCACGATGTCGGTCATTACACTTGGTATAGTGATGGCGAATGGGATTATGACCTTTACAGGGAAAATGATATCCATGCGATTAAAGGTGCAAGTCGTGCTCATAAGTTGTTAATCCAAATTGGTGAAGATCGTCATGCGGCGAAGGAAATCGCAATTGCGATTTTGCTTCATACAGATTCTTATTTACCAAAAGGTGAACTAGAGCTCAATCCGTTACAGCGCGTGGTTGCAATGGCAGATGAAGCGGATGAAGAGAATGGTGGGAATCATCATTATAAGAAAATCGATGAGGCAGTCGCACTAGAGCGTATTCGCGCATTGGATACGTTGATTGCTAAGGAAGTGAGTGAGGAGTCAAAATAAACTCGGTTAAAACTCGCATACCTCGTTTTATCTGGAATAACAGAAATAAAAAAATCCTGCTCTCGCAAGAACAGGACTACATAATCTATTCAATTTCACTAAAATATTCTTCTAACGTAATTCCTTGATCCGTGATTTCCTTTGCTGTTTTTTTACCAACAAAGCGCAAGTGCCATGGTTCGAATTGGTACTGTGTAATTTCTTCTTTTCCTTCAGGATAACGAATAATAAATCCAAATTCTGCTGCATGTTCCTTTACCCATTTTCCTTCATCGGTATCACCAAAATCAGTGTCCAAAAGATAGTTCACATCGACACTCGTAATATCCATTGCTAAACCTGATTGGTGCTCACTTTCACCTGGACGAGCACTGAATTTATTTGCAGCTTCTTCACCATTCGCACTTACATAGTTGGCAAAGAGAAATACTTGAGTATCATAGTCTCTAAAACCGGATTGAGCATATAGCTCTAATCCCGCTTCATCTGCAGCGTGAAATAGCTTCTCCAAAGCTTGTGCAGCGATCTTACGCATTTGCTTCTTCGGTAAGTCCTCGGTGAACGGGAAGCGGACATCTGGTATTACGAGATCTTCTGGAGTATATTCAGCAGGCAGTGCATGTTCCTTATTAACTAATGCAAGCTGGTCATATGGATTTGCAATTACAGGAGTACCCGCATCTGTTGCAGCTGGTTCAGCAACGAATGGAAGACCTGCTCCTGCCTCTAACTTTTCGCCCTTTTCTATAGCATCTGTGAGTACTTTTGCTGTTTCTTCATTGTAAATTCCTAACGCCATTAGATCCCCATGTTGTAATTGGAAATCTGTTACCGCCCATGTTGTTGCTTCATCAAATATTCCAGTAACGCTTATATTGTATCCAAGCTCATTTAGGCTTTTTTGCAGAAGTTCGACCTGTTCTCCTTGATCCTTTTTCTGTAAATCTCCAATTGGAATAGTTCCAGTATCTTCAGGATTCCCATTTGTATCTGCAGTTGTTTCACCCTGTTCTTCTGCTTTATTATTTTTTTCATTATCTGTCTTATTTCCAATAGGATTTTCAGTTGTACATGCTACGAGAACGAAAAGTAGCAAAAGCAAACTGAAAAGTATAGTAAGTTTTTTCTTAAACATGATGAATAACTCCTTATGCTTCACATAATTATAATATTACTAATCTATTCAAGGGAATTGGAAAGTAGCAATTGTAAGCCGTACTCATTTTCTCATAGATTCTGTTCAGAGTGCAATAGATATTGAATAATATAACTGATTCGGATGCTTTGTGTGATAGGATAAACAGATAAGAAAAGCGCTTATAAAAGGGGTGGCAGCATGGAAGTGATTGGATTTGTTTTCGGTTTAATCGCATTTGTTTTTGTATTGGATAATCAAACAAAACTAAAGAAGCTGACGGAACGAGTGGAGGAATTAGAAAAGAAGGAACGGTAGGGAATAATAAAAGTCCGATTCCAGAATAGAATCGGACTTTCATTATTATTTCTTAGCAAACAATCGGCAAATTTCTACGATTACTTTGGCAGCCTTTTCCATCGTTTCAACCGAAACATATTCGAATTTACCATGGAAATTCTCTCCGCCAGCAAAAATATTTGGCGTTGGTAAGCCCATGAAGGATAGCTGTGATCCATCAGTGCCACCACGGATTGGTTCAATAATTGGCTTAATATCTAAGTTCTTCATCGCTTCACTAGCAATATCGACGATTTCCATTACTGGTTCAATCTTCTCACGCATATTGTAGTATTGATCGGTTAATTCCAACGCTACATTCGCTTCTCCATACTTTTCCTTCATTTCATTTACATACTTTTCTAATGTCGCTTTTCTAGCTTCGAAGCTGTCTCTGTCATGATCACGAATAATATAATATACTTGCGTTTTTTCTACTTCTCCATGAATGGAAATAAGATGGTAGAAGCCTTCATGTCCTTCTGTATATTCTGGTGCTTCTTGTTCAGGGAACTTTCCGATAAACTCTGTTGCAAGTTTGCCGGCATTGATCATTTTGTTCTTCGCTGTCCCAGGATGAACACTGCTTCCTTTAAATGTTACCTTTGCAGCTGCAGCATTAAAGCTTTCATATTGTAGTTCTCCAAGTGGACCACCATCCATCGTATAGGCATATGTTGCATCGAAACGTTCCACATCGAATTTATGTGGTCCACGGCCGATTTCCTCATCAGGTGTAAAGGCAATACGAATGCGACCATGTTCAATTTCTGGATGCTGCAATAAGTAATTCATCGCTGTCATTATTTCTGTAATCCCAGCTTTATCGTCTGCACCGAGCAATGTTGTCCCATCTGTTGTAATTAAAGTTTGTCCTTTATAGCTTGGAAGCTCTGGGAAATCCTTCGCAGATAATACAATATTTAATTTTTCATTAAGTGTAAGATCATTTCCATCAAAGTTTTCCACAATTTGCGGAGCGACATTTTTCCCTGTAAAATCTGTTGCAGTATCCACGTGTGCTAGGAAGCCGATCGTAGGGATCTCTTTATCTGTATTAGCAGGAAGGGTTGCCATTAAATAGCCATTTTCATCAAGTTCAACATCCGCCATGCCGATTTCCTTTAATTGTTCTACAAGGACGTGAAGCAGATCAAATTGTCCTGGGGTAGAAGGTGTTGTATCCGAATCTTCATTTGATTGCGTATCAATCTTTGCATATGTAGTAAAGCGCTTAATTAGTTCGTCTTTCATAAGGTTATTCGCTCCTTCTTTTGATATAATTGTATATTATCACATACCGAAGTATTCATGAAATAATATTAGAAGGATAATGCCGCTGATTAGCGAATAATTATTGATATGGATTGGGATGATGAGGATGATTAGGCAAGCATTACGAAGCGATGCAGCGAATTTAGCTACATTGATCGGGCAAGTGGAAACGGAAAGTCCCTATATGCTTTACGGGTCAGGGGAAAGGGAAATATCAGAAGAAAAGCAATTGAACATGATAGATTCTCTTACTAAGAAGCATAATTCGGAAATCCTTGTTGTTGAGGAAAATAATAATTTAATTGGTTATCTATTTGCAATTGGCGGGAATACCATTAAGAATAAGCATTGTGCTTACATAGTAATTGGTATTTTAGCGAATAAGCGTGGAAAAGGTATTGGCACGCAGCTATTTGTAGAGATCGAAAAATGGGCATTAAACCAAGGAATTCATCGATTAGAGCTCACTGTTATCGTAGAAAATATAGCGGGTATAAAGTTATATGAGAAAGCGGGCTTTAAAATCGAAGGAATAAAACAAGATTCACTATTTATGGATGATAGATTTGTAGATGAATATTACATGAGCAAAATACTGGAGGGATAAGGATGTCGAATTTAATTAGTGTGGAACGATTGAAGAAACGACTCGAGAACAATCTTAATAACACGGTAATTGTCGATGTAAGATTTCAGCTGGATGATTCGGATGCAGGGAGGAAAATGTACTTGAAAAGCCATCTTCCGGGTGCAGTGTATCTCGATCTAAACCGAGATTTATCAGGAAGAGCGGAGAAGCATGGTGGTGCACATCCACTGCCAGATCGAAAGACATTCGCTGCGAAAATGGGCAATATCGGGATTGATGCAAATACAACCGTTGTGATTTATGATCAAGGGAATGAAATGTTTGCTGCAAGGCTTTGGTGGTTACTTGAAAATAGTGGGCATGATAAAGTTTATCTCCTTGAGGGAGGGTATAAGCTCTGGATTGAAGATGGAAATGAGGTCACGAGGGAGATTAGCCGATTGCAGCCGAAAACATTTAAACCCAATTTCCGTGATGATCAAACGGTAACAATGGAAGAAGTAAAGGAAAAGACCGAGAATCATACAGCAATATTAATCGACTCCCGTGCAAAAGAGCGCTACTTAGGAGAAATCGAGACAATGTATAGTAAGGCTGGCCATATCCCTGGTGCGAAGAGTTATTTTTGGAGAGGGGTAATTACCGATGAAGGGGTATGGAAAAAAGGGGAAGAGCTTGAGCAGCATTTTGCTACCTTACCAAAAGACGAGGAAATTATTGTCTCTTGTGGTTCAGGTGTATCGGCATGTCCGAATATCCTTGCATTAAAAACTGCTGGCTATACCAATGTGAAATTATACCCGGGAAGCTTTAGTGACTGGATTTCTTATGATAAAAATGACATAGAATTGGATGAGAGCTAAGATGGAACAGAAACGATGTGCATGGGTTACAACAGACCCGATTTATTTGAACTATCATGATCATGAATGGGGTGTTCCCGTTCATGATGACCAGAAATTATTCGAAATGCTTACCCTCGAAGGAGCACAAGCTGGTTTAAGTTGGATCACGATACTTAAACGCAGGGAGAATTACCGACAAGCATTTGCTAATTTTGACCCAGAAATCATCAAGAGCTATGATGCGTCAAAAGTAGAGGAATTAAGGCAAAATGAAGGAATTATAAGAAACAAGCTGAAAATTAATTCCGTTATCACAAATGCAAAAGCATTCTTGAATGTACAAGCAGAATTCGGCACATTTGACGAATATATGTGGCAATTTGTTGGTGGCAAGCCAATTATCAATCATTGGGACGAAATTGGGCAGATTCCTGCGTCTACACCAGAGTCGGAGCGAATGAGTAAGGATTTAAAGAAACGCGGATTTAAATTTGTCGGCCCAACGATTTGCTATGCATTTATGCAAGCAATAGGAATGGTGAATGACCATACAAAGGATTGTTTTAAGTATTCTAAGCATATGGAATAAACAATGGGTCACCGGATAAATAATAGGGGGAAATAGAGCTCAATTGCTAAAAATGACATAGAATTGGATGGAAGCTAAGATGGAACAGAAACGATGTGCATGGGTTACAACAGATCCGATTTATTTGGATTATCATGACGAGGAATGGGGTGTTCCTCTTCATGACGATCAGAAACTATTCGAAATGCTTTCGCTTGGAGGAGCACAAGCAGGTTTAAGCTGGATTACAATCCTTAAACGCAGGGAGAATTACCGAGAAGCATTTGCTAACTTTGACCCAGAAATCATCAAGAACTATGATGCGTCAAAAGTAGAAGAATTAAGGCAAAATGAAGGAATTATAAGAAACAAGCTAAAAATCAATTCCGTTATCTCTAATGCAAAGGCATTCTTGAATGTACAAGCAGAATTCGGTACATTTGAAGCGTATATATGGCAGTTTGTTGAAAGCAAGCCAATTATCAATCATTGGGATGAAATTGGGCAGATTCCTGCGTCTACACCAGAGTCGGAGCGAATGAGTAAGGATTTAAAAAAACGCGGATTTAAATTTGTCGGACCGACAATTTGCTATGCATTTATGCAATCAATAGGAATGGTGAATGACCATACGATGGATTGTTTTAGGTACTCTAATCTTGTGGTATAAAAAATATAATCTTCGATATGCAGTTGGGAGAAATAGTTTCCCTTACAATCAACGAGTTCAATTATAGAAGAGAAGAGATTAAATAACATATCAAATTTAGGTGCAGATTATTTTATGATTTGTACCTATATTTTTATTTGGTTGTTAAGCTATAAGATTGCCAAAATAGTTCACTGTTCCTTTATTTAAGATTATTTCAGAAAATTTTATTTATTTTCTACTGGATAACTGCAATATTATGTTAAGATTCCATTATGTTGATATCAAACTAATTCAGTTAATCGTACATGCGAAGTCACTTGAAAAGGGGATAATGAAATGATTCTGGAAGCAGTTATGCTACAGGTTAAGGATGGGATGGAAGTTGAATATGAGGAAGCATTCCGTGGGGCATCAGAAATTATCTCTTCAATGAAAGGTTATATATCACACGAGTTACAACGCTGTATTGAATTGAAAGGGAAATATCTACTGTTAGTTAAATGGGAAACAGTAGAGGACCATACAGTTGGATTTAGACAATCAAAAGAGTACCAAGAATGGAAAAAGCAATTACACAAATTTTATGACCCATTTCCAAAAGTGGAACACTTTGAGCAGGTTCATATTTCATAAAAAGTTTCAATGCTATATTGATAAAGGAATCAAGATGGGTGAAGAAAGTTATTATGGTTGAAAGTAAAGAATGCTTAAGACTTCTTATACGACAAGAACGGATGCAATTGTTAAGCCAGCAGATAGTGAATCATAAGCGTAAAGGAGAATTATCTTGGATAATAAAAATAATGTATTAATAATAGTTGATGTGCAAAAAGCCTTTGATGATAAAAAATGGGGAGAAAGAAACAATTTAGCTGCAGAAAATAACATTAGTAGGATATTAACCATATGGAGGAAGAAAGGCTGGCAAGTAGTACATATTCAACACAAGTCTGATAATCTTAATTCTATATTTCATCCAAATCATGAGGGATTTACAATAAAAGAATTGGTTGCGCCTATTAAAGGTGAAGTAGTTATAACCAAGAAAGTTAATAGTAGTTTCATCGGTACAAATTTAGAAGAGTATCTGAAAGCGAATGGTTTAACAACAGTAGTTATAACTGGATTGACAACTCCCCATTGTGTATCTACAACTACTAGAATGAGTGGGAATCTAGGTTTTAATACATATCTTATTTCAGATGCGACAGCAGCGTTTGGTATGAAAGATCAAAATAATAACTATTATGATGCCGAGACCATACATAATATATCTTTAGCTACTTTAAATGAAGAGTTTGCGACTATACTTACAACAGAACAATTAGTGAATTTTTTACGAGAAAAGTAAAGCATAGCATAACGAAACGCTCAGAGATTCTGAGCGTTTCGTTACTATAAATCTAAAGTCTAAATAATTTTATTGCATAGGTTAATTGCTCTGCAAGATCTGCTAATTCGTCTGCATTATGTGATACTTCTTCCATCGAACTAGCAGATTGCTGCGTGGAAGCTGCAACCTGTTCCACTCCAGCAGCTGATTCCTCTGAAACAGAAGCGATATCTTCAATTACCTTGTTCATATCACTGCTTGTAGTTGTAATTTCATTTAGATTATTTGATATGGCATCAATTTTTACTGCCATATTAGAGACCGCGACATTAATGGATGCAAAACTTTTTCCTGTTGCTTCAATTTGGGTTGTTCCCTCTTGTGCCTCACGATAGCCAACATTTAATGTATCAACCACTTGAACGGTTTCCTTTTGAATAGAAGTAACGATTTTTTTAATACCTTCTACTGATGAGGCTACTTGGTCTGCAAGCTTTCTAACCTCATCGGCAACAACTGCAAAGCCTTTCCCATGCTCTCCAGCCCTTGCAGCTTCAATCGCAGCATTTAATGATAGTAAATTGGTTTGGTCTGCAATATCACGAATGACAATGACTAGCTTCGAAATCTCTGCAGATTGCTTATCTAAATGTTTTACCTTTCCAACAGCCTCTGAAACGATTGTATCGATTTGTTTCATCTGTGATACTGATTTATTCATCAGCGATGTGCCATTGCTTGTTAAAGATAAAATATCGGTTGAACTTGCTGCGATTTCGTGACCGCTTTGTTCGGATAATATTACACGTTGTACAAAGTCAGACATATTTTCTGCTAAATCTGATGCACCATTTGCCTGTGTTTCTGAACCAGTAGATAGTTCCTCCATTGTCCTAGCAATCTGGATATTTCCTTCTTTTACTTCTTTTGCCGATTGGGTTAAGCTTTCACTTCTCGTAGAAACGGAATTTGCTACATCTGCAATATTACTTAAAATATTTTTAAGACTATCCTTCATTTGATTCATCGTAGCAGCTAATTGGCCAATTTCATCCTTACCTTTATAGTTAATGGATTCGACTTGCAAATTCCCATCTGCTACTTCTTTAGTTAATTTCACTACGCTTGATAGTCCAGCTGCAATATTCCGGCTAACAAACAGCATTAATGCTGTACCAATTACGACTACAGTAAAAATAGCAACAAATAAAATGAAAATGCTGCTGTTGATATTATCGGTAGAAGTTTTCACTAGCTGACCCTGTTCCTGTTTAACATTATCTGTTAATTGTGCTACCTGATCTAAAATTTGATTTCGATAATTCGATGAGTAACTTCTTAGGGATGTCGCATATAAAACTAAACCATCTTCAACTGAGGGTACCATTTTATTAAGAAAGGTATCCTTTATTCCATTAATACTTTCTTGTATCGTACTGAAAGCTTCCTTCTGTTCCTTTGTAGTCAGATCTGGTGTCATATCAGCCATAATTGTATTGATTTCTTCAGTGTATTCATTGTATGTATCAATATATTGAGCATCCTGTGTTAATAAATACTCGGCAATTTGGAAGTCCTGCAGCTGGATGAGTGAAGACAGCTGTGTCATGTCATTTACCCAAATATTTTGCTTTTCTATTGCCTTAATATTGCTTTCTGATTTATTTAATTGTAAAAAGACGATAAAGCTGGCGACAATAATGAGGGCAACTGTTGTAAAAAATGCAGTTAAATACTTGCTGCCGATTTTAATGTCTTTCCATGTAAATCTATTTATTTTCATTTTATTCTTTTGTTTCTTTTGCCTCTTCTTCATATCTTTCCCTTCCCCCCTATAACGATTGAAATCTATTTATCTAAAAATAATACAAAATAAACCTTTATTTTATATCGTCATAAAATTAGAATTGTTAAGCCTGATTTAAGTATTTTTTCCCATTATAAAATAACTATTGACTTCATAGTTATATTTATCATAAGATTTAAATATATATTTATAAGGAGGTGGGTTAGATGGAATTTGCTGGTAGTGGTGTAGTGAAACTTAGAGAGTACCTCTGTATTCGCTATGCTATTTTTGCTGCATTTTTGTTCAACGGGATAAGTCTGTCCTTTTTCAGAACAATAGAGCAGTAAAAATACCAGTAAGAGACATCTGCCTGCGATCGGTAAAAAAGACGTTAGGGGGTTCTTCCTGACGTCTTTTTTGTATGCATAGAACAGTGTCTCTTCTTATATCGGAGGAAGAGAAAATGATAATTTGCAGTTTAAATAATGTTACTCAAACATACGGAGCAAATACAATATTCAGTGAAATGACATGTGAAATTAAACATGGAAGCAGGATTGGATTAATTGGCAGAAATGGTGAGGGGAAGACGACATTATTACATTTAATTGCTAGAAAAACAGAACCTGCATCCGGAACGATTACTTGGAAAAAAGGACTGACAGTTGGGCTGTTAGAACAGAATTCGGAAATTAATGGGGAAACAAAGTCTGTGACACTTCTGTATAATGTCTTTTCTGAATTAAATAAATTACGAGCTAAGATGATGGAATTTGAAGAAAAAATGGGTAATGAAACAGATCCAGATCGATTAACCCGTTATATTGAAAAATATGGAGAATTACAGGAGAAGTTCCAAGAAGATGGCGGCTATGAAGTGGATGCACTGGTGAGAAGAATTATGACTGGTCTACAGATTGAGGAATTAGCGAATAAGGAATGGAGAACCTTGAGCGGTGGCGAAAGAACGAAGATTGGATTAGCTAGGCTGCTGCTTTCCGCACCTGATTTATTATTACTTGATGAACCAACAAATCATTTGGATTTTCTGGCAATTGAGTGGCTGACTGCGTTTATCAAGCAGTACGCTGGAACCGTTATTATCGTATCGCATGATCGATATTTTTTGGATGAAACAGTGACGTCGATTCTGGAAATCGACCAAGGAGAATTAATCACCTATCAGACAAATTACTCAAACTATGTAACCGAGCGGGAAACGCGGTTGCTGCAGGAATTTCAGCATTACCAGGATCAGCAAAAGAAAATAAAGAAAATGAAAGAAACAATTAAGCGATTGAAAGAATGGGCAAATCAGGCAAATCCACCAAATGATGGGCTACATCGTCGGGCGAAAAGCATGGAAAAAGCACTTGAGAGAATCGAAGTGCTGAAGCGACCAATATTAGAACAGAAAAGGATCAACCTTGATTTTCAGATTAACAGTCGAAGTGGCAAGGATGTTGTTATATTCGAGGATGTTTGTAAGCAATTTGCAGATAAAAAGCTTTTTGATTTGGTAAACATGCATGTCCGCTTCCAGGAAAGAATAGCGATTATTGGCGAAAATGGTACCGGCAAGTCAAGCATGTTAAACATTATTTTAGGAAAAGAGCATGTGGATAGCGGGACTGTTAAAATAGGCAGCAACTTATCGATTGGATTTCTTTCCCAGCATGTATTAGAGCTTGATAGCGAGCAAACAATTTTAGAAGAGTTCCGTGATCATGTGCATGTTGCAGAAGGGGAAGCCAGAGCAATACTAGCCAAATTCCTTTTCTATGGAAAAACAGTGTTCCAAAAAGTGAAAGACTTAAGCGGCGGAGAGAAAATGCGCTTAAGGTTAGCTGAACTAGTTCATCAAAATCATAACCTCTTAATCTTAGATGAGCCAACAAACCATCTGGATATTGAGTCGAAGGAAGTATTAGAGGAGGCACTAGATTTATTTGACGGAACGATAATCGCTGTTTCACATGACCGATATTTCTTGGACCGACTATTTCCAATCACGTATTTACTGGCAAATCAAACACTAACCAAATACGAAGGGAACTTCACGTTTGCCAGAAGCAAGTGGAGAGAGTCGCAATTTTGAAAGAATATGGTAAACTAAAATTAATACGGTTAGAGAGGATGCGATAATATGCAAACTATTACACTAAACAATGGTCTAGAGATGCCACAATTAGGATTTGGTGTCTGGCAAGTACCCGATGAAGAAGCAACAGCAGCAGTAGAAAAGGCATTTGAATCTGGCTATCGTTCCATCGATACAGCAAAGGTTTACGGAAATGAAGCTGGCGTTGGCAGAGCAATTGCGAATAGCAATATTCCAAGAGAAGAGCTTTTTATTACGACAAAGGTATGGAATAGTGACCATGGCTATGAAAATACATTGAAAGCATTTGATGCAAGTTTAGAAAGACTTGGACTGGACTATGTAGATTTATATCTCATCCACTGGCCAACCCCTAAATTTGATGAATATGTGGAAACGTATAAAGCACTGGAAAAGCTATACAAAGATGGGCGTGTAAAGGCAATTGGTGTTTGTAACTTTGCTACCCCGCATCTGGAGCGTATTTTAGATGAATGTGAAGTCGTTCCAGCAATTAACCAAGTAGAATGTCACCCATACTTACAGCAAAAAGAATTGAAGGAATTCTGTCAAAAACACGGAATTTTAGTGGAAGCATACAGCCCATTAATGAATGGAAGAGATGTATTAGAAGACGAGGTTGTAAAACAATTAGCTGAAACATATGGCAAGACACCTGCACAAGTCATTCTTCGCTGGCATTTGCAAACAGGCGTTGTTGTCATTCCGAAATCTGTCACACCTTCAAGAATCGAGGAGAATATCGATGTGTTTGGCTTCGAGCTAAGTGAAGCAGACATGGAGAAACTCGCAACACTTGATCGCAATATCCGTATAAATAAAGCACCGAATGAAAATAATAATCGATAATTAATAGGGAATCAGATGTGTAAATATGCACATCTGATTTTTTTATGGCCATTTTCTATGTTATTAATGGCTGTAAGAGTGGAAAATTCTATAGAAAGGGATTGCTATTTATATATACCCACACCGTCCCAGCGAAGAAAATACACGAAGACTCCAGCTCCCCTAAGGTGCGCGTAGTGTATTTTCGCAGCGGCTGGCCAGAAAGTAATAGTCATCCTAGCTTATGCAGCATATATTAACCTTTAAATAAAATAATTCGCACAATTACCTTGTTTTGTAGTAAACTATTAGAAAATATGGTTCATCCATTTGGAAAGGTGTGATGTAGTATGATTGAAACTCAAATTTTAACAATCGAGTTCAAATACACTAGCAGAAAAATGGAGGAACAGTCGGTATAGATGACTTTACCTCCACTAAACAGGAGGAAAATAAAATTGAATAATCTTATTAAGCTTGGTTGGGAAAGCCCAAATACAGTAATAAACACGGAGTTTATTGCCCGTGTGATCACCGTACAGAAAAATAGCTATCGTATTTCTGATGGAGAAATGGAATATTTAGCGCATCTGAGCGGTAAGTTTCTAAATGAAGCAGCCTCGGCACTTGATTTTCCGGCGGTTGGAGACTGGGTAGAGGTGCAAAAGCTAGCGGATGAACAGAAGGCCGTTATTAAGCAGGTACTTCCGCGAAAAAGTCAGTTTGTCAGACAGGCTGCAGGACTAAGAACAGAGGCGCAAATCGTCGCAACGAATATTGATACGATATTTATTGTCAATTCACTAAACCATGATTTGAATATGAGACGAATCGAACGCTATTTGCTAGCGGCATACGAAAGTGGTGCATCGCCTGTTATCGTTCTTACAAAGAAGGATGAATGCTCTCAAGAAGAAATTGAGACTGCGATTGCTGAAGCAGAGTCCGTTGCAATTGGAATTCCAATTATAGCAGTAAGCAGTGTAACGAAAGACGGTATGGAGGAGTTACTGGAGCTCCTGCCGGCTGGTCGGACAGCTGCATTGCTCGGATCTTCGGGTGTAGGGAAGTCAACCTTAGTGAATACATTGCTTGAAAAAGAGGTGCAAGATACGAAAGGTATTCGTGAATCTGACAGTAAAGGTCGCCATACGACGACACATCGAGAAATGTTCATGCTGCCAAACGGAGCGCTCATGATTGATACACCAGGAATGAGGGAGCTGCAATTATGGGAAGGTGAGTCAGCAATTGATGCGACTTTCCAGGATGTAGAAGGCTTAGCAGAAAACTGTCGTTTCACTGATTGCAACCATGAGTCAGAGCCAGGTTGTGCTGTTAGAGAAGCTTTAGAAAATGGGGAGTTAACGGAAAGGCGCTTTCAAAACTATTTAAAGATTCAACGTGAACTCGCATATGAGAAAAGAAAGCAGGATCAAAAGGCACAGCAGGAAGAAAGAAACAAATGGAAGCAGGTTTCTAAGGATTTGAAAAGTAAGTATAAGAGGCGAGTTTAACAATTTAGAGAAAAAAGCAATTAGTAACTAATTAACATAACTTAGCCTAACAACAATGGATTGTCCTATTACCGGACAATCCATTGTTGTGTTATTTATCTAATTTAATCGTTTCATTTACATCTGTTGATTCTGAACTTTGCCCTGTTATGCTTTTATAAAGAAAGGCGACTTTTTTTGTGAAATTACCGGTTTCCCAATATTCTGCTGCTTCTGCTTTTACCTTTATCAACACAATGTTAGGATCATCATAATTGGTTCTCATTATTTTCTCATACATTTTGCTCCATAATTCCTTTTTCTTGCCAATATCCTCAACGATTTCTGCTCTTCCACGAACGGAAACATAGGATTTTCCAGCATAAGTAACATTTACTTCTTGATCATGTAAAATTTCTTTATATTTATTAGTTTCTTTTTTAGTGAAAAACCATAAGTCACCATCAAACTCTACTTCTTGTGTTTTCATAGGGCGTGAAATAAGCCCCTCTTCCGTTAATGTGGTCAACATGGCAGTGTCTACGTCTTTGATTAACTCTCTTAATGTTTCCATTTCCTCATCTTTGATCGTGTTAGACATTCCTATCACCTCATTTATGTTTATAGAAGTATACTACCCTTTACACTAATTTTTAATCAATCAGGTATGGCGGATTACAAAATGAAATCTAACAAAATGAAACCAAAAATCGGAATTTGGTAAAAGAATAAGGATGCAAGGATACAATATAAATTTAAGACACATAAATTATCTGAAAAAATCAATACGTTTAATTGAGAATTGTTATCACTTGATGTATAATACGTAGTAACGAGACATATCATCTGAGTGAGGAGAAGATATAATGCAAATATACTGGACTAAAATAAATAAGATTATTGAAGAAACGCCTGAGGTTAAAACGTACCTACTCGACTGTCCGGAAGAATTTACATGGGAAGAAGGTTCCCATGTCCACTTTGCACTGGAAGGTTTTAATGCTGGAGATAAACCAAATAAAAGTCTAGTTCGTCATATGTCAATCGCCACTTTACCGCGCGAAAATTCAATTGGTATCACAACACGCATCAGAGAGCAGTGCTCGGAGTTTAAAACGATTTTAAGAGAACTTGAAGTCGGCAGTGAAGTTGCAATATTTAAAACCCATTCGAATGTACCGCTTAAAAGAGAAGACAAAAATGTTTACCTGCTGTCATCAGGTGTTGGCTTGGCAACTTTCAGACCGCTTGTACTTGATTATTTCGAACGTGCTGACAACGTCAATCAAATACATTCCCTGAACATTGATTCATCAAAAAATTTCTTATTCACTAATATTTTTGAATCCGCACCTGACAAGAAGTTCACATCACAGTTCGTCGATAACCGTAAAGACTACTATGAAGAAGTGAAAAATCTTGGCTTCGACAAGGATGGACTCTTCTATGTTGTCGGCAGCGATGAGTTCCTCGTGCAAAACATTGAAGTACTGCGTGAGCAGGGCATAAAGCCAGAACAGATTATGCTCGACAAGCATGAACAACAAAGACCTGAGTTTTTATCATTTGATTTATCAATTTAAGCGAGACAAAGAGAGGCTTGGTTAAACCACAGTTTTCAAATAAAAAGAATCCATTTTTATTATAACGGATTCTTTTTATTTGCCCTAAAATGAGCTTTTACAGGGTACTTTGTTCGAACTTTATTTCCAAAGCAACATGGACGTTGTTGCTAAACGGGAACTTGCGCTTTTGTGCTTGCAATGTAGATTGTTATATTTTATCTATTCAAATACCCGCTTTACAGCAGCTTCATATTCACTAAAATATTCAGGGATATCCTCCTCATCTAACCCAGCATACATACTTCTCACAATTGATTCGTTATACCATTTCTGCATGTCTGGCCCAGCATTGAAGTTATTCCACACGGTATCTCCCTGTTTTTTAAGATCTTGTTCGAGACCAAGCAGATTATCGAGTTTATCGGAAACAATTAAATATTTTATTTCCTTTTCAGCATTTTTAACCGTATCAATTGTATGCTGTTTACGCTCCTTCCAAGATTTCGATTTATCTTCCGTGTGAGCGGCAACGAGCTCCGCTACTTCCTTTCCAAATTCCCTTACAATATCCTCAATTTCAACTGGTGTATCTTCCACTACATCATGGAGATAGCCAGCACAGATTAATGCTTCATTAAATCCAAATTTCTGTAAGCGTTCGGCAACTCGAATTGGATGGGTGATATAAGGAATATCAGAATTTTTTCTCACTTGGCCTTCGTGTGCCTTTGTTGCAAATGCTTTTGCTTTCTCTATCATAAATTTCCTCCTTTATTTAGTAGTTAAGAAAGGATAAGATAATTTCAATTGTGATATGAAGTAATGTCGCAGAGCTCCAACAAAAAGCCCCGCTTCTTTAGCGATGATTCGTGCAGAGGCACGTTCAAATCCATCTGGAATGATGATCTTTCATGTTGCTTCAGCGATTTGGACTTTTCTTTATTCATGGTTAATTATTTTAGGCATACTCTTAGTATAACATGGCTGTATTATATAAAAATATTATGCTACATTATCTTTAGAGAGAATCCATTGCGAAGGGGAAATGAAATGGTCGGTTATATGATTATCGCTTGTGAAATCTTGTTTTGGATATTTGTAATAGCTGGTCTAGTCGCAAGGTATATTTTTAAAAAGAAGAAACTTGGGGCATTATTATTGATTTGTACACCACTTGTAGATTTACTCCTATTAATTGTAACTGTAATTGATTTGAAAAACGGGGCGATTGCGACAACAGCACATGGGATAGCAGCAGTTTACATTGGGGTTAGTATTGCATTTGGCCACAGGATGATTAAATGGGCAGACGAACATTTTGCGGCTAGATTTGCAAACGGTGAGAAGCCGGTGAAGGGAAAGAAATATGGGAAAAAATATGCGAAGTCTGAACGTTCAGGCTGGTATCGGCACTTACTGGCATGGTGTATTGGCAGTGCTTTATTAGTAGCAATCATTTTCTTTATCAATAATCAAGAGCAGACGGAAGCGTTATACGGTACACTTCGTCTATGGTCGATTGTCTTGGCTGCTGATTTTCTTATTAGTTTCAGTTATACAATTTTCCCCAAGAAGGATCCACGGTCAAATTAATTCGATTTCCTTTTATTTTGATTGGGAAACAAGTACACTATTAAATGTGGATTATTTTAGTAAAGCGAGGTACCTTATATGGAAAAGGGAATCAATCAAAGGAAAACGGAGCATATTCGTCTCTGTTTAACAGGAAAAGTTGAAGGTGTAAATAAATCAACGGGTCTTGAAGGGATCCATTTTATACATAATGCATTACCAGAGATTAATTTTGATGACATTGAAATTAAAACTAGCTTTTTAGATAGAGTGTTAAGGGCTCCTTTTTTAGTAAGCTCAATGACAGGCGGATCTGATTTAGCGGTTACGATCAATCAAAACCTAGCAATTGCTGCTGAAGCGAAGGGTTGGGCACTTGCGATTGGTTCGACACGGGCATTTCTTGAGAGTGATGCATACAAAGAATCTTTCTTGATTCGTGAGCAAGCACCAAATACGCCACTAATTGTAAACCTTGGTGCTGTCCAACTAAACTATGGTTATGGTGCAGAAGAGTGTCAGCGAATTATTGATAAAACAAGTGCAGATTCGATTGTGCTTCACTTGAATAGCCTACAGGAAGTTGTTCAAGATGGTGGCGATTTAAACTTTGAAAATCTACTACCAAAAATTGAACAAGTTTGTAAGACACTTGAAGTACCAGTAGGTGTGAAAGAGGTTGGATTTGGTATTGATGGTACCGTTGCAGAAAAATTATATAATGCTGGAATTTCCTATATTGATGTTGCAGGTGCAGGTGGGACATCTTGGAGTCAGGTTGAAAAGCTACGTTCAAGAAATCCATTAAGAAAAGCGGCGGCAGAGGCGTTTAATAATTGGGGAATTCCGACGAAGGATTGTCTTGTATCTGTCAGAAGTAAATTACCCGAAGTACCATTAGTTGCCAGTGGTGGAATGAAGAACGGCGTTGAAGCGGCCAAGGCAATAACGATTGGTGCGGACATGATTGGCTTTGCACGTCATTTACTGAAAGCTGCTACAGAATCAGCAGAATCAGTTATTGAAACAATGGAGCAAATTGAATTAGAATTGAAAATGACAATGTTCGGGATTGGTGTGAAAAACCTCGAGGAATTAAAGAATACAAATCGAGTAAGTATCATGGGTCAGTCTTTATTGGATGAAAACAGCTAAAGCAAACTGCTTTAGCTGTTTTTTAGCATGATTACCGTATAGTATCATATGATAAACGCAAGAGTAATGATGTAAGCACATAATTTTCACCGAGAGAATTGCTGTGCTACAATAGCATTTAGAAAAGGAGTGTGTGACATATGAAAATCGAAGTATGGTCTGATTTTGTTTGTCCATTTTGTTATATTGGAAAACGCAGATTAGAAAATGCGATGAAACAGTTTGAACATAGAGATGACATAAAAGTTGAATATAAAAGCTATCAGCTTGACCCAACGGCAAGACATATTCCAGGGAAGGATTTTTATGAAACTTTCTCCGAATTAAAAGGGATTCCACTGGAACAGGTGAAGGTGATGAATAACCAAGTTGGTCAGCAGGCGGCAGGTGAAGGGTTAACCTATAATTTCGATACAATGCAGTATGCGAATACGTTTGATGCCCACCGCGTTGCAAAATATGCAGCGAAGCAAGGGAAGGGTAAGGAAATAACCGAGCGATTCTTGCATGCTTACTTTACAGAGTCTAGATTAATGAGTGATCATGAAACATTAATCGAACTAGCTGTTGAGGTTGGCTTAGATAAAGAAGAAGTAGCGGAAATTCTTCAATCAAATGATTATACGAAGGCAGTTGAGAATGACATTACGGTAGCACATCAAATCGGTGTGCAAGGTGTGCCATTCTTCGTATTCAATGAAAAATATGCTGTGTCAGGTGCACAACCTGCTGAGGTATTCTCTGAAGTACTTGAAAAAGTATGGGAAGAAGAAAATAAAGTGCAAGTATTGCAATCGTTGAACCCAAAGAAATCAGAGACTTCTTATTGTACAGATGAGGGCTGCGACGTAAAAGAGTCTTAAGAACAGGGAAACTAACTTGTTGTGATATATTGCAACAGGTTAGTTTTTTTTAGTGCCAAGAAAATATAAAATATTACTCATGGCTGAAACAGCCACGTCCAACTCCAGTGCTCGTGCTCCTAGCGAGACTTTCCTCTTCTTTGTAATCTATGTCAACCGATTACGAGCATACCAATCCTAAAAGATATGAAACATGGTTTATAATCTAAGTATTGTAAGCGGATCAAATTATAGATTATAATCGCTTATTTGTATTGACGATACTTAGATTTCTGATATACTATAAATAAGAAATCTAATTGATAATGAATATCATTATTATTTAGACACATTAAAAAATAAGAATTATTATTACTTTATTATACGTATAAATAAATATAGTGGATGGAGTAAGACTAATCATAATGTCGCAATATATCGGCAGGATTGGTTTTTGAAAAGAAGGGCAGTCTATGAAGATATGGTATTTAGTATTAACACTTATTGTTCTTTCTGTAGCATCTGTTTTTATCGGGGTTTCTGATGTTACGATAATCGATTTATTTAGCTTAACAGAGGAACAAACACAGATTTTAATGGTTAGTAGATTGCCAAGGTTAATTAGCATCATCATTGCTGGAATGAGTATGAGTATTGTTGGCTTAATTATGCAACAGCTGAGTAGAAACCGTTTCGTTTCTCCAACAACTGCAGGAACAATGGATGCAGCGAGACTTGGAGTACTGATCTCTTTGATGATTTTTACATCTGCTACACCCTTACAAAAAATGTCAGTTTCATTTATCTTTGCACTTATAGGTACGGTTATCTTTATGAAGATATTAGAAAAGATAAAGTTTAAGGATGCTGTATTCATTCCACTGGTTGGATTAATGTTTGGGAATATTATTACTTCTATCTCTACGTTTATCGCATATCAGAATGATCTTATTCAGAATATGTCTTCCTTTATGCAAGGTGACTTCTCAATGATCATGAGTGGAAATTATGAATTAATGTTTGTCAGTATCCCGGTTCTAATTATCGCCTATCTATATGCAAATAAGTTTACGATTGCGGGTATGGGTGAAGATTTCTCGAAAAATCTAGGATTAAATTACCGACGCGTCGTAAATATTGGCTTGATTATTAGTGCACTTGTTACAGCATCCGTTATACTTTCGGTTGGTGTTATCCCATTCTTAGGGTTAATCGTACCGAATATTGTAACCATCTATTTAGGTGATAACTTGAAGAAAACATTAATACATACAGCATTGTTAGGTGCAGTATTTGTACTTGTTTGCGATATTATCGGCAGAATTATCATTTATCCTTATGAAATTCCAATCAGTTTAACCGTTGGGGTAATAGGTAGTGCAATCTTTATCTATCTATTAGTAAGGAGAAGAAAGTATGGCATATAAGAAGAAAATAATCATTTTAGCTGGTATTGCGTTACTACTAGCATTGTTATACATCTTCTATGATCTAAGTGGAAACATTAGCTATATATTACCTAGAAGAATTACAAAGGTAGTTACCATTATTTTAACTGGTGGTGCAATCGCCTTTGCAACAACAGTGTTTATGACGGTTACAAATAACCGAATCTTAACACCGAGTATATTAGGACTTGATTCCCTTTATTTATTGATTCAAACCGTAATCGTCTTTGTGTTTGGATCACATACACTTGCGATGATGAGTGGCAATACAAACTTTCTTATTTCTGTCGGATTAATGATATTGTTTACATTGATTCTTTATCATTTTTTATTTAAAGGTGAGAATAAGAGTATCTACTTCTTATTATTAATCGGTATGATTCTAGGGACGTTTTTTAATAGCTTCGCATCGTTTATGCAAGTCTTGATCGACCCTAATGAATTTTCGATTGTGCAAGATAAGATGTTTGCGAGTGTTAATAATGTGAATTCCGATCTTGTCGGTGTCTCGATCATCTTAATTATAATTACACTGATTTTCTTTATCCCGTATTACAAATATTTAGATGTCATGGCGTTGGGCAAGGATCAGGCAATTAATTTAGGTGTACCATATGATAAAATCGTCAAGCGGCTATTGATCATTGTTGCAGTACTGATTTCCATTTCAACCGCATTAATTGGGCCAATTACATTTTTAGGATTACTCGTTGTAAATTTGGCATATGAACTGATGAAGACATATCGGCATGCCTATATATTACTTGCTGCTGTTTTAATAAGTATAATCGCATTACTTGGTGGACAATTTATCGTGGAAAAGATTTTCACGTTCAGTACGACGGTAAGTGTTATTATTAACCTTATTGGTGGAATTTACTTTATATTTCTTTTATTAAAGGAGAATAAATCATGGTAAATATAAAAAATGTATTTAAATCATATCAAAGTAAACCTGTTATTGAGGATGTTTCTCTGGAAATTGAAAGAGGAACAATCACGTCGTTTATTGGGCCGAATGGTGCTGGGAAAAGTACGTTAATTTCTATGATTAGTCGCCTAATTGTAAGAGACCAAGGGGAAATTTCAATCGATGGACAGGATATACTTAGTGTAAAAAATAATGAACTTGCTAAGAAAATTTCAATACTAAAACAATCAAATCAAATTAATTTAAAATTAACGGTTCGTGAACTAGTTTCATTTGGCCGTTTTCCATATTCTCAGGGAAGATTATCAAAGGAAGATGTAGCTAAGATTGAGGAAGCAATTGATTATATGGAGCTGCGCGATATGCAAGATAAATACTTAGATGAACTAAGTGGCGGTCAGCGTCAGCGAGCACATATTGCGATGGTTATGGCGCAGGATACGGAATATATTCTACTAGATGAACCACTAAATAACTTAGATATGCGACATTCCGTATCCATTATGAAGACACTGCGAAAATTAGTGGATGAAATGGGTAAAACCATTGTTATCGTTATTCATGATATCAATTTCGCATCTTGCTATTCAGATAACATTGTTGCACTAAAGGATGGCAAGATTGTCAAACAAGGTCGAACATGTGATGTGATTGATAAATGTGTATTAAAGGAAATCTATGACATGGACATTGAAATCAAAGAAATTGATAATCAACGTATTTGTGTTTATTTCTAATAACGGTTGATGGATGAAGAAAATGGATAGAAGGGGAGTATTCACTTCCTAAAAGTAAGAAAAAATCCCCTTATAATGGAAGCTCATAAAATGAACCAATCCACTATAAAGGAACCCTCAATTCTTATCATACCTTATCTTTGAGATTAGGTAAATGGATTTGTCTCATACTATGACTTTATAAGGGATACATGTCTTGAGCGCTCGACATGTATACGTTCTTAATATATCAGCTCATTTGCTGTGAAGGAATGATTTTCTCCAAGCGATTCATAAGTATTCATGCATTAATAGTTATTGTTAATAATAAATTTCATTCAAAAGGGAGAAAAAAGATGAAGAAACTAGGACTGTTACTTATAACAGCTTTATTGCTATTTATTATTGCCGCCTGTGGTGCTAAAGAGGAAGGCGAGCAAGATACTAGTACAGGAAATGAAACACCAAATACAGAAGAAAATTCAGATACAGAGGAAGCGTCAGGTACGATAACAGTGAAACATGAGTCTGGTGAAACACCGGTACCAGTAAATCCAGAAAATGTTGTTGTTTTTGACTTTGGTATTTTAGATACGCTTGATAAACTAGGAATTGACGTTGCAGGTGTTGCCCAAGCGGGTACAATACCGTCTTATTTAGAAAAGTATGCAGGTGAAGAATATACAAATATCGGAAGTCTTAAAGAACCAGATCTTGAAGCAATTTCAGGAGTTGAGCCTGGATTAATTATCATCTCTGGTCGTCAGGCAGAAATGTATGATGAGCTTAGCAAAATTGCACCAACAATTAACCTTGGTGTAGATAATACAAGGTACATGGAATCATTTAAAGAAAATATGGCTATAATCGGCGAAATTTTTGATAAACAAGCAGAAATTGATGCAGAAATTGCAACTATCGAAGAATCAATTGCAACTGTAAATGAGAAAGCTACAGCTTCTGGAGAAAAAGGGCTTATTATTTTAGCGAATGATGATAAGATAAGTGCATACGGTGCGAATTCACGATTTGGGATCATCCATGATGTTCTTGGGGTAGCACAATCTGATGAGAACATTGAAGCATCCACACATGGAATGAACGTTACGTTTGAATATGTTGTAGAACAAGATCCGGATATTCTCTATGTTGTTGACCGTGCAGCAGCTGTTGGTGGCGAAACATCTGCATCACAGCTTGTTGAAAATGAATTAGTTAAGAATACAAAAGCATTTAAAAATGACAAAATTGTTTATCTGAATCCTGAATACTGGTACCTGTCTGGTGGTGGAGTCGTTTCAGTGGCACAGATGATTATGGATATTGATGAGAGCTTGAATTAACATAGTGGATTAACAGGTAGCCTTAAGGTTGCCTGTTATTTTTTTGCTTTCGAGAGAAAAATATGCTGATATAAGTTGAATTTTTGCTGATATCGATAATCGACCCACTGATATTCGACAAAGACTTAATATAAATATGCTCGCGTAACATACACCGAAGCATCTTTTCCGATACTAAACTTGAAATGTGGTGTTCATTTATGTTTGAATAAGAGAAGAATGATGAAAAGAGGGAAATTTTTAATGAAGAAATTTATTACATTAGCGCTTATGCTATGTATCACATTATTTATGGCAGCATGTAGTGATAAGTCTGCTGACAAAAATACACCAGAAGATGCAACATCGGAACAACAGCAAAAGGAACTAACATTTGAAGATAAAGAACGGATTGTTGAAGATACTCCAGTGGTTTCTGTTAACGGAAAGGAAATTAACGGTAACCAATATAATTCAGTGTATACCCGCGTGAAGACGATGCTATATCAATATGGACAGGACGTTTCTGACTTGGATGCGATTAAGAAACAAACAATCTCGTTGCTAGTCGATGAAGAGTTGATCAGACAGGATGCAGCTGACAAGGAAATTTCTGTTACAGAAGAGGAAGCACAAAAAGAACTGGATGCAATTAAGGAAGAAACTGGTGAAGAACAATATAATAAATTACTAGAACAGTATCAAATGACAGAGGAAGAATTTAGGGATCAATTATTAAATGATTTAATTACCGTTCAATACATGGAAGATCAATTTGACATTGAAGTAACAGATAAGGAAATCCAAGAGTATTATGACATGCTAAAAGAACAGGATGAAAAAGTGGGGGAGCTAGCGGAATTAGAGGAAAGAATCGAATCTGTGCTCTATAGTCAGAAGCAAAGTGAACAGTTGCAAGTAAAGGTTGAAGCGTTACGTGAAAAGGCTGAAGTGGAAACATTGATATAGATTTTAGAAAAGCATCGTCCAGATATGAGTGGACGATGCTTTTCTTTCTCTAGAATAGCAAAGTATAAAATTTTTCATGACAAGGTAGGCCACGTCCAGCGCCTAGCGAGACTTCCCTCGCTCCGTACACAGCTCAAACGGGCGCTCCTGCTTTTGATATTATAATGGTGGATACTTTTTAAATTTCCGATAGAAATTAAAGGTTGATACAATTACATATAATAATCGTTTTAAGTTTTTTTCAACTGAAAAATAGAACATTGGATTTTTTACGCGTTTTTCTTTATATAATGTATTTACTCGGTCCCGTAATTGCGTATCCTTTAAATGCTTCATAAGCAATCCCTTAGGAAGGATTGTATAAATCATTTCCTTTTCTGCTACGGTATAGGAAAGGGGCTGATTTTCAAGGAAATCCTTTATATAATATTCAACTGGATTATGTCCTCCAGTTGTTACATAATAATTACTTCGACCGAGACGTGGGTTCAATTCAAAGAATTTATATTTTCCGTCACGCGAATCATATTTTAAATCAAAATTCGCAAATCCAATATATCCAACCTGCTTCACAATCCTTGTTGCTTGTTCAACGGCTTCGTCATTACGGAGTGTGCGGATTGTAACGGGATTGCCAATTCCACCCGGTGTATGGTCCTCAAGCAATGTTTGTCCAAAGGAAGCGAGTTTCACCTCTCCATCTTGCGCGATGTAAAGTGTAAGAATATGCATCGCTGTGTCATCACCAGGAATGAATTCTTGAACAATCAATTCATCAAGATAGCCAGCGTTTCTTATTAGCGTGATAATCTGGTCAAGCTCTTGTCGATCATGTGCAGTGAATACCTTCTTTTTACCGGGGAACTTTAAATTTTCATAGGATACCCTACTTGTAGGCTTGATAACTACTGGAAATGTAAATGGTAATTCAGGATCGAGTGAATGATTACCATCAAATGCGATATATTTTGGATAATCGACGTCTAAACCATCACATAGTTCATAGAATTTAGCTTTATCAATGACCGTATGTAGGCTTTCTCTATCCGTATAAGGGACAATCCAGTTTCCGTTCAGCTTATCTCTTAAATCTACGACCATCTCCACATGCCAATCATCACTACCGATGATTATCTTCGGTGTATCTGGATAGGTCTGGGCAATTTTATTTAAGCAGGCAAGTAATGCATCGGATTCCTCCATATTAGGCTCCAACACAGGAACGATGATTGCGGAATGTTTAATCGGACCAATCAGCTGTCGGGAAACACTGAGCGTCTTCACTCCATATGCCTCATGAAAAGAACGTGCAGTACTATATACACCAATACTTGCACCTAATATTACGGGTATAAATGTTTGCTTTGATAAATTTGTATCTTGTTCCATATAATCTCCTTTCTTAGCAGATTTGAAAGAATAGTAGCTTTCTCACTGCATAAGCGAAGTGCAACTAAAGCTGTCGTCTAATTGTTTATTCTCAATCGATTATTTACGACACATTACATTTTAGACCAAATTCAGTGAAATGTGAAACCATACCTAATATGGTTAAAGGAAAAAAGACTTCCGCTTGTAATCGTAATTCTAGCATATAATGAAAAAAATCAGTACTAGAACCAATTGCCCCAATACTGACTTCTATGCCAATTTTCGACAAAACTCGGGAAGTGACAGTGATTAGCCCCCTTATAATGGACAATAAGATATAATAAAAACACGTCATAACGGACTTTATAGGGGGAATATTTGATGGATAAAAATTATAGAAAGGCACATAAAAGTGTCGACTTTAAATTAAAAGTGGTTCAAGATATCTTAGAGAATCATCGAAGTGTGGCTCAAGTAGCTGATGAGATTGGTGTGCACCGAGAAACTGTTAATAATTGGCGTAACGCATATCTTTTAAACGGTAAAGAGGGATTAATGAATCCGCGTTCCGTCAGCCAAACTAAAAAAGCCAAAGAAAGCAAAGAAATTATAGAATTAAAAAAGAAGCTAAAAGAAAAAGAGTTGGAGAATGAGATT
>NZ_PIOC01000033.1:156664-191234 GCF_003369575.1 Oceanobacillus arenosus | reverse complement strand
CGCCAGCGTTCGTCCTGAGCCAAGATCAAACTCTCCAATAAAGTGTTTGAAATGAAATTGACACCAATCAATTCCATATAATGTCTTAGCATTAAGAAGTGTTACCTTCTTGTTTTGTTGAAAAGAAAACACGTTTCTTTTCGTTGACATACTGGTTGTTTTGTTCAGTTTTCAAAGAGCAAATGTTGTTGACGCTTCGTAAATCAGCGACTTTATTAATATAACATATCTCACAGTCGAAGTCAACTATTTTGTAAAATATCTTTTACGAAGAATTTATCTTCTGTTGTGAGCTTGTCGCCTTCCTGTGAAGCAACGTTTATAAATTTACCATGTTTGTTTTTGAAATGCAAGAGGAAATTTAAAGTAAATCACCGAAAGTTCATATTCGATTTATTTTGATAATTGACAACGTGAAACAAACCTTGTCATATAAGGGGTTCCTGCCTATTTATGCTAGATATCATGCACATATCCTCTCTATATAATCGCACTAATAATGACCACTTCCAATGCCCTCGTACTATTCTCTTCTACTACTTTGATTGATGATAAACAACTAAGTAATACATAGAATACCCCATTTTCTATTTATAAAACCTTTTTTCTTCCCATAATACATTTCTCACTTACTAAAAAAACTCTAAAACGGGATTAAATTAATTGAATCTCCGTTTTAGAGCCTTTCGCTAGTTATAATATTATTTATTCCGCATTTGTGGGAATAGGAGTACATCACGAATTGATGGTGAGTTTGTTAATAGCATGACGAGACGATCAATGCCGATTCCAAGTCCGCCCGTTGGTGGCATACCATACTCTAACGCTTCTAGGAAATCTTCATCCATTAAGTGGGCTTCGTCATTTCCTGCTTCTCTCTCCTGTACTTGTGCTTCAAAACGTGCGCGTTGGTCAATCGGATCATTTAACTCACTAAATGCATTCGCGTGTTCACGCCCTACAATAAATAGCTCGAAACGGTCAGTAAAGCGCTCATCTTCTGGATTTTTCTTTGCAAGTGGTGAGATATCAACTGGGTGACCATAAATGAATGTCGGCTGAATTAACGTTTCTTCTACCTTTTGTTCAAAGAATTCATTTACGACATGACCAAAGGACATCGTGTCTTTTATTTCAATACCATGGTCTTTTGCTAATTTACGTGCATCTTCATCACTCATCTGTTGCCAGAAGTCTACTCCTGTTTGTTCTTTAACAGCATCAACCATATGCAGTCTTGTCCATTTTGGTTCAAGGTCAATTTCATATTCCCCGTAAATAATTTTCGTAGAACCTAATACTTCCTTCGCTATATAGGCAACGAGATTCTCCGTTAATTCCATAATGTCATTGAAATCGGCATATGCCTCATATAACTCAATCATCGTAAACTCAGGGTTATGTCTTGTTGACACCCCTTCATTACGGAAAACTCGACCGATTTCATAAACTTTTTCAAGTCCACCTACAACCAATCGTTTTAAATGTAATTCAATCGCAATACGCATATATAGTTCAATATCTAGCGCATTGTGATGGGTAATAAATGGACGTGCAGCTGCACCACCTGGAATGCTATGTAGCATTGGTGTTTCCACTTCTAAATAACCATGTCCATTTAGATATTCACGAATCGATTGGATGATCTTACTGCGAAGAATAAATGTCTTTTGACTATCTGCATTGGTAATCAGATCTAAATAGCGTTGGCGATAGCGTTGTTCAACATCCTTCAATCCATGATATTTCTCTGGTAATGGACGAAGTGATTTCGTTAAAAGTTCGAACTTCTCCGCTTTAATAGATAGTTCTCCAGTATTTGTACGGAATATCGCACCTGTAACACCGACAATATCTCCTAAATCGATTGTATTGAAAACTTCATAAGCATCGTCACCGATTTCATCTTTCCTTACATAGATTTGGATTTGACCACTTAAATCTTGAACATGCGCAAATCCAGCTTTCCCTTTTCCACGTTTGGTCATAATTCTGCCAGCGATAGTAGCCTTTTCAGCCTTTTCCTCTAATTCTTCCTTAGATAGTGAATCATATGTCTCAATGATATCATTAGCCAGATGGGTTCTGTTAAACTTCCCACCAAATGGATCAATCCCTTTTTCTCTATATACATTTAACTTGTCACGCCGTACGAGCATTTGCTCATTTAATTCCTCTGACACTATTCATCACTCCAATCATTAATATAGGTATAAGTATATAAAATTTGTCTAATTATACTTATTTCTTCCATTTCCGTACATCCTTCACATCTGCATCAGATAACCCTTCAATCAATTCCTGTGGGCGCTTATTCCAGACCGGGATAATGAAATCTGCCGCAATTTCCTGTAATGGGATGAGCACGAACGCACGCTCATGCATACGGGGATGGGGAATAATCAATCTTTCTATTGTACTATTTTCTTGATTATAGGTCAAAATGTCAAGGTCTATTGTTCGCGGTCCAAAGCGAATATCTCTTTTCCGCCCCAATTCTAATTCCACTTGCTGACAGTACTCCAGTAACTTCATAGAAATGAGGGCCGTATCTACCTCAATTACCATATTTAAAAAATCCGCTTGATTTGTGTATCCTACTGGTGCCGTTTCATAGATTGATGACTTTTTCTGAATCGCAATTGCTTGATGCTCCCCCAATATACGTAATGCATCTTCAAGGTAGGCATGCCTTGGTTCAATATTGGTTCCTAACGCTAAGTATGCTTTGTTCATATGGCTTTCTCCCGATATATTTCTACCGCTACGGATTCATAATGTCCGACGATTGGTGGGTTAGGTTTTACTACCCGCACCGTGCACGCGGTTAATTGCGTAAAAGAAGATAATAGCTGGTCAGCGATGCGCTCTGCTACCGCCTCGATTAAATTCAGTGCGCTACCTTCAACAATACGCTTGACCTGATCATATACCTCACCATAGTGAATCGAGTCATTCATATTATCCGATTGTCCTGCCTTTTTTAAGTCCACGAGAAGTTCTACATCAACATTAAATCGTTGCCCTAGTCGATTTTCCTCTGGCATCAATCCGTGAAATCCATAGAATTGCATGTTATTTAGTAAGATTTTATCCAATATGTGCACCACCTTTTCCAAGCATTGCATCCATCATCACTGCTAATTCTTTATTCACCTTTACATTATGAACACGAACAATATGCGCTCCTTTAACAATTCCTAAACATGTCGTCGCCCCTGTCCCATTATCTCTTTCCTGTGGTGGCAGGTCCAATACATGTCCGATAAATCGTTTACGTGATGTCGCTAATAAAAATGGATAACCCATCGCAACAAATCGCTCGAGGTTATTCATTACAATTAAGTTATCTTCAGCTGATTTTGCAAACCCAACACCTGGATCTAGAATAATATTCTCCTTGGATACGCCGGCACGGATTGCAATATCAATGCTCTCTTGTAAATCGGCTTTCATATCGTCGATCAACGAATTGTAATTTTCATTCATACGATTATGCATTAAAATAATTGGCACATTATATGTCGCCGCAACCTCTGCAATTGCTGGCTCCATTTTCGCACCCCAAACATCATTAATAATATCGGCCCCCGCTTCGACGGCATGTCTTGCTGTTTCTGCTTTAAACGTGTCAACGGAAATCGGAACATTGACCTTTTGTTTCACTGCTTCAATGATTGGCACAACACGCGCAACTTCTTCCTCAGCAGATACAGGCATGTGTCCCGGTCGTGTCGATTCGCCACCAATATCAATGATGTCGGCACCTTGCTGCACCATTAATTCTGCTTGCGCTACTGCCTTTTCTATCGTTGTATAGCTCCCTCCATCAGAGAAAGAATCGGGAGTAACATTTAGAATACCCATAATATGGGTGCGTTTTGTTAAATCGAGTGTATGATTCCCTGTTTTTAAAAACATGACTCTATCCAACCTTCTTCCGTTAATATCCTTTTCTATCGTACCACAGATAGGGAATAAAAAAAGGATTAGCACCATCATCGCTAATCCTTTCTCTTATTACTCGTTATCCTCATCAAATTGATATAAAGCTGTTGATAAGTAACGTTCTCCATTATCTGGAAGAATCGCTAAGACCTTCTTCCCTTTCCCTAATTCCTTCGCAACCTTTATAGCTGCAGCAACTGCTGCACCAGAGGAAATTCCTCCTAGAATACCATTTGTTGTTGCTAATTTCCGTGAAGTTTCAAATGCTTCCTCATTTTCGACCTTAATAACCTCTTCGTAAATCGTTGTATCTAAAATCTTCGGTACAAAGCCTGCACCAATTCCTTGAATCTTATGCGGGCTAGGAGATCCACCTGATAGCACTGGTGAAGCTGCTGGCTCCACTGCATAAAGCTTGATTCCTTCAAAATGCTCTTTTAGCACTTGACCTGCACCTGTGATTGTTCCACCCGTTCCAATACCTGAAACGAAAGCATCCAAGCCATCCTTCATTTGTTCCACTATTTCTTTACCAGTCGTACGAGCATGTACTTCTACATTTGCCTGGTTTTCAAATTGTTGTGGCATAAAGTAGCCATTTTCATTTTTCAATGCTTCTGCTTTTGCAATCGCACCCTTCATTCCGTCTGCACCTGGAGTTAGTACAAGTTCAGCACCATATGCGCGAAGAAGATTACGGCGTTCTTTACTCATTGTATCCGGCATGACGAGAACCGCTTTATAGCCTTTTGCTGCAGCTACCATCGCTAGACCAATCCCAGTGTTGCCACTTGTTGGCTCAATGATCGTATCACCAGCTTTTAACACGCCTTCTTTTTCTGCCGCCTCTACCATGGCCATTGCAATACGGTCCTTCACAGAGCTGCCAGGGTTAAAGTACTCTAATTTCGCATAAACATCTGCACTATTTTCATCTGTAAGATTATTCAGTTTGACAATTGGTGTTTCACCTATTAATCCAATAATTGAATCTGAAACTCTCATACAATCCCCTCCAAATCCTAGTATTTATATATGGTTAATTTATAATCTTTTCAAACAATTGTCAAGCTTAAAGAAAAAGCATGATAGGTATATAGTCTATTCGCTCCTATATACCTATCATGCTCCATTTTATTTTAATCTTCGTATAACCATTCAATCTCTAGTTCTTCCCATAAGGGGTTGGCTGATAGTGATTGTTGTGATTGCTGTAATGCCAGCTCACTTTTAACATATGGCTTAATTTCATCATAAGTAAACGTAATGCTCGGAAGATTACGATGCAGGTAAATGATCGCTACTCCGGTATCCACTTGAAATGGCTCACTATATGTTTCTTCCTCCATCTCCTGTGCTACTTCTTCATAGCCAGCAGGAAAAAACTGACTCGATGTTGTAAGGAAGCCAATATATCCTCCAGCATCCTTCGTTTCCTCATCAATGGAATATTCCTGTGCTAATAACGGAAAGGCTGCACCTTGATCCAATTCCTTCTTTACCTTTTCTGCTGTAGCCAAATCCTCCACGATTATATGGGAAATTTGCATGGAAGAGTAGAAATTGTATTGATTCTTATATTCATCATAATGGGCCTGTATCGATTCTTCGGGAATATCGATATCCTTCGTCAACAATTGTTCCAACTGGTAGCGATAGGTAATAGCGCGTACCCAATCTTCTTCATTCGCCGCAAGTTCCTCCGCAGTTAGGACACCTTGCATCGAGGTTAGAAATGCCAGCTCACGCTCAATTACTTTTTCATCAACAACAATTTTATTTTCCTTTGCCAATTGTTCAACAACAGATTGGTCAATCATTTTCTTTAATTGATTTTCACCAAAATCATTGGTAAGCGCACTGATCCACTGCTCATACGTAATCTCTTCGCCGTCAATCTTAGCGACAGAGCCCCTCTTTTCTACTTTTTTTCCACTGTTATCGTCAACGACAAACTTCTCATTTTGGTTCCAAAACAGCAATGTAGCAATATTGGTGATGAGGAGGACGATAATAATACCTAATAGCAATTTTTTCGACATACAAATACGCCTTCCTTCACTACTGTTTCAGTGCTTCAAGTTCTTCCTCCGTGAAATGGTAGGTTTCATTACAGAAATGACAGCTTGCATCTGCACCATGATCTTCTTTAATCATACTCTCAATCTCTTCGTTTCCTAATCCAATAATCGCATTTGCAATTCTTTCCTTGGAGCATTTGCAGCGAAATTCTAATGGCAGCTTTTCCAGTATTTTTACTTCTCCCTCGCCGAATAGACGATCGAGAATTTGTTCTGGTGTATTTCCTTCCCTTATCAATGTAGAGATTGGTGGTAGAGCACTAATTTGTTCTTCTAAACGAGAAATAATTTCATCGTCTGCGCCTGGAAGTAATTGAACAATGAATCCTCCCGCTGCAAGAATCGTATGGTCAGGGTTTACCAACACACCCGCGCCAACTGCTGATGGAACTTGTTCAGAGGTTGCGAAATAATAGGTGAAATCCTCACCAATCTCACCTGAAACAATCGGAACTTCTCCAGTGAAAAATTCCTTTAATCCTAAATCTTTAATAACACTTAGACTTCCCTCTTTACCAACCGCACGGGAAACATCGAGCTTACCCTTTTCATTTAATTCAAAATCCGTATGTGGGTTCGCAACATATCCACGTACATGTCCTTTTGCATTTCCGTCTGCGACGATTACGCCAAGTGGTCCATTGCCCTCAACTTTAATCATCGTAGAATCTTCACCCTTCATCATTGCACCCATCATTCCAGTAATGGTAAGGGTTCTACCAAGTGCTGCAGATGCTGTTGCCCATGTATCTTGACGTCTTCTTGCTTCCTCAACTGTATTCGTTGATGTAGCCGCATACGCACGGACCTTTTTGTTATGTGTTATTGCTTTTATTATATAATCACTCATGATGTCATCCCCTTAAGTTTCTGATAAATTACATACAATCCTTTTAATGTTAAATGCTTATCCACTTTGTCAATTGTTTCGGACTCCTCCGAGACAAGGATAGACTGGCCACCTGTTGCAATTACTTTTGGTGAATCTTTCATCTCATTCTTGATTCGATTGACGATTCCGTCCACCATTGCAGCAGAGCCGTAATATGCACCTGATTTCATTGCTTCTGTCGTTGATTTTCCAACAACGTTGTCCGGCTCTTCGATTTCAATTTTACTTAACTTCGCTGCTTTATTATATAGTGCATCCATAGAAATGTTTATTCCCGGGGTAATAATACCTCCACAATATTCTTCTTGCCCATTGATATAGCAATAGGTCGTTGCTGTTCCAAAGTCGATGATAACTAGTGGAGCGCCATATTCTTCAATCGCCCCTACCGCATTCACTACTCTGTCCGCACCAATTTCCTTTGGATTCGGATAGTTCATTTTCAAGTAGGATGTAAAATCTTCCTTCCCTATCACGTAAGGGTCTATATTAAAGTAATCATGGCTCATTTTCTCCAAAGCAAACATGATTTGTGGCACAACAGACGAAATGACGACCCCATGAATGTCGGAAAAACCAATACCTCGATGATCAAAGAGCGATTTGATTAATATTCCAAACTCATCCTCTGTCTTATATCGATCGGTTTTTATCCGCCATTCATGTTTCAATTGGTCTTTCTCAAAAACGCCTAAAACCGTATTCGTATTTCCTACATCGAGAACAAATAACATGTCTCACCATACCTTTCTAGCTAGAAACGAAATGTGTATGCATCACTATTTTTTAATATACCATATAATAGTTTTGGAACAAAAGCGGAAGCAACCGCGGTCGAAAATCCCGACCATTAACATGCCCCTTTTTCATCATCTGTTGCGCTTGATAGCAGGTAGCTTGTCCTACTGCTCGGGAATTGCTAGTAAAGCAACCATCTTATATAAAGCGGAACATCCTCCAGGGTCGGCTTACTTCCAGTTAATGCGGGAGAAAATAGCCTAAAAAAACAGCAGCCACCGATTTAAGTGACTGCTCTGCTATTATTTCCGTTCTTCATCTATATTAGAAGCGGATTGATTATCATTCATAATTGGATCATCGATATATTTCTTACCAGATGATTCGTCATTCTTAACTTCCTTTTTCACTTCTTCAAATGACTTTCCAATGGATTCATCTTTAGATTGGATGTTAACTTTTACATCTTCACCTGCCACTGGGTCAGGAAGTTTTCCTTCATCCCATAGTGAGCGAATTTGTTTCGCATCCAATGTTTCAACGTCAAGTAGAGTTTGAGCGATAAGCTCTAGTTTATCTTGGTTCTCAGTAAGAATCGTCTTCGCACGATCATAGCAATAATTGATAAAGTTTTGCATTTCTGTATCAATATCATGTGCTATGGAATCACTGTATGTTGGTTCGTTTTGTATATCACGACCTAAGAATACATTTCCACCACCGCCAGATGTAAATTGCAATGGACCAATCTTATCACTCATACCATATTCTGTAATCATCTTATTCGCAATGTTCGTTGCACGTTGGAAGTCATTAGAAGCACCTGTACTTACTTCACCAAAAGTAATTTCCTCCGCTACACGTCCACCCAATAAGCCTGTGATCTTATCGAATAATTCCGGTTTTGTCATGAAGTAACGGTCTTCTCTCGGAAGCATTACTGCATATCCACCAGCTTGACCACGTGGTACAATCGTAACCTTATGCACCATATCAGCGTCATCTAAAACCATTCCAATTACCGTATGACCACTTTCATGGTAGGCAACAATATTTCGTTCTTTTTTCGATATGACACGACTCTTCTTCGCAACCCCAGCAATCACACGGTCGGTTGCTTCATCGATATCCAGCATGCCGATCGATTTGCGATTATCTCTTGCCGCAACTAGTGCTGATTCATTTAGCAAGTTCTCGAGGTCCGCACCAGAGAATCCTGGCGTGCGCATCGCGATTACTTTTAAATCAACTGTACTATCTAATGGTTTATTTCTAGCATGGACTTTAAGTACCGCTTCACGACCATTCACATCTGGACGGTCAACAGTAATTTGTCTATCAAAACGACCTGGACGCAGTAATGCGGGGTCAAGAATATCCGCGCGGTTTGTTGCCGCGATGATGATAATTCCTTCGTTTGCACCAAATCCATCCATTTCAACGAGCAATTGGTTTAGCGTTTGTTCACGTTCATCGTGACCGCCACCCAGTCCTGCGCCACGCTGACGACCTACTGCATCAATTTCATCGATAAAGATAATACATGGTGCATTCTTCTTCGCGTTTTCAAATAAATCACGTACACGTGAAGCACCGACCCCGACAAACATTTCGACGAAGTCTGAACCACTGATTGAGAAGAATGGTACACCCGCTTCACCAGCTACCGCACGAGCAAGTAAGGTTTTACCTGTTCCTGGAGGCCCTACAAGGAGCACCCCTTTCGGAATACGTGCACCAACAGCTGAGAATTTACGAGGATCTTTAAGGAAGTCAACAACCTCCACAAGCTCCTGCTTCTCTTCATCTGCTCCCGCAACGTCTGTAAAACGAACTTTCTTCTTATCATCTGTATACATTTTAGCTTTACTTTTACCAAAGTTCATGACACGGCCACCGCCGCCGCCACCTTGAGCTTGACTAAGAATAAATAAGAAAAATAGTCCAATTAAAAGAAAAGGTACTATACCTGTTAAAAAAGTCAGCCATGCGCTCGGTCTTTCTGCTTCCAATACGGTCAATACACTTTGTTCGCGTGCAGTTTTTGTAATGTCTGCAATAATGTCCGTATTATCAGGTACTTGTGCAACAAACTTCTTATCACCATCCGTTAGCACCCCTGCGTAACGAATAATCCCATTTGCAGGCTGATACGTCATTTCCTTAATTTCACCGTTATTTAAAGACTCCATAAACTCTTGTACATTCAATTCTTCACTTTCTTCACCTTGTCCATTAAACACTGTAAAGACACTAAAAATGACAAAGAAAATGAGCACCCAAAAGAATACTCTACTAAATATTTTACTCATTTCCTACCTCCTCCCAAGTGGGGAAAAACTATACTACATCGTACCATAACAAAAAGTTGAAATACAACTAATTTCACTTAATTAAAACATTTCCTAAAATAAGGGAAAATCACCATTATCGAGCCATTGTTTTGGTTATTATTAGCCACCATAAACTTCAGGTTTCAATACACCGATAAATGGCAGGTTACGATATTTCTCATCATAATCCAATCCATATCCTACAACGAATTCATCTGGAACTTCAAAACCAACTAAATCCGCTTTAATATTCGCAGTTCTTCCAGTTGGTTTATCTAGTAATGTTACGATTTTTATTGACTTTGCTTTACGATATTTAAAGAGATCAACAAGGTAACTAAGCGTTAAGCCACTATCGATAATATCCTCAATGATTAGTAAATCACGGCCTTCGACTTTCGTATTAAGGTCCTTGATAATCTTAACTTCACCTGAAGATGTCATTCCACCACCATAACTAGATACATCCATGAAGTCCATCTCCAAATGACAATCTGTATAACGGAGTATATCTGACATGAAAGGGAGTGCACCTTTTAGAATTCCAATCGCTAATGGAAATTTCCCATCGTATTCTTCTGTTAACTGTTTTCCAAGTTCCTTACATTTACTCGTAATTTCCTCTTCTGTAATTAAAATATGATCTATTTCATTTTTCATATTATCTAAAGCCATTCGTAAATCCTCCTACACATTCCCTTTTTTATAATATACCTGAACCCATTTTCCATTTACCGCTTTCGATTTAGGCTGTCCCTTTTTTAGACCAATTACCCATAAAACTTCATCATTATTATCCACTAAGATTGGCCAGCCGTCCCGTTCTGTAATTGGAATTTTACTATCAATGAAGATATCCTTCAGCTTCTTACTTCCATTTAATCCTTTCCAGCTCATCCTGTCTCCGTCTCTTCTTGTTCGAATATGTAATGGTCCTGCGACCTGATCAATATTACATATATAGAGAAAGGGATCAGATGTATCCACCTTATCAGCAAAGTCCGCATGAACCGTCGATCCGTCTGACAATTCAACTTCCCCAGGTATCATCAATGTTTCATCGTAGGAAGGATCATGGGAATTACTGTCCGCAAAGTAAAATGTCACCCTATCATACGACTTTTCCAACTTAAGATTGGAAGGGAAGTCAATACGAGTATTTCCTTTATTATGATTGAATAACGTAAAAAAGTATTCGTCATGCACATAAGATAAATCCTTTGGTAATTCTTTGTATAGATAGCTTAATATTAGATGAAAGCAACGCCTTTGTAAAGCGTGGTGATGCATTCGAAATGAATCAATTTCAAAACTTGCCATTTGATTTATTATATCAAGTTCTACCACGTCTTTCATCATTTTCCGAGCTTCTTCCTGTAGAAGCGCTTCGTCTTCTCTTAACGTCTCACTCAAATGTTGAATGGTAATATGTACATTATTATTTTTCTCCTTTATCTGCGGGAGGAGATGCTTTCGGAAAAAATTCCTCGTATATGTTGGATCAAAGTTAGTTGGGTCAATTCTTGGGATAATTTGATTTTCTTTACAAAAACCTTCGATATCTGCTTTTGTAATGCAAAGAAAGGGACGAATAATCATGCCCTTGGCAAATTCGCGTTTTACGGGAATGCCATTAAGCATACTAGCATTAGCTGATCTTGTTAATCGCATAAGCATTGTCTCCACTTGATCATCCCCGTGATGCCCTAACGCTAAATAAGTCGCATCGACCTGTTGCATCTTTTCGGAAAAAACCTGATATCTTAACTCGCGCGCAGCTAACTCCGTGCCAACCTGATGCTGCTTCATATATGCTGGCACATCTACAGTAGCACCGATAAATGGGATATCCCATTCCTCACAGATTGCTTGAACATATTCAAGGTCTTCACGTGACTGCTCCCCTCTTAGTTGGTGATCAATCGAAACCGCCACCAACTGCAAGTTCCACTTTTCCCGAATGGAACGAAAAAAGTATAATAACGCCATAGAGTCTGGGCCACCGGAAGCCCCAACTAATACAGTCGCGTTTTCGGTTAATAACTGATGTTTTTTTATAAATGAAAGAACTGCTTGTTCCATTGCTGCCATCTCCAAATTGAATTAACACATAATCTTTAGGTTATCATAACTATTATATAAGAAAAATACTAACAAGTCGCTTGTAAAGGCTAAACGATAAATTGAAACACCAATACGCGTGTGTGAGTCTTCATTTGCATGGATTGTTCACCTGATTTTATCCATCTTCCTATATGAGTATGGAAACAAGGTAATATCCGATTGCTACAATTGTCACCCCACCAGCTTCCATTAAAAATGGGGCATGTGTATCCTTCTTTGCATTTTTCTTTCGCGATCTCCGTTGTTGCGTACTATACAATACATTCGTTATCTCCTGCTTCATCTCAGCACTCGTTTGGTATTTGCCGACGAGTGCATTTTTAAGCACTTGGCGATAGGGAATCAATGCCTTTACATCATCAATTTTTTTAAACAGTATTCTTTCAGATTGTGCCCCTCTATCAAATCGCTTCGGATAAAAAACATTGATAAAAACCATTACAAATGCGAATAAATCATACCTGGGTTCTGCCCTTCTTGTCCCCATCCCCCAATAGCCACGGTCGTAGAACTCTGTATACTCTTTAATTGCTCTACCAATCTGAGTCGTCCCGCCAACATCGATAAAGCGCACCTTTGTTGGCGAATGAACCACGATCAGATTATCTAATTTTAAATCACCAAACACCCAACCCGATTGATGGAACCGCTCCAGGTCGTCTAATAATTGCAGCATGAATACACCGACCCACGCACTCCCGTTTTTTTGAATGAAACGAGTCATTTCCTCACCCTTTAAATACTCCATTACATAAAAGGAGTATGTGTTGCCTTGTGGTGATACCCAATCATCAACATCCAATAAATAAGGTCCAAGACGATTTCCTTGGACCTTTTGTAACGATTTTAATACATTGACCTCCACCGTCATGGATGTACCCTTATCACTAATTTTCAATGCAGCATGCTTGCCATTTACCGTGCATAAGTAAACCGTACCAATGGCACCTGCACCAAGCCTTCCTTTGATAATATAGCTTTTATGATGCCATTTTCCACTTATCGTTTGTCCTGGTTGTAGATCAATATCCTGTTTCTTCCAAGCCCGATTTGTCTTCATCTCTAAAGCTCCTTAGTAAGCTCTTCTTACCAAACTGGTACATCGCTTCCCTTATTGCCGGTCCTGTAGGTGTTATCCCACCACTCGTTAATTTCGGAAAGACCGTCGAAATTGCGTCCAACTGTGGTGACCAATCGAATACCTTCTGAATATCCTTGCGTTTGCCAGGAAAGCTATAAATAGCAAAACGATTTCTGCCAATCCTTGAATTTAAACTAATCGAAAGGTCAATTAGGGACTCTTTCACGGTTTGCAGCTTATTGTGCATACTTGCACTCGTATCCACTAATACAAGCACTTCCAAATCGCTCATCTCCCCCAAATCCTCTACAACCTCCATAATTTCTCCACGCTTCTCTGGGTCTAAATCTTCAAGGGTGTGGTTTGAACCAAGTATTTGCTTCAATTCCTTATTTACAAATCCTTGCAGGGTTTGCGTCATCGCTTGCTTTGTTACCATTTGCACTGTCTGTGATAATGACTCGCTATAAACGATCTGACTCACACCACCGCCTGAAAGGGCAATCTCCTCGATTTCCTTTAATTCTACAGAATCCTCCGTCTGATCATCATCCAATATACCAATGACATTCACCGTAATACCCTGTTGATATGCAAGTGCCGCCGTTACAGAAGGATCCTCTCCTCTATTCGAACACCCGTCCGTCAATAATAATATTTGCTTCAACGTTCCCTTACGCACTTAACCCACCTCCAATATATTCCACTACCATCATCGACAAAAAAAGAGAGGAATATACGTTAGAAAAGTATAGCGGGCTTGACCACCGACGGAGGGCATAGGCAAGGGACCGCAGAGCGGCGAACTTCCCACTCGGAGTGTCAATTGTCTATGACCATAGTCGCTAGCCCACGCGATAATAGACAGAGAAAAGTATAGCGGGCTTGACCAGCGACGGAGGGCAGAGACAAGGGACCGCAGAGTGGTGCCCTTTCCACTCGGAGTGTCAATTGTCTATGACCATAGTCGCTAGCCCACGCGATACTAGACAAAGAAATGTGAAGGTGACTGCCCAGAGGTGGACGCATAAGCAAGGGACCGAAAAGCACTACAATGCCTTATTCCGATAAACAGGAACCGTTGCCCATTCTGGTATGTTTTTCTCAATCCTTGCAACGAGTACAGTCATATCGTCCTCTATCTCCCCTGATCTTGTACGAATCACTTCTTCCAGCAGCAAATCAGCAATTTCTTGCGGGTCATCCGTCACCATCTCTTGGATTTTCCGTTTCATCCACAAATCTGAATTTTCAATGTACATTGGTCCCTCGAAAATCCCATCACTCATCATAATTAACAGGTCTTCCGATAATAATTGCTCACTGACAATATCCACATCGAACTCTTGGATAATCCCCATCGGCAGATTGCTTGCTTCAATCCGAATTACCTTATTCCCCCGTTTAATAAAGCTAGGTATCGAACCAATCTTTAAAAATTGCACAAACGCATTATGCAGATCAATGACAGCTAAATCCAATGTAGCAAACATTTCATCGGTCGTCCGTAATGCGAGGATGGAATTGATTGACTTAATTGCTACCTTCTCCTGAATACCGGTTTGGAGGATTTGCTGCAAGAGCCTTAGCGTTTCCACACTTTCTTCCCTTGCTCGCTTACCATTACCCATGCCATCACTAATTGCCATCGCGAATTTCCCTGCGCCAAGCTCAATCGTTGTATAACTATCACCTGAAATCAAACCACCACCCTTTGCAGCATTTGCAGCACCCATTGTAATGATAAACTCTCTCGCAGAACCAAATGCCAAATGACTATAACCATTAGGAAATGGAGAAATTTCTTCCTGCTTCACAATAATCATTTCATTTAAAATATCCGATAAAACAGGAGCAATTAATTTCGCACCCTCCCCACGATAATTATAGAAGGAGGCAGTCATCTCAATGTCGATATTTCCTTTCTCTAATTGATAAATATCCAATTTTTCTAATTCAATTCCCATATGCTCTAATGCCTGAATAATTTGCATCTCCTGCTGCTCATGATGTTGCCGTTCTTTTAAAATCTCATTCGCAAAGTCATTCATAACCTCAGCAACACCTTGTAGTTGATCAGCAACTAACCGTTTGCTCTCCATTACTTGCTGCTTTAACTTTCGGTTTGCTTCGAAATAGGTCATCTCCTCCTTCATTACTTCCACCACTTGCTTCGCCTTCACACAATGGTTTTCAAACCGACTCATCACCTTTCGATTCGGGTTTCGCCCGTCCGTAATATCATCCTTCATCTCCTCCATCATGGAATACGTTTTGTCAAATTCCTTTTGCCAGCAGCGATCCTTCATAAAGCAGGATTGACACGTCTTCTCTGTTACTCTACTCAAGTACATATCTGTCTCACGTTTTATGTCATTCTCATCATGTGGTCCCGTTTCTGTCACTTGAAAACTCTTTGCCAGTGCTTGGAATACATCTGAGAACTGTTCTACTCGTTTTGCGGTTACATTTCGAACCTTTTGTAAATATTGCTCCTGCTCCTTTGTATATTCCTCCGTTCCCGGTATATAGCGAGAAATACTGCTTGTCCAGGATGCAGGTGTCAATAAGAAGAAAATAATGGCAATCGATGATTCAATGATGGATGGTATTAATGTCATCGTCCCACCGTAAATGCCAATTAAAAACGTCCCTACGAGTAATCCAGCAGCAACACCTAGCTTCTTCCCTTCCTTCAGTAACCCACCAAGTAATCCGGAAAAGGCAAGCAGACTCATCTGATACAAATTCGCTACATTTGCGAGCGAAAGGATTAATCCAGCAACAACCCCAACCGTAGAACCAATTGCTGCACCACCGACAAAGGCAAATAACAATACAAAGTAACGGGAAAAAATCTGCTCTACAGATGCGTCGTAGATTTCCCAGCCGATCATGCCCGTTAAAATCGAGGCAATCAATATAATCAGGCAGACAATTTCTTCATTTTTTAATGCGGGTTTATATCTTTTTGGTGATAATAAAGGAATACTTTGCATAAAGATTAGTACTAGGACCGCTCCTAAGACACCCTCCACAATTAAAAGCATCCATTCATAAGAGGATAATTGATCATTCAAGGAATATAGAAATACTCGTGGCACAGCAGTAGACAGAAAGACAAGCAAGGGAATAATTACCTGCTGATTCTTTTTATTTTTGAACAATGCACCTAAGAAGACAAAGATGATTAATGCTAGGAGAATAAACATACTATGGGTTAATGAATAACTTAAAGCACCTAATAAAACCGCAAGCATCGACTTGGCGCTTTTTTCCCGATGGATAAACCACATTGTTGCAATAAACGCTATCGCAAAAGGGGAAACAACAGAAAGAATAACCGCACGACCTAATAGAAAACCGACGATAAAGTATAATAATCCTTTATCTAATAGAACTGTTTTCAGCTTCAAATTGATCCATTTTCGTAACCTCCCTATTTGACTTACCTTTTCCCTAACAAAATCCCTCGGCTCCACCCTTGGAAATGAATCCATCATCTACTATCACTCCTATCTTTCTAGATAGTAAACCACATTATGCCTTCTTTTTTTGTCAAAACAGCAAAGCATGTCCAATAAATCGTTCGACCATTTTATGTATAAAGTGCCATTATTAATATTTTTTAATAATTTCGTTTTTATTTAATGGTATTGACACAATAATTATCCTGTTGTATGATAGCAATTGTTCGATAATTTGGCGGCGTAGCTCAGCTGGCTAGAGCGTACGGTTCATACCCGTGAGGTCGTGGGTTCGATCCCCTCTGCCGCTATCAAATAAAAGGCAGGTACCGAAGCTGGTACCTGCCTTTCTTAACAAATTGTTTGGATTGTAACATATATTCTACAGAGCATTGTCACAGGCAGCAGCTGCTATCCTCTTCTAGCACCTCGACCTCCGCGTTTGGATTCCGTGTGCTTCTTTAAAGAGGCTAATCGGTCCTCAGAGTCTTTGAGAAATTGATTCATTTTCGATTCAAAGTTCTCTGCACGTTCTTTTGGATTCTTTTGGCGCACTGGACGATCCTTTGCCTTCTTAATGGACAAGCCAATTTTGCCATCCTTTTCAACATTAATCACCTTAACCGTTACTTCTTCTCCAACTTTAAGGTATTCATTAATGTCCTTCACATAGCTATCAGCTACCTCACTAATATGAACAAGACCTGTTTTGCCCAACTCAAGTTCGACAAATGCACCAAAATTCGTGATACCCGTTACCTTCCCTTGCAGTTTGCTGCCTACTTCGATTGACATAAAAAAAATGCTCCTCCTTAAAAGATTCAATGTAATTCTTATATAGTATATTAATCACCAATAAATGTGTCAATATAATGGATCTTCGTTAGGAATCTTAAAGATTAATTCCCCTTCTTTTGAGAAGAAATAATTGGTTCTTGCGATATCCAATACATATTCTTCATTATTCAGTAACTTAATTTCTTCTTCAAGATATTCTCCCTCTTTGTTTAGATTCGCAATATCCTTTTCTAGTGACTCATATTCTGCGACTTTCTCTGCATGAAGTATTCGTTGGTTAACATGATATCCTGCCATGCCACCAATAATAAGGATTGCAGCAATAGAAAATAACACAAGACGACGAATTAATCGTTGCTTCTTTCTCTTCTGTCTCTCTATGTATGCATCGTATTGTTGCATATAACTCGAGTCTAATCTTGTAACCGTTTTTTTCCGTGATGCCATCTGACTACCTCCTATTAAATTTGAAAAACTTCGCCCACTTGATACATATATTCTTCATTTTACTATAAAATCCTGCAATTTTGTGTAAATTCTTTTTGACTTTTTTGGGGAGCAGTTGATAGAGGGCCTTGCCAATCCATTTAAATGGCATAACAAGTAATTTTAGAATAAAGAAGAGTACCTTTCCGACTAGCCTTAAAATGAATAAGAGAATCGTCAGTAGCATAATGATAATCCAGCGAATCGGTGTAATAAGCAAAACTTGTACTACTTTTGCACAAAAGCGATAGAAGCCCGCAATGACCCTAATGACGTGTTCAAGTAATCGCTTATAGAGATTGGCAGCGACTACTTGATACATGGAAAATCCTAATAAACATGCCATCACGATATAGAATCTAATTTCTCCAGCATTGACACGATACAATACATAAAAAAGAATAATTGCCTGTGTAAGCCAAAAGCAAATCTCCATAAAATAAGTTAAAAGGGTTTGATTCTTCCAATATTGTGTAAAGCGACGAAAGGTATCTTGACTTATTCCCAAGTAAATCCCACTTAGAACCATGGTGGCCATCGTTAGAAACTGAATGCTGAGGGTCATCGGAATAACTTGCTAAAGAATCCTTTAGCTTTCTCCTGCTGTTCTTCATCGACATAGGAAAGTTCGTAGATTTTACCTTTAATCGTCACGACCCCTTCTGCCACGTCGAGATTTTTTAACTGGAGGTTCTGACCACGGACGATGAGATAGCCCATGACTGTTTGTAATAGAAACTCCTCATTATCGAAGCTATCTACTTCTTTAACACCAGTTATTTCTAAATTTTTACGGTTATTTAGCTTTACAATATGGTCGGTTTGTACACGTGTCGGGGTTTCCTTATTCTCATAATAGTTCATATAAAAGCCCTCCTTATCCATATTAATTTATGAAAGGAGGGACAAGTATAGAACTAATAAAGCGAAACTTCATTCAGTGGGATTTACCTTTCCCAATTTCTTATTGTGTGTTGGCATTAATAGATAAATTGCAAACTAGTTTAATGCGTTCAGGGTTCTCGGACTAATCACATATAAAAGAGTAACTTACCACTGACAATCGACGCTGATTGAAGTAAAGGAATGGAATCTTTAATGTGAACAGCAACTACTATCCAAATCTGAGATCATCATTATCACTAGTTCACACTTTATATCAACTCATCACTTTCACTCATTACCATTAAGATAAAAGTACAAAAACCCTCTCACTACAAATGTGCAACAAGCTTGTAAACTCCAGTCTTTTGTTAAGAACCTTGTTGTCCGTAACATGCAGGATAAACGATTTACAATCGACTCCTACTGAACTTGTTCTTCTTTGACAATCGTATACATCATTTCTGCTTCATCTTTTCTCACGGTTTCACGTAAATCGTTTACTCTAACCGTTACTAGCTTTTGTCCAAAGCGAATCACAAGTTCATCTCCTGCTGTTAGGACTGTAGAGGCCTTTGCTTGGTTGCCATTAACGGAAATTCGCCCTTGATCTGCTACTTCCTTTGCTAATGTACGACGTTTGATTAGTCGTGATACTTTTAAAAATTTATCTAAACGCATCTCCGATCACTCTCTTTCTTTTGCTTGATTCCAGTATGCATCCATTTCCTCTAGTGTTGCATCCTCAATCGTCTTTCCTTCTAACTTTAACTTTTCCTCGATATAAGAAAAGCGAGAGATAAACTTCTGATTGGAAAGGTTTAGGGAAATTTCTGGGTTTATTTTATAATAACGTGTTAAATTGGCGATTACAAATAAGACATCACCGAATTCCTCCTCGACCTCTTGCTGATCATTCGCTTCTATTGCTTCTTTTACTTCCGCCAATTCTTCCCCAAGCTTTTGCCAAATTTCGTTTACCTCTTCCCAATCAAATCCAACCTTTGCAGCCTTTTTTTGCAATTGGTATGCTTTTGCTAATGATGGCAAGGAATTAGAAACGCCATCGAGAACGGATTGCCGCGTTTTCCCCTTTTCTTCCTTCTTCAGTTCCTCCCAATTCGTTAGCACCTCATCAACAGAGGACACATCGCGATCTCCAAAGACGTGCGGATGGCGATGGATCATCTTATCGGTTATCCCACGGATGACATCATCTACCGTAAAATAGCCATCATCCTCGCCAATTTGACTATGAAGCATTACTTGCAGAAGAATATCACCCAGCTCCTCGATAATGCCTTCATCATCCTGTTGGTCAATCGCATCAATCAGCTCATAGACCTCTTCAACAGCGTATTCCCTAAGGGTCTCATGGGTTTGCTTCCGATCCCACGGGCAGCCATTTGGTGACCTTAGTACACGAATCACTTCTCGTAAATTTGTAAACGTATGGTTTAAAAGATTACCTGCTGCTGGTGGAATATAGACACTTGTTAAATTACTAACCTCGATTGTATGATCCAATTCTTCTAGAGGCAGTTTGGTGATTACTTCCTGACTGCTCCCTGCCGCTTCGACAACGATGACTTCATAATCGGCTGGCAAGTCCTCAAGCAATGCTAGTTTCACCTCTGACGCAATGAAACGATCATAGACCTGACAAAAGATGATATGGTGGCGATAATCAAGCTGATTCCGTTCAAAAGATGTCCCATCAACAAATTGGAAGCCATCGATTGGGTCAATCTTTAAAGACGTAAATAGGTCGTCTAAATAGCTTTGTCCACCAATGATCTCTACTTCCACTTCAACCTGTTCAAGTAAAAGCTGTACCGCCTTCTCTGCAAGCATCGGATGACCCGGAACCGTATAAAGGACCACCTCTTCTGAATTCTTTGCCGCCTCTATTAATTGAGCAACAATCCGCTCATAAACGATAGCAAATTGCTCCTCTTCCTCATAAATGTGATCGAAGGAATGGAAGTGAACCCCTTCTTCTTGAATTGCATTAATAACTGGATGATCCAATGTACGAGTAAATACCGTTGTTATTGCATTCGTAAGTTTTTTGTAAATTCCAATCGATAATTGATTAATATCTCCTGCACCTAAACCAATAATCTCTATCTTACTCATATTTCTTCCTCCCTCTTTGAATACGAATTAAAATGGATGCAAATGGCAGCATCTTCAATTGTTCTTCAGAAAATGCCCCACCCCTTAATAAACAAACTAGAAAAATACATGCACCTGTACCGGCGACAAATAATACATAGCCTAACAGATAGAGCCGTGAGGTGACGTTACCACTAAGTCCTAATAAGCAATATTTCATTACCAGCAAATAAACGATCATCGAAATCGTTCCGGCAAATAATGCACGCCACTTAATCTGCCTGAAAAAATTTAAATCTGGCAGCTTTCTTTTTAATTCGAACATAACAAGAATAAATAAAACAAGCAAACTTAATACCGTTGCAATTGCACTACCTGTAATCCCCCACCATGGGACCAATAATTGATTTGCAATCCATTTTACAAAAAAGGCCCCGAGGACAAAACCCGCTGTCCGTTTAATAAAGCCCAATCCTTGAAGAACGGAGGATGCAGTAATGGCGATTGAACAAAGAAAGATCGAAAGAACAAGAATTTGCAAATCCGATGTTCCATCCGTATTTTCAAATAATAAACGATTTGTTTCTGGAAAAATCGCAATAAGTCCAATCGTTGCGCCGACCGCTAAATAGAAGCTAAACAATAGGCCACTTCGTATGTATTGATAAAAGGTAGTTGGGTCCGCCTCTAGCTTTTGTTTAGAAATCGAGGGAATAAGTGCTAGCGCGAACGATGATCCTAATACCGTACCAATTTGAATTAGTGGTTGTCCACGATCAAAGATTCCCTTTGCCTCCATTGCTTCTATCTGGGTCAATCCGTATTCCACTAAACTCGGGATAAGTGTAAACGCATCGGCAAACTGGATGACAAGTAATGTCATATGGTTTAAAGCAGCAACCATTCCTAGGACGACGATTTGCTTCACGAAATAATGGATAGGGATCTCGGTATGTGCGCTTGAAAATGGCCTATTTTTCACAAAATAAAAGCCAAGAATCAACACTGCCACTACGCCGCCAGCAATTGAGGCAATTGCTGCAAACTGTCCGATTGAATAAAGATCCATCACACCCATTGAAATCGCAATTGCCGCAGCAATAATGATGAATACCCGGATAAGTTGTTCTCCTACCTGTGAAAAGGCGGTTGGCTTCATATAGTAATTCCCTTGAAAGACACCTCGAAGCAAGGAAGTGAAAGGAACAAGTAAAAAGGCAAAAGCAGCAGTTTGATAGGAATGGATTAGGTTTGCATCTCCAACCCAATTCGCTACTAATTCCGCGTTGAATAAGAGGAAGAGAAAGATCATCCCATTTATGACAAGGAGAATGAGGAAAATCGGCAAATAAAAGCCTGTTAACGATGGCTTCTTTCCATGCTCATCCAAGTCAACAATCATTTTTGAAATTGCTGAAGGGAACCCGTATAAGGACAATATCATGACCATCCCGAGAATCGGATATACTTGCTGATAAATGTAAAAGCCGATATCTCCTGTTAAATTTTGCAATGGTATTCGGTATCCAGCACTTAGAATTTTGCTGATCAATCCAGCAAAGGTTAATAATAACGCACCTTTGACCAATCGATTCGATTCATTCTCCACCATATAAACGCCCATCTCCGCTACATTCAAATTTCACTATATTATAGCACATCAGCGCAGCAATTTCGGCTTACTTTAGCAAACCACCATACCTGATTGTAATTTAAAAACAGCTCATTTTTATAGTTGTCACTTTTGATATAAAGTGGAATTAGGAGAAAAGCTGATTTCCGTATCGGTGGATTTTGCTCAAACCTAGTGGAGAAAATACACGAAGACTTCCGCGGGAGGAAGGCTCACCAGACCCCCGCGAAAAGCGACGTGTATTTTCGGAGCGACATGCCTGTGAGCATTTGATTTCTTATGTTAGATCACACCTTCTCACTACATAAGTGAAACCATATTTCCATAAAAAAATAGCAAAAACCAGTGGGCACCTGATTTTTGCAATACTTAAGTATTATTATTCCATTTGTTTTGCCAGAAAGCCTGCAGCTGTTTCTAGTGCCTTTTGTTCTACTTTACTGAGTGGCTCTCCCTCTTTTGAGAACATGACTACGCAACCAATTGGATCCCCATTTGCAATAATTGGACTGATACCATAGGAATTCAACGATAGTTCATTACCTTCGATGATTTCAAATTCATTAACATCTGCTTCAAATACTTGTGAACGGTTCTCAATTATTTTCGCTATCCCTGAGCTAATATTCTTATTAAGATAATCTTTCTTCGATTCCCCGGAAACCGCAATTACTTCATCACGGTCACAGATTAATACAGGGGATTGGAGAGAATTAAATAATGCCTCCGCATATTCCTGTGCAAAGTGACTCAATTCATTTATTGGCGAATATTTTTTTAAAATTACTTCTCCTTCACGATCAACAAAGATTTCCAACGGGTCTCCCTCACGAATACGTAATGTTCTTCTTATTTCCTTTGGGATTACAACCCTACCTAAATCATCAATTCGACGTACAATACCTGTTGCTTTCATACTAAGTTGCCTCGCTTTCTAATGATGATTATCTGCCCTACACATGAAATGGATGCCAAACATCACAAATAGTATAACGATGAGGAAATGCCGATATTATCATTTCCTGCATTACTAATTCTTCTCTAAACGTGTAAAAATCACCAGGTGTGGTTTTAGTATGAATTAACTTTGAAAGAACTATACATCATGAGCCTATTTTATTTCCTGTTTATTGGAAAAAGAAGGCTCACACCATTTAGGTGAAAGCCTTCTAGAACAAAAGCTTAAAGCTAGTTTAGCGACGTACGGACTGGACTGAACCGAAGGAGATAAAGGAAACACGATGAGCGTAAGCGAATCGATGTTGACTTATCGTACGAAGGTGAGGGAAGTCTCGCTAACGCTTAAGCGCTGGAGCTGGACGTGGCTGTTCTCGGTAATTTAGTTATCCACAGCATCCAATTTTATTGTTTCTTAAGCAATTAAAAAGCACTATGCATCATCGCGATTGACGATCTTTAATTTCTTCATAAATGCTTCAACAGTTTGATACTTACGATGATCTGTTTCCTTTGTTGATTGGAAGACAATCTTTAGCTTCGTATTTTCCGTCCCTAATTGTACACCACGCCCAAATTCGCCTGCGAGTTCAAATAATTTGGATCCATCAATCTGCTGGCTACGATTCTCCTCAATCAGTAAGATAATCTTATTTCCCTTTTCTGTTATCGACTCGACGCGTTCCTTGCGAGCATACATTTTTAATGCTGAAACAATAAATAGGTGCTCCACTTCATCCGGATAATCACCGAAACGATCTGTCAGTTCATCCTTTAAATCTTCAATATCCTTTTTAGATTCAATTGCTCTGACTTGCTTGTAGATATCGATTTTTTGCTTCTCATCTTTAATATATTCATCTGGAATATAGGCATCCACATTAAGTGCAAGTTCCGGTTCAAATGGCGTAATATCTTCAATATCCTTGCCCTTTTTCCGTGCTTCGATTGCATCAGACAACATTTGCGAATACATATCAAAGCCGACAGAGTCAATGAAACCATGCTGCTGAGACCCTAGTAAGTTACCTGCCCCTCGAATCGACAAGTCGCGCATTGCAATCTTAAATCCAGAACCTAATTCTGTAAACTCCTTGATCGCCTGTAGTCGCTTCTCGGCAACTTCTGTCAACACTTTATCCTTCTGATAGGTGAAATAAGCATATGCTACCCGGTTTGAACGACCGACCCGACCTCGAAGCTGATAAAGCTGACTTAAGCCCATCCGGTCTGCATTGCTAACGATTAACGTGTTTACATTCGGAATATCCACGCCTGTCTCAATGATAGTCGTACTAACAAGTACATCATATTCCCCTTCTAAAAAGCCAAAGATAACGCTCTCCAATTCGGTCTCGTTCATCTGCCCATGAGCAACCGCAATTCTCGCATCCTCCACAAGCATGCCAATATCGCGGGCTACCTTATCTATATTTTCCACTCGGTTATAAAGGAAGAAAACTTGCCCATCCCTCGCCATTTCCCGTTCAATTGCTTCCCGAACTAAAATTGGATTATATTCCATCACATACGTTTGAATTGGAAAACGGTTTTCAGGAGGCGTTTCAATAACAGATAGATCCCGAACGCCTAGCATCGACATGTGCAATGTTCTTGGAATTGGTGTTGCCGTTAAAGTTAGTACATCGACGTTTGATTTCATTTGTTTAATTTTTTCCTTATGTTTCACACCAAATCGCTGCTCCTCATCGACGATAAGCAGGCCTAAGTCACGGAACTCGACATCCTTTGATAAGACGCGGTGAGTACCGATAACAATATCTACGGTTCCTTTTCTTAGGCCATTAATCGTTTCCGTTTGCTCTTTACGAGTACGGAATCTACTTAGGAGTCCAATATTTATTGCATGATCCTGGAATCGCTCCCGAACCGTTTCAAAATGCTGTTGTGCTAAAATCGTTGTCGGCACTAGGATTGCTACTTGTTTTCCATCGGCAATTGCTTTAAAAGCTGCACGTATCGCTACTTCGGTTTTGCCGTAACCAACGTCCCCACATAGTAAGCGATCCATTGGACGCTCTCTTTCCATGTCCTTCTTGATTTCCTCAATACATCGAAGCTGGTCTTCTGTTTCCTGATATGGGAAAGATGCTTCGAATTCACGTTGCATTTCTGTATCCTCTGAGAACGCATATCCTTTTCTTGCCTCACGCTCAGCATAAAGCTTAATTAGATCATCCGCAATATCTTCAACAGATGATTGGACCTTTCGTTTAACTTTCGTCCAATCAGTTCCACCTAGTTTGTATAACTTCGGTTCCTTTCCTTCTCCGCCAACGAACTTTTGAACTAAATCGATTTGATCAATTGGCACGTAAAGCTTATCATCTCCAGAATAGCGGATTAGCATATAATCCTTATGCAATTTATTAACTTCCAATGTTTCAATCCCTAAATACTTCCCAACACCATGGTTGGAATGGACGACATAATCGCCAACCTTTAACTCCTGGTAGCTCTTAATTCGCTCCGCATTAGAGATTTTTTGCTGTCTTCGCGCTCGTTTTGTCTTCTTTTTGAATAATTCATTCTCTGTGATAAGTACTAGCTTATGCATCGGAAACTCAATACCATTGCTAATATTGCCAACTGTAATCGTTGGTACTTCTACTGGAAGTTTCAAATCATCAGAGATGGCAGCCTCGATATCATAATCCATCAAAATGGAATGGATTTTGTCTACTCGGCTTTCATTTGGTGCTAAGATAACGACGGAATAATCCCCTTTTTCCCAACGTTTTAATTCCGTCTTAAATAGATGCATTTGTCCATGGAATTCCTGCATTGTCCTTGATGATAGATTGATGATATTCTGTGGCTGTGTATTTGGAATATGTCGTAAGAAGACAGACATATAGAGACGCTGCTGCCTCATCTTATCTTGGACTGTATGAAAATCAAATGAGAATCTACTATTTTGCACCATTTTTCCAGATTCCAGTAAATTACTATACCATTCTGCTTCTTCTGTATCTAAATTCGAAGCGGTCTCCTGAATTCTGCTCATTTCATCTAAGATAACGAAGCCATCTTTTGGTAAGTAATCTAATAAACTAGCAGGCTCATTATAGAAAAATCCGATATAACGGTACATTTCCTGGAAACGCTCTAAATTGCGTAAACGGCTGATATCTTGCTCCATCGCACTGACTAGTTCTTCTTTTACGGCTGTTGTCTTCACTTTCTTCAATGTTTGCGCTAATGCTTCTTCTAATCGTTCCGCTGCAGTAAGAATATCTTCCTTAGTAAGTAATAATTCCGTTGCAGGTCCGACCATTACTTCTTCTTTTTTCGTTAAGGAGCGCTGTGTTTCTGCATCAAAGAAACGGATGGAGTCAATTTCTTCATCAAATAATTCGATACGGATCGGATAATCTTCCGTTATTGGATAAACATCTATGATACCTCCACGTTTACTAAACTCTCCTGGCGTCGTTACCATTGTTGTTCGCTCATAGCCCATATCAATTAGAGAAGCGAGATAAGTATCAATCGGGATTTCATCGCCAACCTTAAATCGCAATTGATATTTATCCCAGTAAGCTGGCTGTGGGAGAATTCGTTTTAATGCTGCAACAGGGGCAATTAATATACCCGATTTCCTTTTTGACCATTCCATTAGCGATTCGATTCGCTGGCTTCTTAACTCTGGACTAGCAATCGCAATTTCCGAAGCGATTAATTCATTAACAGGATATAAATATACACATTTCTCATCCATGAACTCGGAAAGATCGTCGTATAGTTGCTGGGCTTGCACGAGCTGATGTGTCACTAATAATATTGGTTTATTAATGGATTCCTTTAGAACAGAAACAAGCATGCTTCGAGCGGAACCAGAAAGACCAGCAACAAGCTGCTCCTTCATTCCACTCTCAATGCCATGAATAATTGACTGTATATCTTCCTTTGATTGTAAAAATTGATTGATTCCTTTCATTCCTAAACCCCCGCTTACTACACTTTATAAGCACAAAAACGCTTTGGTTAGGATACCAAAGCTCTTTTACGCATATGTTTATTGTATAAAAAAATCTAGTTCATGATAGTGTGGATGATATCCTAATGCTTCTTGGCAATCCTCACAAATTGTCTGAACATCAACATCACCATTATCCTTATATTGAATCATTTCTTCTTTTTCCTTTATCGATAACTGATCTAGACCTAGCATCGTTGTATCAATCACTTGCTGATCCAGCGTAGCAATTGCTTGCCCACAATGTCTGCATTTATATACGATCGACACTGATAATCCTCCTCGAATAAACAAATCGTTCACTATTTGAACATCCTCTATTAGAAGTTTATCCGAAAATCCCCATATTATACATGATTGATATTCCTAGATACTAGGATACAACATATGAAGAGATCAATTATTATATTCATTCATGACGTCTACAAAAGGGGTGTTCAACCATGTTTCACATGCATCTGCCGCTAATTTGATGCTTTCGCCAACATCGCCCTGCTGCTCTTTCGGGAATGATCCGAGTACATAATCCACTACCGGAATAGAAGTTACAGGTCTACCGATCCCAATGCGAATTCGCTTGAATTCCTTCGTTCCTAAATGATCGATAGAAGATCTGACCCCATTATGACCACCATGCCCGCCCTTTTGGCGTAATCGGATTTTTCCTGCTGGTAGATCTAAATCATCATAAATGATAAGTAAATCCTCTAAATCTATATTATAAAAATCCATTAAGGGGCGAATTGATTCACCAGAAAGGTTCATGTATGTTTGTGGTTTTAACAGGATTAATTTATCGCCTTGATAATGCTCCATCGCATACTGCCCATTAAATTTCTTCTTATCTAAATTCCAGTTATGGCGATTAAGCAGCTCATCAATCACCATGAAGCCAACATTATGACGGGTATCTTCATATTTCTTCCCCGGATTTCCCAAACCAACAATACATTTCATGTAAATTCGTCCTTTGTCTAAATTTTTGTTTTGATTAGTGCCATGGACAACTCCACGGTTCCTAAACAACTCCATACAATAAGCCCTCCAAAGAAGGATGGCTTACTTCGCCATCTTTTGGGAGGGTCTTGTTGTGTTACCTATTCACTTTATATTATTCTTCTTGTTCTCCTTGCGATTCAGCCTGAGCTTCCTCATACTCCTCTACTTCATTTCCACCTGGAGGTAGAATTGTAGCGATAGTAGTTTCCGGATCATCAAGGTATTTGTAGGTATCACTCTTTGGTAAATCTGCAATTGTAAGGACATTTCCAATTTCTAAAGATGAGATATCGAGCGTAATCTCTTCAGGAATATCGCCTGGTTTCGCAAGCACCTGAATCTCGAATAATGGCTGCTGTAGTACGCCGCCTTCTTTCGCACCTTTTGCCTCGCCTTGAAGATTAAGGGCAACCGATACTTCCATTTCCTCAGATAGATCAATGATATAAAAGTCTACATGGGTAACGGTGTCACGAATTGGGTCTACTTGATATTCATGAAGCATAACATTAACAGGCTTATCTTCTTCAATATCAAGAGAAATTACTGCATTTTTCCCTTCATCTCTTACAGTTTTGAGTAATGTAATACTTTCTACCGCAATATTCTTCGTATCTTTCGCTTTCCCATAAACAACCCCGGGTATAAATCCACTTTCTCTTAACTCTTTCGTGTTAGAATGTGTAAGATCTTCTCGTTTCTTTGCTTTTAATTGTACTGACATATTATCATCCTCCAAATTATTTACCACTTAGCTCATTTCAAGATCGAGTATATTCTTTCTATCTTCTTCACTAGTCGTTGTTACAATGGAGCTGTATAAACGATCAATATAATTTATACCCGTTATTGTATAAACTTAATCCTATTAATCAAATAAAACACTTACCGATTGTTGCTCATGTACTCTTATAATCGCTTCACCGATTAATGGAGCAACAGAAAGGGTTGTAATTTTATCGACCTGTTTCTCAGCTGGAAGCGGAATACTATCCGTAATAACCAGTTCCTTTATTTGCGAATTATTAATTCGCTCAATTGCAGGTCCTGATAATACTGGATGCGTACAACAAGCATACACTTCTTTCGCGCCATTTTCAATTAAAGCGTTGGCTGCAAGCGTAATCGTTCCTGCTGTATCAATAATATCGTCGATTAAAATTGCCGTCTTTCCTTCAATATTACCAATAATATTCATAACCTCAGCAACATTTGGACGTGGTCTACGTTTATCAATAATTCCAATTGGCGCTTTCAGGCGATCTGCCATTTTACGCGCACGAGTTACACCACCATGATCTGGAGAAACAACAATAACATCGTCTAGGTTTTTCCCTTCGAAATAATCAGAAAGAATAGGCACACCTTGCAAATGATCAATTGGAATATCAAAGAATCCCTGAATCTGTGGCGCATGCAGATCGAGTGTAATCATCCGATTTGCTCCTGCTGTTTCGATGATATCTGCTACTAATTTCGCAGCAATCGGCTCGCGTGAACGTGCCTTTCGATCTTGTCTAGCATATCCATAATATGGCATCACAATGTTAATCGATTTTGCCGATGCACGCTTTAATGCATCAATCATGATTAATAATTCCATTAAATGATCATTAACTGGATCAGATGTGGATTGGATGACATACACTTCACAGCCACGAATACTCTCTTCAATGTTAATTTGAATTTCACCATCACTGAATTTCGAAACGGTACATTTACCTAATGTTGTCCCAATATGTTCCGCGATTTGTTCTGATAACCTACGATTGGAATTCAAAGAGAAAACCTTTAGTGTTGAATCCTCATAATTACTTGATGCCATGGATTATAAACCTCCGTTAATCTTTTTTTCTATTCTTAAGCTTTGTAGCATAGCCTTCTTTATTCGTCTGTCTTGCCCTGGCAATCGATAATGCATCATCTGGTACATTATTCGTAATCGTTGATCCAGCAGCAACATAGGATCCCTTGCCGATTGTTACTGGTGCAATTAAATTAGAGTTACATCCGATAAAAGCATCATCTTCAATGGTTGTTAGAAATTTATTTTTTCCATCATAGTTAACTGTAATTGTTCCACAGCCAATATTAACATTATCGCCAACATTTGCATCGCCGATATAGCTTAAATGCGAAATCTTACTTCCATTTCCAAGTGAGGTCTTTTTAATCTCGGTAAAATTACCTAGCTTCGCATTGTCACCAATGGTTGAATCTGGACGAATATGCGCGAAAGGTCCTACTTTAACCCGTTTACCAATCCGGCTATCATTTGCGACACTTTGCTTCACTACCGTTCCTTCGCCAATATAGCAATTAGAAATCTCACTGTTTGGTCCGATTTCTGCATTTGTTTTAATTGTTGTTGCGCCCTTAATAATTGTTCCAGGGTAAATTGTTACATCTGATTCAATTACAACATCTGGATGGATGTATGTATTGTCCGGGTCGATAATCGCTACCCCATTACGCATATGCTGTTCGTTAATGCGATTTTTCATAATCTTTTCCGCTTGTGCTAATGCAACACGATCATTTACACCTAATGTTTCATCGAAGTTTGGTGTAAGAAATGCACTTACTTTCTTCCCTTGCCCACGTAGGATTTCAATAACATCTGGCAAGTAGTATTCACCTTGTACATTATCATTGGAAACTTCTTGTAGTGCCGCGAAAAGGGCTTGATTATCGAAGCAATACGTTCCTGTATTGATTTCTTCTACTAAAAGTTCCGCTGCATTTGCATCTTTATGTTCGACAATGCGTTCTACTTCATTATCGTTGTTACGTATAACCCGACCGTATCCAGCAGGTTTCGATGTACTTGCTGTTAGAACCGTTGCACTCGCTCCATCCTTCTCATGTTGATCAAAGAGCGCTTTGTATGTTTCATCTGTGATTAATGGTGTATCACCACAAACGACAATCGTTGTACCATCTAAATCCTTTAATATATCGGCGGCCTGTAAAACAGCATGTCCTGTCCCTAATTGCTCTTTTTGGACTGTGAATTCACACACATCGCCAAGTGTTTCGATTACTTTCTCAGCACCAAAGCCAACAATTGTAACCGTCTTATCTAGTTGTATAGAGTTAAGTTGATCCATAACATGCTTTACCATCGGACGTCCCATTACAGGATGGAGCACTTTATATAGTTTGGATTTCATTCTCGTTCCTTGCCCTGCTGCAAGAATTACAGCATACCGTTTCGTCATAAGGAAACCTCCATCATTACTATTTATCCACTATAAAATATATCGCAAAAAACTTAGGATTTCAACATATAGATAAGATAGAATTAACAACAGGTGTAGATTGCCACTTTTCTTTTGATAGGAAAATTCCAAATTTCCCTGTCTATCAACCCACAATCAGAACGAGCGAATGATTGGCCTTTCACTCCGATTTTTTTCAGAAACAAAAGCGCAAGCGCTCGTTTAGCAACGTACGGACTGCGCCTCACGGACGTGAGGTGGTTCGACGTTGCCACAGGACGTGGCGAACTTAGTCGAACTTCTCCTTGACTTAGATTACGGAGGTGAGGGAAGTCTCGCTGGGTGCTGGAGCTGGACGTGGCTATTCTCAGTAATTAGGTTATCCATAGCACCCAATTTTATAGTTTCCTAAGCAGAAAAAAAGAAGTCCAATCGTTTTTGATTAGACCCCTCTGTATGAATCATGTTTATTAGGAAGCCCCCGCTTCTTCATACTCTACTTCCTCGTTCTCCCCAACTCGATGATACTCCCCTAGTACCGCTTCTTGTATCTTTGCACGTGTTCCTGAGTTAATTGGATGTGCAATATCCCGAAATTCCCCATCGGGAGTTCTCTTTGACGGCATAGCCACGAATAATCCATTATTCCCATCAATAACCCGAATATCATGGACGACAAATTCCTGATCCAAAGTAATCGATGCTATTGCTCGCATTCTTCCTTCTGTATTCACGCGGCGTAATCTAACGTCAGTTACTTCCATGATGTTTCACCACCTTTTCCCTATTGAACTTACTATATTAGATAGTTCAACAAAACAAATAGAAATCCTGCTAAAATCAGAAAATAAAATAAAAAAATCATAAAAATTCTATTTTCAGGGAAAAGTTTGTTAATATCATCAGCCTTTAAGATGCATATTTACTAGAGTGATGCGATATTACCTGGCTGAATTTCAATTTTTTTCTGTAGCATGTCAACCTTAGAGACTTTCACTAGAGAGGTATAATTGGTTACAATCCGTTCCTCGTCTTCATCATCCGCTTCCACTAATACGCCGACCGCCTTAACGTGTGCATTGAACTCCGCTAGTAGACTAATCATTCCATTAATCGTTCCTCCAGCCTTCATGAAGTCATCAATAATGCATACGTTAGCTCCGTCCTTCAGACTCCGTTTGGTTAATACCATCGTCTGTATTTTCCGTGAGGACCCGGATACATAGTTAATGCTTACAGACGAGCCTTCCGTTACCTTTGGATCCCTTCTAGCAATTACGACAGGTACATTTAGGAATGATGCCACCGCATATGCTAATGGAATTCCCTTTGTCGCTACTGTCACAACTACATCGATGTCCATTTTGGAAAAGGCAGATGCAAATACACGTCCAATTTCCCGAACAATTTTGGCATCGCCTAATAGATCACTCATATATAGATAGCCACCAGGTAGAATTCGACTTGGATCAGCCAATTTTTGGCGAAGCTCTTCCAAAAACAATTCACTTTTGTCTACTTCGAATTCTGGAATATACTTCACTCCACCACCCGCACCAGTGGACCTTTGTAAATACCCCAATCCTTGCTCCTCAAACACATCATTAATAATATCTAAATCCTCACTAATGGATGATTTCGTTGTATGACATAATTCCACAAAATATGGTAACTGTATATGTTTTCTAGGATTCTCAAGGAAAAAGTCAGTTAATACAACTAATCGGTTACTTCTCTTCATCATTACACCCCAAAACCGTATATTTAACTTAAAATATACCATCTTTATACGCATTTAAGCAATAACTATCCAATTAATCGAACCAGGTATACTTCCTCACAAAACCCACGCATGCCATTATAGATTCTTCTTGCCTTGTTTTCGTGCTCGACCAATCCATATACAGTGGGGCCACTCCCACTCATCAATACACCTTGCGCACCGATTTGCCGCATGGCTTCCTTGATATGTCTAACCTCGGGGTGGAGGTACTGGGTAATCTGCTCAAGCGAATTGCCGATATTATTGCAAAGCTTTGAGAAATCTTTCTCCATCAGTGCTTCGAGAATATGATTGGTTTTCGGATGATACAATTCATCCACTTTCACTCGGGCAAAAATCGTTCTTGTGGAGACGCCAATATCTGGCTTTGCTAATACAACCCAGCACGGTGGTGGAGAAGCCAGAGTTTCAATTTGTTCCCCATACCCTCTTGCAATAGCAGTATTTCCATAAACGCAAAATGAGATGTCTGAGCCAATTGTTGCCCCTAGCTCCGCTAATTCCCTAATTGGAATATTTAGATCCCATAAACGATTCATTCCTCTAAGGACTGCGGCTGCATCCGTACTTCCTCCACCAAGCCCAGCGGAAACTGGAATGTTTTTTTCAATTTTTATATGCACACCCATTTTTATTCCATATTTCTTCTTAAATATTTCTGCAGCTTTATATGCTAAATTTCGCTCATCATTTGGGACATATCTGCTCTCTAAGGAGATAATAATCTTATCCTGCTCAAGAGGAGACAGCTCAATGCGATCCGCTAAATCTACCGTCGTCATAATCATTTCTACATTATGATACCCATCATTACGTTTCCCTAGCACATCAAGTGATAGGTTTATCTTCGCTGGCGCCTTTTCCAAAAGTGCCATTCCCGTCACCTACTTTGTCACATAAAGTGAAACTACTTCCCGACTAATTTCCATGGGTATCCCTACCCAATCACCCACAGGCAAAATGCTAAACAAATTGTAACATATTAAAAATGCTGAGGCGACTGTTTAGAAGCGGACGCAGAAGCAAGAA
>NZ_PIOC01000033.1:0-156379 GCF_003369575.1 Oceanobacillus arenosus | reverse complement strand
TGCCGCCAAATTTTAGTTTTATCTAAAATTTGGCGGCACAGCTTATCTAATGGTTACTGTCCTGATTCATGCTTTCCTGAGCGATTTCAATCGCGCGTTTCACCATATTACCGGCATCCCTAGCTTTGATTCCGCCCCATCCTTCTTGTTGTACCGTGTCGTAAAAACCTAATTCCTTGGCAATTTCTTCTTTCAATTGGTCTGACATAATCCCTCTACGTCTAGCCATGAAAGAACAACCCCTTTCGCAATTCAAATGATTACGACATCCATAGTTTGCGTAAGAGGTGGAAATCAACACGAGTTAGATATATGTAAATCAGGGAAAGTTTAGGGAAATGCAAAATACAATTAAGTCGTAACAGCTTATATAAAAAAGCAATAGGCTACTATCTGCCTACTGCTCAACTAATAATCCTTTATTTCGTTCATCTAGGAAATTTAATTCTACTGTTTCTGTTAAAACGTCTGCATAGCTGTATGAAACACGCTCGAATGCATTCTCGTCTTGGTCAAGCTCAACAATAAATACGGAAGGATATGTTTCCGCCAATACTCCCGATCGTACAATTGTCTTTCTTCTTCCACCGTTGGCTGTAAGTTCCAACCGCTTTCCGACATAACCTTCAAGACCTTGCTTAATTTCGAATAATGTTTTAGCCAATACACTCCACCTCACTAAAGCAATTATAGCATATGCTTGGTCAATAGTCAAATGAAACTTTATATTATAACAGGAGTTCAATTTTCGTGTCAACAATAAAATTTGCCTATTAATGATATTATTTGTAAATGTTAACATTTTATGTATCCTTTTTCCCACTTTTTTTGCCATCTTATAGGATATCTAAAAAGATATAACCCGCATCTAAGCCATTAGAAGCGGGTTATACCCTTTACTCTGTATTTTCCTCTAAATAAGGCATTCCTGTACGAAGGAGCCCTCTTGTCTCAATACCGCCCATACCTTTTTCACCTGTCATTGTATTTTTTAATGCATCCCACACACTGACACTTTCCATGAATGGGGTATAAGCCACTTTTGCTGCAATATAAACAGGATCTAGCGCATGAATATTAATTCGGAAAGGGGAACTAGCAAAATTCGCTCCGGCGCGAATAAGGGACTCAAAATGGGATTGACATGCACCTGCAAAAATTACCATTTGGTCAAGATGTGGATTAACGCGTCTTGCTTCCCTTACTGTTTCCACAAAATACTTCGAATGCCGATATGCACGAAGATCTTCCTTTGCACCCTTGTTTTTTGAAAAGGAATCATGACCCGTAATAACAATAATATTAGGCTGGATTCGCTCGATTAACAAACCAATCTCTGTCGGCATATCCTTCTCATTCAAATGTACCCCGTGCACCTGCAAGCCCATACGCTGATATAAGGAAATACACTTTCTTAAGTACATCGGATCCCCATCTAAATGAAGAACTTTCGTAGGCAATTGGAAATATTTTGCATAATCCTGATACCCATCTGTTGCCTGATATTCTCGTTTCTCTTTCATTAATTGATAATCTTGGCGAAATAAACGATAGGAATTCTCTTCCTTTTCTTTTCCATTTCGCCGTCTTCTTTCTAACTCTCGTGTCTCCACGACAACTAAATCCTCAATCGGTGCATCTGCCTCTAATCGAATTGCCTCTCCATACAAATTGGCAATCCCGTCTTTTACGTACGCTATCCGAAATATTAAATCATGATTATATGATTTACGCGTGACCAAAGTACCTGTACTAGCATCCATACATTCACCTCACTGCCTTCATTCATTTGAAAGCATCTCCTATAGATTATGAGGGTGACTGCCTAACTGTGCGAAAAAAAGAGAGATTGTGTAGAGAATGAATCAGTTCTCCTCCGCTTGCCAAAATCCATTGGCCAATGCTGCGAATTCTTCCATATCTAATGACTCCCCACGGCGCCCGCCATCAATTCCAATTCCCTCCAATATTTCCGTAATCTTTTCTTTATCATATTGATCACCGAAATGGCTCGTCAAATTATTTCGTAACGTTTTTCTCCGTTGTGCAAAGCTTGCTTGGACAATTCTAAAAAAGAAGTCTTCGTTCTCTACATGGACTGGTGGTTCGTCGCGTAACACTAATTTCAAAATACTTGAATCAACATTCGGCTGTGGCATGAAGACAGTCTTCGGAACATTCATGACTACTTCTGCATGTGTATAATATTGAATGGCAATCGTTAAGGATCCGTAGCTCTTCGTATTTGGTTTGGCAGCCATACGATCCGCAACTTCTTTTTGAATCATGACGGTAATGCTCGTTACCGGCAATTTATCGCGAATCAATTTCATTAATATCGGCGTGGTAATATAGTATGGCAGGTTGGCAACAATATGCACTTCCTGACCCGTATTAAAGTTTTCCTTAACTACTTGTGCAACATCCGCTTTCAAAATATCCTGATGAATCAGTTGCACATTTTCATAAGCACTAAGTGTATCCTCTAGAATCGGGATTAATCGCCCATCGATTTCAAAGGCTACGACCTTGTCTGCATGGATTGCTAGCTGCTCTGTCAGTGCTCCAATACCAGGCCCAATCTCAATCGCCGCAGATTCCTTATCAACACCTGCGTTCCGGACAATATTCTCCAGTACATTGACATCAACTAAGAAGTTCTGTCCGAGACTCTTCTTAAAAGAAAACTTATGCTTTTTTAAAATTTCTTTGGTTTGTGTTGGTGTTGCAATATATTTATTCGCCATCTTCTTCCTCCTGTTCAACCCTTATCATTGCTGCTTCAAATTGTTCCCTTGTGATTTGAAATACCGATAACCTTTTTAAAAGCTGCTTTCCATTCGTATGACCAATTTGCAATAATTCTCCTAGTTTTTCCCTACGTGAGCTAGATTTACTCCCACCAATCAGCCCATGCCGAATCAGTTCTTCTTTTGTAATTTCACTTTCCTTCATATCTGCCAATTCATAAACATCTGCTAATGCATTTTGAATTGCCTCTATGGATGCATGTTCAATGCCAAGGCTTTTATTTTTCGGATGCTTTGCCCTTGCTTGATCCTGAGTGAGAAATGCATGCTTACATCCGGGAACAGCTTGGTCAACAATGTGACGAATCCTTTCACCAGGATAGTCAGGGTCTGTAAAAATAATCACACCTCTTTTTTCTTTTGCATGTTTTATCTTCATTAGCGTCTCTTTATTTACTGCAGATCCATTCGTCTCAATCGTATCCGCATTTACCGCCAATCGTATCTTAGCCGTATCATCTCTACCTTCAACGACAATAACTTCTTTGATCTTCAATACTTTCCCTCCATCGGGTTACTTCCTATTTGATTATGAAAGTATAATAATTTCCTTTACACAACTCCCATGATATTATCACCCACGTGATAAATACTAATTAACAGTTGATGTAAATTGCGGACTAACTGAATTACAAATAGTATGTGCTAATCCGCCGTCCGAGTTCGCTACGGGCGGATGCTTTCCGCGGGCACGGCCTCAGCCTCCTCGGAAGAAAAGCACTTCCTACGGGGTCTTCGGACTCTTGCTGTTCCCGCAGGAGTCACCGCCCTTCGCTCACCCGGACTGATATAGCTTTCTGATGTTAATATTAATTAATGCAATATAAAAATCATTAAACCATAACTCTATCTATAAATAGGTAGTTTAACTGTAGAGTTTCTTGGGGGCTGCGGACCTCGGCAAAGAAATTCTGAATTAAAGTTATCGGCAGTTTATCTAAATATAAACAAACGATACAAAATGAGTCTACGGAAAAAATATGCTCTTACCATATTATCATGGTAAGAGCATATATCCTATATTCATTAAGAATCAAGAATCTTTACTTGAACTGTCTTTACTCCCCAACTATATGCATCTGCCTTCGTAGGGACATGGACATCGATTCGGTTGCCATTAATAGCACCACCAGTATCTCCAGCGACTGCTACGCCATATCCTTCAATCCACACCTTTGATCCAAGTGGGATCACGTTTGGGTCCACTGCAATTACTTTCATATGTGGATTGGCACTTAAATCAATCCCTGTAGCAGTATAACCTGAACAGCCATCACATTTTGATGTGAACGCACTAGCAGTCATCGTTAGTGTATTTCCACCTGTACTTGTTTGTACCAAATTCTCCCCACTTGATGATGTGCTCGCTAATGTAACGATTCCTTGATTTGCTTGCGGTTTCTTCGTACCAACTGCAATGACGCGATTAATACTTGCCTCTTTAACTTCCTCGTTTACAAGCTCACGACTTACCTCGATACCATTTTCCGTTGTGATCTCATATTTCTTCACAACGACCCCATCTTGACCTTGGGTAATTACCCTTTCTTCTCCTTCAAAAAGGGTGCTATCCTGTTGCTTCTCAGTAGTAAAGCTAACATTCTCATTCACTTCATCTACCATCTTATCGACTCTGACAATAGAAATCGTCGTCTTATTATTAACCATTTCTTCTACATTCGGCACGATTCGATCATGCTCGTTTAGCTTAATCTCGTTTGTATTTAGTAAATCAGCCACCGATCCGCCTGTCGTCCATACGGTCTGTTCTTTACCACCGTCATGAACCGCTACTTGGTATGCAGTGATAACATCAATTTGTAAGCCATCCGCTGTTGATTCCGTAGCTTTATGTGAAACAATATCATGTGCTGTAAATGAAAGATCCTGCTCTGTAAGGAAGTCTCCCACCGTATCTGCAGTTGTATAATATGTAAGATTATTGCCATCGATTGTTACAGTAATTTGTTTTGCACTTTCATAATTAATTGTCATTCCATTTTCGATTGCCGCATTTTTATCATGTGACAATACATCATGATCTGAAACAACAATCCCTACTTCGTTAAGTAGCTCTCCTACAGTATTGATATGTGTGTCGATTGTTTGTTTTTCCCCGTTATCTGAGATTACTACTTCCGCCTTCGTTGCTTCAAATAGTATGAACCATGAAAACAAAACAAGCGCTAAAATACCAATTACTGATATAACCAGCTTCAATTTTGATGCCGGCAATAGCTTTGAAATAATTCGCATGCATCTTGCCTCCTCTGACGTTCTTGATTATATTAAGAGGCATATGCAAAGTCAAAGCTATTCCATTTACGTTTTCTTTACAATTATATTACATAATTTATCCCACGGGTGAATTTTTAAAGAATAAAACACCACAACTGTTGGCACCAGTACAATTATCCTAGTCACAAGATTGTAATAAGAGAAAGACTAGCTATGCACTAGTCCCTAATAAATTCCACTATTATCCTCTTTTATTCCAGTATTATTACGATTTATTTCAATAGATCTTCGTTAAGCCTAAATAATTGAAAGGCATTTTTCGTCGTTATTTCGCCAATTTCCTCCACTGGTATTTCCCTCAATTTGGCAATTTCGTCCGCAACATATTTAACATATGCAGGTTCATTTCGTTTTCCCCGATATGGGACAGGTGATAAATATGGTGCATCCGTTTCAATCAGTAATTTATCCAATGGAACAGACTTTGCTACTTCCTTCACTTCTTTTGCATTTTTAAATGTGACGACACCACTTAATGAAATATGCATCCCTAGGTCGAGGAATCGCTTCATCCATTCTACATCGCCACTGAAGCTATGCATGATACCGCCGATATCTTCTACATGCTCTTCCTTTAAAATCCGGTAGGTGTCTTCTATTGCATCGCGCATGTGAATGCTAATCGGCAGCTTTAATTCCTTGGCAATTCGCATTTGTCGTCTGAAGACATCCTTTTGTACATCTTTAGGTGACGTATCCCAGTGATAATCTAGTCCCATTTCTCCCATCGCAACGATCTTAGGCTGATGTAATTGTTGGTAAAGTACCTCCTCGATTGCATCTGTATATAAATAGCTTTCGGTTGGATGCCAGCCGATAATGCTGTAAATTCCATCATAGGATTTGCTAAGCTCTAGTGACTTTTCAATCGTCTTCGTATCAAAGCCAACGACAGCCATATGGCTAACACCATTTTCCTCTGCTCGTTTAACAGCCTCTGGTATTTCATCTATAAATTCTTCTGCGTTTAAGTGTGTATGAGTATCAAATAACATGATCTACATCCTCTTCTAGTATGATCCGTTCCAAATGAACAGGAAACACCCTGCTAAATGCTAGCAGGGTATTTTCTTCTATTTTTTTATTAGGCAATTTCACTGCCATTTTCAGCTTCTGCTGGTGCTTCAATTACTTGCAGTTTTCCGTCTTTTTCAGCTGACAAAATCATTCCTTGGCTAATTTCACCACGCATTTTACGTGGTTTTAAATTAGCAACGATTACGACCTTCTTACCGATTAATGCTTCTGGATTTGGATACCATTCTGCAATACCAGATAGGATTTGCCTGTGTGCTTTATCACCGGCATCTAAGCGGAATTTAAGCAACTTGTCAGCACCTTCTACCTTGCCACAGTCAATTACTTCTGCAACCTTCAATTCTACTTTATCGAAATCATCGTATTTAATTTGCTTTTCCTTCGCTGAAACCAATTCCGTTTCTGCTGGATCCCATGAATTCGTAGCTTCATCCGAAGCTGTGCTTGGAGTAGTACCGCCATTCATTTGCTTTTTAATGTAAGCAATCTCTTCCTCCATATCCAAACGCGGGAAAATTGGTACGCCTTTTTCGACAACCTTCGTATTCAATGGGAATTCTCCAAAATGAACCGTTGAGAAGTCTCTCGCCGCTTCTCCTTCAACACCAAGCTGTGCAAAGATTTCCTTCGGTGCATGGGTCAAGAATGGTTGCAAAAGAATCGCAGCTATGCGTAAGCTTTCCGCTAAATGAACCATTACACTTGCTAGTTCCGTTTCTTTTCTCTCTTCTTTTGCCAATTTCCATGGCTCAGTTTCATCTATATATTTATTTGCACGCGAAATTAATGTCCAAGTATGGCTAAGTGCACTACTAAATTGCATCTTCTCCATTTCTTCTTGATAGTCCATAATTACTTTCTCTGCGGTAGCTTTCAGGTCTTCATCAAATGCAGTAATATTGCCAGTATACGCTGGAATCTCTCCATTTAAATATTTGTTAATCATTGCAACCGTACGATTTAATAGATTTCCTAGATCATTTGCTAAATCATAGTTGACTCGAGAAACAAAGTCTTCTGGTGTAAAGATCCCATCACTACCAAAGGAAACTTCACGCATCAAATAATAGCGAAGCGCATCTAAGCCATAGCGTTCCACTAGCATTTCTGGATAGACAACATTTCCTTTTGACTTCGACATTTTTCCATCTTTCATTAATAACCAGCCATGGCCAAAGACTTTATTCGGAAGTGGAAGATCTAATGCCATTAACATAATTGGCCAATAAATCGTATGGAAACGAACAATTTCCTTTCCAACCATATGCACATCTGCTGGCCAGTATTTATCGAATAATGTTGTATCATCTGTGCCGTATCCAAGTGCCGTAATATAGTTAGATAATGCATCAATCCATACGTATACAACATGTTTCGGATTACTCGGTACCTTTACTCCCCAAGAGAATACCGTACGAGATACAGCCAAGTCCTCTAACCCTGGTTTAATGAAGTTGTTAATCATTTCATTTTTACGAGATTCAGGCTGGATGAAGTCTGGATGTGTATTGTAGTATTCCAACAAACGATCCGCATACTTACTCATTCTGAAGAAGTAGGATTCTTCCTTGATTAATTCTACTGGATGTCCACTATCAGGTGATTTTCCACCAATAACATTTCCAGCATCGTCACGCTCGATATCAGCTAATTGTGACTCGGTATAGAAGGTTTCATCCGGAATAGAATACCAGCCCTCATACTGGTCCAAATAAATATCACCCTGCTCCAAGAAACGTTCAAAGATATCCGCTACAACCTTTTTGTGAACTGGGTCTGTCGTACGAATGAATTTATCATTACTGATCTCAAGCAGTTTCCATAGGCTTTGCATTCCCTCTGCCATATTATCAACATATTGCTGTGGTGTAATGTTCAATTCATTCGCTTTATTTTCAATTTTTTGTCCATGTTCATCACTACCTGTTAAGTAGAAAACATCGAAGTCCTGCATCCGTTTATATCTTGCCATTACGTCACATGCAATTGTAGAATAAGCATTTCCAATATGTAATTTTCCACTTGGATAGTATATTGGTGTCGTAATATAAAATGTTTTCTTATCTTCTGACATTCTTTTACCTCCTAAATTCCAATCCAATCCTAATAAATATGTTATCTCTATTGTAGCTATTATAACGTAATTTGCCAAATACTGCGTTATAATAATGATTGCCAATGAGAATAACGGTTAAACAATGTTTTACCCATTACTATCTATTCCCCCAATAAGCGACTATTTTTAGAAAACTCCCAAAAATAAAAATAACTCTAGAATAGATTAATATTTCAGCTTAATAGATTGACATCAAAAAACAATGTTGCTATTCTATTTTTAGAAAACTAAGGTTTAGCCAAGCCTTTGGGTGACAGCCCTAGTTGCACTTATTTAGTAAGAAAGTTTGTATACTTTCTTAACCACCAAGGCGGAAATAGAAATTTTGATTTTTTCTGACAACATAGAGGAACTTTATTTGGGGGGAGGTCAGAAATGAAGTCAATTGGAATTGTTCGTAGAGTAGATGAACTTGGTCGTGTTGTAATCCCAATCGAACTACGCCGCACCCTAGAGATTAATGTAAAAGATGAAGTAGAAATTTACGTAGAAAACGACAAAATTATTCTCAAAAAATATAAACCAAATATGATCTGCCAAATTACTGGGGATGTCTCCGAAGATAATATCTCCTTAGCTGATGGGAAGATCATTTTAAGCCCTAAAGGTATAAAGATATTAATGGAAGAAATCGAATCACAATTAAAATGATTAACTTTTTTTAGAATGGGTATTATATTTATTAGAAAACTTGGTTGCACTTATGTAGTAAGAGAGTTTTACACTTTCTTAACTACCCAGAACGAAATGTATCTGCTAGAATAAGATAACACTAAGTCATAAGGAGAGCTGACGCCTGCACAAGCACGTCAGCTCTCTTTCATTTTAATTTATTCCACATGATATGTTTGATAAACTTCACGCTTATGCATTTTACGATCTACCGCAACCTGCTTGATTGCATCTTTACTCGATAATTGCTTCTCATCGATGTAATAGTTGACATGATCCAAGACAGATAAGTGACTCCACCAAATGTCCGTCACTTCCTCCGTATCCGCATCATTGCCCTCGACAACAATGCAAAATTCCCCTTTTAATTCATGGTCACTTGCCCATGTAAAGAGTTCTCCTGCAGTACCACGTGCAAATTCTTCAAATCGCTTTGTCAATTCACGAGCAAGCACGACCTGTCGATTGCCAAGCGTATCACTAATTGCCGTCAATGTATCCTTTATTCGATATGGTGATTCATAAAATAACAAGGTTGCTTTTAATTGCTTTAATCGCTCTAATTCTGATTCCTTATCCTTCTTCTTCCGTGGTAAAAATCCATAAAAATAAAATTCACTCGCTGGCAATCCCGAACCGACTAATGCACATAATGCTGCATTTGCCCCAGGTAAGACAACAACCTTTAAATCCCGTTTGATTGCTGCTTCAACTAATTCAAACCCAGGATCAGAAATAGCTGGCATTCCTGCATCGCTTACAATCGCAATCGATTCGCCATTTTCAACTCGGACAAGTAATTGATCTTCCCTTGATAGCTTATTATGCTCATGGTAACTAATAAGTGGCGTCTGAATCTCAAAGTGATTTAGCAATTTCTTTGTATTCCTTGTATCCTCGGCAGCAATGATCGTTACACTTTTTAATATTTTTAATGCACGAAAAGTGATATCCTCCAAATTTCCAATTGGTGTTGGTACAACATAGATTGTCCCCAATGTTTCATCATCAAAGCTCTTTTGTATTTTCATTTTGTATCACTTCTTTCAGCCAATTTCGAATGAGATGCATTTTTTCATTTCGGGTTAATTGTTTAATCTGGTATTCCCGTTGCATTGCCTTTTCCTTCTCGTCGTATTTCTCAATATAAACAACCTTAAACGGTCCACGTCCTCTAGTATACTTTGCACCTTTCCCCTCTGTATGCATCTTGAGCCGGTGCTCTAAATCATTGGTATATCCTGTATAAAGTGTATTATCCTTGCATCGCAACATATAGACAATATGTTTATTTTCTTCCATATATAATTTCCTTTGCCTCATTTGTATATGTTCCATCTTCATTATATATATATAATGGGGGGAGAATTTTCAAATCTGCCTTTCCATCGCGAATTCCCTCAATTAATAGCATATTCGCTTCTTTTCCCTTTTTCGGATAGATGAGCTGCAGCCGCTTCGGTTCAATTCGATATTGCCTGAAAGCGTTAATAATGTCAACGAGTCTTCCTGGTCGGTGAACCATAGCAACCTTGCCACCAGGCCTGACATGGAGCTTACATGCCTTTACTACGTCATCAAGGGTACAATAGATTTCATGTCGTGCAATCGTTAAATATTCATTATGGTTATATTCATTTGCTGATGGCGTCTGAAAATAAGGTGGATTACATGTGACGACATCAAATGAGCTCTGTCCAATCACTGCTTGCATCTCTTTCAAATCACCATGGATCACCTGTAATTGATCATTTAACCCGTTCAGTTCAATATTTCTTTCTGCCATATTGAATATACGTTCCTGGATTTCAACACCGGTGATAGTTGCCACCGTCCTCCTGGATAATAGCAATGGAATAACACCATTACCTGTACACAGGTCTAGAATGGTGCCTCGCTTTAACGGTATGGAGGCAAAATCTGCAAGCAGCACCGCATCAAGGGAAAAGGCAAATGCAGTAGGACTCTGGATGATTTGCATGCTTTCATCTGCTAATAAATAATCTAATCGTTCATCATCATATAACTGTACCATGTGATTCTCCTGTTCTATGTAAAGAAAGCTGCCTCATACCCATGAGACAGCTAAACATTCTATTTCGTTTTATCAAAGAATTCAAGACAAAACATACAATCTTCATTTCGACGTGGACTACCAAATTCCAGATTACAAATATGAAAGCCTTCATCATATAATCTTGCTAAATTATCATAGCCCTCACTCGGAAGTTTATTCTTTTTCGCAGGCGCTTTATCATCATTCGCCGTATCTATCTTACTTTCCTCGATATGATCCAAGTGATTTCTAAGATTATGGTTCTCCATGGCTAATCGATGGTTTTCCTCAAGTAGAGCACTAAGTCTCCCCTTGAGATCCCCAAGCTGCTCATATAATTCACCAATTTGCTTCTCCATATCAGATACTTGGTCAAATATTTGCCTGTTGTTCACGCCCACTCACCTCTTCATTTTGTGGCCCTGAGCTACTATTCCTTCTTCAATTAGTTCGTCTAGTGTATATTCAATCACCCGTTCCTTTTCAGGCACTTCAATTTGGATGAGTCTTTCAAGAATATTGAGACCAACAACTTTTCCTTTGCCATATGGAGTCTTAATTGCTTCCCCAATGTCTGGCAATTCTCGTTTTGCTGTCTCGTAATCATCATTTTCGTATTTCAAACAACACATTAAACGACCACATAATCCGGAAATTTTTGCTGGATTTAAGGAAAGATTTTGATCCTTCGCCATCTTAATTGATACGGGTTCGAAATCGCCCAAAAACGTGGAACAACAAAGCATTCTTCCACAAGGACCAATCCCGCCTAGCATCTTCGCTTCATCACGAACCCCAATTTGCCGAAGCTCGATACGTGTTTTGAACATTGATGCCAAGTCTTTTACTAAATTACGGAAGTCAACACGACCATCTGCAGTAAAATAGAAAATAATTTTATTGCGGTCAAATGTATATTCTACTTCTACTAGATTCATATCCAGCTTATGCTCGCCAATCTTATTGGTACAAACCTGGAATGCCTTCTTTGCTTGCTCTTGATTCTCGACAACTACAAGTTTGTCCTTATCATCGGCAACTCGTAAGACCTTCTTTAAAGGAAGAACGACATCTTCTTCATCTACTTGCTTATTCGTAACCACAACTTTCCCAAACTCAACACCACGGATGGTTTCAACAATTACATAGCTATTTAAAGCAATATTGCCTGATCCTGGATCAAAATAATATATTTTACCCGCCTTTTTAAAGCGGACACCAATAACCTCTATCATTAACTTTTCACCCCTGTATTTGAAGCATCAGTTGTTCCATTACTAATGTTGGCTGAACATTTTGCTTCAATTTCCGCTTTGCATGTAAGACAGCATCTAAGCTTTCTATTAGTTTCTCCTGTGAAAAAGTCATAGATGCCCTTTCAAGCAAATCATCATTCGGACTAAAGAACACCATCGCTGCTTCATTTCCAATATGGAAGTAAAGAATATCTTTTAAAGCTAAGAGCAATAAATCTAGTCCTCTTTCCTGCTCCGCTCTCTCTTTAAAATGCGGCAGTAGATGACTATGGATAAATAGATAAACATCTTCATGCTTTCCTGTAAATATTTCAATCAATTGTACCATTAACTTTCTTGCTTCTGCAAACCATGCATCTTCATTCCAAGAGATGGCTTCATCCAAATTATTTGTCAATGCACTCATGAGAATTGCCGTCTCCTTTGCCATCCCTTTTTCAATTAATTGTTGTTGAAATAAGCGAGGATTCAAAGGCTTTAATTCAATCACCTGACAACGAGACTTGATCGTTGGAATAATCGATTGACCATTCTCTGTCAACATGATGGCAGTCGTTTGTTTACTAGGCTCTTCCAAAAACTTTAGAATTCGATTCGATGCATTGACGGTTAAAGTATCTGCATCCTTGATGATATATGCCTTCTGATTGGATTCAAGTCCGGAATAGGCAAACTCCTTTTGTAAGTTCTCCACCTGCTCCTTCTTGATTGATGCTCCATCTGGCTCAATCCAATGGACATCTGGATGATTATGCGAGTCGATTCGTTTACAGTTTGTACATTCGTTACAAGGCTCAACGCCAACTTTATGTTCACAAAAGAGGCCCTTTGCAATCAATAAACCAATTGCTTCCTTACCTGTTCCACGTTCTCCTTGGAGTAGATAAGCATGAGAAATGCGGCCTTTCTTGATGCTATTCGTAATAATTTTACTTGCAAGTGGTTGGACTTCAGCAACTTCAGACCATGTTTTCATAAGTACCCGTCCTCAATATTTCCATGTATCTCAACAATTGTCTATTACGTATATAAATTAATCAGTAACCCTTTAATTTCACCAATCAGTCCAAGGATATCTACTGTCTTTCTTTCCTGATTCATTATTTGCTCCGTTAGTTCGAGTAATTTTTCGTCAATTTCTTTTACAGTTGTTAACTTTTGATTATGTCCAGTTAAACCGAAGCTATGCTTTTTTTGAAGCTCTAACCCATTTGATACGGCCTCTCCTAGAAAATCCTTAATCATTCGTTTAAATTTTGCTAAATCGCGAAATGTACGGAAGCGAGCGAGCTTGTTTCCTTGTAAGGTTATATCCTTCACTAACCGTTCTAATTCCTGTTGCTTTAAATTCGTTGTTTGGGACTGTACCATCTTGTTAAATGCTTGTGTATCCGTTGCAGTCTGACGAATATATTTTGGCTCTGTCTTTGTCTGCATTTCACTCGTGATTTTCATATGGACAGTCCCCTTTCTATTCTAGAACTGAAAGTATGATTCGATTGGTAGAACAAATACTGTTGCTCCGCCTACTTCTACTTTAACAGGCTGTGGAATGTAGGAATCTGCATTGCCACCCATTGGTGAGATTGGTGCAACCATTTGTTCACGCTGTGAGCAATTATCTTTGATAATTTTCAATGCATCGTCCAATTTCTCATCTTCGCATCCAACCATCAATGTGGTGTTCCCTTCCTTTAAGAACCCACCTGTTGTTGCAAGTTTCGTTGTTCTGAAATTCCCTTCCCCTAATGCGTTCACAAGGCGATTTGAATCTTTATCTTGGACTACTGCCATGATTAATTTCACGTTCCATCATCTCCCTTTGAATAGTTGTAAAACCTATATCTTCAATCTATTTTACTTTTTTAAGATATGCATCAATCCTTGCTAATGTATCGCGTTCCACATCTTCCAACGATTGATCAGCGTTAATGGTTGAAATTCGATTTGGAAATTTTCGGATAAGCATTTGATATCCTGCATAAACTCGCTCATGAAATGCAAGATTCTCCAAATCCAATCGATTTCTTTCTCTATCTTTATTCGACGCGATGCGCTCTAATCCCTTTTTTGGTGCAATATCAAAAAATAAAGTTAATGTTGGCATACAATCCTTAATCGCAAATTGATTGATTGCATATACTTCATCAATGCCTAGCCCTCTTGCATAGCCCTGATATGCAAGGCTACTATCGATAAATCGATCACATAATACAATCTTACCTTGCTCTAATGCTGGAAGGACCTTTTCCGTTAAATGCTGTCTGCGGGCGGCTGCATATAATAATGCTTCTGTACGCTCTTCCATCTTCGTATTTTGCGGATCGAGAATGATTTTTCTAATTTGCTCGGAAATATCAATTCCACCAGGCTCCCGTGTTGCAATTACGTCATGTCCTTGTTCCTGTAGCTTGTTGCTTAAGGTGTGAAGAATGGTAGTCTTCCCAGCACCCTCGCCGCCTTCAAATGTAATAAAGTGTCCGTCCACGTATTAAATCTCCTTATCTCTTGCCAAATATCTTAATGCCTTGATCCCGTTGCTGGATCCGGACACCCTGATTCTGTAATTGCTCGATTATTTCTACATGCTCTGCTGTAATCCGTTCCCCTTTAAGGATCAGAGGTATCCCTGGTGGATATGGAATAACAGCCTCCGCAGCTATTTCGCCAATTCCTTTCATAAAAGGAACCTGCACATATTGTAATTGATTCATTGCTTGATAAGATAATTCCAGCCCTTGAATCGAATGGATATTCTTTGTTGTTATATCTATTGTAGCATGGTTTGATACTTTTTTGCAGTGAGGTCCACTTAAAAACCAATTGGCTTCATTTGTATATTGTACGTTATCAGTTGTACTTGAATTTCCTATTAATTGCTCGTTCACAAGGTTTACCGCTTCCTTCAATCGTGATAGTTCCTTGAATGGTGATAGTCCGTGAATAAACAATATTTGATTATGTGTCACAAGCTCTGGGTAAATATGTTCCTTTTCGAAAAACGTAGCAATTTCCTTTGCAGATTGCCAATGTTTCACGTGGAACGTGATTTTCAAAGGATCGTCACTTTTCGTAATTGGTAAAATATCCCAGTATTCAGAATCATTCAGAATCTCCCTTACTAATTTGACACTTTGCATCGTTGCTTCCATCATTTCCTCAGATAACGTCGCTAAAAAATATCGGGCAACATCTAAAGAAGCCATCAACGGATAGGAAGGGCTACTAGACTGGATGATTTGTAAATAATGGGCGATTCTTTCCTTGGAAACAAGCGATGATTGAAATTGCAAAAAAGAGGCCATCGTCATTGCTGGTGCCATTTTATGTGCAGACTGGACAACGACATCTGCTCCAAGTGTTAGTGCTGATTGTGGAAATGGATCTCCCAATGAAAAATGAACCCCATGTGCTTCATCAACCAAAACTGGGATTTGATACTGATGGGCCATGTCAATCATTTGCTTTAAATCATAGGTTTTCCCAAAGTAGTCTGGATAGGTAAGCACAACTGCCTTTGCATCAGAGTGCTGCCTCAGCGCTTCCTCTAAGGTAGCAATGCTTGGACTCGTATAACGGCGGGCTGCCTCGTCATATATCGGTGCAATGAACACTGGTTTGGCACCACTTAATTCCAACCCATTCATAACGGATTTATGACAATTACGTTGAACGATGATTTTATCGCCTGCTGTACATGTTGCTAATATCATCGCCAAGTTTCCCGCGGTACTTCCACCAACAAGAAAAAAGGTTTGATCTGTTTGGAAGAAATCGGCGGCCAACGTCTCTGCCTCAGCAATCGCCTCTGTTGGTGCATGTAAATCATCCAGTCCTGAAAGCTCTGTATAATCAATCGCTAACATTGAGTCAAATGAAGCTCGCGCAAAATCTGGAAAAACCGTCCCATTCTTATGTCCTGGAACATGGAAGGAAATTGGATTCCTTGCCTTAAATTGATTCAATCGATGAAAAAGTGGTACTTTATTTTGATCCAAGTGCAATTTAAAAAATCCCCTTCAATTTTATGTACCATTATATTAACGTTATCTAGGCAAGAAAAAAAGCCTTTGCAAGCAAAGACCCCGGATATTCTATGAAAATAATGTCGGTTGACTGATATTCTTTAATTTTTGCAGATAGTAATTATACTTCTCTTCTCTTGGCTCCGTGTGAATCATATTATGCTCACATTCACTACAGATAAAAAAATTGTATAAATGGATTCCTTCCCGCTTCTCTTCCTCGCAAATCCCACAGCGTTTAATGGAATTCAATTGTTCCATTCTCCCCACCTCCGTTAGAAAACAGTATCTCCTAATCTAACGGAATCTATACAAAAAATAAGGGAATTTATAGAATAAACAAATGAATTGCTGCAAGCGATGCGACGCCGAACAACCCTAAGAATCCGGAAACGACTGCGGTAAATAGATTGATAGGGATGTGAAGACCGAGGTAACCGCCAACCACATTAAAGAAAAATAATAGTAAAACACCAATCCCCAGCTTTACAATTGCTTGTCCAATAAATCGCATTGGTTTAAGAGGTGTACCAACAAAGAGTAAAATCATAATTAATGCAATACTTATACCAATCACAATCATAGAAACCATCGTATATCAACTCCCTTTTCCTGTCCTACTTAGTACATATGAGCAAGACGGAGAAAAAAGAACTAAAAACCAGCATCGAGGCTGGCCCTAGTTCCGATTGTTTATATAGACGATTCTACTAAACTATTGCTGCGTTCTAAACGCACTAACTCTCCGATATCTAGCTTCACGCAGTAAGAATAAATATTTTGCCTGCGCAAGCTTTACACTTTGAAGACCGCTCTGTGTTGGTTCAATACTCATTTCAAAGATGGACTCGATATGTTTCCATTCCTTTTCCAACATAGCAATAGCATCTAATAATTCCCCATCGACATCTTTTTTCTTTATTTTCTTCCTAGCCATGTAAGCTTCACCTAACTTTTAAAAAACTTAGCTGTCTAAAAGCTTTAGGCGACAGCCCAAATTGTACGGATACTTCTATTCATCTACAAATCTCGTCTTCCCTCTAATGCCTTCGATAATGTTACTTCATCCGCATATTCCAAGTCCCCACCTACTGGTAAACCATGGGCAATTCTTGTTGTCTTGATTCCAGATGGTTTCACGAGACGGGAAATATACATCGCAGTCGCTTCCCCTTCGATGTTCGGATTGGTAGCCAAAATTATTTCCTTCACTTCTTCATCTTTTAGGCGATTAAGCAATGAAGGAACGTTAATATCCTCTGGTCCAATTCCATCCATCGGTGAAATCGCACCGTGAAGCACATGGTATTTCCCACGAAATTCCTTCATTCTCTCCATAGCGATCACATCTTTCGGATCTTGAACAACACAGATAATCGAATTGTCCCTAGAATTATCCTGGCAAATCAAACATGGATCCTGGTCAGTAATATTGCCACATACGCTGCAATGTGTTAGTTCGCGTTTTGCATTTACCAATGCATTCGCAAAATCGAACACATCGTCATCTTTCATGTTTATTACAAAAAATGCCAGACGGACGGCTGTTTTTGGTCCAATCCCTGGCAGCTTTGTAAAACTATCAATTAGTTTTGAAATTGGTTCTGGATAATACATTCATATGCCTCCTACTTGTAAAGCAGAAACGCCTGGACAGCAGCAAATGTATGCAAGATGCATTTGCCGCTTGGCGCCTAACACGATATGTGGCTGATAATGGTATCTCTACAGCTATCAGCCCAATCCTATCCTTAGATTAGAACATTCCAGGAACATTTAGTCCTTTTGTGAATTGTCCCATCGTATCATTTGTTTTGTCATCTACTTGCTTCATTACATCATTTACTGCTGCGACAATAAGGTCCTGCAACATTTCGATATCGTCTGGATCAACAACCTCTTCTTTAATTTGAATATCTGTTATTTCCTTCTTTCCGTTAGCAGAAATTGTTACCATTCCGCCGCCAGCAGATGCTTCAAATGCCATTTCATGAAGCTCATCCTGTGCTTGCATCATTTTCTTTTGCATTTTTTGCATTTGCTTCATCATGTTATTCATATTTCCCTTCATGGAAAATACCTCCTTTTATATATACATATATTTTATTTCTGTTATTAAGCATGTTTACTTTTCCCTGTCTAGTTTCACATGGGCAAGCCCGCTATACTTTTCTTCTATTCATGTACTTCTACTAAATCCTCACCAAACAGCTTTCTTGCTTCGTCCACTACGGGGTCGGCTTCATTTTCTTTTTGTTCTGTTGGTTTCTCATGATTGTTAATATAATCATTGCGTAACTCCGTCCATTCCCTGTCTGGAATTGGAATGATTGTTAATTGCTTATCCAATACACTCGCTAGTACAGATTCAACGGTTTCCCGATGTTCTAGGAAAAGGGAACAGTGGATTTCATATTTAAAAGAAACGACAAGTGCACTGGACGAGGCCGCTGCAGGTTTACTATCGAGAATCGTTGCGTGTGCAGGTGCATTCATCGTTTTTAATTTACTTAAGAAGTTTGCCCAGTTGGACTGCACATCTTTCAATGCTGGTTTTTCGGCATCTTTTAGTACTTCACGGATTCTTTCAAACGGAATCTTATAACCGTTTTTCGAGGATCTTGCTGGCGCTCTTCGCTTTTCCCGTGTTTCCACTGGTTGTGCAGAAACAACTGGATTTTCCTTTAATTGGGTTAGTTCTTTTTCAAGCTGAGTCAATTTCTGTGTAAGCTTCATTACAACATCAGAATGAACGATTGTATCGGATTGATCCTGTTCATGATAACGATTCGTAATTGTTAGTATTGTGATTTCGATAAAGACCTTAGGGCTATTCGTCCATTTAATTTCTTGCTGGCAATGATTCAATTGCATGATCGCATCCTGAATCCAGCTAATGGATACTGATTCCGCTAACGCTTGAAAATGCTCATCTGCTCTTGCTCTTTCAAGTAAGCTTTCTAAAGAGGCAGCACTTTTATATAACAATAAATCACGCATAAAGTATATCAGATCATATACAAAACGTCCCGGATCTTTCCCACCTTGGATAATATTATTCAATAGTTCAATTGAATGCTGGACATCTTTCTCATACATTGCTTTAACAATATCTGTTAAGACACCTTGGGAGACGCCGCCTGTTACTGCTAATACGTCATCCAATTCAACGGTATCATCACTATATGATATCGCCTGATCAAGAATACTTAGTGCATCACGCATTCCACCCTCGGCCGCTATCGCAATTGTTTCTAACGCTTCAGGTGTTACCGAAACCTCTTCCGCATCAATAACAGTTTGCATTCGGTCAACAATCGCTTGATTCGAGATTGGTTTAAAGTCAAAACGCTGACATCGCGAAAGAATTGTCAGTGGGATTTTATGTGGCTCAGTCGTTGCTAGTATAAATACGACATGCTTCGGTGGTTCCTCTAACGTTTTTAACAACGCATTAAATGCATTGTTCGAGATCATGTGTACCTCATCAATAATATATACTTTATAAGGAACGACACTTGAGGCATATTTAACATTTTCACGAATTTCACGAATATCATCCACACTTGTATTAGATGCAGCATCAATTTCGATAACATCCGAAATAGAACCATCCTGGATACCACGACATGCATCACATTCATTACATGGTTCTTTTACCGGTGCATGCTCACAATTAATTGCCTTCGCAAAAATCTTCGCTGCACTCGTTTTTCCCGTCCCTCTTGGACCGGAAAAAATATAAGCATGCGAGAATTTCTCCTGCACAATTGCGTTCTGTAATGTACGTGTTATATGTGATTGTCCTGCAACATCCTTAAACTGTCTAGGGCGATATACGCGGTATAAAGCTTGATAGCTCATTTTACAAATTCTCCTCTATGATCTATTTCTAATTATACCCGATTTTTACTATGAATGTGAACTGCCTAGATGAAAACAATTAATTATTTGTAAAATAAAACCCCTTTGTCAATGTATGAAATGACAAAGAGGTTAAAAGTCTATGTATGCCGTGCACCCATCGTCGATGTGACGATCCTATGCGTTACTTAAGTTCATGGCTCGGCCTAGGCTATCCCGCGGCACACAGAGATGACCACTTACTGCTGCTTCCTTCCGGACCTGACAGGATTCATGGGTCCCCATTGCGCAGGACCTGAGCGTCAACACCAATTCCTTAAGGCAGACCATAAAATCGCCTCACCTAAGATGGGAATTCAGCCTCGCTATAGCGGATTGCGAGTACAGGGCACCGCTACCTCCCCGCTTAGCACGGTAGTTTCCATTATAGCCATATTGAAAAAATATTGCAATGGAAATAACCGGATTTCGACTATTTTTTCCTTTTTCTTAGTTCACGGAAGAAATTCGTTAACAACATTGCACACTCTTCCGTAAGTATTCCACTCGTAAGCTCAACCTGGTGATTAAATCTTGACTCATCCAGTAAATTCATCAACGTTCCTGCACATCCAGCCTTAGGATCAGGTGCTCCAAACACAACACGCTTGATCCGCGACTGAACAATCGCACCTGCACACATTGGACAAGGTTCAAGGGTCACATAAAGAGTGCAATCTTCTAACCGCCAACTGCCCATTTTTTGATTCGCTTCTTGGATTGCAATCAGTTCTGCATGGGATAAGGTTGTTTGCGATGTTTCGCGGATATTATATCCAGACGCAACGATTTCATCCTGATACACAATCACGGCTCCAATTGGAACCTCGTCAATCTTTTCTGCTTTCATTGCTTCTTCGATTGCAGCCCGCATAAATTTTTCATCATTCATTTGTATCCCAACGTTTCATTATAGTTTTTATAGGAAATAGTTATAGATATAAGTTTTCTAATAAAAGGAGAAATATATGAATACTTCACTTGAAAATTCTGCCGTCTTATTTATCGATATTATCAATGACTTTGACTTCGATGGTGGCAATAATTTACTACGTAATACCAAAGAAATTTTACCAAATCTCATGAAACTAAAGAAGTTTGCAAAGGAAAATAATCTCCCTCTCATTTATGTTAATGATCATTATAGAATATGGCAAGCAGACTTTCATAAAATCATTGAGCATTGTAAAAATGACCGAAGCCGGGAAATAATTGAAACACTCAGACCTGATCATGATGATTATTTCCTAATTAAACCACAGCATTCTGCATTTTTCCAAACGCCATTGCAATCCTTGCTTTCCGATTTGGGGAGAACCCATTTAATTATTGCTGGTATTGCAGGTGATATCTGTGTTTTGTTTACAGCGAAGGATGCCTATATGTATAAATTCACGATGTCGATTCCTGAGAATTGCATGGCATCGGAGGACAAGGATAATAATCGTTACGCATTGAATTTAATGAAATCTGTAATGAAGGCAAATATTGACGCATTCTAACTGGTATATCTTATCCCCCTGCATCATAAGTTGATAGTAAAAGATTCCTAAAAAAAGGGGGGATAATCTTGCAAATTCATGTTGTAGCACGGGGGGATACGTTATTTGAAATTGCCAATACATATCATTCATCTGTCAATAGTATTATCGCTGCCAATGAACTGGATACCCCAAGTGAGCTCGTCGTTGGTCAAGCGTTAGTTATTCCGATTGTGGGTCAGTTTTATTTTGTTCAACCTGGCGATACATTGTATTCCATTGCAAGCAGCTTCGGTATGACGGTTCAGGAATTAGCACGGATTAATAATATTGGGGTTAACAATCCGCTCTCAGTCGGATTTCGATTATATATTCCACCCTTACCTAAACGTGCCATTACATCCAACGCATATATTGAGCCATCTGGTGAAACAGTTTCGACGACATTGGAAAATGCAGCAACGAAAACGACGCCATATTTAACCTATCTCGCCCATTTTAGTTATAGCGTCAATCGTGATGGCAGTTTGAATGCGCCACCGATTGGAAACCTAAAGACCATTGCTAATAGAAATAATACGGCACTAATGTTGGTGTTGACAAACTTGGAGGATGGCTCCTTTAACTCAGATTTGATGCATATCATCCTAACCGTTCAGGCAGTCCAGAATACGCTACTCGATAATATTGTCAACACAGCGACAAAAGGGGGATTCACCGACGTACACTTTGACTTCGAATTCATTCCTCCTGCAGATCGTGAGGCCTATATTACTTTTCTACGTAAGACAAAGGAGCGTTTCTCACAGGCTGGATTACTCCTATCTGTCGCACTTGCACCAAAAACAAGCGCCACACAAACTGGCACACTATATGAAGCACATGATTACGGAGCAATTGGCAAAATAGCCGATTTTGTTGTGTTAATGACCTATGAATGGGGCTATAGCTATGGTCCGCCAATGGCTGTATCACCACTACCTGAAGTGAAAAAGGTCGTCGAATATGCACTGACAGAAATGCCAGCAGAGAAGATTCTATTAGGGCAAAACTTATACGGATATGATTGGACCCTTCCTTTTGTCGAAGGAGGAGCTGCCGCGCGTGCCGTCAGTCCACAACAAGCAATCGCTATTGCAAGGAAGCATCACGTGGCGATTGAGTATAATACCAGAGCACAGGCACCATTCTTTCAATACACAGCGAACGATGGCAAGATTCATGAAGTTTGGTTTGAGGATGCGCGCTCCATTCAAGCTAAGTTTGACCTTATCCGTGAAGTAAATTTACGCGGGATTGCCTATTGGAAGCTCGGATTAGCCTTTCCACAAAATTGGCTATTATTGAATGATCAATTTGAGATCACAAAATTATAAGAGAAAAATTGCGCTATGACAATAAGTCATAGCGCAATTTTTTATCTATTTCAAAAGATTTAATGATTCTCTGTTAAATGCTGGGATGTCATCTGGCTGGCGACTTGTAACGAGCTGGTTCTGACAAACAACAACTTCCTTGTCTACTACCTTCGCGCCCGCATATTCCATATCAACCTGGATTGATTTATACCCTGTTGCATCGCGACCTTCTAACGTTTTCGCAGTAATTAATAGCTGTGGCCCGTGGCAAATTGCGAAAACAGGTTTTTTCTCATCCATGAAATGTTTTGCAAATGCTACATATCGGTCATCTGCACGTAGCTGATCCGGTGAAAAACCACCTGGAATAAACAATGCATCATAATCATTTGGATCTGCATCACCAATTCCTTGATCAATTGTAACGGTTGCTTCCTTATTCTTCCCTACTACTTGTTTTCCCTTTTCGTCCCCGATTGTAATAACTTCATGTTCGGCATCCTCAAAGGCCTTCGCAGGGCTTGTATACTCGACGTCCTCAAACATATTTGTAATAACCGTTGCTATTTTTTTACCCATTAGTAAGAATCTCTCCTTTTTTATTGTAGATATATTAGTGATTCTTCCCTCTTAGGAAAAAATAAAACAGGCTTATTCTATTCCCATTAACGCTCGCAATTCTTCCTCATTATTAATTAAATCTTGTACCGTATATTGCTCGAGCACTTGGAAAAACGCATGTAATGCCTTATTAAATGCATGCTTTAACGTACATGCAGGGGATATTACACAATGATTTGCCCCACGATCAAAGCATTCCAATACATTAAAATCATTCTCTAGACTTCTAACGACTAATCCTACATTTATTTCTTCTGCAGACCTCGCCAAACGAATCCATTAATATTACTGAGCGGTGGGGTTGGCTTAACACCAATGATTAGCATGCTTGAAACGGTAATTAAAGAACAACCAAGTCGTGACGTAATCTTTATCCATGCAGCAAGATCAAGCAAATTCCACGCGATGAAAGACCGCGTACAAGAGATTGTGCAACAGCATAAAAACGTAACAAGCTACACCGTATATGACATTGCAGAAGCTGGCGTACAATGTGATAAAGTTGGATATATTGATTATGATTGGTTAGCAACCATTCTTCCGACAAATGATGCAGTATATTATTTCTGTGGACCACAAGGGTTCATGCGTGCAACATACCAAAACTTGAAGGAATATAATGTAGCAGCTACAGATATACACTTCGAAGTATTTGGACCAGCAGCTGATATTACAGCGTAAAAGGCAAAAGGAGATCGAAATTATTATCGATCTCCTTTTTTTCCTTGATAATTAAAAAACTTCTTCATGTTTTCTCTTAATACTCATAAAATTACTTTAAGCACCTAACTATCTTTGCTAAAATGAATACATGGTCAACAAAAACCAAATTCATCAAGGAGGGATTGCACAAATGCCATCAAGTGAAGAAAGAACGCTCACACTTCTCATTTATTTACTTAGCTTTGTATCTGCAATTATAGGACCACTCGTTATTTGGTTAATTAAAAAGGATGAGTCTGATTTCATTAATTTCCACGGAAAAGCTTACTTTAACTTTTTCATTTCGTATGCAATTTATGGAGTTATCGCATGGATATTGGTCTTCGTATTGATTGGAATCGTATTACTGCCAATTCTCGGAATTATGGGGTTTGTATTTACGATACTCGCCGCACTAAAGTCATATAACGGAGAATATTACCAAATTCCTCTTTCCATACGTTTTTTTAGCTAAAGTGCTGGGCTCAGCGCTTTTTTCTTTTATTCACTTGTCCGGAAGCTCCCTACTACTTCTAAACGCCGGAAGATTCCAGAGGGCATAATATACCGCTTCTTTTCTGCATCCAGATCATTAGCCAGTAGATCTACATTCGGAGTCGTTCCAAAGTAATAGGCCTGCCAAATATATTTTGAGCAGTAATTATTTTTAATGTCGGTCAAATCCCTTGTGTATTTATATGCATCAATACTACTGATATTAGCCATTGACCAATCCGCTGCTGCCCTCGCAATGATTTGGTTAGAAAACCTTAAAATCGTGAGCTTTTCTCCCTTTTTATGTCTGCTAAGATAAATCGGCATACTGTCTGCGTGGCCTTTATTTCCCCAGCGATTTACATGATAAACCCGGTAATCTTCGCCTATCAACCCAACATGACCGACAAGAAAAGAGGAAAGTGCCCTTTTATGCGAATAGAGCACATCACCGGGAATCATCGGGATGGATGTGTCTGGATAGAGAGGAATAGGTTCACCTGTTTTTAGCAATTTTTCCATCTTATTTGTATCAGTCATCCCCTATTCACCTCAATTTCTTACTCATTACTATCATACTAACAAAAGCGCAAGCGCCCGTTTGAGCTGTGTACTTCCAGGCCTTTAGCTGTAGGAGATAAAGGAAACATGCCCCTTCACTTTAGAGGGAAGTCTCGCTGGAGCTGGACGTGGTTGTTTCAGCATAAGAAATACTTCAGCCAAATTATATACTTTCTTAACTACTAAAAAGACATTGACTCCCGCTTACGTTTAAGCGAAAGTCAATTGTCTCCATGCTATTCCTCGAGTGTGGACGTATCTCCTGTCGGTAATCCTAGCTCCCAAGATTTAAGTAATCGACGCATAATCTTGCCACTACGCGTCTTCGGTATAGAATCCTTCACTTCAATTTCTCGCGGTGCAGCATGTGCACTGAGTCCCGTTTTAACAAACTTACGAATATCTTCCAGTAATTCCTCTGAATTCTCATAGCCGTCATTAAGCGTAATGAACGCCTTAATGATTTCCCCACGCACTGGATCTGGCTTCCCGATTACACCTGCCTCAGCAACAGCAGGATGTTCGAGTAATTTACTTTCAACTTCAAATGGACCAACACGCTCACCAGAAGTATTAATGACATCATCCAAACGCCCTTGGAACCAGAAGTAACCATCCTCATCCTTATATGCACTATCGCCTGAAACATACCAGCCATTAATAAAATAACTTTCATATTTACTCGGGTTATTCCAGATTTTCCGCATCATTGCTGGCCATGGTGCTTTAATCGCCAAATTCCCCATTTGATTTGGCGGAATCTCATTTCCTTCATTATCAACAATCGATGCTTCGATACCAGGAATTGGTTTGCCCATTGATCCAGGGCGAATTTCGAGTGCCGGGAGATTTACGATAAGCTGTGCACCCGTTTCCGTCATCCACCATGTATCATGGATGCGCAAATGTAATGCCTTCATTCCCCACGAAATTACTTCAGGGTTAAGTGGCTCCCCGACACTAAGCAGATGTCGTAATGATGACAGATCATATTTATCCAGTACCTCTTGCCCATAGCTTACTAAACGTCGTAGTGCGGTTGGAGCAGTATACCAGACCGTTACTTTATTATTCTCCAATGTTTGATACCAATCGTCTGGTGTGAACCTTCCGCCACGGACTACATTTGTTACACCGAGCAACCAAGGTGCAAATATTCCATAGCTTGTGCCCGTTACCCAACCTGGATCTGCCGTGCACCAATAAACGTCATCCTCTTTTAAATCAAGCACCCACTGGGCTGTTGCATAATGCTGAATCATCGCATGATGTACGTGATACACCCCTTTTGGCTTTCCAGTTGATCCAGATGTATAGTGAAGGATCATTCCATCCTCCAAATCAACCCACTCAATTGCGAATTTTTCAGATGCGGACTCCATTTCCCGTTTATAATCGATATATCGGTCATTTTTCTCAACATTGTCGCCCACGATAATAATTTTTTCTAGATTGGGCAATTCTGCTTGTGGCACCCTGTCAATCAAATCAGGTGTCGTAATGAGTACACTTGCTTCACTGTCTTGTAACCTATCTCTTACCGCTTGCTCCATAAATGCCTCAAATAGTGGACCAGCAATCGCTCCGATTTTCAATATGCCGAAGAAGGCAGCATAGAACTCTGGACTTCTCTGCATAAATAAAAATATACGATCACCTTTACTGACATTATATTTCCTTAGTACATTAGCAAACTTGTTACTTTCCTTGCTCAACGCTCCAAATGTTACTTTTTCTTCACGCTCTGGTGAAGAATATAATAGTGCAACCTTATCCCTTTTAGTTGGGTCCTCTGCATGGCGGTCCAATGCTTCATACGCCATATTCACCTTCCCTGTTTCATTCCAGCTAAAATTCTTTTTCATATCTTCCCATGAAAAGTCTTTTCTAGTGTTATCGTAGTCTTGTAAATTATGATTTCCTTCTCTTGCTGGTATGACCTGCATATCCATCCAATCACTCCATCCAATTTGAAATCGATTACAATTCATATTAACCGAAATAATAAAAACATTTCGGTAACTATTATCTATTTTAGAACATTCCGTGACAAATTCAAAGTATTTGCTTTCAAGATAAACCCTTTTGCCTAGAAAATTTTAGCTTAGCGATACTTTTAGGCAACCGCTCTAGTTGCAATGTTGATTTCCACTTCAATCAACAGCGATATATATGCAATACTAGGGGCGTTCACTTCTGTAGCAGAGGATACAATCTTACAATACAAAACAGACCAGCCATTGGATTAGGGCTGGTCTGTCTAGTTATTTAAGCGTTCTGTACTTTCCTTTTCATAAATAGTCGTGCACTAAAAGAGTGGCCCCGGCAGGATTCGAACCTGCGACACATGGTTTAGGAAACCAATGCTCTATCCCCTGAGCTACGAGGCCATATTTTTCCAACGATAGATTATATTATACAGAAAAAGTCGCTTAATGGAAAGTGTCATTTTTTCTCATAGAATATCTTGTCGAACTATGGTAAGATATTTAGCGTTGATTTCAGATGACGAATTGATTGGAGGTGCGGGTATGGTAGAAGTTCCTTTTATTGCAATCGAAGGTCCAATCGGGATTGGCAAGACCTCACTTGCAACGAAGCTTTCTAACCATTTCCAATTTCATTTATTACAAGAAATTGTCGAGGAGAATCCATTCCTTAGCAAGTTTTACGATGATATCGAAGCATGGAGTTTCCAAACGGAAATGTTCTTTCTGTGCAATCGATTTAAGCAATTAGAGGATATTGAGACTCAATATTTGAAAATGAATAAGCCGGTCATTGCCGATTATCATATATCCAAAAACATGATCTTTGCAAAACGTACATTGGATCAAGATAAATTTGAGAAGTATGAGAAAATCTATCGTATTTTAACGGAAGATATGCCGACACCAAATATAATGATTTACTTGCATGCTAGCTTAGATACGATTTTAAATCGAATTCAGCAGCGTGGAAGGGAATTTGAGCAGAAAATCGAAGTTAGCTACCTAGAGCAGCTATCGAGGGACTATGAGCAGTATATGAATGAATTTGAGATTCTCCATCCTAACATTCCCATCATCCGAATTAATGGAGACAAAGTTGACTTTATACGACATCAAACAGATTTAAATCAAATTATATCCTCAGTGAGCAAGAAACTAGACGAGAAAACTAGCCACTATGAATAAAGGAGCAATAACAATGAATTTCCGTGAGAAATATCAAATACCAAGCGATAGCGTGATTACAATCGCTGGTACTGTTGGTGTCGGTAAGTCGACCATGACAAAGGCATTAGCAACAGCATTAAACTTTAAAACCTCTTTCGAAAAAGTAGATACGAACCCTTATTTAGAAAAATTTTATGCTGACTTTGAACGTTGGAGCTTTCATTTGCAAGTATACTTTTTAGCAGAACGTTTTAAGGAACAGAAGAAAATCTTCGAATATGGTGGTGGGTTCATTCAAGACCGATCCATCTATGAAGATACAGGAATCTTTGCAAAAATGCATTATGATAATGGGACAATGTCACAAACTGATTATGATACCTATACGAATTTATTTGATGCAATGGTGATGACCCCATATTTTCCACACCCTGATTTACTAATATACTTAGAAGGGTCCCTCGATGATATCTTGAACAGAATTCAAATACGTGGACGTGATATGGAGAAGGGAACGCCAACAGCCTATTGGGAGGAAATGTACGGACGTTATGACAATTGGATTAATAATTTCAATGCTTGTCCAGTCCTAAGAATCAATATTTCTGACTATGATTTAATAAAAGAAGAAAATTCAATTGAGCCCGTATTAAAAAAGGTTGGACATTTAATTCAACAATCAAGAAAGCTAACATTGAAAAAATAGGTGCTCCTTTAACAAGGAATACCTATTTTTTTCTCAATTTTTTCCTAATTCAATTGATCGGTCACGTGCGCACTTCAACGATTCAACTACAATTGTTTGAAAATTAGCTTCCTCTAGGCTCTTAATTCCCGCTTCAGTTGTACCTTTAGCGCTTGTAATTTTCTTCCGTAATTCGACTGCCGTTTCCCCTGATTGCCTCAACATTTCTCCAGCACCAATTATCGTTTGCGTAATTAATTGATTCGCAATAGCACTATCTAATCCTGCATCCGTCGCAGCCTTCTCCATCGCTTCTACTAAATAATAGACATATGCTGGGCCACTTCCAGATACAGCGGTCACAATATGCATGTCATCTTCGGCTACAATCGATGTAATGCCAATTGATTTAAAGAGTGCCTCAACGAGCGCAACCTGTTCATCCGTGGCAAATTGTCCAGCAGTAATTGCTGTTGCTGAATAGCCAATTGATGCTGATGTATTAGGCATCACGCGCACAACAGCGACATCGATGCCAATTTTATTCGTAATTGATTCTGTTGTCACTCCGGCAATGATGGAAATGATTAATTGTTTCGGATTCAAATATGCTTTAATCGATTCAAGCGATTCATCAACATTATTTGGTTTTACAGCAAGCACGACAATATCAGCATGTTTAAATGCCTTTTCTTTATCTTTCATACATTGAACATTGTACTTGGATTTCATTTTTTCTAGTCGTTCCTGATTGCTTCGATTTGTAACAATGATTTGTTCTCTATTTACCATTTCGGACCGCAGCATTCCGGAAATAACCGCTTCTGCAACAGATCCAGCCCCTAAAAAGGCTATCATTTTATTCATTAAGTATAATCCCTCTTCCATATGTAAAACTTTCCTCAATAGGTATTACCTCGATTGTCCCAAAAAAATTATTCCATTCTAATGTTTTATCCAACGAATTATTTTGAACTATATTATCTCGTTACCTTTTTGTCAAGGTGAAAAGGAGGATAAACCAGTCATTTATTTAGGATTTTTGTTATAATTTACTTGTTTCGATACTAGTCGTTAGAAAGGAATACTTGCTATGGAAAAGGATCAGGTACAACAAATGAAGGAAATCAGAGATCAAATTACTCGATTCATGATGACATATAAATTTGGCTTGCGCGAAATGGATACAAAGTTAACGATTTTAAAAGAGGAATTCCAGCTTTTCCACGATTATAATCCAATCGAACATATAAAATCACGTATCAAATCACCAGAAAGCATCTTGCAAAAAATGCTTCGTAAAAATATTGAGATGTCGTTAGATTCGATTAAAGAGAATATAAGGGACATCGTTGGCATTCGAATTGTCTGCTCATTTACGGCAGATATTTATAAGATAAGTGACATGATCCTAAAGCAGAAGGATATTACGTTAATTGAATGCAAGGATTATATTAAAAATCCAAAATCAAATGGTTATAAGAGCCTGCATTTAGTGTTGGCTATTCCTGTGTTTATGTCTGACAGGGAGGAACAGGTATATGTTGAAATCCAAATTCGCACGGTTGCAATGGACTTCTGGGCAAGCCTCGAGCATAAAATTTATTATAAATACAATAAATCAATTCCCGAGCATCTAGTGAAAGAATTAACGAATGCAGCAACTGCTGCAAATGAATTGGATTTGAAAATGGAGCGATTGTATAAAGAAGTAACCTATATTAAAGAACAAGAAACGTCAAATTACGCTGTAAATCCCCTAGGAATTGGCGAAGGGGGATTTCAAATACCTGATCATTTTTTAGACTCATTATTAAAAGATAGACAGTAAAAAAACCGCTACAATTGTAGCGGTTTTTCATCTATAATATACTAATTAAATTCGTTTAATGGAGGAGGTAGAGGGATTCGAACCCCCGCGCGGTTTGACCCGCCTGTCGGTTTTCAAGACCGATCCCTTCAGCCGAACTTGGGTATACCTCCGTAGCGACAAGTTATAATATATCATTCTCAATTTCGATTGTCAATGTTATTTCCGACAAATTTCCCGTCATTATTCACTTTCTGAATGGATTGTTCTGTTATACTTGTTGGTATTTTAGATAAAGTGCGGACTAAGTTTAGTGCTTAAAGCTCTCGGACTAGTCGCTCCAGAAATACACTACGCTGGGGTTGTAAAAAGTCAAATATAAAAGCGCGGCTTACCACTTACAAACGATGTTAATTGAAGTAAAGCAATATAACCTTTTGAGCGATTTCAACTTCTCTAAAGATCTGAAACCAAATTATCCATAGTCCACACTATATATCAACTAATCATTCGCACGTCTTGCCTTATCTGCCTAAAGCAACACTTTTTTATAAAGTGAAACTTCATTAAGTGGGGGTCTTACAGCCAGTTAATTAGGAATAAAACCTTTTTCCCTGTATAGAAAAAAAGGTAAAGGGCAATTTCTGCTCTCTACCTTGTCTCAAACTATTTAATGACTTCTTTACCACACATATATGGACGTAATGCTTCTGGAACGATTACAGAACCGTCCGCTTGTTGGTAATTTTCTAAGATGGCCGCAACGGTTCTACCAAGTGCAAGACCTGATCCATTTAATGTATGAACGTATTCTGGTTTACCATTTGCTTCTCTTCTAAAGCGAATGCCTGCACGTCTTGCTTGAAAGGCTTCGAAATTAGAGCAAGAAGATATTTCGCGGTATTTATCCTGGCTTGGCATCCAAACTTCAATGTCATATTTCTTCGCTGCGGTAAAGCCTAGATCACCTGTACACATGCTCATGACACGGTATGGTAAGTTTAGAAGCTGCAATACCCTTTCAGCGTGACCAGTAAGAATTTCCAATGTTTCATAAGAATCCTCTGGTTTTACAAAATGAACAAGCTCTACTTTATTGAATTGATGCTGGCGAATTAATCCGCGTGTGTCGCGTCCAGCAGAACCTGCTTCAGAACGGAAGCTGCTGCTAAATGCAACATATTTTATCGGTAGATTCTCACCAGCCAAAATCTCATCGCGATGATAATTTGTTACTGGAACCTCTGCTGTCGGAACCATAAAGTAATCCCAACCCTCTAGCTTGAACGCATCTTCTTCAAATTTCGGAAGCTGCCCAGTACCAGTCATCGACGCGCGATTCACGATCGTTGGTGGAAGCATCTCCACATAACCATGTTGATCCGCATGCAATTCCATCATAAAGTTAATCAGCGCGCGCTCAAGTCTCGCACCAAGTCCTTTATAAAATACAAAGCGACTGCCGGTTACCTTTGCTGCTCGTTCAAAATCTAGAATGTCCAGCTTAGACGCAATATCCCAGTGCGCTTGTTCCTCGAAATTAAACGCAGGCTTTTCACCCCAATTGCGGATTTCAATATTATCATCTTCATCCTCACCAACAGGTACACTTTCATGCGGGATATTTGGAATAGACAGCATGATTTGCTGAAGATGCTCTTCAATTTCATTTAACTCGCGATCCAGTACGGAAATTTGGTCACCAACTTCGCGCATTTCTTTAATTGCTGGCTCTGCATCTTTTTTCTCACGCTTTAATGCCGAAATCTGCTTCGTTGCTTCATTGCGCTTCGCCTTTAACTCTTCCGTTTGAACTATCAATTCTCTTCGTTTGCTATCTAGTTCCTCGAAATGATCGAGCTCAGATAAATCCTCCCCACGATGTGTGAGCTTGCCCTTTACCTCAGCAAAATTATTACGTAAATACTTCATGTCTAACATAGAAATTCCTCCTTAACTATTTTTTAAACTAGTGGCACTTATAAAGTGAGCGCATGATTACCTCTCAATTTGCATACAAAAAACTCCCGTCCCTAAAAATAGGGACGAGAGTATATTTCCCGCGTTGCCACCCTTGTTGAAGAGATTATCTCTTCCGGCTCAATTGTTTTAACGGTACAACACCGGGTTTATTTACTAAGATATGATCTTTTCCATAAACCAGTTCAAGGATGGATTCACAACATTCTAACGTCGATTTGCACCAACCACCGACTCTCTCATGATAGAGATGCTGTTACTAGTTCCTATCAATACTGTTTACCTATAATTACAGTCTATTTTAATTGTTTTTCTAGTCGAATGCAAGTGTGTTTCTAATATTAGCTGAATAAACCTTTAATCCAATCGACAGATGTCGTAAATAGATTTGCAAAGAAGTCTCCGATAGCACCTAATGTAAGCATGAACCAATTTGATTTCTCTACTGCATTATCTGTTACTAAATCGATTGTAGATCCGTTTTCCGGGAAAATATAACCAAAGTCATTTTCTCCATCAAATGTAAGGGTTGCTGTACCGACTACTGCACCTTTTTCAATTGGTGCCGTCAATTCGCCTTCCTTATTCAGTTTATCCTTATCGATATTGTATACGATGTGATACTTGTCTGCATCATCCGGATTAATTGGTAATGTTACGCCTTCCTTTAAGGAAACTTGAACCGTATCTTTTTTCCCTTTTGCAACTGGAATAGCGGATTCACCTTCCAGTTTATAGCCTTTCGGGAATAATTCTGTTAATTGAAAACCAGTATAACCATAATCCATCAATTTCGCTGTTTCTTTAAAGCGTTCATCTTCACTAGCTGTTTTCATGACAACTGAAATTAACCTGTTGCCATTTCGTTCAGATGTTCCTGTAAACGTATATCCTGCTAAAATAGTATGGCCCGTTTTTAAACCATCCATGCCTTCATAATAATATTGCTTAAAATTAGTTGCATCATGTGGAAGCATCCAATTAAGATTTTCTACTGTATAACCTTCAAATTCTACTGTTGTTTGTTTCGATATGTCCAATGCCTCAGGATAATCGTTAATTAAGTGGAATGCTAATAGTGCAGCTGATTTAGCTGATAGCAAATTGCTGCCATTTTCATCTGTTAAATTTGGGTTAATGCCTACAAGGTCAGCATTATCGATCCCTGTTGCATTGACGAATTTATATTCAGGAAGACCCATTTCTTTCCCTTTTTGATTCATTAATTTTACAAATTCAGCTTCAGAGCCTGCAACCAGTTCTGCAAGTGCCACCGTCGTACCATTATCAGAGAAAACGGCCATGGCATTATATAAATCACGAACCTTATAGTCCTTATCTTGCGTTAATCCAATACCTGAAAAGGATGGATTTGCAGAGACTTTAAATGGATAGTCACTTATTTGTGTTGTCGTCTCCCAACTAATATCCCCATTATTAATTGCTTCAAGTACAAGATACTCTGTCATCATTTTTGTCATGCTCGCTGGAGGAAGAGCTACATCTGCATTTTTAGAGTATAAAACCTTCCCTGTTTTCGCATCTACTAATATTGCCGATTCTGCATTCAAATCGACCGTTCCTGCTGCTTGTGCAGAAAATGATGGTATGATTAATGACGTCATTATAACTAAAGAAATAAGTAACAATGACAGTCCCTTCTTGATAGTTTGTTTCAACTTCCCGTACCTCCAACAATTTTTTGTACAGTAAAAATATGCACCATGTTATTTTAACATAGAAAGGTGCAAAAAAATAGACGGAGGTCGAAAATCCCCCATCTACTTTATGACAATTAAGAAAAACTTTTACTTATAATTCCTATGATAGGATAGGCCACGTCCAGCTCCAGCGACTAGCGAGACTTTCCTCACCTCCGTACGTCGCTAAACGGGCGCTTGCGCTTTTGTTAATCTATCGAATGGAATAGTTTGGCGCTTCTTTCGTAATTTGAACATCATGTGGATGGCTTTCAAGTAAACCAGCATTTGTAATGCGAATAAATTGGCTATCATTACGTAATGCTTCGATTGTACCTGTCCCACAATAACCCATTCCTGAGCGAAGTCCACCAACCAATTGATGCACCGTATCGGCAATAGATCCTTTATATGGAACTCTTCCTTCAATCCCCTCTGGAACAAGTTTCTTATTATCGGATTCCTCTTGGAAGTAACGGTCCTTCGAGCCTGCCTTCATCGCTCCTAGTGATCCCATTCCACGATATACTTTATACTTTCTTCCTTGGTAAATTTCCGTTTCACCAGGGCTTTCAGTAGTTCCTGCAAACATGCTGCCCAACATAACCGCATGTGCGCCGGCTGCTAATGCTTTCACGATATCGCCTGAATATTTAATTCCCCCGTCAGCAATGACTGGAACGCCATATTCACTTGCAGCGACAGCACAATCATGTACAGCAGTTATTTGCGGCACTCCTACACCTGCAACAACACGTGTCGTACAGATTGATCCAGGTCCAATTCCTACCTTTACAATCGTTGTTCCAGCTTCAATTAAAGCCTTCGTACCTTCAGCAGTAGCCACGTTTCCTGCAATAATATCCAAATCAGGGAACGTATTGCGTATCGCTTTAATTTGATCCAATACACCCTTCGAATGTCCATGTGCAGTATCAATAACAATCGCATCTACTCCAGCGGCAACTAACTTTTCAATTCGTTTCACCGAATCGCCTGTAACACCAACCGCTGCTGCAACAATTAGTCTCCCTTGTTTATCCTTTGCTGCATTTGGGAATTCAATTACCTTTTCAATATCCTTGATTGTGATTAACCCTTTAAGAATATTATTATCATCCACTAACGGAAGCTTTTCAATCTTATATTGTTGTAGAAGATTTTCAGCCTCTTCTAATGTCGTTCCTACTGGGGCTGTGACAAGTTTCTCACTTGTCATTACTTCGGCAATGGAAATAGAATAATCTTGGATAAATCGTAAATCCCGGTTGGTTAAAATACCTACTAATTTTTGTTCCTCAATTGAATTTACAATCGGCACACCGGAAATCCGGAATTTCCCCATTAAATGTTCCGCGTCATACACTTGATGCTCTGGAGTTAGGAAAAATGGATTCGTAATTACTCCACTCTCTGAACGTTTCACACGATCAACCTGTTCTACTTGCTCCTCGATCGTCATGTTCTTATGAATCACACCAAGGCCACCTTGACGGGCCATCGCAATCGCCATTTCTGCTTCTGTAACAGTATCCATCCCCGCGCTAATAAATGGTGTCTTTAACTTCAGGTTTGGTGATAACTCTGTGCTAAGGTCAACATCCCTTGGCAATACCTCTGATGCAGCAGGTAATAACAACACATCATCAAAAGTTAATCCCTCTTTCGTAAACTTATCTTCACGCATGATTCATCCTCCTTTTATTTTTATGTATGTAAATTAAGTATAAAGCTTAAACTAGGTAGGTATATCTATTTTTATATACAATACGCCAATACACCCTATTTTTCAACTAGAGATTGGTGGAAACTAAATAGAAAATAGATTCAGAAATCTCAACTTGAGGTAAATTGATGAATAAATCAAATAGTTTTTATACCTATTTACAATCACAGCAAACGGCACAGAAATATCTGCTTCAAAGCTATAAAAAAATTGGAATCATCGATGCAGAAGCAAAGAGCTATGAAAATTGCAATCCATTTATATATTATCTTGACCATGGGAATCAGTTCTTTGAAAGTGGGAAAAAGGTCGATCTCTTTGCACGTCCAATTTTATACTTTTATGGAATGACTCATTTACTGAAGGCATGCCTATTAACAAAGCGACCGAATTATCCTGAATCTACGAGCCATCTAGCACATGGTGTCACAACTAGAAAACGGAAGAAAAGGAATTATAGCTTTATGGAGGATGAAGTAAAGGTTCAGCATCACGGGCTGCTTCCATATTTTGCAGAGCATTTATTTGCTATGAAAAAGCTGCCATTTGAAAAAATTAAAATGGGGGAACTGCTTGCACTAATCCCTGAAATGACACCTCTATTTGCTTATGGAAAACACAAGAAAATGGTGGGGGTTGGCTCTTGCAATTCTCCATATCTACAATTTCCAATGGATTTATTAGATACATACCATTTAACGCTGAATGCCTTTGTACAGCGCATTCAGTCCCATTTGCCTCTGATTAAACAGATTACACATGATAGAACGACCATCCAAATCGAATTAACGGAATTGCTTAAACAAGTAGAAATGGGACCCTTTTTCCTGCATATGTACGATGAAACCATTTACTTTCCTATCCATCGGGAATCGTTTTATCCAATTTCTGAGATCACCATTCACTACTTGCTTTTATACAACCTAAGTATGTTAAGCCGCTATGAAACAGAGTGGTGGGGAGAGTTATTACAACTAAAGCCTGATCTGGATTATCCATTCATCACACATTTCCTGCAAACAACAGCAGAGAAAATACCAACGATGCTCGAGCATGAACTCTTTACAAATCAATCGAACGGCAAGGAAATAATTAGTTGAGCATATGCAAAAGGTTAGATTGTATTACTTCAATTAACAACATTTGTAAGTGATAAGCCACTCTTTTATATACGGTTCTTCACAACCCCAGCGGAAGAAATACACGGAGACTCCTGCGGGAAGAAGAGCCTAGGCGAGACTTCGAAATGCGATAGAACAAGAAGGCTCGACAGCTCCCCTAAGGTGCGCGAAGTGTATTTCTAGAGCGACTGGCCTGAGAGGAAGCTCCCAATTAAGTTACATCGCACTTTATATAAATAGCAACAAACAATAAGAGAGAGCTCAAAATAACAAAGAACTAACCATCAGGCTAGTTCTTTGTTATTTCATCAATATATAAATCTGGTGTATCCTTTAAGACGATAATTTCAGCATTTGCGTCTAATTGCACCATTGGTCGTGTCGGGTTATCAGAATTAGTAAAGACAATTTTGCCAGCCTGCCCATTAGACAACACAACCCTTGTGCCAACCGAAACATTAACCAAGTGATGAATAAAGACGTTAACAATCTGATGGTCTAACTTCGAATATTGTTCCTTTTGTAACTCCTCTATTACTTGGAATGCAGACTTTCTTTCTTGATATAATCGTTCACTCGTCATCGCATAATACGTATCGGCAATTGCGATAATTCTTGCATATGGATGGATTTTATCCTGTGCTATCCCGAGTGGGTAGCCGCTACCATCTAAACGTTCGTGATGCTGCAAAACCGCGAGCTTAACGGAAGGAGTAATTGCTGGAACATGCTCTAGTAAGCGATATGAATATGTTGGATGCTTTTTAATCTCTGCAAACTCAGAATTGGTCAAAGAGCCCGCTTTTGAAATTATCGCTGGATCTACTTTTGCCATTCCGCAGTCACTTAGAAATCCAGCAAGACCGATTTGTAACCATACACCCTTTGGATGCTTCAGCTTCCTCCCAATATAGGCGGACAATATGCCAACCGCCACACTATGATAATAAAGATATTCTGTTTTCGTTGCTTCATGATGGAGTGAATATGCATCTGAACTAATATCATCGATTCTTTCTAACAGTGGAATAATCAATTCTCTTACAGCTGATATATCAATTGGCATCCCATTTTGCCACTGCATAAATAGCTTCTTATACTTTCCAACAACTTCTTTATAGTGATTGCTAAAGGATAGCGTCTGCTTCGTTCCTTGCTTCATTACTTCCTCTACAACAACCTGTTTTGGTACATATGTATCGCCTGTCGTAAGTTTTGTAGCAACGTCTACCATTGGAATTAAGTATTTCTGCAAAATGATGATATGTTCCTCCGTTAAGACTGTCTTCTCTGGTATGATTGGTCGATTTGACTTCCCCTTCACGTCTCTTAATAAAACGCATCCTGGAACAAGTTGTGATGGTGCTACTAACATGTTATTTCCCCCAGTTTATCCCGGAATAATCCCGATTCTGTTCAACTAACATTCATTACAAAATTAGATAAGGTGACTACCCTTCAGTAAGCCACCTTATCCATTAATCTTATTCTTCTTCTGTTTCTTGATTTACTACTGTATCTGACGTTTCTTCTGTATTCGGAGCAAGGACCTCTTCTTCTTCCTCATGCTCAATTTTCGCAACGGTTGCTACTTCCTCGCCGTCCTGCAAGCGAATAAGGTGGACACCCATTGTGCTGCGTCCCGTTTCTGAGATACTTGCTACTGGAATACGAATCAACACACCGGCAATCGTAATAAGCATTAAGTCTTCGTCGCCTGTTACGGCTTTAACTGCGACAACATGACCGGTTTTCTCATTTAATTTACATGTAAATACACCTTTACCGCCTCGGTTGATTCGGCGATACTCTAATTCTGGCGTTTGTTTTCCAAATCCATTACTTGTAACATGTAATATCTTCGAATCCTTTTCGATAATTTCCATGGAGACAACGACATCATCACCGCGTAACGATATACCTTTTACCCCTGCAGCTGTTCGTCCCATTGAACGAATTTGTGTTTCTTCAAAGCGAATGAGGTAACCATTCTGTGTTGCAATCATAATATCCTTCGTACCATCCGTTAGTTTTACGGAAATAAGCTCATCTTCCTCGCGCAGGCCAACAGCAATAATTCCACCTTTGCGGATATTGGCAAACATCGATAATGAGGTACGCTTTGTAATTCCCTCTTTTGTAGTAAAGAAGAGGTATGCATCATCTCTGTATTCATTTACAGAAATAACCGCATTGATCCATTCTCCTTTTTCGATTTGCAGCATGTTGATGATTGGGAGCCCTTTGGCAGTACGACTAAATTCAGGTACTTCATATCCCTTCGCCTTATACACCTTCCCTTTATTCGTAAAGAAAAGGATCGTGTCGTGGGTCGAAGTGGATAATAAATGCTCCACAAAGTCATTTTCATTCGTTCCCATTCCTTGAATTCCGCGGCCACCACGCTTTTGCGTACGGTAGGTCGATACTGGAAGACGTTTAATATAGCCTTGATGTGTAAGGGTAACAATAATATCCTCTACAGGAATTAAATCCTCATCTTCAAAGAAGCCAATTCCACCAGCGACAATTTCCGTACGACGATCATCACCAAAGCGTTCTTTAATTTCAAGAAGCTCTTCACGAATAATTTCCAAAAGCTTCTCTCCATCCGCTAAAATCGCCTTTAATTCTGAAATTAAAGCTTGTAACTCATTGTATTCATTTTCTATCTTTTCACGCTCTAAACCAGTTAATCGTTGGAGACGCATATCCAAGATAGCCTGTGCTTGCTTCTCAGATAAATTAAAGCGCTCGGTTAACCCGGTTCTTGCGATATCGGCTGTTTTTGAATTACGAATTAATGAAATTACCTCATCAAGATGATCCAGGGCAATTCGTAATCCTTCTAAAATATGTGCACGTGCCTCTGCTTTTCGAAGTTCAAACTCCGTACGACGACGGATTATTTCCTTTTGATGATCTAGGTAATGTACTAAACATTGCTTGATTGTTAACACTTTAGGTCTTCCGTCAACAAGGGCAAGCATATTAATACCGAATGTTGTTTGCATGGACGTATGTTTATATAAATTATTTAATATGACATTTGCATTGGCATCACGGCGTAACTCCATCACAACACGCATCCCATTACGGTCTGATTCATCACGTAAATCGGTAATCCCCTCGATCCGTTTGTCACGAACGAGCTCCGCTATCTTTTCAATTAATCTTGCTTTATTGACTTGATAAGGCAATTCCGTAACAAGAATCGTTGACTTACCGTTTGCATGTTCTTCAATTTCTACTTTTGCCCGAATCGTAATCGATCCTTTACCAGTTTCATATGCCTTCCGAATACCACTTCTACCGATGATGATTCCCGCAGTTGGGAAGTCAGGACCAGGAATGTGGTTTTCCATTATCTCATCAACTGTTATTTCTGGGTCTTTACTAACCGCTAGCACTGCATCAATCGTTTCGCTTAAATTATGTGGTGGGATATTCGTTGCCATCCCAACTGCAATTCCTGATGTTCCATTAACCAGTAAATTTGGAAAACGAGCAGGGAATACAACCGGTTCCCGTTCTGAACCATCGTAGTTATCGCGGTAATCGATCGTTTCTTTATTAATATCACGGACAAGCTCCATAGCAATCTTTGACATTCTTGCTTCCGTATAACGCATTGCCGCAGCTGAGTCACCATCAACGGAACCGAAATTTCCATGCCCATCGACAAGCATGTAGCGGTAACTAAAGTCTTGCGCCATCCGTACCATCGTCTCGTATACTGCTGAGTCACCATGTGGATGGTACTTACCAATAACTTCACCGACAATACGCGCTGACTTTTTATGTGCTTTATCAGCGTGCATTCCAAGATCATTCATTGCATACAAGATTCTTCGGTGTACTGGCTTCATGCCATCACGTACATCTGGTAATGCCCTTGAGACAATAACACTCATGGAATAATCAAGAAAAGACGTGCGCATTTCTTTACTAATATTTATTTCTTGAACACTTCGGCGTTCTTCCTCTGCCATCCTGATACCTCCTAAAAGAAAAGCACTATCTGTGCTTTTCTAGATGCCAAATTCAGATAAATACATCTAAATCCAACGGTCGTTCCTGTTCATGTGCTTATATATCCAAATTTTGAACGTACTGTGCATTATCTTCAATAAAAATTCTTCTTGGTTCTACTTTGTCGCCCATCAACATATCGAATACTTGATCCGCGTCAACCATGTCGGTTAATTCAACTTGAAGCAATGTTCGTTGATCTGGATCCATTGTTGTATCCCATAGTTGTGTTGCGTCCATTTCGCCAAGACCTTTATAGCGCTGAATACCAGGCTTCGGTGCCTTCGGAAGCTCTTCTAATAACGCATCTAATTGCTTATCATCATAAACATAATGCACTGCCTTGCCTTGCTTTACTTGATAAAGCGGTGGCTGCGCAATATATATATAACCATGCTCGATTAATGGACGCATGTAACGGAAGAAAAATGTTAATAGTAAGGTACGAATATGCGCACCATCAACGTCCGCATCTGTCATAATGACAACCTTATGATAACGTGCCTTTGTTATATCAAACTCCTCACCAATACCAGTACCAAGTGCTGTGATCATTGAGCGTATTTCTGCATTCGATAAAATTCGATCTAGACGGGCCTTCTCAACATTTAAAATTTTCCCACGCAATGGAAGGATTGCTTGGAAATGACGATCACGTCCAGACTTCGCAGACCCACCTGCAGAGTCACCCTCAACGATATAGAGCTCACTGATTGTTGCATCTCGAGATGAACAGTCCGCAAGTTTCCCAGGTAAGCTTGAGATTTCCAATGCACTTTTTCTTCGTGTCAGCTCACGTGCCTTCTTGGCAGCCATTCTTGCCCTTGATGCCATCAAGCCCTTTTCAACAATTATTTTGCCAATTGCAGGATTTTCATATAAAAATTTTGAAAATAAATCACTAAAGACCGAATCGGTTATCGTACGTACTTCACTATTTCCGAGCTTTGTTTTCGTTTGCCCTTCAAATTGTGGATCAGGATGTTTAATCGAGACAATTGCTGTCATCCCTTCACGTACATCATCACCAGATAGATTGGTTTCATTTTCTTTAATTAGACTATTCTTTCGTGCATAATCATTAATTATTCGGGTTAAGCCTGTTCTAAAGCCGACTTCATGTGTTCCGCCTTCATACGTATGAATATTATTAGCGAATGAAAGAAGGGTACTAGCGAATCCATCATTATATTGAATGGAAACCTCTACCGCAATTTCTTGGTCTTCTCCTTCAGCGTAGAATGGCTCATGTAATACTTCTCTAGTTCGGTTAATATATTCAACGTAGGATTTTATCCCACCTTCATAGTGGTAAGTTTCAATCTCTTTATCTGTTCGCTTATCTTCTAACGTCAGTGTTAATCCTTTATTTAAAAAGGCTAATTCGCGGATACGCTTCACTAATGTGTCATGGTCAAATACTGTCGTTTCTGTGAAAATTTCTGGATCAGGAGAGAAATGGGTAACCGTACCCGTAATTTCTGTGTCACCAATTACTTTTAGTTCTTCGGATACCTTACCTCTTTGGAAGCCTAGAAAATATACCTTGTTATCACGATGAACGTATACCTCTAGACCACTGGACAATGCGTTAACAACTGAAGCCCCAACACCATGGAGTCCGCCTGAAACTTTATAGCCTCCGCCACCGAATTTTCCTCCCGCATGGAGAACGGTCATAATAACTTCTACTGCTGGTCTTCCTGTCTTCTTCTGAATATCAACTGGAATGCCGCGCCCATTATCTTTTACGGTAATGCTATTATCCTTCTCGATAATGATATTAATGCGATCACAATATCCAGCTAGTGCTTCATCAATACTATTATCAACAATTTCCCAGACAAGATGATGCAAGCCCTTTTCACTTGTTGATCCAATGTACATCCCAGGACGTTTACGAACCGCTTCCAATCCTTCAAGGACCTGAATCTGATCTGCATCATATGCTGCATTATTTGTAACTTTGTCATCCATTGACATTCTCTCACACTCATTTCTTTTTAGAAAACTTAGGATTCCTCCTATCCTTGCTGCGGCAGGTCGGAATCTAACTTACGGAATACAGATATGCTGCTTATCTGTAGTAAAACAATATGTTTAACCTTTAAATGGGAATTTCACCAGCTAAGGGGTTACTTGATTCTGTTTAGTCTTCTAGCTTGCTAATCGAAGACACAATATTTGCCCGCTTTTGTAACGTTGCTACCGATATGGTTGTGTAATAGACCATATCTACTGTAATGACGACTGATTTTGCATTTTCGGTCGGACCAATGACGTTATTTTTAGCAGAAGATGCGTCAATCGAATGGTAATCAATAATTGCAATAATATCTTGGGACCGAATAACGTTGCCATTGCCAATATGAATGAACATCTTGGAGACCCTCCTTGGAATTTGGACTATCTCGCTATTTCTCCATTAACAATTCGAATTAACGATGCCGCCTTTAAGGTTTCATGATGAATTCCATCAACACTCGTAGTAGAGACGAAGGTTTGCACTTTTCCTTGGATGGTATTTAATAAATGGGATTGTCGATGATCATCCAGTTCACTTAACACATCATCTAAAAGCAAAATAGGATATTCGCCAATTTCTTTATGAATCAGTTCAATTTCAGCAAGCTTGACTGATAATGCCGTTGTTCGCTGTTGTCCTTGGGATCCAAAGGTTTGTACATCCTTTTTATTTACAGAAAAAAGTAGATCATCACGGTGGGGTCCGATAAGCGTGGTGCCACGTTCTATTTCCTTTGTTTGCATTTCCTCAAACTTAGTCAAATAGATCGTTTCTATTTCTTCATTGGTTGCTTCTTCTAATACTTCAATTGTTGCTTGATACTGAATTTCTAATGTTTCTATTCCCCGGCTAATTTCGTAATGAATGGGTCCTGCCCAAGTACGCAATAATTTTAGAAATGCAAATCGCTTTTCTAGGATGACTGCGGCATGTTCTACTAATTGATCCGTTAAAACTTGAAGCATTACTTTATCTTGTTTAGCTCCTCGTTGCATTTGCTTTAATAAATGATTTCTTTGCTTTAATATCTTTTGATATCGGCCTAAGTGATAGATATAGGTTGGTTGGATTTGTCCAAGCTCCATATCAATAAATCTTCTTCTAATTTGTGGTGGGCCTTTGACTAAGTTCAAATCCTCAGGAGCAAACATGACTACATTCACCGCACCAATGTAGTCGCTGAGGCGGCGTTGTTCTAATCGATTTAATTTGGCTTTTTTTCCCTTATTAGAAATAATGATTTCCAATGGAATACTTTGTTGTCGCTTTGTTACCCTACCTTCTATTTTAGCATATTCTTTGTCCCATTGGATAAGTTCTTTTTCATGTGTCGTTCGATGGGATTTTGTAAATGACAAAACATGGATTGCTTCCATTAGGTTTGTTTTCCCTTGAGCATTCTCACCTATGATCACATTTATCTTATCATCAAAAGAAACCTCTAATTGCTCATAGTTTCGGTAGTTTTTTAAATTCAATTGTTCAATGTGCATGCAGCTTAATCCTCTTTTTTAACAATGTAGGAACCGACGTCCTCTATTTCTACCACATCATTTGTATAGAGTTTTCTTCCACGACGATGCTCTAATTCCCCATTAACAATTGCGCCAACATCCTGTAAGTAGGACTTCACCATGCCACCAGACTCCAAAATGTTTAATCGCTTAACAAGTTGACCCAGTGTGATGTACTCCGTATTGATTTTTACTTCTTCTTGCATGATTATCACCAGATTCTGTTTGAATTTTAAAGAGGATTTGAAAAATATTAGATTGGAGCTTTATTTTAAAGTAATTAACCTTTAAAAGTTATATATACCTATTTTACTAAAGATTTTACGTTTAGGGAAGGATTACCCTTTATTTATCATAAAAACGCCCTATTACGCCTAAATTTTGATTATAAGCAGAAAAGGACGTTTATCAACATGTGGATAAACGTCCTTCTTCTTATGATGTTGGAGTGAACCATTACAATTCCAATCTTTTAGAGAACACCTAAAATAATCAATACGTCCGAACTGGCAAAATTAATTGCAGGATAGATGTGTCGTTCACTGGGCGAATGATGAATGGACGCATTGCGCCAGTGAAATCAATCGTTACCTCATCGTATTCAATCGCCTTTAAGGCATCGATCATATATTTAGAACTAAATGATATCTTCAAATCTTCTCCATCAATGGATTGGATTGACATTTCCTCTTCAACATTACCGATTTCCGGAGAATTACTTGTAATTTCAATTTGATTGCCAGCTTTTGTAGCTAGTTTTACAACATTGTTTCGTTCTTCTTTTGCAAGCAATGAGGCACGATCAATTGTATTGAGTAATTCCTTGGTTTTGACATGGATTTTCGTTTTACTTTGTTCTGGAATCAACCGAGCAGTTTCTGGATAATTCCCATCAAGTAAACGCGACAGGAAGTTCAGATGCTTTGTACGGAATAAAATTTGGTTATTCGTTACGCTAATTTCCGCTGTTTCTTCCGTATCATCCAATATTTTATTTAACTCATTCAGACTCTTCCCTGGTACAACGATATTTCGAAATTCCGTATTTGCATTTGTAATTGGGACTTCCCTTGATGCTAGACGATGACTATCTGTCGCGATAAAGGTTAGTTGGTTATCTACTAATTTAATATTAACTCCAGTTAGAATTGGTCTTGTTTCCATTGTCGATACAGCGAAGACGGTTTGCTTAATCATACTTCTTAATAAGTCAATTGGGATTTCAAAACTATCATCTGTTTGGATTTTTGGTAGTAATGGATATTCTTCAGCATCTTGCCCATTTAAATTAAATTCCGCTTTTCCAGAACGAATGGTTACTTTTAGATGCTCATCCGATTCAATCTCTACTGTTTTCTCTGGCAATTTACGTACAATATCTGGAAAATATTTTGCTTGTAATACAATACTTCCTTCTTCAATTTGTTCGACATTCACGATTTCGTTTTCCTCTGCTGGAATGTACGATTCAATTGAAATGTCAGAATCACTACCAGTTAGTGTTATTCCATGGTGTTTTGCTTCAATTTTTAATCCAGTTAATATTGGAATAACGGTTCTTGAAGAGATTGCTTTCATCACATCTTGAACGCTAGCGATTAATTGATCTCGTTGAATGATAAATTTCATAAAATAATCCTCCTAATGGAAGTTCTATATATATTTATTTTTTATAAAAATATAGTAATAACAGTAATAAGCGCTGTGATTATGTTGATAAGTCGATTTTTTCTATATCTGAATTAGTTTTCCACATGTGGATAATGTGTTCATAAAGGTGAACCGTTATAAACACTATTCACATGTGGAAAAGTTTCATGAAATAGTTAAAAGGATTTTAGCCGCTCTTTAATTTCTTCTATTTCCCGGTTAAAACTGGAATCCTCTACAAGCATTTTTGAGATTTTATCATGTGCATGAATTACGGTTGTATGGTCACGTCCGCCAAATTCTTCGCCAATTTTCGGCAAGGAAAAGTCGGTCAACTCCCTTGCTAAATACATTGCAATCTGTCTAGGGAAAGCAATGGACTTCGTACGTTTTTTCGCAATGAAATCCTCCATGCGAATATTATATTTCTCGCCTATTAATTCCTGAATTCCTTGAATGGTAATTACCTTTGGTTTGCTGCTGGGAATAATATCTTTCAGTGCATCTGCTGCAAGAGAGGCATCAATATCCTGGTTTACTAAGGAAGAATATGCAACAACACGAATAAGTGCACCTTCAAGCTCACGAATGTTCGTATCAATTTGATTTGCGATATAAAGCATGACTTCGCTTGGAATATCTAATCCCTCTGCTTTTGCTTTTTTTGTTAAAATTGCAATTCTTGTCTCAAGATCTGGTGGCGTAATGTCGGTAATCAATCCCCATTCAAATCTTGAGCGTAAGCGGTCTTCTAATGTCGGAATTTCGCGTGGTGGTCGGTCACTTGAAATAATAATTTGTTTATTTTCCTCATGTAATGTATTAAAAGTATGAAAAAATTCTTCCTGTGTCGATTCTTTTCCAGCAATAAATTGAATATCATCTATTAAAAGGACGTCCACGTTACGATATTTATTTCGGAACTGTGTCGTCTTATTATCCATAATTGCGTTAATAAACTCATTGGTAAATTTCTCAGATGTTAAATAGACAACCTTCGCACTTGGATCATGTTCTCGGACATAGTGACCGACAGCATGCATGAGATGGGTTTTCCCTAGTCCAACACCACCATAAATGAAAAGAGGGTTATACGCCTTTGCAGGTGCTTCAGCTACAGCAAGTGAAGCTGCATGTGCAAACCGATTACCAGCTCCGATTACGAATGTGTCGAAGGTATATTTTTCATTTAACATGGACTTTGATACATCATTGCTTATCATTGCTTGCTTTTGTACTGGTTTCACTTCATTAATCTCTGGTGCAGAGTCAGGAATAATAAATTTTGCTTGTAATTTCGTACCTGTAATTTCGTCAATAATATCAGAAATTAGTTCAGTATATTGTGTTTCTAGCCAATCTCTAGCAAATTCATTTGGTGCAGAAATTACCAAGGTATTTTTCTCAAGTGCTTCTGCTTTTGTATTCTTTAACCATGTATCAAAGCTAGGTTTGCTTACCTTTTCTTCAATTTTTTCTAGGGTAGCAAGCCATAACTCATCAATATTTTCCAAAATTAACTTCACTCCTTTCATAGAAATTATTTACAGGGTAGTAACGACAGGAATGCAACTATAGGTTGCCACATAATCAGAAATAGAGTCGTGATGGCATGACAGAAAAAGCCTCTCTCAATCTAAAAAAAGATGGAAAGGCGTTTCTAATATGAGCCTAATCTTTAGGAATTATGGAGGCAAATATTAATTTTGCAGAAATTTCCATGTGGATGAAAAAAGATAGATATAATAAAGGCCTAAAGCAGTTATTTAGGTTATCCACATTGCTGTTGACAAGGTTATTCGTCCGGGTGTGAATTACTATCCACATCTTATCCACAGATTGTGCATAAGTAAAAATGGTGTGATAGATTTCCACAGGTGAAAACACTAATATGATAACAAAAAAAGCGTAAGGATGCAATGGTTTTTCCGTGGTTATCCACAAACACTAGGGCTTGTATATAATTTCTATCCACAACACTATATTTTGTGATTATCTTGTAAATAATTGTTGTGGATAGAAAAAAACTGTCGAAAATTAGTTCACAACTGGTGTGGATAATTTTTTTTGGGTAGTAATTAGACAAGGAAAACCGCGCTAGAAATTTAGCACTAGAGCCGGAATGTTCATCGGATAATTTGGATCCCTTGTTATATTTATTAAAAAGGAAGTTGACAGATAGGGGAAGTTTTACGTATAATTATTTAGAATGTCGGGTGCAGTGATAATAATAAGTATGCTTAAGTGGATATTTAGATCCCTTGGGGAGGTGCAATATAAATGAAAAGAACATTTCAACCAAATAATCGTAAACGTAAAAAGGTACATGGCTTCCGTTCACGTATGAGTACTGCAAATGGACGTAAAGTTCTTGCGCGTCGTCGTCGTAAAGGAAGAAAAGTATTATCTGCATAAGACCACTGAAGCGTCAGTGGTTTTTTTACGTTGATGAACGTTTTCTGCAGGAAGGAAGTCTCGCTATTTTCCTTCCTGCATCATTATATAAAAGGCTTGTTAGTGTCTATATTAATCAATACATATTTACGTAAAGATATGGTTATGCTTGGTAGATATGAAGGTATAAATGCAACTAGGGAGTGCCTGATAAGACCTAAGTAGAGTGAAGGGAGACTAGAATATCCTTTCTTATCTCTTAGAAAAGGTGATTAGAATGAAAAAGGAATTTAGAATAAAGAAGAATACAGAATTTCAACATGTTTTTAAAAAAGGAAAGTCTTTTGCAAATCGGCAGCTTGTTATATACTATGTGCAGAAGCAAGATCAAGAACATTTTCGCGTTGGTTTATCTGTAGGGGTAAAGATTGGAAACGCTGTAACACGGAATCGAATCAAGCGCTATTTGCGCCAGGCCTTTCAAGAGCTAAATGATAGCATCTTATACCCTCATGATATTGTAATTATTGCCCGTCAACCTACGAAGGATATGGAGTTTACGGAAATAAAGAAAAGTGTAGCACATCTATTATATAAAGAACATTTATTAAAAAGTACCAATGGAGATTAGTTTAGGATAGCTACACGAATTAAATTAAGCTAAAATAGCTGATAGAATGAGTTTTTAGAGTTAAGGAGGAAAACAATTGCGTAAAAAGTATTTACTGCTCTTAATCTTAATCGGGTTAGTAGCGATACTTTCTGGTTGTACGGAAATTGATCAACCAATTACCTCGGAAAGTGAAGGAATTTGGAATACTATATTTGTCTATCCACTTTCATGGGTAATTATTAATATAGCCGAAACATTTAATAATAGTTATGGTTTATCAATTATTATTGTTACGATTATTATTCGGTTAATCTTAATGCCATTAAATATTAAACAATTAAAAAGTTCAAAAGCGATGCAAGAGGTACAACCACTGCTAAAAGAGGTTCAGACGAAATACAGCTCGAAGGACCAGAAGACACAGCAGAAATTACAAGAAGAAACAATGAAGATAATGAAGGAACATAATGTGAATCCACTTGCCGGGTGTTTGCCTATTCTTATACAAATGCCAATCATGCTTGCGATATTCCATGCGATTAGGCGTACAAGTGAAATTAACTCTTATAGCTTCCTATGGTTTGAACTTGGTTCACCGGATCCATACTATATTTTGCCGATTTTAACTGCTGGATTTACATTCTTACAGCAAAAGCTTATGATGTCGACGAATTCGTCAGTGAATAGTAATCCACAAATGGCTATGCAAATGAAAATGATGCTTTACATGATGCCAATCATGATCGGGGTTACTGCTATTTTCTTCCCAGCAGCACTTGCATTATACTGGGTAACTGGTAATATCTTTATGGTTATTCAAACATTATTGATTAATAAACCAATGATGAGTAGTACTGGAGGAGACAAAAAGTGAAACAAATAACTGCTAGCGGCCAAACAGTTGAAGAAGCGGTCCAATCAGCATTAGAGCAGTTAAACACCACGAGCGATCAAGTCGAAGTTGAGATTATTGATGAAGGAAAAAAGGGATTACTTGGTATATTTGGTGCAAAGCGTGCCATTGTAAAAGTAAGCCTTGCTAAAGATCCAATTGTCGAAGCAGAAAAATATCTTAAAGAAATTACACGTAAAATGAATTTAAATGTTGACATTGCAATGAAGGTTAAAGGAAATGATATCACTTTTGACTTAAGTGGGGAGAACATTGCCTTACTTATAGGCAAACGTGGACAAACATTAAATGCCCTTCAATATTTGACCCATCTTGTTCTAAATAAGGATAACAAAGCCTACTATACCGTAACATTAGATGCAGAAGGCTATCGCAGCAGAAGAGCAGAAACGCTTGAAACGTTAGCATTAAGAATGGCGGATAAGGCACTTAGACTTAATAAAAAGGTTGCCCTGGAGCCAATGCCAGCTTACGAGCGGAAAATTATTCATAGCAAGCTGCAGCATCACCAGTCGGTATCGACTTATTCGGACGGGGACGAACCACATCGTCACATTGTTATAAAACCTTAGAGACTCTCTAAGGTTTTTTGTTTGCTTGTTTTTTATCAATTGTCGTTATTTAGATAGAGTAAGACAAAACTTGATTATCAAATGCTCTCTGGCCAGTCGCTCCGAAAAAACACTTCGATTGGTTTGTGCAATTATTATCTAATATATGATGAGAGAGTGATTCTCTTCACTAACTATCGATTGTAGGTTTGCGCCGAAAAGAAACTGTTCTCTTACTCCAATAATAATTGTCACTAGTTGGCACTTTATATCAACTTATCCGTTACCTCCTCTAAAAGCAACTAACGTTTCTCATTCTTAATGCGTTTATCTAATGTTTTAAGCGGGAATACAAATAGTGAAATGAGGGATTTGAAATGGCTAAGAAGAAAGTGGAAGATGTCGCTGAGAAAATATTTGACCGGAATAATCAGGATAAGAATGATGAAGCGTCAAAAGGATTAGCAGAAACGCATAAGCAAGTTTCGGATACACTATCAGATGGAACGATTGATCAGAAGGAAAAACAAGAAGATAAAGAAAAGTAATATAGTATATTACAAAATAAAGATGATGTGATAAATGGATCTTGTTATAGAACAAGATCCATTTATTTGTTTGTAAATCGAAACGGAAAACCAATTATCCACATGTTGATAATTGGTTTTGATATTTGAAAAATAATTTTTCTTGTGGATAAGTTTATTTTTTTATAGAAATATGTTATCCTAATTTGTTAGTGACAATAAAATTATTCAATGTGAAATTGATATAGATAAATGATGGAAAAATGTAGGAGGTGTAACGGATGGAGACAGATACAATTACTGCAATATCAACTCCAATCGGGGAAGGTGCAATTGCAATCGTTCGTTTGAGTGGACCAGAGGCTGTTTCGATTACTAGTAAAATTTTCAATGGTAAAAATCTGCAAGAGGTTGATACACATACGATTAATTATGGTAAAATAATAAATCCAGAAACTAATGAAATTGCGGATGAAGTAATGGTTTCTGTCATGCGTGCACCTAAGACATTTACCCGCGAAGATATAATCGAAATAAATTGCCATGGTGGAATGACCGCTGTAAAGCGTGTGTTGGAAATTGTATTGAGCAATGGTGCAAGGCTGGCAGAACCTGGTGAATTTACGAAGCGAGCATTTTTGCATGGTCGAATTGATCTTTCGCAAGCAGAAGCTGTAATGGACTTAATCCGTGCAAAGACAGATAAAGCGATGAATGTTGCTTTAAAACAAATGGATGGTAGACTTTCTGGATTAATTCAGAAGTTGCGTCAGGATTTATTGGAAACCGTTGCCCAGGTTGAAGTAAACATTGATTATCCTGAGTATGATGATGTCGAGGAAATGTCACATGAAATGATGCGAACGAAGACAAAAGAGGTTCATGCTGCAATTGAGAAACTCCTTAGTGTTGCGAAGCAAGGGAAAATCTTGCGTGAAGGTCTAGCAACGGCGATTATTGGCAGACCAAATGTCGGAAAATCATCTTTAATGAACACCCTTGTTCAGGAAGATAAAGCAATTGTAACGAATGTACCTGGAACGACGAGGGACGTTATTGAAGAATATGTCAATGTTCGGGGCGTTCCGCTAAAGTTAGTTGATACTGCAGGAATTCGCGAAACAGAAGATATTGTTGAGAAAATTGGTGTAGAACGGTCAAGACAAGTATTGAAGGAATCGGATCTCATTCTATTTGTACTAAATTATAATGATGTATTAGTAGAAGAAGATGAGAAGCTGTTTTCAGCAATCGAGGGGCTTGATTATATCGTCATTATTAATAAAACAGATCTAGCACAGAAGCTAGATTTAGATAGAGTGAAACAACTTGCAGGCACTCGGCCAATTGTATCCACTTCTCTAATCGAAGAGGAAGGGGTAGATGTATTGGAAAGCGCGATTGCGGATACGTTTTTTGAAGGAGAACTAGATACTGGTGATATGACTTATGTATCGAATGTTAGACATATTAACTTGCTGAAACAAGCAAGTAATGCGTTAGAGGACGCAATGGAAGGGATAGAGATAGGGATGCCTATCGATATCTTACAAATAGATGTAACACGAACATGGGAGTTATTAGGTGAAATTGTTGGAGATACTGCTAGTGATAGCCTTATAGACCAGTTATTTTCACAATTTTGTTTAGGAAAGTAAAGCAAAAGCGTAAGCGCCCGTTTAGCGACGTACGGACTGGACTGAGCCGCAGGAGATAAAGGAAACACGATGAACGTAGGGAATCGATGTTGACTTATCGTACGGAGGTGAGGGAAGTCTCGCTAGTCGCTGGGCGCTGGAGCTGGACGTGGCTTAACACGTCACAGAAATTGTAAAAGTAAAATTTGATACAATAATAGGAAGGATAAATGAAAATGACAACATATAATGCTGGACATTATGATGTAATCGTTGTTGGCGCGGGACACGCAGGTGTAGAAGCCGGTATCGCAGCAGCACGAATGGGCGCGAAGACGTTAATGCTAACATTAAATTTAGATATGATTGCTTTTATGCCATGTAATCCATCCATTGGTGGTCCTGCAAAAGGGATTGTCGTACGTGAGGTGGATGCACTTGGTGGTGTAATGGGGAAGGTAATTGATAAAACTTACATTCAAATGCGGATGTTAAATACAGGTAAAGGACCTGCCGTACAAGCATTACGTGCACAGGCCGATAAAACCTTATATATGAAGGAAATGAAGAGCATTCTTGAAAATGAGGGAAACCTAACGTTAAGACAAGGAATGGTTGATTCATTAATCATTGAGGATGGCATATGTAAAGGTGTCGTTACAGAAACCAAAGCATCTTATTTTGCAGATGCTGTTATTATTACAACTGGTACGTTTATGCGTGGGAAAGTTTTGATGGGAAATGTTGAATATGAAAGTGGACCGAATAACCAACGTCCATCACTGAAGCTGTCTAAGAATTTAGAGGAGCTTGGATTTGAGCTTACACGTTTCAAAACGGGAACCCCGCCACGTGTGATTAGCCATTCCATCGATTATTCAAAAACAGAAATCCAACCAGGGGATGAGAATCCTAAATCATTTTCTTATGAAACAACGGAGCAAATCGTCGATCAGCTTCCATGCTGGTTAACATATACGAATGAATTCACACATAAAGTGATCAATGATAACTTAAGTTTATCATCGATGTATTCTGGTGTGAAACGTGGTACGGGTGCAAGATACTGCCCATCGATTGAGGATAAAATCGTTCGGTTCAGTGACAAACCCCGCCATCAAATTTTCCTTGAACCAGAAGGAAGAGATACAGAAGAGGTCTATGTCCAAGGACTATCAACTTCCTTACCAGAGTTCGTCCAAAATGAAATTATTAAAACCATTCCTGGATTGGAAAATGCACAGATCATGCGTCCAGGTTATGCAATTGAATATGATGTTGTTGTACCATCACAGTTATGGCCAACACTGGAAACCAAGAAAATTCCTGGACTATTTACTGCAGGACAATTAAATGGAACATCTGGATATGAAGAGGCGGCAGGTCAAGGGATTATGGCTGGAATTAATGCTGCTGCAAAAGTTCTAGGAAAAGAACCGGTTATCTTAGATCGCTCACAAGCCTATATCGGTGTTTTAATCGATGATTTAGTAACGAAGGGAACGAATGAACCTTATCGTTTATTAACATCACGTGCGGAATATCGTTTATTGCTTCGCCATGATAATGCAGATTTACGCTTAACAGAAATTGGTCATGAGCTTGGATTAATCAAGGAAGAACGGTACAATTCATTTCTTGAGAAGAAGCAATTGGTGGAAGAAGAAAAGCAACGCTTGAGTAAAATCATGATTAAACCAAATGAATTGGTTAATAAGGTGATGGAGGAAGCGAATGCTGCACCTTTAAAAGAGGCGGCGAAGGCATATGATCTATTAAAACGTCCAGAGCTTAGCTATGATTCAATTGAAAAAATGATTGAGACAAATCCTGAATTAACGGATGAGCAAAAGGAACAAGTTGCCATTCAAGTGAAGTATGAAGGATATATTAAGAAGGCAAATGAACAAGTAGCCCGTATGTTAAAGATGGAAGATAAGAAGGTTCCTGAAAACATCGATTATGATGCTATTAGTGGTCTTGCAACAGAGGCAAGAGAAAAATTGAAGAAAATTCATCCACTATCACTTGGGCAAGCATCTAGAATTTCTGGCGTAAATCCAGCTGATATTTCCATCTTGCTTATTTATATTGAACAAGGCCAGATTGCAAGGGTTGCAAATTAACGAATAATCAACCAGTGATTAGAGGTGAGGGGAGCTTCTCCAATCGCTAGAACTGGATACAACATCAAGAATCTGTAATAATAGAAAAGTACCTTATGAATTCCCTTTGTATTTGGTTTAAAGGACTGGATACAAAGGGATATTTACTAATTAATATCGTGTTTCGTACTAATCTTAAAGGAGATATTCTACCTATGAATCCAGAACAATTTGAAATGGCTTTAAAGGAAAAGGGCATTGAATTGAATTCAAAACAGCTTGAACAATTTGCTACCTATTATCATACTTTGGTGGAATGGAATGAGAAAATTAATCTCACTGCATTAACTTCAGAGGAAGATGTATATTTGAAGCATTTCTATGACTCTATTTCCGCTGCCTTTTACTATGATTTTACAAAAGAGCTATCCATTTGTGATGTTGGTGCAGGTGCAGGATTCCCAAGTATTCCCCTTAAAATTTGCTTTCCTCAACTAAAGGTGACCATTGTTGATTCCTTACAAAAACGAATTGGCTTTTTAAACCAATTAGCAGCACAGCTTGAATTAACAAATGTAGCTTTTTATCATGATCGCGCAGAAACCTTTGGGAAGAATAGTGATTTCCGTGAATCATTTGATATTGTCACAGCTAGAGCAGTAGCAAGAATGTCTGTTTTGAGTGAACTTTGCCTTCCATTGGTTAAAAAGAATGGCGTGTTTATTGCGATGAAGGGCGCCCAGGCAGATGAGGAATTGGAAAATGGCATGCAAGCAATTGAAGTTCTAGGTGGGGAAATTGCCAACACATATACGTTTACATTGCCACAGGAAGAAAGTGAACGTTCCATCGTTATCGTCGTTAAAAAGCGAAAGACACCAAAAAAATATCCGAGAAAAGCAGGTACACCGAATAAGACGCCAATCGAATAACGGTACCACTAAAAGTTTTATTTCTCTAGTGATACTCTTCTAAGTTGGAATATGGTAATATAAAGATAGAAAATAGTGTTTACTTGAAATTGTTTCACGTGGAACAATTTTTACATAGATAAAGGGAGTAAAAAAAATAATCTATACAATTATATTGCCAGAGTTGGTCACGTCCAGCTCCAGCGCCCAGCGAGACTTCCCTCACCTCCGTACACAGCTCAAACGGGCGCTTGCGCTTTTATACATAGATAATTTTTTAGTCAAGCATATAAAGGTGGTGTCAGATAGTGGTGCATCCTTTTAATCGGATATTTGGAAAAGGGGATAAAACTCCTCCAACAGAACAAGTGGACTATCTTCCGGATGAAGTGATTCAGCTTCCTGTAACCGATATTGTACCTAATCGCTTTCAACCGAGAACAATATTTAATGAGGATAAAATTAAAGAATTAGCACAAACGATTCGAACCCATGGCATGATTCAACCAATTATTGTCAGAAAAATGGATGATGATAAATATGAGGTTATTGCAGGTGAACGAAGACTTCGCGCAGTTAAATCATTAGAGTTAGAGCAAATTTCAGCGATCATTCGGGAAATGACCGATGCGGAAACAGCCTCGGTTGCCTTAATTGAAAACTTGCAGCGGGAGGAATTAACAGTAATTGAAGAGGCACATGCATATGCAGAACTTTTACAGCTACATTCGTTAACTCAAGAGGCCCTAGCGCAAAGACTTGGTAAAAATCAGTCGACGATTGCAAATAAATTGCGTTTATTGAAGTTACCTGAAGAAGTGCAAGATGCTTTATTAAATAAATGGATTACAGAACGACATGCACGGGCATTAATAAAGTTGAAAGATCCAGAAAAGCAATTAAAGGTTTTACAATTTATCATAGAAAATGAATTGAATGTGAAACAAACAGAAGAGCGAATTGAAAAAATGACAGAAGTCAATGCAGCTGAAAAGAAGAAGCGTCCAAAGCGAAAAGGAATAAATAAAGATATTCGAATCGCAATGAACACCATTCGAGAGTCCCTAAATATGGTGTCGAATACAGGATTAAAGGTCGAGTCTGATGAAGAAGAGCTTGACGATTATTACCAAATTACAATTAAAATACCTAAGAAGTAAATCGATATAATAAAATATATATTCATGTGATGTCCATCTTTTCAAAAGATGGACATTTTAGTATAACGATGTAGAAATTTAGTCTGCATTTTCGTAATGAACAAAATTTGCAATTATTATCTGTTAAATTAAACGAAATTAATAGTCGTTAGGATGTAAATAGTGATAGAATAGAAGGTATATAGTTTAGGTAGGTGTCAACATGGGAAAAATAATGTCCATCGCTAATCAAAAAGGTGGCGTAGGGAAGACAACTTCATCCGTAAATATTAGTGCCTGTCTAGCATATTTGGGCAAGAAGGTATTATTAGTAGACACGGATCCACAAGGAAATGCAACGAGTGGGGTCGGCATCAATAAAGCAGATGTAAGTAATTGTGTTTACAATGTGCTTGTCGAAGATTTGCCCGCTGAAGAAGTAGTTATTTCAACAGAATTAGATAATTTAGATATTATCCCTGCGACTATTCAATTAGCAGGTGCTGAAATTGAACTCGTACCCATTATTTCAAGGGAAATTCGTTTGAAACGAGCATTAGATAGTCTTAAAGATTCGTATGATTATATTATTATAGATTGCCCTCCATCATTGGGATTATTAACGTTAAATGCACTTACAGCTTCGGATACCGTAATTATTCCAGTTCAATGTGAATATTACGCTCTCGAAGGATTAAGTCAATTATTAAATACGATTCGATTAGTGCAAAAACATTTGAATAAGACATTGATGATCGAAGGTGTCTTGCTAACAATGCTAGATGCAAGAACGAATTTAGGGATTCAAGTAATTGATGAGGTTAAGAAGTATTTCCAGGATAAAGTGTATCATACAATTATTCCGAGAAATGTAAGACTTGGGGAAGCACCTAGCCATGGTCAACCGATTATTACGTATGATCCAAAGTCGAAAGGTGCAGAAGTCTATCTCGAATTAGCAAAGGAAGTGATGGCAAGTGGCGAAAGGGTTGGGTAAGGGACTCAATGCTTTTTTTCCTGAGATAGAAAAGGAAGAAAATGAATCAATTCAAGAAATTGCTATCACGGAATGCAGAGCAAATCCATATCAACCAAGAAAAACGTTTCATGCAGATGCAATTGAAGAATTGAAACAGTCCATTCTTGAACATGGAATCATTCAACCAATCATTGTTCGTAAAAGTATTAAAGGCTACGAAATAGTTGTTGGGGAAAGACGTTATCGTGCAGCAAAGGAAGCAGGGCTTCAGACGGTTCCAGCAGTTGTAAAAGAGATGTCCGATGAACGAATGATGGAGCTTGCATTGTTAGAGAACTTGCAAAGAGAAGATTTAACACCAATAGAAGAAGCACATGCATATGCGAATCTTATGAAAGAGTTAACGTTAACACAGGAAGATCTATCCAAACGATTAGGAAAGAGCCGTTCACATATTGCAAATATTGTACGCTTACTTTCATTACCGGATCAAATTATTGCATATATTAACAATGGCGAATTATCCATGGGGCATGGACGAGCATTATTAGGTTTAAAAGATAAGAGCCGATTATTTCCATTGGTAAATAAGATACGTCAAGAAAAGTTAAATGTGAGACAGGTTGAGAAGTTAATCGTAGTATTAAATGAAAATCCTGTGCAAAAGAAGGAAAAAGCAAAAAAGGACGTCTTTTTACAGGAAAGGGAATCGACCTTGCGAGATTACCTAGGTACAGCAGTAACGATTCAACGTGGAAAACGCAAAGGGAAAATTGAAATTGAGTTTTACTCAGATGATGATCTTGAACGTATTTTAGAAGTGCTAGAGAAGTAATCGGGATTAATAATTGAAACTGACGTCAAAGCTGCCGTCAGTTTTTTATTTCTCCGATTTCAATAAATGATAAGCGCAGTTGTTAGTTTAAATTGGAGAATAAGATTTTGTTTTAAAGGACCTCGGGGAGAAAATTCGGCAAAATGTTTCACGTGAAACATTATAATGGTATGATATGTAGAAAGTCTGGCAAAGGATGGCGTTAGAACGATGGTGTTGCTTGGAACATTAATAAATGGAGCATTAATTATCATTGGTAGTGTACTTGGACTCTTTTTTACAAAAATACCAGAGCGCTATAAGGAAACAGTGATGCATGGAATAGGGCTTGCGGTTATGTTAATAGGTTTACAAATGGCGATTGCAACCGATCAAATCATTATCGTACTGTTAAGCTTATTATCTGGGGCGGTTATTGGAGAATTTATCCATTTAGAAGAGGGTTTAAATCGTCTTGGAAATTGGATTGGCAGCAAGTTTACAACGACGAATGATAACTTTAGTATTGCTCAAGGTTTTATCACTGCAACATTGATATTTTGTATCGGTGCAATGGCAATCATTGGCGCATTAGATAGTGGAATTCGCGGGGATCATGAAGTGCTCATTACGAAAGGTGTCATTGATGGATTTACTGCATTGGTGTTAACGACAACATTAGGATTTGGAGTCATTTTGTCTGTCGTTCCTGTAGTTCTATATCAGGGGGCAATCGCATTATTTGCCACGCAAATTGAGAAGTGGCTGCCAGAGGCTTTCTTAAATGGTCTAATTGTCGAAGTAACGGCTGTCGGAGGATTACTCGTTCTTGCAATCGGATTGAACCTGCTTAAGATCACAAATATCCGCATTGGCAATCTTCTACCTTCGATTGTGACGGTAGGAATCATTTATTATATTTATCAGCTATTGTAATGGGAATTGATTGTTAGGCAGAATAAAGGCCATCAAGTGTATTAAGACTTGGTGGCCTTTATTGATTAGTTCGTAATTTAAATAAACTGCTTACTAAGTAGGAGCAAAGTTGATTTTCGCTCCGGACAGAGTCGCTTTCCGCGGGAAGAAGAGCCTAGGTGAGACTATGAAGCGCGATAGCGCGAGTAGGCTCACCAGCTCCCCTAAGATGCACGCAGTGTATTTCTGGAACGACTGGTCCGAGAGCCCTTAGCACATTAAACTAGTTCGCACTTTATATCGACATAAAACTATCAAAAATAACTCGGCATACAATCGATTTTTTGATGAGCGTATTAGCAGTTCTTAACTTTAATAAAATATCATCCTTTTAATAAGTATCTACTAGTAAGTGAGTTACATGCAATGCATTTGATAGTTAAATCATATTCCTTTTATTGCGCTTTTGCATCGAGACAACAGCAGGAATCGTGTCAGTCGCCGTTAGTCTTTGGTCAATATGATCTAATATCGCAGCAATTTGCTTTGCCATATCAACAACAATCGACAGTCGTGTATTTTGCAAAATAGAGTATTCCATAAATCCACCTATATTTACTACTCCTGTTATGTGTAAATTGCCTACCTCTGGGAGTGGCTTGTTTAAAGCAGCCCCAGGCTTGAGCGGCCCAGTTCCCGTAATAATCTGGCCGATTGACGTATTCTTACCTAAACAGGCATCAATGGCAATAATAAACGGATTTGTATGTGCTTCATTAATCATCATCATGGATTCCGTTAAATTGGTTGCATGGACAGGTTCATGAAGCGTCCCGTATATGGTCATATGTCTTGGTCGCATCTCATCTAGGTAGCTGCCAACCAATGGTCCAAGGGCATCTCCTGTTGAACGATCAGTACCAATGCAGACAATAACATACTCGCGTGCGGAATTAGGCAGCCAAGAAATAATTTTTTCGCCAATTGTTTCAAATAAAATTGGATCTGTATGGAGCATACGAAAAGATTCATTATTATTTCCAAATCGATTTATTAGATTCATAGCTTATCCTCCACAAACATATTGGTATAGTATACGGATTTTTATATCTTTCTATACATGAATATTAAAAATACTGGAGGAAAGATGATGTGGAGAGCAGGATTTAAGTGGATGTCTTTAATCATTGGTGCAACGATTGGTGCTGGATATACCTCTGGCAGAGAAATATGGGAGTTTTTTGGACATGGAAGTGGACTAGCTATTCTTTTAGTTGCAATCTTCTTTACGATTGGTTGTATGGTCATTATGAATATCAGTTATTCTAGAAGGTCTACCCATTATATACCAGTGTTAAAAGATATTGTTGGTGCGCGGTTAACAGGATTTTATGATGTCATGATCTTGATTTACTTATTCACAATAACCGTTGTGATGATCGCAGGTGGTGGTGCGACTGGACAAGCGTTTAATCTGCCAAATTGGTTAGGAATCGGCATCATGGTAATTGCATTAATTTTAATATTTTTAAATGGGATAAATGGCTTATTATCAATGAATCAGGTTGTTGTACCAATCTTAATTGTTGGACTCTTGCTTGTGCTTATTAAATTTTTGGTAGATCAAAACCTTACATTGTTTTCTCATATCCATGAGCAAGATAATTGGATGGCCGCATTTCCTTTTACAGCCTTAAACCTTTTGCCAATCATTGCTGTTATTGGGGCAATTGGAAATAAAATTAGCTCAAGACAGGAAATTGTCATCGCTAGTGTTAGTAGTGGTGTGATTCTTGGGGTTATTTCCTACATTTACAATAATAGTTTAATCCAAATTGAACAGGTAATTGTTTTATATGAAATTCCCTTATTTGCGATATTGAAGCATTATCCCGCTATTGTCATGATTATTATGTCCATCCTTCTATGGTTAGCTATTTTTAAAACTGCAGCAGCAGGGATTCTTGGAATAGTAAGTCGTATCCATGAATACTTCAAGCTGTCGTTTGTCTCCATTGTGATTCTATTATTAATTGTAATGGTTCCATTAACCGCAATTGGCTTTTCAACTTTAATTAGCTATACTTACCCAATTTACGGCATATTAAATTTATATGTACTAACCCGATTGCTCTTGTATCCAGTTTGGAATAATGTAGATAGACGTAAATAGTGATTGTATTGGTAATTTTCAATTTTATACAGGGTTATTTAACATAAATAATTTAAAATGAAGAAGCAAGTAATTCTATTTTAGGCTATAATAGGAGTAAAAAGAGGAGAAACATCGATGGAAGAAAAGGAATTTGGATTAAATGATATCGTTCAAATGAAGAAGCCTCATCCATGTGGAGAAAATCGATGGAAAATTATCCGTATGGGAATGGATATCCGCATTAAATGCCAAGGCTGCGACCATAGTGTTATGATACCGAGAAGAGATTTTGCGAAGAAGATGAAAAAGGTACTTGAAAAAGCCGAAGAAAAATAGTGGAAAAATAATAAACATAGACGAAAAGTGCTCCAAAATGATAAAATAGAAGCAGATAATGATATTTTGATATGGTATAAAGCAAAAATAGGTATCGTTTTACTGCCTATTTTTGCTTTTTATGTATTTGTCTTTTTTTATAGTAGTAACTATAATGAGACTAACGAACGCGTTCAGATGAAAGAATCCTTAAGGAGTGAAAGTTTACATGGCATTGACAGCAGGAATTGTTGGGCTTCCAAACGTTGGGAAATCCACGCTATTTAATGCAATTACACAGGCTGGAGCAGAAGCAGCAAACTATCCATTTGCTACCATTGATCCGAATGTAGGTATTGTAGAAGTCCCAGACGATCGTTTAGATAAATTAACAGAATTAGTAAAACCGAAGAAGACGGTGCCAACTGCATTTGAATTTACCGATATAGCTGGTATTGTTGAAGGTGCAAGTAAAGGGGAAGGACTCGGAAACCAGTTCCTTTCTCATATTCGTCAAGTAGATGCGATTTGCCAAGTGGTGCGTTGTTTTGTTGATCCGAACATCACACATGTATCAGGGAAAGTCGATCCAATTGATGATATTGAAATCATTAATCTTGAGTTGATTTTAGCTGACTTAGAATCGGTGAACAAACGTTTTGGGCGAGTCGAAAAGCTAGCAAGACAGAAGGATAAAGTTGCCGTACAGGAGTTCGATGTTCTTGAAAAGGTAAAAGCAGGATTAGAAGATGAAAAGCCAGTAAGAGCATTAGAATTTACGGAAGATCAGTGGAAAATTGTCAAAGGACTACATTTATTAACGAGTAAACCAACATTGTATGTAGCAAATGTTGCAGAAGATGAGGTTGCCGATCATGATTCCAATGAGAATATCCAAAAAGTAAAAGATTTTGCTGCAAAGGAAAATGCAGAAGTCATTGTTATTTGTGCGCGAATCGAAGAGGAAATCTCTGAACTGGAACCAGATGAAAAGGCGATGTTCCTAGAAGACTTGGGAATTGCCGAATCTGGCCTAGATAAGCTAATTAAAGCTTCTTATAGCCTTTTAGGCTTGGCTACTTATTTTACAGCAGGCGAACAGGAAGTACGTGCTTGGACGTTCAAGAAGGGGATTAAGGCACCACAAGCTGCAGGAATTATTCATACAGACTTTGAACGTGGATTTATTCGGGCAGAAACAGTTTCCTATGAGGATCTCCTAGATGCTGGCACAATGGCACATGCACGTGAAAAGGGGAAAGTCCGTTTAGAAGGAAAAGAATATATTGTACAAGATGGCGATGTCATTCATTTCCGTTTCAATGTATAAACTCAAAAGCGGAAGTGCCTGTTTAGTGACGTACGGACTGGACTGAAACGTAGGAGATAAAGGAAACACGACGACCAAAGGGAGTCGATGTTGACTTATCATACGGAGGTGAGGGAAGTCGCGCTAGTCGCTGGGCACTGGAGCTGGACGTGGCCCAGGAATAATTAGGACAAGGATATATGCTAACCTGATTTGTATAACGAAAAAGGATCTCTCGAATGCTTGATTTCTAACAAATGATTTGGTATAATAATTTATTGTGAGTAATTAATTTTACTCCTTGCTCTTATCGAGGACAAGTAAATAACGTTAGTAAATAAGAGCCGCTAAGACCAAAAGGAGGTGTAACGGATGAGAAAATACGAAATCATGTACATCATCCGCCCAGACATTGAAGAGGACGCTAAAACAGCTTTGATTGAACGTTTTAACGGAATTTTAACTGATAATGGTGCGGAGATTGAAAAAGTTGACGAAAAAGGCAAGAAACGTCTTGCATATGAAATCAATGACTACCGTGATGGATATTATGTAATCATTAACTTCGGTGGAGATGAAAAATCAGTAAATGAATTTGATCGCCTAGCTAAGTTCTCTGAGGACATTATTCGTCATATTGCAATTCGAGTAGATGAACAATAATAAGGAGTGGTTCTGATGTTAAATCGTGTCGTACTTGTTGGCAGGTTAACGAGGGATCCTGATTTACGTTATACACCGACTGGAGTAGCAGTTGCTAACTTTAATATTGCAGTGAATCGCCCTTTCTCTAATCAGGAAGGAAACCGTGAAGCAGACTTTATTAATTGTGTTGTTTGGCGTAGACCAGCTGAGAACCTGGCAAATTATATGAAAAAAGGTAATTTGATTGGTGTCGATGGCCGTGTACAAACACGTAGCTATGAAGGTCAAGACGGTAAAACAGTATATGTAACAGAGATTGTTGCTGAAAGTGTGCAATTTTTGGAATCTAAAAGTTCTTCTTCAGGAGACAGAGGACAAAATAATACTTCAGGATATCGACAAGATCAAAATCAGTATCAAAATCAGAATCAAAACCAAAATCAAAATCAATTTCAACAAAACCAAAACCAAAATCAAAACAATAATTTTGAGGACCCATTTAAAAATAATGGAGAGCCTATCGATATATCAGATGATGATTTACCATTCTAAAAGGGCAGTTCAAATAGGTTATCAGCGCTTTGAACTTCCTTTATAATTTAAAAGGAGGAATATTCAATGGCAGGAGTTCGTCGTGGACGTGCTAAACGTCGTAAAGTATGTTACTTTACAGCAAACGGAATTACGCATATTGACTATAAAGATGTTGATTTACTAAGACGTTTCATTTCAGAACGTGGAAAAATTCTTCCTCGTCGTGTAACTGGAACATCAGCAAAATATCAACGTAAACTTACAATAGCAATCAAGCGTGCTCGCATAATGGCATTATTACCATTCGTAGCTGAGTAATAGGAAGAAACCTCTAAACTAGGCAATATGCTTGGTTTAGAGGTTTTTTAATTGCTTAGGAAACTATAAAATTGGATGCTGTGGATAACTTAATTACCAAAAACAGCCACGTCCAGCTCCAGCTCCAGCGCTTTTACTCACTAAGAACGTATCCTTCGCTTTGGATATTGGGAAATCATGATAATTAGTAAAATGATGCAAAAAGTAAGTGCCAGTAATAAGTAAATCGTACTAACGGAATAAACGAAGGATATAACGGTATACACTAATAACGGTATTGTTGTTGTAAAGGAAATCAACTTCCAAATGATCGCATAGCGCAGTTTTCTTTGCATTAGCTTGGCGATAAATGTGCCAATAGATGCAACAAAGGAAATACAGCCAAGTACGATAAGGGTCATTGGCAGATAATAAAAGATAAAGAAATAGATAACAGTGAAAATGTGATTCATCTCCAAGCCGATTCCAGCCGGGTTCGCAATTCTCTCAACAAGTGCTGGAATAGAAACAATAAATAGGAGAATAAACATGTAAAATAGTGTAAAGTCCATTCCCACTCGATTGAGCTTAAACATTGCATTTTTGCTAGGTAGTTTGATACTATTTAAAAATATTTTCCAAAAGCTCATGTTTTTCCATCCTTATTCATATACTACTTCCTATTATAATAGAGGCTCGCGGAAAAAGCCTTAATGAATGATAAATTAAGACGTTCTTAACGAAAAATTGTACCGATGCAGACTCCTAGCTTTCTAAGTAGATATGCAAGTGTGAAAATGCTAGACCACATCGAGCTATCGACAAATTATTACCTGGGAAATACTCCTTCAACATTATCCGACACGCTTTTCTTAATAAACCGTGTTATCATAGTAGAATATACATAAAATAATTGAATGTACGCTAATATTTTCGAAATAAATTGGTGAGGTGCTTTAATGAATCAATCAAGAAAGATAACAGAAGGGGCACTACTATTAGCTATTTTTATGGTAATCATGCTTCTTTCCTTGTTCATTCCGATATTTACCATCCTACTTCCAATTCCATTTATTCTTTATGCTGCTAGATATGATTGGAAGCCCTCTATATTGATGTTTATCGTGGCCATTCTGTTAGCAGCGCTATTTACTACGGTATTTTCATTACCAGTTGTTATTTTAATGGGGCTAGGTGGAATGATGATTGGAAATGCCATCTTTAAGAATTTATCGGCTTATGAGACGCTCGCACGTGGTACACTTGGGTTCATTATTGGCATGTTATTTATATTTGTATTTACACAAGTTGTATTCGATGTGAATGTCATGAATGATATGAATGAAATCGTTGAACAATCCGTGTCAATGAGCAATGATATGATTGAACAATTTGGCATACAGGGGATACAAACAGAGGAATTGGAAAGAGTAATTCAGCTGCAAATAGAGTTGATGTTTGATTTACTTCCTGCAATTATGATATTAACTGTGGTTTTCTTGGCATTCCTCGTTCAATGGATTGGGTATAAATTCATTAATAAATTATATAAGAGGAAATTACGATTTCCACCGTTCCGCAAATTGCAATTTCCGTCATCCTTATTATGGATTTACATGATCGTATTATTATTTTCTATTATCGAAACCGATCATACTAGTACGTTATTTGTTATGATACAGAATGCATCATTAATAACAGGGACATTGATGATTATTCAAGGTTTTTCTTTTATTTTCTTCTTCGCACAACATAAAGGATTGCCAAAGGTAATTCCAATTTTAGCTGTTGTCTTTACGTTGTTTATCCCAATTCTACTTTCATTTGTAAGGATCTTAGGTATAATTGATATAGGCTTTAAATTAAGAGAGCGCCGTACAAAAGAAAAGTAGTTTGGACAAGATAGACGTAAGTAAGAGGAGCTGATTGCTATGCCTGATTATCAGAAGAAGCTAATATTCAGTAGTCACCTATGGGTAATATACGTCCTTGCAGTTGTATTACTAGCCGTTGTATGGTATTTCCAATGGCAAATAGGGCTAATTATGACCGTACTTATAGTTGCTTCTCTGTACTATACCTTTTTTAGGGAAAGAAAATTGCTGGAAGAAACAGAGGCATATATTTCTACTATTTCCCATCGGATAAAAAAGGTCGGGGATGAAGCATTACTGGAAATGCCATTGGGAATTATATTATATAATGAGGATTATAAAATCGAATGGGCAAACCCATATTTAAGCAAATTTAGTGATGATGACGATTCAATCGTTGGAAAGTCGCTCAACATCCTTTCAGAAATGCTAATTCCAATGATAAAGGAAAATAAAAATGAAATTGTAATCGAAGTAAATACATCTAAGTTTTTGACAATTGTCAAAAGGGAAGAGCGGTTACTGTATTTGCTGGATCGTTCTGAACAGATTGAGTTAGAAACGCTATTTCACAATCAACAAACGATATTAGCTATTATATTTTTGGATAATTATGAGGAAATTACGCAGAACATGGATGATACGGCGAAAAGCCAATTAAATTCACAGGTTACATCGGTATTAAACAAGTGGTCGAATCACTATGGTCTCTATTTAAAACGAACTTCACAGGAAAGATTCTTAGCTGTCGGAACGAAGGAAATCTTATCCCAACTTGAAAATGTTCGGTTTGATGTATTGGATGATGTACGTGAATTAATTACGGAGCAAAATAACCCAATTACCTTAAGTATCGGAGTTGGACTTGGGGATGCCTCACTACCAGCACTTGGTGAGCTTGCACAATCAAGTCTAGATTTAGCACTTGGACGTGGAGGCGACCAGGTAGTGATCAAGGATGATGTTGGGAAGGTTCGTTTCTATGGTGGTAAAACAAACCCGATGGAGAAGCGTACGAGGGTGCGTGCACGTGTTATTTCCCATGCACTGCAGGAACTTGTAAAAGCAAGCGAAAATGTGATCATTATGGGTCACCGATCGCCTGACATGGACTCTGTCGGTGCAGCGATTGGAGTATTAAATATTGCAAAGAGTAATAATGTCGATAGCTATATTGTCTTTGACTCGAATGATGTAGATATTGGGGTATACCGTCTCATTCAAGCACTTAGAGGTGATGAGGAGATTTGGAGTCATTTTATTGAACCGGAAGAAGCTGAAAGCCTATTAACGAGTCGGACCTTACTTGTTGTCGTTGATACCCACAAGCCATCGATGGTGGCTGACGCTAGTTTACTTAACCAAACGGAATACAAGGTTGTCATCGACCATCATCGTCGCGGCGAGGACTTTGTCGATAATCCGACACTCGTTTATATGGAGCCATATGCATCTTCAACAGCTGAACTAGTGACAGAGCTCTTAGAGTATCAGCCAAACCATAAGAAGTTAAAAATGCTCGAAGCTACTGCATTATTAGCGGGGATTATCGTTGATACAAAGAGCTTTACATTACGTACGGGTTCCAGAACGTTTGATGCAGCATCCTATCTCCGTGCAAAAGGCGCGGACACTGTGCTTGTACAGCAATTTTTAAAGGTAGATTTAGATATTTATGTAAAACGCAGTAAATTGATTGAGCATGCAGAAATTTATAGGAATACTATTGCGATCGCAAAGGCTGATCATGGTGTAGCCTATGGACCGGTATTACTTGCACAAACTGCAGATACCTTGTTAACATTGACTGGTATTACTGCATCATTCGTAATTTCTGAGCGTGATGATGGTAAAATAGGAATAAGTGCGAGGTCACTTGGCGATGTTAATGTGCAAGTGATTATGGAGAAAATGAATGGCGGCGGACATTTAACCAATGCTGCAACACAAATAGAGGATACAACGATTGATGATGCAGAAGCGCTTTTAAAAGACATTCTGCATGAATATTTTGAAGGGAGAGAATCAGAATGAGAGTAATTTTTTTAAAAGATGTAAAAGGTAAGGGTAAGAAAGGCGAGGTAAAAAACGTATCGGATGGCTATGCACGAAACTATCTATTAAAGAATAAGATTGCTGAAGAAGCAACAGCAGGCAATATGAAAATATTAGATGCACAAAAGCGTAAGGATGCGCAAGTGGAACAAAAGGAAAAGGAAGAAGCCATTAACCTAAAAGATAAACTAGCGGACCTAACAGTAGAAATAAAGGCCAAAGCTGGTGAAGGTGGTCGTTTATTCGGATCGATTACGAGTAAGCAAATTGCAGATATATTAGAGAAAGAACATGGATATAAAGTAGATAAACGGAAAATCGAATTAGAAGAGCCTATCCGAGCACTAGGGTATACAACGGTTCCTATCAAGCTACATCCAGAGGTGTCTGGTTCGATTAAAGTACATGTAGCAGAGTAAATACGAAACTGGTTTCGACGAAGAATAAAATTCAAATGTGCATGGAAAAGAAATCGGCTTTCACGCCGATTTCTTCTGTTCTTCACTGAATTATTCCAGTTTTTGTAGGATATGCTGTCATATAAAGACTAGCGCTAGATTCTAGCCTTCTAAATATGTAACAGGTTTAAGGAGGAAAAGTAATGAGCCAATCGGGAAATGATCGTACACCGCCACATAATCTAGAAGCGGAGCAATCCGTGATTGGTGCGATATTTTTAGAGCCGTCCGCATTTTCCACTGCCTCGGAAATATTATTGCCGGAGGACTTCTATCGTGCAGGGCATCAGCGCATTTTCGCTGCAATGATGCGTCTTTCTGATCTTGGGCAGCCAATCGATATCGTGACCGTAACATCCTATCTAAATGATGCGAAACAGATCGATGAGGTTGGTGGTGTCGTTTATCTGACACAAGTGGCTGAAAGTGTGCCAACAGCTGCCAATATTGAATATTACTGCAAAATTGTTGAAGAAAAGTCTGTATTACGACGGTTAATTCGTACGGCAACAGATATTGTAACTTCAAGCTTTGAAAAAGAAGATGAAGTTGAAGATGTGTTAAATGAAGCAGAGAAGAACATTCTTGAAGTATCCGGTCGGAAAAATACAGGTGCATTTAAAAATATTAAAGATGTTTTAATTGATGTCTATGATAATATTGAACTGCTCCATCAGCAAAGTGGCGATGTGACGGGCGTTCCAACAGGATTCCGAGACCTAGACCGGATTACCTCCGGATTCCAGCCAAATGACCTTATCATTATTGCCGCACGTCCTTCTGTTGGTAAAACGGCTTTTGCCCTTAATATTGCGCAAAATGTAGCAGTAAATACCGACGAAAATGTAGCGATATTTAGTCTGGAGATGGGTGCGGAGCAGCTTGTACAGCGGATGCTTTGTGCAGAGGGAAATATTGATGCACAACGTTTGCGTAATGGGCAATTGCAGGCGGACGACTGGAGTAAATTGACGATGGCAATGGGATCCTTGTCCAACGCGGGAATCTATATCGATGATTCACCAGGGGTTCGCGTGAGTGAGATTCGCTCCAAATGCAGACGACTAAAGCAGGAGCATGGGCTCGGAATGATTATGATTGACTACTTACAGCTAATCCAAGGAAGCGTAAATTCAAAGGAAAACCGCCAACAAGAGGTATCCGAAATCTCACGTGCATTAAAGGCATTAGCGCGGGAATTGAAGGTTCCACTTATCGCCCTTTCCCAGCTTTCTCGTGGTGTTGAATCCCGTCAAGATAAACGTCCAATGATGTCCGACATTCGTGAATCTGGTAGTATTGAGCAAGATGCGGATATTGTCGGATTCTTATATCGTGATGATTATTATGATAAAGAATCGGAAAAGCAAAATATTATTGAAATCATTATTTCCAAACAGCGTAATGGCCCAACAGGAACGGTCGAGCTTGCGTTTGTGAAGGAATATAATAAATTCGTTGACCTGGACCATCGCTATGAGAATAGCGACATTCCTCCAGTATTTGCATAGGAAAGCAGCCTCGATATTCCGATAAAGGGTTCCGTTTTGAGGTATATATTAATTAAATGACAGACCAACTGACGTATGCCAATTCATACGTCAGTTGGTCTGTCAATTTATAGTGTATACCATATTTACTTAACACAAAAAGGACCTTTATTAAGAGATTCTGGTCAATTTTCTTATTAAAGCTAAAGCAATAATTACAAACTTTATTCTAAAGCTACAAAATGTTGTATTTTCAACATACAACAGTCTTCATTATTGTAATAGATGCGTACCTATTTAAAATTAATCATCTAGATCGTCATCATCAACATCATATTCCACTTGCTTTTTGTAAAATGAATATGTTATAACATGTTTATAGGTTTAATCTTGTAAACCAATAAAACAAAAGAAAGAAGGTGAAATGAATTAGCAATGAATCTTTACTTACTCTGTTTAGAGAGAATTTGACATTATTGCAAGCATTAGGTGATCCAGTAAGACAAGACATTATTATTATTTTGGCTAGCAATGGGGAATTGAACGTTGGTGAAATAACCGCTCTAACAGAGCTATCACGGCCAGCAGTTTCACATCATTTGAAGATCTTGAAAGAATCTAACATTATTAGAATGGATAAGATGGGGAAAAACAACGTGTATTCCCTAGACGCTAAAGACTCCTTAAAGAAACTAAAAGGATTAATTAGTGAAGTTGAGAATAGCTGCAATTCTTAGAAAGACCAGCAATATCTATATTTAAAATATTAAGGAGGAGTCACATTGATTCAATTTAGCAATTCCTTAAATATCAATAAAAACATCCAAAACGTATTTGATTTTTTAGGTAGGTTGGAGAACTTCTCTACCTGGAATTATGCAGTTGAAAGTATCTCAAGAGCACACTCAAGCGAGGGTGTGGTGGGTTCTCGTTATATTTTAAAGAGAAATCAAGGTATGCAAGGATTAGAAGAAATAACAGTGGAAGAATTTATACCATTGAGCAAATTATCGTTTGTAGCAAGGGGTAATTATTTCTCATATAAGATGATGTATGAACTCACGCCGAAGGGTGGAGATGTAACATTGCTAACAAATAAAGCGGAACTTACGCCATTGGGTGCAAGTAACATGATATTTAATATTATGCAAAATAAAATTAAAAGCGAGGTCAAAGGCAACTTGCTTGTTTTAAAAGATACTCTTGAAAGTAATAGAGAATTATTCATGGTTTAAATTAATTATAAAAGCATTGACATATTCTGATAATTTAGTTTAAGATATAAATGGGTGACCGGTCACCCACATTAGAAGGGGAAAAAGTATGAGCGATTTAAAGTTAAAGAAAAAGGAACACATCCTAGATATAGCAGCAAAAGAGTTCGCAGATAAAGGATATGATAATTCAAATATTAATGAAATTGCCACTCTGTCAGGAATTGGGAAAGGTTCAATCTATCTTTATTTCAAAACGAAAAAGGATCTTTATCTAGCTACAATGGAAAAAGTGGTTGAAAAGATCAATGAATCTTCTGAGGAGATTGAAACGAATGACGGGCCTTTACTAGAAAAGCTTAAAATGGTAATAGAGTCTCTCTTCAAATTAGAAGAAGAATCCTTACCATATATAATTCTTTGGTCTCGATATCAATTTCAAAACCATCCAGATTTTCCAGATGAGGTATTTCCTATATTTGAAAAACTCAAACAACCTTTATGTGACATTATTGAGGAAGGAGTGAAAAAGAAGATATTCTATACCTCTCACCCAACAGAATCAGCTTACTTAATTTTATCGATGGTTGTTTTACTCTTGCCAAGCATTCAACCAAAGCCGTTTCTCGGGGAATTAAATTCGGACGAGAAGATTGAATACATTCTAAATTTTATTAAGAATGGGTTGACCTATTGTAAGGATCAAGAATAGAGGAATATATTTTTTTAAATATAAAATGGGTGACCAGTCACCCGCTAAATTCTAGGAGGGTTAAGAATGGGTAAATTTGATTCAGTTGAAACAGCATTAGAAGTGATGGGAAATGGTGGTTTAATCATTGTTTCTGATGATGAAGATCGTGAAAATGAAGGAGATTTAGTTGGTATTGCCGAATTAATCACGCCTGAAAAAATCAATTTTATGATTTCCCAAGCAAAGGGTCTAGTCTGTATGCCGATGGAAGAACAGATTGCACGGAAGCTTGGTATTCCTCAAATGGTTCAAAACAATACAGAATCGATGCGTACAGCATTCACCGTTTCTATTGATGCTCACCCGAAATTTGGAGTAACAACAGGAATTTCTGCTTGGGATAGAGCCAAAACCATTCAAGTGGCAATTGATGAAGAAACACACCCTGAAGACCTTTTGCGACCAGGTCATATTTTCCCTTTAACCGCTAGAGATGGCGGAGTCTTGACTAGAACTGGACATACCGAGGCTTCTACTGATTTAGCAAGATTAGCTGGATACAAAGCAGCAGCCGTTATTGTTGAAATCATATCACCCAATGGAAAGATGGCTCGACAAGAGGAGTTAATGGAAATGAAGAGTCTGTTCAATCTACCGTATATTACAATCGAATCCCTAAAAGAATATCGACTCAAATATGATAAGCAAGAAGCTAAAGAATTAGTATTTGGATGAGAGGAAGTCTGACTATATGTTAGAAAAAATCCTACACTCTCTTATCAGTTCTATTGTTGGAAAGATTTTTATTAAAGATATTAAAGGCTTAGAATCTTTGCCTAAAAATGGCTCTTATATTATTTCGGCTAATCATTCAAGCTATTTAGATCACTATATCATTATGTCTATAATAAAAACACATCGTAATAAGCCGATTTATGCCATGACTAAAAAGGAATCATTTAACTCTCTCTTTTGGAAAAAGTTCCATCTTGCTGTTGGTGGTATTCCAGTCGATCGAGGAGAAGCGGATACAGGGACTATAAAATTAATTATCAAACTATTGAAACAGGATGGAATTGTTTGTATTCACCCTGAGGGAACAAGGACCCCGACTGGAAAAATGTATGCCGGTAAGCAAGGCGCTGTTAGGATAGCGAACATGGCAAACGTTCCCATCGTTCCAATTGGAATTATTGGTTCCTTTGATGTTTTACCAAAGAAGATCCATCGCCCCCGTTTTAAAAAGGTTTCCATTAATATAGGAGAACCTATTAAATGGGAAAAGTCGAATGATAAAGGTGACATTAACCATATTCATACGAAGTTAATGAATCAACTTTCTACTCTTAGTGGAAACCAGAATAAGGATCTTATTCCTCTTCCTACACAGAAAGATGAATATATAGAGGAAATGGTTAAAACAGCACACGAGTACAATGAGCGCGGAATTAGGCAATATCCGAATGATGTTATGAAGCCAAATCAATTCCATAAACGGGTATTATATATTTCCGACCAAGTTTTACAAGAGAAACCGAATAATACGAAAGCCATTTTTGAAAAAGCTAGGGCTGTAGCAAGAATCGGAATCAACACAGGTAGTAGTATAGGTAAAATTCGGGCTTTATATAAAGCCCGAGCATTGTTATTTAAGTCTATCAAACTTGATTCCACTTTCGGACCAAACTATTATGCACTCGGCTATTTATATCTGGTATTGCCTGCGTTTTTTGGTGGAAATGTTCAAAAAGCGATAGATTATTTTCAAAAAGCAAATGAATTAGAATCTGAAGTATATATAAAGATTGGTTTTGCAAAATCTTTAATGAAAGTCAATAAATTAGAGCAAGCTAAAAAAGTGCTTTTGGAGTCACTTGATATTCCAACTAACTCAGATGTTGACAGTAGGCGAAAATTAGAATCACTAGCAATGATTATGCGAATGGATCCTAAATTCCATTTAGACGATGGAATAGTTAAAAAGTGTTTACAAAGCCAAAACAGAGTATTACATAGTTAACAATTTTAGCTCAGTTGCTTAACGATGTAAGGAGGAAGTAGACGAAAATGATTGTCACTATAGGATTTAATAAAATTAAGAGTGTTTTTGATGCAAATCCAAAATTTGATTTTTCAACTCTTTCCAGCAATGATACGATATTTGTTCTGGCGGAGGGGTCAGAAAGGGAGAAGTGGGAAAGAAATTCCTATTTCTCCCCTACTTTTGAATTCAAAGGAATCCTTCCAACCAATTATCAAAAAGAGCAAATTTATCACTATCTAAAAGATGGTGGAACGGTCATCACTTCTTTGGTAGACCCTGAGAAAATCATTTCAACAACTATTTGTAAGGAAGAAATTACTAGACAGTCCCTAAATGATCTCAACATAGTAACAGATGAATCTATTATTGATATAGAGTATTCTCCTTATAATTGGCTAATTCACGATTTAAAGGATTTACCTAAATTGGCCAGTAGTTTTCCAAATAGGTGTTATGAGCAAGGTGATGCCATGATAGAAGCAAAACCAGAGTCTATATCCTTCCAGATAGGCAATCAAGGGGTAATCATTTTTACAACACTATTAAACAATGCTACCTCCTTCACTTGCTTAAAAAATTTTCAGATATTAGTTGATAAATTCAAGAGGGAGAGCAAAGAGTATGTTGCTTCAAGATAAAGTAGCCATTGTAACGGGAGCTTCAAGTGGAATAGGAAAAGAAATTGCCTTAACTTTCGCAAAAGAAGGTGCTAAGGTGGTAGCAAACTATGCAACAAATGATATTGGAGCTAATCAAGTAATTGAAGAAATTGAATCATTCGGTGGAAGAGCTGCTTTATATAAAGGAGATATCAGCAAAGAAGAAAACGCTAAAGAAATGATTGACTTTACGGTTGATAAGTATAATCAAATTGATATCTTGGTGAATAACGCTGGGATAATTCAAGATTCATTTCTAGTCAATATGTCATTGGATACTTGGAATAATGTTATTCAAACGAATTTGACAGGACCATTCTTGTGTTCAAAATTTGCGATCCGAAAAATGATGAGACATAGAAAAGGAAAAATTATTAATATATCCTCCATATCAGGACTTTTGGGCAATAAAGGACAAGCAAATTATGCATCCGCCAAGGCAGGATTGATTGGTCTAACAAGAACAATTGCACAAGAATACAGCAGCAAAGGAATTTCGGCTAATGCTGTGGCACCTGGTATAATAACGACTGAGATGACAAAAGACATACCAGGAAATCACTCGTTCAAATTAGAATCTATCCTCAAAGGAGAACCTGGTAAAGTTAGTGATATAGCTGGAACAGTATTATTTCTAGCTTCTGGATTAAGTAATTTTATTAATGGAGAAGTCATACGTGTCGATGGAGGTCATAGATGGTGAAGTATAAGAACATAGCTGCAATGGCGATAGGATTAATTGTTGCAGTAACGGCATATTCCATGAATAGGAAAACGAATTATATAGGAATTCCTACACATTACAAATCAGAATAATCGAAGAAAAACTAAAGGGAAGGGAAACCTTCCCTTTAGTTTTTCTTGAAAATTTGCTTCTCCGTTACTATTACTTCTGCACCGACAGCCAACGCTCCTCTTAGAATTACAGCTGCTGAAAGTACACCAATTAACATTTTTTGTTCCATTTATTCTTTTCTTTACTGCTATTACAATATAGCCAATTAAGATTAGAGAAAAGTGATTAAGATAACCCATTCGTTCTTATTGGTAATAAACTCCCGTTCAGTGCAAAGGTCGCCCTTCCAGTCTCCTCGGAAACAACGAGTACTAATGCGTCTGTTTCTTCCGATAGTCCAAGTGCTGCACGATGCCTTGTTCCTAGTTTTTTATCATCAATCTTATGTCTGGATAGCGGGAGGACATTAGCTGCGGAGGTTAATTTATTTTTACTAATTAATACAGCACCATCATGCAAAGGATTTCCCGTATAAAAAATGGCTTCTAGCAAAGGTGCAGTTAATTCTGCATGGATGGGGACGCCAGAGTGAATATGAGCATCTAGATTATCATTCCTTTGAATGGCAATTAATGCACCATGGTTACGTTCAGAAAGATGTTGAATTGCTTTAGAAAGAACTTCAAATTGATCGGTGAATGGTGCTAAATAGGTTTTTAAATAATAGGAAGCAGTGCTTACTTGAACTCGATTAAATAAATGATGGATTTCATCAAATTCATTTAAGATACTGGTTTCTTTTGTATCGAGCGTATGAATCATGTGGTGGATTTCCCCGGATAATTGTACTAAACTCTCTTTTAGTTGACCGACCATGGAAACAGATAAACCCTGTTCATTTGTAGGCATCTTCTCACCTCATCCTGGACTATTGATAATATGTAACCTTTTGAATATGTTTTCCTAAATGAGGAATTATATTCGCTTGGAGTAAACAAACTAGTTGAATTGCCCTCAATTAACATGTAGTTAATCTCACAAGCCTATCATCCAAAAAAAGCAAATTTCTGGGAGTTATGATACAGTTTCTTTACAATTATCGACAATCTATTCCTAATCCAAATTTCCTATGGTAGATTAATAGAGGATAAATAGGAATAGATTATATACGATTTACAAGGTATTAAAGGAGAACTATATTAATGTTTAAGCGAAATATAGATGCAAAAAGTAAAAATAGAAATAATTATCGTTTTATGAGAAAAGTAGCAATTACAGCATTTCTTGGATTTGGATTAATGGCAACGACTGCGAGTGCAGAGGACACAAATGATTTAAAGACCGTTTATCACGTTTACTTAGATGGTGAGCATATTGGAAAAGCTGATCAACAGGAAATCGTTGAGAAGCATTTGGAAGAAAAGATAGCAGCGGATGCAGCAAAATACGCTGATTTAGATTTGATGATTGATCGGAAAGTAGATTATATATCGGAGAAGGTATTTAATCCAACCTATAACAATAAAGAAGTAATGAATTTATTAGATGAAAATACAGCGATTGTAGCGAATGCTGTCGAACTCAAAATAGCGGATCGAACTGTCGGCTATTTTGAGAGTGAGGAAGCAGTAGACGCGGTGATAAATGCATATAAAGCAAAGTATGTGCCAGAGGATATTTTGACAGAAATTGCTGCTGCGAAAGAAGAGACTGGTAAGGATCCAGGGGAACAAGTAGAAGATAAAGTAGTGATTGGCGAGAAGCTAATTCGCGATGTTGTGTTATCAGATGATATAACAGTCGCTAACAAGCAAGTCGCGCCAGCAGAGGTTTTGACTATGGAACAGGGTCTTGCCTTACTTGAGAAAGGGACGTTTTCGGAAAAGGCTCATAAAGTTAAGGAAGGCGACGTTCTAGGAGAAATAGCAAGTAACTATGACTTAGCAACGAAAGACTTACTAGCATTAAACCCAAGTCTATCAGCAGATTCCTTATTGCATATCGGTCAGGAAATCAAAGTAACTGCACTGGATCCCTTTGTCAATGTGATTGTAACGGAAGAGGAATTGCTAGAAGAAACGGTTCCATATGAAACAGAGATAATTGAATCTGAGGAATTGTATAAGGGTGAAGAAGAAATCAAGCAAGAAGGAAAAGATGGGAAGAAGGAAGTCCTCTATTCCATTGAGGAAACGAATGGAAAACAGACTGCAAAAGAAGTAAAGGCAGAGAAGACGACAAAAGAGGCAGTTAAGGAAGTTATTATTAAAGGAACAAAAGTAGTTCCTTCTCGTGGTACAGGTAACATGGTATGGCCAGCGGTTGGTGGTTATATTTCCAGCCAGGTTGGCGAACGTTGGGGCAGCATGCATAAGGGAATTGACATTGCGCGGCCTAGTAACCGGAATATCCTAGCTGCGGACAATGGTGTCGTCATATCAGCAGGGGCTGATGGAACCTTTGGTAACAAGATTGTGATTGATCATAACAATGGATTAAAAACACTCTATGCACACCTTTCATCCATTGAAGTATCTGTAGGTCAGACGATTGAACAAGGAAGTAAAATAGGTGTCATGGGATCTACCGGGAACTCAACAGGAATCCATTTGCATTTTGAAGTGCATAAAAACGATGTATTTCAAAACCCGCTAAATTACGTTAAATAATATAGAAGTATATATGGAAGGCTAACTCTTAATGGGGTTAGCCCTTTTTGTCTTCTGTATTTAGTCCATTAATTGTACTTTTGCAGTAGGGGAGTTTCTTAATCTTTAAAATCAAGGCTAATATTTCGCAGTTGATGTAAATTGCGGACTAACTGAATTACAAATAGTATGTGCTAATCCGCCGTCCGAGTTCGCTACGGGCGGATGCTTTCCGCGGGCACGGCCTCAGCCTCCTCGGAAGAAAAGCACTTCCTACGGGGGCTGCGGACCTCGGCAAAGAAATTCTGAATTAAAGTTATCAGCAGTTTATCTAAATAGCAACTAGCTTTTATGCTTTCTTATCTGCCAAATGAAAGACATATCGTTCAAAGTGCGATAAAATAGATAGGAGCTCTCGTTAAGCTCCGTAATGGTTTTTGAGATGAATATTATTATAATAAAGATAGAACGATTATCGCCTCTAACATGCAGTAGAGTATCAACTATAATCTTGTTGGTCCAGAGCTAGGTTAGAGTGGGATGAAAAGGATGTGCTAATGATGAATCAAAAAATTCTAGTAGTAGATGATGAACAACCAATTGCAGATATATTAAAATTCAACTTAGAAAAAGAAGGCTATCAGGTAATTTGCGCGTACGATGGCGATGAGGCAATCCAAATTGCGGAAAGTGAGAGGCCTGACTTGGTCCTTCTAGATATTATGTTACCGAATAAAGATGGGAATGAAGTACTGCGCGAAATTAGAAAGACGCAAAGTATGCCCGTTATTATGTTAACGGCAAAGGACTCGGAAATTGATAAAGTATTAGGGCTTGAGCTCGGAGCGGATGACTATGTGACAAAGCCGTTTAGTAATCGGGAGTTAATTGCTCGAGTAAAGGCTAATTTACGCAGACAACAGGTACCTGAAGAAGCGCCAAAGGAATCAAAGGATATCGAAATCGGTAATCTTACAGTACACCCAGATGCTTATGTTGTTTCACGAGACGGGATTCAAATTGAATTAACCCATCGTGAATTTGAATTGATGCATTACCTTGCACGTCATATTGGACAAGTAATGACAAGAGAACATTTACTTGAAACTGTATGGGGCTATGATTATTTCGGAGATGTTCGAACGGTTGATGTAACGGTAAGAAGACTTCGTGAGAAAATTGAGGAGAATCCTAGTAACCCAATGTGGATTGTTACCCGACGTGGGGTAGGCTATTATTTACGTAATCCCGATCAGGAGTAGTTGTGATGAATAAAGTTGGTTTTTTTCGTTCGATACAATTAAAGTTTATTATCATTTATATTCTGCTGTTACTGCTTGCAGTGCAGGTTATTGGCTCGTTTTTTATCACGGGATTGGAAGAGAATCTTGTCGATAACTTTAAAGGGACCGTCAATGACCGTTTAAAGCTGCTTACGTATAATTTGGAACAGGCACTCATTGAAGAACGCAGCGATGATGGCACTACGCCAACATTAAAGGAAGATATACAACGAATTGTCGAAGAAATAAGTACAGATGATCTAATCAATATCCAAGTCACAGATAATCAAAGTCGTCTGATGGGGACGAACGACCAAGAATTAATTCATGATCTTGATAAGAAGGTAAATTATCCCATTGTTCAACAAGTGCTCACATTTAATAGTCCGAGCCAGGAGACATTAAGGGATGAGACAACAAATGATCGTTTATATATTGAGGCTGTGCCATTATATAAGAATGAGGCAATTGCCGGAGTTATTTATGTAGAAGCGCCGATTCAACAAGTATATGATCAGCTTCAAGACGTTAATCAGATATTCTTACAAGGTTCATTGCTGGCAATAAGTGTATCCGCATTTATTGGAATCCTTGTTGCCCGGACGATTACGAAGCCAATTATGGAAATGCGTGAACAAGCGCAGACAATGGCAAAAGGTGACTTTACGCAAAAGGTAAATGTCTTTGGAAAAGATGAAATTGGCCAATTGTCCGAAGCATTTAATGATCTAAATAGCAGATTGAAGCATTCTTATTCGACAATTGAGGAGGAACGACGAAAGCTCAGTTCTATTTTATCCAATATGTCGGATGGTGTGATTGCCACAGATACAGCGGGAATCATTACATTAATGAATGAGCCTGCTGGACGATTATTTGGGGAAGACCCCGATGATCTTATTGGTGACTCTTTATTAGATGTATTGCAATTAGATGAAAAAATTGTCGATATATCCGAATTACAGGATAGTGGTTCGATGATTCTTGATTTTAGTGAGGATAATGAAATCTATTTAATTCGGGCAAACTTCTCGACGGTTTCTGATGATGAGGATGAAATCACCGGATTCATTTCTGTTATAAGTGATGTAACCGAGCAGGAGAAGATTGAGCAGGAACGCCGTGATTTTGTTTCCAATGTATCGCATGAATTAAGGACACCTTTAACAACAATGAAGAGCTATATCGAAGCATTAACAGATGGGGCATGGCAGGATAAGGAAATTGCACCTAGATTCCTTGGAGTCGCACAGGATGAGACAGATCGAATGATCCGCATGGTAAATGATTTATTACAGTTGTCGAAAATGGATTCCAATGAGTATCCATTGCATAAGGAACGAACAGAGTTTATTACGTATTTCCATCAAGTGATTGATCGATTTGAGATGCATATCCCAGAACATATTGAGCTCGTTCGCGAATTACCAAAAGGAAAATTCAATGTTTGGATTGATAAGGATAAGATGACCCAAGTGCTGGATAATATCATTTCTAACGCAATTAAATATTCACCAGAGGGTGGAAAAATCCAGCTAAAGGTTGAAAATAAACGTCACTACCTTCAAGTAAGCATTCGAGATGAGGGATTAGGGATTGCATATGATAAACTCGAGAAGATTTTTGAGCGTTTTTATCGTGCGGATCGTGCGAGGTCTAGGAAGCTAGGGGGAACCGGCTTAGGATTAGCCATTTCAAAAGAACTAGTAGAGGCACATCATGGTAGGATTTGGGCAAGAAGTAAAGAAGGTCGTGGAACAACGATAATCTTTACCCTGCCGCTTATGAATCAGAAGCGGGGGTATAATCGATGAAAATGGAAACTGCAAAATCATTCATATTAATTGTTTTAATCGGGATTAGTTTACTGTTAACATTCGGTCTATGGAGCTATCAGCCAGATATACCGTCCGTAAGCGACAAGCCTGTAAATGAGGCAGTGGATATAGGTGGAAAAGATAATGAAGAAAAGCGGACCGTGATTGAGCCAAGAGAAGTTGTTTTTCATATAGGTGACCATCATTATGGATTTGTTGATCCACTTAAACGGGAGGCGCTTTATGAACAGATGCAGACATGGCCAATTTCCAACCTAGAAACAAGATTAGTAAGCGGAAGAACCCCGAATGAAAATGAAGTAGAGGTAATTTTCCCTAGTGAACTACCAATGGAAATATTGAAAAGTATCATGAAGATTACGGACGTAAATGTGGCCATGCCAAATTGGTCATTTGACCGGATGTATTTTGCATTTCATCCGGACAATAAGTCAATTCAAATTGAAATTCTCTCGATTGATGGTAGAAACGAAGCAACAGCAGTAATTAATGAGTCTAGTTATTATGACAAACTTTGGAGTTATTTCCAATTAGAGGATGATTCGCTACTTAAAGAGTATCTCTCATTGGATCAAACGGCGAAACCAATCTATATCCCAATGGATGCAGAAAACATTAGAAAGCAGTCCATTACGTATAGTTTAATTGATGTTCCGAATCAATTAATAGAGGTCCTCTTCCAGGATCCATCGATTGTAAGCCGGACGTACTCATCTGAAACTGGGGATACCTACTATACCGATTCACAACGTGGCATGCATGTGTATGGGAACAGTGAAAGAATGGAGTTCGTCAACCCATATTCAGAGGACTCAATCGAGGATGACCAAACAGCGGCAGATATATTAACAAATAGTATTGCAGATATTAATAGTCATTTTGGCTGGACAGATGAATATTACCTAATGGATATTAACGCAAAGGAAAATTCTGTCAGGTACCAGATGTACTACGGTGAATATCCAATATATAATGCATTCAATCTATCCTATATAGATCAAAAATGGATTAATCAACGGCTTAGTGAATATTCTCGTCCGCTTTTTCAGTTGAACAACCCATTAGGCGGCAGTACAGTAGAATTGATGTCAGGTCAGAATTTAGTTGCATATTTAACGAATAACCGGAACTATAATTTGGAGAATATCCAGGATATCCGCGTCGGTTACAGGCTAGTTTACTATTATGATGATGATGAAAGTGATGAAAGCAGAACGAGTGGAAGTAATGCCAAAGATAGGGTTATTGAATTAATTCCTGGCTGGTTTAAGCTGGAAAATGGCGAATGGAATGAAATTAATTTAACAGAAGATCAGCTATTAAAAGGAGGAGATTGAGGATGCAGTGGGGGCATATAAAAACGCTATTTATCCTCAGTTTTCTCATACTTGATATATATTTGCTTGTTCAATTTGTGCAAAAGCAGGAAGAAGCAGATAATGGCATATTAGCTAATCGGGAACTAAGCTTTGAAGATCAGTTAAAGGCAGAGAATATTACCATTCCTAAATTAGAAACTAGAGAAATTGAAAAGGAGCCCTATATTTCAGTGTCTCAAAGGATATTGACGAAGGAAGATTTGCAACCATTAATGGCAAACAAGGGTCTTCATACAGAGGTGATTGATAATTATTTCATTGTTTCGCAACTAGAAGATCCACTCCCTATTGAACAAGATACTTCAGGGGAGAAAATCAGTGAAATCGTGAAGAGCTACCTATTATTTCCTGAGCAATATACGTACTGGGGCTGGAATAAGGACTTAAATGTGCTTATCTTTTTCCAGAAAATTAACGATCGACCGGTTTACTTTAATCAAAATGGGCTAGTGTTAGCTTTCTTAAACGAATCAAATGAGATAACCCATTTGACACAAACCTTGCTTGGTGAGGTGGCGCCACAAGGAGAATTACAAACATTAATCCAACCGATACGTTCGATTGAGGCATTATATAATCGAGGCTATTTAAATGCGGATGAGAAAGTAACCGGTGATGTCGTGCTCGGCTATTATGCAAGGCTAACAGAAGGGAATCCGGTCTTTGCACCAACATGGAAAGTATCCGTTAATGGGGAGAACAATGGAGGAAGGAATTATTTCGTGAATGCAATTGAAGGACTAGCCTCTCCAGGCAATGAGATTGATTTTCTAATATCAACGATTGATTCTGATGAGAAGAAAATCATAACATTGAATAATGATAGTGAAGTAATACAATCGTTTTTAGACGTGATAAATAAGTTAGAGATAGATAATCGGAGTGTGGCAGAATGACATTACGTTTTAGTGTTTTAGCATCTGGAAGTACAGGGAATGCATTTTATATTGAATCAGATCAGGAGCGATTCCTGGTTGATGCGGGATTAAGCGGCAAGCAGATGGACCATTTATTCAGTAAGGTCCATGTTGATCCAACAACACTTTCTGGGATTCTCGTAACCCATGAGCATAGTGATCACATAAAAGGATTGGGGATTGTTGCGAGAAAATATAACTTGCCAATCTATGCGAATGAGAAGACATGGAAGGCGATGGAGAATTCCATTGGCAAACTGACATTGGACCAAAAATTCGTGTTTGGAATGGAAGAAGTAAAAGCCTTTGGCGATATGGAAATCGAATCCTTTGGTGTCTCACATGATGCCGCAGAGCCAATGTTCTATACGTTCCGACATAGTGGGAAGAAGGTTGCGCTTGTTACGGATCTCGGTTATGTGTCGGAGCGAATAAAGAAGACTGTAGAAGATGCCGATGCGTATATTTTCGAAGCAAATCACGATGTGGAAATGCTGCGTATGGGCCGCTATCCTTGGAGCGTCAAACGCAGAATTCTAGGAGATTCAGGGCATGTATCGAATGAAGATTCTGGATTAGCGCTTTCTGAGATCATTAGCAATCGCACGAAGCGGATTTATTTAGCCCATCTTAGTTTGGATAATAACATGAAAGAACTTGCACGTATGGCAGTAGGTGACGTGCTTCAAGAAAGAGGAATTAGAATCGATTTATTTGATACAGATCCGAAAGAACCTACGGCATTGTATGAAGTGATGTAACTAGCAATACGTTTGGAAGAACTACTACAAGAATGACTAGCCAATTACCTTGATTATTTTTCTAATTTATATTTTTCGATCGTGTGGAAATACTATAACAATAGGAAATTAAAAACAAAATCGGATAAGGGGTTAATTCATGGGATATTATGATCAGGACTACCCACCGAACCCATCACGTAATCGCAGGAAAAAGGGTGGATGGTTAATTCCATTACTGCTAGGAATAATCATTGGGATTTTATTAGTTGTGGAAGTTGTGCCATCAGTCATGTCTTCTGGTAGGCTGCAAGGGAACGCTCCAATAGATAATGGAACAAATGAGGCGACGATTGAATCGGGGAAAACTAATCAAGACTCAAGCGTCATACCGCGAGCTGTAACGGTTGATGTGTCGACACAAATAACGGAAATGGTCGAGGAAGTATCCCCTGCTGTTGTTGGCGTTACGAATATCCAAAGTACAACGGATTTTTGGGAGCAGCAGGAAGATGTTGAAGCTGGAACGGGATCTGGCATTATTTATAAAAATGCGGATGGTATCGCATATGTCGTCACAAATCACCATGTAATTGAAGGTGCCAATTCCGTCGAAGTCGTATTATCCGATGACACACATTTAGAGGCAGAGATTGTTGGCAGTGATCTATTTTCTGATTTGGCAGTGTTAAAGATGGACGGTGCAGCGGTAAAGAAGGTCATTGAAATAGGCTCGAGCGCAAATGTGAAGGTTGGTGAACCAGTCATTGCGATTGGGAATCCACTAGGACTAGCATTCGCAGGCTCCGTCACGCAAGGTGTCATAAGTGGAACCGAACGAACCGTACCACAGGATTATAATCAAGACGGCCGAGCGGATTGGCAAGCAGAGGTTATTCAAACCGATGCGGCAATTAATCCAGGGAATAGTGGTGGGGCATTAATCAATATTTATGGTCAATTAATCGGAATTAATTCAATGAAAATTAATCAAGAGGCAGTAGAAGGGATTGGCTTCTCTATCCCAATTGATAGCGCGCTGCCGATTATTGAAGAGCTAGAGGCGACAGGCGAAGTGATCCGACCATATATCGGTGTTGAAATCTACTCACTTGATGAAGTACCACAAGCTGAATGGAAAAATACATTACATCTGCCACAAGAAGTTAAAGGTGGGGTCTATGTTTGGAGTGTCGAACCATTATCCCCAGCTGATAAAGCAGGCTTACAGCGACTCGATGTAATCACAGAGCTTGATGGCGATCCTGTGCTTGATATGATTGATTTACGTAAAGTGCTATATCAGGGTAAGAAGATCGGTGAAGAAGTAACCGTTGCGTACTATCGTAATGGTGAAAGACTTGAAACAACATTAACATTAGGATCACAGCAATAAACAAAAACAGAAGGCTTTCTCTAACGGGATAGTCTTCTGTTTTTGTTTGAGCTGTTTTATGATAGGTTGTTGGAATGGAGTGTTGTTAGTAGTTGATATTCACGTAAAATGTTCCATTCCAACCTTTCAATCAACTTCGATTGTAAGTGGTAAGTTACTCTTTTTAGATGTATTTTAACAATCCCAGCGGAAGAAATACACGTAGACTCCTGCGGGAAGAAGAGCCTAGGCGAGACAACGAAGCGCGATAGCGCAAGTTGGCTCGTCAGCTCCCCTAAGGTGCGCGAAGTGTATTTCTGGAGCGGTTAGCCTGTGAGCAAATCATCATTCTAAGTTAGTCCGCAGTCTATATAAAAAGTAACACAATCAATTATAAAGTATAGATACGAAGCAGTGATTACATAGTAACAAATGTTATTCACATGCTGTTAATAAATCTGTAGATAATATCCATATATAGTAGGGAAAGGGTGTTCGGTAACAAGATAGCAACGAGAAATTGTGAATATGTTGATAAAAATGTGGATAACTATGGTTATTCAGAGTATTTTAATCGTTATCCACGACTTATCAACAGTTTTATTAATAATGCTGTTAATTTGTAGTCAAAACGAGATGGTTATCCACTTTAGGATAGGATGCCCAATTATTGCTAAACAAAGGGATTAACCTTATAATTTATGTACTATCAAGAAAAGGAAGTGAATATGTGATACGTCGTTTTTTCTCCTATTACAAACCGCATCGGCGATTATTTATAGTAGATTTCACTGCGGCGCTTTTTGTTGCCTTGCTTGAGCTCGCATTTCCAGTTGCTGTTCAATGGTTTATTGATAAGTTATTACCTGGTGGAGATTGGAATATTATTGTAACGGTTGCGGTGTCGCTATTATTCGTTTATATATTGAGTACGTATTTGCAGTATGTCGTTACATATATTGGCCATAAACTAGGGGTAAACATTGAAACAGATATGCGCCAAGAGTTATTTAATCACGTACAGAAGCAATCCTTTCGTTTCTTCGATAACGTGAAAACAGGACATATCATGAGTCGGATTACGAATGATTTATTTGATCTTGGGGAACTAGCCCATCATGGTCCAGAGGATTTCTTTATCTCCATTATGACCTTTATTGGTGCATTCCTAATCATGTTTACGATTAATCCACAACTTGCATTAATCATTTTGGTCGCTATACCGATTCTCATTTTCCTAATATCCTTTGGAAATGTGAGGATGAACAAATCATGGAAAAGAATGTATGAGGATATTGCTGGTGTTAATGCGCATGTTGAGGATGCAGTATCGGGTGTACGCGTTGTGCAATCCTTTACGAATGAAGGATTTGAAATGGATAATTTCTCAAAGAATAACAACAGTTTCAAGAAGGCCAAGATTGGCGCGTATCGCGTCATGGCAATCGTTCATTCCAATATCTATTTACTGATGCGCCTGATTACTCTACTCGTTCTCGTTACAGGTGCATGGCTAACATTTCAAGGAAGAATGTCCTACGGGGAGCTTGTTAGTTTTATCCTGTTCGTAAATGTATTGTTCAACCCGATCAATAAAATAACGGCATTACTTGAAATGTATCCAAAGGGAATGGCTGGATTCAAGCGATTTACCGAGCTACTTGATGTCGAGCCAGATGTCAAGGACCGTGAGAATGCTGTCCAAGTAAGGAATTTAAGAGGGGATATTTCCTTCCATAATGTTACGTTTGGTTATGAAAAAGAACATGCGCCAGTCATAAATTCATTAAGCTTTACAATCCGTGCGGGTGAAACGATTGCATTCGTTGGACCATCAGGAGCTGGGAAAACAACGATATCGTCGCTTATCCCACGTTTCTATGATGTAAATGCCGGTTGTATCACAATCGATGGTATGGATATCCGCGACATGACGAAGGAATCCTTACGTCAGCAAATTGGCGTCGTGCAGCAGGATGTATTCCTATTTACGGGAACACTACGCGAGAATATTGCGTATGGCAATCTTGATGCGAAAGACGAGGAAATCCAACTTGCAGCGCGCCGTGCCCATATGGAGGAATTCATTCGCGAATTACCGGATGGCTACGAAACACAGGTTGGAGAGCGTGGCTTGAAATTATCAGGAGGGCAAAAGCAGCGGATTGCAATCGCCCGGATGTTTTTAAAGAATCCGCCAATCTTAATCCTAGATGAGGCAACATCGGCACTCGATACCGAGACGGAAATGATTATTCAAAAGGCTTTGAATGAACTTGCGAAGGATCGGACAACACTTGTGATTGCCCACCGCCTAGCAACGATTAAAAATGCAGACCGAATTATGGTTGTCACGAAGAATGGAATTGAAGAAGAAGGCAGTCATGAAGAGCTGTTAGAGCAAAATGGTATATTTGCACACTTGCATAATGTGCAGATGAGTTAAAAATTTTAGGGGATTTCTTAGTTATTATTTACTAGGGAATCCTCTTTTGAGTTATTAACAATTTGTTGATAACCTGTTAATATGTTCTGAAAATTTACAAAAGGAAAATATTTGAACAAACTCTTTGTAAGCGTATTGATTGAAGAAGAAATTAAGAAATTGGATTGACATTTCTTATTCCTCAAGATGCGAAATTTGTCGATATTCCCCAGGAAATGATTCTCAAATAATGTTTTAATTTATCGAGTGGTGTAAATGATTGTAAAAAATGAAGCAATACAATAGTATGAATTTGGACGTAGTTATTACTTGAAAAAGTTTAATTGCTTGGAGGAATGAAAATGGTTAGTAGCTTAATGGAAATCGATATGCAAGTAAAGCAAGGATTCAAAGAAATTATTTCGTTTATTCATCAATCATTATCAACGGAGCTAACAATTGAAACGAAGTCCAATCGTCGCGATTTAGTTTCAAATATTGATAAAGAAGTGGAAGCAATGATTCGAGCGAAAATCAAGGAGCACTATCCGAGCCATGAAATTATTGGCGAGGAAACCAAACAGACGGAGGAACTACAATCGCTTGAACATGTATGGACTATTGATCCAATTGATGGCACCACAAACTTTCTGAAACAGATAGACCATTTTTGTGTATTAATCTCTTATTATGAAAATAATGTCGGTAAGCTTGGATACATATACGATGTGATGAATGATGATTTGTATCATGCGATGGAAAATGAGGGAGCTTTTTTAAACGGAGTAAAAATAATATCACCTGCTCCCATCTCATTAGAGGATGGATTAGTTTCTTGTGATATTGGCAGATGGCATACAAAATCTAATTTTGCCAAACTTGTAAATCAATGTTTCGATATTCGTAATTTTGGTTGTGGTGGCATCGATTCTATCCATGTATTTCATGGCAAGTTTGCAGCATTCGTCAATTCTGATTCAGGTCCTTGGGATTTAGCAGCACAATTAATATTCGCAAAAGAGTTAGGGCTAAAAATGAGCAAATTTGATGGCAGTCCAGTCGATTATTTAGTTGGCGGCGACTATATTTTAGCGAACGCTGGATGTTATGAGGATATTGTGTCGATCATGAAAGGTTATGAATCCTAGATGAAACTAGAATAATTCCATATTGCTGAACGAACATTAATTGATGTAATTTGGGAATTTACTAAAAGTGTTCGTTCAGCTTACTAAATATTATTCCCTACAAACATAAACCATCTGATAACAATCAGCTGTTATTGGTGGTTCCTGCAAATCTTAATAAAAATAAGACCGGTCATCGTATTCTTCAAAGTTGTCTAATGTCATATTGACCCCTTCTCAGCAAAACTAGATAAATGCCTCACCTGATTATAATCCTTTATCTCCCACTGATCCTCTTCAAAATGGATGTTGCTGATGCATGCGTTCATGAGCTTCGTTTTCCCAGAGCCAATTTCCCCATTTGATAAATTTGATAAAATCATGCCAATCACTGCACCATGGGCAACAAGCAATACCCGCTCATTTGGATACGCATCACATACCTTTTTAATTCCAGTCATGACTCGGTTATTAAAGTCTTCTCTTTCTTCTTGATTTGGATAGTTTCCATCTGGATATTTCTTAATTCTCTCTTCTAATGTCAGTCCTTCCCCATCACCAAATGCTCGCTCTGCAAAATCAGCCATTTCGATCACCGGCAGATTTAAATAGCTGTTAATAATTTCTGCTGTTTCTTTTGCTCGCTTCATTGGACTTGAAATTAAAATATCATAATCATCTGCATTTAAGTATGCACCACACTCGTCAGCCTGTTTTCTTCCGGTATCATTTAAAGGGATATCTGTTTTTCCTTGAATTTTTCCAAGTAGATTCCAGTCTGTTTCTCCGTGTCTTACTAAACAAATTGTCGTCATTTTTCTCGCCCCTTCATAATTTTATTCAATTGACACATCCTATAGAAAAGGAGGTTTTTTGTTATGATGAAAAAACTAATGGTGATAATTGTGCTCTTCCTGCCAATAAGTTATCTTGCTACCATTGATAATTCAGCCAATGCCGAAATCGTGATTCCTTCCTATGCAAAATGGGGCCGGCTAGCAATGGAAAAGACGAAAGCAAAATACCCGAATGCACAAATCATTGACTATCTCCATATTGGTAAAGAAACAAAAGGCGACACGACAGTCGAAAAGTTCAAGCTATGGCTTAAGGGCAAAGAAAAGGAATTCGGTGTGTTTATCGATATTTCCTATAATCCAAAAACAGAGGAAGTCATCAAGATCACCTATAAGGAAACAGACCGATAATATTAATCGTTCAGATTGATGATTGCTAATACTTGGTGGTCTTCCCATTTGCCATTTATTTTAACATTTTTCACAGCAATTCCTTCTCTGTGGAATCCAGCCTTTTCCAAGACACGTATGGAGCCGATATTATGTGGCATAACGCCTGCTTCGACTCGATGCAATTGCAGCTGATTGAAGGCATAGGTTACGACTAGCTTTACTGCTTCTGTCATAAACCCTTTTCCGTTCTGCTCTTTGTCGAGAAAATAACCGATAAAAGCACCTTGCAGGGAGCCGCGGAGTACCTCGAATAGATTAATGGTACCGATTAATGCATCGTTGTCCATTGTAAAAATACCAAACATATATTGCTGATCAAGCTCCCAGCCTTTGGCATATTCTTGAATTCTTTTCTTTTGTCCCTCAAGGGTATAAAAATCACTATCCCGATTTGTTGAGAACTTCTCAAAGAAATCACGATTGGTAAGCTGCAAGTCGAGTAATTCTTCCGCATCGTCAGCTTTAAATGTACGAATGTAGATTGAATTTCCGTTAATTCTGGTCATTTGTCTTCCCCATCTCGATTGATAATATGTACCGTATGGCTTGGCAGCTTCTTTAGGCTGGTCTTAAGGAAGCTAGGGAGCAATTCATATTCGGATAAAGTTTCAATTGGTACCCATTTGTATAGCAATCGCTCCCCTTCTGGACCATGGAATGCCTCTTGATCTAATAATGATGTATCACTAGTCAATACTTCATAATAGAAACTAATCTCATGAAATGCGTCGCCCTTAAAATTAAAAAAGTTTTCCACGACCCAGTATAGCTGTCCAACCCCGATATCAATCGCTAATTCTTCTTGAAATTCGCGAATAAGCGCAACTTGTGAGGTCTCTCCAAGTGTAACTCGTCCTCCTGGCAGCGCCCAATTCGTGTCAAATACACTCTTATGTATCAGTACCTTTCCATTTTGTTTCCATATTCCTACCACTCGGTAATTGAATATGCCGGTATCTGTTTTAAAGACGACATCTATTTCATTCACTCCAAAATCACCAAGTATTTTCCCAATCACTTGCCAGCATTCCATATACTACATGGTCGACATAATGATCGTATAACCATTCGGCCTGTCTAATCTTTCCTTCTTCAATAAAGCCTAAGCGGTTAGGAATTGCCCGGCTCTTTACATTCTCATATGCGGCACGGATCTCGACACGATTAAGGTCTAACTCATGAAATGCATATTCCGTTAATGCTCGGGCAACACGACTCATAATGCCCTTCCCTTGATAATCCTCAGCAAGCCAGTAGCCAATATGGCCAATTTTATTTTGAGAGTCCAAGCTATTAAATCCAGCCATTCCAACCAGTTTCCCCTGGAAGTAGATGCCAGTGGTAAGTCCCTTTTTTGCTTCCAATGCCTGTGTCGTATGCTCAATGAATGCCTGAGAGTCATCGACGGTCTCATTGCCATCAACCCATGGAAGCCAAGCGCGTAAATATTCTCTAGACCTGTCAATCAGCTGAAATAACACTTGTGCGTCCAGGATTTCAAGCTGCTGTAATACGATATCCTCGTCAATTTCATAACGAAACATTGTCAATAACCCCTTCCGTTTATCCCGAATTAACTGGCTGTAAGACCTCCACTTCAAGAATTAGAGAAAAATCAAGAATTGTAAGTGGGGGATCAACAGAAAGTCAAAGTCCCGATTCTGTTCAACTAACATTAAGTGGGGGATGAAGAAAACCCCCACTTAATGAAGTTTCACTTTATCTAAGTAAAAATAATCATACCATAATTATTATCTGAAAAAATAATAATATTGTTGTTTCCGGTGTAAAAGACCAAATAAAAAAGAAGGAGCACCAATGAAGGCACTCCTTAACTTAAAGACGCTATTCATTTGCAAGCTTAAGCACATTTAGCAGTTTAAAGAAGAGACTCAGGATAACCGCAACAATCGTTGCAAGCCCCATACCTGATAGTGCTACTTGACCGATGGAGATCGAAGCTCCACTAATTCCCACCGCAAGTACAACACAGGTTAAGATTAGATTTTGTGAATTATTATAATCCACCTTTTGCTCTACTAGAATCCGGAGTCCACTAACCGCAATTATTCCGAATAATAGTAAGGAGATTCCACCCATCACAGGTGTCGGGATTGTCGTGATTAGTGCAGCAAGTTTTCCACAGAAGGATAGGATTACTGCAAATACTGCCGCTCCACCGATAATCCATGTAGAGTATACGCGTGTGATCGCCAGTACGCCGATATTCTCGCCGTATGTTGTGTTTGGTGTTGACCCAAGTAAACTAGAAATCATCGTTGAAATCCCGTTACCGAATAAAGAACGATCAAGTCCAGGATCTTTAATGAGATCCTTTTTAACAATATTTCCTGTTACGACTAAGTGTCCGATATGCTCCGGAATTAACACGACTGCAGCAGGCAAGATGATTAAAATATCGGACCAGTTAAATTCGATTTGATAGAAGGTAGGCAATTGAATCCACGCCGCTTCCTTTACTGCTGTATAATCAACGATACCGAAAAACGTTGCTATACAGTAGCCTGTTACAATTCCAAGCAGGATTGGGATGATTTTCAAGAATCCACGAAGCACAACCCAATATACAATGGTAAAGCCTAATGTAAGCAAGGAAACGGTGATTGCTGTTGAATCGATTGGTACATTTTGAGCAGGTACAAGTCCAGCCATGCCTGCAGCAGTTGGAACAAGCTCTAAACCGATTACAGCAACGATTGCGCCCATTGCGGCTGGTGGAAAGACAACATCAATCCACGAAGTCCCCGCCACTTTAACGATAAAGCTAACCAGGACTAAAACGAGACCAACAGCAAAGAATCCGCCTAAAGCAGCGCCATAACCGCCACCCTGAGTAATGACGAGGGTAACTGGCGAAATAAACGCGAAGCTTGATCCGAGATATGCCGGGATTTTCCCCTTCGTAATAAAGATATAAAGAATGGTGCCGACCCCATTCATGAGTAGGATTGTTGCAGGATCAACTCCGAAAAGAATTGGTACTAATACGGTTGAACCGAACATTGCAAATAAGTGCTGGAAACTAAGTGGTAAACTTTGTAAAAACGGTAGACGCTCATCAACTTGAATTTCACGTTGTGACATTGTCTTCTCCCCTATTCTGTATGTTAGTATGCTACATGATAATAAAAAAATGCACCCTGCCGGATAAACTGGCAGGGTGCATTTTAATTTAAGCAAGTTGTAGCCTGCCTAAACAATTGTGCATCAATATGCACAACGAATCCGCACAAACCTTGCCAGCCTCACAGGACTGTTTTAAAGGTAATCTACAAGTATATTACAAAGGTTGTTAGGAAAAGTCAAGAGTTTTTTAATTGCATTTATTACTTGAAGAGGATAAAAACTGCATATTCCGAGTTGTCCTAGGCAATAATAATTATCTTTGATGTAAAGTAAGCATGAAAACTTTCTTACTAATAAGTACAACTAAGACTGTCACTCAAAGGCTTTGTGACAATCGAATTTTCTAAGAATGACTTCCATCTAGGTGATTTTCATGTATAATTAAAATATTCAAATAATAAGGGCGTGATGCGGTTATGGTTTCGAAGCGCAGGATTCTATATGGCTGTCTATTCCTTTTAATATTGGTCATTGTCGCCATTCCGTTTATACAGAAGGATGCGCCACCAATCATTAAAGCGACTAGTGAGGTTTCTGAAGTCGAGGATACCCGATCATTGTCGGAGAAAATGGCAGCAATCTTACAAGATGAAGCACTGGATGGGGCAAGCATCGGGATAAGTGTTCTTAATGCTAACAATGGCGCGGAAGTCTATGCCTATCAAGGCGATCTGCGATTGCATCCGGCATCCAATATGAAAATATTAACCGCAGCAGCAAGTCTTGAGACACTAGGTCCTGACTATCAGTTTACAACGGAATTTGCGACGGACGGTAAGATAGCAGGAAAGGTTTTGCAAGGTAATCTGTATATTCGGGGTAAAGGTGATCCGACGTTATTAAAAGCCGATTTGGATCAGGTTGCAGGCGAATTGAAACAGCAAGGTGTTGAGCGAATAAACGGGAATTTAATCGGTGATGATCAATGGTATGATTCGATTCGTCTATCCCAGGATTTGAACTGGTCCGATGAGTCCTTCTATACCGGTGCACAGGTTTCCGCGCTGACGCTTTCCCCGAATGCAGATTATGATGCTGGAACTGTCGTCGTTGAAGTAACTCCAGGAACGACGCTAGGTGTGCAGGCGCAAGTGACACTTACGCCAAACACGGACTACATTACGATTATTAACAAGACGGAAATGGTTTCAGCAGATGAAGCGAAGGATCTGTCGATTGAGCGGGAGCATGGTACGAACAATATTATTATTGAAGGAGAGATTCCATTAAACGGTACGGGTGCGAAGGAATGGATTGCAGTATGGGAACCGACGGAATATGTCCTAGATATCTTTAAACAATCAATGGAGGAGCAGGGCATTACGTTTACCGGCAATTGGGAAATGCAAACAGGGGTAACCCCTAAGGATGCTACGATATTAACATCGGTAAAATCGATCCCATTAAATGAGCTGCTACTGCCATTTATGAAATTAAGTAATAATGGAATAGGCGAAACGTTAACAAAGGAAATGGGGAAGGTTGTCCATGGCGAAGGAAGCTGGGATAAGGGACTCAAGGTAATTGTCGATACAGCAGCGGCATTAGGTGTTAACCCGGATACAGTAAGTTTTCGTGATGGCTCCGGCATGTCACATAAAACATTAATCCCTGCAAGCGAGCTATCAAAGCTGCTTTATCAAGTGCAGCAAAAGGAATGGTTTGCTGATTTCGAATTATCTTTACCTGTAGCGGGAATGGAGGAGCGGCTTGTCGGTGGAACACTCCGGCATCGTTTAACAGAAGGACCAGCGAAAGGGAACGTCATCGCCAAGACAGGATCTCTTACAGGTGTGTCATCCCTATCTGGCTATGTTACCACATTAGACGGGGAGAAATTAACTTTCTCGATCATGGCAAATAACTTCTTAAGCGACTCGGTAACATCAATTGAAGATGCCATCGCGACTATGCTTGCCACACATGAGTTCAAATAGGATAATAGAGTGGGACTAAATTAATAAGAATGACATACTAATTTATCCAATAGTAGTTTAGAATGATAGTATGTGTTTTGCGTTGGCAAAGGTGACAACCAAGGTTTCTAATAAAAGGATGGTAACAGATGGTGGAAGAAAATATTACCCGATTACATATAGACAATAAAGAGATTATTCTCATAGGTACTGCCCATGTATCGAAGCATAGTGCAGAGCAAGTAAAAGAAGTGATTGAACTAGAGCGTCCCGATTCCGTCTGTATTGAGCTTGATGAACAGCGTTATGAATCGATTACAGAAGGAAATAAATGGAGCGATACCAATATTTTTAAGATAATTAAGGATAAGAAGTCGAGCCTGCTTTTAATGAACCTGGCGATATCCTCGTTTCAAAAAAGAATGGCAAGTCAATTTGGCATCAATGCTGGTCAAGAAATGATTCAGGGAATTGAATCTGCCAAGGAAACAGGTGCGAATCTCGTACTTGCCGATCGGAATATCCAGATTACTTTTTCGCGAATTTGGGGAAATATCGGTTTTAAAGGGAAATCGATGCTCCTTGCACAAATCATTGGGAGCGTATTTAGCAAAGAAAGCATTTCAGAAGAAGAATTGGAAAAGATGAAGAAACAGGATACGATTAATGCGATGCTGCAGGAGTTCACCGATTATTTCCCGAAGCTGAAAAAGCCATTAATCGATGAACGTGATCAGTATTTAGCGCAGAAAATCAAGAAGGCACCTGGCGATAAGGTTGTTGCCATCTTAGGTGCTGCACATGTTCCTGGAATTACAAAGGAAATACATAAGGAGCATGATTTAAAGCAGCTGACGAAGCGGCCAAAGAAGGCGAAGTGGCCGAAATATGTTGGCTGGATGATTCCACTGTTAATTATTGCGATGGTTGTCTACACCTTTGCTTCAAACCCTGTCGCAGGAATGCAGCAGGCGACAAGCTGGATTCTCTGGCATGGCTCCTTATCCGCACTTGGCGTAGCGGTAGCATTTGGTCATCCAGTAGCGATTATCACGGCCTTTGTAATGGCACCGATATCGGCGCTGGATCCACTTACTGCAGCAGGCTGGTTCGCCGGATTTGTCCAAGCCTATTTCAGTAAACCAACAGTACGGGACTTCGAGCATCTGGCAGAGGATGTCTTTAGCTTTAAAGGGTTCTGGAAAAACAAAGTGACCCGTGTATTACTCGTTGTCGTATTCGCTAATATCGGTAGCTCACTTGGAACGTTTATTGGTGGAGCGGATGTTGTTCGATTATTTATTAATAACTTATTGCATTAATAGAGTAGAATTAGCAACAAGAGAACTTTCGATTAAATTATTGCAAGAGAATGCTCCAATCGAGCTGATTGCGAAAGCTACCGATTTTAGTGTGGAAGAAGTAGAGGAAATAAAGAGATCCTTGTAATTTCTAAAGGATCTCTTTGTCATGTGAATTTGTCATAAAGTTATTGCTGTGCTATTTGAATAAGGTTACCGCATGTATCATCGAAGACGGCTATTGTGACGTTGCCCATTTCTGTTGGTTCCATGGTAAACTTCACGCCCTGATCCAATAATCGTTCGTACTCTTTGTGAATATCCTCAACACCAAACATTGTTACTGGTATGCCTTCTTCAAATAGTTTCTGTTGATACTCTTTGGCAGCCGGATGGTTATTCGGTTCGAGCACAATCTGGGTACCTTCTTGATTCTCGGGAGAAACAAGTGTTATCCATCTGAATTCTCCTGTGGGTACGTCATGCTTTTTAATAAAGCCCAGAGTTTCTGAATAAAACGCCAGTGCCTTGTCTTGATCTTCTACAAAAATACTGGTAACAATGATTTTCATAATTTTTTACGCCTCCATTGATAGTTGTGATTTATGCTGCACTGCCAAACATTTGGTTTAGTAGATATAAACATTTATTTAGAAGTTTCTCTAAAATTAATCTATCCACCTTTTTAGCAGGTTTTTAAGTGGTTCATTATTGTACATAAGTACTCGATATTTCCCCTTCCGTTTAGATTTTACAAGCCCTGCATCTTCCAATACAGCAAGATGTTTAGCAATCGCTTGTCTGGAAATGGTAAGGTCGTGCTTCATAATGAGACGTGTCGTAAGTTCATACAATGTTAGCTCGTTTCGCTCGGATAGTTCGTCTAATATTAACCTTCGATTCGAGTCGCTGAGTGCTTTAAATATAGCGTCTTTGTTCCAATTCATATATCGATTATAAGCAACTGTTTGGTTGCCTGTCAAGTATAAGCAATGATATGGTTGCATGTCAGTTGGATAGTATGGATGGCGTTTTTTAAATTATGCTATATAGGAAAGCCCCCAAATGAAAATAGGCGCATTCTCTTTTTAAGAAATGCGACCTACTTTGAATAAAGATGTAAATGACATCTATCTTTCTATGCACTCTGTCTTACTCCACCATCGGCTTTCTCAATCCGACGAATCTGCTTCCTTAATATGAAATGATATGCAATAAACGCGATGATAACACTTAGGGCGCAATAAAGAAAAACAGGCCTAAAACCTTGACTTAGTGAAATGAACCCAAAGATGACAGCGCCAAAACCGCCACCTAAATCTTTGGCAGTAAAAAAGGTAGAATTCCCTGCACCTCTTCTATCTGATGGGCAAAGTCGAATCATCACTGCGTTTAATGCTGGATCAACAGATCCTAAGCCTAAGCCATACAGAACGGCTGAGATGAGAAAAACGGGTAATGATGTTGCATATGCCAAAACGACAAATGATAGAACAATCATAATTAAGCCTGGGACGACAACGAACGAATACCCGTATTTATCAGCCAATTTTCCGCCTGCAATTCTTGTAAACAATAACGCGAATGAATAAACAGTAAAATATATCCCGATATCTTCTATCCCTAGTGACAGTGCATATGTCGGTATAAACGTTAAGGTTGCACCCATCGCAACATAAATAAATATCGTAACGAGGGCGGTGGGCAATGCTGTTTTTTCGTACATAAGCTCAGTGAGTTTTCTTTTTACTTTAGGATTAAATAATTTAGGGTCGCTCTCCTTATTCTTCCGCTCATAATTAATAAAAAGGCTACAAAATAATGCGATGAAACCTAGAAGAGCTGAAACGATAAACAGCAGATTATAATTAAAATTCATGATGATAAATAAGCTCAAAGCAGGACCTACAGCGGTAGAGAGTGTATTCGCTAACCCAAAATAACCGATTCCTTCTGCTAATCTGCTTTTTGGAACAATATCGGAAACAACTGTGCCGGAGGAATTGGTCGTTGCACCGAATCCGAATCCATGTAACGCTCTTACTAGAAGCAGTAGACCGATAGAAAGGGAGAATACATAGAAAAGGCTAAGTAGGCCCGATATAATACCACCAATAATCAGCACCATTCTTCTGCTCTTTTCGTCGATTAATTTACCAAACAGCGGACGGGAAAAAATAGCGAAAAGCATGAAAAGGCCGAAAAGCAGCCCTGAAATGGAATTATCCCCGCCAAGATGTATCGCGTATAGCGGCAGTCCTGTAAGTAACATATTGTTCGCGGTGGATGTAAATAGAGCGTATACAAATGTTAGAATATAGTATTTTGTCCATAACTTTTCTGAAGTATTCGATTGTCTTTGCAAGAGTATAATCCTCGTTTCTGATTCATTTATCCCGAATTAACTGGCTGTAAGACCCTTAACGAAAAGAATTCGAGAAAAGTCAAGAATTGTAAGTGGGGGTGGAAATTAACCCCCACTTAATGGAGTTTCACTTTATTAATGGGTCCCTTTTACATTTAATGTCGTGTTTGATACATGTTTTTTCACAAATGTAGAAGTGTCAATCTTCTCTTGTAATTTTTCAAAATAACGGTCTGGATCGACGGGTAATTCCATTTCTTCATTTAACCAAGAAGATAAATAAATGGCATTGGCGATTTCTAAAGCCTTTACCCCATCCTCTCCTGGTGAAAGTAATGGCGTACCATTACGAATCGAATCAATCCAGTTTTGAATAATCACCGCATGATTTCCATTTTCACTTTTTACAGGAATATGGATTTCCTTCCATTCAGGCTTACCGAAACCTCCTTTGTATGATTTATTAAATTCACGTTCGGGTTGTGTTAATTGATAAAAGGTGATTTCCTCATTTTCAACTACAATTTTCCCACAGTTTCCGACAATTTCAAAGCGATTTGTACCAGGTGCTTCGCCTGTTGAAGTAATAAATACACCCGTCGCCCCATTTTCATATTCAACATATGCTGTTACATCATCTTCCACTTCGATTTCATGATACTTCCCGAAATGAGAGGCCGCAAGAACCCGTGTTGGCATATGTCCTGTCGTCCACTGTAAAATATCTAAGTGGTGTAGTGCTTGATTTAATAAGACACCGCCACCTTCTCCCTTCCATGTGGCTTTCCATTTACTTGAATCATAATAACTTTGTGGACGATACGTGTCGGTTACAATCCAATTAATCCGCTTTATTTCCCCAAGCACGCCCGATTGCATAAGGTCTCGCAATTTTTGATAAAGGGGATTTGCCCGTTGATTATACATAATTGCAAATACTTTATTACTTGCTTTAGCTGCTTCATTCATTTCCAGCACATTTTTTGTATAAACTCCTGCTGGTTTTTCGATGAGGACATGGATTCCATTAGCAAACGCCTCTTTGGCCAAATCGGGATGACTGTAATGCGGTGTCGCAATTAGTACGGCATCGATTCCTGATTGAGTAAAAAAGGACGTTACATCTCGGAAAATCTGTACATTCCCTTGTGTATGCTTTTTAACCCATTCAATTCTACTTTCATTGCTGCTGCAAATAGCGGTTAATGTTGCACCTTCAATTTGCCCTTTATCCAATAATTCTACATGTGCAGAGCCCATATTTCCAACGCCGATAACACCAATTTTTATTAAGCTCATGTTGATCCCCCTCTGATTGTTAACATTTGATCTAGCTCAAAGCTGTAGGATTCTGCCTTGGTAAAATTTTACTTTGTATGAATTCTCGCTTTATAACTATGGAAGTGCTTCTGGATTTATTCAGGATACTTCATACTTCTGTTTCCATTATAGTTTCTAAAAATAGATAGTTTGAAAGGATTTAATAATATTTAACCACTATGCGGTACACTTGTATCGTTATTTGGTTAATTTCAGTATAATAATATGTCATCCCTTTGTCAATTACATTCATTCGCTTAACACAATCATCTGGTATGATTAAAAATATCGGTTCGAATGGCTAATTATCTTTGATAAAGAAGACAAATCTATGTGTGGCCTCAAATTTTCGATATAATAGCGTTATATTGTAGGTGGAAGGAGTACGTACTTTTGAAGAACGACAAACAGGATCAAAACAAAACATCTAACATACAGGTTATCTCACGTGCGGCTAATATTCTAAGGACGCTTAGGGATCACCCAAAGGGACTTAGCCTAGCGCAGATTGCAAAAGAAGTGGGATTACCACGATCAACGGTCCAACGAATTGTATATACATTGGAACAGGAAAATTTTGTCACCCAAGCCTCTACATACGGCGGTATTCGCCTTGGTCCAGAGATTACAATGCTTGCTGATGCAGTCCATCGCGATCTTAAGGAGGAAATAAGACCATTTATTACCGCGTTATCTAATGAGGTAAACGAAACCGTCGACCTTTCCGTCTTGGATAACGACAAGGTACTATTTGTAGATCAAATTATCGCAGCCCATCCATTACAAGCGACTTCACAACCCGGCACTGCTTTTCCATTGCATTGCACGGCAAATGGAAAGGCCATTCTCGCAGCGTTGCCCGTTTCTGAGGTTGAAAGGCTACTTCCAAATTCATTAACACATTACACAGAACAGACGATTACCAATCGTGATGAACTGCTAAAGGAGTTGGAGGTAGTTCGTAAAGAAGGGATTGCATATGCCAAAGAAGAGCATATTCACGGAATTTGTGCGGTAGGTGCAATTGTCACTGATCAGATGAAAAATATCCATGCTGTCTCCATTCCGCTACCGGCAGCCCGTTTCTATGGGAATGAGGAGAAACTAGTGACCGCCCTTCTTAGAACTTGTGAAAGGATCAATCGGCACTTTGATATTTAAATGTTTTGACAGGGGTTAAGGGGTACTGCATCGTCAACATTCTCGTGAGCAACGTCCAGCTCCAGTCCTTTGATTCAAATTGTTTTAAGATTGTAAAGTTTTACATATTATAACTGTAAACTGCTACATGATGTTGTACTATAGAATATAGGTCTATTGGGGGAGGGAATGTGCTTGGGGAAGTTTACTAAAATAGAGAAGAGCTGGATGATGTATGATTGGGCGGATTCTGCCTATTCCATCATTATTACAACCGCTATTTTTCCAATCTATTATAAAGCAGTCGCAGAAAATGCAGGGGTTGCTGATGTTGATTCAACGGCATATTTAGGGTATACGATTTCAATTGCAACATTAATATTAGCGTTACTCGGGCCGATTTTAGGGACGATAGCCGATTATCAAGGCATGAAGAAAAAGTTCTTCCTATTCTTTTTCACGATGGGTACATTAGCCACGATAATGCTTTTATTTGTCCCAAGTGATAATTGGATTTTATTATTAACTATTTATACCTTTACATCGATCGGTTCCAGAGGTGCAGTCGTCTTCTATGATGCGTTTATCGTCGATGTAACAACGAAGAAGCGGATGAATGATGTTTCTGCAAGAGGATATGCTTTAGGTTATATCGGAAGTGCGATTCCCTTTGTAGTGAGTATTGCTGTCATTATGCTCGCACAAATGGAAATCATTCCTCTCTCCGCAACGAATGCGAGCCGGATCGCATTCCTAATCACAGCGATATGGTGGATAAGCTTTGCGATGCCAATGATTAAAAACGTCCATCAGCTTCATTATGTTGAACGTGAACCAAGAATTATTGTAAGTAGCTTCAAACATCTCGGCCAAACATTTCGTGATATAAGGCAGTACCGAACGATCTTCTTATTTTTATTAGCATATTTCTTCTATATTGATGGTGTTGGCACGATTATTTCAATGTCAACAGCATATGGAACGGATTTAGGGCTTGGAGCGACCGACTTGATTATTGCATTATTAGCTGTACAAATCGTTGCCGCACCATTTGCAATATTATTCGGATACCTCGCCAAGAAATTCGGGGCGAAGCGAATGCTCTATACCGGTATTTTAATCTATATTGTCATCTGTATTTACGCGATATTTTTAGAAACGATTACCGATTTTTGGGTCCTGGCTATGCTTGTCGCAACAGCACAAGGTGGTATTCAGGCGCTTAGTCGTTCGTATTTCGCGCAAATTGTACCGAAAGAAAGAGCGAATGAGTTCTTCGGATTCTATAATATTTTCGGAAAATTCGCTGCAATCCTTGGTCCTTTCTTAGTTGGTGCCACTGCACAGCTGACAGGAAATACATCTTATGGCGTATTTAGTCTCGTTATTTTGTTTGTGATTGGATTTATTATTCTTATTTTTGTCCCAGATAAGAAGATTGCGGAATAAAGCCTATAAAAATGACTCGCCTATTTTCACGTAGGGGAGTCATTTTTTAAGCATTCGTTTTGGTATGTAGATTCTCCAGTTTATTAAGCAATTCATCTAATTCCTCAGAAATTGTAATAATCTGATCGTAATGTTCTCCTTTTTCAAAGGCATGATACATTTTAGATCGTAGCTGCTCAATCTGAAGCTCTAATGTTCGCCTGGCTTTCAATTTTATCATCACACCCTTAGTACTCTATATTTCCAGAAATGAAGATTATTAAACACCTTTTAGTAAATATTTCCCTAACTTTTGAGAATGAGAGTAACCGATTGATTTTACGGTAAGGAAAAGATAAAATTTTTTGTAGGAAAGGCTGTTGCTTGGAAGTTTGAGTAATCATTTATTTTACTTGTGTTATAAGGTAAACTCTAATTAGAAGCTTGTGCTAACAATAAAACATCATTGCCAAAAGCAATTAGAAAAGGATCGGAAAATAGATGAGAATTTCAATTGTAACTGTCGGAAAACTAAAGGAAAAATACCTTAAACAAGGAATACAGGAATATTTAAAACGACTAACTGCCTATGCAAAGGTAGACATCATCGAAGTAGCGGATGAAAAGGCACCAGAGAATATGAGTGAGGCAGAAATGCTGGAAGTGAAGCGGAAAGAAGGAGAACGGATTTTAGGACATATTAGCGACGACACGTACGTCATCACGTTAGAAATAAACGGGAAAATGCTAAGCTCCGAGCAGCTGGCAGCGAAGATGGATGAGCTTGCGACATACGGGAAAAGCAAGATTGCGTTTGTGATCGGCGGATCGCTTGGGATTAGTGAAGACGTACAAAGGCGCAGCGATATGGCGTTGTCGTTTTCTAAGATGACGTTTCCACATCAGCTGATGCGATTGATATTGGTGGAGCAGGTTTATCGCGGATTTAGAATTATTAGAAATGAACCATATCATAAGTAAATGAGGAAAAAATAATAATATATTTAAAGATATTTCTGTTATAATCCTCGAATAAATTTCCATAAAAAACAAGATAATAATATTATCAAATACTATGAGATTAGTTTGACTTATGAGGATCGAATATGTTCAGAAAATAAGTCACCCATTGTCATACGATCCGGTTAGAGTCCATGACGAAAGGTGACTTGAATTTATTTGTTTCATTCCTTTAATATTTTCATTAATTTATCAACATTATGATTTAAGTTAATCCCATCTAATCCATGAGGCAGCAACATCAGACCAGAAATGACTGAGAAATAGAGCATCAAAAGCTCAGATGGATCGCCTTTGCTAAATTCCCCTTTCTCTTGCCCCTCTTTAAAGATGGGGAACACTTGCTCAATAAAAGAACTGGTTGGATATTGCTGTACAATATCTTTAGCCTGGTCAGGTACTTCATCTGATGTTTGTACTTGCTGTACTAGCATAAAGGAATGTCTATTGCTTGCATCCAGCATTCTTATGGTAAATTCTCTGATTTTTTCTGAAGGGGAGCCTTGCATAAGTCCTAATGTTGCAAATGCCTTAGCTGTTTCTTCCATCGCATCCTTAACAAGTGCGATAAAAAGCTCATCTTTGGAACTGTAGTATCGATAGGATAGACCTTGGCTAATGCCTGCTTCATTAGCAATCATGCTCATTTTAGTTCCAACGAGTCCTCTCCGAGCAAATACTTTTAGGGCCGCTTTCTTTATTTGTTCTCTCCGCTCATCACGGAGCTGGTCCAGTTGGTCATTATTTAATGGAGTCACCTTCGATCATCCTCTTCTATAAGCCTTTTTCACACGATAAATTATAACAATTATTTCAATGATAACCCAACTTGTTCCTCACTAATTTCCCAAAGTCTTTTTGCCAATTCTCTGTCAGTAGCCACTTCCGTCAGTTCCTTCAATTGTCTGTCAGCACAGTATTGGCCGTTTAGTCCGGAGACATCCTTCATTTCCGCAAGCCATATTAATGTATCCGCCCCCTCTTCCGGTGTACGTGAAAAGAACTTCATCACAGCCATTGTTGCTTTGGCCATCCTTCCATTGTTTTGATTAAAATTCGAGGCAACGAGTCCAGGATCAAAACAATGAACGGTAATATTTGTTGGCTCTAGACGACGTGCCAATTCAGATGTAAATAAAATATTAGCGAGCTTAGTCTGTGCATAGCGCAGTGTTGGACCGCCCATTAACTTTTTAATTCCCGTATAGAGATGCTCACCGTTAATATTATCAAAATCCAAACCGCTTTTCACCATCTTGTGCCCATGTGAAGAGGTATTGATAACCCGAGCTGAGTCACTTTCCCTTAGACGGTCTAAAAGCAGTGAAGTGAGAAGAAAAGGTGCCAAGTGGTTCAATGCCCATGTCATTTCCACACCTTCCTCCGTCATTTGAAAGGTATCGAATAAAGCCCCGGCGTTATTCACTAAAATGTCAATCTGTGGGCACCTTTCAAGTATTTGTTGAGCTACTCGGCGAATGGACCTTTGAGAGGAAAGATCAGCAATGAAAATATCCACTTTAATCGGTTTGCTTGTTTGCTTCTTTAATTGATTAGATATTTCTTCTGCCCTTCCCTGATTTCTGGCAATGATTCCGATATTTGCTCCACGTGCAGCGATTGCCTTTGCTGCTGCAAGCCCAATTCCATTTGTTGCGCCTGTAATTAATGTATATTTGTCCGGAAGAATCCATTCTATTTCTTTCATAATCATTTTTCAGCACTCCTTTGTGATGAATGAATAGTTCATTCATTTTAAAATAGCATATGTTAGTATTTTAAAAAATGCAACAAAAATTTGCGTTTATGGTTTTAATAATATAAAGATTTGTTTCGAATTTCCCATGGACTTATTAAAGGAAGACAGTAAATAAAACCTCATTTAGATATAGTGCGGGGAGCCAAATCATAAGTAGAGGCAAAAATTATTATAAATAAAGAGGTATGTCAGTAGCGAATAAGACTTTAATGTAATGGAAGATCACAAAATGTGGCCTTCTGCATGAAATAGCAAAAGAAAGAAGAAACCCTTTTTTGTGTAACCACTTCTTGCTAAAGCCAGTTTCGCAAGTTCTACAAAATTAATTAGTGACAATGGATCTAAGTGTTCTTTCATGCTAAGGGATCTTTGACATCTATATGGTGCTCTCACTTTCTACTTGCTTGATCTCTTGCTGGTAGAATTGTTCCCCTAGACTTTTTTCTAGCCATTCTTTCCCTGTGCTATTAAGGTTTCCTTTTATATACCGGGCTTTAAAGGGGCTGGTAGCTATGTCCAGTATTTGTGGACAGATATTTTCACCTTTTATTTTGTATGCGCCTTCATATTTTTAGGGTTCTCCTAAGTCTACTATTTTTTATTTTTAAAAACTTGGAAAAGATGTTGTAATTATTATAAAATTTAGTATAATCAAAAATAGAAAAGTGATTCACTTGTCATAAACAGCGAGCGGCACAAATTAGTTAACAAGAAAGGGATGAAGACAAGTCAAAAAATTGGACAAAGCAGAGGGGATTTTTTAGGGAAAATAAAATATAATATGACATTTAATTGGAGGGGTTAACATGTACATTCCATTACTATTGACAGATTTTTTAGATCGAGCTGTTAAGCTATATGGCGATAAAACGGCAGTCATTGATGACGAAAAGGTTGTTACTTATTTTGAACTGAATGAAAGAGTAAACAGGCTTTCCCATGGGCTGGAAGAAAAGGGGGTCGAAAAAGGTGATCGGGTTGCTATCTTGGCACCGAATACGTTGGAAATGTTAGAAGGGTTCTACGGAGCATTTCAATTGGGAGCCGTTACCGTCCCACTAAATATTCGGTTAAAGCCGAATGATTATTTGTTTATTTTAAACCATAGTGAAACCAAAATTTTATTTGTGGACTATGAATTATACGGTCTTATTGACCCGGTCCGAGATCAGTTAAATGTTGAAAAGATCATTGTCCACGGGGGCAGCAAAATTAAACTTGAAAATAACGATCTTGACTACGAAGCGTGGCTGGCCCAATTTTCAGTAAAGCCGTTTGACCGTGCAGAAATGGATGAAAAGGATATTGCCAGCCTGCTTTACACAAGCGGCACAACAGGAGACCCGAAAGGCGTTATGCTTACTCATCGAAACAATTACCTGCAAGCTCTTCAAGTGATGCATCATTTACGTGTAAGTGATCAAGACGTAGTGCTTCATGTTTTGCCTATGTTTCATGTTAATGGATGGGGCTCGATATTTTATTATACAGGGAACGGTGCTACCCAGATCATGTTAAGAAAAACCCGTCCAAATATCATTTTTGAAAAGCTAGAAAAGCATGACGTGACGATTATGCACATGGCTCCTACCGTGCTGAATTCACTGCTCCAATATTATGATGAAAATAAAATGAATATAAACCAACAAAATGTAAGGGTTGTCATCGGTGGTTCTGCACCGCCTGTCACGTTTATAGCTAAAGTGGAGGAAAAAATGGGCTGGGAATTCATACAGGTGTATGGAATGACAGAAACATCCCCGCTGACCTTAACATCCATTATCCGCGCCCAGCATTTGGATGAGCCCAAAGAAGTCCAATACCGGATGAAGTCTAAGGCAGGTTATCAAATGTTCTTAACTGACGTGAAAGTAGTCAATGAAGAAGGTGAAGAGGTTGCGCCTAACGGTAAGGAAATCGGAGAAATTGTAATCCAGAGCAACGGTGTGATGGAAGGTTATTGGAAAAATGAAAAGGCGACAAAAGAAGTTATCAGGAATGGCTGGTTTCATACCGGCGATATGGGAGTCGTCGACAGTGACGGAAATATCGAAATTGTCGACAGAAAAAAAGATGTTATTATCAGCGGTGGAGAAAATATTTCATCGATTGAGGTGGAAAATATTCTGTATGAACATCCAGCGGTAATCGAAGCGGCCGTAATTTCCATCCCTCACGAAAAATGGGGAGAGACCCCACATGCCGTTGTGGTTGTCCGCGATAGAGAAGCGGTAACGGAAGAGGAAATCATTGCTTTTGCAAGAGAGCGGGTCGCCCACTATAAAGCCCCAACATCTGTCAGCTTTGTAAAAGAACTGCCTAAAACAGGTTCAGGCAAAATACAAAAGGCACATTTGCGAAACCAATTTTGGGAAAGCAAGGACAAATTGGTTAATTAAGAAGGTGAGTGGCGATTCTCTAATAAACTAAACCCACAAAGTGTGTAGTTTTCAATAGTACATTCTTTCACAGGAGATAGTGTTCCTGTGTCTTTTTTCTTTGGTGAAATGCTGTAAATTCTTAGTGCCATAAAAAGACTGTCCCAAAAAGGAACAGTTAAATTATAAAAGGTTAATTTGCTGTTTTCATAAGGCTTTTCCCTTTGTTGTAAACAAATCTTTCCCATTTAGCTAGCAATCCGTACCCATTTTCGCCACGTTCTATTTTTTACAATTCCGTTTTGAGAAAGGGGCAATTTTTGAAAGAAAATGAAGTCTTGATTGGATGTGTACATGCTATTTGTTTATCCCGAATTAACTAGCTGTAAGACCCCCACTGAATGAAGTTTCACTTTATCAATGTATAAAGTATGGATTTTAGTCATTTAAAGCTGATAGTATAAACTAGTAATATATGGATTATGTTAATATGGAATATAGGATACAAATAAGGGGATATTTGGTGGATGTTTGTCGAATTCCTTTAAATTGGAGGTGCTTCTTATTACATGGAGTGTTCGATTTTAAATCAGAAATAATTAATAAGAACATTAACAACACGTTAACCGACAATGAGTAAGATTGATGTCTGTAAGAAATTTAAATAAAACTTATGATGAAATACATAAGGTAGTTGAAAAAATATACAGTAAAAGTGTTTGTGAAGGGATAATAAAATAATTTAGAAAATTTAAAGATTCTGATATACATAATAGGTATCATCAATATCCAAGAAGTAACCTAAAATTTTTAACTATTAAAAATATGCGAGGAGTTAGCAATGAAAAAGATAAAGTTTAAGAACAATCTATTTATAAAAATCTTTTCCGTTTTTCTTATCTGTATTTTAGTCCCAATGCTCATAAATCTATTTTATACAACATATTCGGCCTCCAACGCATTGGAAGATGAAGCGAGAAGTTCATTGTCTAGAATTGCCTTAGAAAAGGAGCAGCAGGTTGATTTGGTCTTTGATATTCAATTTGATATATCAGAAGCATTGGTAAATGAACTCTATACGGTTAATTTTTTTAATGAAATATCTAATACTGGTGAGGTTGACCAAATAAAATTAGACCAAATAGCTCAATATCTAAAGAAAAGGCACGAACTTTCTCAAGGCCTCTATGAGAATATATTTTTTACATATAATGACAGAGTATTGGCAGATGGAATAGGAGGTGCATCTGTTGGTTATGTAATGGATAAAGAGCTTGAATCTTATTATTATGAGCAATTAAAGAATCCCGTGTTAACTACAGGTGATTATATGTATTCTCCTATTACTGGAAGACCAACACTTCCAATCGTTAATTCTATTATAAATGAGACTACCAAACAAGTGCTTTCTGCTTTGGTTATCCCAGTGGACGTGAATAGATTAACAGAACAACTGGTGGATGGAGATGGAGAGCAAAGCGCACATACAATGATTCTTGATCCAACCGGTCTCGTGATTGCAGCAGATAATTCTGACTTAGAGTTAAAACTGGATTTTAGTAAAAATGATGAAGTGAAAGGCTTCTTTAAGAATATGAGTGAAACCACTTCAGGAAGCGGTAATTTTACGTTAAATGGCGTAGAAAATATTGCCTCTTATGTACAACATGACAAGTATGGATTTTATATTTTATCATATATGCCGGTTAGCCAGTATATGGAAAAAGTGGATGCACTGGAATCTGGTATAATAATAGTTATTATTCTGAGTATTGCCTTAGCTGGTCTTGTTGTTTTCTTTATTGTTAAAAGGCTTGTAAAACCTATTAAGATAGTATCGGAAACAGCTCAACAAATTGCTGCAGGTAATTTAACTTCCGACCTATTAAATATAAAAAGCAAAGATGAAATAGGTGAACTGGCAAAATCGTTTAACACAATGTTTTTATCTTTAAGAGAAATAGTTACGCAGTTAGGTAGCAGTTCTGAAAAGGTCGCAGCATCTGCAGAGGAACTTTCTGCTACATCAGAACAATCTTCGTTAGTAAGTAAGCAAGTGGCGGAAGCTATTCATCAAGTTGCAGTTGGAGCAGAAGATCAATCGAAAAATACATTGGATAATTCAGCTATGATGGGGGAAATTACGGATCGAGTAAGACAAGTATCAATGAACACGCAACATGTTGCATCTTCTGCAGCTATAGCATCGGAAAAAGTAAATATTGGAGCTGAAGCAATCTATTCATCTATTTCAGAGATTGAAAATATAAATAAAAATATTCATGATGTAGGAGTTAAAATTAGGAAACTGGGAGATAGTTCTACAGAAATTGGACAGATTGTTGGGGTTATTACACAAATTGCAGACCAAACTAATCTACTTGCTTTAAATGCAGCAATAGAAGCAGCAAGAGCTGGAGAGCATGGAAGTGGTTTTGCGGTAGTCGCTGAAGAAGTTCGAAAATTAGCAGTGCAATCAAAAGAATCATCTATTCAAATTAAAAAATTAGTGGATACAATTTTAGGAGGAACTGAGCAAACCGTTCTCTCAATGGATACAACCGTTGCACAATCGTTAAAAGGAATGGAAGCCATCAAATCTGTAGAAGAAACTTTCCTTGATATACAAAATTCTATCATTGAGGTATCAGGACAAACTCAAGAAGTAGCAGCTGCTACGAACCAAATAGATGCTGCTATTGATCAAATAGAATTGAATACGAAACAAATCCACTCTATTTCAACAGAAACTGCCTCAAAGACGCAAGAAGTGGCGGCTTCTATGGAGGAGCACCTAGCTTCATTTGAGGAAATTAATGCTTCATCAAACTCAATGGCAAAATTAGCATCTGAGTTAAAAGAGTTAGTTCGAAAATTTAAAGTAAATTAGAAACAGATGATCAGGTCTAATAATCATCGAAATTAAATGTTTTGTTAAAATCTATCATTTAATTTCGATGCTTTTTTATTGCTTAGGAAACTATAAAATTGGATGCTGTGGATAATTTAATTACTGAGAATAGCCACGTCCAGCTCCAGCGCCCAGCAACTAGCGAGACTTCCCTCACCTCCGTAATCTAAGTCAACCGCTTACGCTCATCGTGTTTCCTTTATCTCCTTCGGTTCAGTCCAGTCCGTACGTCGCTAAACGGGCGCTTGCGCTTTTGTTCTCACAAGTAGGTGGTGCAGCATATGGGATTGGGTCGTTGGGAAAATTAATGTGATGTTTTAAATGAAGCTTATGTGGTTAATAAACCCACCAACATCTCCTATGATTTCACATACACTCCGCACACAAAATAAACATTTCCAATATTGAATCCCACTTTCACCTTTAATATTGTAATAAGTCCCGAAAGTAATTCAGCAGATAATGTGCATCATAAATTTTTACCCGCTTTCAAATACTTCTTTTCCAAATAGGGTATTGTATGTTATGACAATTATATAAACGAAAGGGGACGAATACATTGAATAAAGAAGAACGAATTAAAGTTTTACAAGACGTAGTAAAAATAAAATCGGTAAACGATAAGGAATCAGAAGTAGCGGATTACTTAGCAGATCTATTCCAAAAACATGGGATTGAATCTGAAAAGGTAAAATATCGTGAAGGCCGTGAAAGCTTAGTAGCCACTTACAAAAAAGGTGACGGTAAAGTTCTAGGTATCAGCGGACACGAAGATGTTGTAGCAGCTGGTGATGAAAGTGAATGGAAATTCCCACCATTTTCAGGTGAAATCGATGGTGACAAATTATATGGCCGAGGTTCAACGGATATGAAATCTGGTCTAGTAGCCTTAGCAATCGCTATGATTGAAGTTAAAGAAGAAAACGCAGACATCAATGGAACTTTGAAATTCATGGGAACTGTTGGTGAAGAAGTCGGTGAATTAGGTTCTGAACAATTGACTAAAGCAGGTTATGCAGATGATCTTGATGGATTGATTATTGGTGAGCCAACTGGCCCAGCATTGATTTATACTCACAAAGGTTCAATGAACTATACCATTGTTTCTCGTGGCAAATCTGCGCACAGTTCAATGCCCAGAGAAGGTATTAACTCAATCGCAAATATTAATGAATTTGTGACTCGTGCGAATGCAGAGATGCAAGAAATCACTAACAAATACAAAAATGATGTATTAGGCGAAACTGCTCATTCTATTACAATCATCAATGGTGGGGATCAAGTTAACAGTGTTCCTGCTATTACAACATTACAAGGTAATATCCGTACCATTCCTGAATTTGATAACAGCAAAGTGAAAGCATTGTTACAAAGTATTGTTGATGACTTGAACAAAAAGGAAGGATTCAATTTAGAATTAATCGTTGATTATGATATTTACCCTGTAGAGAATGAATCCGATTCTGAACTCATTAAAGCTATCCAAGCAGTTTCAAATCAAGAATTGCCTGTAACTGGTATATCACCAACGACAGACGCAGCGGCATTTACGAAAGCTGACAATGAATTCGACCTTGTTATCTATGGCCCTGGCGTTCCAGATTTACCTCACCAAGTAGACGAATACGTATCAATTGAAAACTACTTAGAAATGATTGACAATTACAAAGCAATTTACAAAGAATACTTAAAATAAGTTGTTAGCATTTGATGATCATCGACACCCCATTTAACCGTAATTGGGGTGTTTTTTGTAAATGAATCTTTAAACTTAGCAGCTGAAATCATTTATAAAGTAGTATTAGATACCCGATCGATAGAAGCATTCTTAATACGAATATGGTGGATGAAATTGGAAATATGAATTTTCCCGGTTATTTATATAAGAAAGCCTAAAATACGCAAGAAGAGCATAAAGACTTGTATATTTTAGACTTTTTATTTTACTTCTTTATTGTGACCCTTTAGTTTAGGACTAATTTCGGTTAATCGGTCTTCTGTGCAACGAGCAAGTATAGAGATTCAGCTGGAGAAAATTTCTCCATTACCTGAAATCCCGCTTCTTTCATCTCCAGCTCCACTTCTTCTAAGGTGATTCTCGGTACTTTCTCGGAACTTCCATTTGCTTCAAGTTCCAGGCAAATTAGATAGCCTTCTATTTTCAGTACATTTTTCATTTGCTGTAACAGTGGTGACAGCGGCTGAATTTCATGCAGTACCAGAGAAGCAATGATTATATCGATAGAGCCATCAGGTAAAGAAAGTGCCTCCATACTTCCCTGCACAGGGACAATATTCGTGAGTCGCTCCTCCAAGGCTTTCTCTTTTATTATTTCCAGCATCGCATCGTCGATATCCAGGGCGTATACGTTGCCCTGGATCCTTTTCGCCGCAGGGATGGAAAAATAACCGGTTCCAGCACCAAATCCAACATGCTGTCCGTTTCTTTTAGAGGAATCATGTTCAACAGCTGTTCCGGGGAGAATTCTTTTCTTCGTTCAGGACTTTCTAAGTACGATACTTTTCCTTTGCTTGGCTTGCCATGCGAGTGATGCATATAGATCCTCCTTTTTAAGCAGCTGTTTAGTCATGCTGTTTCTTTTAGTTAAATTTTTCTTCTATCAATGCTGCGTTCACAGCCATGGCAGCCATACTGCCTTCCCCCGCTGCAATAATTAATTGGGATGGACCGGCAATTCGTGTATCCCCGCAAGCAAACACCCCTTCCGTATTCGTGCGTTGCCAACTGTCAGTTACAATCCCGCCATGCTCGTTTAATGTATATCCGAGTGAAGAATCAAAAGACGCAGCCTGTTTCCATTCCGCAGCAATAAATCCTCCTTCGCGAAGAACTGCTGTATCATCTTCAAACTGGATTTTTTCCAGCATTCCCTCTTCGCCAATGAAAGCGGCGATCTTCTTTTCATTAATACTGATGCCTTTGCTTTTGAGCAATTCTTGTTCTTCCAGCGAAAGTACTTTACTGCCGTTGGTAAAAATAATTAAATCGTTCGTCCAGTTGGACACCATTTTCGCCATATGAAACGCCTTTTGGTCATCAGCAATCACTGCCAGTGGCCGATCTCTCAATTCCCAGCCATCACAGAAAGGACAGCTGAACAGGCTCCTGCCATAGAATTCTCTCACCCCCGGGATATCTGGAAGGACTTCCTTAAAGCCGGTTGCGAGAATGATCTTCTTCGCGTTGTATACTTCCCCATTTTCTGTTTCAACCTGAAACAAGGAGTTTTCTTTATTTATACGATGCACCCGTTGCTTTTCGATCCTTACGTCAGGGTACCTGCTTAATTCTACTTGGGCAACCCTTTTGAATTCCTGTGGATCTATACCGTCTCTTGTGATAAACCCATGGGACTCGGAAGTCACAGCATTTCTCGGTTTGTTGTCATCGAACAGGATAGTTTTACGTCTTGATCTTCCAAGTACTAAAGTAGCGTTCAGTCCAGCCGGTCCTCCACCAATCACAGCGCAGTCTAATATCACCTTGTCCACTCCTTAATAATAAATTTAACTTTTTTTCTCTTTCTGTTTGGATTCTGCTTCTTTAGCAATATCGATCAAAAGCTTTGATTCCAGTTCACATTTCATATTTTCCTCTGACTGCCTCATGACGTTCTCAATCAAGCAGCCTTCATGATGAATGGAGCAGTCGAATAAGCTAGTATCTCCTTCAATCGCATTAATAACATCCAAAAAAGATATTTCATGTTTTGTTCTGGAGATTTTATAGCCTCCCTTAGCGCCTGGCGTCGACTCGATCAAACTGGCTTTCGTTAGTTTAGTTAATATCTTAGAAAGATACGTCGGGGAAAGATGCTGCATTTCGGCTAATTCCTTCACTCCCACCGAGCTCCCCCCAGGCTGCAGCATTAAATGGACCATCGTATGCAGGGCGTAGTTTGTCGCGTTTGAATACCTCATACTTTGCCTCCTTATATTAAATAGATATTAAGGACTCCTAATATCTGTAATATAAATAAATTTATCACTCGACGTGAAGGAAGTCAACTTGGGGGTTTTTAAACTTCGACTAAACTGTTCCGTTAATGTGATGATTCCTCTATTAAAAAACTCTGAGCAAGGAAGAATTTTGCTCGTAGGAGTGGTGAATTTATTAGCCCTTCAACTAAAAAGAGTCGAAAAAATCTATAGAAGGTATTGAAGCATAATTCATAATTCGAGGTGATAGAATGAAGGAGTATCGGAAATGCCAAAGCTGTGCCATGCCATTGAAGAAAATTGAGGATCGCGGAACCGACAGGAATTTAGATAAAAGTTCAATGTATTGTAAGTATTGTTATCAAGAAGGAGAATCTACGCAAAAAGATATTTCTTTAGATGATATGAAACAACTTGTAAAAGATAAATGCATCGAAATGGGGTCTTCGAAGTTTTTAGCAAGGATGTTTGTTAAAAACCTTCATAAATTGGAGAGGTGGAAATAGATAATAATCCAAGCTTAAAGAGTATTATGTTTAAATTATCTCATTTTAGTATGTTTCGGTGAGCCTTACCACAAATAGGTAGCAGTTTTCTTTACTCAAAGCTTTTTACCTTACGTACATGTAAATAAGAGCCAATACATATTTCATTCATTACATGCCACCTTCGATTGGATTTCCAAATATAGTAACAATGCTTATTTAATAAATAGAAGTTCTTGCGTCACTTTTTAGTATATTTAGAATAGTTGAGTAAAATGCTCGTTTAAACTTATTTATTTTGATTGTATATCTGGTAAATCATTGATTTCTACAGTGTTTGGGCACCGTTTCCAGGACTTTGGGAGCGTTACTAATTTCGCGGTTTTATTTACTACTTTGTAATCAAACGTTCATACTAGCGTAATGATTCTTCTTTACACTAAGAGAGTCGGTTAGTAAGGGGGATGATAAAACGAAAATTATTTGATAGTAGTAGATAAATACATATTAAGGGAGAAACCAGGATGAAAAAAAGAATTAGTTCAATTTTTTTGATAGCAATTATCATTATGTCTACATTAGTAAATCCAGTTAATGCGATGAGCGGTGGAACGGAAGGGGCTAACCCATGGATGAACACCAAGCTCTCTGCTGAGGAGCGCACCGAGTTGCTTCTCGATGGGATGACGATGGAACAGAAGATTCAGCAGATCGCTATCTCGCGATTCAATGAGAATGACACCGGTGAGACGGTTGTAATCAACAAAAAAGGTAGTAGTAAATACCAGAACGGAGTATTCGCTCCACAGGGTACACTGCCTGGTTGTGAGTGGCAGGACACTGGTCGGCAGATCCGTGGGATCGAGGATCTGGGAATCCCCACAATCCGCATGACCAACGGTGGTACGGGCGTTAAAGGCGGATCGTGTCACAATGACCCAGAGGCGACTGGCCTTCCGTCTACCCCAGCTTTGGCTGCTACATTTGATTCCGAGCTAAACTATGAGGCTGGCCGAATCCTTGGTGAGGAGACACGAGCATTCGCGCATCACGTGTTTCTCGGACCAGGTATGAACCTAATTCGTCACCCGTACGGTGGCCGTAACTACGAGTACTTCAGTGAGGACCCATACTTGACGGGTATCCTGGCGTCTCAGCAAGTCAAAGGTATCCAGGATCAAGGGGTTCAGGTACAACTTAAGCACATGGCAGGCAACGAACAGGAAACTGAGCGTTGGACGATGGGTGTACAGGTTCCCTCAAGGGCCATGAACGAGTTGTACATGTTACCATTCGAGATGACCGTCAGGGATGCTGACCCAGCCTCCGTGATGTGCTCGTTCCCGGATGTTAACGGAACTTATGCATGTGACAGTTCTGAATTGCTTCAAGATGCTCTACGTAAAAACTGGGGCTTCGACGGTTACGTCATGAGTGACCGTCGCGCGATTCACAACACGGTTTCTGCCATCAAGGCGGGCATGAATGTTGAGCTCGACTGGGCACCACAGTACTACACTCAAGCGAAGATCCAAGAGGCACTTGACTCTGGTCAGGTGACAGAGGACGACATCGACAATCTACTTCGTCCGCGTTACATCAAGATGATCGAGTTTGGCCACATGGATGAGCCTTACGACAAGTTCATGCCGGAGATCGTTGATCCGATTGCTAACGGCGCTAGCGCACGTAAGATGGCTGAAGAAGGCTCCGTGCTGTTGAAGAACGAAAACAGCTTCCTACCACTGGACGGCGAGCCACAGTCGATCGCGTTGATCGGCATTGAGACGTTTGCTGGTACAGCAAGGATGTCCCCTCGCTCTGTTCGTGACGACAATGATTATGTAGTGACTCCATATACGGTCACGCCACAAGAAGGCTTAGAGAATGTTATCGAAGAGCTGGGCTACAACACTGAAGTGACGTACAACAATGGCCGCGACCCGAAAGCTGCTGCCAAGTTAGCCGCTGAGTCCGACGTTGTGCTTCTCATGATCGGAGACAATCCACATGAAACTGTGGACCGTGATACCCTTGGATTCCCAGCCTTGAATCTCGAATCGGGCTTGGCTGAACAGGAGCCGTTAATCGACGCGGTTATGGAAGCCAACGCGGAGAACACTGTTGTGGTATTGAAGACTTCCGGTACGGTGATCATGCCGTGGTTGGATAAGGTCCCTGCAGTCTTATCTGCCTGGTACCCAGGTATGGAGGATGGCAATGCCGTTGCTAATCTTCTTTATGGTAAGGTCAATCCATCCGGTAAGCTTCCTATGACGTTTGGTGCTACCGAGCGTGAGGCAGCTTTCGCGACCGAAGAACAGTACCCTGGAACTCGTCAAGACACTGGCAAAGCAGGTGGCCCTGGCGCGTACGGTAACGGTTCCGACCAACTGATTGCCCAATACACAGAGGGCCTTGAGATGGGCTACCGCTGGTACGAAGCCAACGACGTGAAGCCGGTCTTCCCATTCGGATACGGTTTGTCGTACACGACTTTCGAATATGACAAACTTAAAGTGAAGAAGGTCCAAGACAAAGGATCGATAACAGGTATTGATGTGTCCTTCACGATCACGAACACAGGTGATGTTGCCGGTAAAGAAGCAGCACAGGTTTATCTGACACTACCAAATGAGGCAGGGCAGCCGACTAAGCGTCTTGTTAACTTTGAGAAGGTTTACCTTGAGCCTGGTAAGAGCGAGCGTGTGACAGTACGTATTAACCATGCTGACTCAAACCACCCGTTCTCTTATTTCATTCCGGAAGATCCGGACAACTTGGCGAACTGGGCTGATGGCGAGTGGGCTACTGCTAAAGGAAAATACCGCGTGCATGTCGGTGGTTCCTCAGCAGACACTGCGTTGGAAAAAGACATCCCGTTGAACTTCAAACTTAACAAGGACAACGGCAAAGGTAACAACCATGGCCAAGGCAACAACCATGGCTATGGCAAAGGTAACAACCATGGCCAAGGCAACAACCATGGCTATGGCAAAGGTAACAACCATGGCCAAGGCAACAACCATGACCGAGGTAACAACCATGACCGAGGCAACAACCATGGCAACAGCCAATGGCAATAGCAATGGCAAGGGAAGCTCTAATCGGTATTAGGTCCCTGGCTAAGGGATGACATCGACGACCCGTCAGGGACGTCGGGGCATCCCGAAGGCGGTGAGCGAGTTGGCTCACCGCCTTTCTTGTCCCCTTCATGTGCGACGGGAGGGACGAAAAGAGTGCAGAAAGAAGTGAGAAGTTTGATAAAGGAATCTGTTCAGAAAAGCCGGCTAGGGCTGGCGCATACATGGTGGGTGATCCTTGTACTGTCGGTCCTCTTGACCGCATGCACCGTCGGGGAATCCGACGGGCCTGTCGAGAGTGATGAAGCCGTAGAACTCGCACCATCTGAGAGTGATGAAGCCGTAGAACTCGCACCATCTGAGAGTAATGAAGTCGTAGAGCCCGCACCATCTGAGAGTAATGAAGCTGTAGAACCCGCACCGTCCGAGAGTGATGAAGCTGTGGAGCCTGCTTCATCCGAGCAAGGCGACTGGCAGCTTCCCGGTTTGGTGGACCGGTCCGGCGCGCCAATCGAGGTACCGACACCAGGTCCGGCCACTGGCAGGACCCTAGATGTTACGGACTTTGGGGCAGATCCGGATCCGGACTCTCACGACGACGCAGCAGCCATTCGGGCTGCCTTGGACGCGGCTGAACCGGGTGATGAAGTGCTGCTGCCGGCGGGCACGTATGACTTGCGCTCCACTGACCCGGACGACAAGTTGGCGAACATCGTGTTGAAAAGTGGCGTGGACCTGCGCGGTGAAGGTTGGGAGAGCACCGTGCTGCTGACCTCCTTTGACGGTGAGGATGACAGCCGAGTAATCCGTGGCTTGGGCGTCCATGACGTCATCGTTGCTGACTTCACCATCACCTCCCGTCATGAGGGTCCACTCGGTGATGACACTGACGACGGCGACGCGGGTGGTGGTCCGATGTACGGGGTCAACATTGGGGCCAAGAAAGGGCAGGCAAGCTCCCAGGTCCTTGTAAAGAACCTGGATATCCGCAGGTTCGAGCGTCACGGCATCTCGATCAAGGGCAGCCGTGAGGTGACCATCTCTGGAAACTATATCAGTGAGGCAACCGCCGTTGGTCCCGGTGGACAGGGCTACGGCATTGCAATCGAGGGATCAGCGGACCAGCATGATCCGAATGCCACCAACGATTCTCGGCACAATGTAGTAATCGGCAACACCTTGGATGGCAAGAATCTGCGGCACGCTATTCTGCTGCAGTTCCCCACGCATAACAATCTCGTGGCAGAAAACACCATTTTTGGCAGCCACCTTGACGCCATCGACCTGCACGGAGAGGGTGAATACCTGAACGAGGTCCGTGATAACACGGTCGTTGGTGGGCATCGGGCGGGCATCGCGCTAGGCAATTCCGGCGGGGCCAAGAACAAGCACGACGCCTCAGGACCTGGAAACTGGGTGCACTCCAACGACCTGATTGGAAACCGTCAAGGAGTCCTCGTCATTCTGGGAACTCCTGACACCCTCGTCGTGGACAACAGAATCACCGCCGGGGAGGATTCGAAGACCGGCATCGAGGTCCGTAATGCGCCGGGCACGGAATTGCGCGGTAACCATATCACTGGAGGGACTGACGGGTTCTGGGCCATCCGTCTTAAAAAGGATAGCGGTACAGACGGACGGGGTAAAGGAATCCCCTCAGGCATCAGGATCGAGTCCAACGTTATTCGACAGGCCGCCAACGGCATCAGGATTGATGACGGGGAGGACCTCAACTTGGTGGATAACGACGTCTACGGCATAGACGGTGCCAAGCTGAGGGTGGCCGACGGGATCAACAGTGCGAAAGTTGAGTAACTAGTAAATCTTATTTTAACTTCTATAATTAACCCAGCCTTCGACAAAAAGAGGGCTGGGTTCTTTCTAATAAGTTCACTCAATTTTCACATAAACGATATTCAATATATTCCCTTACTACTTATTCAATATTTGCCTCAACATGAAATAGGCATATTAGATTGTTCCTAATCGACAAAATGTTTAACAGCGATGGCATCTCCGTGGCATGAATAATGGCATGAAATTAAAAATAATCGATAATAATTATTTAGTATTATTTGAGTTAAAAAGTGCAAATCCTTTTATATAAAGGGATTTGCAGCTACTGTTGGTAACTTATAAGAATCAACGACACGCCTTTGGAAGGGTTCGCTACGGTGAGTCTTATCATAAATAATGGTAAATCAAAGGGCTGAATTAGTATTAGATAGAGGCCTCTTGGAAGGAATAGAAAACAAAGCGAATTAAAGAAGGCACTAGCTATTTATTGAGCCTTTCCTTCATGACATAGAGGCTTGACTCATGCTTTCGCTGCCCTTCCACCCATGATGTCGTCCAGTTATAAATAATGATTGTGCCTAAAATTCTATCGTTTTATGTCTATTCTTTTGGTATCTATAGCCCTCTTCTCTACAAATTCTTTAAAATTTGTTACGGCTGGAGACATATATCCATTTATTCTCCATACCATTTGGATTACCCGAAAGCATTCTGGTGATTGTATTCGGATCATTGAAATTTTACTTTTGTCTAGGTCAGGTATGTGCGGGACAACGGCAACACCCAAATTGGCACCTACTAAGTCAGAGACTGTCCTTTCCTCAAATCCCTCAAAAACCTTTCTTGGGCGGAATCCAGCCTCATTGCAGAGATTTTCTATTAAATCATGTAAGGCTGTTTTAGGTTTGAAAAAAATAAAGGCATCATCAGCTACTTCACTTAAATTGACTCGCTCTTTTCCAGCCAATCTGTGGGTAGCAGGAACAATTAGAAATAATTCTTCGGTCAAAACTGGAATGGAGTACAAACTTTCATGCGAATCTATCGAGGAACAGAAACCAATGTCAATGTTAGCATCATCTATTTCTTTTAAGATTTTACTTGAGATATTTTGTGATAAGTGAAATTGTATGTTCGGAAATTCATTTTGAAAATCACTGATTAAATCAGGTACAAAGCTGGAACCGAGTGTTTGGATAAATGCAAGCGAAATGACCCCATGGTATGGGTTGACCATATCCTGGATTTTTTGTTTTGCTTCTTTCATTTCTGATAATACTTGGTTTGTATACTTTAGAAAAACGTTCCCATATTGGTTTAAAACGACCCCACGACTCTTTCTTTCGAATAAAGGGACACCAATCTCTTCTTCAAGACGCAAAATAGAACGACTTAACGCTGGCTGCGAAAGGTTTAATTCTTCGGACGACTTTGTAAAGCTTTCGTGTTTGGCAACCATTTGAAAATAATAAAGCTGGTCAAAATCCATTCTTTATTCTCCTTTATTAATTAGTGATATTACTATTATGCATGTGTACTATAAAAAATACAATTATGTATGCATAACAAATAGTCGTATAATAGATAAGTGACCTTTATTTCAAAAAAATCATGATTAATAATCAATTGACAAGATAGAAAATTTAAGGAGGAAACATGATATGGATAAGCCAAAATTATGGACAAAAGATTTTATAAATATCACGACGATTAGCTTTTTTATCTTTTTGGCATTTTATATCCTATTAACAGCACTTCCAATCCAATTAACAAAAGAATTCGGAGGGGGTGCGGATCAGGCTGGTTTATTATTAACCTTGTTTTTAATTGCAGCGATTGTTATTAGGCCGTTTGCTGGTAAGTGGGTAAGTACAGGATCTCAAAAGAAAATACTGATTTATTCTGCAGTAGCATTTTTTATTGGCACATTATTTTATCCATTTGTGACCAATATTTGGGCATTATATGCCTTAAGAATTCTTCATGGATTCACTTTTGGGATAATAACCACTGTAAAAGGAACCATCAGTGCTGAAGTCATACCGGATTCAAGACGTGGGGAGGGATTGAGCTGGTTCTCATTAGCAATGGGACTCGCAATGGTAATTGGTCCGGTTATCGGTCTTAACCTTGCTAATATTGGCTCATACACCACAGCATACGTTCTTTGTATTGTGGTTTCAGCAGTAAATATCTTCCTATCAATCGTTATTCATGTTCCAGAGCAAGAGCAGCCAGAAGTAACTTCAAAAACAAAGAAAAGGTTTGAACTCAATGATTTGGTTGATAAAAAAGCGGCACCATTTGCGCTTGTCATATTTATTTTAGCCTTTGCTTACTCAGGTATTGCATCATTCTTAGCTTTGTATGCGCAAGAAATTAACTTAGTAAAAGCAGCTAGTACATTCTTTGTTGTTTATGCAGGCTTAATGTTTGTCTTTAGACCATTTGTAGGTGTTTGGGCTGATCGATATGGGGCAAGCAAAATTGTTTATCCATGTATTGTTTTATTTGCAATCGGAATGGTTATGCTTTCACTGCCCCAAACAGCAGTCATTATGATTGCGGCAGGTGCGCTTGTTGGAATCGGGTATGGCTCTGTTACACCGATCCTCCAAACACAGATTATTAGTTCTGTTGACAAACATCGTGTCGGAATCGCCAATTCATTGTTCTTTAATTCAATGGATTTAGGGATGGCTATCGGTGCATTTGTGCTAGGAATAGCAGCAAATTCATTCGGTTTTAGCAGTATTTATATCTCTGGTATTGTGCTTGTTGTTGTAGGAGGTTTTGCCTACTTCGCTTTAGCAAGCAGAAAGAAAAAAGAAAATCGTCAAGCGGCTGAGGCGATGTCTAAGTAAAAGAAAGGATAAATATGGAGTATCCTTAAACTAGCATCTAATAAAGGAAAAGGATATGGATAGAACACAGGCGAAGGGAGAAAGATCAAAATGCAAGTACGTGATTTTATGATTCATCAAGTAGTTACCGTTAAGCAGTCTACAACTATAAAAGAATTAATTTCCATATTAGAGACAAATAGAATTGGTAGTGTACCAGTCGTTGATGATAAAGAAAATTTAATTGGCATCATTTCCGATGGGGATATCGTACGTTTTCTTTCCCCACACAAAGAGAAAATATATTTATCATACTATATTTCATATGTAGATGAAGCAGAAAAAATAGAAGATGTACTAAGAGAAAAAATGAATACCACGATTGAGAATATTATGGTAAAGAAAAATATTAAAACATTAGCACCTGACGATGACTTTGAAAGTGCCATACGTGAAATATCCAATCATCATTTTAAAAAGATTCCTGTAGTGAATGGTGCAGGTAGAGTGATTGGGATTATAAGTCGAGGAGATATTATCCATAATTTATCAAAAACAATATTTGATGATATAACGCCCACACACCCGTGAGTTGTATAGAGGGACAGGTGCGCATTGTCCCATGTATAATTTATGGACTTTCCGGGAAAATACGGTTATATTCTCACCTAGGGTTAGACAGATAAAATGTTGGAGGGATTTAGCATGAAACAATTTACAGAAGAAGAAAAGATAAAGATTCTGTCTGACATTATAGCGATTAAATCTATTAATGAGAACGAAATCGAAGTGGCAAATTACTTGAAGAATTTATTTGCTGAATACGGCATTGAATCTAAAATTGTTCCGGTTACAGACACTCGTGTTAACTTAGTTGCTGAAATTGGAAGCGGGAGTCCAGTCATTGGCGTTTCTGGTCACATGGATGTCGTTTCTCCTGGTGAGAAAAAAGAGTGGACAACGGATCCGTTCACATTGACGGAAAGAGACGGAAAATTATACGGACGTGGAACAAATGACATGAAAGCAGGCATAGTAAACCTTGCTCTAGTGATGATTGAACTCAAAGAAAATAATGAACTAAAAAATGGTACTGTCCGTTTTATGGCAACGACTGGTGAAGAGGTTGGCGGTGCAGGTTCTAAAAAATTATACGAAGAAGGCTATATGAATGATGTAGAATATCTATGGGTAGCTGAACCTTCTCATGACACGATTATTTACTCGCACAAAGGATCTCTTAACCTGCGTTTAATGTCTATTGGTGAAGCAGCACACAGTTCTATGCCTGACCAAGGTTATAACGCGATTAATCCATTGATGGAATATCTCTTGGAATTAGACGAAAAATTGAATGGCGATGACCGTAAAAATGAAGTTCTGGGTAAATTAGTTATGAGTACAACTATTTTTAATGCTGGAAACCAAGTAAACTCAGTTCCAGAAAAAGCTACAGCTGAAATAAACGTACGTACTATTCCAGAATTTGATAACGATGAAGTGATTGACTTATTCAACACAACAGCGAGCATTTACAATAAAGCAGGCGCTAATATTGATGTTGAAGTGACAATGTCATTGCCAAGTGTTTTCACTACAGGGCAGTCTGAGATGGTTGAACTTGCTAAAGAACTCGGTAAAAAATATTTGGATTTGGAAATTTCCGTCAAAGGTTCGCCAGGGGTGACGGATGCATCCAACTTATTACTGGATAAAGATGGTAACTTTCCATTCATGATGTTTGGTCCAGGCGAAACAAAAATGGCACACAAAACAGATGAATATGTCTACAAAGATTACTACTTTGCATTTTTCGATATTTATAAACAGTTAATTTTAGGGTTATTGAAATAACAAGGGGTTTTTTAAATAATATAGAGATGACAGCCATTTTTGGTGGTCATCTCTTTTTGCTTTGGTTCTTCGTCAAAGAAGGTTGATGAGAAAATTTTAAACAGACTAGGTAATTCGCCTAGTCTGTTTTTCTTTTCCCGGTAAATATAATCGGTCATTAATAAAATGCGATTAAAGAGCAGAGGTGGCTTTCCGGCCCCTTTTCCCGAACTCAAATCATATGCTGCACCTGCCATAGCAGATGCCACATAAGCTTAGAAAGCACCAGATCCACCGCCACCGCCGCCCACACCTGTCCCTGTATATGAAGTAGTATTGGAAGATTGGGCGGATATTTCCGTTGCCGATCCAAAGTTTGTATTTGCAATCGTGAAAAGTGATAATAGCAATAATAAATTATAGGAAGTGTCATCGCTTGCCACTGCATCCATTTCGGCGAAGGTTTTACTTTTTTCTGTTAGTTTTTGATCCTTTAGCCCAGTTGAAAAAATGAGTGCACGTTCCTTATCAGCTTTTGGCAAGGTATACCAGCTGTTCGATTTCATACCAGTGAAATTCCCCCTGAATTGCTGCCATTGATGTTTAATGAGCAGTCCCTTTCCTGTTCTTGGTTTGAATAAGAAGGAAAATAGCAGAAGACTGAACATCAAAATCAAACAGATGAAGAGCCACATGAATAATTGATGAATCCCAAACATAATCATGAGCGGAATCAATAATAGACTGATAAATCCTGTGCCTAAGCGTAGTTTTACTTGCTTATCGAATAAATGATGTGAATCAACTTCCTCGATGATTGCCTTTCGATATATATTTAAATCGTTATTAAAGGTCATCTGATTTACGGTCACTTTCAAATACTTTTTCAGGAGTTCAAATGAAAACAAACCGTTCTTACCGATCTTTTTAAATAAAAGATGAATAAGCTGTGCCTCATGCTTAACATCCGTATTACTGTCTACAAGATGATATGTTTCATTTTCCAAAGCTTCAATATTCCCTTTTCGCACTAAATCCATCATCCCGGTCGTCAACATTTCATTGAATTCCGACATATAGCCACGGAAATAATAGATGGTTGCCGGCATGCTCATGACTTCTTTAGGAACAATAGAGTTTCTATTGTATAACCGTTCGGCTTCAAGCTTCGCTGTTTGCCTTTTTCTCCAACCATATACAAGTAAAAGCAGCAAAAGCAGCGCGAATCCACCTGTTACGTAAGGCGCTATTTTACCGAGTGATTCCTGCCGGCTGAGAAAGTTTTTCTGCTTATCTGCGAGTTTCTGCTGTTCACGGATCAGTTCATCACGAATCGGTTTATTTTGGCTCACAGCTGCTGCAGAAAATAATGCATGATTATATGCTACACGGATATCCCCATTTTTCCCACTGTCAACAAGTCCCATTCGAAAAGTGACTACCCCATTATTCTGAATCGTCTCTGCTCCATATGCCGCATCAAATCCATACGCAATTACATCCGTGGTCGGTTGAGGAGGGTGGATAGAAACGGTGAGATTTTCATAGTCATTTTCATTGTTTGAATCGAAAAAAGGCCAATAAAATTGTGCCATATCTGCATAAACCTCGACCCCATGATGAATCAAATAGGAAAGTTCAATGGTAACAGTTTCATCATTTCCACCGCGAAAGATCTTGTACGTTTCGTCCTCGAGTTCAACTTCTAAGGGGGCTCCGTTTTCAGCAGCTTTAAAATCGGTGATGGAGGTTCCGTCTTTTGGAAGGATGCTGCGAGTAATCCCATTAAATTTCCTATCAAACTCATAAGTATGAGTTTCCTTCACTTGGACATTACCATTCTCCCCCAGATACGCGTCAATTTTCGTCTCATTAATGGTAAAATCGACTGCTAATGCATGCAAAGGAAACATTAAAATTGTAAATAATGCTATAACAAAAAGACCAGCTGATTTTTTCATACGAATCCCTCACTTTCATTTAATATGTATACGAAGGGAACTCGTAAAAAGATTCAATAGATTTATTCCGAATTAACGGGCTGTAAGACCCCCACTTAATGAAGTTTCACTATATTTGTATGGTAGATTAATTATTCTAACCTTCAATCTGTCATATATTCGTTAACCAATTTATAACATCTTTCCTTTGTTGATTCGTATAAAGATATATATAATGCAACGTTTTCAAAAGTCCCTCCATTATATTTTAGTCTTTCTTCATTCGCTGTCTTTTCTTTCTGTTCTATCCATTTAATTTGTTCCGTTTTTAACCCCTTCATTGTCTCCGGCGACAACTCTTTTTTTAGTAAAGCATAAATCTCATTTAATTCTTTGTCATACATTTCGTAAGAACGTCCATAATAGTTTTTCATAGCATTTGTTACACCTTTATCTGAATCATTCTTTTCTGGTAAGGCATCAAGTTCCTTTTGGATGGAGTCTAATTTTTCTATAAACGCTGTTTTTCTTCCTTCTATTTTTGTTACTGTGTCTGTTGTATTAGCTTCTTGAATTCCATCTTCTTTTGTTTCAATTGTGCTATCTGTTGAATTGCTATTGTCGATATTGTTAGCTTGCTCTTGATTATCATCGGCTTGCTCGTTGCTATTTTCACTTGCTGTTACTTCCGAATGTTCATTACCGTTATTTTCAGTTTGTGACGTACTCTCAGAAGGCGAGTCTTTTGATTGAGATGAATTATCTGTTCTCTTTGATATACTTTCAGGATCTGGCTGGGTTTTGCTTGATGCAGCATCATTAGATGAATTGCTGCAAGCAGACATTCCGGCAAATAAAATAATTAGTAAGGTTACTGTAATTAAACTTCTTCTTTTCCTCATTTTAACAGCTCCAATCTATTTTAGAAAACACAGCACATGAATTATTTTAACATAACAGGAGATAGTATACTTTGGGCTCTATAAAAATGAACTCTTGCCCATGTATCAGACTGATTAAATATTTCTCCAACTTCTTTGAATTTCAATTCATTATACAGACGCAAAATAATGATATTTTGCAGAGGTTGTTTTAGTTTCCTTATTGCATTTATTACACAATTTGATTCTTCTCTTTTTGCAACCTGCTTTCTAATAGACTAATATATTTACCTTAATAGAAATATCATTTTAAAGGAGTTTAATTAGATTCTTTTCCTTCCTAGAGTTCTTGATATCCTGGGAACTCCTGATACACTCATCGAGGGCAGCAGAATTACCCCTGGGGAAGGCTCAGAGACCGGCATCGAGATCCACAATGCGCCGGGCACAGAGTTGCAAGGAAGCCACATTACTGGAGGTACAAACGCGTTCTGGGCTAACCGGCTCCGTGAGGACAAAGGCACTGACGGACGAGGCAAAGGAATTCCCACGGACATCAGGAACGAGCACAACGTCATTCGACAGACCGCCAACGGTATCAGAATCGATGCTGGGGAGAAGCTAAGCGTGGTTGAAAACATCATCGAAGGCATCGATGGAGCCAAGCTTAGGGTTGCTGACGGGATTGAGTTGAGTCGATAGGCTCAACGCTCCAGATTTTGGCGCAGCACCTGGTTTCCAAGGGACTTGGACATTCTCCCACTGTTCAGTCCCGCTATTCCGTCGTGGCGAAGACGCCGATTAGGGATCAATCTAATGTGGCAGTATCTGTCCTATTAAGTGCAACAAAGTTTTCCCCCGAATTAACTGGCTGTAAGACCCCACTTAAATAATTCGAGGAAAACCAAGAATTGTAAGTGGGGGATCAACAGCCAATAAAATCCCGATTCTGTTCAACTAACATTCAGTGGGGGATAAAGAAAACCCCCCACTGAGTGAAGTTTCACTTTATAAAAATCACCCGAAGTCCAGATTGAACATTAAAACGATAGCAGTTATTATTAACGTAAATATTATATTGCGAGGTGTTAACAATGGAATCAGGTAAGAAAGAAACAATTACGGTTGAAACTACAGTCCAGAAATCAGTTGAAAAAGTATGGGAATGTTGGACGGCTCCACAGCACATCACACAATGGTCAAAGGCATCTGATGACTGGCATGCACCGCATGCGGAGAACGATTTAAGAGTAGGTGGAAAATTTCTTACGCGAATGGAAGCGAAAGACGGTAGTTTTGGATTTGATCTTACTGGCGTTTATGATGAAGTGAAGCTACATGCGTTTATTTCTTACACGTTAGCGGACGGAAGAAGGGTTGAAATTACCTTTATTGGCCAGGGAAGCGGCACAAAGGTAGTGGAAACATTTGAAGCTGAAAGTACCAATTCCATTGAAATGCAGGAAGCGGGATGGCAAGCGATACTTGATAACTTTAAGGAATATGCTGAAACTATCCAATAGGTTTAGAAGCTGTATCCATCATTGTTAGGGAACATCGGCATTTCTGTGTGGAATGATACGGCGTTTAAAAAAGTGCATTTGGAGGGATTTTTATGCAAAAAGTAATTCCGCATTTATGGTATGACAAGGAAGCAAAAGAAGCTGCGTTGTTTTACATCGGTTTATTTGGTCAGTCCAAGCTATTGAATGTGGCAGTACTTGAAGATACTCCATCTGGTGATTCAGAATTGGTAAGCTTTGAACTGGCTGGACAGGAATTTCAAGCAATAAGTGCAGGTCCCTATTTTAAATTGAATTCGAGCATCTCGCTAATGGTAGCCTGCGAGACCATAGAAGAAGTAAATTCGAAATGGGAGGCATTAGTAGACGGTGGAATGGAATTAATGCCACTTGGGGAATATCCGTTTAATAAGCGGTATGGCTGGGTGCAGGATCGATACGGTTTGTCCTGGCAGTTGATGCTTGTAGACGAAGGGAAGGCATTACAAAAAATTACTCCAAACGTGCTGTTCTCTGGTGACTCATGTGGAATGACTGAAGACGCAGTAGCATTCTATACCGAAGTGTTTGAGGGCGCTCAAAAAGGTGTAATCAGCAAATATGAACCTGGTGAAGCCCAATCATCGAAGGCAAAAGTGAAATATGCTGATTTCAATCTTTTCGGAATGAATTTCTCTGCGATGGATAATGGAATGGCTGGCGATATTAACTTTAATGAGGCATTTTCTTTCATTGTAAATTGTAAAGACCAGGAAGAGATTGATTATTACTGGGACAAGCTTTCTGCCGTACCAGAATCGGAGCAATGCGGTTGGGTAAAAGATAAATTTGGCGTTTCCTGGCAGATCGTTCCAGATAACATGGAAGAAATTTTGTTTAAAGGATCAAAGGATGAATCCCGCAGAGTTTCTGAGGCGCTATCGAAGATGAAGAAGATCGATATTAGCGTGTTGGAAAAGGCTCGCTTGGAGAAATGATATATGCAGCTTGGCAAGATCCGGCATCCTTTCCTTGTAATGGGGCCAGCTCGTGACAAAACTGCGCGATCTGCTGGCAGGACGATTGATAAGAGAAGCCGAATGGTTTTATGACTAAATATTAAATCAAAGCCATAACTCTTGAGTAGATAGAGAGTTATGGTTTATTTTCATACATATAGAGCTCTGTTTGTTTTGGTGGTAATTAGTGGCTTTGCTTTGCAAGGAATATAATTGGAGAATGAAACTGTCTGGATGACACATAGGGCGATTGCGGAACTTTATCATCCGATATACGAGCACCAAAGAGAAGGCCTTGCCAAATTAATCTCTTTGGGATATTTGCTTTTCACCGTATAACTCATCCAGATGCTGTAAATGTTTTACACCCCATTCAGGCATTGGCATTGGAATGGAACGTTGTAGTTCACTAAATCGCAATGTTTCATTTTCGAAAAGATGATAAAGAATAACTGGCTTCCATTTTCCGACAAGAATATTGATAGCGGTTTCAATTCATCCGTTACAATTGTTAGTCATAAATTTTTCTCCTTGTATCTTAGGTATCTTTTGTATACTATGACAAATAAAAGTGTCTACTTCTAATTATTTCCCCCATCGAATATTATAATTTTAGGAATTAAATTGAAACAAGGAGGAAACAGTATGAACATTGCACTATGGATTATTCAAGGTTTGTTAGCTCTGATGTTTATTGGTACAGGAGCAACGAAGTTACAATATGAAAGAGCAAAAAAATCACTCCCATGGGCAAGTGATTACTCGAAGGGCTTTGTTGCATTTATTGGGATTGTAGAGGTTCTTGGGGGAATTGGATTAATTCTTCCACTTGCTTTAGGTATAGCTCCAATTTTAACGCCACTTGCAGCTATTGGCCTGCTATTAATTATGGTATTTGCTGCTATCTTCCATGGTAAACGAGGGGAATATAAAATGATTGGTTCAAATATTGTGGTTATTGTCTTAGCTTTATTTGTTACAATTGGACGTTTTTAGTTTGTGAGAAAGCATAACGACTTTCTTACAATATAAATGCAACTAAGGCTGTCACCGAAAGGTTTGGTGACAGCCTTAGTTTTCTAATACTCTCCTTTAATCACAAAAAACGAGCCTCGAATCGTTCCAGCTAGCTTAGACTTCTGCCTAGCAAACTTAAACTTTCCTTCCAACTCCTTTGGTACCTCCATACCCTCAGAAAGCTTAAAACCAACGGCCCGCTTCTTAGAGCCATCCACTGTATACATAACATTCAACGCTAAACCGTCTTCGTAAAAAACGTAAGCAAATTTGATGTTTTCCACTTGAAAGCGCGACGTTTCTAAGGGTTTAGCTGCAAACGCAATATCACGTTCTACCTTCAAAATATTGTTCACATAATCAAGGGTTTCCTGACTTTCGCTAGCGGCTACAACCGTAAATTCATGTTTATATTTGTTCATAAAGTAACGTGCCTCATTCGCACGCAAACCAGCAAGCGTTTCTGCTACAGGTGAAGATTCCAAACCTGCAGTTGACACATCTTTAAAATCCACGATATAGGACATTTTCATCGCTTCCTTTTATCTTATTATTTCTTAACAAGCGGAATCCACATTTCGCCAAATAAGAGGCCGCCCTGCTCGCCCATCTCAACCGATGCATTCGGCCCGCCAACATAGGCAAAATCGCTTATTTCTCCCAAGGCTTCGCCAAAGGCAATGCCAGTAAGCATATTGCTCAACTCTTCAGACGTATTCGCTTCCCCTTTAACAACTAAGTATTCCCCTTTAGGAAATTGGATCACTCTAGTTGCTTCTGGTAGTGTTTCTTCTGTCATAACACCAGCATAATGCATCATCTTGTTGTTGAACGCTTCATTCACGGCAAAAATATAGCTGTTTGTGGCAACTGCTTTTAAAGCATCGAGCCCACCATCTTGTTTGACCGCTTGCCAAAAGTCTGATTTTTCCTTGTTTATGCCTGCAAAGTCTGTGTAATCACTCTTAAGCTCCGTTCCAATACCTAAAACAGTAAAGCCGTCTTTTTCTTCTATTGTGTAATTTGCCATATTTAATACCTTCCTTTTAATAAGATGTATCAAATGATTGGTCTATTCACTTGATAGGTTTATAATAACCTTAAATCATGTCAAAAATTGATACTATTTAGGAGACCCCGATGAAAAAAGTTGAACGGATTAACATTATCATGCGGTATATCAACAACCGCGCCCACTTTACAATTTCAGAAATTATGCGGGAATTTAACATCTCTCGCTCAACAGCAATCCGAGATATTAGAGAAATCGAAGCAATGGGGATGCCGCTAGTCGCTGAAGCTGGCAGGGATGGGGGATATTCTGTCATGAACAACGCGGTCCTGCCTACTGTTCGCTTTACCGATAATGAAATTAAAGCGCTATTTATTGCCTTTATGGCTACAAGAAATCAACAACTTCCTTATTTAAAGAGTCGACAGTCTTTAGCTGAGAAGTTGCTTGGCCTCATCTCAGCAAACCAGCAAGATACTCTTGTGCTTTTAAATCAAATCTTGCTTTTTGAAGGGACCAACCCCGATAATCCCGACCTGCTTGATCTGTCAGACCTGCCCCATCCCATGTTAGAACAGCTTATCCAAAACATGCTCTTGGATCGCTATTTATTGATTACCATTATAGAAGCAAAGGAAGTAAAATCGTATCCCATTTATCTCTTGCATCTTTATCGTGAAAAAAGCACCTGGCTGATTGAAGGCTTTGACTTAAAGGAAGAAAAGAACAAGATTTTCCCCGTGGACAATCTCACCAATGTTAAACCATACCCTAAGAAACAACGATTAAGTAAGAAACAGATTTTAGAAGTACAAAGGAAGCAGGAAGAAGAGATCAACCTTGTCCTTGAACTTGGTCCAAAGGCGATTAAGCAGTTCAAAAAATATCATCCATTGAGGATTTCCATTTCCTATACGAGTCCCTACCAAACCACAGCCATTCTAAAGACTTCTATCAATGTTAATAATCCCGAGGAAATGGGCGAAATATCAAATTGGCTCCTTTTCCTAGGTGAGGATATCATGGTCAGGAAAATGCCAGAAAAAATCTTGGAAGGTTTACAAGAGAGATTACGATTATTCTGCCCATAAGTAGTGTTAGTTAGAACGGATTTATTTTTGAATTTGGGTAGTTGATAGTTCGTTTGATTTAGATTTACTTCGGGGAGCCGTATCATAAAATAGTAGTAAAACTAGGGGTGAAAATTGATTAAGAAAAAACCCATTTAGCACAAACTAAATAATAAATTACTGCCTGCTCAAACTCTTAACCAAGTTTGAGGGGCTTTGTTTTGTATGAGGGGAATAAGTGTTCCTTTTTATTCAACTATACAATGATTAAATGGTATAATAGTTCATAACAGAAGGTTTGAAAGGTAGATAATCTATTTTTATTAAAAGGGAGTGATGGGAATGCAAAATGAAACAGATATTTTAATCTATCAAACAGAGGACGGAAGCACAAAAATAGATGTTAGGTTAGAAAATGAAACAGTTTGGATGACGCAAAAAGCAATTGCCGAATTATATCAATCCACAAAGCAGAATATAAGCCTTCATATAAAGAATATATTTGAAGAAAAGGAATTAGATGAGGATTCAGTTGTAAAGTTTTACTTGACAACTGCCAAGGATGGTAAGAATTATAATACAAAGCACTACAATCTCGAAATGATTCTCGCCATAGGTTATCGTGTTCGTTCCCATCGCGGCTCAGGTTGGCTTAAGTCCCTTTTATCTGGAACGGTTATTTAAACAGGAAACCTCGGAGACTCCACGTGCCTATTTAGTAAACATACGAATCGACAAAGCAGCGCATCTTCTTAAGTTTACAACGATGACAAACTTAGAGATTTGCTATGAAGTCGGGTTCCGGAGTCCATCGAATTTTTATAAAGTGTTTCGCAACATAAAAAACTGTTCGCCAAGTGAATATCGAAAGGAACTTCAAAATGAATTGGTCTGACCATGAATCATATATTGAGCTTTATCCTCCAAAGGAATTTAATTTTGAGGAGTGTCTCATTTTTTTAGGAAGATCGGATTTAGAAGTACTCCATCGAATGAAAGCGGAATTTGTATATAAACTAATAAAAGTGGATGAATCATTGATATTATGTAAAATTGGATATATCGATGATTGCATAAAGGTTGAATTTCCCTTAAACATCCCATCTATTGACGCTCGTGAACAGGTCGCAGCATATATTTGGGAATGGTTTGATTTGGACCAGGATTTAGTGGGGTTTTACCAAATGGCAGGTCAAGATAAAGTGTTACAGCCAATTGTCGATAAATATTATGGGTTGCGGATTATAGGCATTCCTGATTTATTCGAAGCGCTAGTGTGGGCCATTATGGGGCAGCAAATTAATTTAACATTTGCTTACACATTAAAGAAACGCTTTGTCGAACAATATGGTGAAAGTCTAACATCCCAAGGAGAAACGTTTTGGCTATTCCCCACGTTTGAAAAAGTAGCAGCACTGAATGTGGATGATTTAAGGAAACAACAGTTTACTATCAGGAAAGCTGAATATATTATTGGCATCGCGCAAGCTATGAAAAATGGTGAATTAACAAAAGAGTTATTACTAGCGAAAAAGGATTATCAGCAAATGCGGAAGTCCCTAATGGCATTAAGAGGTGTCGGAGCATGGACGGCTGATTACGCGATGATGAGATGTCTGCACTGTACCTCTTCCTTCCCAGTTGCCGATGTTGGCCTGCAAAATGCGCTAAAGCATCAATTAGGGCTTGAGAGGAAACCGACAATTGCAGAATTAGAAGCATACGCTGCAGACTGGGAAGGCTGGCAGGCATATGCTACCTTTTATCTTTGGAGGTCTTTATATGACAACAATAAGTAAATTAGATTATCAATCGCCAATTGGCATAATAGAAATAAGCGGCAATCATGAGGCAATCCACTCCATTTTATTTTCTGAAAAGGAAAAACCGGAAAATTATTTACATGCTGACACTTCCTTAGTTTTACAAGAATGCTATCACCAGCTTGATGAATATTTCCAAGGCAAACGCAGGGACTTTTCCATCCCCTATGAAGTAGAAGGGACGGACTTTCAGAAAGGCGTATGGAAAGCCTTAACGGATGTTCCCTATGCGAAAACAGGCTCCTATAAGGATATTGCCATTTCCATAGGGAATGAAAAAGCGATTAGAGCGGTCGGGAGTGCAAATGGGAGAAACAAGCTAAGCATCGTTATTCCTTGTCACAGAATAATTGGCTCAAATGGGAAATTAACTGGTTATGCAGGCGGACTGTGGAGAAAAGAATGGCTGCTTGAACATGAGAAAACCTTTGAAAAAGAATAGTTTAATAACAGCACTTCTCTTTGATGGAGAGGTGCAATTTTTCATTTTATATGCAATTTGTGCAAACGATTGCGCTATTTTGATAACTGATATATAATACTTATTGTTCAAATGTAAACGATTTGATTCGCAAAGCATGGTTATTTATATAATCTATCTTTGTGTCAATTTAATGGAAGATCTCAAGCCTTATTGCAAACGATTGCACTATGAGTTGTAGATTTTCAATGATGTTACAGAGCTGCATAGTAGCTTTTAAAGCGGTTAATTTGCAGGTGCGTCTCCTGCTAAATGTGGCAATGATAATTAACAAAAGGCGTGCAATAGCAAAGGGTTTACATATTCTACAGGTTACAGGAGGAAAGTATTATGCTTGAAGCAAAATCGGTAGACAATCATGAAAATAAGCCTAAACAATCACTGCCTAATTTACCAATAAGTACGATATGGATGATTAGTTTTGGGTTTTTAGGAGTGCAAATGGCATTCTCATTGCAAAGTTCAAATATGGGGCGTATCTTCCAGACCCTTGGTGCCGACCCAACACAATTAGGTTTCTTCTTTATTCTGCCACCACTGGCAGGTTTAGTTGTCCAGCCAATCGTCGGGTATTTATCTGATCGTACATGGATGCCAAAACTAGGGCGCCGTATTCCATATCTCATTGTAGGTACCATTGTTGCGGTAATTGTTATGTTTCTGCTCCCGAATGCCGGTAGTTTTGGCTTTGGTTTCGGTTCAGTATTGGCTCTGACCTTTGGTGCAGTTGCAATTCTATTTATGGACTTATCATCAAATGTTGCGATGCAGCCATTCAAAATGATGGTTGGTGACATGGTGAATGAAAAGCAGAAAGGCTTTGCATATTCGATTCAAAGCTTTCTCTCAAACAGTGGTGCTGTTTTAGCAAGTATTTTCCCTTTTATTCTAACGATGATGGGTGTTGCTAACAGTGCGCCAAAAGGGGTTGTACCGCCGTCTGTTGTTATTTCTTTTTATGCAGGGGCAATCATTCTGATAATTTGCAGTGTGTTTACAATCTTTAAGGTTAAGGAATATCCGCCAGCTGAATATGCTGCATATCATGGGATTACAGAGGAGTCGAATAAAGAGAAAGTAGGTATGCTGGAATTACTTCGTCATGCTCCAAAGGTATTTTGGACAATTACGGTTGTGCAATTCTTCTGCTGGATGGGATTCCAGTACTTATGGACGTATGGAACAGGCGCGATTTCTGCAAATGTTTGGAATACGGGTGATCCATCTACGGCTGCATACCAGCATGCTGGTAACTGGTTTGGTGTGCTGTCCGCTGTGCAGGCAATTGGAGCGGTATTGTGGTCACTTGCCTTGTCCCGTGTACAGAGTGACAAGCGCAAACCTGCTTATGCATTAAGTCTGATTCTTGGGGGAATAGGCTTCGGTTCTGTATTTTTTATTCATAATCAATGGGTACTGATTGTTTCATTTGTCCTGATTGGAATAGCTTGGGCGGCAATGATGACTTTTCCTTTTACAATTCTTACAAATGCTCTATCAGGCAAAAAAATGGGGACATATCTTGGACTGTTTAACGGCAGTATCTGTTTACCGCAAATCGTTGCTTCTTGCTTAAGCTTTATCCTATTCCCTGTAATGGGGTCATCAATGCCTGCGATGATTTTAATTTCAGGTATTCTGCTTATCATTGGTGCACTATCTGTTTCAATCATTAAAGAAACAAGTGCCAATTAATAGAGAACGATTATTGTGGAAAGAAACTCAACGCTCCCACTCAACAGCAGGGAAAACGGTTAATTACATTGGCAAGTCTTTGTTTTAATAGATAATTTTGTCTGACAAGGAGGTAAATAAATGGAAAGAAAATGGTGGAAAGAAGCGGTAGCATATCAGGTTTATCCACGGAGCTTCATGGATTCGAATGGAGATGGGATTGGCGATATTCAAGGCATTATTTCCAAGCTTGATTATCTAGAAGAGCTTGGCATCGATGTTATATGGATTAGTCCGATTTATAAATCCCCAAATGATGATAATGGGTATGACATTAGCGACTATAAAGACATTATGAGCGAATTTGGAACAATGGATGACTTCAACGAGCTATTAGAGGGAACACATTCCCGTGGGATGAAGCTGATCATGGACCTTGTGATTAACCATACATCTGATGAACATCAATGGTTCATTGAATCAAGAGCTTCAAAAGATAATCCATACCGGGATTATTATATTTGGCGACCAGGGAAGAACGGAAAGGAGCCAAATAATTGGGAATCCATCTTCGGCGGATCCGCCTGGGAATATGATGTGCAGACAGATGAATACTTCCTCCATGTCTTCTCAAGAAAGCAGCCGGATTTAAATTGGGAAAACCCGCGTGTACGCAAGGATTTATATGAAATGGTGAATTGGTGGCTGGATAAAGGGATTGATGGCTTCCGTGTCGACGCAATCTCTCATATTAAAAAAGCGCCTAATTTCCCTGATTTGCCGAATCCAAACAAACTAAAATATGTGCCATCCTTTGATGGGCATATGAATCAGGATGGCATCCAGGAATTTTTAGAAGAACTGAAAGAGGAAACATTTGATAAGTACGATATTATGACCGTTGGAGAAGCGAATGGTGTTAGTGTGGATGATGCAGATGAATGGGTAGGCGAGGAAAAAGGCAAGTTTAATATGGTCTTCCAATTCGAGCATCTTGATCTTTGGGGTAAAAGCAGCACAGGCGGACTTGATATTCATTCATTAAAAGAAACACTGACAAAATGGCAAAACGGGCTGGATGGTGTTGGCTGGAATGCCCTATTCCTTGAGAATCATGATCAGCCCCGTTCCGTGTCCTCATGGGCAGATGATCATAAATATAGAGTGGAATCGGCGAAATGCCTAGCGACAATGTACTTCCTGATGCAGGGTACACCTTTTATTTATCAAGGACAGGAAATAGGCATGACAAATGTCCAATTCGATTCAATTGAGGATTATCGAGATGTATCATCAAAAAATCTCTATCAAAATGAATCGGAAGCTGGGAAAACGCACCAGGAAATCATGGAGATTATCTGGAAAAATGGACGCGACAATTCGAGAACTCCGATGCAATGGAATGACAAGGAAAATGCAGGATTTACAACAGGAACACCTTGGATAAAAATGAATCCAAATTATAAGGATATTAATGTAGCAGAGGCATTAAAGGACCCGAATTCCGTTTATGCTTACTATAAAAAGCTGATTGATTTAAGAAAACAATACAATGTACTTGTTTATGGGCATTATAACTTAATCCTGCCTAAACATGATAAGATATTTGCTTACACAAGGTCACAGGATGATGACATGATGCTGATAATCACGAATCTATTCCCTAATGAAACAACGTTCATCCTACCGTCAGAATTAGGGGAGCTTTCATATGAGCTATGTCTTTCAAACTATGCGGTAGATTTAAAAGAAAGTGTTAAAGCATTTACGTTAAGGCCTTATGAAGCACGGGTATATAAGTTAAATTAGAGTATGAATGGGCGCTGAGCATTGAGGCGTCCTTTTTTCATTGCATAGGAAAAGGCTGTTGAGAATTCTACTTGCTCAACAGCCTGGGAAGTTTTAGTTATTTATTCATTATTACTTTTTAAGAGTTGCCTAAACGCAAAATGAAGACGATTATCTGAAAACTGTAGCAAGTACTCTGTCCCTTGCATTGTAATTATGACAGCCCTTTTGCCCACTGTACGGTTTGGAATTTCAATTCCTTGGTATTCAACAAAAATGGTAGCATCTCTTTCATAGACCTTGATTGTTAGACCCTCACTAGACTGATATGTACCAATGATTGCCTGGCGGTCCGTTTTAGTGAGCACATAATCGTCATATTTCATTGCTGCTTTATCAGGTTCAATATCCATTTCGCTCTGTACAGCCCCTTTTAAAAGAGCTTCAGCAGGTGCACCTGCAATGTTCGTTAAACAAATGCCAGCAATGTCTTTCTCAGGTAATACTGCAAAATGTGCTGACGCGCCTTTAATACTTCCACCATGTTGAATGAGCGTTGTGCCAAAAAATCAGGTATGACAAAGAGGCCATAACCATAATGCACATCCGGCTCCACTTCAATATGTTTGGAAGTTAACACATCAAGACTTTCTGGAGTTAAAATAGCCTTACCGTTGTTCAAAAAGATATCTCCGAAACGGAGCATATCATTGGCAGTCGATTTTACATAACCGGCTGGCCGCATCGCAGGAGCATCCCACCATTCAGGTGAGTATTCAACCGCTGGCTTAGCGGAAGTTGGATCGATGCTGTACAGGCGTGATGCCCGCTCATTGATGCGATCTAGTTGGAAGAAACTGTTTTTCATCCCGAGAGGTTGAAAGATGTTTTTCTCTATATAGTGTTCATACGGCAGTCCACTAACACGTTCAATAATAATGCCCAGCAGAGCGTAGCTATCGTTTGAATAGCTGAATGATCGGCCGGGTTGATCAAGCGAGGTGAATTGAATCGTATTTAAATAGTCTATAAGATCGTCATAAGTATCAATGCTATCTTGCTCTCTATCAAGGGGTACACCGAGCTTGATCTGCAAATCGAATGAACCATCCCTCTCCATTGATTGCTTATTCGCGTAAAAGAGCGTATTCAATGGGGGAATACCAGATGTATGTGTCATCAAGTGATGAAGTGTTATATCATCACTTCCTTCGAACGTAATCTCGGGTATGTATGTTTTAATGGTGTCATGGACAGATAGTTTACCAGCTTCTTGCAGCTGAAGTATCGCTATACTTGTCATTGACTTTGTAATACTGCCAATGCCAAAGATGGTGTCAGCTGTAACAGGTAACTGATTTTCTTGATCTCGGTAGCCGAAGCCTTTTTCGTAACGTTGTCTGTTCAACGCGATGATTGCCCCTGGGGTTTGATGGGTGTTTATAAGTGATTCAGCGAACCCTTCGTAGATATCTTTATTCAAATTAACGCCTCCATTTAAATGTCGTCTTAGAGCTTCCCTTTAATCCATGCTTTATTGAATAACTTTGAAAACCTAAATTTATTTGACCCTTTTCAATAAAAAATTAAAAAGTGACCGGTTGGTATTTAAGTTCTAATTAGTATATTAATGTGATATAATACGATTGTCAAGAGGAGGAAGGATAATGAATAGAAAAAGAATGACGCAGGAGGAGCGAAAACAAGAAACACGGAAAATGCTTCTGGATTCAGCTGCAGAGATTTTTGCTCAACTAGGGTTTCATGGGGCATCGGTTGATAAAATTGCAGAATTTGCAGGATACAGTAAAGGAGCCGTATACGCTAACTTTAATTCGAAGGAAGAACTGTTTCTGGCTTTATTAGAACAGAAAATGAAAAGAGATTTAGATACTATTCACCAAATCATGAAACAACAACATTCCATTGATCATTTTATAGAAAAAATGGATTATTATTTTGACTTAGATAGACAGACTAACAGAGTTTGGAGCATACTTAACATGGAATTTCTCTTATATGCCATGCGTCAGGAATCGGTGCGTCAAAAGTGGACTGCCATGATAGAGGAATCAGTAGGACAAATTTCTGGTGTTATTGAAAAAATGATGGAACAGGAGAACCGTGTGAGTACTCTATCGGCCGAAGAATTTGCATGGACCATTCTATCTTTAGGAAATGGTATGGCTATTCTTCATTATATTTCCGAAGGGCGTGCCCCCCTTAACTTGTATGGGAAAGCGTTGCAAAGTATTATTAAGCCTTCCTAATTACTAATAATGGTCTCTTCCTAATGGGGCAGCGTGAGGAAAATGGGGATTTACAATGATAAGGAAATTTGAATATTAAAAGCCAATTCCTCAGTTAATAGTGAGAGATTGGCTTTTTTGTTTCTCTATAAACCGCGATTTTAGAATAAACTATTGCATAAGTATTGTACTAAAGAAATCCACATTTACAGCAAGATTTGGAAAGTCGAACCTTCCCATACCATGCTATCTTAATCTTAGTCATACAACTTTATGAAATGGAAAGGAGCATCATTGCTGATATTACAAGTCTGCATCTGCAGGAAGCTTTTTGATAGGTGTATAGATGTGATAGCCGGAATCAAGGTTGTGAATATTATCAAAAACTTGAATGAGTTCAATATTTGAATTCCCTGTATCGAGCTTTGAGATTTTTAAAAACCGCGCATAATCTGTTTTGAGGACATCACCGATATCAAGCAGATCACCGAAATAGTTGAACTTGGCACAAAAAATCTCGGGAACATCAACCGTGAAATAATAAGGTTTATCTATCTGAATATCATGGGCAATCCCAACGAGAACCTTAAACCTGCTTGAATTTGGCTCACAGTCCGAATAGATGACATAACAGGAACCATTTATCGTTTCATCAATGTTATTTAACAGCATTTTTGAATGGGAGTGAATTTTCATCTTGTAATCTTCCGTTGCCAAATCAACTTCAAAGGCGATACCACTTATTCGGGTCGTATGGAATTCGGTTAAGGTGAAATCAGTGACAATATCGCCATTGATATTTTTAATCGGTCGTTTTACAACAGAGGGTATTTGTGATGGAGCTAATGAATTGCTTTCTGCTCTTAAAGCACTTGGAGCAATACCATACTGGCGTTTGAAGGCACGGGTAAAGGATGCCTGCGTTCCGAAGTTCAGCTGGTATGCAATATCCGTTAGCGATAAGTTTTCATTTTGTATTAATGTTAGCGATGCATTTAATCTTCTGGAGAGGATGTAGCTGTTTAATGAACAACCCATCATGGCGGAAAAAAGTCTATGAAAATAGTATTTGGACGTGTTGAAGGCATTAGCAACAGAAGTGACGGATAAAGGCTGTTGGATATTTTTTTCAATATAGGTCAAAGCATCCTCAATAACTTCATAATGTTCCATAGTAACCCCTCATAACGAATATTTTTTGAATGTTTCAAAATCAGTATAACATATTGTGTGTAGATAGGTGACTAAATAATTATTCCAAGGAGGAAAAGATGATGACACAGGATAGAAGGAATGGAATTATTATCGGTATTTTCTATATCGTGGCAGCGGCTTCTTCCATTATTGCGGTGGTTTTCTATCAGTCGGTATTGTCAGAGGAGTGGTATATGTCTGCGGTAAATGGATTTGAAACGAAGGTGTTGATTGGCGTACTGAATGACCTTTTGCTTGTTGTATCGGCAGTTGGGACAGCGATAATAATGTTTCCTTATCTTCGCCATTGGAATGAGCATATTGCATTAGGCTATCTTTGTTTTCGATTTATGGAGGCTGTTTTTATTGCAATCGGCTTGGTAAGCATATTAGGCTTAGTGCAGTTAAGCATGCATTATGAAGCAGGCAGCATTGCAGGTGAAAATTTACAGGCCACAGGTTTCATGCTGCAATCCTTTCATCGCTGGACGTTCGTTTTGGGTCCAAATCTGATGCTGGGCATCAATACGATGATGTATAGTTATTTACTCTTTAGGACCGGTTTAGTACCGAAGCCGCTAGCGATATTTGGGATGGTGACAGCGATTATGGTATTCATATCCGGGGTATTGGATATGTTTGGTATTGTAGAACCTGCGTCTGCAGTAAAAGGACTTACCGCGCTACCTGTGGGCGTTTATGAGATGAGTTTGGCAGTTTGGCTGATTGTGAAGGGGTTTCGCAGGGGAAGATTGAGGAATTAAAAGCATAATTCACCAGTCGAGTGAAGAGGTTGTGGGACAAGGAACCTGACCTCTTGACTCCTTTTAAGGAATAAAACAATTTATCGTTTCTCAAGAAGCTCCCACGACAAGAAGATTACTAGTGAATAAATATCGATTGGCAATAATACTAGTGCCCAATGCATTGAAGTGACTCTAGAAAGTAAGCAAAACCATTGGGAAATAGACGGAAGTTTCAATTGTTATTAAAACACAGTTATTATCTAGAATCCGCACTTATAAAAATTATAAACAGATAACAAGCCAAAACAACAAGTTTTGTATAAAAACTTGGCATTTTGGCTTGTTAATATTACTTTTGTAATATTTTCCACTTCTGTCCAACAAATATAGACTTCTTCAAACGTTACGAATCAAAAATAGATGAGTTATGAAACGGTATCATACATTTATCAACACAAAGCAATGATCTTATAGGGAGTGGTTTGAGCTGGAATGCTAAAAGTGGCAGTACCATATACAACAAGCAAGTTTCGGTTTGCAGGATTCAGCGTGAAGGGTTGATCGTTTTGTAATAATATCGGAGTATAACTAGAAATATTCAATTGTAGTTGACCATCACTACTCACCAGCTGGCTGTTAAAATAGTCTACCTTTACGCTTTGATAATCGTTTTCTTTTACGATTATGAGGGCTTGATATTGTGGCGGGTAAATAAGAATGACAGGGACATTGACATCATAAAAACCGGTTACACGGTCTCCAACTGAAACTATAACATGGTCCAGAAAATAGGTCGTTGGACTAATCACGAAATTTACTATTGAACCATCTTCACTTAATAAAGACATTAATTTAAAACACCCTTGTAATTCCTCATCTGACCCTACTGAATAATTTTGAATCGAGGTAACTGTACCAGAAAAAGAAGCGTATTTTTTCATTTTTTCCCCTCCATTTTGATCAACCGTTAATGTAATTCAATAACCTGGAAAATTCGAGAGCGCGGAATGTCCAATATTTAATGGAAATTAGCTGGCCTAATAAATATTATGATGAAGAGGATTAGATGTTCATTAGTTAAGGCTAGCAAGACTATTAGAAAATGTTGATCATGAAAAGGAGTATGCTATGTATAACTATTATTCTATGACTAATATAAATCATCTAAGCGTTGTTTTGTTATGTAACTGGGTATCGAGTACCAATGTCTGTTAAACAGGAATAAACACTCGCAACATATGGGAAAAGCAAGGTTACGTTTGTTATAGGTGGAGCAGGTGTATCCAAGTCAAAGGGTCAGTCCCCTATTCTCTTTATATTGGATCGCTATTTATTGATTATTATCAAAGAAGAACATACAATAATGTCTTATGTATCTATGTTGATAATGGCGAAGAATTGGGCGTAATAACAAATTGAGTGCTTTTCCAAGGCAAGGATGTCCATACCAAGGAAATGCCACAAGAGATATTAGAAGTGATACGAGAGATTATCTTTATATTGCCCATGTGCAGTAGGAGTTAAGACGCTGTGAGGTTCTTTTTATAAGAAATCCCATCATTATTTTCCCTCAAACGTTAGGTAAAGATTATGAGTAAACCACAGCTATTTGATTAAAAATATAATAAAAGAAAGGTGGCAGCAATTTATGCACTCCATTAACAAAATAGGGCAGCATTTTTGGTATATCACTGCAATATCGGTGACCGACCGGCCCATTCTCGGAATGGTGGTTGGAAATAACAAGACACTAATGATTGACGCAGGTAACTCAGAAGACCATGCGAAATATTTTCTAAACGAACTATCAAAAAAGGAGGTCCCAAATCCTGATATGGTTGTTCTTACGCATTGGCATTGGGATCACATCTTTGGACTTGCAGCATTGCCTCATACAGTTTCGATAGCGTCCACCGAAACAAAAAAAGCAATGGAAAAGCTGATCCCATTTTCCTGGTCAGACGAAGCATTGGATGAACGAGTGAATGAAGGAGTAGAAATAGAATTTTGTGCGAATGCAATTAAGGAGGAATACAAGGATCATCGCGATATTTCGATTGTCTTGCCAGATTTAACTTTTGAAAAACGGGTGGAAATAGACCTTGGCGGAGTAACCTGTATCGTACAGTACGTTGGAGGGGATCACGCTGCAGATTCAGTAATCGTATATATTAAAGAAGATAAAATTCTCTTTCTTGCGGACTGTATTTACCCGAATATGTATGCCGAAAAAGAAAACTATACAATCAAGGAAACACTGCGGCTATTAGATGAATTAGAATCATTTGATGCAGATACATATATACCTTCGCATCAAAAGCCGATATCCAAAGAGGAATTTATTCAGGAAGCAGCCAAACTTAGAACCATTGCCAAATATACAGATAGTTTCGGTGGTAATAAACAGAACATAATAGAGGAGTACGGAAAATACGTAGACAGAGAACTGACAGAAGACGAAATGGTAACAATCACCGACTTTGTAAATGGTTATTAAATTAAATTCGTGTTTTGCGGGAAATTATTATTCGGTGTGTATAAAAGGTCTGCTATATTAGCAAAAGGCAGTGGTTTGTCCCACTGCCTTTTTTAAGTAATTATGATAATATGGATTTTTCTTTTTCTCTACCTTTAACCAGTGGTTTTATCACGCATTAACAGGCTATAATACCCCCACTGAATGAAGTTTCACTTTATAAAACGAGACTAACGATAATACCTGAAAGGATGCTTACAAGTGTGGCACCATATAATAGCTTCAATCCAAAACTTGCGACGACATTCCCTTGCTCCGCGTTCAGACTTTTAACAGCTCCAGTAATAATGCCAATCGATGAGAAGTTGGCGAACGATACAAGGAACACAGAAAGAATCCCAAGTGTACGTGAACTGAATTCATGGCTGCTACCGGACAAATCCAACATTGCGACAAATTCATTGGTCACTAATTTAGTTGCCATAATCTCCCCGGCACTAATAGCCTCTGATAAAGGAATCCCCATTATCAGTGCAACTGGAGCAAAAAGATAACCTAATAGATGCTGGAAAGAAATGCTGAATATTAGTTCAAACACGTGATTGATTGCCGCCATTAAAGCAATGAACCCAATCAGCATGGCACCGACAATAACTGCAACCTTAAAACCATCAAGGATATACTCCCCAAGCATTTCAAAAAACGATTGCTTTCTTTGATCCTTTATTTCTAACATATCCTCATCAGGCTTTACCTCATAAGGATTAATAATCGAGGCGATAATAAAACCACCAAATAAATTTAAAACTAATGCTGTGACAACATATCTTGGTTCAAGCATTGTCATATAAGCAGCAACGATGGACATCGATACAGTCGACATTGCCGAAGCACATAGCGTATACATACGCTGTTTCGGAAGCAGGCCGAGTTGTTTCTTTAACGTGATGAAAACCTCGGATTGTCCGACCATTAACGAAGCAACTGCATTATATGATTCAATTGTACCCATTCCATTCACTTTGCTTAATAGCCATCCAATTCCCTTCATAAGAAACGGCAGAATTCTCAGGTACTGGAGTATACCAATTAATACAGAAATAAATACGATTGGCAGCAATACAGTCAAGAAGAATGGAGCCTCTCCTTTATTCGCCAAGCCGCCAAATACAAAGTTTATTCCTTCGCTTGCGTATTCGAGCAATTTATTAAAAAAAGAAGAAATTCCCTGAATGATGATGTAGCCATATTCCGTATTTAGCAGTACTACTGAGAAAACGATTTGAATGACAATCATCGTGATAATTGGTTTATATTTTATCTCTTTTCGATTGGAGCTTACTAGCCAGGCCAAAAGCAATACGACAAGAATACCTATAATCGCAATACCATATTTCATATATAACCTCCTGATGAATTTAATTAATCTATGGACCTCTAGTATATTAACATTATTAAAGTTACGAGAATAGTTTTTTACAATGCAATAAATATTTTCCCCCAATTTATAGAAAGGAACCAGACATCCGTTTATCCAAGTAAAACTATCTAAAGTGAGTTTAACCTTAAATCCCAAGGTGTTGAAAATGGAATGCTATGCCTACATTAGATTGTTCTTTGCTACAACAAATGTTTCATCGTTAAGGGAGGATTAATATGGAAACCCTTATTCAACAGATTAAGGCGCTACCAAATAGAGTTGAAAGAATAAAAGATAACATTCAAACAGAAGAAGTAATTATTAGGATATGATATCATTGTTAAAACGACAAAAGTACATAATCACCGAGTAAATGAATGGAGAAAACAGAATGATCAAAGGAAATAAAAAACAAGAGAAATGGATTATATTAGCCATTGCGTTAGGCGTTATTTTGAACCCATTAAATACAACGATGATCACGGTTGCCTTACCATCGATACAGAAGGAATTTCAACTGAATACAACGGATATTTCCTGGCTTATCGCATCTTATTTTATAATTAGTGCAATTTTCACACCACTGATAGGTAAATTAAGCGATACCTATGGCCGGAAGAACATTTATTTAATTGGAATGGCTTTGGTTGTCATATCATCTATTCTGGCACCATTATCTCCGAATATGCCTGTATTGCTTGCGATGCGGGGCATCCAGGCGATTGGAACATCCGCACTTTTACCAGCCGGAATAGGGATTATCCGAAATACAATCCAGAACAAACAAAACCGGGTTATTGGCACATTGTCTGTGTTCGCGACAACATCAGCTGCATTTGGGCCAACGATTAGTGGTTTATTGATCCAGTTTGGCGGTTGGCCAGTGATCTTCTATGTGAATCTGCCGGTTCTCGCAGTTGGCATTGTCTTAGCTATCTTATTTATACCAAAGGATGAGAAAAATACTGGGAAAAAATTCAAATGGGATTTCGGCGGCATTATTTTATTCAGCTTACTCATCACGTGCTGGATGGTGTTTTTACTATCACTAGAAGATGGTCTGCAAATTGGCATATTCATTCTTGCTATAGTGCTTACTGTCCTGTTTTTTGTATTTGAAAAGAAGAAAGAAGATCCATTTATTAATGTGAACTTCTTCCAAAAAAATTCGAATATCACACTGATTTATGTTCAGTATATTTTATCAACGGTGATTTTCTTTGCTATCTTATTGAGTCTGCCTACATATCTGCAAAGTATAATTGGGGTAGGTTCGGATTCTGCGGGTCTTACCATGCTTTCCTTATCCATCTTTGCTATGGTAACAACACCTATTGCTACAAGATGGATGGAAAAAGCGGGATTCCGAATTCCTCTACTATTCAGTGGGCTTACAGGCTTAATTGGCGTTACCTTGTTATTCACCATACAATATGACTCTCCGTTATATTGGGTTGCAGTCGTGTTAGCTATTTTTGGAATCAGCAATGGTGTCCAAAATATCGGATTACAAAACCTGTTGTATTCTTTCATCCATGCATCGGAAAGCGGAATTGCTTCGGGCCTCCTGATGACATCAAGGTTTATAGGAAACATCCTGGCATCGAGCATCTATGGTCTGGCATTTGCAACTGGAATGAATGATGGGAATATGAACACGATGGTGATTGTGCTAGTCGTTGTTGCGGTTGTATTGCTTCCGGGAATGATTTATGTGACTAGTTATGGAAGAGCGGGTGGAAGAGAACGGTGATATATATTTTATATGGGAAAAGTGCTAGGCAATCTAACAAGACGGTGATGACTATAAGTAATGCCGAAAAGTAAACGAAAAAGGGCATTTTTATACCAAGCAACACTAGTATATCTTTTGTTGTAAACAGGAATATTCCCCCTATATTACGATTTGCCTTTAAAAGGGAAAAATCCCTGTCACTCCGTCTCTCGGGTTATAGAGATCCGAAATTAAATATTTCCTTCTGCTCAAAGGTTTCGTCTATAATATATTAATAATCCAAAGAATATAAGCTACTTTCATCAAAAGGAGGACACTATGAAGAAAGATATACATGTTGTTGGAGCGGTAATCATTAAAAATGGAAAAATACTATGTGCCCAAAGAGGTCCAGATAAATCATTACCTTATAAATGGGAATTTCCTGGAGGGAAAATTGAAGCAGGCGAGACACCGCAAGGAGCACTAAAAAGGGAAATAAATGAAGAAATGCATTGCCAAATAGAAATTGGTGGAAAGGTGGAACATACCGATTATGAATATGATTTTGGTATTGTCCATTTAACTACATATGTATGTAAACTTATTGAGGGTGAACCAGTATTAACAGAGCATGCTGAAATAAAATGGTTAGCTCCGAATGAACTTGAATCATTGGATTGGGCTCCCGCAGATATACCGGCTATTGAGAAGTTAGCAAATGAGTATTCCTTATAATAAATACAAAGCTATTCATAATTCATGAATAGCTTTTTGAATATTTTTGAATATATTTGCGATTAAGTATATGGAATAGTACAATTATCCTATAAATAAGGTAATGAATGGTGGTTACTATGGAGAATTTTATACAAAATTTAAAGACATCGTTACATAAAGGATTCATTGATAAAGGGTACGCTAAATCAAGCCGATATACACCTAAGCTTTTAGTAAATAATTCGAAACAAAATGAAAACGTACTAACCTCATTACTCGAAGAACTAGAGAGCTGTAACTCTTTTATCTTCTCTGTTGCTTTTATTACGGAAAGCGGACTCGCTACTCTTAAATCATATTTACTAGATCTCAAGAGAAAAGGAATAAATGGCCGTATCTTAACCTCTACCTTTCTAAATTTCAATCAACCAAAAGTATTTAAGGAATTAATGAAGATTTCAAATGTTGAAGTGAGATTGACGGATATAGAAGGATTTCACTCAAAGGGTTATATATTTAGTCATGAAGACTATTATTCTTTAGTTGTTGGAAGTTCAAACTTAACTGCCCATGCCTTAAAGGTAAATCATGAATGGAATGTAAAACTTACTTCTCATGAAGATGGTGAGGTAATTTATCATTTCAAAAATCAATTTGAAGAGGTATGGAAAGATTCACAAGTGTTAACCGACTCGTGGATATCAAAATATGAAAGTACATATACTCCTGTAGAATATAGTAAGGCAGAAAAGGTAATCGAATTACCTGCACAATATAATGTTAATCCTCTCGAGGAAGCGCTGCAAATTAAGCCAAATAAAATGCAACAAGCAGCACTTAAACAGATCCAGGCTGTTCGAGACGCTGGCTATGATAAAGGGTTGGTTATTTCAGCAACAGGAACAGGCAAGACATATCTTTCAGCATTTGACGTAAGAAGATTTAGACCAAAGAAAATGCTATTTATTGTCCACCGTGAGCAGATACTTAATAAAGCAAAATCAGACTTTCAGCGAATTATGGGAGGACCAACGCAAGATTTCGGAGTCCTATCAGGCTCTAACAAGCAAACGAGTGCTAGGTATTTATTTGCTACAATACAAACGATCTCTAAAACAGAAACGCTAAATCAATTTGACCCAGAGGAATTTGATTATATTCTTATAGATGAGGTCCATAAAGCTGGTGCGAAATCATATCTTAGTGTAATCGAGTACTTCCAGCCGCAATTTTTAATGGGGATGACAGCTACACCAGAACGTACAGATGATTTCAATATTTATGAGCTATTTGATTACCATATTGCTTATGAAATTCGTTTACAGGAAGCGTTGGAAGAAGACATGCTTTGTCCATTTCATTATTTTGGTGTGACAGATTTGGAATATGACGGAGAGATTATTGACGATGCGACTATTTTGTCAAACCTAGTTACAGAAGAGCGTGTAAATCATATTATTGATAAGATTAATTACTATGGATTTTCGGGTGATAGTGTACGAGGATTGATGTTTTGTAGCAGAAAGGAAGAAGCGATTAAACTATCTGCAGCATTAAATGAAAAAGGATTCCTTACTGTTGCGTTGACTGGTGACAATTCTCAGGAAGAGAGAATACATCAAGTAGATAGACTGGAAAATGGCGCAATTGATTACATATTAACGGTGGATATTTTTAATGAAGGAATAGATATCCCAAGCATAAATCAAGTTGTGATGTTAAGACAAACACAATCAAGTATCATTTTTATTCAACAACTAGGACGAGGACTCCGTAAACATAATACAAAGGACTTTGTTACGATCATTGATTTTATTGGTAACTATAAGAACAACTATTTAATCCCTGTAGCGTTGTCAGGAGATAAGTCACAGAACAAAGATAATATCCGCAGACACACATCAGAAACTAGCTATATTAAAGGAGTTTCGACAGTGAACTTTGAAGAAATTGCCAAAAAGCAAATCTTTAAGTCTATTAATAATAGTAATTTAACAGCAATGAAGATTATAAAAGATGCGTATGTTGAATTAAAAAATAGAATTGGTAAGATTCCATATTTTTATGACTTTGTAACGAATCATTCTATTGATCCAGTTGTTATTGCAGAAAAATATAAGAACTACTATCAATTTCTGTTAAAAATGAAAGAAGAAATTCCCGTAATAAATGTATACGGAAATAGTGTGCTAACAATGCTTTCAACCGAAATATTAGATGGAAAGAGAAAACATGAACTCATTTTGCTGAATTTGTTATTGCAAAATGAAAAAGTGAAATATGAGGATTACCTGGAGGAATTAAAGAAATCAAATTGTCTAGTAGATGATGCTACATTAAATTCGGTGCATCGCGTACTCAACTTAACATTTTTTACTCAAGCAGACCAGGTAAAATATGGAGGCGAGCCAATTGTAATCTGGCTTGAAGATAAAAAGTATTGTGCGTTCAATAACAAGATAAAAGATAGTCTAAATTCAATTCAATTCTTCAAGCATTTAGTGAATGATGTCTTACAAAGTGCAATGGAAAAGAGTAAAACCTATCAATCGAATAAGCCACTTACACTTTATGAGAAGTATTCCAGAAAAGATGCTTGTAAATTGTTGAACTGGCATAATGACGAAAGTTCAACGATGTACGGCTACAAGCCAAAACACCAAACATGCCCTATATTTGTTACCTATCATAAAAATGACGAGGTAGAAGCGAGTGTAGACTATGGGGATGAATTTATCAGTCCAGAGATTCTTAAATGGTATACGAGAAGTAACAGAACTTTGGAATCAGGAGAGGTTCAAAAGATAATAAATGCAGGAGAGAACGACAGTGATATTCATATCTTTATGAAAAAGGATGATGACGAAGGTAGTGGATTTTATTATTTAGGAGAAGCAATTCCTGATAAACAGACTGTTCAACAAGATAAGATGAAGGATAAAAAAGGTAAGGAAATTCCAGTTGTACATATGAATATGGTGATGGAGCAGCCGATTGATAGTAAGTTGTATCGTTATATTGTGGATGGAGTGGATGGTTAGTATTCACTTAATGACTGGTAATATAGATATTTTCTTTGTTGGCTATCTAAATATCATCCAATTAAACTAGTCAGAAGGGGGTCAGTCCCCCACTTCCAAATCCTCGAAGTCTTGTAGTTCTAGTGTAAAACACCTTAACTATAGAAAATTTTTTTAAATTAAAAAGGTTTACTTGTGAAATATTCTTTCCTATAATAATATGGGAGTTATTTCCAAATAACTCTAATGAAGGGTGGTTTACTTTTATGGATTCATATTTATTAGTAATTACACTACTAGCAATCGTGATTGTTGTCGTTGGTGTTTCTTATTTTAAATGGCATGCTTTTATTAGTTTACTAGTAGCAAGTTTATTCTTAGCGATTTTCTCCGGGATGGAATGGGGTGAAATTGTAGGCGCTTATGAAACTGGCGTTGGCGGTACTCTTGGTCACTTAATTGGTATAATCGCACTTGGTACGATTCTAGGGAAAATGTTAGCTGAATCAGGTGCTGGACTTGTAATCGCTAACTATTTTATCAAAGTATTTGGTGAGAAGAGATTACCATGGGCAATGTTTATCTCTGGATTTATTATTGGTATACCAGTTTTCTTTGAAGTTGGTATTTTAATCCTATTACCGCTTGTTATTTCTATAGCAAAGGCGTCAAAGCAAAATATTTTACGTATTGGTTTACCAGCCATTGCCGGTCTTTCTATTGTCCATGGAATTGTTCCTCCGCATCCAGGTGCAGTTGCGGCAATTGGAATTTATGGGGCAAATTTAGGTACGGTTCTTTTATATTCACTAATTATCGCCATTCCTGCTGGACTTATTGGTGGACCACTTTTTGGAAACTGGATTTCTAAAAGAATAGTTCCGCAAGGCGAACCAACATTAGTTAAAGTAGAAGAAAAAGACAATAAACAAATGCCAAGTGTTGGTGTTTCTTTCTTATCTATCTTACTACCAGTTATTTTAATGTTATTCGGTACTTTTGCACCTTATATTCCAGCAAGTGAAGGTGTCATTAGTTTTCTTGAATTTATCGGTAGTCCATTAATTGCCATGTTTCTTTCCGTCTTCATAGCTTTTTGGCTTCTTGGTTTCCGGAATGGCATGGATAAAAATATCATTAAAAAATACGTTGATGAATGTATACTTCCGGTTGCATCCATTATTTTAATAATTGGAGCTGGCGGAGGATTCAAACAAGTATTGATTGATAGCGGTATCGGTGATGTCATAGGGGGTATGTCACAAGATTTAAACCTATCTCCTATCATCATGGCTTTTGCCATAGCAGGTTTAATCCGAATTGCAACCGGTTCAGCAACTGTTGCTTTAACAACAGCTGCTGGTATTGTTTCACCAATTATTGCAGGAATGACTGGTGTTAACTTAGAATTGCTAGTTATTGCTACTGGAGCTGGTTCATTAATGTTCTCACATGTTAATGATGCTGGTTTCTGGATGGTAAAAGAATATCTAGGCTTATCGGTTAAAGAAACATTCAAGACTTGGACAGCACTAGAAACAATCCTATCCTTTGCAACCTTTATCGGTGTGCTTATTTTAGACATTTTTGTATGATGATAAAACCTATATTTAAGTAATAAGTAAAAGGGGCTCCCTAAACCAAAGCACTGATTTAGGGAAAACCCCTTTTTTTTTTTATATTTAATTTATAGTTTTGTTAAGGAAATTGCTTCGCGTATTGGGACTGACACCATAGCTAAGATAGCAACAGGAGCAAATGCAAACGAAACAAATAATGAAACAGAGACAGGCTTAAATCATTCAAGACTGTCTCTATTTCTATATTACTGTAATAATAATTGGATTTTCGCTTGGGTCTTTTAATTGAATCGACCTTTTATCCTTCTGCTCAAAGGAAATGTCATATTGTCGTAAAATAGCCTCTATTTTCTCTAAATCTTCGAAGTCTTTTAGTTCTAGTGTAAAATAGCTTAACCCAGTTGCATCTTGGGGTGGATGTGGATTGTTTAAACCGTTCCAGACATTCCCAGCAATATGATGATGATATCCATATTCATCAGAAGAAACAAATAATGCAGTGTCAATAATCTCCTGTGGTTCGTATTAATACTTTCCTAAGTAACAAATACTTTACTCAGATGCTCTAGTAGTTTGAGTCGCCAAAGTATCCCAAAACGCAACATCTTTATCAT
>NZ_PIOC01000032.1:14971-143177 GCF_003369575.1 Oceanobacillus arenosus | reverse complement strand
CTGTTCCCATCTCGAACACAGTAGTTAAGCTCTTCAGCGCCGATGGTAGTTGGGACTTTGTCCCTGCAAGAGTAGGACGCCGCCAGGCTATAGTTAAAAGAGGATACAAAATGGTATCCTCTTTTTGTTATGTTTTTTAAATTTTCTGGAGAAGGATATAAATTGATAATGCGTAAAGTGTCTGCTAATTAAAGATAATCGGCAGTAGTGTCTTTGTTATTTAGCCATTATTATGAAACGAGCGTATTATTTAAATACCGAAAAGGTTCAATCTTGCTATTATAAATTGCAGAGAAGTTGGGCTTTCCTTAACTACTAGGACAATAGGGTGCGGTGAAAGTGTTGGTCCAAGGTGCCTGTCCCCCTGGTTCTTTAATTAATTATAAAAAAACATCCATACCTAAACAAAGAAAGAGAAAGACAGTCATTGCACATCCAGCTGCAATGGCTTTTCCTTTGTGTTTTGAACTAGACGTCTGGATTGCATATCTGAAGTAAAAAAAGGACCCAGCAGCAATTAGCAGAAATTCTATCAAGATGCTAATAGAAACAGCTTCCCATAAACTGAAACCAAGAAGTGGGAAATTACCGATATTACCCAGAAGAATTGGCATATCTGGGCGATGAACGATTAAATCGAGAAACCAATGACTAAGTGTAACGAGGCCAATAATTATTCCTGATTTCTTGCCCCAAAACTTCCCCGCAATCCATGCAGCCAGCATGCTTAATACTAGTGCCCCAACCAATGAATGCGTGTAGAACGCATGAATAATCATCCTTGCATAGCCACCTTCACCAATTGGCTCCATTGACTCTACCCCAGCTAAACTAAATGGAATAAACACAATATCAAGCAATTGCGTGCTGACCAGTAACGACCAAAGCGGGATTTCTGGTGTTTTGCTTTTTACTGCTGCGGCAACTCCAAAGTGTCCAGCAAACATATGAACGTCCTCCTTAAAATTCTAACTATATATGAGATAAATCTGGCACTTATAATTATAAGGTTTATCTTCAGATGTTATTGTAAAATATTTAAAAATTTACATAATAATAATAAACATAGGATATTATTACTCTGGGGAAATAAACAGTCATGGTGAGGTGGCCTCATCGTGGACGCTTGCTATCTATTAGTTGTATACGTAATTTTATGCTTTAATCATAGTGCTCTCTTTCCATTTATCAATAGATGTGCAATCGTAATTTCTAGTCTATTAGCCCTAATTTTCCTGTCATTTGAAACCGACCAGGACCAATTAACGTAGAATATTGTAACTAAATGGTTACTTTGCTTTGGGTGTTTGTTCATTTTGAAATTTTGCGAAGACAGAAATAAGGGGGAGTCAAATGAGGGAGAATAGAAAGCCGATCAAACAAACAAATATAATTAACGTTATCATTGTATGTATAATAATAGCTCCAATAATGGGTGGAATTACTGAGAATTTGAAGATTTTCATTGTCACCATGTTTACCATTCCGGCCGTTTTACTTCTATTATTTATTCTTTGGTTAAAGTATGGACATAGTGGTATCCATCTCAATAGTATTAATGTGTTTGTCATGTTAACTATGATATTAATATATTCGGCAATTCCATTGTTTAATATTGTTTGGGGGACTTGGATTGGATGGTTAACGATTATCGTCCATATAATTACATTTCTAATTGGCTTTATCAACCGGGAAAAGCTTATCCGTAATATTGCTGGTATCGATGAAAATGGTAATAAGGCACATCGTGCATTTCTATTCTATTACTCTTTCGGCATATTTGTTCTAGGAGTGTTTGGTTACATTAGCATGCAAGTTGCAATAGAAACAAGTGGAGGCAATGTTATCGTTTTTGGCTTCATGCATCTAATAGGCTATTACATTTTTGCAATAAGTCCTGTATCCCTCATCAATCCAAAACGCGCATTAGAAATGGGGGCAATTTCACAAAGGCATTATGACGAATATTATTAAAAGTTGGTGATTAAAAACATATAGAACAATTAACAAAGGAAGTTTCTAAGTGGAAAGATTTATCAACATCTACAGCTATTAAGGAGAAGCTTAACACTATTTAGAGGAGCGTACTTGCGATACTCTATTTTTTGTGAGGTGATTTTTCCTTCTGTATAAAGAAGAAGTACTGGCAGGATCACTTTCCATAGGGGTAAATTTCATGCAAAAGGTACAAGCTTGAAAGATCACTTTTGTACATACAACATAATAATGTTCTCTGGTATAGTTAAAAGATATAGCAAGACATAGATTTTAAGTGTTACACTATATTAATTTATCAGTGGTATACTATATTTTACATCAAGCAAATAAGAAGAGGATTGGCTAACGGTAATTACCCCCTTTCTTAGAAATTTATATATCAGAATTTTGGCTAACATAAAGGAGAATACATACAAATGGCAAATAAGTTAACATTGAAGGCTGACCATGTAGGGAGCTTTCTAAGAACGGAACCAATTAAACAGGCAAGAGCAGATTATGCAAATGGTAAGATCGATAGGGCTTCCTTAAAAGAAGTAGAAGATAAAGAAATTGAGAAACTTGTACAAAAGCAAATCGAAGTTGGCCTTAAGTCAATTACGGATGGTGAGTTCAGACGCTCTTGGTGGCACTTGGATTTCTTATCTGGTTTAGAGGGTGTTGAACAATTTGAAACGGAATACGTAAGTAACTTTAAAGGTGCAAAAACAAGAAATAATGCCATTAAGGTTGTTGATAAAGTAGATTGTGATGATCATTATATGTTAGAGCATTTTAAATTCCTAAAAGAAGCAGTAGAGAAATATGGCGATGGAAGTCAAGTTGCTAAGTTTGCAATTCCAAGTCCTAATATGTTATTCACTAGAATTCAGGGCGATGAGTATTATAACGGAAACAGAGAGCAGTTCTATCAGGATACAGTAGCGGCTTACCAAAAGGCCATTCAAGCTTTCTATGATGCGGGTTGTCGCTATTTACAATTAGATGATACTTCTTGGATTGACTTTTTTTCAGAAGAACGTATCCAAGCAGTCGTTGAAAAGCTCAACATGGACGTAAAGGACATCATTAATACTCGAGTAAGTTGTTTAAATGATGCGATTTCTAAAAAACCGGATGACATGATCATCACAATGCATATTTGCCGAGGCAATTTCAAATCAACCTATATTACAAGTGGCGGATATGATCAAATATCCGATGCGATCTTTGCTGACCTAAAAGTAGACGGACTCTTCCTGGAATATGATGATCAGCGTTCAGGCGATTTTGAAGCCCTAAAGAGCTTTAACCGTGATGACAAAGTTGTCGTACTGGGATTAATTACTTCTAAATTCCCAGAACTTGAAGATCCAGACATGATTAAAGGCAGAATAATAGAAGCAAGTGAATCGATTCCTTTAGAAAACTTAGCATTAAGTCCTCAATGCGGATTTTCCAGTACAGAAGAAGGTAATATCTTAACGGAAGAAGAACAATGGAATAAAATTAGTCACATCATTAAAATCACTGAGGATGTATGGGGCAAAGTACCTGCTAATTAATGATAATCGGCATTAGTGTCTTTGTTATTTAGCCAGTAGTTTGAAACGGGTGCTTTAATGATAAGTATCGAAAGAGTTCAATTTTTCTATTGTAATTTGCAGAGAAATTGGGCTTTTTCATTTTGGGTTTTCTTTAACTACAGCGATAAGACGGTGATGCCGAAAAGCACTGGACCGAGGTGCCTGTCCCCTCGGTCCGCTTAACTCCCTACTTAAAATAAGCAATCTTTTTCAGGGCAACACAAATTGGAATCGCAATAATAATTCCTAATACATTCTGAACGAGATCTCCAGGTATCGAAGCTAAAGGTGTAATCCAATTACCGTAAAGAAATGATTCACCAATGTAATAAACAGCTACCATAAATGGAATAGAAACGATTGTTGCAGTTAGATTTAATGCAATGCTATTGCCTTTGTGGCCATTTAACCAAGCAATTTTACCAACGATGTATCCCTGTAAACCACGCGACACAATGGTGATAGGTGCCCATAATAGCCAGCCTCCAACCATATCAAATAACCCCATTCCGATCGCTCCGGCAATCGCTCCTTTTTTAGGGCCAAATAAAATAGATGCAATAAACAGCATTGCTGTCCCCAGGTGAACTAAGCCTCCATTTGCAGCAATTGGCAGTCTAATATTCAAGAAGACAGTAGAAACAAAAACAAGTGCAATTAACATGGATGTAATAATTAAATCTAATGTTTTTTGACGTGATTTTAAATGACCTTGTGTATTTTCCATATTGATAAACCCCTTACTAGAATTTTCTTATAACTTTAACAAAAGATTGATGTTTACAAAAGTGCCAATTTAATAAAAAACGATGGGGTCAGTTTGTGAAAATGCAGCATATACAAGTTTGAAAAGAGAGAGGTGATATACTGCCATTAAGTTATTTCTTTGAGCGCATTCTAATTTTTGTGATAATATGAATAAAGTTTAAATTGAAAGGTCTTATGGAGGTTATTATGAAAAAGGTTGCTGTATTACAGGATTTATCATCTTTTGGAAAATGTTCATTAACAGCTGCGATTCCGGTTCTTTCCGTAATGGGCGTGCAGGCATGCCCTTTGCCAACGGCTGTACTTTCTGCACAAACCGGTTATCCGAGTTATTTTTACGAGGACTTCACATCCAAAATGAAATATTTCACAGAGGAATGGAGTAAGCTTCAAGTAACATTTGATGGGATTTATACCGGCTTCGTTACCGGTAGTGAGCAAATAAAAAATATTTATAATTTTTTAGATAAATTTCATACTAAAGAAACGACGTTACTTGTAGATCCGGTAATGGGGGATGTGGGGGAAGTCTATAAACTTTTTACCGATGAATTGCTCGTAAGAATGAGGGAATTAGTGAAGCGTGCAGCTGTGATAACACCAAATGTCACGGAGTGTTGTTTGTTATCCGGATTATCTTATGAAAGAATTCATCGCTACTCCAATGTGACGGACTATATGAAAGCGATAGAAGAAGCTGGAAATACTTTGCAGCAAGAGACTGGCGCGAAAGTGATCATCACTGGTGTGAATCCACCGTCAGCAGATTCAGATCAGCAGTTTATCGGCAATATGTATTTGGATGGAAGTGAAACCTTTTATCGTGCGATGCCGTATAATGGTAAAAGCTATTCTGGTACGGGCGATTTATTCGCATCAGTGATCATGGGAAGCATGATGCGTGGAGAAAACCTGGAAAAGGCCGTACAGCTTGCAGTAGCATTCTTGAAAGAGGCAATCCATGACTCTTCCTTGGAACAAATTCCTGAAGTAGAAGGAGTTAACTTTGAGAAGTATTTGGGAGTGTTATTATAGAATGAATATAAAAGGTATTTTGATATAATGCGTCTATTTTTCTAGTTATCTACATAAAGTGAAACTTCATTCAGTGGGAGTTTTCTTTATCCCCCCACTGAATGTTAGTTGAACAGAATCGGGATTTTGACTTTCAGTTGATCCCCCACTTACAATTGTTGGGTTTTCTCAAATTCTTTTCGTTAAGGGTCTTACAGCCCGTTAATTCGGGATAAAATCTCACATCATTATTATCTCTGATGTGGTTGGCATTTCGTAATATACAATAGCTAAGGGGGCGCAGTATGAGGCAACTTTATATAAAACAGAAGGTATTCAGTCTAAGCGGCAAGTTTACGGTAAAGGATCAGCAGGAGCAGGATGTTTATTACGTGGAGGGCAGTTTTCTGCGAGTTCCAAAGACTTTCTCCATTATGAATACAACAAGGGATGAAGTGGCACTCATTACGAAAAAGATATTCAGCTTTTTACCGAAGTTTTTGGTCGAGGTGAATGGTCGAGAGGTGCTAACGATTAAGAAGGAGTTTTCTTTCTTCAAGGCACGCTATACGATTGATGCAGCTGGTATTGAAGTGCGTGGCAACTGGTGGGACATGAACTTTCAGGTGTACCAGCATGGTGAAGTCGTCGGGGAAGTGAGCAAGGAATGGTTCACCTGGGGCGACAGCTACAAGGTTCAAGTCTTGAAGGAAGAGATGGAGACGCTTATGATTGCCCTTGTAGTGGCCGTTGATTGTGTGAAGGCTGATCAAGATTCCTCCTCGGCAGGTAGCATCGACTTTGGCTAGGGACGTAATATAAACTGCTGATGGCTTTTCATTAGAAATTGAAACTTGAAAATAACAGTTGAAGTAAATCATTTAATTAATGTTAATGCTTGAGAAACAAAAGGAGTTATCTAGATGAATCAAGAGAAGATTAATGGGAAAGACTCAGGATCTGGTCCTTCATCCGCTACATGCAGATAACCGTCAAATCTATATCCCATTTGCCCATTAAAGCACACTTGACTCCTCGGAATAATCTGCCTATAATTACTTTAAATTAGTTCAATAGTATTAGGAGGAACACAGATGAATGTAACGGAAGAACAGGAATTTAACCCAAGTTATTCAGTGGGGGAGGTAGAATTCAAGGTAATAGATTTAGATAGGCAGGTTAAATTCTATGAGGAAGTTGTTGGCTTGTGTGTTGTTAAAAGAGAAGAAGATAAAGTCTATTTAGCTGGCGAAAATGATACAAAGCCTTTATTGATCTTAAATAAAACAGCTAGCGAATATCAAGAGCCACTAACAACTGGAATCTTCCATATTGCCTTTTTATTACCGTCAAGAAAAGCATTGGCAACTAAGTTCTTCCATATTCTTCGTTCAAAAAAGGATGTAGATAGTCCGAGGGAACAAGCCAGCCGCTATACGCATTTTGAAAATATCTTGCCAATTGCCAGATTGGATAGCGCAAGTGATCATGGTTATAGTGAAGCTTTTTATTTGTATGACATCGAGGGGAATGGAATTGAAATTTATGCCGATAGAGAACGAGAAGATTGGGATAAATACCCTGGTGGGAGTCATCCACTAAATCTCAAAGAACTAGCGGAACTTGCGGATTTTCAGGCAGATGGGAAGTTGCCTAGTGGTACAACAGTTGGGCATGTTCATTTAAGAATTAGAACGGTCAAAGAGACGCTCGACTTCTATACTACATTAGGTTTTGAGCCACAGGAGATTATGGACACTGCATTATTCGTTTCTACTGATGGATATCATCATCACATTGCTGGCAATGTCTGGAACGGTTTAAACAATCCACATCCACCCCAAGACGCAACAGGGTTGAGCTATTTTACACTAGAACTAAAAGACTTCGAAGATTTAGAGAGAATAGAGGCCATTTTACGACAAAATGAAATTTCATTTGTGCGGATGGATAAAGGGTCGATTCAATTAAAGGATCCAAGTGAAAATCCAATTATTATAAGAGCAAAATAGGAAGCGGACCAAGGGGACAGGCACCTTGGTTCGTTTTAATAATTTTCAAATTTCCTCCCACATGTTGAATCACTTTTACATCTAATAACATATATTAAAATGAAAAAAACGAAGAATGAATGTTTCTAGTAAAGAGGAGATTATAACATGGACTTATTAAACATATATTTACGGCATGAAACATTGATATTAATTCCCGTTTTATATTTTATTGGAATATTATTAAGCCAAACGCCAATGATTCCTACCTGGGTACATTCTTGGATAAAGGTTGCCTTTGCAATTATTGCTTGTTTGCTTTATTTTGGCTTTGATATTCGATCCGTTGTTCAAGGAATCCTTGTGACAGGTGCAGAATTGATCCTCCGCGATTTACTTCATAATACACTGTTCGGCATACAGGAAAAAAGATTGGCGAGAACAGATAAAAAAGACACTGCAAAGTAAATTTAGGGTCCTTTATAGAACATTTACAATATCTTTACAGAATTCATGTGAATTCCCTCTTTATTTATAAAGCGTTTTCATGTATAATAAACTTAAGTGAAGTAATTCACAAATAAAATTGCCTAACACATAAAATGGAGTGATCAACGATGAAAGTAAAAAAGGCAAGTAGTTCTTTATCTGAAATTAGTTATCAAACCCCGGGCTATATTACTCGAAGTGATATTAGCAGCATGTTTTCTCATTACCATAGTGTAACGGTGAACATGAATCCATCCATCATTATACCCGAGCCGGGAATGTATCGTATTTCACTGAAAATCGGAAATGCCCGGCATCTGGCAGTAGCGTCTATTACTGAACCAATCGATTTAAAAAAACATGAGGATAGGAAAATAAGAGTTTATATTGCTAATGTAAGCAGGGAAATAAATGATGAGAAAGTATTGATTTCCTGGCGAAACCTGCCTGAGAACATGCCAAATCAAGTGAACGAGGATGGATTAGGTAAGGTAGTTAGTTTATGAGGAAAATAATCCTTTCGTTATTGTTCAGGAACACAGCAGGAAAACTCACAGCTGCATCTATTAACCCTAAGCAATCTCATCTAAGACTTGATGTAAAGAAGGCAGTCGTTTAGGGTTAATAAATGTGCATACCACTATAAACCCTCAATGATTCACATCTTCAATATTCCCTACTGGACTCCTGCAAATCCCCAGCGGAATATCCATATGGTTCATGATTTTTTTCACATTCACAATAGCATTCCCTTGATAAACTTGTTCCATAATAGTTTCTATTCTTTCATTTTCTTGTTTATTTACTTTTTGCTTCATCGGCATTTTTTGAAACCATTGACTTATTTCCGTCGGGGAAACATTCCCGGCAATGGAAGAAAGCCGATTATATCCATGTAATACTTTTTCTTCTAAATCGACTTCTCCACTAGCATAAAAATAAAAATTGTTTCGACCTATCCCGTTTTTTATTTGTTCAACTTTTTCTTTATTTCCAGCATCTTTTATTCCAACCACTAAGTCTATTTTACTTAATTGAATAATGCTTTTTTCTGATAAGTCAAGTCCAGTTCTTTTTGGATTGTTATATAAAATTGTAGGTTTATTACTAAGATTTATAACTATTTTTGTATAAACCAATGCTTCTTCTTGTGATGGTATAACATACGTTGGATATCCAGGCGTGATGCCTGACATTTTTGTGTGACGAATCTTTTCAGCTAATTCCTCTGCCTCATTCTGTCTAATTGAAGCCACACCGAATATAATTTCCATATTAATAATGCGTTCTTCTTCCAGTTCTAAACCGTTGATTATTTCAATTTTCTCTTGGAGGGTTAAACTATGCTGTTCTCCAGTAGACCCGGAGATAAGAACAGATTTTACTCCTTGTTTATACAGGTTTCTTATATGGCTTATTGTCCCTTGGATATTTAAGGATTCATCTTCAAAAAAATTGTTGGCACGGCGATATGAACATTTTCTGTTAGCATGTATGTTATCCCCTTGTCCTTCTTGTCCACTTTATACTTTATTTCAAAGTTAGGGAAGTGGCGATTTTTGATATTCTCCTTAAATTTTGGGAAATAAGATAGTGGAGGGAAGATATCTGGCTGCCTATTCCAATGTTATCGTCAAACTACAATTAGTAACAGGCAATCATTTTTTTAAAAAATACGCTATCCTTTTGCTAAAACGGTATAATAAACTGACAGAAGCAGACATTAAAAACATCAAATGCATCATTTTTATTAGAATAGACGACCATACAAAAAGGAGAAACCATGACAAATAGTAAAAAAACAGGATGGAACTTAGATAACAGTTATGCCCGTCTGCCAAAATTATTTTTTTCCAACATTAACCCAACCCCAGTACATTCACCGAAGTTAATCATTCTTAATCATCCATTGGCAGCATCCCTAGGCTTGGACGTTCAAGCACTGCAAAGTGAAGATGGGGTAGCTGTGTCTGCTGGAAACCAGATTCCTGAAGGGGTCTCGCCGCTTGCACAAGCATATGCGGGGCATCAATTTGGGAACTTCAATATGCTAGGGGATGGCCGAGCGGTGCTATTAGGAGAGCAAATCACTCCAAGAGGTAAGAGGGTAGATATTCAGCTCAAAGGTTCAGGAAGAACGCCATTCTCACGCGGTGGAGATGGACGAGCGGCACTTGGACCAATGCTGCGCGAATACATCATCAGCGAGGCAATGTATGCGCTTGGTATTCCAACCACTCGTAGTTTAGCGGTGGTGTCGACTGGTGAATCAATCATCCGTGAAACCGAGCTTCCTGGTGCGATTATGACTCGTGTGGCGGCAAGTCACTTGCGCGTTGGGACTTTCCAATATGCTGCAAAATGGGGCACGGTTGAGGAACTTCGGATCTTGGCTGATTATACATTGAAGCGCCACTATCCAGAGATTGAAGCGAATGAGAGCAGATACCTTTCCCTTCTTCAGGAAGTAATGAAGCGACAGGCTGTGCTTGTAGCGAAGTGGCAGCTTGTTGGCTTTATTCATGGGGTAATGAACACCGACAATATGACCGTTAGCGGGGAAACCATCGATTATGGTCCTTGCGCCTTTATGGATGCCTATGACCCGAAAACGGTATTCAGTTCCATTGATGTCGAAGGCCGTTATGCCTATGGGAATCAGCCTTATATTGCTGCATGGAACCTCGCCAGATTTGCGGAGGCCCTTTTGCCGTTAGTGGCTGATGATCGGGAACAGGCTGTCAAACTGGCTCAGGATGAGATTTCAGGCTTCCATGAGCTGTATCATTCGAAATGGCTTGCGGGAATGAGAGCAAAACTTGGGATATTCAACGAGGAATCAGAGGATGAAGCCTTTATCAATGATCTTCTCAGTATGATGGAGAAGTATCGTGCCGACTATACGAATACGTTCCGGGCATTAACATCTGAAAGATATGAAGACATGACCATGTTTGGCACTCCGGAATTCACGGAGTGGCATGAGCGCTGGCAAGCGAGATTAGCCAGACAGAATGAATCAAAAGCATCCTCGAATCAGTTGATGCGAAATAGCAATCCTGCGATCATCCCACGGAACCACCGGGTTGAGGAAGCGCTAGAGGCTGCTGTGGAACAAGGGGATTACAGTGTAATGGAACGGCTGTTGACTGTCCTTTCAGACCCTTACGCTTACACTGGTGAGCAGGAAGAATATGCTGCACTGCCTGCGTCAACAATCCATTACCGAACGTTTTGCGGTACGTGATGTGCAGGTGTTTTAGAGAAATTAGAACGGTTCTTTTATAGATTGATGCGCCGGCCTGATTTACTATTTTGGTTAAGGCCAAAATAACTTTAAATGGTTCCGAACATCGTTTTTCGGTGATAGGAGCCATTTTTCTGATGCTTCTCTTTTTTCCTTTGTAATTCTACCTGTTAGTCAAATAGCGAATATATTTTCATAGGTGATTGTTATTCGCTGTTGTTTCATTTCATCGACTTGATCATCAAACCGATTAACTACTTGACTAATTTTATAATTTACATCCAATAGTAGATTTGTATTCCAAACCTCCAATTGCTTTGTTTTCAGAATCATCTCATCGACGATTTCTCCCTTTTCCCCTTCATCAATGAAAATCTTATTTACTAGCGAGAAAAATTCTGTGTCACACCTGCCAATATGATCTGCGTATTTTCGTAACAAATCCTTTTTATATGAAAAATCCTCCCACGGAAGCAGCTTTTCCATAACCGTAATTGAATGCGTCTCCTTCAATTTATATTCCCCTTATTAAATCAAATTGTTTAGCTATACGCTCATCTTCCTCAAACAAGGATTCAATTGCTTTGCGATAACCTTCTATTTGTAATCGTGCCTTTTCTGCCGTCTCTCTTAATCTTTGCAATTCTTGATCGAGATCTGCTTGCTCGAGTGGATATAGCACCTCGTGTGCGCGAATACTCGTGATTCTTTTCGTGAATGTTGGAAACAGTCCATGTGTGGAAAGTAGATTATTATACAAGCGTGGACTTGCTTCCATATCATTTATTTTCTGGATGACTTTTTTTCTTTCGTTCTTATAAGCCTCTATCATTTCTCTTTCAATTGCTTTGCTAAATTGCTCTATTTCGAATTCCTTTTCTTGTAGTATTGCTGATCCTTGATTGTACATTTGAAGGGCAGCAGACATATTGACTCTAATCTCCTTTTTGCCCTTTCTTGCCGTTAGCACCATATCTGTCCCTATGTATGATTTATTCCCTCCGGATATGGATTGCAATATTTCTGAAATACTGTGACTTTCTCCTATCCTATGGAGAATCTCGAGAAAATCATCTTTGCTTAATGTTTCTAGACTTTCTTGAATGGCATCTATATGTCCTTTAATTTTTAGAATGGACCCAGCATCCCCACCTAATTGGGCAAAAAAGTCACCCATATCTCGGATTCCTACATTGCTTTTGATCGTGGTTTGTATCCCCTGCAGTTCCTTTTCGATTTTGGTTATTTCCGTGACAAGTACATCCTTTTGCTTTCCAGTGATATATCCTGCATCCTGCAGCCGACCAAAAATGACGTCTGCATTGCTTGTAATCGTTGTGATGTTGGACATTAACTTAGGTATATTATCATTTAAATTTCGTATCATCGTATCCAGCTCAGACTGTTTCGTGAAGTATAATTTTGCCACACTTCCTATTCCATCGATTTCATTGATGAGACCCATGTCAACACCTAAAATGTCATATATCGCTGCCTCCAATCCTCCTTTATTGGAGGCTATCGTGTATTGAATAGCTAACTCTTGAAAGTCCTGTATAACGTGATCGGGGATATCAACCATGATCGTACGAAGGCCAGGATAATCTGGATTTGTATCAATATAATCGACCGCACCAAGTGTAAAGAATCCGCGAGTACCACTAACGGCGTATAATGGATCATCCAGTGAAATGATTTGATGAATGTTCCCCCCTTTGTCTGCGTAGTAGTCTTTTGCGAATGCTTCAAGTTTTACGGGGTCTAGGTTGTAGATGGCGTCAGGGTCGCTAATGGTTATATTAAATTTGTTACGTAGTTCTCTACGAAAATGTCTATCCATTTCAAATAATTGATAATAATTTGTTTGTGCTCCATTTACACTGTAAATCTTATCAAAAGTATCATAAGCTAGATGTGCAGTTGTATTATTATTATGAGCTAAAGAATGAGAAAGACCAATGACACTTAAGTCACTTTTAGTTTCAACACGATTAATCACTTCTTCAGTAAATAAGTAAGTTGCTTCTGCTTGAGAGTAGTCTAAACCTGCAAACATTGCCTTAATATTATATTCCCAATCCTTAGTATCTTGGGTTCCTTGAGAAATGACATAAACTTCATTAATACCTTCTTTTTCAGAATAAAAGTGAACTGCTGTCCCATCATAACCAGATTCTTTTATTTTCGGATTGTCAGAATCCGATGATTGAAATACTTCTATATTTGCATCAATTTCAATTCCAAATTCTTCGATATATATTTGCTTTAATTTACTTTTAAAATTTTGTTCTGCGAGATCTTTATATTCCAAATCAATCATGCGTAATCTCATTTCATTAGTAGATATAATATTTTCACTCATTGAATGCTCTATCACTTTCATTGGATTCTAAAGTAAAATGAATCGACTCAATTAGTTGCTTCATAATATCTTTATTTTCAGCATTTATTCCCTCGCATGCTTCTTTTCCACCAATACATTCCGTTTCATATATAATTCTTATTCCGCCATTCGCTACTTCATTTTGTAAAAAGCCTGCATAACCATAATAGGTTTCATCATCTTCAAAATAAGAAAGATATAAGGTGCTATTTCCGGAAGTGAATTTATCAAATTCAAGTTCCCCATTAAATTGATGATTAATCATATCTAAGATCGTATCTTCTTGCCCCTTTTCATCTAATGAATCATAATTAAGTTTAAAATAAGATCCTGTTCCATTATCATTATCAACTCCAATGGATAGTCCTTCGTAATCTTCTTCTTTTATGGCATAACTATCTTCTCCAACAACGCCTCCAGCGGGAAAGTCCATCACATACTTCCCCGTCCCTGACAAAAAGGGATAATAGCCAGGTCTTGATTCTTCCGTAGATTGTAAGAATCCACGAGTAAATTCATCCTCGAATGCCCTTACGTCAGGCAATTCATCTGGATTCATTTCTGAGGGCTTCTTCGTTTGGTCTTCATTGCTCACTTGGCAGCCTCCTAGTAATAGTATTAATATGAATAATGTCAGATGTACCCAATACTTCACAATCCAGCCTCCAATAGCATCTAATTAGGAATTGAAATAATCTTTAGTCTTTTTAATAAGTATAATAATAAATGCAATAAATCGGAAGAAAGGATTGGTCTTTTAATAAAAAAGGGTTCTAAAGGTATGGTTCTTAAGAATTATATTGGCGAGATGTGAGTATCTTTTGAGAAGTAACTTAAAAAGGATAACCTATTCGATAGATGAATGGGTTATCCTTTTTCTGTACTAGCTTAGGAAACTATAAAATTCGACGCTGTGGATAACTAAATTACCGAGAATAGCCACGTCCAGCTCCAGCGCTAAAGCTGTAGCGCGACTTCCCTCACCTCCGTAATCTAAGTCAACCGCTTACGCTCATCGTGTTTCCTTTATCTACTACGGTTCAGTCCAGTCCGTACGTCGCTAAACGGGCGCTTGCGCTTTTGTTCTTTATGATATAAAAGAGAACGCCTTATTATAAAACGCTATCATTTTTGTTTCTAAATAAAGGGTAAAAATTAGATAGCAATCCGCGATGAATTGCCACATGATTTCCCGGAACCTCGCACCAATGTGAATCATTCTTATTTAAGCATTGCGTTCTGCCCTCACACTTTGGACCATCACATAACCTCCAAAGCATCTACCAGCAAGCCTTTGATACTCACAATCGCGTGATCCTCTTACCCCCTCTTTGCACTTCCACTTCACTCTTTAAACCTTTCAGTAATGAGAAGCACATGATTATCAGGATGATAGTAAACGGAAGGGCTGCTGCAATGGAAGCGGTTTGTAATACTTCCAAGCCTCCAGCTAAGAGCAATACTGCTGCTAGTGCTGATTGAATAATACCCCATGTTACTTTTATTTTTGTAGAAGGATTTAATGTTCCACCTTCACTTAGCATGCCAAGTACAAAGGTAGCAGTATCAGCCACAGTTACATAGTAGATAGCCACGACAGCAAATCCCAAAATACTTAATAATGAACTAAATGGGAGATGCTCAAAGAAGGTAAAAATCGACAATGATACATTCTCGGAAATAAAGACCGCCAGACCTTCATTTCCTGCCGCTTGAACAAGCTCTAAGGCCGACCCGCCGAATATGGACATCCAAAGACATGTTCCGAGCGTAGGAACAATCAACACGCCAATAACAAATTCTCTTATTGTTCTGCCCTTCGAGACCCGGGCAATAAACATTCCAACGAATGGTGCCCAGGCAATCCACCATGCCCAATAAAATAAAGTCCAAGATGCAATCCATTCAGCCCCTTCTCCAAAGGGGATCAGCCTTAAACTCATTTGAATAAAGTCGCTAACATAGAGACCTGTCGTATTAAAAAAGACTTTTATAATCGTTAGCGTTGGACCAACAACCAGAACTACCAGCATAATCACAAAAGATAAAATCATCGCTGCATTGGATAAGTACTGGATTCCTCTCTCAAGACCTGTATTAATTGAGATGATAAAGATGACAGTCGCAACTGCGATGACAATCAGCTGGACGAATAACTCATTAGGAATGCCGAATATGTGATGCATACCAGCTGTAACCTGCATTGCGCCAAGGCCTAATGATGTAGCAATGCCAAAAACGGTTGCAAATATAGACAGTATATCAATCGTTTTTCCGATGGGTCCGAAAACTTTATCGCCAAGTATTGGATAGAATGCGGAACTAACGGCTGCGGGAAGTCTTTTGTTATATTGAAAGAAGGCAAGTGCTAGTCCGACCATCGTATAAATTGCCCATGGGTCCAAGCCCCAATGGAAAAAGGTAAATTTCATAGCAGTATTGGCTGCTTCAATCGTATAGGCTTCCCCATAAGGAGGATTGGTAAAATGAGTAACTGGTTCGGCAACAGCCCAATATACAATCCCTACCCCCATCCCCGCACCGAACAGCATCGCAAGCCAAGAAGCCGTATTGAAATCAGGCCGGTCTGTTTTTTTGCCGAGCCGAATATTTCCGTATTTGGAAAACAGCAAAAAAATAGAGAAAACGACAAAGAATAGAGTGGCACCAAGGTATAGCCATCCAAGATAATCAATGGATCCATTATAGATATTACCAGTCACATATGCGAGGTTGTCTGTAAAAAATACTCCCCAAATAATAAAAATGAGTGTAAGTAATACAGAAATGATAAAAACACTATTTCCTGTTTGACTTTTTCTAGCCATAGAAACCTCCTAATATAATAAAAGCATAGGACGTATCGATGAAATTACGAATCATCGTCCTGAAGATTATAAAGATATTCCCACTCATCGGCATTCAGCAGCTCCAGTGGCGACATTACAGAACCATCTCCGAGATAAACCATTTGAGCCTTCACTGCAACAACCATTGCTTCAAATATTTCATTCTCGTTGATTCGCCTATAAATGTCCCCGATTGATGGGAGCAATGCATTGTTCGGATTACGAAGGTCTAGTGCTTCCGTTTCCTGCAAGCTTATAGGGTCAGCAGTTTCGATATCTTTAAAGTCAATTCGGTGGCTGTCCTGGTCGCGACCAGGTTCCATTAAAAGATACTCATTATGCTTAACACCATGAGAATTGGTAGTAGTTATTCCTTTGTTATCAGCCGCCTCCACTAATTCGATTTCATTTAAAACATACGTATCCAAGGAATCCGGTCTTGGATTGTGAATTAGAATAAAATCCCCTTCTTCAGCTTTTCTACTTTTGAGCGTATATGCCTTTTGATTGAAGACAAAGCTGTCCAGGACCTGGGCTTTATATCTTTCTATTTCAGATGCCTTCGTTAAATGCTGTGATAAGTCCCTCAGCTTGATAAGGTGGATGGATTCCTTATACATTGCCTTTACTCCATAAATCTTATGTAGCTCGTTATTGTAATACACGAATTGTCCTTTTCTTGCTTGATATAATTTCAAAACAAATGCTCCCTCCAAACATAGATAAAATCAATGAGCCGGAAAATTTGAATCATGCCTCTTTATTAGCATGTCTTTTTTTCGAAAAAACATGAGTTGAAATAGGGCCTATTAGCACCTAATATAAAAAAAGGTCATGTTTTGAAAAAATCTTCAAAACATGACCTTAATGTATCTCGTAGTTTCCGCACCATATTTAACTTAGCGAACGACTACAGATATCATTAACATACAGTATATACAGCCAACAAATAAACAGCTGAAAAGAAATGGCAGTAATAGAGATGCTTTTTTGTAAATGGATAGCAGCATTAGTCCTATAAATAAAATAGATGGTAAAAAGAAATAAACCACAGGCAAGTTCACGGCAAAGCCAACGGTACTGCTGGGATCAATAACCCCGTCGTGAAATAGACGGAATAAAGATGATACTGCATCATTGGTTAGGTAATTGTCATGGGCTGGGGCTTGCTGTGTAAAAAAGGCTGTAATCGTAAAAATAACAAGTAAAATCAAACTCTCCAGACGTATCCAAGGAATTGGATTGAATGCAGCATTCTTTGATAATTGATATTTCACAATGACACCATTTATCAATGCATAGAAAATAAGTGGCAGCAGGAATAAATGCTTGATCAATAGCCCTTGTCCGTATGAAACCATCCAAGAATCCGTATATCCATCAACCATGATATTCATTAATACTATTCCGCTAATCGCTGTAGCAGCTAAACAGCCAATCGCGACTTTCGAAAACCAGTTTAAAAATTCCAGCCAATGATTATGATTCACAGCGAACCAGCCAACGATAAGGACAACACCAACCCAAATGCTGACAGCCGATAAGTGGATAAAATGGCCTGTAATCCCTTTGAGAGGAACCATTGACCCTGCATGACTTGACCAAGCAATGGATAACATTAATCCAAATGTCAGCAATATCCCTAAAAAAGCAGCAATACGCTTTTCATTAGGACGCATCATGCCAACTACAAGTACTAGCAGAATAGATCCAATATGAGTAAAGCTCCATGCCGTTCCAACGGTATAGGTTGTCAGAACAATTTTAAATGATTCAAATAAACCTAAGCGTGGAGCGATAAATAATGTAATATCAAGTACAGGAACAAAAGCAAAAATTGGCAGCGCAACAGCGCTGGCAAGCAATAAGTACTTTGGAATTTTCACATCAGGACGTTGGCTTTCCGGAATTAACAGAAGAAGAAAACTCCCTGCTAAAACCGAGAAGCATACATATAAAAACACCTGACTAATAATTACGAGCAGTTCCATTGATTATTTCTTTCTTTTCGAAATGAAGAAGATACCAGCGATTACAATGACAACTAAAACAACAATTAGAATGACTGTCATTGAAGAAGAGGATTCTTCCTCTGCAGAATTAGCTGTTTCTCCTGATTCAGCCACTTGGTCAGCAGAATCCGTTGAATCTTCATTCACATCTGTTTCAGATGAATTTGCAGCTTCTTCGTCAAATTCAGCAGCGGGTGCATCGACCATGAATGAGAATTCGCCTTCCATCGGATGACCATCAGTACTGATAATACTCCAGTTCACTTGATATTCATCATTTGCAAGCGGTTCAGCAACAGTACCTGTTAATGTACCCTCACCAATAATAGTATCTTGAAGTTCAACAGCTTGCCCCTCAGTTGTTGTTATATCTATAAAGCTGCCTTCTTCAATTTGGCCATCAAATTCAAGAACAATTTCATTCAATGGCTCTGTTACAACATCACCATCTGCTGGATTTGATCCATGTAAATGCGAGTGTGCAAACGCAGGAGCGGCAAAACAAGTTACTAGCAAGAATGCTGCTGCGGCAATAAATATACGTTTCAAAATAATTCCTCCTTATAAGTCCGGGCAACAATTAGTTGCTTATAAATATTATAAATACAATGTAATTATTTCATAATACCTCTAAAGAGTGATTTACATGCAAATTTGCTAAAAAAGTTCGGATAGATGATAAAATATAGACACAATTATATATAGAAAAGCGGTGCAGACTTGAAATATAAACAAATTAAATGGCTCATTTTATTTATCCCAACAATTACAATTGCTGTATGGGAATATATTCGGCATGAATTTCTCCTTTCTTATATTTCAATGGAGGTGGGGAACTTTCTTTCTCCTATCTTGGTCTTTATCGTTACACTCGTCTTTTTACGGCACTTGTTTTCCATTTTAGAAAGGATACAGGAAGAGCTTAGGCGGTCAAAGGCCAGGAAAGCCGCACTTATTGAGCGAGAAAAGCTGGCAAGAGAGCTGCATGACGGAATTGCTCAATCCTTATTTCTTTTATCAGTAAAGATGAATAAGTTCGGGAGAAAGAACCATTTGGAGCATGATCCCGATTTTGAAAAAATTAAACAGACATTACAGCATGTCCATGAAGACACTCGTCAGGCAATTACAAATTTGAAGTACTTACCCAATGAAGATACATTTAGTTGGACAGAAACGATCTTTCAGTATGTAACAGAACTTAAGAATCATCATTTCATGGATGTTCAGCTGGAATGGGCCATTCAGGAGAATACATTATCATCGAAGGAGAAAGTAGAGCTGTTTGCCTGTATTAAAGAGGCTGTGATGAATGTTATTAAACATGCGAAGACAAATACAGTGTGGATTTTTTCAGAGCAAATAGATAATGGGTGGATTTGCCAAGTTAAGGATCAGGGAATTGGTATTACAAATGAGGCGATTGAGTCCGGCAAGGGGTATGGACTGCAGATTATTAAAGACCGAGCAAGTGATATGGGATGGGAATTTTCAATGAAGCATACAGCCAATGAAACGATCATGGAGTTAAAAAAGGAGGGAAAGTAAATGCAGCCTTTTCGCATACTAATCGTTGATGATCATGCACATGCAAGAGAAGGGATTCGGGAAATTTTAGAAGAATACGAGGATTTTCTTATTATTGGTGAAGGGAAGAATGGAGAAGAAGCGATCAAACTAACCGAAGAATTAATGCCTGATATTATTCTGATGGATATTCAAATGCCTGTAATGAACGGACTCGAAGCAACAAAAAGAATCAAACTTAAGTTCCCCTACGTAAAAATTGTAATGATTACGGTATCCGATGATATTACCGATTTATTCGATGCATTAAAGAAAGGGGCACAAGGCTATTTATTAAAAAATATCCAATCGGAAGCATGGGTCGACCACTTAAGAGCCTTTGCCTTAGATGAAGTACCAATGTCAAAGGAAATCGCCTTTCAAATTTTAAAGGAATTCCCGCAAAGTAAAACAATAGCGAAAGAGAAAACACCCTTATCTACCCGAGAATTAGAAGTGTTGCAATTGGTAGCTAAAGGTTTGTCAAATAGAGAAATTTCGGAAAGCCTCTTTATCTCGGAACATACGGTTAAAAGTCATCTCAAAAACATCTTAAGCAAACTTCATCTAGATAATCGCGTGCAGCTGACAAGCTATGCATTCCAGCAAGGGCTGATGGATTAGCGGTGATGGGTGCCTGTTTTAGGAGGTGCCTGTCACTTCCCGATTTTTGTCGAATATCGGTGGGTTTGCCAAATATATCAGCGTAATTTCAATTATATCGGTATTTTCAAGTCAGAGCAGGATAAGAGAGTTTCAGCTTTCTTATCCTATTTATATTTTCAAAAAAATTTAACTTTTTTGCATTTAACTATTGAACCGCACGTAACGTGTTGATTTATACTTAAGGAAATGAATTAGAAAAGGGGTGGCGAATTGTACACAATCGGTAAATTGTCAAAGAAAACGGGAGTAACGGTTAGGACTTTAGATTATTATGATGAAATTGGGTTGATCAAACCATCATCCAAGACAGATGGGGGGCATCGTTTGTATAACGATGAGGATGTCATGCGGTTAGAACGCATTCTAGCATTAAAATACATGGGATTCACATTGGAACAGATTAAGGAGATATTGAAAGGCGCAACTACGACCTGGTATGAGTCAATCCAGCAGCAATTAGAGTTGGTTAAGCGGGAACAGAAACGTTTAAGTATGTTAGAAAAGGCACTTCTTGGTGTATCGCATTCCCTAGAATTTGAGAGAGAGGTTAATTGGTCCCTCATATTTGGTATTACTCAATTGTTTCAACAGGATCAGGAAGATCTCTTTCAGCAATATGACGATTATTTAAATGAGGAAGAAATAAACAAAATTATCGATATGGACGCACAAATGACGGAAGAAGATATAAAGGAATGGCTGAAGGTTATAGGTGATATCAAACATAATCTTGATATCGACCCAGTTTCGGAAAAGGCTGTACAACTCGCTGAAAGCTGGCTTAGCCAAGTGGAGAAAATGTTTGGGAATGACGAAGCATTGCTTGAGGATATGCGGGAAGCACTTCAAAACTTAAAAGAAGGGGTTGCCTTTTACCCTATGGATAAAGATGTCATTGATTTCCTTGAGCGTGTTTTCATTGCAAAGGAGGAGTTAAAATGATGATTCTTAATGTAGAAAATGTAACGAAAACTTTCACTGGTAAAGGTAAATCCAAGACTGTCGCAAATGATAATCTATCATTTCGTATTAATAAAGGAGAAATATTTGGGCTGCTAGGCCAAAATGGCGCAGGAAAGACAACATTGGTAAACCAAATTTTAGGTGTATTAACTCCTGACAGCGGTGATATTCATTTGCTTGGTAAATCTATACTTGAGTCACCGGCAAGAGCACGATCCATTTGTTCCGTCCAGCCGCAGTCTCAAGTGCCGCTGGGGTTTCTAACGCCTAAGCAAGCAGTGACACTTATTGGAAAGATGAGAGCTGGAAAGACATTTGATCCGAAGCGAGTAGAGATGCTTTTTGAGGCGCTCGATATGGGCGAGTGGGCAAATAGAGAAGGTGAGAAACTATCAGGTGGTGCAAGAAGATTAACAGCCTTCTGTATGGCAGTAGTTGTTCCTGGTAAATTAGTTATCCTTGATGAGCCTACCAATGATGTTGATCCAGTTCGCAGACGGTTGCTTTGGCAAGTCATACGTAATCTGACAGATGACGGAACCTCTGTTATTTTGGTAACGCATAATGTGATGGAGGCTGAGAAGGTCGTTGATCGCGTTGCTATTATAAATCAAGGAAGATTATTAGCCGAGGGGTCACCCTCAGAAATAAAACGTTCGGTAAGCAATCAAATGCGTATGGAGCTTAGCTTATCAGAGGAATTGGCAGATATTGAGATGCCAAGCTGGGTACTTTCAGCCCATCGAAATGGAGCACGTTTATTGTTCTCCGTGGATCCCTCGTATGTATCATCAAGCCTTGATTGGGCAAAAGCTCAAGAAGACAAAGGACTTGTGATTGATTATTCCTTGTCTCCGACTACCATTGAGGATGCGTATATTGAACTAACTTCAAGGGAGGTGATTGAATCATGATGGACCTGTTAAGTCACTATAAGTATGTCTTTCAAATGCAATTTCTTAGAAACGCAGGGTTCTTAGTATTCATGGCACTGATTCAAATCTTGATATCGATTGGCATCGTGATTGGATTTACTTATCTGATTCCTGATCCCGATACAAGCACCATCCTGTTTTTAGCAACAGGTGCACCAACCATCATTTTAATTATGACAGGATTGGTGATTTTGCCTCAACAAGTCGGTACCGCAAAAGCGGATGGGTATATGGAATTTATGCGTACATGGCCGGTTAATCGCTCCGTTATTCTGGGAGCCGAAACAACGATATGGCTATTAATCACCGTTCCAGGAATTGTTGTTTCCTCCTTTGTTGCACATCTCATGTATAGCCCTGGATACGATATCTCCTGGACAATTATTCCGGCACTTTTAATGATTGCTTTAACATCGATTGGTGTTGGCTACGGATTTTCTTATCTCTTATCACCAACGGCATCGCTAGGTATTTCTCAAGTGGTTGTATTTGGTGCGCTTATGTTTTCACCAGTTAACTTTCCAATGGATCGACTTCCGGAATGGCTTCAAACACTTCATGAATTTCTGCCAATCTATTCAATGGCAGAAGTGATGCGTGCTTCATTAGCAGCCTCTACCTTTGAAGCAAGTACATGGAATTATCTTAATCTATTTATATGGTGCATCTTAGGGTATGGCGGCGCTATCTTTATTTTGAATAAAAAATAATAAGCAGTATTTTATAATATAGTGAGAGGGAAACCATCTGATTCCTCCCTTTTCAGTAAGATGGGTGAATACTAAGTGGATCGTATGGAAAATGGACTGCATGTTACAAGGCAGTCCATTTTTACTTATGTTTTCTTATAGATGTCCAATCTTAAAATACCCAATAAAGTTATTAAGGGTAAGAAACATTTCTTTGCTATGCCCCCTTAGGTTAATTCCACCATTCAGCAAATCCGTGGCCTGAGAGCAGGCCAATGACGCCTGCTGCAAGGCATAGAAAAATAGTTTTAAAGAGAAATTGCAATAATATATATGAAAGTGGACGAAAAGGCCGGTGTCATATGACCCTTAATATTCATTGGTGGGGAACGATTGGCTGCTTCAAGCCTATCTAAAGGATTTAGATATTTTGTATGGGTTGCTGCTTTTAACGTTAAAGCGATGAGTGGCATCTTAATAAACTTTCGTAAACGAGGCTGAATTCATCTTGAATATAACTTGAATTGTATTATAATTAGTTAAAAGTCGAACTAAACATTAAAATATATAAATAACGTTCGGTAATTATTGGTTCGAATAAAAACGAAGGGGTTATCATCAACATGAGTAAATTAGATAATAAGTGGATTCGTGCTGTACTGCCAGCTTTATTCATACACTGCAGTATTGGTACCGTGTACTGCTGGTCATTGTTCAAGGGGGACATTGCAGCATACATTGAAAAGCCTGTTGCTGAAGTCGAATGGGCATTTAGTTTAGCAATATTTGTCCTTGGCATGTCTGCAGCATTTGGTGGAAAGCTTGTGGAAAAGGATATACATAAGTCGTCCCTTTTGTCGGCATTGTTTTTTGTCGTTGGGATGGCTGGAACAGGTTTCTTCATTTATCAAAAATCATTGATAGGTATTTATTTTTCGTATGGGGTTGTCATGGGAATCGGACTTGGAATCGGTTATTTGACACCTGTAAAAACATTAATGCTCTGGTTCCGGAATCAAAAGGGATTAGCAACAGGCCTCGCTGTTGCAGGTTTTGGCTTAGCAAAGGTAATTGCAAGTCCTTTAATTGAAAAACTGCTTGGGGAAAGAAACGTGGAGGGGACTTTAGTAAATGCTGCAAATATATATACGATGTTTTATATTTTAGCAGGTATTTATTTAGTGATGATGTTTATTGGACATTTAGCTTTAAAGAAGCCAGCCGGATATGAAGAAGAAAATGTACAAACGGGGAGCTTCAGTTATCTAAAGGTATTAAAAAATAAATCATTTATTGGTATCTGGCTTATGTTCTACCTTAATATTACATGTGGGCTAGCCTTAATTTCACAAGAAAAGGGCATCTTAGCTTACATTGGCTTCGGTGCGATTGGTATGGTCAGTTCGCTAACAGCTACTTTCAATGCGGGCGGACGCTTAGTTTTTTCCTCATGGGCTGATCGCTTAAAAGATCGTAATTCAATCTATAAAGTTATTTTTCTATTATCTATTACAGCCATTTTATTAACGATTGTGCTTGATAGCATTCATAATTCCATCGCAATTCTTATAATCATCCTGCTTTGTGCGGTAAATGCAGGCTATGGCGGAGGGTTCTCTTCTTTGCCACCACTGTTATCGGATCGCTTTGGTTTAGAGAATATTTCTACTGTACATGGATTAGCCTTATCTGCCTGGGCATTGGCAGGGCTAACAGGTAATCAACTAAGTGCTTTTGTGCTGGAAAAGACACAGTCCTATGAAATGGTGCTGTATGTCATTATGGGCTTATTCATTGTTGCGGCTTTAATTAGTATATTCGTTGTGAAGCCTGATAAAGTATACTTGGGAAATAATGAATCAGATAGGGAAGAAGAGATGATAGCAGGTTGATTGTTTCCCAGACAAAAAAAGATTAAGTTTATGATATACTTCAATTGAATAAATTCTGATATCTATTATAATAAAATAGAAAGTGTATCAGGACGGTTAGCTGTCAATACTTATAATGTTGATAGAAGGAAATAAAATCAGGAGGGAATCATGATGGGAAGATTAATTCATTTCGAGATTCATGTGGATGACATGGAAAGGGCTAAGAAGTTTTATGGCGAGGTATTCGGATGGACATTTCAGGACTGGACTGATTATGCCGGAATGCCTTATTTTGGAGCAGTGACTGGCGATGAAAATGAAATGGGAATTAATGGTGCTTTAATGCAGCGTCAAAGTGCGCCGCCAGAAGCAAATCAGGCTCTCAATGCTTTTGCCTGCACAATTGGTGTTGAAGATTACGACACAGCGGAAGAACAGATCCTCAATAATGGCGGTACAGTCGCGATGCCAAAATATGCACTTCCTGGAATGGCGTGGCAGGGATACTATCATGATACCGAGGGAAATGTATTTGGAATTCATCAGCCGGATGAAAATGCTAAATAGATTTTTTTAGAATAAGGAACAAAACAACTTTCTTTCATTTGAAGCAGTTCTTAAGTTACTAAACCGTTCTGTTTTGGATTGCAAAATCACAATATTACTGGCAGAAAAACGCTCAGAGATTTTAAATCTTGAGCGTTTTTTTATTTCTTCAATGTTTATTTAACCCCCAAATTGCCTAAGATGATGGTCAAGGTGCTTGTATATTCCCTTCCCCCATTGTTCAGAAGTAAGTTTTCCAAAAAAGGGATGCGGATGAGTTGTACACTTCTCTGGTCCATTATTTTGGAATGTGATAATCTTTTGTTTAAGCTTTTCTTTTTCTGTGTCAAATTCTCTATCATCTGCAATTAAAATGGTTGGAATAGTAGACATATTATGGGGCAATGTCTTGTCATTGTAAACGATTTTCCTTGCAAACCTCCCTACTATTATTCCTAACCAACTCCTTGGTGGAAAAGAATTTCCCATTGCAATGTCTTGGAAAGCTGAACAATGCGCTAGCATTTGGGCAACATCCATTTTTCCCCATTCAGGTTGTGAATTTGAACTCAATTTGTCAATACGCTTTAAAACTTCTGCTGTATACATATGATCAAAAATATTTTTCATTAGTACATAACTCCTTGTTGTGTTAAAGCACCAGTTTAAGTTCAATTATTTGCAATCCTATTCGGTAATATAATATCTTTTGTCGTCTAAATAGCCAAATTTTCTAGTTTCACTATCGGCCATTACTTTAACCTAAACATCCATTTTTCCAGTATTTTGCATCGAATAGAGCAGCATAATTGGAGGGCGTTCTAACAACCCAATTGTCGTCATGCTAAAACACCTCCTAATTATGGTGCTAGTTTTCTATTATTTCTTGTATTAACATTGTTAAATCAATAAAAGTAAGCAGTCCAATTTATATATTAATTGGACTGCTTAAAGGTCTGTTATTTTACATCTTGCACTCCGAAACCGAAACCGATCTCAAATGATAGAAGGGTGTTTTTTCATGTACTAATGAGCGAATCTCTGGCGCTTGGTTTCTTTCAAGCCATGAAGGAAGAAATAAAGGACGCCAGTGACAAGAATGACAGCGGCCATAACAGCATACATTTTTCCGTAACCTGTATATGGCGTAATATAGCCAAGTAAATATGGTGACAGTCCAAGTCCTGCATCATAAAAGATGAAGTATGTGGACGTTGCGAGTCCCATGCGTGCAGGCTCTGTTTCTTTAATGGCGATCGCTTGTGTGGCAGATTGCATGTTGCCGTAGCCGAGACCCATAACAGCACCGGCAAGAAGAAGCACCCAGCCGCTGCTTACCGTACTTAACATAAACATGCTGATTGCATACAAAATAAATGCCGGATACATGATCATATTTGCGCCTTTCTTATCCATTAAAGGCCCGGAGAATGGACGCGAAACAAGCGCTACGATGGAATATACAAGGAAGAAGAAACTTGCAGCTGTTACAAGATTAAGTTCCGTAGCGTAAAAGTTAATGTATGTTAATACACTTGAATATCCAAAGCCTAGAAATAAGATGATAATTCCAATTGGTACTGCTTTTGGTTCAATAAAGTTTTTAATGGAGATGCCTGACTTTTTCCCTTTTTGTTGTACAGGTGCATCAATAGCAGCAGGCACTTTCAATAAGATACTGATAATGAAACTAATAACAGCGAGAATAAGGCATAACATAAAGATAACTTGGAAGGTTGTATGCTGCAGCATAAATAAACCGATAAATGGTCCAAGCGCTGTAGCAAGCGTTGTGCTCATACTGTAGTAGCTGATCCCTTCCGCTTTACGGGGTCCAGGGATAATTTGTGCAACGACTGTACCGGCAGCTGTACTTGCCATCCCATGTGTAATTCCGTGCAGCAGGCGCAGTACAATTAATAAACCGATGCTGAGATGCACGAAATATAGTGCTGTCATTACAATAAATAAAACGGCGCCCATAATTAATAGCCGCTTGCGTCCGACTATCTCGATAATACTACCGCAGACGAAGCGGCCAATCAGTGCACCGATGATGAAAATTCCGCTGACAAGACCAGCTTGACTAACCGTTGCATCATATTCGCCAATCGCAAATGTAGCGATGGTTACAACGAGTAGATAGAAAACTAATGTAAGAAGGAAATTAATCAGTGAGACGATAATGAAATCCTTCGTCCATAATTTTGTTTGATTCATTTATTGAAGCTCCCTTTCTTGCTTGAGATTATTATATATTTTTGGGAAAATTTCATAAGCAATGTTACGCTCCTGCTCTGGAATGTTATCCATAAGCCGGAATTCAAGCGCTGTGATGTCTTTGCGTACCTTGTTATAGATGCTGAAGCCTGAATCCGTTAATTGAATGATTTTCTCCCGTTTATCTTTACCTGAAATTTGCTCAACAATTCCAAGCTCCATTAATTTCTGGACACGTCTTGTAATAGTTGGTTTTTCCACCTCATAATGGGATGCAATTTCGACCAATGTAGAAGCACCGCGATGTTTCAAATGGTACATGACCATCCATAGTGAATATGTGATGTCATACGAGGCTAGCAGCTCATTTAACCTTGTAATCATTGGTCGATATAAAGTTAAAAAGCGTTGGAGATAACCTTCCAAAATAAATTCCTCCTCAAATGGTTACCCTTGGTAACTAAATGGTTAACGAAGATAACTATATCATAATTTTATCCAGATTTCAATGGGACGGAGGGACAGGTTTGTCCCAAAAGGAGAGATTAATTGTAAATACCGATATACCTGAAAAGACACTGATATATTTAGCAACCACGATGATATTCGACAAAGGAGCGGGACCTGGCGCTCTGTTTCTCCTTTCAAAAAACAGTTGACAACCCCATCTTTTCCTGTAATAATGATACTTAATTAAATACTGGTACCTTTAATTCAGTCCCGTGAGGCTGACAAGGACAACGGAAATAATGCGCATCGTGTGGGGTAGTCTATAATTATGGACTTCTTATACGTATGTGTATTATGAGAAGAGCTTCTTGTCAGAAATGGCAAGAAGCTTTTTTTTTATCCCTAAACTCCTAGAATAAATCGAAGCTTTCTTCGGTACCAGTTTCTATACAACTAACTTATTGGAGGAATTGGGATGTCAAAAATTGATAAAGAATTCTCGTTACAAGCAGTACCGCAACCGAATAGAAAGGCTTTCTGGAAGATTCTTGCGGTGATGCTCTCATTAAGCTTCTTTTCAGCAAGCATGCTGTCAGGGGGAACACTCGGAACTGGACTTACGTTTGTGCAATTTATTTGGATTGTGTTAGCAGGTAATTTACTGCTTGGACTTTATACAGGTGCATTGGCATTTATTGCAGCAAAAACAGGACTTTCAACGCATTTATTAACGCGCTATGCGTTTGGTGAAAAAGGTTCTTATATCGCTTCATTTTTACTTGCTTCCACACAGGTTGGCTGGTTTGGTGTCGGTCTTGCGATGTTTGCAGTGCCGGTAGCAAAGGCAACTGGCATCAATGTGTATGCATTAATTATAATCTTTGGCTCGCTGATGACGGTGTCGTCAATTTTTGGAATGCGGATGTTAACGATTTTAGGATTTGTGGCAGTTCCTGCGATCGCAATCTTCGGCAGTTACTCGATGGTTGATGCAGCAGAATTTGCTGGAGGGCTTCAAGGATTATTCGCATATGAGCCAGCACAGGCAATCAGCCTTGCAGCAGCATTAACGATTTGTATCGGATCGTTCATTAGCGCTGGTACGCTGACACCGGACTTTGCCCGTTTCGCAAAGACAACGAAATCTGCAGTAAGTGCAAATATTATCGCATTCTTCCTAGGAAATTCACTCATGTTTTTATTCGGTGCGGTTGGTGCGATGGCATTCGGTAAAGCGGATATATCAGATGTCATGTTTCTGCAAGGGTTAATGATTCCAGCTATCATCGTTCTTGGCTTGAATATCTGGACAACAAATGATAGTGCATTATATGCTTCCGGACTCGGATTCTCAAATATTACGAAACTGCCAAAACATAAGGTAGTTGTTTTCAATGGAATATTAGGAACAATCGCCGCAATGTGGCTATATAACAATTTTGTTGGATTTCTAACCGTTTTAGGAACTGCACTGCCATCAATTGGCGCAATCATACTTGCAGACTACTTCATCTTAAACCGCGGTAAATACCAGCCGTTCGAAACGATGAAGTTTAAAGCAATAAACTGGATCGCAATCGCAGCTTGGGCAGGTGGCGTCGCAATCGCTAATTTTGCACCAGGTATCCCGCCAATCAATGCCCTTTTAGGTACAGCAATTATTTATGTAGTTGGAATGAAGTTCTCGCCACAACGACAAGTATCATTAAATCAAATAAAAGAGAAGGGTGAAGTTATCAGTGATTATTAAAAACGCAACACTTCGAGGAAAAGATGGGCTTTGGCACTTAATAATAGAGGACGGTAAGTTTCATAAAATTACCCAAGTATTGGAGAATGTGGAAGGCGAGGAAGTTATTGATGTCAAAGGAGCGATTGTCCTTCCACCTTTTATTGAGCCGCATATCCATTTAGATACTACTTTAACAGCAGGTGAACCGGAATGGAACCAAAGCGGTACATTATTTGAAGGAATTCAAAGATGGTCCCAGAGGAAAGAAACACTGACAGCAGAGGATGTTAAAACAAGATCAAAAACAGCTTTAAAATGGCAAATTGCTCAAGGAATCCAGCATGTCCGTACACATGTGGATGTAACAGACCCAGACTTAACAGCCTTAAAAGCAATGCTCGAAGTGAAAGAAGAGATGGCGGCCTATGTTGATATTCAGCTTGTTGCTTTCCCGCAAGAAGGGATTAACTCCTACCCTAATGGAGCAGAGCTGCTTGAGGAATCAATGAAAATGGGCGCAGATGTAGTTGGTGGAATTCCCCATTTTGAATTTACAAGAGAATATGGAGTAGATTCATTAAAAATTGCTTTTGACCTAGCTGAAAAATACGATCGATTAGTGGACATCCATTGTGATGAAATTGATGATGAGCAGTCCCGCTTTGTGGAGGTTGTTGCTGCAGAAGCTTACAAACGCGGTTTAGGTACGCGCACAACAGCGAGCCATACGACAGCAATGGGTTCTTATAATGATGCATATACGTATAAACTGTTTCGTCTATTAAAGCTTTCAAATATTAATTTTGTTTCAAATCCGCTTGTGAATATTCACCTTCAAGGAAGATTTGATACGTATCCTAAACGAAGAGGTCTAACACGGGTAAAAGAGCTGCAGGAAGCAGGATTAAACGTCTGCTTTGGCCATGATGACATCTTTGATCCATGGTATCCGCTCGGCACAGGCAATATGCTCCAAGTATTGCATATGGGAATCCATGCATCGCAATTAATGGGCTATGAGCAAATTGTAAACTCGATTGATTTAATCACAAAAAACAGCGCAAGGACACTAAATATTGAAGATAATTATGGAATTGAAGAAGGCAAAGCAGCGAATTTCATTGTCCTATCTGCAGAAAATGAATATGAAGCAATCCGCAAGCAAGCAACCGTAAGATATTCATTTAGGAATGGCAAGATTATTGCGGAGACAAAGCCGAGTGAGGCAACGATTATGATGGATGAAGCAGAGAGGATTAATTTTAATCGGTAGAGGACATTTGGGCACAACTTTAATCGGGTTGTGTCTTTTTGATAGATAAGAAATTCTAACAACTTTCTTAACGAATAAGTGCAATTAAGGCTGTCACCCAAAGGCTTGGTTAAATCTTAGTTTTCTGACATTCCAGAATTAGTCTGTTTATCCACTAGGCTTAGCCATGAAAAATATGGGATGAGAAATTCATCAAGACAATAACAAAGCGCATGAAATCATATTGAAAATAGTACTTGGTTATGTCATAATACAAGAAAGCGTTCGCATCGGTTAAATCCCCATGATAAAGCTATTAATCTGCTTTTTTCACCTATTTATGCAAACGTTTTCATTTGTGCTTTTAGCTACCGAAACTAATCAAATAGGAAGGAGAGAAAAATGCCATGCGCAAAAGTTTAGGGCGTCGGTTTACTGCACTAATCATGATTTTCATGATGATATTAAGTGCTACACTTCCGTTCGTTTCAATTCAGCAGGTACATGCGGATTCGAATACCGATAACCGTACTGTTCGTCTGACGTATGAACGGGAGGATGGGAATTATGATAGCTGGGATGTTTGGGTTTGGAATACGGGAGTCCAAGACGATAATATTGATTTTACGGGATTTGAAAATGGACTAGCTACTGCTTTTATTGAGGTTGCCCCAACCACAAAGGAAATAGGATTTATTATTCGTAAAAAAGACTGGGGAGATCGTGAACCGAATGGGCAGCATATCGACCGGTTCATCCAGATTAATCAGCAGGAAACAGTCACCAAAGTATCTGTACAGCAGGGGAATAAAGATGTTCATATCGTTCCCGAAATTCCAAAGGCACAGATTAACAATGGGAACGCAACTTTCTATTATCGTGATTCTGATTTGTATCTAAATGATGCGATGGATAGCTTGGAAAAAGTAGAACTGAAGGTTGCAGGCGATACATTTGAGATGGCGTATGATGAAGCAAACGAACGCTATGAATATATATATGCGGATTTTCCAGAAGGAACCTATCCCTATTCATTTCTGGTAACGGAAGACGGCCAAACGGAAGAAGTAACCAATCCATATTATGAAGAGTCTATCATTGAAAATCTGATTGTGGATATGGCTGTATCCGCAACGATAACTCCGGAAAGCATTAATTACAATGAAAATGCAGTTCTTTCACTGAATATCGAAAATGAAAGCGGTGCTGGTATTCGGGAAATTTTTGCTGATATGTCATCACTCGGTGGACCAGAAAAATTAGAAATTAATTCTGAACTAAATGAAGTGACAATCGCTGTCAAAGAGGATGTACCTGCTGGTGTGAAAGAAATCCCGCTGACTATTGTAGATGAATTCGGCAAGGCACATAACGGGACAACAACTGTTGAAGTAAAAACACGTGAGTTTGCTGAGGGAGAAGACTTTGACTGGGACGAAGCAGTTATTTACTTTCTTTTAACCGACAGATTTTTTGACGGGGATGAATCGAATAATGACCCCTATGGTTTAAATTATGATACGAGCAAGCCGGGAACATACCACGGTGGAGATTTAAAAGGTATTACGGAAAAATTGGATTATCTCGATAACCTTGGAGTCAATACGATTTGGATCAGTCCCATTGTAGAAAATATCAAATATGATGTAAGGTACAATTCCCAGGATGCCTACCCGGATCAGCCTTTTTATGGATACCACGGGTACTGGGGAAGTGACTTTGAGAACTTGAATCCGCACTTTGGGGATATCGGAGACTTGCATGAGCTGATCGATGAAGCAGCAGCCCGCGATATGAAAATTATGGTCGATGTTGTCCTTAATCATGTCGGATATGGATTGAAGGAAATTGATGGTGAACTTCCTGAAGCTGAACAACCTTTAGGGTACCCGACGGATGAAGAGCGATCCGTTTACAATTCTCTGCTAAGACAGGGAAGTGATGTTGGCAATGATGAGGTGACTGGGGAACTTGCTGGTCTTCCGGACTTTACAACAGAGAATCCAGAGGTTCGTGACCAGGTAATCGATTGGCAAAAAGACTGGATTGAAAAATCCCGAACAGAAAATGGCAATGCGATTTCCTATTTCCGTGTCGATACGGTAAAGCATGTCGATCACATCACATGGAAAGCATTTAAGAATGCACTGACATCTGAAGATCCTTCTTTCAAAATGATTGGCGAAGCTTGGGGAGCAAGTCAGCATGAAGACTTTGGCTTTTTAGAGAAAGGGGAAATGGATTCACTGCTCGATTTTGAGTTCAAGAATATTGCCAGAGATTTTGTTAATGGCAATGTGGAAGATGCGAATCAACTCCTTGAAAGCAGAAATAGCGGTTTATCCAATACGGCAACTCTCGGGCAATTCCTTGGCAGCCATGATGAAGATGGATTTTTATATTCCGTTGGTAATGATGAAGGAAAGTTAAAGGCAGCAGCAACACTGCAGCTCACAGCGAAGGGGCAGCCAGTGATCTATTATGGTGAAGAGCTTGGCTTGAGCGGGGCTAATAACTATCCAATTCAGGATAACAGGTACAATATGGACTTTGAACTTGCCAAAGATAATGCCATCTTGGCCCATTATGAAAAGGTACTAGATTTCCGGGAAGAATTTTCTGAGACGCTTTCCCGTGGTTCACGAGATGATATTGCGGGATCGGATGCGGAACAATTTCTGCTCGTTGAACGGACGCATAAGGAAGATTCAGTGTATGTAGGCTTGAATGTCTCAAATGATGAAAAAGAAGTAAAGTTAGCTGTGGACTCAGGAGAAACTGTTGTGACGGATCATTATTCGGGTAACGTGTATAGGGCAGATGGTGATCAAACGATATCTATCACGCTGCCATCACTGGCTGATGGTGGAACAGTGCTGCTGACTGCAGCGTATGGGACAATAATCGAGGAAGGAAATCTAGAGGATGAAGAAATCCCTGAGGATACACTAAGGGTCCATTATGAACGATCAGACATTGATTTTGCAGGACTTGGACTATGGTTCTGGGGAGATGTAGAAACACCATCGGAACAAAATGGGAGCTGGCCTGGTGGAGCTTCGCCATTTACGGATAATCGTCTAACCGACTATGGTGCCTATGTCGATATCAAGCTAACGGAGGCTGCAGAGACAGTCGGGATGCTTGTAAATAATTCCAATGGTTCCAATGTGACACCTGATATTTCTGTCGACATCCTGTCACCTGAAATGAACGAGATTTGGCTATCCGAAGATGGATACGTATCGCTATATGAACCAGCTAACCTCGATCCGAATACACTGCGGATTAATTATTTAAGTGAGGACGAAGCCTATGAACCATGGGGAGTATGGACATGGGGCGATGTATTGGAACCTAACGTGAACTGGCCGATGGGTGCACATGCATTTTCAAATGAGCAAGTAGGAAAATACGGTGCTTATGTGGATGTTGATCTCGTTGAAGATGCTAAAGAAATCGGCTTCCTGTTGGTGGAGAGACAAGACGGGGGCAATCAAACTGGAGATATGTCCTTCTCCGAGCTTGACGCTCATCACCAAATTTTCCTAAAAGAGGGCGATGAAACTGTTTATACCAATCCGTATTATGTTTTTGAAGAAGGAATCAAATATGGCGAACTGGTTGCACTCGACCAGATTGACCTGAGTTTTACATCAACAGTTGATTTCTCTGAGCAGGAACTTTTCGAAGGTATTGAATTAAAGGACAAAGACGGCAATGATGTGAAAATAAGCTCGGTTACAAAGAATGAAGATGGCAAGACCGTTCATTTGAAAGGCTCTTTTAGTGCGGAACTTGCACCGTATCTTGCTACTTTTATGAATCAGTCGGTACAGGTGAATAAGAGCTATAAGCTTACCGATGAGTTATTCAGTTATGATGGCGATGACCTGGGAGCAACATTAAACAAAAACAAATCTGCGACGTTAAAGGTCTGGTCGCCAAGTGCGGATAATGTTTCAGTTATTTTATACGATAAAAAAGATCAGGATAAAGTTGTTGGCGAACCTGTTCCAATGAAAAAAGATGAAGGTGGCGTCTGGGAGGTTACATTAAATAAAGGCAATACCGGTGTTCCTAATCTTACTGGGTATTATTATCATTATGAAATTGAGCGCGATGGGGAAAAAGTGCTCGCCCTGGATCCGTATGCAAAATCAATGGCAACATGGAACGTAGAAGAGGTAGATGAAATTCCGGTTGGAAAAGCAGCTATTGTCGATCCAGCGAAAATTGGTCCGACACTCCGTTACGCAGATATTGACGGGTTTGAAGAACGAGAGGATGCCATCATTTATGAGGCGCATGTCCGTGACTTTACATCAGATCCGAGTATTGCAGATGATTTGAATTCCGACTTTGGAACGTTTGCTGCATTCATTGAGAAGCTAGATTATCTGGAAGAATTAGGAGTGACCCATATTCAACTGCTTCCGGTGATGAACTATTACAATGTAAATGAATTTGATCGTGAACGACTGCTCGATTATTCATCCAGTGACAACAATTATAACTGGGGTTATGACCCACATAGTTATTTTTCATTGACAGGCATGTATTCGGAAGATCCGGATGACGCCGAGGAGCGGATTAAGGAATTTAAATTCTTAATTAAGGAAATTCATAAACGTGATATGGGTGTCGTCCTTGATGTGGTTTACAACCATACAGCAAAAGTGGATATTTTTGAAAATCTGGAGCCAAATTACTATCATTTCATGGATGCAGATGGTACGCCAAGGGAGAGTTTTGGCGGCGGACGTTTAGGTACGACACATGAAATGACTAGGAAAGTCCTTGTTGACTCGATCACATACTGGGTCGATGAGTTTAAAGTGGATGGATTCCGCTTTGACATGATGGGGGACCATGATGCCGAAACAATCCAAATGGCGTATGACAAAGCAAAAGAACTGAATCCAAACATCCTTATGATTGGAGAGGGATGGAGAACGTATGCAGGTGATGAAAATGGCGGAGATGTGATGCCGGCAGATCAGGATTGGATGCAGCATACGGATAGCGTTGCGTCGTTTTCCGATGAAATAAGAAATGAACTGAAGTCTGGTTTCGGCTCGGAAGGTGAACCTCGTTTTCTAACCGGTGGGGCAAGGAATATTCAGCAGATTTTCGATAACGTTACAGCTAATCCGCATAATTTCCTGGCAGATGATCCTGGTGATGTCGTATCCTATATTGCTGCACATGACAATTTGACCCTTCATGACGTTATCGCACAGTCGATTAAGAAAGATCCAAAAGACCATGAAGAAGAAATTCATAAACGCATTCGGCTTGGGAATACACTTGTATTGACATCCCAGGGAACAGCCTTCCTGCATTCCGGTCAGGAATATGGTCGGACAAAACAATTCCGGCACGAGGATTACAAGGGATCGGTAGCTAATCCACCATATAAATCAACGTTCATGACTGATGTAGAGGGTAATCCATTTGAGTATCCATATTTTATTCATGATTCCTATGATTCAACGGATGAGGTGAATAAGTTTGATTGGGAAAAGGCAACAAATTCAAAAGTCAATCCAGTTCATACAGAGACAAAGAACTATACAGAAGGACTCATTGAACTGCGTCGTTCCACCGATGCATTTACATTGAGTACAAGGGATGAAGTGAATACCAACGTTAATCTAATCGAAGCTCCAGAAATACAGGAGCAGGATTTGATTATTGGCTATCGTGCCAAAGCGCCCGAGGGGAAAGAAGCATATTATGTATTCATCAATGCGGACGATAAAGCACGTACACTGACGCTTACTGACTATGACTTAAGCGACGGAAAAATAATGGTAGACAGTGATGAAGCAGGGATTACAGAGGTGAGAAACCCAACTGGATTTAAATTGTCTCCAGATGCGATTACGATCGATCCCCTAACTGCGGTGATTGTGAAAGTTGGTGGAGAGAAACAACCTGGAAAGGGGAAAAACGTTAAAAAATGATGCAGGAAAAGTTTTAAAACGGGACAGCACTGTCCCGTTTTTTTATGTGCCCATTCTACATGATAATTTCCAAGGCTTAGCCAGGCCCCTTAAGCTACGGCCTTATCTGCCGGAAAAAGAATTGACCCATCTAGTTTTCCGGTTTACTTCATCAGTACATTGACTACAACTTTGGCTGCCTCTGCAATCAGTGCATCATCATATGTGGCATCTTCCGTATCGCGACTCGAAAGGATTGCGATAACAATGGGTTCTCTATCTGGCGGCCAAATGACAGCAATATCATTTCGTGTGCCGTAACCGCCAGCGCCGCTCTTATCGCCGACCTTCCAGTCATCTGGCACACCAGCGCGAATCAGTTTGTCACCAGTGGCATTCCCGCTTAGCCAATCATTAAAGATTGCACGCTTTTCTTCAGAGAGCAGATCACTGACTGCAAATTCCTTTAAACTTGTGGCCACTGCCTTCGGTGTGCTTGTATCCTGTGAATCACCAGGTACGGCTGTGTTTAAGGTTGGTTCAAAACGGTCAGCTTCTGTAACTTCATCACCAATCTCTCTCAATGCTTCCTCAAACCCCTCGGGACCTCCAAGTTCATTTAATAATAGATTTCCTGCAGTATTATCACTGTAACGGACAGCCGCTTCGATTATTTCTCTAAGCGTCATCCCTGTATCGACATGTTTCTCTGTAACAGGAGAATACGTGATTAACTCATCCTCTGTGTAAGTAATGACTTTATTTAAATCTTCTATTTCATTCTTTTGCAGTAATGCACCTGATGCTAGTGCCTTAAAGGTAGATGTATAGGCGAAGCGTTCATCTTCCTGATAGGAGATGACTTGTCCGGACCCGGTATCAATGGCATATACACCTAGCCGTGCATCGAATGTTTCCTCCAACTTAGCGAACTCATTATCTGCACTCGAACTCTCTGTTTTGTGGTTTTCTGCCTTGGATGGCGCTTCGGATGCACTTTGTTCCTTTTCTCCTTTGTCTGCACATCCGGCTAAAGCAATTATCGCCAGTAAACATAGCAATATGGTAATCTCAAGTTTACGTGCACGTAATATGGTGTGAGTTAATTTTTTCAAAAGCATAGCCTCCAGTAAAATAATTATTTATGCACATGCGACTACATGTGTAATCAAATATTACAACTGTAGTCAAAAAATGTCAACCCAAAACAAGTTAACAATATGTTCGTTTGATATGAGACAGCTAAAGTGATAATATTTAGGTACTACATGTGTAATCTTTGGAAATATATAAATTAATAATTTGCACTTAAGAAATGGAGACGATTTACATGTCCGTTTCAGATTTTATAATAAATTTTATTCTATCTTCCCTTACTGTAGGGATTATTATGCTGATTAAGAAGGTTTTTCACAAGCAATTATCAGCAAAATGGCAATACAATCTGTGGTTTCTGTTGCTGCTTGTGCTGCTGCTTCCATTTCTTCCTAATGATTCCATCCATTTCGATACCCACTTTCATTCAGTGGATATGAATGATATGTCTGCTATTACTGCTGCTAAAGATGAGAAGACGGCAGCTGTAAACAATGCAAATTGGATGGAAGACTTTACCTTATCTGTCCAGCGTTCCAGTTCAGCAATATTGAATATCGCTGCAGCAAGTATATGGATTTCCGGAATGATCGTGCTGGCTGTTGTCATGCTGCATGCAGGTTTGAAATTAAAACGGATTAAAGGCACAATGGCTAAACTGAAAGACGAAGAGGCTCTCATAATATTTAATCAGTGCAAACAGCAGTTAGATATTTCTGGGAAGTTGATTGTTGGAGAATCAGCGCTTGTTAACTCACCAATGACGTTCGGTCTATTGAAGACGTACATTGTGCTGCCGGAACGTTTTGATGAATGGCTTTCAAAAGAGGAAATCAAGTATATTTTTTTGCATGAGTTAACGCACTATAAATCTAAAGATATTTTAATCAATTATGCAGCGGCCATTTTTCAAATCCTGTACTGGTTTAACCCACTTGTCTGGTTTGCCTTTAAGGAAATGAGATTGGACCGCGAAATAGCGTGTGATGCTGCTGTGCTGCATGCACTGGATGAGGATTGCTATACCGATTATGGACATACGATTCTTAATTTTATTGATGGGTCATCGAAGCAACGAAACTTTACATTGGCTAATCAGCTGAATGGCTCCAAAAAACAAGTTGAAAAACGCATCAAAAAAATTGCATCTTTTAAAAGGGATCTAAGGCTGCAAAAGCTTAAGAGTGCAGTAATCTTTATGATGGCAGGAGTTTTGCTGTTAGTTTCCCAGATTCCCTTCGTTTCTGCCATGGGCCAAGCTAATAATCGTTATGATTTTGATGGCGGAAAGGTTACGTATGAAGATCTTAGCGATTATTTCAATGAATATGAAGGAAGCTTTGTATTATACGATAAGCAAGCAGATAAGTATCATATTTATAATGAAGATCAGAGTACATTAAGGGTTTCACCAAATTCAACATATAAAATATACAGTGCTTTGTTTGGCTTGGAATCTAATATTATAACTGACGGAAATTCCACCTTGAGATGGAATGGTGAAAAGTATCCATACGCTTCCTGGAATATGGATCAGGATTTAGATACAGCGATGGCTGATTCGGTAACCTGGTACTTTCAGGAATTAGATGAGAAAATGCCATTACGTACAATCCAGTCAAATTTGAAAAAAATAGGCTATGGTAATTACGATGTTTCCGGGGGTATAGAACAATATTGGCTGGAATCGTCACTTAAAATCTCTCCTGTTGAACAAGTACAATTGCTGGAAGCTTTTTATAGCAATAAATTTGGATTTAAGGAGAAACATGTTCAAACTGTAAAAGATACCCTGCTGCTGGAAGATAATGATGATTTGCAGCTATCTGGAAAAACTGGCACTGGAACCGTAAATGGCCGCAGCATAAACGGCTGGTTCATAGGCTATGTGGAGGAGAAAGACAATACTTACTTCTTTGCAACAAACATACAGCATAAGGATCATGCTCTAGGAAGCAGAGCAGCAGAAATAACCTTATCAATTTTAAAGGATAAAGGAATTTATTGATCGTCAGGAGGGATAAACAGTGCCGAAAAAAATACCCGATATTTCAGAAGCGGAATGGGAAGTGATGAACGTACTCTGGGAGAAGGCACCGCAAACTGCCAATGAAGTTACTTCCTCAATCCAGAAGCATACCGATTGGAAGCCAAAAACCGTACGCACGCTTTTGGATCGCCTGGCTAAAAAGCAGGTGGTTGGTGTAAATACGGATCAGAGGGTCTATACCTTTTTCCCGTTATATACGCAGGATGAATGTCGAAAGGCAGAAACACAGTCCTTCATTAAACGCGTATATGGCGGGGCATTAAAATCGATGGTTGTTCAATTTATCCAGGATGATACATTATCGGAAAAGGATATTAAGGAATTACGCTCCATATTGGATAAAAAACAAAATAAATAGGGACGCAGGGATAGGCACGTCCCATTACTTATCCGTGGGACAAAGTGCCTGACCCCGTGTCTCCTTTTCACAGGATCAATTGCCAGCGTTGATTAAGGATTTACAAGTCGACGAATGTGTTTTTGCGTATAGTGATGTTAATTATGAAGATGTGATGGGCGTAGCTGCGATTGTAAATGCATCGGGTGCTAACTTCACATTGCTCGGTCCAAACAGTACGATGCTAAAAAGTAATAAGCCTGTTATTTCCGTTTGTGCAGTAAGAACTGGGACAGGGAAAAGCCAAACATCCCGTAAAATTATTGAATCACTGCTAGCAGATGATTTAAAAGTCATTGCTGTGAGACATCCAATGCCTTACGGGGACTTAAATGCACAACGTGTGCAGCGCTTTGCGACGGTGGAGGATTTGAAGAAACATCATTGTACGATTGAGGAAATGGAAGAATATGAACCACATGTTTCACGTGGAAATATTGTGTATGCAGGTGTTGATTATGCAGACATTTTAGCAGCTGCTGAAAATGATCCAGACGGCTGCGACGTAATTTTATGGGATCGAGGAAATAATGATTTCTCTTTCTACGAGCCTGATTTAGCTGTTACGGTCTTGGACCCGCATCGTCCAGGCCATGAGCTGAAATACTATCCTGGTGAAGTTTGCCTAAGAACGACTGATGTTGCGGTCATTAATAAAGTCGATAGTGCACCAGAGGAAAATGTGCAAATTGTAGAAAATAATATAAAACTCGCAAGTCCAAACAGCATAATTATTAAAGCCGAATCAAAGATTACAGTTGATCATCCAGAGCTTATTGGAGGAGCACGTGTGTTAGTCGTTGAAGATGGTCCGACACTTACACATGGAGAGATGAAGCTTGGCGCTGGTACAGTTGCAGCGGAGCGTTTAGGTGCGGCGGAAGTTATTGACCCACGTCCATTCGCGGTAGGTACACTAACCGATACATTCAACAAATACCAGCATATTGAGAACGTCCTTCCAGCAATGGGATATGGCGAACAGCAATTGAAGGATCTTGAGGAAACAATTAATAATGCAGACTGTGATGCAGTGATTATTGGCACACCAATCGACTTAACTCGCGTCATTTCGATTAATAAACCGACGACACGTGTATATTATGATTTAGATGAAATAGATGGTCCTAATTTAAGTGATATATTAAAGGATTTCGTCCAAGAGCACGGGTTAGTAAGTAGTAAACAATCTGTTAATTAAACACAATTAAAGAGAATAACTAGTGTACGGCACCTCAAAAGATTTAATTTTTGGGGTGCTTTTTATCCCGCATTAACTGGATGTAAAACCCCCACTTAATGAAGTTTCTCTTTATAGGTAATATGTACTTAAGGTTATTAGTGCGATGAAACAGGCTAGGGAGCATATCACTTTTTTTCAAGAATAATACCTTGGGTACGACTTTTCTGAATAGTGGTTAGGATTAGGACTAAAAATGAGAACTAATTGCTTGTCAGTATGTGAATGTATAGCGTATAATAAAAATTGTACCAAACAGTAGGTACAAATATTTTAATTTATTTGTATATTATTCAATAGAAAAGAATAATGGAGGTTTATCAAATGACAGTAACTATCACAAAAAGTGCAGCTGAAGAACTGAACAAAAAGATTGGCGATCAAAAGGGATATCTTAAAGTCAAAAATGTAACGGAAGGGCTTGCTTGTGGGGCCGGGGTACCTACTTTGTATTTTGTCCCATTAATAGATGAAACCAAAGACGTTGTATTTGAGACTAATAATCGTCCTGTATATATGGAGAAATCAGAGCTAATATTCTTTGACGATGAATTAAAAATTGACTATTCGGATTCAGTGAACAGTTTTCAATTAAAAAGCCCACAGCAAATAATAAACGGAAGAATGTCGTTTATTATTTAAAGCGAATTTGATCCGAGGGGGAGTCCAAATCCCTTAACGATAGAATATACCTTTTATATAAGATAATCCAAAAATGCGTTTTAAAGATAAAGCAAGCTGTATCCAATTTATGATCACGTCGATGATGTAATTTGTAAGTAGCACAATTTTGTTAGGAAATATAAACAGTTTACTTGCCAATTTTTTATAGAGTATGTTAACATGCGGTTTGTACCGACTGGTAGGTACTGATGAATCATAGCACTACTTTTTTAATATTTTCACGTAAGGTAAAAACATACGTGAGTAAGCAAGCGAAATACAATTAATTTATTTGGAGGAGTGTTAATTTTGGCTGATATGAAAATAAATGTGAATGCTGTTTGGGATGGTGGGGTAACAGGAAATGGAACCCTTAAATCGGAGTTTCTTGATACAAAAATCGCTATTCCAACATCATTAGGTGGTAGTGGTAATGGAGCAAGTCCAAAAGAGGTTCTCGTTTCTTCAGTAACTACTTGTTATACAGCAACTCTTACATTTGTGCTTGAAAGCAGAAAACTGCCTGTTGCTGAACTTACAGTGAATTCTGAGGCTACTATATCTGATAACGAATTTAAAATTATCCATTATCCTCAGATCGTTTTATCAGAAGATGCAACAGAAGAACAAATCCAATCCGCAATCAGAGCGACAGAAGCAGCAGATAAAGGGTGCGAAGTCGGAAATCTATTGAAAAAAGCAGATGTTAAGATTGGAATCCAAGGTAACGTTTCTGTGAAATAATCTGATTCATCCAAGGGTGTAGAATTAGTAGTAAACATTCAACCTTTGATAATCTTAAGGTTTCGAAGTTTATATTGTGAGTGATGCAACGGCTGCTCCTGGTAAAGATGCTTTCAATACAGGAGTTGTAAATCTCGGATTCATTTCAAGTGGTGTTTGGACAATTCAAGTAGCCATTGAGAGATTAAACGCTTATTTGAACGGGGAGCCGATACGAGTTGGTAGTGAAAGTAATATAAGTGATGCTTTGCTTGTAACAGGGTTTCAAGCTCCGGAATGGAATTCAGACTCGGCTGTATTGGAGCAAATTGGTAATCTTATTGGGAAATCAAGAAGTGTTCGGATTTTCGGCGCAGCAAGCCTCGATTTATGTATGGTAGCTACGGGGCAGCTTACCGGATTCTTCCACGATGGGCTCCATCCTTGGGATGACGCAGCTGGTGTTATCATTCTTCAAGAAGCAGGTGGAACAGTAACCAATCGAGAAGGCGAATCATTTCGCTTAAGTGATGATACGTTGGTCGCATCAAATCAATTAATACATGATTCATTGATAGTCTTACTTAACTAGTAATATAATAAAAGCCCAGAACCCTTTAACTATTTAGTAGTTGAAGGGTTCTGGGCTTAAATACTTATTACTTAACTAGCAAATTATAAACATCTCTTATGAAAGAACAGGTTTTTGGTCTGAATCATTTTCTTCTGTTTCATTTTTATTAAGCGAGTAATCTTTTTTGTATTTGATTATAAAATACAAAAAAGTAAGGAGCAAGAAGACAATCATAAAACCTATCAATACGAAAGCATTATCCCACATTAAGCTAAAGTTGCCAGTTGAGATGACCTCTTTAAATCCTCTGATTGCATATGTCATGGGCAAATAGTTGGTAATAGTTTGTAACGGTTCTGGAATTAACTCTACTGGAAATGTTCCAGCACTTGAAGTTAATTGCAATATCATGATGATAATCGCTAGATAGCGACCAGGATTATCCATAGTTGTAACCAAGAATTGAATGAGTGCCATGAACGCCAAACTCGTAATGATCGTAAATAGGATAAATAAAGGGACACTCGATACTTCGATATCTAAAAGAAGCAATATAAGACCAGAAGCAAGGAGTGATTGAATGATCCCTACGATAAGGAAGACACTGTATTTGCTTAAGAACCAGGAGAAACCAGATCTAGGAATACCTACTGGGTCTCTCAGTGGATAAATAACGGTTAGTGTTAGTGCTCCAACAAATAGCCCAATTGACAAGAAGTAAGGTGTGAATCCTGTTCCATAGTTTGGAACGGCATTAATTTCCTCTTTTCCCACTTTTACTGGGCTTGCAACCATATTATACGTATCCTCAGTTGGGTGTAGCCCATCTGATTCTGAGGCAGCGTCATGTAACTCGTTATTAAATTCTTGTGTACCGTCTTTGAGTTTTGAAGTTCCATCAGCGAGTTGTAATGACCCGTCAGCTAATTGCGATGATCCATCTGCTAATGCTTTAGAAGCATCTTCCAACTGACCAACACTGCCAGTTAACGCTCCAGTTCCTGCTAAGAGCTGATCACCGCCAGCTTTGGCTTCATTTAATTTGTTTGAAAATGTTGTAAGGCCTGAAGTAAGTTGGCGTTGACCATCAACTAGCTTACCTGCTCCTGCCTCTAATTCAGCTGCCCCACCATTTAATTCTTCTACCCCACTTTGAATCGCAAGTTGACCTTGATTTAAGGCAGAAAGATTACTGGATATCTCTTCTGACCCGGAAGCAAGCTCTCCTGCAACTGCAGCGATACTTTGATTACCTGCTTCAAGTGTAGCTATTCCTGATGCTAATTGGTCTATCGCCTGATTAAGTAGAGCCTGATTTTCCTCAGGCAATGTTGCAAGTACTGAAGCTAATTGGTCTTTTAAGGCAGCGATGCCATCTTTAACATCTGTTGCACCTTGGGTAGCATCATTTGCACCCGTTTGCAGTTGATTAAGGCCGGTAGCCAAGGCATCCGAACCTTCCTTTAGTTGTTGGGTACCCGCTGTAGCCTCTCCCATCTTTTCTAAAACTGCTGTGAGTCCTTGATGCACTTGCTCTATCCCTGTTTGTAAACTCTCAGAGCCGCTTTCTGCTTGCGTGGAACCATCGATAAGTTGCGTTTGTCCGGATGCAAGTTGACCGAGCCCGTCTACAAGGGAATGTACTCCTGTTTGTATCTCATTGCTCCCGCTTGCTAAAGTATCCACTCCTTGGGAAAATCCCACTTGTTTTTCTGCCAGGGTTTCTAAATTTTCATTCAGTGTTGCTGCACCATTATCTAAATCCTCGGCTCCTGCTAACAATTCCCCAGAAGACTCATCTGCTGTTTGGTAGCCATCAGCCATCTTTGTAATGCTATCAAACATTGTCTTTGCATAGGTTTGTGTCACTTGTTCCTGAATAGCAGTTTGAATCCGTTGCATGGCAGAATTTCCAATTTGAGATGACAAGAAATTATAGCCCTCGTTTGGCACATATTTCAATTCAAGCTTCTTCGGTTGGTCATCGAGTAAGGTAATCGCGTTTTCGGAAAATGATGCCGGAATTTCCACGAGCATATAGTATTCCTTATTCTCTAAGTTCTTATATCCTGTTTCATGGTCGACAAATTTAAAATTGAATTCTTTATTCTCCTTTAAATTGTTGACCAATTCCTCTCCGAGTTCCAATGATTCTCCGTTCATTTCTGCACCGTCGTCATTATTAATGACGGCTACTGGCATATTTTCGAGATGACCATATGGATCAAAGAAAGCCCAGATAAACATTCCACCGTATAGGACAGGAATAAATAGGATTCCAATAATTGAAATGACCAATTTTGGATTTTTGAAAATGGATTTCCATTCTTTTTTAAACATAACTTCTCTCCTTATTTCGAATTGACCGTTTTGTTCAATTGGTCAAATTTACGAATAAAATAAGGATTATCCATATTTTATTTCCTTCTATAGGGATAATCCCTTAATTAAATATAGTTCAAACAACGCTGCAATCGCTTCTTTATCTAAAGGTCTATGCGTTCTTTCCCAATCAACAATTAAACTAATATACATTTTAAGCATAATAAACGCTGTCAACTGGGGATCACATTCCTTGATATACCCTTTGGTGATTGCTATCTTTAGTCTCCAAGAAATAAAAGCGATAATTGCGTTTTCTACTTCTTGCAACATTTCTATTACAGCCGGTGTTCTCATTTCCTGTTCCTCTTGAAATAGTTTAACCATCAATTGATGTTCACGCCTAAATTCTAACACTTGGTAGAGAACAAGATGAAGATTCTCTGAGAATGAAAGTTCTGGATTAATTGCAGCTAGTGCTTCGTTCTCCATCTCTTCAATCATTTTGCCTATGATTTCTTTAAATAAGTCTTCTTTATTTGCATAATACGTATAAATAGTGCCCTTGCCGACGTTGGCAATCTTGGCAACTTGATCCATTGTCGTCGCTTTATAACCAAATAAAGAAAAGGACTTTGTTGCAGCATCAATGATTAGTTTTTTACGATCGACAGCCATTTTCCACCCCTCTAATTCTGACCGAATAAGCGAATTGGTCATTTTGTAAGATGATTATAACAAATCGTGACAGAAATTGCAAAACAGCATTAATATATGATGTATTTAAATGAACTATAAATGAGATAACTCCTAACCATCTATCCCTTTTCCAAGGCTCAGAAGCATTTAACCAAAATTTAAAAGTAAGTCAGTAAAAATTACAGTTTTGTGATATAAATATGCCGGACAATAGACTTCTATTGAAGAATACAGTATAGTTACCTAGGTAACTATTTTTTTCAAGAGGTGGTTCGAATTGGAGGAATCTGTGTTTTTTCAAAGAAACCTGCAGTTTTCAAGGTCATATACGAAAAAACTGAATGGAAAGTTAGTAGGGATAGGATTATATTATTCGCAGTGGAGTATTGTTTATTGTTTAAAACAAATAGGCCCAGTCACACTTGTGGAGATAAGTAATCATTTTGACGTGGAGAAGCCAACGATATCACGTACGGTAAATCGACTAGCAGAGCAGCGGTTGATTGAAGAAGTACCAAGCAATGACAAGCGTGAGCGGGTGGTTCAGCTGACTGAAAAAGGATTGGAAGTATATGAGAAAGCCGTCCTTATTGTAAGTGAATTCGAAAAGTCATTAATTGCGGGGATACCGGAAGCAGATATAGATACAGCGTTTCGAACGATTCAATTATTAAAGGAAAAGCTTTAGATCACTTAAACAACGCAAAGCTTTTAGGTGGATTGCCATCATTATACTTATCAGGGAAGAAGTATGGATTTATTTTAATGTTAGTAAGGAGAGAAAAAATGAAACAAAAACCTAAATTATGGACCAAAGACTTTGTCATGGTCTCTGCTTCGAATTTTTTACTGTTTATATCATTTTATATGTTAATGGTGACATTAGCTGTATACTCGATTGAGAAATTTAGTGCCTCGCAAAGTCAAGCAGGTCTTGCATCGAGTATTTTTGTCATTGGGGCGGTACTCGTAAGGCCGATTGCTGGGAAAACAATCGAAAAGATTGGTAAAAGGAAGTTACTGCTCTTTGGTCTGATTTTATTCTTAGTCATGATGTTATTTTATTTTCCAGTGAATAATTTGGCTCTATTATTACTCATCCGCTTTATCCATGGATTTGCTTTTGGGATTAGTACAACGGCAACCGGAACAATCGTTGCAGATCTTATACCACCTGAAAGACGTGGGGAAGGTATGGGGTATTTTGCAACAAGTACCAATTTGGCTATGGCAATTGGCCCATTCTTAGGGCTGTATATTAGCCAAAACTTTGAATATGATATGATCTTTATTTCCACGACGGTTTTCTCTGTTGTTGCTTTAGTTGCAACGCTTTTTTTACGTGTTCCAAAACTTGCGTTTGTACCAGATGAAAGCGAAGCTGAAAGGGGCTTCCGACTAAGCGATTACTTTGAGAAAAGCACGATTGGGATTGGTATTCTTGTTGCTATCATTGGGTTTTCATATTCCAGCATTCTATCCTTCTTTACTGCTTATGCCGCGGAAATAAACTTAGTTGATGCAGCGAGCTTCTTCTTTGTAATGTACGCAGTATTTCTCCTGATTTCCAGACCATTTACTGGCCAAATGTTTGATCGATTGGGTGAAAATGCTGTTATCTATCCGTCGATTCTTCTGTTTGGAATCGGAATGTTCACTCTAAGTCAGGCAAGTATTGGAATCACATTACTCCTAGCTGGGGCAATTATCGGAGTTGGAATCGGTACGTTCCAGTCGAGTGCTCAAACGGTTGCCATTAATGAGGCTCCAAGACATCGAATCGGTTTAGCTACTTCAACCTATTTTGTGTTCTTTGACACAGGGATAGGGGTAGGTCCATTTCTCCTAGGATTTATTCTGCCATTGATTGGATTCCGCGGATTATATGCAAGTATGGCTGCTATTATCCTTATTTGTCTCTTTGTCTACTATGTTGTCCATGGCAAAAAGGCATCTGCGAGAAAGAAGGCAAGGGGATTGTAATGCCATAGATATTATAGGAAAAGAGGCGATCATTAGTGTTATTGATGATTGCCTCTTTTGTTATTTGCATGTTTTAATCCCGAATTAACTGGCTGTAAGAACCCTGTTGATTGAAGTCTCACTTTATATAATCCAACTCAATTATTTTAGAATATTCACCCCTGATTGATATTATCATTAGAGGAAATCCTATAACAAAGTTAAAATAATAGATGAGATAGAATTCTATTTCAATCTATACTGGAGGTAATGAAATGACAAATGTAAAAGACTTCGAAAACAAAGTAGTTTTAATTACTGGGGCAGCTACAGGTATTGGTAGAGCAACAGCACTTGCTTTTGCACGTCGTGGTGCTAAAGTGGCTATTGGTGATGTTGATGAACGTGCAGCAGAAACGGTTCAATTCATTGAAGAAGAAGGCGGAGAAGCAGTATTCTTCAAAACAAATGTAGTTGACTCTGAAGAAGTGCAAGCATTAGTTGCGAATACTGTCGAACACTTCGGCGGACTACATCATGCGTTTAACAATGCAGGTGTATTAAGCAAACCTAATAAATTTGCCGATATTCCAGAAGATGATTTTGACAAAGTTATTGCGGTAGATGTTAAGGGAGTATTTCTTTCCATGAAATATGAATTAACACATATGCTAAAAAACGGCGGCGGGACAATTGTCAATACAGCATCTGTTGCTGGTTTGATTGCTGACCCTGATATGGGACCATATGTAACTGCAAAACATGCAGTAGTTGGTATGAGTAAGTCAGCAGGTTTCGATCATGCAGACCAAAATATCCGTGTTAATGCGGTTGCACCTGGATTAACTGAAACGCCGATGACACAAGTTTGGAAAGATGATGCAGATAAATGGAAAGAAGTTACATCAAATGTCCCAATGAGACGTGCAGCAAAACCAGAAGAAATCGCAGAGATGGTTGTTTTCCTCTCATCTGATGCGGCAAGCTTCACAAATGCACAAGTATTTACAGTAGATGGTGGTCAAACTTCTCATTAATTAATATATCTGAGGATCACAGGGACAAGGTTGTCCCTGTGGCTTGCTCTATTAAAAAGTATTATTTATCAACGGGACTATATTCGTGTACCCAAACCTTCATTTCCGGAAGCCAAGGCATTTTTGCGTGTGCATGCATGGACGTTATCGTTTCTTTGTATGCATCTAGATTTGTATAACCCTCTTGCTGTGCTTGTTCATCCGTCAGCTCGCCAAGCGTCTGTCTATATAGTGCATCAATGACAAACGTTTTACCATCCAACTCCATAATTTCACCTGGATATGCATAGACACCATTCCTGCGTGTAGCTGTTTTCTTTCCGTCTAATACTTTTTGGATATCCGCTGGTATCGTGACTAGCCGTTCAATGGAGCACGTTTTTTTAGGATATTCATTCATCATTATTCCTCATTTCATCTATTGATTTCTATATTCTATCATAACGATTCCCAATGAATTTTGCCAGGATTGTTTCTTTACTGCAATGCATCATTTCTTTTAATGTTAAAAGTGCCTAAAAAGATACTAAACTTCAATATTAGTGATATAATTTAAGTTAGAATATTATAACTGATTCAGAAAAGGCGCTACACTTCAAATGTTGATGTAAACGCTTAAACGGAAGTGGCTACATCTTTTCTGTAAATATCATGGGATAGGGAAGAGATATAAATGAGCAGACAACCGAAGAAAACAAACGTTATCTTAATTGGTGCCGGGGTCATGAGTGCGACATTGGGCACCTTACTAAAGGAATTAGCACCAGAGTGGGAAATCAAAGTGTTCGAGAAACTCTCAACACCTGGGGAGGAAAGTTCAAACGGCTGGAATAATGCGGGGACGGGGCATTCCGCGTTGTGTGAGCTAAACTACACACCGGAGATGTCGGATGGATCAATCGATACTAGCAAAGCATTAACAATCAATGAGCAGTTCCAGGTTTCCAAACAGTTTTGGTCATATCTAGTAAATCATAAACTAATCGAAAATCCACAGGATTTTATCATGCCATTGTCACATATGAGCCTGGTACAGGGGAAAAAAGATGTAGCTTTTTTAAAGAAGCGTTTTGAAGCGCTATCAAACAATCCATTATTTGAGGGAATGGAGTTTTCCGATAATCCGGAAAAACTGATGGAGTGGATTCCCCTTATTATGAAAGAACGTACATTGAGTGAACCAATTGCCGCGACAAAGGTAGATTCTGGCACAGATGTCAATTTTGGCGCACTAACCAGTATGTTATTTGATCATCTAACCAATCATGGTGTTGAGGTCAACTATAGACATAGTGTGGAGGATATGAAGCGCACTGTGGACGGTTCATGGGAAGTAAAGGTACATGATACGGGTGGTGGAAGACTGGAATACCATACAGCGGATTTCGTATTTATTGGCGCAGGTGGTGGAAGTTTGCCACTACTTCAGAAAACAGATATTCCTGAGTCAAAACATATCGGTGGTTTCCCTGTAAGTGGGCTATTTCTGGTAAGCGATAAACCAGAAATTGTCGAGCAGCATCATGCAAAGGTTTATGGAAAGGCGAAGGTCGGTGCGCCGCCGATGTCTGTTCCGCATTTGGATACTCGCTATATTGATGGCAAAAAATCGGTGCTATTTGGTCCATTTGCCGGATTCTCGCCGAAGTTCCTCAAGACTGGTTCCTATCTTGATTTAATTGGTTCTGTGAAGCCAAATAACGTCTTGACGATGCTGTCAGCAGGTGCTAAAGAGATGAAATTGACGAAATACTTGATCCAACAAGTGATGCTGTCGAGTGAGAAGCGTATAGAGGAATTGCGTGAATTTATTCCAACTGCAAAAAGCGAGGATTGGGATGTCGTGGTAGCAGGTCAACGAGTGCAGGTAATTAAGGATACCGAGGCCGGTGGTAAGGGAACCCTTCAATTTGGTACCGAAGTCGTTACTGCAAGCGATGGTTCAATCGCTGCATTGCTTGGGGCTTCGCCGGGTGCGTCTACGGCGGTGTCGATCATGCTTGAAATAATGCAGAAATGCTTCCCGCAATATATCAATGCATGGGAATCAAAAATCAAAGAAATGATTCCTTCATACGGCCTGTCATTATTGGAAAACCCGGAGCTTATCCGTGAAATCCATGCATCAACAGCACATGCGCTAGGGTTAGATGTGGAAGGGAAACAAGTAGAACAGAAGAAAGACACATTACAAGAAGCATAAAGTGAAACTTCGTGAAGTGGGGGTAATATCCGCCCCCACTTAATGTTAGTTGAACAGAATCGGAATTTTGACTTTCTGTTGATTCCCCACTTACAATTCTTGATTGTTCTCGGATTCTTTTCGTTAAGTGTCTTACAGCCAGGCAATTCGGGATAAACTGCCATTTTGGCCTTTATGCTTCTTCTTTTTATGGTAGTAAGGGTCTAGATTCTTCCCCTCTAATCAGCAGCCATATTCCAAAGCCCAGCTCTCCTACAATCATCGGCAAAATAAATATAAAATTAAGTATTGCAATGAAACTATCATACTGCGGAAGAAACGTTTCGGACAGATGAATAACAATATAGCCGATCGAAGCTAGCAATAATAAAATGCTGATAATCTTAGGAATGGTATTTGACTTTAAAGCCACGTAGCCTACAACTAAGAGATGCCCACCGAAAATAACTATTCCAATTGACCAAATCAATTCAAACCCTTCGAGAGACATCATCATCAGTGCTTGAACTTGTTCCGTTTCGAGTAGTGATAAGTAATCTATAACGTTTGAGCTTGAGAGCACCAATACAAATATTAAATTAAGAATGGCAATACCCAAGATTGCTGAATAAATGAGTCGGAGCCACCCACTGAGAAGTGCAAGGCTTTTATTGATTGGCGCAAGGAATATATAAATAGCCCAGGCAACCACTATATCGCTAATTAGGATGATAAGCCAACCAAAGATTTCGGCTTTAAAAAGATTCCTTGATGCCATGATATTTTGGTATGTTGTGCTTGGATCACTTTGCACTACAAGACTTTCATGGACAAATGCGTAGGAAAAGCCTGAGACAATTGCCATAATGATAAGCGAGACACCTATAATGAATGCAGTTTTACGCCGATCTGATTGTTCTGTTTCAGTGATAGTCATAAGTTACCCTCCAATATACCATTCTTTATTTTCATTATATTGAAGATGGTGGGGCGAGTCATTGACTTAAGTTAAGTCGAAGAGAAACATGCGAAAAATTATAAATAACCCATTACAGCAATCTTGACCTTTTTAGGTTATAAGACAAATATCCCCTGAAATTAGTGGGAACACAACTCACTTTGCTCAATAAAAAAATAAAACCCGACGTGAACGATTTGTGTTCACAGCCGAGTTTTATTGTTGCTTATTATAAGTTTTCCTTAATCTTATTAATTACTTCATCATATTCCCCATCTGATAAGTAAGTCTTGCCTAGGTTCATTTCGAAGGTAGATCCCCAATTTTCCTTGCCTTCATACTTAGGAACAACATGCATATGTAAATGATGCAATGTATCTCCATATGCCCCGTAATTGATTTTGTCAGGATGGAATGCTTTGTCCACAGCTGCTGCAACCTTCTTTACATCGCTCATAAATGCTGCTAACTCATCCTGATCAAGTTCAAATAATTCCTTAACATGGTCCTTATATACAACATTACATCTGCCAGCATAGGTTTGTTCTTTAAACAGAAAAACCGTAGAAACATCGAGCTTGCCAATTTCAATCATCAGGTCGTCTCGTCGTTCATCTTCCATACAATACATACAATCTTTATTCAATTCCATGTTTAACAATCCCCTTGTCTAAATTAGATTCTGTACTTTATTATTGTATCATTTGAAGGGGCATGTGGTACGGGTTTGGCCTCTTAATGATGAAGAATATTATTGGAAGATGCGATCGATTGCTTTTGTTTCATCATTTGTTAACGTAACATCAAGTGTTTTCAAATTGCTTCGTACTTGCTCAGGGTTCTTAGCGTCAGGAATAATCGTGTCGATCGTATCTCTTGGAACTGGGTGTCTTTATTATATTTTCCCGCAATCCAGCCATTAGTGGGGAGAATTGGCAAATGGTTATATCAACTGTAAATTAGAAACAATCAATGTGCTCTCTGTCGTTCTTGGATTATTATATAAAGAAAATAAAGTTAGGGGCAATAAGGTTGTAAGGTGGATGCCAGAAATTGAAGGGCTAATCTTTTCGTTCATTCGCTATTTTTTCTACTTCTTTGATTGAAAGTCCTGTTATTTTTGCAATCAGTTCTAAATTTAGACCCTCGTTAATGGCCTTCATTATTAGTTCAACTTTTTCTTCCTCTCTGCCTTCTTCTCTACCCTCTCCTCTGCCTTCCTCCCGTAAAAGATCAGCGATACTCATTATTACCTCACTCCCCTCAGGATAGTCTTTTTCAATTCTTTCCATAATAGTCTTTACCTCCTCTGAAGTGAAATTTGTTTTAGCGCCAAAAATATAACGCATCATCGTCTGGAAATAATCCATCCCTGTTTGCAAATCGTCTATTTCGTATAAGTAGGAAATAGCTCGTTCAATCGACATTATGAGATCTTCTCCATCCTTTGTCATTATATCCCGAAACAAAGTGAGGACAATCCTCAATTGTGCCATTCCCTTAATTTCTTCATCTGTATATGTTGAAAGATCATACAGTAAATATTCATAATCAGGAATAAACTTTTGAATTTCTTTTGGAAGCCTCTGATATCCTAATATCATTTCCCCCAATGTGAGCGTGCTATTCCAGTCTTCCTTTCCATGATAAATGACCAACGGCAAAATTACGGGTAGTTCAGTAATTTGCTCTTTCTTGATTTTAGCATCCCAAATAGAGATCATATAGCGTAATAATTGAAAGGAGATATCCTTGCTGCTATAGCTTTTATGCTCAAAAAGAAAGTATATAAATCCGTCTTTCTCCTCAATATTGACATGGAAGAGTAAATCTGAAAAGTCCTCTGCCAGTTCCTTGTTAATAAAGCTGTCTTTTAGCAGCTCAAATGTAGTCACATCAATTATTTTCAGTAGATTATGAGGTAAATAATGTGCTAAAAAACTCTGGGCTACCTCGACATTTCCAAACGTTTCTTTAAACATCTTATCATGTGGACTTTGTATTTTCATCTAGTTACCATCTCCTTTATTTTACAGTATTATTCTGTAAAATAACAATAAATAGAGAATAGAACATGATGATGGATAAGTCAAAATCCTATATAGCCTATGTTTGTAACACAAAATCGCGGTTTGCAAGTAGAAAATGGAAGTTTGTTTCTGCAAATTTATATTTCCGTAATTTAACTTGTCGCAAATTAGCATTTTGGAGCAATAAAAAGATTTTTAAAAAAGAACTGCATTTTAGTGAGATTATCTGACATTTCGATTAAACTAGAAGTTAGGTGGTTTTGAGGGGATGGGATTTTGTGGCAAATAAATTAAAGAAGCAGAAACATAAAGTAGCACATTTTGGGAAGACAAGATATATGTGGATCTTTGGTATGCTATGTGTCATTGGATTATCAACGAAGGCATATATCGATACGAATATTTTTAAAGTAAATCGAATTGAGTTTTATAGTAACAAAATACCATTGGATTCCAAGCTCACCATTCTTCAGCTTAGTGACTTACATAACAAAGTCTTTGGAGTAGATAATGAAACATTGATCGACACTGTGAAGCAGGCAAACGCGGACATTATTGTACTGACGGGTGATTTGATTGACAGAGGTACAAATGATTTTGGTCATGTTTTTTCACTTGTTGAGAGAATAACCGCAATTAATCCGAATGTATTTTTTGTTTCTGGTAATCATGAGTGGGGAAATGCGTCTACTGAAGCCTTTATAGAGGGTATTGAACAGCGAAATGTTACGATTTTAAACAATCAAAGTACTGAACTTACAGTGGGAAACGTAACACTGAATCTAGTAGGAGTCGATGATGCTGCAACGAAACATGAGGACCTCAACCTAGCATTTGCTAATGTAGATCAAGCAAGCTATACGATATTGCTTTCCCATTCACCAAGCATTTTGGATAGATACAGGGCTATCCCAGCTGACTTAATTCTCAGTGGACATACTCATGGCGGGCAAGTAAGGCTTCCATTGATTGGTGCTTTAGTTGCACCAGATGAGGGATTTTTTCCTGAAATGGATAAAGGGATATTTGAAATTGGTGTAAACCAGTTTCTCTATATTGATAGTGGACTTGGTACAAGTATGGCGCCAATCCGATTTCTAAACCAAAGTCAGGTTAGTTTGATTGAAATTTCTAGGGAGAAATAAGCGGAGTATATGAAGGGGAAGAGCAAACCATATAACATTAAATCGCTGACTAGAATGTAGATTTTCCAAGGAGGAGTGCCAATTGAAGACAACATTGAAAGCGAATAAGAGACCAGCTTTAGTATTAATCATTTTGATATTCATTGCTGGACTACTTGATATTAAATATAAAGGATTATTTTATAAATCATTGCCTAATTCAATTCAATCTTATTTAACGGATATTCGTAAATAATTGGTATTACTGCTTCACGAACGTTGACAAAAGCAACTTGATTCGGCAATTCTAAGCCAATAAGTGTGATTTTTCACAGAGTGATTCATTTTACAGTATAATAAGTAGAGATAGTTAGATTGGAAAGGAAGTGTTACCGGGAGTGAAATCAATTGTGGTTAAGGATTTGGTTCGTGAGTTTTCACTAGAAATATTAGCAGGAGAAGATCAAATTGACCGAAAGATTACAACTTCACAGACACATCGTCCGGGTCTGGAATTTATTGGTTACTTCGACTTCTTTCCAATGGAACGGGTTCAAATACTCGGTTTGAAGGAAATTACATATTTGCATCAGTTAAGTCATAGCGAACGTCAGCTGCGGATTAGAAATGTTGTTCATTATCATCCCCCGTGCTTTATTGTAACAGCAGAACAGGAGGGATTGATGTACCTCAAGCAATTCTGTATTGAAGAGGGAATTCCGCTGCTGCGAACCAAGGAAGATACGACAGATTTTATTGCAAAAGTCGATGCATATTTGACAAGGTCCTTAGCACCAGAGATCGCGGTGCATGGTGTTTGTCTCAATGTATTTGGGATTGGCATCTTACTTCGCGGGGAGTCTGGAATTGGTAAGAGTGAAACGGCACATACGTTAATCGGCAGAGGGCATCGGCTCGTGGCTGATGATATGGTTGTTCTGAAGAAGCTCAGCCATAAAACGATTCTTGGTACACATAATCAGATGAATAAGGAGTTTCTTGCGCTGAGAAGTATCGGGCTATTGAATGTGGTACGTGTATATGGGAGAAAGGCTTTTCAGGATGAGACAAGGATTGCGCTCGATATTGAACTAACAGAGTGGAAAAAGCATACATTGAACAATGAATTGGAGCTAGAAACGAGCTATACAGAGTATATGGGTGTGCCGATTCCACATATTGAAATTCAACTCCAGCCAGGACGTGATGTGGCAGGCTTGATTGAAGCTGCGGCAAATAATTGGTATTTGAAGCAGCAGGGATATAGTGCGGCGGAAGAGTTTATTGGGCGAATTGAGTCGGATGACTCAAATAATAAATAATGATTTGATTACATTGAAATGCGTATTAAAATGAGGAAGGATGTGCAAAGCGGTGGATGTCGAAACAGTGATGCAAGAGCTTGAAGCCCTAAACAAGGAACGAATGAAAAAAATGTACATATCCAATGGTGCTGTGGAACCGCTCTTTGGCGTGGCAACAGGTGCCATGAAACCGATGGCAAAGAAAATAAAAGTAGATCAACCTTTAGCTGAAAAATTGTATGATACAGGTAACTATGATGCAATGTACTTTGCGGGCATTATTGCAGATCCAAAAGCCATGACGGAGTCGGATTTTGATCGTTGGATGGATGCTGCGTATTTTTATATGCTGTCCGATTATGTGGTTGCAGTAACATTGTCAGAGTCAAGTATTGCACAAGATGTTGCTGATAAATGGATTGCAAGTGGTGATGAGCTGAGAATGTCGGGAGGATGGAGTTGCTACTGCTGGCTTTTAGGAAATCGTCCTGACAACGAATTTTCCAAAAGCAAAATTTCCAATATGCTTGATATTGTGAAAGATACGATTTATGATGCGCCAGAACGAACGAAAGCTGCAATGAATAATTTTCTCTACACCGTGGGGATTTCATATTTGCCACTGCATGATAAGGCAGTCGGTACCGCAAAGGAAGTTGGTACAGTAGAAGTTAAACGAGGGAAGAAAAAGAGCAGTATCTTAAATGCTTATGAAAGTATTCAAAAGGAAGTTGATAGAGGGAAGCTTGGGTTTAAACGTAAATATGTAAGGTGTTAAAAAAGTAGCATCACATCTTGGTGCTGATAGAAGCTTTCTAATAGCTTAGGAAACTATAAAATCGGGCGCTGTAGATAACTAAATTACCGAGAACAGCCACGTCCAGCTCCAGCGCTAAAGCTGTAGCGAGACTTCCCTCACCTCCGTATACTAAGTCAACCGCTTACGCTCCCAAAGAGTTTCCTTTATCTCAAAAGGCAAGGAGAAGTTCGACTAAGTTCGCCTCGTCCTGTGGCAACGTCTAACCTACCTCATGTCCGTGAGGCGCAGTCCGTACATGGCTCAAACTAGCTATAAGCTTTTGTTCTTAAAGCTATTGGAAGAAGACCTTGGAAAATATACTGCGTTCATAACAAGCAAGCAGGGTTTTGGAGTAGCTAAATGTGATGGCAAATAATAGAAAGTGAAAAACGCCCAGATAATATTCTGAGCGTTTTTCACTTTCTATTTATATATTACGCAATATAATCTTCTCTTTCAATGTGTCTGTCTTCCGCTTTAATATAATATTTCCCCTTCGTAGCGATTGCGATAACAACGGTGAGAATCGCTGCAAGAATCGCTGCAAAGAATGCGGCAGTACTTTGCAAAAATGTACCTAAGAAACCAAGTGCGGCAATCGTACCTAATCCACTTGCGACAATCAGGGAAACAACACCAACCGGATTCCATTTATATAAATTCCGTTGTTGGTCTTCGTAATAGCCGGGCCCAATCTTCAGGATGCGTTTAACGAATAGAGCATCCGTTACGAGAATCGCTGCCCATGTTAATAGAAATACCCCTTGGAATGTCATTACTGTTTCCAGGTGATTGACGATGCCGCCAAGCATTAAGACTATCGATGCGACGCCTGTGACAACAACCCAAAAACGGCGTCCTGGTTTAAATTTGAAAATGTTTTCAAAGAAGTTTGATAGTGATAGTGAACCACTATAAATATTCGTTATGTTGATTCTTACTTGTGTTATCATTGTGAATAATGCTCCCCAAATACCAAGAAGCATTACAATATATATTCCTGGGTTAGGCTCACCTAAACGAACACCAAACCATATTCCTAGACCTCCCATGACTCCGAAACAGAAGATTTGTGGGACGAATCCAATTGCGAATATGCCAATTTTCATATCTTTTGGTTTAAGAAAACGAGCATAGTCAGAAGCAAGTAATGGTGTTAAGCCCATAATACCGTGCTGCATGCCAATGCATAGTAATAATGCGCTTCCGCCAACTTGAACGCCCTCTGGCATGTAAGACCAGAAGCTTCCTTCATAAGCAGAAGGTATGCGTGTAGCCATAATGATAGCTGCTATTAGGAAAATGAAGAATAGTGGCAATGACCACTTTTGCAGTTTATCCAATTGTTTAATTCCAAACCAATTTAATGGAATAACAATGGAACCGAAGACAATAATTAATGCCCATTGTGGGATTACTGGAAAAAATTCGTGAACGGCAGTGACTAAAATCATGCCTTCTAACGCACAGTACATAATAAAGTTAGTAGCGTAAATAAGCGAGGTTAATGATGCACCAATATAGCCGAATCCACCGCCTCTGGATAATAAATTAACATTCATGCCTGACTTTGCAGATAAGTAAGCGATAAATGTTCCTAATATACCAGCAACAATGATTGCATAAATGGCAGAAATAATTGCATTAATTGCACCAAATTGAAGTGCCATTACACTTCCCATTTGGAAATAAAAAATAGCTGTTGCAATACCAAAAGTGATATTGGTAATACTTAGCCAGCCCATGTTTCTCTTATCACGAGGGACCCTATCTAATGAATAATCGTCACTTCCATTATCCTCTACTCCGTGATCTGTATATTCAACAGATCTCATAAATATCATCTCCACTTCTTTGTTAATAATTTCACAAGTTATATTTATGTTTTTTGTGCTCTGCTTCACAAAAAACAACCTAAATTAGTATAACATGTATTCTCAAATGAAGCAAAAAAGCATCAAGCTTTTTTGTGTTTTGTCAAGTTTTTACTTAGTATTTTTTAATAAAGTTTTTTCTGTGCAAACTGCATTTTTCTAACGGAAATATACGGATGTAACAACAAGCAAAAAAAGGCGCAGAGTACCTTGTAATTGAATCAAGGTACTCTGCGCTAGTAATGAAAAACCTATTTCCATTCATACGGTGTTTCCTGATATACATAGTAATTAAGCCAATTGGAAAATAATAAATGGGCATGTGAGCGCCAACGATTCAATGGCTTCTCTTCTGGATTATCGTTTGGAAAATAGTTTTTCGGAATATCTGTTTCTAGCCCTTTATTTATATCACGATAATATTCATCTGCAAGGGTTTTATTGTCATACTCTAAATGACCGGTTACCATTACATGCTTCTCATCCTTAGATAACATAAGAAATGGTTCGCCATCTTCCGTTAGAGCAAGGGGAATCAGTTTCTCATTAGCATTTATTTCCTCAATGGAGAGACTTGTGTAACGAGAATGTGGTGCTAAGAATTCATCGTCGAATCCTCGTACAAGTCTTACAGTCGTGTCTGAGATTGCATGATTAATCACTCCAGTGCACTTGCGAGGCAACTCAAATTTCCCAATTCCATAATGATGATAGAGAGCAGCCTGGGCCCCCCAACAAATATGCAAAACAGATGTAACATGTGTTTCCGACCAATCCATAATTGCCTTCAGTTCTTCCCAATAATCCACTTCCTCGAATGGTAGCTGCTCAACGGGAGCACCTGTAATGATCATCCCATCAAATCGAGCTTCACGTATATTATCAAATGTGTCATAAAATTGGTTCAAATGGGATTGGCTCACATTTTTTGAATCATGGGAAGCGGTGTGTATTAGTGTCACATTGACTTGTAACGGCGAATTACCTAATAGTCGCATTAATTGCGTCTCCGTTCGCTCCTTTTCGGGCATAAGGTTAACGATAACAATTTTTAACGGACGGATGTCTTGGGTATTCGCTCGATTCTCATCCATGATGAATACATTCTCTTTTTCCAAAATATCACGTGCAGGTAACTGTTTCGGAATTTTTATTGGCATTTTCTTATAATCCCCCTTCGATCATTGCAATCATTATAATGTAATTTTCCGATAAGTTCTATTGATTTGGGGTGATAATTTCGAAAATGCTGATATAATTGGGAACACGCTGATATATATGGTGAACACGCTGATATATGATGAAAAGTGGCTGATATCCCTCGTGCTTCCGCCGATTTTCGACAAACTTCGGGGGAACAGGCACCTTAAAAAACTATAGGGAGTGGGCGTAATGAATAAAATTATGATTGTAGAGGATGATCCGAAGATTGCGGATCATTTGCGAAATCATATCCAAAAATATGAATTCGAGGTAATGAAGGTGATGGTTTTTGACCATGTAATGGAGGATTTCCATCAATATTCGCCTGATCTTGTATTGCTTGATATTAATCTTCCGAGCTTCGATGGCTACTATTGGTGCAGGCAAATTCGTAAGGAATCGATTTGTCCGGTTATATTTATTTCAGCTAGGATTGGTGAAATGGATCAGGTGATGGCCATAGAGAATGGCGGCGATGATTTTATCACAAAGCCATTTCATCCGGAAATTGTGATGGCAAAGATTCGCAGCCAACTCCGCCGTGCATATGGGGAATATGCAGCAAAAGTGGAAGAGAGGGTACTGGAAAGAGATGGACTTCGATTCTTCCCGGAAAGATTAGAGCTTACTTTTGCCGAAAAAGCTGCATCCCTATCTAAAAAGGAAGCAGACATTATTGAAAGTCTGCTGGATCGTTATCCACGGGTGGCTGGACGTGAGGATTTACTGGAAAAATTATGGGATGATCTAGCATATGTCGATGAAAATACGCTTAACGTGAATATTACAAGAGTACGGAAGAAATTCCAATTGATTGGGATTGAGGATGCGGTGGAAACCGTCCGTGGTGCAGGCTATCGTCTACATGTTTCCTGGACGAAGGAGGACAAGTAATGAAGCTCTTTTTCAATGAACATGCACCATTGATTGTACTGCAAGTATTCCAGTTTATCATTATTGCATCGATCTACTGGCTTGATGGGTATCATGAGATTAGCGCAGCAATTTATGCGATTTTCCTTGTACTCTTTTTTCTTAGTTGTTATCTCCTATATAACTACTATAGTCGGCGTAAATTCTACCAGCGGCTTAGTGAACCACTCGAAAAATTGGACGATTCCTACCAGGATACAGATTTATCACCTATTTCTAAAGCCCTCGATTCGTTATTAAAGGATCAATATCGTCACTACATAAAGGGAATCAAGCATTTAGAATCTGAGCAGGAGGAGCATCGGAAGTTTATGGATCAGTGGGTACATCAAATGAAGACGCCACTGTCGGTTATAGAACTTTCCGCGCAAAATCTGGATGAGCCGGAATCCTCCAATATTCGTGAAGAAACAGAACGAATGAAAAACGGATTAAACACCATCCTTTATATGGCGCGTCTCCGAACGATTGAGCAGGATTTTCATATAAAGCAGGTGTCTTTAGCTGATATTGTGAATGAAGTAAATGGGGAGAATAAACGCTTTTATATACGTAACCAAGTCTATCCTAAGCTGCAGGAGAAAACGAAAGGTATCAAGGTGGAAACCGATGAGAAGTGGCTGTTTTTTATGCTCTCACAGCTTATTAGCAATGCAGTAAAATATTCAGCAGGTAAAAGCAGCAGCATTGTGATTTCCATTTACGAACGTGATAAAGCTGCCGTGCTAGAAGTAAAGGATTTTGGAGCTGGTATTCCGAATACGGATCAAAAACGAATTTTCAATCCCTTTTATACTGGGGAAAACGGAAGGAAGTACCGAGAATCTACGGGAATGGGGCTATATTTACTGAAGGAAGCGGCGGACCATTTAGGTCATCACATTGAGCTTGAATCAGAGGTTAATCAAGGGACAAGCATCCGAATTATCTTCTCAGAAACACAGAACCTTACAGTACTGTAAGGTAATTGAAAGGCGAATCGATAGTTCAGGAAGAGTGATAGGCGCTATACTAATCACAGATCAAAGTAAACATTAATTGAAAGGAGATCTTGTGATGCTAAATGTAAAGCAAGTAAGTAAAATTTATGAAGGTAAAATTGCGTACCGTGCATTAACTGATATTAATTTAACAATTGAAGATGGCGAATTTGTTGGGATTATGGGTCCTTCAGGAAGTGGGAAAACAACGTTGCTAAATATGATCGCAACGATTGATGAACCAACAACAGGTGAAATCCTAATTAACGGGAAAAATGCCAATCGTCTTAAAAATGAGGAATTAGCGAAGTTCCGCAGACGTGAATTAGGCTTTGTCTTCCAGGAATTTAATTTACTGCACACGTTAACGGTTGAAGAAAACATTGTCCTGCCATTGACCTTGGACGGGAAAAGTGTGAAAGAGATGAAGCTGAAGGTAGGTGAAATTGCTGAAAGACTAGGAATAACACAGATTTTGAAAAAACGCACGTATGAAATATCTGGTGGGCAAGCCCAGCGTGCAGCAGTAGCAAGAGCCATGATTCATACGCCGAAGCTATTACTGGCAGATGAACCGACGGGAAACCTTGATTCTAAGGCGTCTAAAGATGTAATGGGCATGCTTGAGCAAATTAATCAGCGGGACAAGGCAACAATGATGCTTGTAACTCATGATCCGCAAGCTGCCAGCTACTGTAATCGTGTTGTCTTCATCCGTGACGGAAAATTTTATTCGGAAATCCATCGTGGGGATAATCGCCAAGCCTTTTTCCAGAAGATTATCGATACACTTTCATTATTAGGGGGCGATGCAAATGACTTTTCGTCAATTCGCGTTTAATAATGTCGTCCGTAATAAACGACTATATGCTGCATATTTTCTAAGCAGTATGTTTACCGTAATGGTATTTTTCACATTCGTGATTTTCGCCTTCCATCCAGAATTGGCTGGCGATGATATACATGGAAGTGTCCAGCAAGGGATGTATGTCGCTGGGGGAATTATTTATGTCTTTTCTTTTTTCTTTGTCTTATATTCGATGAGCTCCTTCCTTCAGTCACGTAAGAAAGAATTCGGATTATTGATGATGCAAGGTATGTCAATGCGGCAAATTCGGTCCATGGTATTTTTAGAAAACATGGTAATTGGTTTGTTTGCAACACTAGGTGGTATTATTCTTGGAATCGTGTTTGCTAAAGGGATTTTACTAATAGCAGAAAACGTGCTAGTTATTGACGGAGCACTGAATTTTTATTTTCCATTAGAGGCAATTGGTTTGTCCTTTATTTCATTTATTATTTTGTTTTTCTTTATTTCCCTTTTCGTTGCTTATGTGTTGAGAAGTAAGAAGCTTATCGATTTAATTAAAGCGAATAAGGTATCAAAAGGTGAACCGAAAGCAAATATTTTCCTGTCGATTATTGCTGTGCTGTTACTCGGTTCAGGATATGCAGTTGCACTGCTTGTGGAAGGAGTGACAGTAATCGCTGTTATGATCCCTGTAATCGTGGTTGTTATTATTGGTAGCTATCTCCTATTTACGCAATTAAGTGTTTACATCATTCGCAAACTTAAGAAGAAGGAAAACATCTTTTGGCATAAAACCAATATGATTCTCTTCTCCGATCTTTCTTTCCGGATGAAGGATAATGCGCGGACGTTTTTTATGGTCGCGATCATTTCAACGGTAGCATTTAGTGCGATTGGCACATTATTCGGGTTTCAATCTTATCTTACAGATGGGATGAAAATATCCAATCCGAATACATTCACATATGATGCATATGATGGTGATAAAGCAGAGGATATTGCTTTAATCAATCAAACACTACAGGATGAAAACATAGAGGCAAATATGGAGCAGATGATGCTTCGCTATTTCCAAATAGGTGAGGATCCGAGTATTCTAATCGCAAAGGAATCGGATTTCAATCGATTTGCCGCGTTAATTGGGGAGGACACGATTGATATTGAGGATGGTCAGATGACTGTTGTTGAGTTTGAAGGGCTGCCGTATGGACAGACACAGGAGTTATTGACACAAGCGGTGGAGCTGAATACAGGGGTCACGCTGGAACCACACCCGAAGGAAGTTATTTATTCTAGAGCTTTACCAGCATTTGATTCGTATTATGTTGTTTCAGATAAGGATTATGAGGCACTACCGCATGCAAATGATGAGTGGAATTTTTACGCATGGCAGGCAACAGATGGAGAAGAGCATGTGCTAGATGCTGCCGAGAAGCTATATGCGGAACTCCCACCATATGGAATTACATCGGGTGAATATAATGTGTATCAAGTGAATAAAGCATATGGGATGATATTGTTTGTCGGACTATTCATTGGTGTTGTTTTCTTTGTCTCTGCTGGAAGCTTTCTCTATTTCCGACTTTACGCTGATTTAGACGAAGACAAACAAAAGTTCAAATCCATTTCTAAAATGGGATTAACAGAAAAAGAATTGAAAAGAGTGCTTAACAGACAGACAGCAATTCTCTTTTTCGCACCGATTGTTGTTGCGCTCATTCATGGCGCAGTTGCACTAACGGCATTATCTCATATGTTCTACTATAATATGTTTAAACAATCCGTGATGGTGCTAGGAACATTCTTGAGTATTCAGATTATCTACTTCTTTTTCGTCCGTTATTTCTATACGAAGCAAATTAAAGAAGTAATATAAAAAAAGGCGGTCATAGGCGTTAAACCTATGACCGCTTTACTTATCTAATAATGGCAATGATACCTTCTTCATCATCAAGCTCGAGCTTGATTCCTGAAAATGGATCCTCATTCAAAAACTCTTCTAGCCATATCCGTAGCGCCTCAATCATATTCCCTGTAATGAGAACCTGCTTCCGACCAGCAACAAAAGCCTCTGCAGAGAACCCAGTATCATCATCATACATGAGTTCTACTTCGACCTCTTCTGGTGTAACTTGTTTTTTCCTAGCGATATATACACAAATCGCGTTGATAATATCTTGTTCAGGGATGACTAGCTTCTCCATGGATTTGTATCCTTTTTCTTCTTATTTTTAAAGAAGGAGAAGATTTTGCCTATGATCGCGATAATAGCGACTATTGCAAGAATATTAACTGCAAGTCCTAGCATAGAACCTAACATACCCATATTGCCAAATAGCCCGCCGAATAATAATCCAGCAAGACCGCCAAGCATTAGTCCTTTCATTAGACCGCCTGACATAAATCCACCTTTATTACTTGTTGTATTGGTTGTAGATTTATTATTTGAAACAGAGTCTTTCTTATTGTTTTGGAAAAATGAACTATTGTTCGAATTAGTACTATTGTTGTTATTAAAGCTTTTCTTTCCGGATTTATAACCTTTTGCCTCAACACTTGTCGGCTCATCCTGCAAAAGTAAGTTGCCTATTGGTGAGAATACGAGTGTTACTGCGAGTAATGCTGCTAAAATTTTTTTCATTTATTTTCCTCCGTTACTTATTAAATCATGTTGTATCATTATTATACTATAAACGCTACTATTTCATCTCTTTTAATGATGTATTTGTAAAAAGTTTCCGTTTTTACAGGTAATGGAAGAACTAATAATTGACGCTTTGGGTTGGAAAATACCGATATAATTGGAAAAGCGCTGATATTCGGCAAAATCCGCTATATTGTAATAATCACATCTTATAAGTTGCATAAATTGTACTAGCAAGCATTATTCTGCCGTCGTTTATGGTTCAATAATGGGAATTAATTGAAAAAAAGATTGAAGCATGATGGGATTTCTGCTACGATAATATTAATAGAAAAGACAATGTGTGACTGGCGAACACGGACCACCGTGAGGGAACACATTCGTTGAATAGCCGTTCGCCTGGGCAGAGCTAAGGGATATACTACCCCTTAGCTCTTTATGCTTATAAAGGAGGGGCGGAGCTAGAAATTGACGTTTTCAGCAAAAATTAAATGAATATGCGGATGAAAGCTGTGAGAGAGTGCAAGAATTAAAGCCACCGAAGGAGCAAGATTCAAGAAAACCCTTGAAATTAATCTCTCAGGTAAAAGGATCACAGTCGGACGTAACTCTGGAGAGCGCGTAGTTAATTGAACGCCACCAATGGGGAATATCCTATCTTTTAGGATGAAACTTTCAGGTAAAAGGACAGAGGAATGGGTAGAGCGTGATTTGTTCTTTTTTTCTGTCCTCTAATAAGAGGAGGAGTTTTCTTTGATAGAGCAAATATTTAATAATATTAATAATTTTTTATGGAGTCCGATTCTAATTACGTTTTGTGTATTGGTAGGGCTTTACTTAACATTAAAATCTAGATTTCTCCAAGTCCGCCATATTAAAGATATGATTGGGCTATTATTTAAAGGAAAAAGCTCTGATGAAGGAGTTTCCTCTTTCCAGGCTTTATCATTAGCATTATCTGGTCGGATGGGTGTAGGAAATATATCGGGTACAGCAACGGCAATCGCATTTGGTGGACCTGGAGCTGTATTTTGGATGTGGATCATTGCCTTTTTCGGCTCTGCATCAGCATTTGTTGAATCTACACTTGCACAAATATATAAAGAAAAGCAGGATGGACAATATCGTGGTGGACCAGCCTATTATATTGAAAAAGGACTCGGCGTAAAATGGTATGCCATTATTTTTGCTGTTGCAACATTGATTGCGATGGCACTCTTAATGCCTGGAGTCCAATCGAACTCAATTGCAATATCACTTGACAATGCATTTGGGGCGAGCACAGTTGTAACGGGTATTATCCTTGTCGCGATTCTTGGGTTAATCATCTTTGGTGGGATTAAACGAATTGTAAATGTTGCGCAATTTATTGTACCGTTTATGGCTATTGGATACATATTGGTAGCGATTTTGACAATTGCAATGAATTTCGAGAAGATTCCGGCCGTATTTACCTTGATTTTCTCCAGCGCATTTGGGGGAGACTCGGTATTCGGCGGTATTCTTGGGGCTGCAATTGCTTGGGGTGTGAAACGTGGGCTCTATGCAAGTGAAGCAGGGCAGGGTACGGGTGCACATGCTGCGGCAGCTGCGGAAGTATCGCATCCGGTGAAGCAAGGGCTTGTCCAGTCATTCTCGATTTATTTAGATGTTTTCTTAGTCTGTACTGCTACTGCATTTATGATTTTATTTACAGGCCAGTTTAATACTATTGATGAGCAATCGGGAGAATATATCGTTCAGAATATTTCCGGGGTAGAGGAAGGACCGGGTTATACGCAAGCAGCAGTCAATACTATTTTACCTGGATTCGGCTCTGGGTTTGTTGCGATTGCGCTATTGTTCTTTGCTTTTACAACTATCATGTCCTATTACTATATCGCCGAAACAAATCTAGCTTATTTAATAAAGGGAAAATACAGTGGCATCGCTTCGAGTATCTTAAAAATAGCACTACTTGCTGCAACCTTTTACGGGGCTGTAAAGGAATCACAGCTCGCATGGATATTTGGTGATATTGGACTTGGTATAATGGTTTGGCTGAACTATATTGCAATTTTATTATTAGCGAAGCCAGCAATTATCGCTTTAAAGGATTATGAACACCAAAAAGGACAGGGATTGGATCCGACCTTCAATTCCACGAAGCTTGGGATTAAGAATGCAGATTTTTGGGCTAATGGATATAAGCTGAAAAAAGATGACAATTCCAATGATGAGAAAATTTCATAGCATAATAGCTAATCAATTATTATCAATTTATTAGTAAAGCAGTCGCACAAAATTACATTTTTGTGCGACCTGCTTCTTTTTTTATACCCACCGAGAAAAATGAATGGTCAGGTATCATTCATGTTATACTAAACTTTAAATAAGGATGATTTTTAATCGTTAGTTACATTATAGATAAAATGCGAAATAGGCGCAAATTTGATTTCCGCTTCGGACAGTCGCGCACCTTAGGGCTCGAGCTGTTCCCGCAGGAGTCTCCTGTCCTCCGCTGCAATCAACGGCGATAGTTAGTGCATTAGCCAATCCCGTATAATAGATTTTGCTCAATCCTAGCGGAGAAAGTACACGAAGACTCCTGCGGGAGGAAGGGCCTAGGTGAGACTTCGAAGTGCGATAGCACAAGAAGGCTCACCAGCCCCCCGCGGAAAGCGAAGTGTATTTTCGGAGCGACTGGCCTGAGAGCAATTGCTCTTCTAAGCAAAGTTAGTTGGTGGGACGAGTAATCGTAGTCCCAACCTTTAGAAAGCTGCTTTAAAATAGCATAGAATCAGAAATAAAAAAGAGAAATAATATAAAAGAGGTTAAAATATGACGCAAGAGCGTTTCACGGATTATAAATTAAGTACTGATATAGCAAACGCATTAAAGGAATTAGGATACGATCAGCCAACAGAGGTTCAACGTAAGGTTATTCCGTATGTATTACAGAAGCATGATCTTGTAGCGAAATCGCAAACAGGAAGTGGGAAGACAGCTTCTTATGGAATTCCAATTTGTGAGCTGGTTGATTGGCTGGAAAACAAGCCACAGGCATTGGTTTTAACTCCGACGAGGGAACTAGCTGTTCAAGTGAAGGACGACTTGACTAACATAGGGAGATTTAAACGGATTAAAGCAACCGCTGTTTATGGGAAACAGCCGATTGCCATTCAAAAAACGGAACTGAAACAAAAAACACATGTTGTAGTTGGAACCCCTGGACGTGTAATGGATCATATCGAGAGAGATACACTTGCGCTAGATAAGATTCGCTATCTTGTCATTGATGAAGCGGACGAGATGTTAAATATGGGATTTATTGAACAAGTAGAAGCAATCATCAATAAGTTACCAAAAGAAAGAGTAACCCTGCTATTCTCTGCTACCTTACCTGAAGCAGTGAAAAGCTTAGCGCATAACTATATGAAAGACCCAATTGATATTGAAATAAAAGCGACGGGACTGACGACGGATAAAATTGAACATTTTCTTTATGAAGTTCCTGAAAAGGATAAACTCTCTTTGCTTAGAGACATAACGGTTGTTGAGAATCCAGATAGCTGCATTATCTTTTGTCGAACAAAAGATAGAGTCGATACGTTGTGTGATGAATTAACGGATTTAGACTATAGCTGTGATAAAATCCATGGCGGCATGGAACAAGACGATCGATTAGCAGTTATGAATGATTTTAAAAAGGGCCAATTTCGCTATTTGATCGCGACAGACGTTGCTGCAAGGGGAATTGATATTGATAATATTACCCATGTCATTAATTATGATATCCCTTTAGAAAAGGAAAGCTATGTCCATCGTACAGGAAGAACAGGAAGAGCAGGACTCAGCGGAAAAGCCATTACCTTGGTAACGCCGTTTGAAGATCGCTTCTTGAGCGAGGTTGAGGAATATATCGGTTTTAAAATTTCAACTAGACTTGCACCATCAGAAGAGGAAGTCGCGACTAATAAACCGGGCTTTGAAGAAAAAATGAAAAAGAAGCCAACAATTAAGAAGTCGAAAAGTGAACAGCTAAATAAACAAATCATGAAGTTATACTTTAATGGTGGAAAGAAAAAGAAGCTTCGGGCAGTTGACTTCGTTGGTACCATTGCAAAAATAGATGGTGTATCGGCAGAAGACATCGGGATTATTACAATCCAGGATACGATATCCTTCGTAGAAATATTAAATGGCAAGGGTCCACTTGTTTTACAGACGATGAAGAACACGAAAGTAAAAGGTAAATTACTCAAAGTTTATGAAGCGAATAAGAAGTAAAAAAGCAGACCTTTATATTAACGGGTTCGGCTTTGAGGTGAAAACTAAAAATCAAAAGTAAAATAGTAATAGAAATACAACTGAATTAATAGCATAAGTCATATTACAGTTAGCATAGAAAAACGTTCGAAGTAAAATCAACTCCGAGCGTTTTTTTATATCGCCTTAATTCACTAAACTGCGACCATTTAGTTAAAAAGGACCGCAATACTGACTATTTGCCTATTATGCTAAAGCACCATTTAGTTGAAGAAAAAACATCTTTTTGTTTATGTGGAATGCGTATTTTTCTATTAAGCTTTTTATATAACGCAAATGTGATTTCAAGTGCAAACAAGATACCTAATACTGAATAGAGCAATAATAATAATCATTTCATATCATTAAAACCTAAAATAGATGACATAATTAAAACGATTGCAAAAATAAAAGAAATTAACTGGATAATCAACTTGAATTTTCTATAGCGATAATATTTATTCACAGTTCCTCCTTCTAAACTCTTCATAATATTATATATTTAAGAAAACTGGATATCAGACCATCAATGAGAACATTTTCTTATTAAATAAAGCCCCCGTTAACGAAACATGAACGCACGCATATTATTCAAGAACTCTTTCATAAATAATTTGTATTTCTAAGGGCTGTACCCCAGACCCAAATGATATTGGTGTAAACGTATTTAACCTCCTATCTCTTGTGCATATTTTTTTGATTATCTCTTCACAAACTCGCTTCGAATATAAGCTACTTCTATCATTTATCCAATTAAATCATTTATTCCAATAGGCTTTTGCTTCATTCTCAAGCACCTTTAATCTTTTGTAGTAATCAGGAAACTCATTAAGATGAGCCAATGCAATTTTCCCAGTAATTAAAGGATTATCGTCTGTAACATTCGTTTGGCTGGATATTTTTCCATGTTCAAGTTCTGTATTTACCCCTATCCAGAACTCATCTAAATCAAACTTGCTTTTATTAAAATCAATGCCTAAAAGTAATGCGATTGCTGCTGCTTCCTCTTTGGAAAAAGATTTAACTCTATTGATAGAACCAGTATTTCTATACCAATGACTTCCTGTACTTGGATATAGATATTGCGTATCAAAATTATACCCCTTAATGAAATTGTTCAAATACGGATCATTGTAGTAGTACAAAACACATCCCTCCTAAAAAGGTATTTATTAACAATATACGTTAGATACCTATTTATGAGCATGTCTTCTAAAAGCTGATCCATTTTCAGACGTGGACTGGGAACTAAAATACCCAATCAGAATAGCAGCACACATATAAATGGTTAAGGTTTTGTTCGATATGCCCATACGCTACCAATGGTTGCAAACAATACTTGAATGGCAATGTGCCCGAAATAGCCCAATCATTGCAGGGATATATAATAACATTGAATATATAATGATTGATCCACCTATCCCAACCATTCCAGAGATGAAGGAACCAACAAAACCGATGAGAAATATCTATTTTATTACGGACATAACTTAACATATATCTTATTTGATATTAACATTGATTTTGATTTACATACCATATATCTCATATGGGTGGAATCGTCTTGACCATTCTAATTGCTGTTTTATTATTCTGGAAAGGAATCGACGAGAAAAACTTAGTGCAGAAATGGAACTAAAATCCGATTATGTAGCATAACTACTTTTTCGGGAGTTACTTTTGCATGGTTTGTTATCCTTTCCAGTTAAGTAAGAAGATTCATAAGACGAATAAAGAGAAATATAAGAAAAACGACACTATTTTATAATGCAGAGTTAGCCGATTAGTCAGAACGGGGAGAATAGAAAAACCGTCCGCCCTTTCCACATGAACTTATACGTATAAACTTACATATAGTACATCAAAGACTTCATAAGGATGAGTAAGATGCACATTACGATTAACCTATATAATTTTAAAGTTAATAGTATTTCAGGTAATGGCTCAATAACAATCGGTGAAGCAGTGCATAATAGTCATAGTTCCAAAATTAAATCCCAGGGCGTAAATTCATCTTATGGTGATTTATCAAACAATGAAGCAATGATGGAAAATATTTATATTGATCCAGATGTAAATGATCAAACAGACATCGGAAATGCCGATTCAGCCAATATAGGGCTTCCAAACCTAAAACTCGGAGAATTTTAAAAAAAGGAGAATTCATATGCCTTATCAGATAAACATTTCAGGTATTAAGGTAAACGGTGTAACACAAAATGGAAATCTAGATTTTGGTCCAACTGTTCATAACAGTCATACCTCTAATACAAAGTTATTTGGTGTTAACTTTTCTATGGGGGATTTGTCTGGTGCTAGATCACAATTAAATACAAGTATTGCTGATTCAGATGTTAGTGATCAAGATCAAATAGCAAACCCATCACTGCCAATGGTTGGTCAGGTCTAAGTGGATATTAGTGGGGTGATGTTATGGATGTGGAGAAAGTAAAAAAGTGGGTTGACTTTACGCATAGCTTCCAAAAAAGCGGATTATGGCCTAATATGAATGATAAATATCCACCAGAAAAATTCTTCAAAAGAGAAGAAAAGAAGGATTCCGTAGATCTAAAGAAAGAAACAGATTATCCTAAAATCGATGTTTATAATGATGGTACGCATATTTATATTTTGATTGAAGCTCCTGGAATAGACCCGAAAGCTATTCACATATCTTTACAGTCAAGACATCAATTAATCATTAAGGGAACGGTTCAGCAACCATCGCTTTCACCAGAAACAGCCATCGTAACAGAACGATATTATGGAGACTTTGAACGAACTATCCAACTCCCTGAACCAACCGAACCACAACTAATTCAACTAAGTTTATACCATGGAGTGGTTCAAGTAATATATCCACGCTTGAACGAAATTACACCATTACAATTTAACTGGTAAGGCACCTATGCCATACTCTCTTACATGAACGCTATTTCACCATTCATAAAATCATTAAAAATAAGAGATTGACTCAAAAGATTATGTTTTATAAATTTTTTGAGTACAATCCTTATTAAAGTAAAGCACCAGTTAGTTGAAGAACCTTTTTTATTCACTGGTGAACCATTTCCCAAGAACTGTTTTTTTATCCAAACCAACAAACACTACAAGGTTTCCAGTGGTATCAGTCTCAGTGTTATTAAAAGTAACAGAATAAACTTTGTCTTTGGCATAATTTTTATCAATTGATGCTTTTATATCATTATTAACAGGTACTTGTTTTACAATTGAATCCTTTGGGCTTACTGGAATTAAAGCACTTTCTTCATCAGTTAAACTACTGAAAGCTACCATCTCAATTGGCATTTGGTTCTCGGACTTGGATGTAGAATACAAAGAAACTATTCCAATAACCATAAATATTAAAAGTACCCCTAAAATCCCGAAAATAAGTAGTTTAATTGTTTTCTTCATAATTCTCCTCCCTTGTATCCACTGGCTTCCATACGTATTTCCCTTATAAATTCAGTAACCTTTTTAAACAATCCTGCCCTGTATGTTTAAAAAGGTTGTTTTTCACAATCATTGACTGTTATTGATTACCCTTCAACTATTGCAAGGTATTTCAAGATTTCTCCTTCTAATTCAACGATTAAAATATCTCCTCTTTCCTTGGCTGAAAAAATCTTTGCACCAACTGGAAGTTTATTTGCCATTTCATCTTTGAAATCTGTATTACTATCATTTTTTGTTTTTATTTCACCGATTTGAACGTCTTTTGTTAAAGACAATTCTTCAACCCAATCGATATTAGTTTCATAAATAACTCCATCATACTGGAAAATATCAGCATCAGGATTCAATGTTAAGACTTCTTCAGCATCAATACTGTCACTTGTTACTGTGGTTGCTTCCCCTTCATTAGAACATCCACTAATCATAAATAACGCTAATGCAATCAGTACGTAAAATAACTTTTTAGCCAATGTATTACCCCCTTTATATATAGTCGGAAATACTCTATCATAAGTTTCTTCTTCCACTAACCTATCTAGTTGTAAAAAAACGACAGCTCTTATTTGTAATCGCCCTCGTTAGCTCTATTTTGACTAACTACTTCACCAAATGTTCCCTATTAAGCGAATTATCATTCTTGGTATAAACATTAAGATGTTCCAAACCAATTCAAATAAAAACTCAATTAGGGTATCTTTAAAAAAGCCGTCTCTATTTCTTTTTTTATTTTTCATCTTCTAACTCCCAATTAATTAATCGTTGTTTAACTATTCTGACTCAGAATAAGAATTTCAATCCTTTAAATAAATTCTACTTTTATTTTCTATTTCCTTCTTCAGCTCTGCCCCATTAGTTAAAAAAAGACCGCCGTATAGACGATCTGCTTATTGTGTTAAAGCACCATTTTGTTGAAGAACAAATACCAATATCTCTAATTTCCATGAAATCTAAAATTCTATATAAAAAGGGTGTTTGCTATTATCAAGACAGTATTCAATTCTTTCTCTGAAATTTCCTACCGTAACCATTTTCAAGGCTTGTTCAATAGGAAAAAAACCTACTTCCAAACTTTCTGCTGAGGTTGTTAAGTTGCCACCAATAGGTTTAGCTAAAAAGAGTGTATTGCAAATTGATTTCTTTACATTTTGAAATATGCCACAGAACTTTAAAATTTCAACATCTATGCCGGTTTCTTCTTTGGTTTCCCTAATCGCACCATCTTTCAATGATTCTCCTAATTCAACTATTCCACCTGGCATTTCCCAACCCCTCATAGGACCTTTGATTAACAGAATTTCCTTATTATCATTAATTACAATAGTTGCAGCTGAAACAAAATGTTTTGGCGGTGTGTATGTATGTGTAGTACTTTGTCCCAAAAAAATTCCCCTCTCTTTTATTTAATTCGTTATTACCGCAGCACTTACATCTCTTTATACTTCAATAAAGAGAGTGCGAACTCCTTCTTGAAGTAATGCACCCGTTAGTTCAAGTGAAAATGTTAACAATCTCAGCTAACATTTCAACTCCATATACGCTCACATGTTATTTCATTGTTTTCTGACTTTAATAAATAAATATCTGGATTACTTATCTTATTCCAATCTTCAAATCCAAACTCTTTATTATAAAAATATAATAGCAAGGCCATTATATTTTCATGCGTAACAATTCTGGTCTATATGTAACAAGCTCCGGTTGGTTGAGTACCACGAATATTGTTGGACAATGGCCAATTCAATAAAACTTTATACTTATTGATTCACAGCAAACATCATGGCTTATTCAAGAAGCCCAATTAAGGAAACTAAGGTACAGATCAGAAGTAACTGTTGGTATAGTTAAAGTACCCTATGCGATTATATGCTATAGTAATAATATCGAGATGTTCTCTAGAGCATCTCTCATTTCTTTTTTTATTGAGGTGATTAAGTGGATCATGATGAGTACCAAGCATATTTGAAACAGCAATATTCCCATAAGATTCGACCGTTACAATCAGTTAATGACGTTATCTCCGCATTTCAAAAAAAATTAGATCTTGTCGAAACAGAATTATCTGAATCTGAAATTATTTTCTTGAAAATGACAATTCTTAACTATACTCATGCACACAAAAACGACCCTATAATATCTAACTTGGATAACTTAAATTTCATTTCGTATGAAGTAGTAAAAAATGAAAAAAGTGATTATTACTACAATCATATGAAGATTAACTCCGGTAATGAAAGAATACTTGTCATTATTGAATCCCAGTTAAATGAAATAACCTCCAATTGCGAAGAACTAAAAGTGGATATGCTTATCGAACGTGGAATCGACACATCTCATGTTAAACAAGACACACCTAATTTTTTTGCATATCTAATGCTTTTTGATTCTCATAATGAGAATCATTGACTACGACAGAGGATAAAAAGACAACATTTTATAGAAAAGTGAAAGAGTTACAGGAAAATTAATTCTCCATTTTAAGAGTCTATTCTCGGGTGGCGTCAGGGAAATGTGCTTAGCGTTGTAAATCCGCATTTTCTTGACGCCACCCGTACATACATTTTCTCACCTTTTAAAGTTAAGAGTACTTGATCAATATGTTCGTTTAAAAAGTTCATCCATTCATCAACTACTTCAGTCTTACCTCTTTTAACTTTAAATTTAGATAAATCAACATTTAATGCCAAACAAACATATCCTTTCTACTTATTCATCTTTACTAACTCTATAGTATAAATTCAACAAAAAAGGTGCATTTTCCTTCTTTAAGGATTGCACCAGTTAACTGAATAACGAATTAGTGTTTATTTCTTTTATCTGTTATCTAATTTTCTTTCAAGCAACTCAACCCGCTGTTTCAATGAATCTAATTCCCTTGTTAACTCTGTATCACTATTTTTTTTTGACATTTGTGTTGTTTTATATATGATTCTAAAACCTGGATACATTAATAAAAAGCAAAACCCTAGTATTAACAAAAAGATTATGACAGCAAATATATTTTCTAAAATAATACGTCAACTCCTTCGTAACCATTCGCTGTCTAATTCAGATGAATCGTTTTCCTTGGTATTAATTAAGTCGTCTATAGAGACTCCCAACACATTACTAATCTTCTCGATAAACTGGATCGAAGGATTGGATTGCAAATTTCGTTCAATAGAACTTAAATAGGACTTCGCAACTCCTGCTTTTTCGGCGAGCTCTGAGATTGACATTTTTTAATAACTTCAACAAACTGGTGCGATAATCCTTCTTTGATTATCGCACCATATAGGAAAAGAAGAAACAGAGAAGCTTATGTAACAATTTCGCCCGTTTGTGGAAGATCCAATCTTAACGACACGATCACCCGACAAACTGAATTAGACTGACTCGTAAAAAAAGCAGTGACGGTCTAGGAACTCGAAAGACCTAGACTGCCGCTGCTTTTATTGTGCTAACGTAATCAGGTTAGCGTAATCTACTTTAGGAGACAAGGTCATCTAACCTTCTGGTAAACGAGGCCTATGGCTCCAGAATCAAATGTCTTGTTTTCGATAAGTTTAAGATTGATCTTCTCCTTGAGACCTTGGAATAACGGCAACCCGCTGTCAATCAGGACGGGTGAAACCGTAATTTTATACTCATCTATCAAATCAAGCTCCAGGATGCAGGTTGAAAGCGAAGCGGTCCGGGTAAACCCAATTCGGCAAAACGTAGTGCCCCCTTACGGGCCTAGCTTAGTGCTTAGAAAACGAAAACGACAAGTGAACTTACCCTACTTTCAATCTCTTTTGACATAGGTAGTTAACTGCCCAAAGTATCATTTATTGTATAAACCCCACCAAGTCCCTCTTCAACTACATAAACATCAAAATTATTTGATCCCCACATGACAAATCTAAATTCCTTGCCCCGAGGGGCTCTCAAATGCACTGTTTTATAAGGGCTGGCTGTATTGCTTTTTTGACCAAGTAAAGAAACTGTGCAGTCTGCACCTGCTAATAGTAAACCTTTGTCCAAACTTTCGGTATCGTAATAGAAATGAAGGATATGATGCGTATCAGCAGTATGATCCGAAACGACTCTGACGGATACACCCCCATCCGCCGTGTTAGCAATGGTGAATCTTTTTCCATCCTTCAGTTCCAAGTAATGTTCATGCTCGGAAACATACTTTTCTACAAGACCGCTTTCAAGGTTGTAAAATAAATCGGCTGATAATGTATTGGGCCACATCCCATTAATCTCGGAACCATCCGCTAAAGTCGCCTTCATGAAATATAAAATCGTGGTTTCGCTGGGCATTCTCCTTGAAGGTACCAGCTTTGCGGCAGCATCGCTAATCCAGTTTTTTAATACGCTGTCGTTTCGTTTCAAGTCCTCTGATCCCCATCCTAAACGAAGCAAGGCGATCTTAGCTTGAGATAAAGCATAGTACATCCCAAGCTGAGGGATGATACGTTCAAATACTGTTATCGTTTTGGTAATGGCTGTAACCGTCTCAGATGCACCTATTGCTGTATTTCCGTACGTAGAAACGACTTCTGCTTTAAAATAAGAATCAAGGAACATAAGTGTTCCCTCATCCTTATTCAACGTAACTTTCAGTGTCGAGTGTGCAGTTCCTTCATTATTAATCTCTAATGCTCTGTTATTGCCCCAAGACTCTCTATACTTGCCTGTATCGGAAATTAAACCAAAACGTCTCACCAATACATCATCTAAATTCTCAAGCAAAAGATCTTTATTAGCCTCGTTGCTTATTGAAGCGGCGTCAAGACTCAATAATCCGACAATTTCTTCAGGCTGGAAAGGGTCAATAGGATGGCTGATCGTTTTAGCAAAGTGTTCTTTAAGTCTTTCAGATAATAATACGAGTTCTGACTTCAGCAACAAATTGCTAAGGGATAACACATCCTCGTTCAAATACATATATATGAAACTTTCATTTGCAATAATCGTTTCCAGAATATCCGCAAGAAACATATCTCCTACCAGAAAATCAGACCCTACTCGCACAGTAAGACGACCATCCTCTGAAAATCCGGCACTAACAGGAGGAAGAGAAGTTTCAACAGGATGATCTAACTTCAAAGCGATTCCAGGTTCCCTGGATGCATCATCATTGTCATCAATCGCTGACTTTAGCGTCATACTCATCTAAACTCCTTTATCCATGACTCCACCTTAGGGAAGGCGATTTCAAATGGTTGTTTGCTTGCTCTCTCGAGCAATCTCTTTTCGAACAATCGGTGCGACGCGGGTGCCAAACAACTCGATGGCGCGCAAGACTTCGCGATGCGGCAATGTACCGATATTTAGATGTAAGAAAAAACGGTTTGTTCCTAGATTTTTGCGGACGAGAAGAATCTTCTCCGCGACATATTCAGGATCGCCAACATAAAGGGCGCCATCAATACTACGCGCAGTATCGTAGGATGCACGGCTGTATGGCGGCCATCCTAACACTTTGCCGAGTTCATTCATTTGAACCGACGTGTAAGGATAGTGTAACTCGGCAGCAGCTTGTTTATACAATTCGACTAACGGAGCAAATCTTTCCGGCATTCCGCCAATTATGGCGAAGACGATGGGCAGCCCCAGCGCTCCTGCTCGAATGGCCGACTCTGGGCGCCCTCCGGTTCCGACCCACACCGGAAGCGATTCTTGGACGGATCGCGGATAGACGCCAAGATCATGGATCGCGGGGCGATGACCACCTCGCCATGTGACTTTTTCCGAAGCTCTAATCTTCAGAAGCAACTCAAGGTGTTCTTCAAACAATTCGCTGTAGTCATTCAAGCTATATCCAAACAATGGAAATGAATCAATAAAGGATCCTCTACCCACCATAATCTCCGCCCTGCCGTTACTGATGCTATCCAACGTTGAGAAAGATTGATATACTCGAACCGGATCATCTGAGGAAAGAACGGTAACGGCGCTCGTGAGCCGAATTTGCTTGGTTAAAGCTGCAGCCGCTGCAAGCACCACGGCTGGCGATTCAGAGGCATAATCCGACCGTTGATGCTCTCCGATTCCAAACACATCAAGGCCGACTTGATCGGCTATAACGATTTCTTCGATCCCGTTCCGAATCCGCTCGGGATGGTTAATCCTCTTGCCCGTTACGGGATCCGGTGAGTTCTCTAGAAAAGTATTGATGCCTATTTCAAAGTTATCTGTATATTCAGCCATAGCTGATCCTCCTTATCGTGTTGATCGCAGACAGAAATATTATCGATGTCCTGCGGCAACGTTTCTTGGCGCAACTTCATGGATTCGTTTAAGATCAGAATCCGTAAGCTCAACCTGCAAAGATCCAATATTCTCATCCAAATACTTTCTTCTTTTCGTTCCTGGAATAGGTACGATATCGCTGCCTTGCATCAATATCCATTTCAGCGCCAATTGCGGTGCGGTACACCCCTTTTCATCAGCCATCTCTTGAATCCGGGCGACAAATTGAAGGTTTTTCTGTAAGTTTTGTCCCTGAAATCTAGGGAAGTTTCGTCTGATGTCGTCGTTTCCCAAATCCTCGTATCGTTGAATCGTACCTGTTAAGAAACCACGTCCAAGCGGACTATAGGCTACAAAGCCGATGCCAAGTTCTCTCAAGGTAGGAAGGACTTCGTCCTCCACGTCTCGGGACAACAAGGAATATTCCGTTTGCACCGCAGATATTGGATGAACCGCATGTGCTCTGCGAATCATAGCTGGCGAGGCTTCTGAAAGGCCGATATAACGGACCTTCCCTTCCTTCACCAGATCAGCCATCGCTCCTACAGACTCCTCGATTGGAGTGTAGGGATCAATACGATGCTGATAATACAGGTCGATGTGGTCAACGCCTAATCTGCGCAAGCTTGCCTCACAGGCAGCCTTAACATATTCCGCTCTTCCGTTATATTCCCACATCGGCCCTTTGTCTCGTACTACCCCAAACTTGGTAGCCAAAGTGACCTCATGACGTCGATCTTTGATCGCTTTTCCCACCAGTCTTTCATTTTCGCCGACACCATACATATCCGAGGTATCCAAGAAACCCACACCAAGTTCCAGTGAACGATGAATCGTCCGTATGGATTCTTGTTCATCCCGGTCGCTGCCGTAAAAGTCCGACATGGACATGCAGCCTAATCCAAGAGCTGATACTTCCAGCCCGCTTGATCCAAGTGCTCTTTTCTCCATAAAAAAATCACTCCTCATGTTCAATGTTGTAATCACAAAACGGTATGTTTTGCATTTCGATATCTTTTTCCTATACTCTTTTGAGTTGTTCTGCTACATTCTGTTTATTTTTCAAAGCAATCGAATTCACTGCAAATACAGTTGCAAGCAATACGATTAGCCCTCCGACCCAACCAATCGATGATAGGGAGAGTTGTTCGACAACCACACCACCTAGAACTGCCCCCAAGGCGACACCAAGATGGAATGCAGAGGAATTCAAACTCAAAATAATATCGGTTGATTGAGGAGCCATAGTAACCAGACTAAACTGCAGTGCTGGGGCCGTTGTCCAAGCTCCAAGCATCCAAAGAGCTAGTATGAACAAGGCACCTGAAAAGGTGACCGCAACAATCGGGAGAAAAAACAGGGCAATCACATGAAGGAGCAGACTTGCAATCAGTGTACGACCAATTCCCCATTTATCAGCTCCGTAACCTCCTACACGCGATCCTACAACTGCCATTAGTCCCATGCCTAGCAAGACAAGGCTGATTGTATTGGAGTTAAGACCTGCGTTTTCGCGCAGCAATGGAGCTAGATACGTAGAAACAACAGAATAACCTGTAATAAAGAACAAAGAAGTTAACAAGCCACTTATTACTTTGAATTCTTTGAGTACGGCCAGTTGTTTAGATAGCGGAATCGCTTCTTGACCGGATAACTTAGGAACGGCTTTTACGATGGGAACAGTCATTATTATGGTAATTACGCCAAGTATAGCGAAGATCCAGCGCCATCCCATGTACTCCCCGATCAAAGTGCCTAAAGGAAGTCCGATGACGAGTGAAAGACTTGTTCCCATTAAGACAGTACCGATAGCACTTCCTCTTTTCTCCGGCGGAGCTATTTGTGCAGCTACACCCAAAGCAACTACGGCAAAAACGCCTGCGCTTACTCCCAAGACAGCCCGGGAAATCATAAGTAATGCGTAATTAGGGCTTAGAACAGCAATGATATTGCCGAAAACGAAAATACATAATGCTGCCAATAATAGCTTTTTACGATCTACTTTTGATGTGATTGCGATTAGAATCGGCGTACCCAATGCGTAGGCAAGGGAATACACAGTAACTAATTGTCCGGCAAGACCTATTGATACATTTATATCAGAGGCAAGCATGTCAAGAATTCCAGTAATAATCGATTCGGCCGTACCGACCACGGTCGCACCTAGTGCAAGAAAATAAATAATCAATTTGTAGCTCTTCATGTTGTAGTCCTTCATAATGCTTCTGATCCTCCGTTTTCCTAATATAAAATGGATATTGAATCTAAATAAATAAAATCAATTCTTCAACAGGCTTTCCTACGCATCAGGATGCCATTGGCTGTTGTTAGAAAGCATATGACGTTCACCTCCTTTCTATCGAACGTTCGTTCAATTTTCATTAAAAAAAATGTCGAACGTTCGTTCAATATGCCCTAAAAATTATCGAACGTTCGTTCAACTTACTTCAAAAAAAGGGCTGTTTATGCTTTAATAGCATTCCAGCTCATTTGAATCATTATATCTATATTAGCAGAACTGAATTCATATTCACCATTTATATACTCTTTCCCCATTTGAACAAATGGCAGACAGGAGTAGGTAACCAGAAGATTGGTCTCCAAATCCTTGAATAGTCCTTCTTTGATCCCCCTCTCGAATAGAGCATAAATCGGCTTGAACACACCACCATTTTGATCTTTACAGCTTTTGCGTATAAACGGAGAGTCAAGAAACTGTTCCATTAACAGAAAGTTAGCTTTATTATTCACAATATAATTGGAATAATTACGCAAGATTTTCTCAAAACCATCCCTGACTGACATATCCGCCGTTATGCCTCTAAACATCTCCTGATGCATTTGATCCTTGAGGTTAAAATATAGTTTAATCAGTAAGTCTTCTTTACTTTCAAAATAAAAGTAAATGGATGATGAAGAGATGCTTGCCCTTTTCGCAATTTTGGACATGGATATATCAGATAGCCCTATTTCATTGAGAAGTGCAATGGTTGTCTGATAGATAAGTTCCATTTTGTTTTCGGTTTTATTTTCCATAAACCGATTATAATCGATCGTTCGATCAAAGTCAAACTGTTTTCCAACAGTATACCGAAGTATTCGGTTTCAAAACCATTGATGAACAACAACCGAAATGTGTGCTATCAAATTCACGACGCTGTTACTTTCGGGTGTCGGTAACCACCTAGTGACGTTGCTCTATTTGACTAACGCACCAGTTAGCTCAATAAGGATTATTGGAATTTGTAATAGACCAGATGGCCAGTCCACTACTCATATTCATAGACAACCTCTTTACGACACAGTCAAATTCCACAACAGCTCTCTTCTGCTAATAAGGTATATTATCAACGTTTATACATGCTTCAATCTGAAGAAACAGCAAGTCCTAAAAAGCAATACTTAGTGCACCTGTTAACTCTTCTTTTCCGTACCATTTTCCCCAGTACTGATTATGAATCGTGTAAAAAATTCTACCATTGAGGAACACTTTCTGGATACTTGTTGTGAATCCCCACCTAGTATTAATCGACACAAGCTCTTTCATTAAACCTTAATTGCTTTCCAGCAAGCTTCAATAGTCTGCTGAATTTGATATTCATCAAGAGAATATTTTCCTGCCAAATAGCCTTTTATCACGGAGTTGACCATTCCGGTGACAAGTTGGCAACATAATATGATATCCATTTCCCGGATAATGCCCTGTTTTTGCCCCTGCTCAATGATTGAAAAAATTTCAATGGCCGAGGGATCTAACCTATTCCTCAATTCTTCGGAGATATATGGTGACTCGCAATAGTTCTCAATAAACGAAAGTTCCTTGGGATAGTTGAGTGCATAATCCGCCGTGCTTTTAAGAATACCTTTTATTCTTTCATAGACAGTCTGACTAGAATCATTCCCAGTCATAACTGTTTCTCCCATATGAGTACGAGCATTCATAAAGAGCTCACTAACTAGTTCCTCTTTGCTGTTAAAGTAATTATAAAAGGTGCTAGAACCTACATTTGCCCTCTTGAATATTTTCGAAAAGGTAACGGACTGCAAGCCCTCTTCGGTAATTAAATCAAGTGTTGCAACCAAAATGTCTTCACGTTTACTCATTTCGCACCTCACTAAAGAATAATTATTCTAATTTATAATACAGTTTGATTGATAATGTGTCAAACTGCGGAATAAATATTCTATAAAAAGGTGTATATTTGTTTTTAATAAGTGATTTAAAGTGATTAATGCATAATTTTAGAATATATATTCCGAAATTCATTGACTTCTTTCTATTTAATAACTATAGTGAAGTGGAATAAATATTCTAAAGAGAGATAAGTAATCCAGAAATTAAAATTTTATTCTAGGAGGTTTTTCAATGGTCGATTACAAAGGAAAGGTAGCACTGGTTACCGGTGCTTCAGCAGGGATTGGAAAGGCATACGCTACGGAACTGGCTGCTAGAGGCTGCCATGTGATTGTGGTAGCGCGTTCGAAGGACAAATTAGAGACGCTGGCGAAGGAATTGTCATCCACATACGGCATTAGGGCGTATGCCATACCGGTTGATTTATCCAAAACATTTGCGACGCGTCTGTTGGCTGAACAAATCGGAAAGCTAAATCTGAACGTGAACATTCTAATCAATAATGCAGGTTTCGGTACCCACGGTCGTTTCGAAGAGATTTCAAGTGAGCGGGAACAGGACATGATTAGCCTGAATATAGCTTCGCTCGTTGATATGACCCATCAATTTTTACCCTATATGCAGCAGCAGAAGGATGGGATTATTGTAAATGTAGCTTCCCTTGGCTCCTTTCAGTCAATCCCATATATGGCCACTTATGCAGCGAGCAAAGCATTTGTTCTTTCTTTCACTGAGTCAATCTTTGCAGAAAACCGCCATCTTGGGGTGCGTGTCCTTGCATTATGCCCGGGAACGACCAAGACGGAATTTTTCGATGTGATTGGCACGAAGGAAATGCCAGGAGGAATTAACGGCACTCCCGAGTCAGTTGTGAAAGCTGGCTTCCGTGGAATCGATAAAGGGCGAAGCTATATCATAGATGGCACCTCCAATTATTGGCTGGCTCAAAGCGCTCGCTTTCTAACACGAAAATTTACGGCCATCATGACAGAACGTATGACACGTCCTGCATCATCTAAGACAGCAACTTCAATACCAACTTCAGATAAATCTAGATAAGAGATTGGGCAAGTGCAAACCCAAAAATGGGTTCCATTAAATCTAGGAGGTAAAATGGATGAATTCGGAAGCTATACAAAAAAGGAAACTTGGACGAGAGGGATTAGAGGTTTCAGCATTAGGTCTCGGAACCATGATGATGCCGAATAACGAGGAATCGGTTCGTGTGATTCATGAGGCGCTGGATATCGGCGTCACTATGTTTGACACAGCGGATATTTATGGTGAATTTGCACAGCAACGGTTTGGAGAAAATGAGAAGTTGGTAGGGCGTGCGCTTAAGTCTAGACGGGATAAAGCGGTGATTGCCACGAAATTTGGTGTAACGCATACCCAGGGGCCTAAAGGTGATCCGGCGTATATCAAAAAATCGCTGGATGCTAGCTTATCCAATCTCGGATTGGATTACATTGACCTATATTATCAACACCGCTACGATCCGAATACCCCTATTGAAGAAACCATAGGAACGTTGACCGACTTGGTCAAAGAGGGGAAAATTCGTTTTATCGGTCTATCCGAAGCACCTGTTGATATCATACGTCGTGCGCACGCCATTCATCCCATTACTGCAGTGGAAACGGAGTATTCCTTATGGAGTAGAGAAGTAGAAGATGAAGTACTTCCGCTTCTCAAAGAATTGGGAATTGGTTTTGTACCTTATAGCCCGCTTGGACGGGGATTCCTGACAGGGCAAGTTAAAAAGTTCGAGGATTTGACAAAGGATGATTATAGGAGAAATTATGAACGGTTCCAAGGTGATAACTTCATTAAAAATGTGGAAGTCGCAGCGCAGATTGAAGAGATGGCTTCTAAAAAGATGTGTACATCTGCTCAACTTGCATTGGCGTGGCTCCTCGCCCAAGAAGACTTCATTGTACCAATTCCTGGCACAAGACGAACAGACCGGGTGGAGGAGAATCTTGGTGCTCTGCAGGTTCAACTTACTCCAGCGGATTTCAAAGAAATTGAACGTATCTCTCCAAAAGGCTTCGCTGCCGGGGGGCGTTTCTAAATTTACAGTAGCCATTTATGTGCTATGCGCTAAAATTGCTTATCAAAAAACTCCTATATTGAACTGCCCTATAAATGTTAGACACCAACTAACATTTACGGGGTATTTTTATGTCTAAATATACAGTAGAAGTTAAATTACAAGCGGTGGAACACTATTTAACTGAAAACGAAAGCTATCAAAACATTGCAGAAAGTATTGGCGCAGCTAGTAAAATAAGTTTCAGTTTATTACCTCTATCGAAATTTTAATGTAATTATAACTCAAATGCCTTGTTCAACTAACCTGCCCCATTAGTTTAAGTGAATATCTTCACAATCTCTATATTTACTTCATCATAAATTTCTGTACAAAATATCAGTCTATTTAGATTTTAACATATATTTTGGTAAACGTTTTAGCTTATGTGTTTTTCGGATGTCAGGAATTTATGTCACCTTGTCAAATTAGCTGCTGCTAATAATGTTACTTTTATATATAAACATTGATAAATCAATAAAAATAAGCAGTCCAATTTATATGATAATTGAACTGCTAAAAGGATTGTTATTTAATGTTTTGTACTCTTAAAGGGAACCAGTTACCTTCACCTGGTCTGCTTTTCTAAATTATTCACCTAAATCAACATTATGATAAACCTGTTGAACGTCTTCTAATTCCTCTAATACATCAATCATTCTCTCGAACTGTTCCAATGCATCCGCAGGGAGAGTGACATCATTTTGTGCAAGCATGGTTAGCTCAGCAACCGTAAATTCGGTAATGCCAACACTTTTAAATGCTTCCTGTGCTGTATGGAATTGATCTGGCTCTGTATAAACGATAATCGTTCCATCTTCGTCTAAGATGTCACGGACTTCCACATCTGCTTCCATTAAAAGCTCAAGTACTTCTTCTTCTGATTTTCCTTCGATACCAAAAACAGCAACATGATCAAACATATATGCTACGGAGCCACTAACACCCATGTTTCCGCCATTCTTACCGAATGCAGCACGTACTTCAGATGCCGTACGATTAACATTATTCGTTAATGTATCAACAATGACCATTGATCCATTGGGTCCAAAGCCTTCATAACGATTTTCGTCATAGTTTTCTTCGTCTCCGCCTTTTGACTTTTCAATTGCTCGATCAATGATATGCTTTGGCAAGCTGTATGTTTTTGCGCGCTCAAGTACAACTTTTAATGCTTGGTTTGCCTCTGGATCTGGCTCCCCTTGTTTTGCTGCTACATATATTTCACGACCAAATTTTGCATATATTCTACTAGTGTTTGCATCCTTTGATGCTTTCTTTTCTTTAATATTATTCCATTTACGGCCCATGTTGTGCCCTCACTTTCAACTGAATCTATATAAAACTATAAAACTTTACGCGTCACTTTTCCAGTTTTTTTTTAGAAAAGCTTATCCTTCGCCCCTTATTTGGTAAACTAAGTATGAAAGCAAACCGATTTCTTAGGGGAGTGGAATAGATGGACACAGCGATGCAAGCAAATTTTGATAATCTGGAATCAGAAGATAAGAATCTTCAGTATCAGGCATTTATGAATATAATTGAAGCAACAAAGCAAGAAGTGGACTGGGCATATGAAGTTTGGGATGTATTAATTATAGGATTGACATCACCTGATAATCATAAACGCTCACGCTATGCGCAGTTTCTTGCCAATTTAGCGATTAGTGATCCAGAAAAAAGGATGCTAACGGATTTTCCTACTGTTTGGGAAGTGACGAAGGATAAACGAACAGTTACTGCAAGACATAGTTTGCAGGCGATTTGGCGAATTGCGCTCGCGGGGAAGGAACAGAGAGACATGGTCGTTAATCAGCTTGTTAATCGATTTGAAACAAATGAGGGAGAGAAAAATTACACGCTCGTCCGATTTGATATCATTCAAGACTTGAGAAACCTGTATGACGAAATACAGGAAGCGGGAATTAAGCGAATCGCCCTAGACTTAATTGAAAAGGAAGCAGACGCTAAATATCAAAAGAAATATGCAAAGGTATGGAAGAATGTTTAATAAATATTGAATTCTGCTCGATAATAAGGAAGCAGATAGCCCGGGTTGCATGATTGCAATCGGGGCTGTTAAAGATGAGCATAAGTTAGTTCTTTGTATTCTGTGCGAATTCTCCATCGACCTCAACAGTTTCATAGACATTAATAAATGCCTTATCATCATGCTTGCGGACTATTTCCTTAATTTGCAATGTCTCATAGCGTGTCACGACCATCATAATGATCTGCTTTGGTTCTTTTGTATAGCCGCCGTAACCATTCATTACGGTAATTCCGCGGTAGATTGATGCTAGTAATTCGTCACGGATTAATTCCCCTTTAGTCGTGACAATTTGCATCGTTAGTTTGATATGGTCTGTGTGTACTTTGTCGATCATTTTCCCTGTTATGTAAATCGAGAGCAGGGTGTATAATGCGATGTCCCAATTAAAGACCGCGCCGGAGATTAGTACAATTACACCGTTCATTCCTGTAAGCAGCAGACCGACACTGAAATTACTAGTTCGTGAAACAATGATGGCAATAATATCAAGCCCGCCAGAAGTTCCAGAGTATTTCATGACGAACCCTATCCCAAGCCCGCCAATTACCCCACCGAAAATAGATGAGAGCAGAATATTGTCGGTAACGGTAATGACTGGCAATAAGTATAAAAATACGGAAAGCGATACGACGCAAACCATAGTATTGATGGTAATTTTCTTCCCAAGCTTATAATAGCCTAAAATAAGTAAAGGCAGATTAAGTATTAGATTTAGTAAGCCTGTATTAAACGGTGTAAGAATTCCGAGTAAGATGGCAATCCCACTTATTCCACTGCTCAAAATGCCGTGCGGTACGAGGAAGAAGTTAAAGGCAAATGCTATTATAAGTGAGCCGGCAATAACAATTAAATTTTTCATGAAAATAGTACCTCCTTAAGAAGCTATAAAGCGTATTAGAAAAAATGTATGTTGTGGTACCATTCAAATATTTTATCCGAAAAAATGATTGGTGTCAGCATTATACCTCCATTTTTATAGGGAGATGTGGAATAGAATTTATTGGGAAAATTCAGCAACGAATGTTAGCGTGCGAGGTTAAGTAAGATTGCATCAGTGCTTCGCAAGTTCTCAACATCTTATTATCCAAAATAAAAAGCTGAAACGACCTGTCGTCACTTCAGCCTATATTCCCCTCTATTGCTGTTTCTCTGCTAGTGCGCTCTCATATTCCTTTTTTATCCGATGTAACAGTTCGAAGTCTGTTAGTAAACGGTACCCTGTTGATGCTAGTGCCTTCGCTCCGGTAATCAATGCTTGATCTCCTAGCTCCGATTTAGCTGCTTCTCGGAATTCAGCTGTATGGGCAATGAGATCGTCTGGACCAATCTTGATATGCCCATGTGCAGTTGGCACTTCATAGCTAATATTTCCAGCATCAGTGGATTGTCTTCCTTTAGGTTGTTCCGTATGAACCACTTCGCCGAGTGCCTCGAGCTCTTCCTGCAACACATTATCCAACACACTATTGAGTACAAAGTCTTTCACTTCATTTTGGAAACGTTCAATTGTCACTGACGCTCCAGTAGCAAGTGCTGCACCTTCAGCGATGGCACGAACTTTATTAGATGTTTCAATCGTTTTTGCCCATGTTTCTGCACGGATGAAGAAACGTGCGGATGCATATTCAGGGATGATGTTCGGTGCATCTCCGCCGTGTGTAATGATGCCATGAACCCGTACATCAGATGGCAGCTGCTGGCGCAAGGCATTAATGCCATTGAATAACTGGATGACCGCATCAAGTGCGTTAATTCCCTTCTCAGGCACTTCAGCTGCGTGTGCAGGTTTTCCGTAAAAATGGAAGTCAAGTGGATCGACAGCAAGTGTTTCACTAGTTAGCGATGTTTTTCCAGCTGGGTGTAGCATAAGCGCTATATCGACGTCCTTTAAATAACCATGTTTTACAAAGCTTCCCTTTGCACTTCCATTCGGTCCGCCTTCTTCTGCTGGTGTTCCGAGTACAATGACGCGTCCACCTGTTTCTGGTAAGGCTTTTGCTAATGCGATAGCTGCGGCAACACTTGTTGTACCGATAATATTATGACCACAGGCATGACCGATGCCAGGTAGTGCATCATATTCTGCTAGAAATGCAATCGTTGGACCTCCAATGCCGCTATCTTTCTCGGCATAGAAGGAGGTCTCATGTCCAGCTACAGCTGTTGTAACATCGAACCCAGCGTTTCTTAGGTTTTCTACATGTATTTTGCTTGCATAAAATTCCTTATTGCCTATTTCAGGGTTCGCATGGATATCCTGACTCGTTTTTATGTAAAACTCTTTATTCTTTTCAATCGATTGAAACAAAACGCCTTTACGATCTTTTACAGTACTCATTGCAATCTCCCCCTATTTATCATTGTTACTCTTGTAAATCTTCCATAATTCAATCGTCTGTTGTTCCCCCTTGAATATTATAGAGATAAAACGAAAAATCCCTCTTTTCTTAAGTAGATAAGAAAAGAGGGATTCTATTATTAGAAGCCACCCTAGTTCTCATCTTTCAAATGCATCGGCATTTGTAGGAATTGGCACAGTATTCTAATTTAGAACCTGTTGCTGAGACGTCATCGGGCCTATCCCTCAGTCTCTCTTGATAAGAATTGATGTATATTTAATTTTTGTAAGATTTAAATCTAATCATAGATTCAAAGTTTGATTAAGTCAATGACTAATTTTACCTTGTGCAATTCAGATAATTTAAGCGTCGATAATAAAAGCAAGAGTAGCAATTAATGGTGATAATCCAGGGGAACGCTTTCTTACCTTTATAGAGCTAAGAAATTAAATGCTTTCACACAATCTCGGCGAGGTGTATTTATGGAGCAACAGAAGAGCAATTGCTCTTCTGGTTAGTTCGCAGTTTATCTATATAGCAACAAACATTGCAAAGTGTACTAATTGAAAAAATAGCTGGACTAACTCACTATTTGGATTTATAATATTATAAATTAATTAAATAATAAATAAATATTTTATTTTCAGATAATTAATCAGAATAATACATAAAGGACGAAGCAGCTCGATATAAATTATCTGGAAAAGATAATGGAAGAGGGGGAATTTGGTCATGAAGAAGCGCATAATGAAGATTCTTTTCACCTTAGGTTTACTTGGAATGGTACTTGCAGCTTGTGGTTCAGAGAATTCAGGCGATACTAGTGATGGTAACGGGGATACGATCGATATCGGTGTTAACATGGAGCTGTCTGGAGCGGTTGCATCTTATGGACAATCAGATACGGAAGGAATTGAGCTTGCTGTTGAAGAGATTAATGAAGATGGTGGCATCGACGGGAAGCAGATAAAGGTGATTAAAGTAGATAATAAATCAGATGCAGCGGAGGCAACAAATGCGGCAATTAAATTAACGAGTCAGGATAAGGTTACTGCGATTATTGGAGCTGCTACGAGTGGAAATACGGTAGCCCAAGCGCAAATTGCCAATGATACAGAGACGGTACTGCTTTCTCCTTCTGGTACGAGTCCGAATGTAACGATTAAGGATGATGGAACATTGAATGAATTTGTTTTTCGTACATCCTATATTGATCCTTTTCAAGGAACAGTAGCGGCAAATTTTGCAATTGATGAGTTAGGAATTAAAAATGCTGCGATTCTAGCAGACAATGCAAGCGATTATGCGAAAGGGCTAGGTACTGCTTTCAAGGAAACCTTTGAAGCGGCTGGTGGAACAATTGTAAAGGAGGAGGCTTATGTAGCGAAGGATACTGATTTTCGTTCAATCTTAACAAGTATTCAGTCTGCAGACCCAGAATTTATTTTTATTCCTGGATATTATGAAGAGGTAGGAATAATTGTTAAACAAGCAAGGGAAATTGGTATCGATGTACCACTTATGGGGGCAGATGGTTGGGATTCTCCTACCCTTGTAAAGCTAGCTGGCGCGGAAGCATTGAATAATACATTTATTACTAACCACTACTCATCGGAAGATCCAGATGAAACCATTCAAAACTTTGTAACGAAATATAAAGAAAAATATAATGGGGAATCACCTGACGCCTTTAATGCACTTGGCTATGATTCTGTCTATCTTTTAGCAGATGCAATCGAGCGTGCAGGAAGTACGGATTCTACTGCAATTAAAGATGCACTGGCGGAAACGAAGGACATTAAGCTTGTGTCTGGGGTTGTGACAATCGATAAGGACCATAATCCAATAAAATCAGCAACGATCTTAGAATATGTTGATGGGAACCAAGTCTTTAAAACAAAAATTAATCCATAATGAGCCATAAAAAGAAATGTCCATTTAAGTATTATCAATAAAGCAAACTGGTTAATGGGAGAAGGAAACTTCTCCCATTTATAAACTTATGATTTAAGGGGTGAGAATCGATGGAATGGCTCCAGCAGCTTTTTAATGGCATATCACTCGGCAGTATTTATGCACTAATTGCCCTCGGTTATACGATGGTTTATGGAATTATCAAGCTCATTAATTTTGCCCATGGGGAAGTATTTATGATTGGCTCGTTTACAGGATTTTATGCAATAGCATTTTGGGGACTTGGATTTTTTCCAGCGCTTATTCTATCGATGGCAGTTTGTGCCGTGTTTGGAGTTTTAATTGAAAGGGTTGCATATAAGCGACTGCGAGACTCTACAAGAATCGCTGCCTTGATTACAGCGATTGGGGTTTCCTTATTGATTCAATATGTCGTTATCTATATTCGCGGAGCACAACCGGAGGCATATCCGAATGTATTACCTAATCGATCGTTTGATGTATTTGGTGTGCAAATTAGTAGTCAATCACTCCTTATTCTAGTCGTTTCTGTCGTACTTATGATCGTCTTGCAATTTATTGTCCATCGAACAAAGATTGGCAAAGCAATGCGTGCCGTTTCCTATGATCCGGATGCAGCGAAATTGATGGGGATTAATGTAAACAATACGATCTCCGCCACATTTGCAATTGGTTCTGCACTTGCGGGGGCTGCAGGCGTGATCTTTGGCGTCTACTATACAAAAATTGATCCATTGATGGGAGTTATTCCTGGATTAAAGGCTTTTATTGCCGCTGTTCTAGGGGGGATTGGCATTATTCCTGGAGCTGTAATTGGCGGATTTGTTCTAGGAATTGTCGAGACAGTCGTAAGTGCGCTTGGATTTTCCCTTTGGAGAGATGCAGCAGCATTTATTATTCTCATTTTAATCCTCATCTTTAGACCTTCAGGCATCTTTGGGAAAAATTCGAAAGAGAAAGTGTAGGTGTGTAACATGTTGAAAAAGGTGAGTACATTTTGGTTAGCTATCGTTCTTGCATTTGTATTCTATGGGGTTGTTCAACTGCTTATTTTAAACGGATTTTTAAATCCGTTTTATACGAATACACTTATCTTTATTTGTATTAATATAATTCTCGCCGTGAGTTTGCATTTAGTAATCGGGATTACCGGACAATTCTCTATCGGACATGCGGGGTTTCTTGCCCTTGGTGCATACATTTCAGCGATTATGACGATGAAGCTTGATATGCCTTTTTCGTTCGCTCTTTTTGCGGGTGGGATTGTTGCGGCCTTAGCTGGGTTAGTTGTTGGGATTCCTAGCTTACGTTTACGCGGGGATTATTTAGCAATTGCCACACTTGGTTTTGCGGAAATCATTCGGATTATCTTCCTGAATATTGATTATGTTGGTGGCGCAGCAGGAATGCAAGTCACTCATGCAACAACATGGACGACATCCTTTCTATGCCTAATCCTCACGATTGTTGTGATCGTTAATTTTACAAATTCTAGACATGGCCGTGCATGTATTTCCATTCGTGAAAATGAAATTGCTGCCGATGCAATGGGAATAAATACAACATATTATAAAGTTGCCGCATTTGTAATCGGTTCCTTCTTTGCTGGGATTGCTGGAGGATTATATGCACATAACTTCTATATCATTCAACCTGCAAACTTTGGATTCTTGAAATCATTTGATATATTGATTCTTGTTGTATTAGGTGGACTGGGAAGCTTATCTGGGGCTGTTATTTCCGCAATATTATTAACGGTTGTATCCACATTTCTTCAAGAGCTTCCAGAGACACGGATGATTATTTATAGCTTAGTACTCGTTTTGGTCATGCTTTATCGGCCTCAAGGATTGATGGGAACGCGTGAAATAACGGATTACTTCGGAAATTGGAAATGGAAGCGGGTAAAAGGAGGAAATCAGTATGGAGGCTAGGCCGATTCTTCACGTCAGTCAGGTTGGGATTAACTTCGGTGGATTAAAGGCTGTAGATGGCTTTAATCTGAAGCTCTATCCTGGGGGATTGATTGGACTCATTGGACCAAATGGCGCGGGAAAAACGACTGTATTTAACCTATTAACAGGGGTATATACACCAACAGAGGGTGATATAGTCTTTAATGGTGAACGGATTAATGGGCTTGCACCTTATAAGGTGACGCGCAAGGGGATTAGTCGTACCTTTCAAAATGTCCGCCTCTTCAATGAGCAGTCTGTATTAGACAATGTAAAGGTTGCATATCATTCTTTAGCAAGCCATTCGATTTTCAGCTCTATTTTTCGCTTGCGGAGTCATTTTATTGGCGAAAAGGAGATGGAAGCAAAGGCGTTGGCATTTCTCAGGATTTTTCAATTGGATAAAGTAAAAGATGAAAAGGCGAAGAATTTACCATATGGCGGGCAGAGAAGACTAGAGATTGCGCGGGCACTTGCAGCCGGTCCCAAGTTGCTCCTGCTCGACGAACCAGCAGCGGGTATGAATCCACAGGAAACAAAAGATTTGATGGAATTAATATCCTTTATCCGAGAACAATTTAATTTGACCATTCTCCTAATCGAGCATGATATGAAACTAGTAATGGGAATATGTGAGCGAATCTCTGTACTCGATCATGGCCTGCTGATTGCAGAGGGGACACCCAATGAAGTACAAAATCATCCAAAAGTAATTGAAGCGTATCTCGGTGAGGAGGTCGTGAGTTCCCATGCTTAATGTGGAGGAAATTGATGTTTATTATGGAAATATTAAGGCATTAAAGGGTATTTCCCTAAATGTAAATGAAGGTGAAATTGTGACATTGATTGGTGCAAATGGGGCAGGAAAGAGTACGTTATTAAAGACATTATCTGGATTATTAAAGCCAAAGAAGGGAAAAATCGAATATGGCAATAAATCGATTGCCGGGAGACCTGCCCAAGTTATCGTGAAAGCAGGTATCTCTCATGTTCCAGAAGGACGCCGTGTATTTGCAAATATGACGGTAGAGGAGAATTTAGAGCTTGGTGCATATTTGAGAAAGGATTTGAAAGGGATTCGCAATGATTTTGAAAAGGTATTTGAATTGTTTCCGAGATTATTTGAGCGGAAGAAACAGTTGTCTGGTACGCTTTCCGGTGGTGAGCAACAAATGCTGGCGATGGGGCGAGCGCTGATGGCAAAGCCGAAGCTGCTCCTTCTTGATGAACCATCAATGGGATTAGCGCCACTATTAGTCAAGACGATCTTTAGTATTATTGAGGAAATTAATCGGAATGGAACGACTATTCTTTTAGTTGAACAAAATGCAAATATGGCACTATCCATTGCAACTAGGGCATATGTCATTGAAACTGGATCGGTGATTACTTCAGGAACTGCTGAGAAACTACAGGCAAGTGAGGAAATCAGGAAGGCATATCTTGGTGGTATGTAAAAGCGAAGGAGCAATCATTATGCTGACTGCTCCTTTAAATCATTTTTAGTAATAGTACGGTGGATAGTATCCGTCGTAGCCGTAACCATAGCCATATCCATATGGATTATAAAGTGTACTAGCTAATAATCCTCCTGCAAATCCGCCAAGGAATGGTGAACCGAATCCTCCAATGAATGGCCCACCGAATCCGCCGAAGAAAGGTCTTCCGAATCCGCCGTGAAATCCTCCAAAGAAAGGTCTTCCGAATCCGCCGTGGAATCCTCCAAAGAAAGGCCTTCCAAAACCACCATGGAAACCTCCGAGAAATGGTCTTCTATATAGATCTTCGTACATATATTCTCCTTGAACCTGCATGTTGTTACTATCTTGCATCTCAAGGGGCTCTTGCGATTGAAACGTTTCCTGCACTTGATTTTCCATTAAGTAACCCTCATTTCCTTTTTAATTGTTTAAAAGATGCTTATTGCTATCGTTATTATTTTTTACCTTATGAAGCAACGAACTATAATAAAGCAGTTTTTTAAGCGTAAATGCTTAGAAGTTCGAATGGTCGCTATGATAAGACCTTTGAACATTCTCTATAAGGTATGCGGATGCCTAGAAAAGTTACTAGGCGAAAGTCTAATTTTAGTAGGTAAGAATACTTAAAAATGTACTTGGATAATGGTTAACTATCATATATAATGTTCTTGTGTAGATAGAAATATTTGAAAATTAAAAGTAGGATGATTTTAAGGGGGCTTGAAATGAATTTTATTAAACGTGGATTTTTAGGTATTACAAGAAAAAAAGGGAAATCATTAATTTTATTAGCCGTTATTTTTATCTTAGGAAATTTAATATCAGGAGCATTTTCTATTCAACAAGCAACTGGTAATGTAGAAAAGAACATTAAAGAAAGACTCGGAGCTGCTGCGACGGTTGAGCTTGATCAAGAAGAATTGAATGCGCTAAGCGAGGCAGACTGGGAAGGAGTAGAGATAGAGAACATAGGCGTTGATTTGATTAAACAAATTGGTGAGCTTTCCTATGTAAAATATTATGATTACAGTATGTCTACCAATTTAGGATCAGAGAGTATTGAGAGTTATCAGGGTGAAGGGATGGAAGATCAAGTTGTTATGACAGGTCCAAGCATGGACTATAGACTGAAAGGAATTAACTATGCTCCTGTAATTGATTTTGAAGAGCAGAAGGGCAAATTAGTTGATGGTCGCGTTTTCACCCAAGAAGAAGTGGATAACGGTACCTCTGTTGCCATTATTTCAAAAAAATTAGCAGAAAAAAATAATCTTCAAGTTGGAGATACCTTTACATTGACCAATGCGGTCTATACATATGATGACAAGACAGGTGAAGAGGAGCTAGCTAATTCTCGTGATGTCGTATTAGAAGTCATTGGATTATTTGAACCCCAATCAATCAAAGAAGACCAGGGAGAGAGTTCAGATGGCGGTATGTTTGATTGGATGGACATTGAGTATCAAAATACGGTGTATGTTCCGAATGAAATTATTGTCAGTGAAACTAAATTCAATATGGAAGAATACATGAAAGCAGACGCGGAATTTGCAGCAGCGATGGAGGGGGAAGAGCAAACTTTCGAATATTACACGCCGATGTTTGTCTTAAATAACCCCGAAGATAGTGCAGCATTTGAGGAAGAGGTAACACCATTGCTGCCGGAATTTTATACAGTAATCAATGCTTCAGATCAATATGATAGCATTGCCGGCCCGATGAAGTCGATGTCCAATCTATCAAAATATGTTCTGATAGCTGCAGTAATTGCAACGTTGCTGATAACTGGGTTAGTAGTTTTACTATTCCTCCGGGACAGAAAACGTGAATTGGGTATTTACTTATCCTTAGGAGAACGACGAAGCCGTGTTGTCGGACAAATACTAATCGAAGTAATGGTTGTCGCGGTAATTGGTATCACTTTATCTTTATTCAGCGGAAACTTATTAGCTGGACAGGTATCTGATACGATGATGAAAGCGGACAGTAATACGTCTGATGAAGGTATTATCTATTACAGTGAGATTCAGCAAACCAATTTAACAACAGAAGATGTCTTAGATTCTTATGAGGTAAACCTTAATTCAAGCTATATTCTAGGTTTTTATGGAATCGGTCTGTTAACGATGTTAATTTCAACCGTTATTCCGCTAATTTATATTGTAAGGCTAAATCCGAAGAAAATACTGATGTAATTGGGAGGTGAGATTATGATATTAGAAGCGAAAGATTTAAATTATTATTATCAAGATGGTGAGCAGCGTCGTTATATATTAAAAGATACATCTGTCTCTTTTGAGAAGGGTAAGTTTTATACGATTCTAGGACAGTCTGGTTCAGGGAAAACCACGTTGTTATCATTACTCAGTGCCTTGGATTCGCCACAAAGTGGAACAGTATCATTTAACGAAGAAGACATTAAGAAAATTGGCTATGAAAAATACCGCCGTAATAATGTCGGAATTATTTTTCAAAGCTATAATTTAATCCCGACCTTTACAGCTGTGGAAAATGTACTCGTTCCGATGTCGATTACGGAAAATGAAATTCCGGAAGATACAAAGACAGTGGCATATAATTTACTAGATTTCATTGGTATTGGAAAAAGCAAAGCAGATCGTTTCGTTAATAAGCTTTCTGGGGGAGAGCAGCAGCGTGTGGCTATTGCCCGCGCGCTGGCGACTAATGTGGAATTAATTCTTGCCGATGAGCCAACAGGAAACCTTGATGAAGAGATGGAGCAGGAAATCATTGATATCTTTAAAAAATTGGCACATGAACACGAGAAATGTGTCATTGTGGTAACGCACTCCAATGAAATTGCTTTGCAGTCTGATCAGGCTTTCCATTTGAGGAAGGGTGTACTGTCTTCCTATGAGTGATTTTTTATCAAAATTCAACAAAGACAAGTATCATGACCTGGTGGATGAGCAAGAGGACAAGAAAATAAAAGATGGAAATGATAAGAAAGCGGAAAACAAGGAAGAAACAGAATCGCAGCAAACGCAGGAGAGTCTTGCTTCTGCTGCGGAGTTAGAAGAAATTGTACCTGAGCGTGAGACCCAGATTAAGCCAGGTCCCGTTTCCTCTAGGATCAGCCGTCGAGAGGATGCGGAAGAAGAAGTTGAGATTGATGTGGATTATCAAAGGAAAAAGAGACGTCGGATGTGGCTGATTATTGCAGGAGCTGTTATAGCTTGTATTTTGATTTCCTTCATTTATTATATGCTTGTTCATGTTAGGCTTGAAAATTTTGTGGGGCAGCCTGTTGCAGAAGCCCGTGCTTGGGCGAAAGAAAATGATGTAGAGGTTGAATTAGAACAAGAATATAATATGGAGCATGATGCAAATCAGATTATTTCGCAGAGTGTACCTGCTGGAGATAAAATACGAAAAGGGAAGACACTCCAATTAATGAGCAGCTTAGGTCCTGATCCAGAAGAAGTTATTCCACTTGCTGATTTTTCAGTAATGAGTCAAGTGGAAGCAGAGAGCTGGATTGATGAAAATAAAGCAGAAAACCTGCAGATGGTCACAGAATACAGTGATGATATTGAAGAAGGTACCTTTATTAAGGTTACCATCAAGGATAGTGGAATTGCTGAATCAGAATACCAACGTAAAGACAGTGCTGCTGTCTATTATTCAAAAGGGAAAGAAGTCTTCGAAAAGAATATCACCATACCTGACTTTACAGGAACTGCCAAAGAAGAAGTGGAGAAATGGGCGGAAACCAATGAAATTGAGATGACGTATGAAGAGGCAGACTCTGATAGTATCGAAGCAGGAAATATTATTAGTCAAGGTGAAGCCGCAGATGGGAAAATCGCAAAAAGGGACAAGATGGAAGTTGTTGTATCTGTAGGTAAAGCCACTGTAGTTCCGAATTTTTGGGGACTGACTGCGGAGGAAGCTGCTATTAATTATCCAGATTTAAACGTGATAACAAAACAGGTATTCAATGCAGACGCTTCTTATGGAACACTTATTTCACAATCTGTTGCAGCAGATATAAAGTTAACGGAAAAAGATGATAAGAATGTTACAGTTACATATTCGTTAGGTAGACCTTACTTAAAAGATTTTCGAGGACAATTAGAGGGTGACTTGCCAAGATTGTTTTATGAGGAATATCAATCAAAAGGTGCTAATATCAAATATATTGTTAAGTTTGTCAATGCCCCGGAAGTAAAGGGGACGGTGGTCGGTATGAGTAAATTTAATGAATTTGTACCAATGACTTACACAGTGGAGATTAGTATTAGCAATAATACTTCAGCACCGCCTAACCCACCAGCATTTATTGAGGATGAACCAGTTGGACCTGTAGAAGGAGAACCAGGGCAACCTTCGGATGAAGAGAAAGATATTGAAGTAAATGTAAAATAAACATTATAGTGCATGTTCAAAGGACAATATTAAGGAACAGTGGGCTATAAACCACTGTCCTGATGTAATGTCGACACTAATACACAAACACTAATATAGAAATCACCTATTGACCATTTCACTGTTAATTGCTAAGATAATCCTATCTTTTAATTAAATACGCGATGAGCATTATGGATAAAACTATAATGGGAGCAACTTCTGAAGAGATCGCAATTTGCGGCGCCGAAGGATTCATAATCTCAGGCAAAAGGACGGAAGAGTAACGTATACATATTTTTATGTATGTTATTCTTACATCTACCGAGATTGGATCGATTCCAATCTCGTTTTTTTATTTTTAAAGCTCATTTGTATTTGTTTGTTGGTATTTAGATAAATAGCGGAATAGTGACAATTTTGATTTCAAATCTAGACAGTAGTTGCTGTTCACACGTGAGTTTCACTCCTTTACTTCTATTTACGTCTAACGTCGATTGTCAGTGGTAAGTAACTCTTTTATATGTGGTTTTTCACAATCCCAGCGGAAGAAATACACGGAGACTTCTGCGGGAAGAAGAGCCTAGGTGAGACAATGAAGCGCGATAGCGCGAGTTGGCTCACCAGCTCCCCGCGAAAAGCGTAGTGTATTTCTGGAGCGAGCGGCCTGAGAGCCCTTAGCACTAAACTAGTCCAAAGTTTTCATCAACAACTAAATATCAATATTCATTTGAGTAAGCATCAATAATTAGAAAGTAACTTTTTTATAAATATTTTTAAGAGGTGATCAGGATGACGGAAAGACATGCGGTTGTAAGTGTGATTGGTAAGGACCAAGTCGGGATTATTGCAAAGGTAACCAATATATTAGCGGATAATCAGATTAATATTCTAGATATTAGCCAAACAATTCTTCAAGACTTCTTTACAATGATGATGATTGTAGATGTGGCTGGACGAGAGGATCTCGACCAGTTACAGGATCAGCTTAATCATTTAGGAGATGATCTTGGTTTAAAAATTAATATTCAGCTTGAGGAAATTTTCCAAGCGATGCACCGGGTATAATAATCAGGAGGTTTTGAAATGGACATTGCACATAATGAAATGATCGAAACAATACGAATGATTCAGATGGAGAATTTAGATATTCGTACCGTTACAATGGGAATTAGTCTGCAAGATTGTGCAGATGCTAATTTCGACAACCTCAAGCAAAATGTTTATAACAAAATTACCCGATATGCCGGGAGGCTAAAGGAAGTTGCTGAAGCGGTAGAAAGGGAATACGGGATTCCAATTATTAATAAGCGGATTTCGATCACACCAATTGCAGAGATTCTAGGAAATGCTACAAAGGAACAAGCAATTGAAATAGCAAGAACGTTGGATAAGACTGCAATTAAGCTTGGAGTAGATTTTATTGGCGGCTATTCTGCACTCGTTCACAAGGGTATGACGAAGGGTGACGAGACATTGCTTGAGGCTCTGCCAGAGGCATTAAGTGTTACGGAGCGAGTTTGTGCCTCCGTTTCCATTGGTACGACTAGAGCGGGAATTAACATGGATGCTGTTGCAAAAATGGGAGTAATCATTAAGGAAGCCGCAGAACGGACCAAAAATCAAAACGGTTTAGCATGTGCGAAACTAGTAGTCTTCTGTAATCCAGTAGAGGATAATCCGTTTATGGCAGGGGCATTCCACGGTGCTGGTGAGGGTGAAGCTGTTATCAATGTTGGTGTAAGTGGACCAGGTGTTGTGCTAAGCGCACTAAAGCGACACGATGATGCAAACCTTAGCGACGTATCAGAGATTATTAAGAAAACAGCTTTTAAGATTACAAGAGCAGGGGAATTAATCGGTAGAGTGGTTGCCGAGCGCCTCCAAATCCCATTCGGAATCGTTGATTTATCTCTAGCGCCAACGAATGCAATGAATGATAGTGTCGCCGAAATCCTAGAAGAGATTGGCCTTGAACGTGTTGGGACACATGGAACAATTGCAGCACTAGCATTAATGAATGATGCAGTGAAAAAAGGCGGGGGAATGGCTAGCTCATTTGTCGGCGGACTGAGCGGCGCATTTATTCCTGTCAGCGAGGATAATGGCATGATTCGCGGGATTACTGATAACTCCTTAACGCTTCCAAAATTAGAGGCAATGACCTGTGTCTGTTCAGTCGGCCTTGATATGATTGCATTAACTGGCAATGTAACACCTGCTACCTTGTCTGCGATTATAGCGGATGAAGCGGCAATTGGTATGATAAATAAAAAGACGACTGCAGTAAGGGTTATCCCTGTTCCTGGAAAGGAAGAAGGCGAAATGGTAGAGTTTGGCGGACTTCTTGGTCGTGCTCCTGTTATGGGTGTAAATCCATATAGCTCAGAAAAATTCATTAAACGCGGTGGAAGAATCGCAGCTCCGTTGCAGGCATTGATTAATTAAGACGGCTTTCTCTCTTTGATTGTAAGAAAGGCTATTAAAGCCTCCGCTAATAAAAGCGGAGGCTTCCAAATTCTTATTTCATTAAGTTTAACCTTCAGTACCTTCTTCTGCATCAGCACCATCTTCAGGTACTTCTTCTCCAGTACCATCCTCTGTGTTATCTTGTTCTTCGGTAGGTTCGCCTGTTGCCGGATCTTCTTCGTCTCCAGCCGCACATCCAAACAATAGACCAGTAGAAAGGATTGCCCCCATTGTTGCTAATGTTAATTTCTTAATCTTCAACATGATCACCTCTCCTAACAATTTTGGTACCCCTTCATTATAAGCTACCTCTTTTAATAGGAGATTACATGCATGTAAATGTTTTTTAACAAATCGAAATATTCATACTATCTTTTTCCTATACCAGCCAGAAAGCTAGGACTACTATCATCATTTGGAAAATGATAGCAGCTAAAGCTAGTTAGAAAGTAATGAGGTGTCACAACCTATTATTTTTCAATTTGATTTTTTATCTTAAAATTCTCTATTATTAAGGATGAATATAGACATTTGTGCCAAGTGGAACCATGTTCGATAGTTCTACCACATCATCGTTCTGCATTCTAATACAGCCATGTGAAACAGATTTCCCAATTGAGGATGGATCGTTAGTGCCATGTATCCCGTAATGTGGCTTGGATAAGCCCATCCACAATACTCCAAAGGGTCCTCCAGGATTTTCCTCTTTGTTAGAAATCATGTAATTCCCTGTTGGTGTAGGTGTCAGTATCTTCCCAATTGCAATTGGATACTCCTTAAGCAATGTGCTTGCATCGTAAAGCTTTAGCTGATGTTTACTAACTGAAATATCAATCCAAAGTGCCATCCTATCACCTCCATAGAATCCGTTTACTCTATATATATGATTGATGGCTCATAATACCACTCCCAGTAAGAATGGATTAATTTTCCGTTACAATTAACATATCATTCTCATCGAATGCCCAATCTTCTCCAAATGCTACCTCCCAATAGAATCCATTTGGATCTTGAAAGTATCCGCTATAGCCGCCCCAGAAAACCACTTCTGGCTTCTTAACAATCTTTGCACCAGCTTTTTCTGCTAATGCAAATACCTCATCTACCTCTTCTTTCGATTTGCCATTATATGCAAGCGCAATTCCGCTAAAACCATCAGTTACTGCTGGCGGGTTAGATTCATCGATATCCTTTGCTAAGTTTTCGATCGGGAATAGCGATATTTTTGTCCCACCATTATTAAAGAAAATTACGTCCGGATTTGTTTCATCACCATGTACAACTACTTCAAATCCAAGCCCATCGCGGTAAAATCGAAGGGACTTTACCATGTCCTTTACACCTAGGGTTATTAAATTTAATCGGTTCATTTTGCCAGCTCCTTCGTTTTTTATGCAATTATATCTTATTTTATATCATTGGTCATAATTGATGGATTTCCTTCCTAAGGGGAATTTGGATTATAATAAGAATAGGAACATCGCATATATATTGATGTGAAGATATGGAGGTTGTTGTTATTTCGATAGATGAGGAAAGCCGAATCATTGATGATATGATGGATAGAATTGTTAAGCGGAAGCTAAGTCCAGGGGAAAAGCTACCCTCCGAAAATGAGTTGGCGGATGAATATCGCGTCCCAAGGATGACAGTAAGGAATGCATTAACGAAATTTGAAGAACGTGGATATATCTATTCAAAGCAAGGAAAAGGGCGTTACGTAAAAGAGGCATCGATTCCAATTCAATTGAGCTTAACAGGGAGAATTAGTTTTACGGATAAGATGAATCAAATGGGCTATGACCTAATGACGAGCAATATCTACTGTGAAAAAATGGACTATGAAATGGAGGTTTATCAGAAATTAAATGCAGATGAGCATGATTCGGTGTACCGAATTGGACGCTTGCGTTATATAAATGGTGAACCAATTGCAATCCACAATTCATATGTAAATGAATCCAGCTTTCCAGAAATTAAGGAGGATGGTCCAGAAATTGAATCGATGTTTGCGTATTATCGAAAACAAGGATTTAGCGATTTTACCAGCCGTAAAACGATGCTGAGTATCACGTTCCCGACTTCAAAAGAACAGCAACTTCTCTCATGCAAAAGCATGGTACCGCTCATTAAAGTTGAAAGTGATTGCATCGATATAGAATCGAAGCAGGTTTTAGAACATACGAAAATCTTATATCGTAGTGATAAATTTAAATATGATATAACGATGGATTGAACAGATAAGCTGTCCCTTAGATTTGGGCTGCTTATCTGTTTTTTTGACTTTCGACAAAACTCTGGGACTGACAGGCACTGCCCGAGCACGTTTTATTAATTTTCTTTACATATACTTTACCTTTTCTTAAAACACAAGCACTTGGCGACAAGTTAAGCTAGTCTTGTCAGGTAAGTGCAACTAAGGCTGTCATCTAAATAAATGCTTGGTTGAACCTTAGTTTTCTAAATGAAGGAGGGTGTATCGAATGATGAAAAGACGAAAAAGAACTCAGATTCTCATTCAAAGTGATCACCGTTTAGCGAAGGATTTCGCAGAATCGATTATTCAAAACTATAACTGTCAGGAAATTGTTGCTCCACATTATGGCTTAACGATGGTTAAGATGCGCGAATCAGCAAAGAATTCTCTTTTTTATATTGGTGAAGTACTTGTAACCGAAGCAAAAGTTGAGATAAATAATCAAATTGGCATAGGGATTGTCGTAGGGATGCAGGATGAGCTTGCGAGGCATTTAGCGATAATTGATGCGGCATATAAAGCGAACCTGCCAGAGACAATGGAATGGAATTCACAGTTGCAGAGAGCAGAGCAACAGGTGATAAATAAACGCGCGAAAGAACAAGCAGAGTTATTTGAAACCAAGGTTAATTTTGAAACGATGGACGTTTAATAAAGTCAGATAGGAGTGAAAAAATGGCGATTGATCAAGTACATGATATGCAGCAGGTTTACAGGAAATTATTACAAAGTATGTCACGCCCAGGCACGATTTCATCGATTCGCGAGATTGCAGAGCGAGTGGAATATAAGCTTCCTTGCTATCGGGCAACATTTCTAAGCGTGATGACATTACTAGACGCTGAGGTAACATTTCATATTCTATCCGAGAAAAATCAGGAATTGATTGAAAAAATTTCAGAATATACCTTAGCAAAATATGCAGCCATTACGGAAGCGGATTTTGTGATTGTTTTGCAAGATGATACAGAAGCCTCCATTATAGAAGCGATGGAGCGTTGCAAAAACGGTAATTTACTTGATCCACAACATTCCGCAACCTGGATAATTGAGAGTCCCTTGATAGCAAAAGAAGCGGAACTTACATTAACAGGACCCGGTATTAAACAGGAAGCACAGCTCCAAGTAGGGCTAACACCGGAAATATGGCAGACACGAAATGAACGAGCCAGCGAATATCCATTAGGGATTGACTTCATTTTTATAGATGAACAAGCACAATTGGCTTGTGTTCCCCGAACGACTTCTGTGGTAATACTGGAGGTGGAATAATGGGTTATGTTGCGGTAAAAGGCGGTACGAACGCTATTGAGGCTTCGATTGAACGATTGAAGTACGATCGGATAAAGGATGAAGAAATATTAGAAGTCAACACAATATTAGCTACGATGAAAGCGATGATTGATCACGTGATGTCAGAGAGTAGCTTATATTCCCCGCTTTTAGCAGCACTCGCAATCAAGCAAGCCGAGGGCAGCATGGAAGAAGCAGTTTTCTTAATGCGTGCCCATCGTTCCACATTACCAAGGCTTTATTATAGTCAAACAGTCGAATCGGAATCGATGTTAGTGGAGCGTCGTATTTCCGCAAGTTTTAAAGATATTCCTGGTGGACAACTGCTCGGAGCTACCCGCGACTACACCCATCGTCTACTAGATTTTGAATTAATCGATGAGGATCAAAATCATAACGAACAATGGTTACGGGATTATAAAGATAAATTAGCTGAAATCAAAGCATTGGATGGAGTGCAGTATTTTCCTAAGGTAGTCGATTATTTGCGTGAAGAAGGTCTATTTAAAAGACACGAGATGGATAATGAAAAGCCAGATGATATTACGAAACAGAGTTTACATTTTCCAGCATCAAGAAGTGCAAGATTACAAGTATTGACCCGTGGACAAACAGGGGCTGTCACCTCATTAGGCTACGCGTCACTTCGTGGTTATGGTCAAGTCCACCCGACAGTTGGCGAAGTTCGTGTTGGCGATTTGCCAATCTATGTAGCACATCCAAATGAAATGGAACAAAATGAGGAAAATGAATTTTATATCGGCGAAATTAAAGTGACCGAGGTAGAATCGTTTGTCCCGGTCACGGTGAAAAACGAACAGAATGAATCGGAGTTGGAATTTGAAATTGGCTATGGCATTTGCTATGGGCAAAATGAAACAAAAGCAATTGCAATGAGCATCTTAGACCAATGTTTAGAACATCCGGAAGCGGAGTTTCCGACACATGATGAGGAATTTGTGCTATTGCACATTGATTCTGTTGAAGCGACAGGGTTTATTTCACACTTGAAGCTACCACATTATGTAACATTCCAATCGAAGTTGGACAGTGTTCGTCAGGTAAAGAAAGGTGGATTCAAGGATGAAAACTAACACACATTTCGCGTTTTTTGATGAAGGTTCGAAAAAGGAAATCCGCCGTGCCATTTTAAAAGCAGTTGCAATTCCAGGCTATCAAGTACCATTCGCCTCAAGAGAGATGCCAATTGCTCGTGGCTGGGGTACTGGCGGATTACAAATTACCCTCTCGATTATTGGTAAACAAGACGTATTGAAAGTGATTGACCAAGGTGCAGATGAGTCTGTAAATGCGGTCAGTATTAAGAAATTAGTGCAAGCAACAACCGGCGTAAAGCTAACGGAGCGGACACAGGAGTCAAGTATTATCCAATCAAGGCACCGGATTCCAGAGGTGGCCTTAACAGAAGGGCAAATCTTAGTTTTGCAAGTTCCAATGCCAGAACCGCTTAGACCATACGAAGCAAAAGAATACCAGACGAAAATCCTCCATTCTGAGGAAGATTATAGCGGGGCATGGCTGATGCTCTTTGAACAAATTATGAAATACGGGCAAACAGCGACAGGAGCAGATCACCCCGTATACGTAAATAATCGCTATGTGATGGCACCAAGCCCAATCCCTAGATTTGATAATCCAAAAATGCATCAATCAGAAGCATTGATTCTCTTAGGGGCTGGTCGGGAAAAGAAAATTTACGCTGTACCACCATACACAGATGTAGCCTCACTCGCCTTTGATGATTATCCATTTGCCGTTGAATCGTTTGAAGGCAAGCATTGTCATTTATGTGGAGCAACGAATGTCTTCATGGATGAATTGATCGATCATAGTACAGGTGAAACGATTTATCAGTGTAATGATACAAGCTATTGCATGGAACGCTTAAATGCGAATGTGGAAGCAGAGGTGGAAGAAAACCATGTATGAGGAACCAATATTAAGCGTACGTAATTTGAAAAAGCAATTTGGACCAGGCTGCCACCAATGTAATCAAGAACATGACAAGGGATTAGAGAAAAACTATTGTCCGAATTGCGGCACCGTCTATGCGTGTCAGGATATTTCCTTTGATTTATTCCCTGGTGAAATTCTTGGGATTGTTGGAGAGAGCGGAAGTGGAAAATCGACATTAATGCAGTGCTTATATTTTGACGCGGATGCGACATCGGGAGAAGCCTATATTCATGATGCTGCACTTGATGGGCAGAATGTATTCTCACTATCCTCGCAGAAAAAACGCTACATTCGCAATCATAAATATGGCATGGTTTATCAAAATCCTGTTCATGGCTTAAAGATGAACTTTTCATCCATTGGCAATATTGCAGAAAAATTAATCGCAGCAGGAAATCGTAATGTTTCGGAAATGGAGGGAGTCGGTAAAACGTTGCTGGAAAATGTCCATATCCCGCTATTTCGGATGAAGGAAGCACCAAAAAACTTCTCGGGTGGCATGCAGCAGCGGGTGCAAATTGCCAAAGCATTATCCAATAATCCACCAATCCTCTTCCTAGATGAAGTGACGACAGGACTTGATTTATCTGTACAGGCGAATGTTTTAGACTTGATTAAAAGAATTCAACGAGAATTGGGGATCAGCATGGTTGTCGTTTCACATGACCTAGCAGTTATCCGCATGCTTGCTGATCGTACCATTGTCATGCTTAATGGGGAGATAATTGAAGAAGGACTAACAGATCAAATCCTAGAGGACCCACAGCATGCATATACACAGCAATTAGTTTATTCATTGTTATAGGAGGAAGTGGAACGATGTATATCATTACAAATGGAAAAATAGTAACAGAAGAAGCAATTATTAGTGGGTATGCAGTTGTGATTGAAAACGAATATATTCAAGCAATCATACCTGAGGATGAGGCATCTGAACATCCGTCCGCAACACTAATTGATGCAAATGGCGGCTATATTTCACCGGGATTTATTGATATTCATTCCGATTATATCGAGTCAATTGTATCGCCACGTCCGACAAGTATGATGGATGTCAATATTAGTTTACGTGAGGCAGAGAAAATCTTAATTAGCCATGGGATTACGACGATGTTTCATTCCCTATCCTTCTACCGTGAAGATGTGTTTACACATAAACCGATGCGTTATCCTAAAAATGTGCAACGTTTAGTCGATGCAATTGATGCAACCCATCATGAATTACATCTGATCCGCCATCGACTCCATGCAAGATTTGAAATTGACAATATTGATGAGGTCGATCGACTTGTTAATAATATCAACAACGATAAGGTGCATTTGCTTTCCTTTATGGATCATACACCTGGGCAAGGCCAGTACAGAGATCTAGAGGTATATCGAGAAACATTAAAAGGATATCGCGATTTATCTGATGATGAAGTGAATGAAATTATCGAAGAACGTCAAAACAGCAAATATATGACAATGGAGAAGATTAAACAGGTCGCAGATATTGCATTATCGAAAGGCATTGCAGTAGCTTCCCATGATGACGATGATATTAAAAAACTAGAACTAGTCAAATCATTCGGCACAACGATTAGTGAATTTCCAATCACATTAGAGGTAGCTAAAAGGGCAAAGGAATTGGGATTACAGACCATTGCAGGCGCACCAAATGTATTATTAGGAGGATCACATTCTGGTAACCTATCTGCTATAGAAGCAATTGAGAATAACTGTGTCGATATTCTTTGCAGTGACTACTATCCAGCTGCATTACTGCATGCGGTATTCGAGTTAAGTGAAAAATACGGAAATGACTTACATCAAATGTTTATGATGGTTACCTTGAATCCAGCGAAGGCTGTACGAATGGATGACGAGCTTGGGTCGATTAAGCCTGGTAAGAAGGCGGATATTCTCATTATTGAAAGAATGGATGATGGCTATCCAATGTTGACGACGACAATGGTCAATGGCTCGGTAATGACCACGACGAATTATCGCGTGAAGTAAATAAGGAGGAGGTTACATCATGTCGATGCTTACAATTATTGATTTTGGCAAGCGATTTACGATTCACCATCTAGGTAAAACACGCCAAGCAGTTGAACAAATTAACTTTTCCTTAGAAAAAGGAGAATTTATTGGGATTGTTGGCAAGAGTGGCAGTGGAAAATCAACCATTCTAAAGAGTATTTATCGTACCTACTTACCTGATACCGGCGGCATTTTTTATGATTCGGACCGATTTGGGAGAATTGATTTATGCCAAGCTTCCGAGCGGCAAGTCTTATATTTGCGAAAGCATGAAATTGGCTATGTATCACAGTTCCTAAATGTGATGCCGAGGACGACTTCTAGACAGCTTGTGGAGCAAGCATTGCTAGAAATGGGAGAATCAGAGGCAGTTGCAAGGCAAGAAGCGGAAAAGGCATTAACACATTTTGAGCTTGATCCTAAATTATGGGATACCTATCCAAATACCTTTTCCGGTGGGGAAAAATTGCGACTAAACATTGCCATGGCAACGGTGAAAAAGCCACGGCTATTATTGCTCGATGAACCAACAGCAAGCCTAGACCAGCAATCCAAATTAAAGGTTCGGGAAATCATTGAGAAACTAAAAGCGAATGGAACGACATTAGTAGGAATTTTTCATGATATCGAATTTATGGAAGGGCTTTGTGACAAGGTTTATGACATGAAGGAAAGACAGCTCGTTCATGAGGTGATTTCTAATGAAGGCTGATCTGCATGTGCATAGCAATTATTCTGATGGATCTAATACAGTAAAGGAGGTAATGAAACAAGCAAAGGATAATGGCGTTACGCATATAAGCTTTGTTGATCATGATACAGTTGCTAGTTTACCAGAAGCACAGCAGCATGGTTTGGAATATGGCATAACGGTAATTCCAGGTATTGAAATTTCTGCATATGATTTTAAACGAAATCGGAAGGTACATGTACTTGGATATAATCACCAGGGAGATGCCACAAACATTAAAGCAATTTGTGATCCGCTCCTTAAGCGACGTAATCAGCATTCCTTATGGCAAGTGGAGCAGATTAATGCTGCTGGATATCAATTAGATGCCGATGCAGTTATCGAAGCTGCAAAGCAAAGTAACACTGTTTATAAACAGCATATTATGAAATGTTTAACGGACGCAGCCTTCACATCGCCTGAGTATAAGCAGCTTTATATGAAGCTTTTTAAAGGGAGTGGTGCTGCTTCAGGTGACATTGCCTATGTTGATGTATTTGATGCAGTACGTGCAATTATTGCTGATGGAGGAGTCGCGGTTATCGCCCATCCTGGCCAACTCGATTCCTATGATCTTATTCCAGAGCTTGTCCAAGCAGGACTAGGTGGGATTGAACGCAATCATTTCGATCATGTAGTGGAAGATGTTCAAAAGGTAGAAGCATTAGCGAAGCAGTATGCTCTCATGATGACAGGTGGAACGGATTATCATGGTTCATTTGGGGAACCAATCGAGGTTGGAAGAATCATAAGCCCGATTAATCGATTGTTAGGATAATGTAAATTACCTTAAGTATTCGTGAAGATAACGTAAAAATGGACGATTTTCCAAGAAAATATGTTTCAATTAGACTAGTTCTTAGTAGAGAAAGGAATGGGGTGTTTTTTTCTCTAGGGATTGAAATCATGCTAGTTTCGTTTGCTACTCAGTACAGGGATTAACAGGAATACTATCATATTACAAAGTGAAAAGGGAGAGTCTACAATGAAAAAGAAATGGTCTTTATTTGTAATGCTAATCGTTTTTGCAGTTCTTCTTGCTGCATGTTCCGAAGATAGTGAAGGTGCTGGTGCAGCAGAAGTAGACGATGTTATTAATATCGTATGGTATCCAAATGAATCTGGTAATGATATGAAAGCTTCTCGAGATGAAATCGGCAGAGTTATCACGGAAGCTACTGGTAAGGAAGTAGAACACCAATTAACAACAGATTATGCAATTGCAATTGAAACATTAATTAATAATAATGCAGACTTAGCATTTATGGGTGCACAAGGATATATCGAAGCAAAAAACGGTAATGATGCAGTTACTCCTTTAGTAGTTCCATCTGGTGAGTCTGGTACATTAGACGATGCAATTTATTACAGCTGGTTAGCTGTTAATGTCGATGATCAGGATAATTATAAAGTAGATGGTGAGTTTTCACTTGATACCATTGCAGGTAAAAACTTCTCGTTCGTATCAAATAGCTCAACTTCAGGATTTGTTGTACCATCATCAAGTATTCTTGCTCATTTCAACGAACAAGAAGAATATGCTGATTTAGTTCAAGAAGATTTAATGGAGGGTGGTCCATTATTTGAACAAGTATTGTTCGGTGGATCTCACCAAGGTTCAGCAGTTAACTTATTAAATGGTAATGCAGATGTTGCAGCATTCTGTGATACTTGCGTAGAAAACTATGTAGATGTTGCAGAAGGTGATGTGAATACAGTTGGTGCGGTTTATAAAGTAAAAGACGATGCTGCTGAGCCGTTTAACACAGTAACAGGAAAAGAATTTACTTTAATGAGTGTAACACCAGTATTAAACGCACCATTTGCAGCGAACCTTGACGTATTAGGTCAAGAAGACTTTGATACATTAAAAGCATTATTTACTTCTGATGAAGTTGCTAATAATGAGAAGATCTTTGTTCCTGAAGATTCAGGAGAGCCAGGACTATTCTTCAAATCTGCTGATGAAAGATTTGTAGAAGCAGAAGATTCATGGTTTGATCCAATCCGTGAGCTTTCAAAATAAACCAGGGATTCCTTCATAACTGTAAACTTAGAGTATGCATGTACGAAACAGTGCATACTCTAATCTTTTTAGAGAATAAATGCTTCATTGGAAATTAAGTGTCTACTAATTAAGGAAAAAAGGAGCCAATTATCATGACATTGCTACAGGTTAAAGGCCTTGGGAAGTCTTATAATTCAGAGACGCAAGTATTGAAGAATGTTGATTTTGAAGTAAACGCTGGCGAATTTGTTTCCATTATTGGTCCATCAGGAGCGGGAAAGTCTACTTTATTACGTTGCATTAACCGTATGGTCGAAATAAATGAAGGCAAGGTTATTTTTGATAATGCAGATGTAGGCTCGTTAAAGAAGAAGGAATTACGTAAGCTTCGCACGAATATCGGGATGGTCTTCCAGCACTACAACCTTGTACCTCGATTAACCGTCATTGAAAATGTGCTGCATGGCAGATTTGGTTATAAGACAACGATGCAAGGAATCATGGGTAGATTTACAGAGGAGGAAAAGGAGCATGCATTTATGCTTCTTAAGAAACTAGGCATTGAAGACCACGCATATAAGCGCTGTGATCAGTTGAGTGGTGGTCAACAGCAACGGGTTGGTATTTGTCGCGCGCTTATTCAAGAGCCAAAGCTTGTACTCTGTGATGAGCCTATCGCATCGCTTGATCCAAATTCCTCGAAGGTCATTATGGATCATTTGAAGTCAATCACAACGGATATGGGGATTACTTGTTTAGTGAACCTACATCAAGTTGAGGTTGCACAGGATTATTCGGATCGAATTATAGGCCTCAGGAAGGGCGAAATTGTATTTGATGGGCCGAGTAAATTACTCCATGAAGATCAAATCAATCATATTTATGGAACGGAACTTAGAGAATTAATTACGGTATAAGGAGTAATGAAGGTGAACGAAAAAAAGATGCGAAAAAGCAGAATGCAGACGGTAGTCTTCCTACTTATCATCATTATCGTCACATATTTATCTGCTGCGATAACCGAGTTTAATTTTCTTGACGGATTAGCAACAATACCAAAAGCATTGGGATGGATGGCTGGTAATTTATTGATTACTGCAGAGACACTAGAAAGATTGCCAGCAATTATGGAAAAACTATTAGAAACAATTTTTATGTCAATTGCAGCAACAACCATTGCAGCAATTCTTTCTATTTTCTTAGGATTAATGGGATCGAAGACAACGAAGGTAAACAATATATTTAGTATTTTCGCTCGATTAATCGCCTCCATTTCAAGAAATATTCCCGTTGTCGCATGGTCACTCATTTTGTTAATTTCCTTTGGTCAAAATTCTGTTACAGGATTTCTCGCGTTATTTGTCGGTACGCTTGGATTCTTAACGAGGGCCTTTATTGAATCAATTGATGAAGCAAGCCAAGATGCTGTAGAAGCGCTACAAGCTACTGGTGCAACCTATTTTCAAATTGTGAATAAAGCCGTTATTCCTCAAAGCCTGCCGCAAATGCTGAGCTGGATTTTATTTATGATCGAGACCAATATTAGAAGTGCAACATTAGTAGGTATTCTAACTGGGACTGGAATTGGTTATACGTTCGACTTGTATTATAAGTCTTTAAATTATAATGCAGTTGCACTCGTTACGATTACAATTGTCATCGCCGTGCTTATTATTGATTCGATTTCTAACCGGATACGGAGGGTGATTTTATAATGGAAGCAGGAAGAACAAATGATTTGCCATATATAAAGCGGACGAAGGATGGTCGGATCAATATAAAATCTGGCAATAAAATTGATCTTGTTGTCAAATGGACACTAATCATTCTTTCAATACTAACGGTAATGGCCTTTTTCTTTTTTAATTACATTGGCTTGCAATGGGACCGGGCAATTCCGGAAACAGCCCATAATCTACGTGTGATGTTCCTTGAACCAGCCTTAAATCACTTTAGCTGGGGAGAAGCATTTTATCAAGTGGGGATAACGGTTGGTCTAGGAGTTCTTGCAACGGTTATTGGTGCGGTAATTGCATTATTCTTAGCACTTATGGCAGCAGAAAACCTATCAAGACCATGGATTTCGAAATCGATTCGTGCGGTTGTTGCCGTTATACGTGCAGTTCCAACCGTATTATGGGTGTTAATTTTTGCAATTGCTGCTGGTCTTGGAAGTGAAGCGGCCGTTCTTGGGATGTTATTTCACTCCACCGCATATTTAGTGAAGGCATTCTCTGAGGCGTTTGAAGAAGTTGATGCAGGAATCCTTGAAGCGCTTCGTGCAACAGGTGCAAACTGGTGGCACGTTGTAACACATGGCGTATTGCCATCAACATTTACCTACATTCTATCATGGGTATTCCTGCGCTTCGAGATTAACTTTGGTGTTGCTGTAGCGATGGGAGCGGCTGCAGGTGCAGGCGGAATCGGCTTTGAGTTATTCATGGCATCTGGATTCTACTTTGATCTACGTGAAGTTGGCTTCATTACGTATGCCATTCTAATTATCGCAGTGGTATTAGAAATTATCTCAACGCAATTGAAGAATCGCTACTTCCCAGCATCAACGAATAATTAAAAACATATATCGCATTATATTGAACCGCACTTTCAATCGTTGGATGTACATCTAGTGGTTGGAGGTGTTTTAATTAATTGAGGCCTTCTTATTTTCGAAAACCATATCCCTCTTTTTTCGATCTGTGACGCTAATATAAATAGTAAGGATAATACATATGAGAAGCACAGCATGGAATAAGGAATGTAACGTGTTAGGCGCTATTCCATTCATAATTGGCAGGAAGGAGTGTGTATCTCCAAACATCGTGTCGTATCTTTCCGCTCTTTCCTCTGCACCAATTCCAAAGAAGTATGGGACCCACCAGCTCATCAGTGCTCCAGCAAAAATACAAGATGGATGAATGATCAGCCAGAGCTTCGCCCAAATTGGATATCTTTTACCGACAAATAACAAAAGAAGTCCCATTAAGATTAAAATCTGTACAACGCCAATTAAGGTTACAACGATTAATTCACTAGTGGAGTTTTCTGCAGCAATCGCTTCGAGGTCATTTAATGGACCTAAAGGGACCCAGTCTTGTACCAACATGAACAGTAGGATAAAGCTATAACCAAATAATAATGCCTTCTCAGAAACGCGAATATCCCTCTTCAATTGTTTTCATCCTCTCAACTTGATTGCTAACTATTAAAGTCTCATTTCCTTATTCTAGCATAGAAACATTCATTGGAATTTAATTTTTTTGTAAATTCAATCTATTAAATGGAAATGTAGTCCATTCACTATAAATAATTTCCACCATGTTATAATAATTCTATACTGGGAAATTTCACGCACTATATAAGCAGTATGAGAAGTTGGCATTGGCATAAATGGCCATTCAAGCTTAACTTGGATCAAGGTTATGACGAAAAGTATTAATTTTTAGTTAAAAATTGAAAATATTGTAGACATCTATCTCTAGCATGTTAAACTTACTAGTAAGTGCTTACAAATAAAGGGGACTTTCCGATGAAGTTATGGATGAGAAAGATTATCGTAGCCCTGGTTACAGTTGCTACACTAGGCATATACATTCCAACAGAATTATTACAAGTCGATGCAGATGAGAGTAAGGATGGTATTGCGTCAGAGGCCGATGAGACAGCTTCGACCTCCATTGCTGAAGTAAGGGAAGAAGCGGAAGTTGATGATGCAATCAATACAGATTATCTCCATGATTCGGATTACTATTTTCATAATCTAATCGAAAAGGCGAAAGACCAAACGATTACAAAGTTTGGACCTAAAATCGCAGAACAGGTAGAGGATGACTTTACCGCGTTTATTTTACCGAATATTGAATTGGCATTACAGTCAATAGTAGCGGATGTCGATGAAGATGTATCCCGCTATTATGCAATTACCGAGCAACCATCAAAGGGATATGGAGAGAAAATCTTTCATGTTTACGATAATTTAAATGAACAAGATATTGCAAGATTCCATGTTCGCCGTGATAACCGTCCATTAGAAGGCCATTATTTTAACTTTCATTATCATTTAAGCGAGGATGGCTTCAAAGAGCATCATGAAATAGGCGAGATTTACTGGGACAAGAATACGCCACCGAAATGGATGGCATAAGTTGTTATTATAAATGGAAGAAATGAATCCCTTATCACTTGGGATTTTTTTCCATACCCGTACCGTCTTATGCATATATTTTCAAGTACTACTAGGGTTCTTCACATCAATGGATAAGGGAGAAGTGTAGAATGAAGTATGATGAAAAAGTGACCAATAGAATGAAGCGTATTGAAGGGCAAGTGAGAGGTGCCTTAAGAATGATGGGAGAGGAAAAGGCAGTCAAAGATGTGATCACACAGTTAACGGCAGCCAGAAATGCCTTAGATCGTACCGCCGCACTTATCGTCACCCAGAATTTAGAGCAAAGCATCCGTGATGAAGAAGGAAATGGGAAGAGTCCCGAAGATCATGTACAAGAAGCAGTTAATTTGCTAGTAAAAAGTAGATAGTTTATTTTAGTTATAAGTTAAATTTTATAGACATCTGCCTTTGTTACCCCGCAGTTGATATAAAGTGTGAACTAAAGAAAATTACTATTTGAAATCTAGACAGTTGTTGCTATTCACAAGAGTCTTTATTCCTAGAGTTAGTGGGTAAGTAATTCTTTTGTATCTTGATTCAGTCCTATCCCAGCGAAGTGTATTTCTGGAGCGAGCGGCTTGAGAGCCTCTGGCACTTAGAAGTTTACCTGGAAATTAAAATTAATAAAATATTACTGGAGGCTAGAAGTAATGCAAGAAATCACAGCAACAGAATTGGCAAAGAAATTAAATGATGGAGAATCATTACATATTATTGATGTTCGTGAAGATGAAGAAGTAGCACAAGGGAAAATCCCTGGAGCAACACATATTCCTTTAGGAGAGTTACCTGATCGATTAGATCAATTAAGTAAAGAGAAGCAATATTACATGGTATGTCGCTCTGGCGGAAGAAGCGGCAGAGCAAGTGCATTTCTAGAGGCAGAGGGCTATCATGTTATCAACATGGAAGGCGGCATGCTCGATTGGGAAGATGAAGTAGAGGTATAAATTGTAAATAAACCTTGAGGAGAACTGGATTGGCGGCTAGCCATCCAGTTCTTTTAATATATCCCAATCTTTTCATCATGAATAACAGACCCTGCTTAATATCCTCTTACCATTCTTCCAGGCTATTCTATTTCTAACGATACCTGTTATCTCATTATTGGTTAATTTGATTGACACAGGTATGGTTGATATGGTATTTAAAGTATAGGGATTAGCACTCAGGCCCTTAGAGTGCTAATGAAGAGTATCTTATTTAAAGGAGAGATAGCAGTGGCGAAGAAAGAGTTCCAAGCAGAATCAAAAAAACTATTAGATATGATGATTAATTCTATCTATACGCAACGTGAGGTATTCCTAAGAGAGCTTATCTCCAATGCAAGTGATGCAATCGACAAAATCTATTACCGAGCATTAACAGATGATAATTTAAGTTTTAATCAAGAGAGTTACTACATAAAAGTAGTTCCGAATAAAGAAGAACGCACCCTTAAAATCATTGATACTGGGATTGGGATGACGAAAGAGGATCTAGAAAGTAATCTAGGTGTAATTGCTAAGAGTGGTTCCCATACGTTTAAAAATGAAAATGAAGTAAAAGATGGCCATGATATTATCGGTCAGTTCGGTGTTGGTTTCTATGCAGCGTTCATGGTGTCCGATGTTGTATCCGTCGTAAGTAAATCAATCGATAGTGACGAGGCGTATAAGTGGGAATCTACAGGCTCTGATGGTTATACAATTGAACCTACGGAAAAAAGCGAAGTAGGAACAGAAATTACACTGAAAATTAAAGAGAGCACAGAAGATGACAACTATGATGAGTTTCTGGAAGAATACCGCTTGAAGCAAATCATTAAGAAGTATTCTGATTTCATTCGCTACCCAATCAAAATGGACGTAACAGAAAGTAAGCTTAAAGAAGGTTCTGAGAACGAATTTGAAGATGTAGTCGAAGAACAAACCGTCAACACGATGATTCCAATTTGGAAAAAGAATAAGAGTGAGCTTACGGATGAGGATTATGAGAACTTTTACAATGAAAAGCATTATGGTTTCGATAAGCCATTAAAACATATTCATCTAAGTGTTGATGGTACGGTTCGATATAATGCAATTCTGTTCATCCCAGAAAGCGCACCATATAATTATTATTCACGTGAATATGAAAAAGGTTTAGAATTATATTCTAGTGGCGTGTTAATCATGGAGAAGAGTCCTGAATTACTTCCAGATTATTTCAGCTTCGTTAAAGGGATGGTAGATTCAGAAGACTTATCACTTAATATTTCTAGAGAGATGCTGCAGCATGATAGACAGCTGCAAATTATCGCTAAAAACATTAGCAAGAAAATTAAGAGTCAATTGCTCAGCCTATTAAGAGACGATCGTGAAAGCTATGAGAAGTTCTATCAATCATTTGGTCAACAATTGAAATTCGGCTTATATAGCGACTATGGTCAACATAAAGAGGTATTGCAGGACTTAATTCTCTTCTATTCTTCTACAGAAAAGAAAATGGTAACCCTCGAGGAATACGTATCAAGAATGCCTGAAGAGCAGAAGTATATTTATTATGCTACTGGTGATTCTAATGAACGAATTGACAAGCTGCCACAAACAGAGGTTGTTGCAGATAAAGGCTATGAAATTTTATATTTCACAGAGGAAATCGATGAGTTTGCAATCAAAATGCTAATGAGCTATAAAGAAAAAGAATTTAAATCTGTTTCAAGTGGCGACTTAGGCATTGAAGATGAAGATAAGGAAGAAAAAGAAGAGGCAGCAACAGAAAACAAAGACCTTTTCGAGGAAATGAAAACTATTTTAGCTGATAAAGTGAAAGATGTACGAGCATCTAAACGATTAAAATCACATCCAGTTGTTATTACTGCTGATGGAGAAATATCAATCGAAATGGAGAAGGTCATCAATGCAATGCCAGATGATCAAAATATCAAGGCTGATAAAGTATTAGAAATTAACGTCAACCATGAAGTATTTGGTGCATTAAAAGATGCATTTGCAAATGATCAAGATAAATTGAAATTGTACACAAACCTATTATACAATCAAGCACTTCTTATTGAAGGACTGCCAATCAATGACCCAGTAGAATTTACGAATGATATTTGTAAAGTGATGGTTTGATAAGTAAGATAGGAAGAAAGTTGAGCTTGGATAGCATTTTGCTATCCAAGCTCTTTTTAATAGCTTAGGAAACTATAAAATTGGGTGCTGTGGATAACTTAATTACTGAGAATAGCCACGTCCAGCGCAAGCGCTTTTGTTCTGCTCTATTTCCGATACATCTTAAACTCCAAAAACAACGCATTATAATATGCTAAATTCCGCTTACCAAGGTTATCATACACTTCCAGTTTATCCGTTAATTCTGGTGATGGATAAAAGCGTTCATCATTCACCATGTCTTCTGGCATGTACTTTAATGCTTCTTTATTTGGTGTGGAATAACTAACATATTCTGTGTTCTGTGCAGCAACTTCAGCATCAAGCATGAAATTAATGAATTGATGTGCACCTTCGATATTCTTTGCTGTTTTAGGGATGACCATATTATCGAACCATAGATTGGATCCCTCTTCAGGGACAGAGTAATCTAGATCTTCATTCTCAAACATAATCTCTGATGCATCGCCTGACCAGACAAGTGCGACAGGTGCCTCGCCATTCATCATTAATAACTTATTCTCATCGCCAACAATCGCCTTGATGTTCGGTGTTAATGTATTTAACTTTTCCTTTGCTTCCTGTAAGTGATCTTTATTGATATCATTTAATGAATAGCCTAAACTATTTAAGCTCATCCCGATTACTTCGCGTGCGCTATCAACTAATAAGATGTCATTTTTTAATTCAGGATTCCAGAGATCATCCCAACTATTGAAATCCATATCTGGCAGCATCTTGGTATTAAAGACAATTCCGACAGTTCCCCAGAAGTATGGGACAGAGAATTTATTACCTGGATCAAAGGAGAGATCCATAAACCGTTCATCGATATTTTTTAAGTTTGGAAGCTTTGTACGATCCAATTCAATTAGTAGATCTTCTTCTATCATTTTTTGAATCATATATTCTGATGGTACAGCAACATCATAGGTTGTACCACCTTGCTTAATCTTCGTCATCATTGCTTCATTCGAATCAAAGGTTTCGTAAATAACGGTTATCCCTGTCTCGTCCTCGAATTGTTTAATAACTTCTTCGTCGATATAGTCGCCCCAGTTATAAACCGTAAGTGTGTTTGCACTAGAATACCCCGCAGATGCATTCAATCGATTGATTACAACCAAGCAAACAATCGAAACAACAAGGACGGCTAAAAATGCCCGAATAAGATTCTTCATCTTCTCAATCCTCCTACATTTTGGTTGCCGGCGCGTCTGCTAATGTAGTAATAAACAATAACTAAAACGACGGTAACTAAAAAGATAAGTGCTGACAAGGCGTTGATATTTAATGAAATACCTTGACGAGCTAAGGAATAGATTTCAACGGATAATGTGGAGAACCCATTTCCCGTCACGAAAAAGGTAACAGCGAAGTCATCCAACGAGTACGTCAATGCCATGAAGAATCCAGCAAAGATCCCGGGAGTAATATACGGCAAGATAACCTTTGTTAAAACATTCCAGCGACTTGCGCCTAGATCACGGGCAGCATCAATTAAGGATGGGCTCATTTCCGTTAATTTAGGTAAAACCATAATAACGACGATTGGAATACTAAACGCGATGTGTGATAACAATACAGAGTAAAACCCAAGCTTTACTCCTGCCATTGTAAATAAAATCAGAAATGAAGCACCGATAATTACATCAGGACTAACAATGAGTACATTGTTCAAGCCAAGTATCGTATTCTGATTTTTTCTCCGTTTCATCTCGCGGATTCCAATTGCACCAAGTACACCGATAATAGTAGAAATTAATGCAGACAACAAGGCAATTACAACGGTATTCAAGACGATAATCAGCAGTCTTGTATTTGAGAAAAGTTCCTTATACCAATCGAGTGTAAAGCCATCGAAGCCGCTCATCGTACCACCGCTATTAAAGGAGTAAAAGATTAAATAGAAAATAGGTGCATATAGAACGAAAAAGATAATGATCAAAAATAGATTTGCAAAGAGTGATGATTTTTTGCTCAACTTATGCACCTCGCTTCCGTATGCCGGTCAGAGAAATAATGACAAACATAATGATGATTAAGAAAACCGCAATTGTCGAGCCCATTCCCCAATCCTGTGTAACAAGAAAATGCTGTTCGATTGCTGTACCGAGCGTAATCACGCGGTTTCCAGCGATTAACCTTGTTAGCATGAACAAGGAAAGTGCTGGAATAAATACGACCTGACACCCAGATTTCACGCCATTGATTGTTAGTGGAAACACAACTCTAAGAAATGTTGCCCATTTAGATGCACCTAAATCATTTGCGGCATCCAGTAATGTTGGATTCAAGCTTTCTAAAGCATTAAAGATAGGTAGAATCATAAATGGAATAAAGATGTATACAGAAACAAACACAAAACTGAAATCCGTAAAAAGTATTTGTTGTGAGCCGACCCCAATAAATTCCAAAATATTATTTGCAGTACCATATGCGCCGAAAATACCAATAAATGCATATGCTTTTAGAAGCAAATTAATCCATGAGGGCACAATAATTAATAATAGCCAAAGCTGCTTATGCTTTGTCCTAGTCAAGAAAAGCGCGGTTGGATATGCAACCAAAAGAGAAATAGCTGTAATTAAAAATGCATACCAAAACGAACTGAACGTCATTTTTAAATAGGTCGACGTAAAGAAGTTCTGGTAATTAACAATGGAGAAGTTCCCCTCAATATCAAGAAAAGAATAGTAGACAACAAGGAGTATCGGCGCAATAACAAAGAAAATAATCCAAAGTGCATACGGAATCATATAGAGATTACGTGTTACTTTATTTTCCATCTGCTTCCCCCTCCGAGTATGAGTCTAGACGACGGTCAAAGTCTTCTTCTGTCTCATTGAAACGCATAACATGAACTGCCTCAGGGCCAAAATGCAGACCGATTTTATCGCCAACATTCGCCTTTTTCGTTGAATGGACGAGCCATTCATTTCCATCGTGATCGATACCCGTGATCTCATAGTGAACACCACGGAATAATTGTGAGGTTACTTCAATCTTCAGCATGCCGCTATCGAAAGAGGTAATTTCTAAATCCTCTGGGCGAATGACAATTTCAATTGGCTCGTTTGGATGCATCCCTTGGTCAACACATTCGAATCGCTTTCCACCGAATTCCACTAGAAAATCTTCTATCATTGTCCCTTTTACAATATTGGATTCGCCGATAAAATCAGCAACGAAGCGGTTAATTGGTTCATCATATATATCAATTGGGGTACCACTTTGCTGGATATTCCCCTTGTTAAGAACAAATATTTCATCAGACATTGCAAGGGCTTCTTCTTGATCATGCGTTACGAAGATAAAGGTAATCCCAAGTCGTCGTTGCAGGTCTCGTAATTCTCCTTGCATTTGATAACGTAATTTTAGGTCAAGTGCAGATAATGGTTCATCGAGTAGAATTACTTCTGGTTCATTGACAATGGCACGTGCAATGGCAACACGTTGTCTTTGACCACCAGACATATCATGTATTTCTCGTTGTTCATAACCAGGGAGGTTTACAAAGCTAAGTGCTTCTTTTACCTTTGCTTCTACTTCCGTGTTTTTCATTTTCTTGATCCGTAGGCCAAATGCAATATTCTCAAAGACATTTAGATGTGGAAAAAGTGCGTAATCTTGAAAGACCGTATTCACCTGGCGTTTATTGGCTGGGATATCATTTATCTTCTTATTATCAAAGTAAATGTCTCCTGAAGTGGCTTCCGTAAAGCCAGCGATTAATCGCAAAATCGTCGTCTTTCCACAGCCTGACGGGCCAAGCAGGGTGTAAAACTTTCCCCGTTCAATCTCAAAACTTACATTGTCCAGCACAACTGGATCATTATCGTATTGCTTTGTCACGTTATTAAACTGAATTATCGTGTTTGTCATCGCAGTACCTCCCCCATGGTTAATTGGATTATTTAGTAGGTAAGAAAGTATAACGATTTTCTTACTACATAAGTGCAACTAAAGCTGTCACCGAAAGGCTTGGTGACAACCAAGTTTTCTAAAGTGAATCCTAACTATATTTGCAGCTAAAAGTTAATTATTTCTAACAACTTTCGTGCATGTCGAAATAATTATACACGAATTGTTTTAAAATGGTATTACTTTTTCTATAAGTTCTAGTTAATAGTTTATCCATGATTGTAATATGAATCAATCCGAATATTATGGCTGTCTTTGGGTTAATATAAAAAGACATTTTCTTATTGTCTGTAGTAATTTATATAAACTGCTGATAACTTTAATTCAGAATTTCTTTGCCGAGGTCCGCAGCCCCCATACACCGAAGACTCCTGCGGGAACAGCACGAGTCCGAAGACCCCGCAGGAAGTGCTTTTCTTCCGAGGAGGCTGAGGCCGTGCCCGTGCCCGCGGAAAGCAGCCGCCCGTAGCGAACTCGGACGGCGGATTAGCACATACTATTTGTAATTTAGTTAGTCCGCACTTTACATCAATTATTCACTAATTATTACTACTAAAATGAAAATCATCTATTAGAATACATTCTTAAAAAATAAAAAATACCCTATTTTTCCCATAAACCTGCCACAATTGTTTGATATTGTATAATTATCAGGTAGAAATAAAAGGTGACGCGGTGTCACTTTAAATGTTGACAAGTGACACGGTGTCATATATTATAGAAATATAGCAATATGACACTGTGTCACTTCAGAAGAATATGGAGGAAGGGCATTGCCGAAACAAACTTTTTTTAACCTACCTGAGAGTAAAAGGTACAATTTAATAGTGGCAGCAGAGAAGGAATTTGCAAGAGCCCCTTTATCTGAGGCATCAATTGCGAACATTGTAAAAGAGGCCTGTATTGCAAGAGGGAGCTTTTATCAATATTTTGAGGACAAAGAGGATGCTTATTTTTTCTTGCTGAATCAACAAATAAAAGAAAGAAACGCACGGTTTATTTCCATCTTAAAGGAGAATAATGGAGACATTATCGATGCAATAACAGAAATGTACCATAAATTACTTATTGAGATTCCCGACGAGAATGAACGAGACTTCTTTAAGAATGCCCTATTGAGCGTCACACATAAAGTGGAAAATTCCTTTACCTCGTTATTCGAAGGAAATCATAGTAGTGAACAAATGAGGGAAGTCACAAATTTAATAAACAAAGAGTGCTTAAACGTATCAGATGATAAGGAAGTATTTCACATTATAAAGATTGTTACAGCTGTAGCCTTTCGCAATTTTGTTGAGAAATTTTCTGGCGAATTATCAGATGAAGAAGCAATTGAAATTTTTAGAATGGAAATGAATTTATTGAAAAATGGGCTTTATAAGAAAAAGTGAAACCATCCAAGCATAATAAATGTATAACTAAGGTCTTCAAAAAATATATAGAATGGGGTTTGATAGATAAATGACAGTTACAATTTATGGAGCAGCGTGCTCATCTACCCGTAAAGCGAAGCAATGGTTTACAAAGCATGGAGTCAAATATGTTGAAAGAAACATTATTAAAGAGCCGTTAACTGTCAGTGAGCTTCAAGGAATACTTCGAATGACAGTTGATGGGACAGATGAAATTATTTCAACGAGATCAAAGGTTTATAAGGATCTTGATTTAGACATTGAAACATTACCATTACAAGAACTACTTGAATTGATTCATGAGCATCCAAGATTATTACGTAGTCCAATTATGGTTGATGTAAAACGATTACAGGTTGGATACCATGAAGAAGATATTCGTCAATTCCTTCCTCGAAAGACCCGTGAATATCAGTGGTTACAATGGCGCTTGAATCGATTGCAACTTGCGGAAGGTTAAGAATACCAATGATGTATCGTTTACATAGTAAGCGAAACAATATTCCTTCATCGCTAAGTACCAATTAACTCGGAGGGGTTAGATGTATCTAATTGCCCAGCAGCAATATGTCAAGGTCGAGCGAATAGTAAGCAGTATCAGCCAAGTTGATACAGAACATCAGCGGACAATGTATTTATTTAATGAAAAACTTGTCACCAAACACCGTGAGTTTCCGATTCAGGATATTCATGATTTGTCCTATCGACCAATCGGTGGTGAAGGGGGACTCCTCTATGTGCACACTACAAATGGGGTATACGCTTATACTGTAAAATCATCTCCCCTTCCATTTTTAAATGCTTTTAAGAAATATGTTAAAAAGTAAGCTAAATTCATATTTACCTCAGAGTAAATCAAAGGATACTGTCGATTATTAGACAGTATCCTTTGTTGCTATTTAGGCATAGTGCGATAAAGACGACCGCATGAAAGTCCCAATATCGTCTAAACAGCATAAGCTATGTTAGGCGGTATGAAGGAGTGTTAATAAATGGGATTGTATATAAACCGACATATAGATGGTGAGATTTATAAGAATGATAGTGTTATTCAAGCGCCGAATCAGGATTTTTTTATAAAAAACCATATGGCAGAAATGATTCATCAGCAACAACAAGTGAATGCTTCCTTACATGATTCATTCCAGGGGCTGAAGCAAGTTTATGAAATGCAGGAAAACCAGCAAACATCAAGATGGATGGAAATTGGCAATAAATTACATGAACTACAAGGCATGAATGAGAAGTATACGGAGTTAGAACAACATGTCCTGCTGCTATTGGAGAAATTAGAAGCAGGTAATGATGGATTGAAAAAGCTGTTTGAGAATCATCAGCTTTCCGAAGAACAATTCAACACGCAATTACAGGATATAACCGCGTCTTATGGTGAAATTGGCGAGAAGCTAGCGCAATACGGTGTAGCAAATGAACAGATTTCATTAAAAATGGATGAGCAAATGAAACTGCAGCAAGAGCTGACAGAAAAAGTGTCGGCACAAGATGATACCCAACAGAAGATGTTGAGTCGTCTTGATAATCAAGAGGCATTAACAGAGAAAATATCCAGACAGCTCAGCCATTTCCGTTCTGTACTTTATGAACGAACTACTTTTCTTTCGGAAAAAATTGAACAGACTTCTGCATATGTGATGAATTTATTAACAGGATCAGATCAACTGACGAAAAGGTTCATCATGCTTGAAAAGGAAAAAG
>NZ_PIOC01000032.1:0-14690 GCF_003369575.1 Oceanobacillus arenosus | reverse complement strand
AAAAGTAATCTATCCTGCACTAGGGTTAACAAAGCGGGAGGTGATACGATATCGTATCACCTCCCGCTTTGCCTATTCCTTTTTTAATCTCCCCATTCGTAAAGATGCAACGATAAGTACAACCATTAGAACAAGTCCGAGATTCCCAATGAACGGATAGAATAATGCAACAAGCTCAGTAAACCCAACGAAACTTAATGTAAATGCGATGATACCTGTAATGAGCGTAAAGACTTTGAAATTCTTAGTCCCTATTTCAGTAAATCTCGCACTAAATGAAAAGAACATACTTGTAGCGGTATTGAATATCATTCCAAATAGAATAAGGGAATAAATCACACCTAAAATAGGGGAAATATCATCTGCAAGCTTTAAGATTGGCATGTCGAAGTTGCCGATAACATCAATTTTTGAAAATATCATGATATGACTGACCATAATTAAAATCCCAATCGCAAATCCCCCGACAAGTCCACCGATTGCCGCCGTCTTCTCATCCCTCTCATCCCCACCCATTACGATAGACATGGAAACACCGACTGCGATATTAAAGGAAACGTAGTTGATTGCTGAGAAAATCCAGTTCGAAAGTGCAGAATCATGTTGCTTTGCAATTGGATCTAGCGCTGCAAGCGAAGCATCCATTGTTACGATGCTAAAGATGAACAGTATAATAATTGCAATGATTAGAAATGGTGTAATACCCCCAATTACTTTAACAACTCTGCTTACGTTGAGCATTGCTGTAAGTATTACGAGCGCAATTAATAACAAATTACCTACAAATAACGGCAGACCAAACTGTTGATTTAAGATGGAGCCGCCGCCAGCGATCATCACTACGCCAACACCGAATAATGTAAAGATGATAATATAGTCAATGATGGTACCTAGAAACTTCCCACTGATTTTATAAATGGCATCACGATGTGAGGTTGCTTGCATGCGACTCCCAATTCTTGTCATCGTCATACCCATATATGCAAATAATGCGGTAGCGATGATTGCACCAACAACCCCAATCGTTCCGAAGCTGGTGAAATATTGTAATATTTCTTGCCCAGAAGCAAAGCCAGCACCAACAATAATGCCTACAAGTGCACTACCTATTTGTAATATTTTCTTCATAAAATCCCCCACGATCCCTACTTATTTATGACTTATCCAATTTAGTCCATTATATAAGACAATAACAGAAGACACTAACATATCGTAACTTCCACTAATGTGATTATGATCATACTGTTCTATTTATTATATCAGAATAATACCCGACCATTATTTGCTGAATTAGTAATAGGTCATCTATATCGTCTGATAAATTGGATCATTAAAAATATATTTAAGCTCTTGGATATGCTATAATTGGAATCAAGGGAAGCTTGAGTCATTTACTCGCGATTTTGTGAGGAAGTGAGCTCCGAAACATTGAAATGTATAGTAAATTCCCATCTAAAATGAACAATGGATAATACTAGAGTCAATCCAAGGATCCGAATGAAAAAAGCAATCTCATAGCTTCAACTGAAAATGGAAAACCTGAAGTTGGTGATGCTTTAGCTTTTTTGATAAACTAAAGTAAATCATTTGGTACTATAATAGAAGTACATTAACCATTGAGGAGATGTTCATAATGATTATAGGAGTACCGAAAGAGATAAAGAACAATGAAAATCGTGTTGCAATGACACCTTCTGGGGTTGTCAATTTGATAAGTGCTGGTCAAGAAGTAATGATTGAAAAGGGTGCCGGGCTAGGAAGTAACTTCACGGATGAGGAGTACAAAAATTCGGGAGCCAAAATTGTTGAAAACGCCTCAGATGTTTGGACTAAGGCAGACATGGTTATGAAAGTAAAAGAACCACTGGAATCAGAATATAAATACTTACGTAAGGGATTAATTTTATTTGCTTATCTTCACCTTGCGAATGAACCAGAGCTTGCGAAAGCATTAGTGGATCAAGAAGTTACAGCGATTGCATATGAAACAGTAGCTGTCGATCGTACATTGCCATTACTTACCCCGATGAGTGAAGTTGCTGGACGAATGTCCGTTCAAATAGGTGCACAGTACTTAGAAAAGTCACAGGGTGGCAAAGGAATTGTATTAAGTGGTATTCCAGGTGTGGATCGTGGAACGGTTACGATTATCGGTGGCGGAGTAGTTGGTGAAAATGCAGCTAAAATTGCGCTCGGTTTTGGTGCAAATGTTAACATTATTGACTTAAATCCTGCACGTTTGCGTCAACTAGAGAGTTTATTTGGGAACAGAATACAAACATTAATGTCTAACCCATTAAATATTGCCAACGCTGTGAAACAATCCGATTTAGTTATTGGTTCGGTATTAATTCCGGGTGCAAAGGCCCCTAAGCTTGTAACGGAGGAAATGGTTAAATCCATGCAACCAGGATCTGTAATCGTTGATGTTGCGATTGACCAAGGCGGTAACTTCGAAACCGTTGACCATCCAACAACACATGATGATCCAATTTATGAAAAACATGGCGTATTGCATTATGCTGTTGCTAATATTCCAGGTGCTGTACCACGTACGGCCACCATTGGCTTAACGAATGTTACGGTTCCATATGCCGTACAAATTGCGAAAAAAGGGCTTGAATCAGCTGTTAAGGATAGTCAGCCATTAAAAGCTGGAGTGAACGTACTGAATGGTAACGTTACATTCGAAGCTGTTGCAAACGATTTAGGGTATGACTATGTATCTGTTGAAGATGCAATGGCAGCTCTTAGTCACTAAAAGATAGCCAAAGGATACCCTTCTCATTTAAAATGGAAGGGTATTTATTTTCTGTTATCGAATAAGTGCAACTGTGCTTTCTATACAGAATAGTCGGAGGAAATAAGATGGAACTAGGAAGTTATCGTGACACGTGGGTTGAAGTATCATTAGATAAAATAATAGATAATGTGACAACGTTTAAGAACTATATTCATAACGATGTAAAACTGATGGCAGTTGTAAAAGCGGATGGCTATGGGCATGGTGCTGTCGAGGTTGCGAAAGCCGCGCTGGAAGCTGGTGCTGACTATTTAGCGGTTGCTTTCCTAGATGAAGCGATTCAACTTCGTCAAGCAGAAGTCACCTCACCGATTTTAGTCCTTGGTTATACGAAGTCATCAGCTGTTGAGACCGCAATAAAGCATAATATTAGCTTAACTGTATTTACTCCAGATATTATAGAGAAGATAATAGCAGTAGCGGAAGATAGAAAGCAGCAGGTCCATGTTCATATGAAGATTGATAGTGGCATGAATCGAATTGGAATTAATAATAAGGAAGATGCACTCGCCTTGGCCCAGTCAATAACCTCGGAATATGTTCAGTTAGAAGGCGTGTTTACGCACTTTGCTGATGCAGACAGCATAGATCCTACCTATACGGAGCAGCAATTTAAAAAGTTCACTGAGATTGTTGCCTATCTCGAGCAGCATAGGATTACAATACCGATTAAGCATTGCTGTAATAGTGCTGCGACCATTGCTTTTCCAGAAATGCATCTAGACATGGTCCGAGTTGGCATCAGTTTATATGGCTTATACCCTAGTGAGCATTTACATGAAAAGATTACATTAAAGCAGGCTATGAGCTTCAAAACCAAAGCAATTTTTATCAAAAATGTTGCTGCAGGTCAGCCGATAAGCTATGGCTGTACGTTTGCACCAACGGAGGAATCGACTATTGCAACAATACCAGTTGGCTATGCCGACGGGCTCTCACGGTCATTATCAAGTAAAGGTGAGATGACTATTAGAGGAGAGAGAGCGCCAATCGTTGGACGTATTTGTATGGATCAAACAATGCTTGATGTGACTGCACTAGAGCCAATCAATCAAGATGATACCATCACGATTTTCGGTGATCCGAGTGAAGGGTATATTTCATTGGCGGAAGTTGCAGAACAAATGAATACGATTCACTATGAAACAGCATGTCTGATTGGCAAGCGAGTTCCAAGAGTATATATTAAAGATGGTAATGTAATTAAGGAGCAAGGATTATTGAAATAGCGAAGCAATCTATAGAGAAGACTGTCAACATAATAATAGGCAGTCTTCTTTTTTTCTTAGAATAGGGGACTATAAAATTTCCGATTTCAACTCTAGTGACAAGTAAGGCCACGTCCTGTGAGGGCCAGTCCGAACACAGCTCAATTGGGCACTTGCACTTTTGTCTTTAAAATAGCTGGTTCTCCTCAAGTCCTTTTAGGTCGACAATCTGTTCGTGATCCATCGAATCAAGTGGAAAAACGGTTGCTGTTTCATTTCCACCTTGCACGGATTTAATATAAACTGGGATCCCGTGGTAATTGACATTGATCATCGCAGTTGACTTGACAATTTCCTGTGCACGTACCTTATCCATATTATCCTCCTTTTTGCATATACTATATTCTAGCTTGTGTATTGGAAATAGAACGATACAAGGATTATGTATCCATTTTTTTCTATAGCAGGAATGGAAAAGCTTGTAGAGAATATTATTCTCTACAAGCTAATATAGAGGGTTTACCAGTCGTCTCTATCTCTGCGGCAACGGCGGTGTCTACGGTCGTCATCATCAAAAATAACTTCATCAGCGCGGATAAAAACATCATCTACATCAAAGAATCTTCTACGGCGACGGTCACGATCACAGTCATCGTGTCTACGACGGCATTTGTGGCGACGATCTTCATCTTCTTCTACAAAAACTCGGTCAGCGTCAATAAAGATATCTTCATTTCTTTTTCTGCGGTCAAAATCATCTTCATGATTTCGATCGCGATTGCTTCTAAAAGTTGACATTTAGCATACCTCCTTTTCACGTTTACTTTAAGATATGCTACTATTTAAACGATGAATAGACTGGCATATCTACTTTAAAATAAATGTATGTATATCCTATATATAGAAGCTTATGAAGATTGTTAAACGTCAAAATCGATAACGAAGCAATATAGATTAAACAGGTTTAGGGAAAGGGATTTATTATGACACCATTTACAAAAAGAGTTATTCAAGTGTTAAAACAAATACCGGAAGGACAGGTCATGACTTACGGACAGGTCGCAAAACTTGCAGGGAGTCCTCGAGGAGCAAGACAGGTTGTGCGGATTCTTCATTCAATGAGTGAAACACATCAGTTGCCATGGCATCGAGTTGTTAACGCCAAAGGGCAGATTATGATAAAGGATGATGAAGGAAAGCTAGAACAGAAAGGGCGATTAGATTCAGAAGGTGTTGACATTAGTTTGACGGGATATATTAATTTAGAATTGTATCAATTTCATCCCGTAATGAATATGTGGGAAGATGGCCACTGAAATCATAAGCTCCAGGCATGGAATTGTATTTAAATAAAACTCCTCTGTATAATAATCAGAGAAAATAGGAATTTGAGGAGAATTTATTAGACGATTCTTCTGTTTAGAGATGGGGGCGTTTTGTATGAAAGTAATTGGCTTATCAGGTTCGATTGTTGGTTCGAAAACACGAACGGCGGTAGAACTGGTTTTAAATAAAATAAATGAAAACAGCTTGAGGTTGAGTTAATTAATTTAGGCAATTATCAACTCGAATTCAGTGATGCCAGGGATTACCGCGACTATACCGGTGACACGAAAACAGTGATCGATAAGATTATGTCTGCAGATGCATATATTATTGGTACCCCGACATATCAGGCATCTATCCCCGGCGTACTGAAAAATGTTTTCGATTTACTTCCAAGTAATGGCTTTGCAGGAAAGGCAATTGGACTTATTTCCACGGCGGGATCCGCGAAGCATTTCTTAGTGATTGAGCAACAAATGAAACCGATCTTATCTTATATGAAGGGGATTGTTGTTCCTAAATATGTATTTATAGAAGAAAAATATTATCAACGAAAGGAAATTGTTGATGACGATATTTTATTCCGATTGACGAACCTGGCAGAAGACCTTGTCGATACGGTATATGCAATCGAGAACATAAAGAAAGTAAATGAATCGACCTTTTTATTTTGATCCTTGCGTTTGCGAATGATGATCTCTACATTAGAAGGTCATCTTTTTTATGGAATCCTTTCTCCTGTCAGTGCTTGAAAATAGAATATCAATTTCATGTAAAAAAAGCTTCATACTAGCACAGAGGCTTTCCTAAGCAATACAACTATAGGGTATTCATTCTCCATTCCACTAGCAATAAATATGATTAATTTATTGCCATACCCCACATGTATCAACGTTTCTTACTTTCGTTTAAAAGTTTTAAATAAATATTATTACAATCGAGTACATAATGCTTGTGAATTACTTTAAGTAACTTTATAATAAAAAAGAATTAAATGTGTTGCAATAAGTAATTAACCATGCTATATTTATATTAAATTAAGGTATATTGAATTATAGATAACTGAAATAAGCCTATTTAGCAGTACATTGCAAATAAGCTTATTGTCAAAAACAAAGATAATTTGGCTGGAATCATTAATCCAATTTACCATAAATATTTTTTTATTTATTAGGAGGAAATAACGATGTTGAAAATAGGTATTATTAACGGAAGTGTACGTCAAGGACGTAACTCAGATGCAGTTGCTAATTGGGTGTTTGACTTCGCAACAAAACGTAACGATGCAGATGTAGAATATGAATTAGTAAATCTTGCTGATTACCAATTACCATTAATGGGAGCTGTTATTCCAGAAGTAATCCAAGCGGAATCTGAAGCAGCAATCAAAGCATGGTCTGAAAAGAACGCTTCATTCGATGGTTACATCATCATTGCACCTGAATATAATCATGCAGTTGGTGGCGCACTTAAAAATGCAACAGATTACTTGAAACCAGAAGTTGCTAACAAAGCAGTTGGGTTCGTAGGATATGGTAGCTTAGGTGGCGCACGTGCAATTGAAAACCTTCGTCTAATCTGTGGTGAATTATCTCTTGCAGACGTACAAACAGCAACTACATTCTCACTAATGGCTGATTTCGAAAACATGAGCGTATTCAAACCTGCTGATTATCATGCAGCAAATGCAAATGGTATGCTTGATCAAGTTATCGCATGGAGCCGTGTATTAAAAACGGTACGATAATCATTTCGAATGGAATGAAAAATCGATAATAATATAGGTGGTGCAACAATGGGTTTTTTAGATAAATTATTTGGTAAGTCCAATAAGGAGGAACAAAAAGTGTCAAACTTAAAAATTGGGATTGTTTTAGGTAGTGTTCGTGAAGGACGTAACGCAGAAGCTGTTACAAACTATGTATATGATTTCGCAACAAAACGTAATGATGGTGTAGATTATGAAATCGTTGATCTTGCTGAATATAAATTACCATTAATGGGTGCAGCTTTATTAGAATCAGAGCAAGCAGATGCTGGCAATCGTATTAAAGCATGGTCAGATAAAATGGCTTCATTCGATGGCTACATCTTTGTAGCACCAGAATATAACCATGCAGTTGGTGGCGCACTTAAAAATGCTACAGATTACTTGAAACCAGAAGTAGCGAACAAAGTAGCTGGATTAGTAGGTTACGGTAGCTTAGGTGGTACTCGTGCACATGAAAACCTACGTCTAATCTTCGGTGAGCTTCAAGTTGCAGACGTACGTACGGCTGTTACATTCTCACTTATTACTGATTTTGAAAACATGAGTGTGTTCAAACCTGCAGCATACCATGAAGCAAACATTAACCAAATGCTTGATGAAGTTAAATCTTGGGGAACTGCATTTAAATCATTAAGAGCATAATAGCAAAAGCTTAAAGTTAGTTTGAGCTGTGTACGGACGCGGCCAACCCTGTCACAAGAGTTGTGATAGAATTATTATTATATACTTTCTTATTTAAGGAACAAGGCTATCAGGAATTATCCCTCATAGCCTTGTTTTTTTCTGTTACTTACTTTTAATCATCTTATAAACTTGATCCACGTCTTTATCGCCTCTGCCGGAAAGATTAACAATGATAATATCATCACTTGAAAGCTCTGTTGCAAGCTTCATTGCGTGTGCAACGGCATGTGCACTTTCCAATGCTGGAATAATCCCTTCAATTTTCGATAACTCCTGAAATGCCGCTAGTGCTTCTTTTCCAGTTGCCATTACATATTCTGCCCGCCCACTTGCTTTTAAATAACTATGCTCTGGTCCAACGCCTGGGTAATCTAATCCTGCAGCGATCGAATCGGTCGGCAGTGCTTCCCCATTCTCGTCAATCAGTGTATAGGAACGATAACCATGTAATACAGCTGGAATCCCTTTTGATAATGTAGGTGCTTCCGCAGGTTCTACGCCGATCAATCGAACATTCTTATCTTCAATGTAATTGGCAAATGCACCAATCGCATTGCTGCCACCACCAGTACATGCAATAACAGCTGTAGGAAGTTTGCCTTCCTTTTCTAAAACTTGTTTTCTTGACTCTTCACTAATTACAGATTGAAAATGCTTAACGATTGATGGGTACGGATATGGTCCAACGGCAGAGCCGATTAAGTAGAACGTGTCTGGATAATTTGCTAACAGATCTTCAAGTGCAACATCAACCGCTTCTTTTAATCTTCCTTCACCTTTATCGACTGCAATCACTTCTGCACCGAGTAGCTCCATTCGGAATACATTTAGAGCTTGTCTCTCCGTATCTACTTTCCCCATATAAATGGTGCATGGGAGATTGAACATCGCACATGCAGTAGCTGTTGCAACACCATGCTGACCAGCACCTGTCTCAGCGATGATGCGTTTTGCACCTAACCGTTTCGCTAATAGAATTTGACCGATAACATTATTAATCTTATGTGCACCTGTATGGTTCAAATCTTCACGTTTTAGATAAATCTTAGCTCCGCCAATTTTTCTCGTAAGGTTCTCGGCGAATGTTAAAGGATTTTCTCTTCCTACGTATTCTTTTAAATAATAATGATATTCTTCTAAAAATGTAGGATCATTCTTCGATTTTTCAAATTCCGCAGCAATTATTTCTAATACCTTCTTCAGGTCTTCGGGAATGTAGCTCCCGCCAAATTCACCATAATAACCTTTCTCTGCTATACTCTGCTCATTACTCATCTTTATTCTCAGCTCCTTAAAATATAAAACGTATCAAATCGCAATAACGCTTTTCATTATTCTAACATTTTTCAATAAAATTGCAATTAAGGGAATAATGAGAATTAATAGTGTTGGCTGAACAAACACTAGGAAGGGATTCGAATTTAATCTAGGAATGATATTTGTGGATAATTAACGAAATATTTACATTTATTTGCAATTATGCCACTCTAAATCAGCTATAATGTAATAGCTGATTTAATATTTTATGGGGGATAAATTGAACAAGACATTATGGATCAGTTCAATTATCACGGTTACAATTTTTTCAACAAATGTATTGGTTCGTGCAGAGAATTTCAAAACGCCTTCAGGGATTCCGTATTCAGAGCTTGAGCTGGAAATCGATGCATATGCTCGCGATTATATTGGCAAAACAACGGCTGGTGAGACAATCATTAACCGTTCTTACGGCTATAATGATATAGAAAATAAAGCAGAAGTGAACGCAGATAAGGTATTTGAGTGGGGCTCTATAACGAAACTTCTTGTATGGACGAGTGTCATGCAGCTTGCCGAACAGGAGAAACTTGATTTGGATGAGGATATTCGAACATATTTGCCAGACGGACTTTTGACAAAATTACAGTATGATAAACCAATTACAATGATGAATCTAATGCACCATGATGCTGGGTGGGAAGATCGATATATCGATTTATTTTACCTTTCAGCAGATCAATTAACAACGCTTGAAGAAGCACTATTAATTCCCGAACCAGTTCAAGTGAATGAACCGTGTAGAGTTGTTGGCTATTCTAATTATGGTGTGGCACTCGCAGGCTTTATTGTTGAGGAGATTGCCAATCGGCCATTTTATACATATGTAAATGAAAATATCTTTGATGTATTGGGTATGGAGGATACGGCAATTCATCCAGCACAAGAAGATAATGAGGATATCGCTGAGAAAAGAGAATTGATTCGTGGGTATTTTGGTGATAATGAGGGAGAGTTCAGCCCATCGAATAAGGATCGAATTTATATCAACATGTATCCTGCTGGCAATGCAATCGGAACGGCGGAAGTTGCGGCGAAAATTATGGCAGCATTAATGCCAAAGGAAGTAGAGAATACACCACTATTTCGAAACAATGTGACATTAGATGAAATGCTAACGATAACAGATGTTTATGATAATGGTGTGCACAGAAATGCACATGGGTTCTGGGCAAGTCAGTATGCGGTGGAAATGCTTGGACATGCGGGAATTACGGAGAGATTTTCTGCTGATTTAACATTTTCCAAAGCGGAGAATCTAGGAATTATTGTTATGACTAATCAAGCTGGTGAGATTGGACTTTTTTACGGGTTGTCCCCAGTACTGTTTGGCGAATATCCCGTTGGGGACGATATTGCCTTGCCAGATACTGCTGAAGTTGAAGGTAACTATATAACGACAAGATCCGCACACCATGGATTTACTAAACTTTATGGAGCTTTCGTTACAGGGAAAGTTGAGGCTGTTGACGAACAAACGATACAAACATTGGGGATGACGTTCAAGCAAGTGGCATCATATGAGTATATATCTACAGATGAAATGGACTTATACCTTGAGTTTAAGATGAATGATGACGAGTGATTTAGAGCAGATCTCAGGAAAGACGGAATTCCTTATGATAGCCAGTCTGATCATAGCAATTGTCTTTGTGCTTTCAATTATCCTATCACTTGTATCCATGACCATCTCAGCCATAAAAAATAGAAAAAGGGATATTTCCCATCATCCGATAAATCGTTGGTACCTGCTATTGAATATTGCTGGGTTAGCAGTGATAGCGAACATTATCGGCCTTGCGATTCGAACGTTAAATTATGCTTCCTATGCCTCGGTGAAGATTCAGATATGGATTAATATTGCGTATGTGTTGGTTGTCTTTGTTTCTGTTGTTGGTGTTATTTTTAAATGGAAAAAGTCATCCTTAAGCCGCTTTCAAAAAATAGCTTATATCCTTAGTAGTGTAGTAGGGATGCTGTTTGTCTTGTTAATCATCTGCTGGGAGTTTTATAAATAGAGGAAATAAAGCCATGAGCACTTGTGTTTTAACAAGTGCTCACGGCTTTATATTTTTGGATGATTTTATTTTTGGATAAACATTTGTGTCCAGTAGTTACCATTTTCTAAGTAGCCAATTCCAATATGTGTATAGTTTTTATTTAGGATATTTGCTCTATGTCCTGAACTATTCATCCAAGCATTGACAACTTCCTTTGCAGTGCGTTGACCTTGGGCGATGTTTTCACCGGCAGATTTATAATGAATGCCATAATTTTGCATCATGGTAAATGGTGACCCATATGTAGGGCTTGTATGGCTGAAGTATCCTTTTGTTTTCATATCCTGTGATTTATGTTTCGCAACCCTTGCAAGCTCCCAGTCATATTTAAGTGCAGGTAATCCAGCATTTGCTCTTTCCGTGTTTACTAATCTAATAACCTCTTGCTCTACGTTATATTCGCTATTTGTTGGAATCTGAAGCTGCTGTCCTGGATAAATAAGATTCGGATTCGCAAGTTGTGGATTAGTGTTGATTAATTCGCTTACGCCAGTTTCTGTTTTCACTGCAATTTTCCACATGGAATCTCCATTTACAACCGTATATGTACTTGCCGCAAATGTAGAAACGGGTAATAAAATCGTAATCGATGCGACAGTTGCAATCGTTAATTTGCCAATTTTCTTTAACATATGAAACATCCTTCCTCTTCCGTGATAATTTAAGGATAGATAGTTTCATAGTAAAATTCATTACTAAAAAAATGGAAGGATTTTTGCAAAACGATTACAAGAATTAAGAGACCCAGATTGCCATTGGGCGGGGATATTCTCATGTAGTAATCTAAATGTAATATAGTAAGGGGAATATACGTTAATTTAATAAAAAGATTGATAGATTGCGGAAAAATGAGGAAGGCAAGTTTTCAAATTATGATTTAGAAGTGTATTTATCCCGAATTAACTGGCTGTAAAATCCTGATTCTGTTCAACTAACATTCACTCTATTTTTCGGTCATATTCCTAATCGGTAGCTAACTATCGTTGTGAGCTGCTATTTTGCTTCATTACATTAAGGTCACCCATCATTTATCCAATGTGATCGAGTAATACATTCGAATGATTACTAAATAGAGAGACCTGAAAGATGCATGTATGGCAGGGTTCACTGATGGACGGTTTATTTATAAATCTGATGGTAAAATTTCTAGTACAAAGGAAAAATATATATTTTATTTTTAAAGGAAATTCACAAAGTATTGATCCTATAGAAACCGCGTGATATATGGTCTTTCGACACATTTAGACACGTCTCTACTACAGTACGTCGTTATGGGGGATTTGGTGTAAAAAAACTTTTTTTATAAAAACACTTGACGAAACATAGGTTTATGCGGTTTAATATAAATCTGTGATAAACAAATATAAGTTTACAAATACATAAATGTTTGATGAATTGTTTTAAAGCCGGCCTAGCTCAATTGGTAGAGCAACTGACTTGTAATCAGTAGGTTGGGGGTTCAAGTCCTCTGGCCGGCATCATTTCTATAATAGAAATATTCAATTATCATTCCACAGTAGCTCAGTGGTAGAGCAATCGGCTGTTAACCGATCGGTCGTAGGTTCGAATCCTACCTGTGGAGCCATTTAAACTGGCCCGTTGGTCAAGCGGTTAAGACACCGCCCTTTCACGGCGGTTTCACGGGTTCGAATCCCGTACGGGTCACCAATGTGGAGGATTAGCTCAGCTGGGAGAGCACCTGCCTTACAAGCAGGGGGTCGCAGGTTCGAGCCCTGCATCCTCCACCATAATAACTTTAATATCACCGCGGGGTGGAGCAGTCTGGTAGCTCGTTGGGCTCATAACCCAAAGGTCGTAGGTTCAAATCCTGCCCCCGCAACCAAATTATTTTCTAAAATAGTGGTCCGGTAGTTCAGTTGGTTAGAATGCCTGCCTGTCACGCAGGAGGTCGCGGGTTCGAGTCCCGTCCGGACCGCCACTATATGTTTGGAGGTATACCCAAGTTCGGCTGAAGGGATCGGTCTTGAAAACCGACAGGCGGGTCAAACCGCGCGGGGGTTCGAATCCCTCTACCTCCTCCATTTAGATTAATATGGCTCGGTAGCTCAGTCGGTAGAGCAAAGGACTGAAAATCCTTGTGTCGGCGGTTCGATTCCGTCTCGCGCCATCATAATGTTTTAATAAGATAGTACTGCCATATTATCAATATATGGCGGTCGTGGCCAAGTGGTTGACTCATCGGATTGCGATTTAGCATTCATGGGTTCAATCCCCACCGGTCGCCCTCACTTATGGAGTGCTTATAAATTTCAATGCTATCTTATTATGCATTAACAATCTATTTTATTTTCTACTTCGAGCCATTAGCTCAGTCGGTAGAGCATTTGACTTTTAATCAAAGGGTCGAAGGTTCGAATCCTTCATGGCTCATCAGTATTTGCGGGTGTGGCGGAATTGGCAGACGCGCTAGACTTAGGATCTAGTGTCTTCGGACGTGGGGGTTCAAGTCCCTTCACCCGCATCATTGTTTCAAATTTGCCCAAGCGGAAGTAGTTCAGTGGTAGAACACCACCTTGCCAAGGTGGGGGTCGCGGGTTCGAATCCCGTCTTCCGCTCCAAGCCCCTGCCGGGGTGGCGGAACTGGCAGACGCACAGGACTTAAAATCCTGCGGTAGGTGACTACCGTACCGGTTCGATTCCGGTCCTCGGCATCATATGTGCTCACAACTTAATTGGATAGAGTATCTGACTATGAATGAGAAAGTTGTTGGCTCTATTTTTATTGAGTGCACCATGTTTTTACGGGAAGTAGCTCAGCTTGGTAGAGCACTTGGTTTGGGACCAAGGGGTCGCAGGTTCGAATCCTGTCTTCCCGACCATTATTCTTATTATGGGGCCTTAGCTCAGCTGGGAGAGCGCCTGCCTTGCACGCAGGAGGTCAGCGGTTCGATCCCGCTAGGCTCCACTTTTAAATATTGCATTATATTCTACAATGTGTTTACTGCTTATTTGATAGCTGAAAAAATCAATAATAGATAGTTATAGAACGAACAGACTTTAGGTTTTGATTATGCAAAACTTAACTAAATATTATGCGGGTGTAGTTTAGTGGTAAAACCTCAGCCTTCCAAGCTGATGATGAGGGTTCGATTCCCTTCACCCGCTCCAAATAATTTATTATTTGGGCCTGTAGCTCAGCTGGTTAGAGCGCACGCCTGATAAGCGTGAGGTCGGTGGTTCGAGTCCACTCAGGCCCATCGCACTTTTTTTAAAAAAAGTGTTGACTTATAAAAAACAACATGATATAGTTTTAAAGTTGTCGCAAAAACAATAAGAAATAATAAAGGAAAAAAAGTTGTTGACAACAAAAAGTGATTTATGATATAGTAGTAAAGTTGCTTCTGAAGCAACAGAACATTTGCTCTTTGAAAACTGAACAAAATAACCAGTATGTCAAACGAAAAGAAACATGTTTTCTTTTCAACAAAACAAGAAGGTAACACTTCTTAAAGCTTGAGACTGATGGAATTGATTGGTGTCAATTTCATTTCAAACACTTT
>NZ_PIOC01000031.1 GCF_003369575.1 Oceanobacillus arenosus | reverse complement strand
TGAACTGCCCCCTGTCAAGTAGACAGTGGAAATAATAAAAAATGATTTAAGCGGCTTTAGTCCTGTATTCAACAGGGCTAAGGCCATTTAGTCTTTCTTGATATCTTTCATAGTTGTAGAAGCGAATATATTCATCAATTGCTTTCGAGAGTTCCTCAAATGTTCCATACTTATGTAAGTAATACTTCTCACATTTGAGAGTTCCCCAAAACGATTCCATTGGTCCATTATCAATGCATTTCCCTACACGAGACATACTATGTGTCATTTCCACTTCATCTACCCTTCGTTTAAACCCATGAGAGGTGTACTGGAAACCACGGTCACTATGAATAAGTGGATGCTCCCCATCCAATAGATTAGTAGCTTGATCAAATGTTTTGAATACAAGTTTATTATTATTAGAATGTCCTAGTACATAGCTAACAATCGAACCATCATACAAATCAAGAATGGCACTTAAATAAGCCTTCTTTGAAGTTCCATATTTGAATTCGCTGACATCCGTTACCCATTTTTCATTTGGCTTTTCAGCTTTAAATTCACGATTCAATATATTGTCCGCAACGTGCTGAGGATTCGTACGTTTGTATCGCTTCTTCTTTCTACGTATAACGGATTGAATGCCAGCGACATTCATTAGTCTATAAATACGTTTGTGATTAAAATTTTGGCCAAACTTTCGATTGATGTTTAATCTCATTCGGCGGTAACCATAGATACCCTCCACTTTCTCATGGAGAATTTTCATTTCCCTTATGATTTCTTCGTTTTGAAGTTCTCTTGAGGAAGGTATACGCTTTAACCATTTATAGTAAGCAGCACGCGAAACACCTGCGATATCACATAATAAAACAATATTTAGATTCTCGTTCTCATGAAGTTCCTTAATTGCGATATATTTATCCTCAAATCTTACTTGGCTTATTTTCGTCTCCTTTCGATCTCCTCCAACTTTTTTAAAAATGCATTCTCTGCACGTAAACGTTCATTCTCCTTCTCCATTCGACGCATTTCTAATTTCATCTTTTCTTCCGGAGTTAATTCTTCCTCACTTTTGGAACGGCCTCGTCCATCCTTTAAAGCATCCCATCCACCAACTTCATATTTACGTACCCACTGATATACTTGTTGGTAAGATACTTGATGGCTATCTGCAGTTTGTTGATAATCTTTTCCATTCCCTAAAGCTTCTTGTACAATCTCAATTCGTTCTTTCCAAGTCGTTTTTCTTCCTTTAGTCATAGAGCTTGTTCTCCCTTTTCCCGTATCTTTTAATTCTCTATGACTAGTATACTTTTTAATCCATTTTTCGAGTACCGATACACCAGAAATGTTATATTTTTTTACTACCTCACGTAAGGAAAACTCTCCTGAAATATAATCTCTAACAGCTGATTCCTTTAATTCTTTAGAATACTTTTTCCATGTTTTCGATGCTTCTAAACCACGCATTCCTTCTTTCTCAAATTTCTCAATCCATTTATAAAGAGTTGTTTTATAAATATGATATTTTGAACATAACTCACTAAGTGCATAATCTTCATTTTTATAAGCCATTATTATTTCATATTTAAATTCTACAGAATAAGCTCTTTTTGACACAAAAAACTCCCCCTAAGATAGAAACAGATTTTTATTTTTTAATCTGTCTACCTTATGGGGAGCATATCAA
>NZ_PIOC01000003.1 GCF_003369575.1 Oceanobacillus arenosus | reverse complement strand
TCTCCAAAATCATATTATTTAGAATACAAAAAGTGTGCCTAGATGTCGAATTTTTTATTGTCTATTTTTAGGGGGCTTGACTACAGGCACTATTTACAGTACACCCAAAGGCTCCAGTGCCAACTTCTTAATCGCATACGCAACGCCGCTCTCATTATTCGTTCGTGTTTGGAAATCAGCTGCTGCTTTGATTTCTGGAATAGCATTACCCATTGCTACGCCACATCCTGCGTACTTGATCATCGATAAATCATTTCCATTATCACCGATAGCCATAACCTCCTCTTGTTTAATTCCAAGCTGTTCTGCTAATCTTTTAACAGCATTTCCTTTGCTTGCTTCTGGATGAACAAATTCAAGGAAATATGGGGAGCTTTGAACAATCGTGTACTTTTCATATAGGTTCTTTGGAAGTGCTTCTATTGTTTGATTTAAATTAGCCGGATTATCAATAAACATGATTTTTGGTATTGATAGATTTGTTGGGACTTCGCTCACTGGACGATAACCTAATGGAATTTTATTTATATAGGATTCTACTATCGTATATTCACTAATATCAGTGTTTGGCGTATAAAGGCCATTTATGTCAAAGAAATGCATTGGCGTATTTAGTTCGATACTAAGATCGTACAACTTCACTAAATCATCATGTCCTAGTGATAATTGAGCTACAACGTCGTTTGTGTGCGTATCTTGTACGAACGCACCATTATATGCAATGGCATAATCGCCATCTTCATCTAAATTGAGTGCTTCAATATAGTTTCGCATGCCGTCAATCGGGCGTCCAGAGCAAAGGACAATCTTAATGCCTTGTCTTTTTGCATCGTCTAATGTCATTTTTACATCTTCTAGTACCTCTTGGTTGTCATTTAACAGGGTTCCATCTATATCAATTGCAATTAATTTATACATATATATTCTCCATTCTTATCTGATAGATTCATTATACGACATCGGCGGTGATTTATCATTTAATAGTTAGAGATTGCTAGAGAAGTCTGTAAATATCAGGCAGTCTAAATGAATGTTGTGAGAGAAATTCGAGCGAGGCCCGAGCCGAATCGAGCGACGCCCGCACGAAATCGAGCCCAACGCCCACGCCAAACCAACCACGTCAATCACTACCCCCACCTCCCACTTCATGATAAAATAAACAGAAAGCGCTATCACGAAAGAAGGTGACCAAATTGTCTACCACTCCAAAGCGAGTTTTTTACACCATATCCATCATCATTTTCCTAACAAGCTTCACAGCCATGCTCTACTATGGCTACAAAACATTCTACATTAAAAACGAAGCGTCCATCCCAGATAACTACACCTATCACTTCGCACTCATAGCCGAAGAGACAGAGAATGATTATTGGCGTTTAATCGAGCAGGGGGCGAGGGAGGCTGCTGAAGAGAATAATATTTTCCTAGAATATGTGGCACCAAAACGGGCGGATAATGAGCAATTGCTCCGATTATTTGACCGGCTCATAGCTGCAAAGGTGGATGGAATTATTACGCAGGGGATTGAGGGCCAGCGCTTTGTTGATCTTGTCCATAAATCGATTGAACGAGGCATACCGGTGATTACGATTGACACCGATGTGAAAAGCAGTGAGCGGAATGCATATGTTGGAACAGATAACTACTATGCGGGGCAGCTTACAGGAAGGACGATCATTGAAAATACAACGGGGGAGCAGTATGTCGGTATCGTGACAGGAAGGTTGGACGCGATTAATCAACAACAGCGGATAGAAGGGTTAAAGGAGGAGATAGCGCCCCATCCTCGTATCCAAATCGTTGCGACGTTGGAATCGAATATTACCCGGATTGGTGCGACTAAGGCTACTTATGAACTTTTGAAGGAGCATCCGGAGATTAATGTACTTGTCGGAACAAGTTCCCTCGACGGGATTGGCATGGTGACGGGGCTCGAGGAAATTGCGCCAAATAAAGAGGTGTACATTACTGCCTTTGATGTACTGCCGAGGACGCTTGATCTGATTCGCAGTAATAAAATCGATGCGACAATTGCACAGTACCCAGTAGAAATGGGCAAAAAATCGGTCAAGGTAATGATTGAACTGCAGGAACAAGTGTTATTAGATAACGAATTTTTTACGGAGACGAGAATATTAGAGAAGAACGATGTACAACAGTCTAGTGGGGAAACAAGATGAGAACGATTCGTGGAAAACTAGTTGTCTATTTCTTTGTTTTTGTCTTTCTATTTCAAATTACGGCAATATCGATTTTTATTAGTTCGAATCAGTTAATGAAGGAGTATGAGGACAGCTTTGGTCGATTTTTATTATTAAATGCCATCTCGCAAAAATCCTCCGAGCTCTATGACCATACAATGAATATTGTGATGGACCGCAATCCAAGCAGCGAAAATGAATATTTTATCACAAAAAGAGTACTACAAGCGGAAAAGGACCGGTTAGCCAACTCTTTTACAAATGCAAATGATATTGAAATTAAAAATTATCTCAATATCATCGAAACGTTTATTTATGAAACAGAGCTGACAGTTGGCTTTGTGTTGAAGGATGACATTGAAAATTATACGTTACACCTTGAGGAGACAAGGATTGCTGCCACCTATATCCAGGAGTCTGCGCTGGAAATACTCGATATGGAATTAACCGATTACCAGTTGTTTTATCAGGAGTTGCAAAAGCGGAATGAAAGCTTTTTCCTGTTCATTATTTTTCTTTTCATTTCGACGATCCTATTAGCAATCTTTTTTGCGTTATGGTTTTCAAAAGGGATTACGAAGCCAATCTCCCAATTATCCCATGCGGCGCAGGAGGTTTCGCAAGGTGATTTACTTGGAGAGGAGATTGCAATTAAGTCGAATGATGAATTGAAATTGCTTGGTGACACCTTTAATAATATGCGGACAAATATTCATGAGCTGGTGAGTGAAATCAAGGACCAGTCGGAGCTTGACCAGCTGTTAAAGGAGATGGAATTGAAGCATTTGCAAAATCAAATTAACCCACATTTCCTTTTTAATACGTTGAACATTATCTCGAAAATGGCATATTTAGAGGATGCAAAGACGACATCTGGATTGATTAATTCGGTTGCAATGCTGCTGCGCCATAGCTTGGGACAAATCGATAAGCTTGTACCCCTAAGGGATGAGGTTTCGATTGTGAGGGATTATTTTCATATTCAAAAAGTGCGCTTTTCCGAGCGGATTCAATTTGAGCTGAAAATTGATCCATCCTGTTTGGATATCGAAATTCCCCGTTTAACCTTGCAGCCATTAGTGGAGAATGCCTTTATTCACGGAATCGAGGAAAAGGAAGAGGGCGGAACCATTACATTAGAAATCTATCAAACAGAACATCAGATTATCATTGAAGTGCAAGATGATGGTGTTGGCATGGCGAAGGAAAAGGTCGCAAGCATATTATCCCTATCTACAGAAGCGGAGGCACATGTCGGCCATTCAACCGGAATTGGTCTAACAAATGTCATCCGCCGGCTTCAGCTCCATTATCAAATGCAAAAGTTAGTGGAAATTGAATCTGCACATGAAGAAGGAACGACCATCCGCTTACGAATACCGAAAAAGAGGGACAATAATGCGAATCCTATTAGCTGAAGACGAATTTATTGAGCGAAAAGCAATGCGGAAATTTATCGAGGAAAACTTTCCTGCTATCGAAGTTGTTGGTGAAGCGGAAAATGGCAGGAAAGCAATTGAATTAGCTGCAGCCACTAGCCCAGACGTTATTTTCATGGATATCCGAATGCCAGGGATCAACGGACTAGAGGCAATTGAAAAAATTAACGCGGGAAATCCCGTAATCAAATTCATTCTAGTATCTGCATATGATTCCTTCGATTATGCAAAGGAAGCAATGCGCTTTGGCATCAAGGATTATATTTTAAAACCAGGGAAGAAGGAGGAAATCGTGAAGGCGATTTTACGGGTGCAAAAAGAGATTGAAGCAGAGAAAATCAGGCAGCTAGAAAGAATACAGACGCTTGAGCTAAGACAGGAACGATTAATTACGGAGCTAATGCATGCGCCACTTCAGGATTCGACAATAATCACGTTAAAAGCGTTGTTCCCTGAAATACAAAGCGCTTGCTTTTTCGTTGTGAAGCGTGCAGGGAAATCAGCAGTAGAAGAAGGACTGGAAAAAGAAGCAACCTACCGATTTATTGCTCGCCAAGTGGAGGACGTTGTCGTTGTTTGTTTGGTAGCATCGGAAGTGCTTCACCGTACGGATGTATTGCAGCTGGCAATAAGGTTGCAGCGGAAAATCGGGGATTCCGTCTACATTGGCATTGGTTCACCAGCAATCCTTCTCGAGGAACTACCGAAATCCTATGTGGAAGCATATGAGGCAAGCGTGCAGCTCGCGGCAGATGGAAAACGCAGAGTTGGATTTTTACCAGCGGAAAAAATTCAACAAATTGATGATGATGTGATCTCCCGAATGGAAGCAATCGTTGAAAAAGGACAGCAGGAGGAAGCAATCCAAATGTTTCAAAAATATCAGAGAAAGCTCAGCCCTGACAATAAAGAGGAGTTGTATATGCGATTAAAAAATGGGCTCGTAATCCGCAATATTGTACCGCCATCCATTGCCTTTTCCTCAATGCAAACGAATCAGGATTGGCATACTTTCTTACACTTATGCTGCAGCAAAATGAAGGAATTTTATCAGTCGAAATCGATTATCGAGCAGGCAAAAAAATTTATACATGCACACTTCCAAGAGGCGATTACATTAGAAAATGTTGCAGCTTCTGTGAATTTAAGCGCCAATTATTTTTCCAATATGTTTAAGCAAGCATTCGGGATGAACTTTATTGAGTATTTGACAATGATCCGGATGCAGAAGGCAAAAGGCTTGATTGAAGAAAATACCTACTCATTAAAGGAAATTAGCTTCATGGTCGGCTACAAGGATCCGAATTATTTTAGTCGTGTGTTTAAAAAGCATTATCGGGAATCACCGAAGCAGTTTCAACAGACAATCTTAAAAAAGTGAAGGAAAACGTAAAAAATTACAGGTAATGGTTCGGATAAATAGGCGTTAAGTCCTTTATAATTTAATATGAAAGCGGTATCAAACACAAAGGGGGAATACCTAGTGAAGAAGAAATTATTGGCACTTTTTACCTTCATGTTACTTGCACTATTAATCACTGCATGTAGCTCCGATTCGTCAGGGGATGCAGATGAGGCTACCGATGATGCAAGCAAGGATGATAGCGGTGGCGGTTCAACAGGGGAAGTGGAGATCTTCAGCTGGTGGACAGGTGCTGGGGAAGAGGATGGACTACTTGCATTGATTGATTTATTCGAGGAGAAAAATCCTGACATTACGATCGATAATGCAGCGGTATCTGGTGGAGCTGGGACGAATGCAAAAGCGGTTCTAGCGACAAGAATGCAGGGGAATGATCCTCCTTCAACGTTCCAGGTTCATGGTGGAGAAGAGCTGAATAAGAGCTGGGTTGCCGCGGATAAAATGGAACCATTGAATGATTTTTATGAAGAAAACGGTTGGATGGATAAATTCCCAGAGGAGTTAATTGATCTAGTAAGCAGCGACGGTAATATTTATTCGATACCAGTAAATATTCACCGTGGAAATGTTTTCTTCTATAATATGCAAGTATTTAAGGACAATGGAATCGACGTACCAACAACAATGGATGAATTCTTCGCAGTGGCAGATAAATTACAGGATGCAGGAGTTGTTCCAATCGCACTCGGAGATAAAGAGTCATGGACAGCGACGCAAATTTTCGAAAATGTGCTGTTAGGCTCATTAGGACCGGATGATTATAAGAAGTTGTTTGCAGGTGAAATTGGCTTTGATGATTCACGGGTAGTTGATGCAGCAGAGAAATTCGGAAAAATTCTCGATTATGTGAATGAAGATCATGCTTCCCGTAACTGGCAGGATTCCGCGCAGCTTGTAGCAAATGGCGAAGCGGCAATGTTGAATATGGGTGATTGGGCTAAAGGGTATTTTGCCAATGATTTAGGCTTGGAAACAAATGTTGACTTTGGTTACTTTGCATTCCCAGATACAGTGGGAGATTTCCAAATTATTACCGACACATTTGGCTTACCAAAAGGAATTGATAATCCAGATGATGTGAAGGAATTCTTGAAAGTACTTGCTTCTGTTGAGGGGCAGGATGCGTTTAACCCATTGAAAGGTTCGATCCCGGCAAGAATTGATGCAGATCCGGAAAAATATGATCAGTATGGGAAGGATACAATGGAAGACTTCAAGAATTCGAGATTAGTACCGAGCCTTGCACATGGTTCCGCAGCATCGGAAGGATTCTTGACGAAAACGAATCAAGCAGTCAATATTTTCGTAACGCAACGAGACGTCGATAATTTCATTCAAGCATTGGTAAGTGCAGCACCAGAAATGTAAGGCTAAGGTAAGCAGGCTGCCTAAATAACGGGCAGCCTCTTCATATTAGGAATCATCCTCAGATGGAGGGATTACGATGGCGAATGACGTACAGATAAAAACGAAGCGAAAAATATCCAAGGATCAGTGGACGGCAATTGCATTCCTGATTCCTTCGATTATATTAATTCTCGTGTTTGTCTATGGATTTATTGGCTGGACAGGATATGTTTCCTTAAGTAATTATAATTCTCTTATTCCAGATTTTTCTTTTGCAGGATTGAAAAACTACCTTTATCTCTTTCAAGATTTCCGTTTTCAGGCTGATTTACGAAACACACTATTTTTTACGATATTATTCATCGGTGCCGTCATTGTAATCGGCATGGGCTTAGCGATTCTAATCGATCAGAAGCTCAAAGGGGAAAGTATTTTCCGCAATATTTTCTTATTCCCAATGGCGTTATCATTCGTCGTGACAGGGGTAGTATGGCAATGGCTGCTGAATCCATCAACAGGCTTTAATCAGTTCTTAAGTGTCTTTGGTATTCAGCCAAAATGGTATACGGACACAAATATTCTTGCAGGCTTCGAGTGGGGGAGTATTGAATTCGGGTTGCCTGTTGCAATTATTTCCGTTGTTATCGCTGCAGTCTGGCAGATGACGGGGTTCTCGTTAGCGATGTATTTAGCAGGACTTCGGGGCATTCCCGATGAACTCAGGGAAGCAGCTCGAATGGATGGGGCGACAGAATTTCAGGTGTACTGGAAGGTCGTACTGCCGATGCTTGCACCAATTACGATGAGTGTCATTATTATTATGGCACATATTTCGCTCAAAATATTTGACCTGATTTATGCGATGACAGGCTCAGGGGCAAACTTTGTTACGGACGTCCCGGGTGTGTATATGTTCGAAACGACGTTTAGAGGAAACTATTATGCAAATGGTGCTGCCATTGCGATAATCATGTTGCTCCTTGTTGCAGTATTTATTGTTCCATATTTATGGAGCAGTCGAAAGGGTGATCAATAATGGCGTCATTTCCAGTTGGGAAGTTCATCAAATATGTTATCCTAATTCTATTTGCAGTCCTCTTCATCATGCCGATTTACGTCATTATTGTCACAAGTATCAAGCCGCTCGACGAGGTATCGTTGGAAAATATGTGGGCATTGCCGTCCACAATCGATTTTAGCTCCTATTCACAAGCATTCACAAAGCTTGCGCCAAATGTCCTAAATAGCATTTATTTGGTCGTTCCGGCAACGATATTATCGGCATTATTAGGCGCAATGAATGGCTATGTCCTGTCAAAATGGCGTTTCAGGGGTGCAAACACACTCTTTCTGTTTATTTTATTTGGCATGTTTATTCCATATCAAAGTATTTTAATCCCATTAATTCAATTTTTACGAACGATTGATATGTACAATACGATTCCAGGACTAATTCTCGTACATGTCGTCTATGGTTTGCCAATTACAACGTTGATGTTCCGCAACTTCTATGCAAATATTCCCGATGAAATGATTGAAGCGGCAAAAATCGATGGCGCCAATTTCCTCGGTATATTTAGGCACCTAATTGTTCCATTATCAATTACCGGATTTGTTGTCGTCGCGATCTGGCAGTTTACAAATATTTGGAATGAATTCTTATTTGCCGTGACAATTACGACGTCCGATAACCAGCCAATCATGGTAGCATTACAAAATCTATCGGGAAGTCAAATTGTCCAGTGGAATGTGCAGATGGCTGGAGCGATGATCGCAGCGTTACCAACGATGCTCGTGTATGTTTTCTTAGGGAAGTATTTCGTGCGAGGGTTGTTGGCAGGGTCTGTGAAGGGTTAGGTTTTATGAGTGGTGTGCTTCTTTTTGAAGGTAATCGTACAATCATCCCTAAATGTTTTGAGCAGTAGTAAATTTCAAAAAAAATCACCACCAGGGAAGCTTGTAAAGTTGACAAGCTTCCAGGCCCGCACGAAATCGAGCGACGCCTGCGCGAAATCGAGCAAGCGCGAGCAGAATCGAGCGACGCCTGCGTGAAATCGAGCGATGCCCGAGCAGAATCGAGCGATGCCCGGGCGAAATCGAGCGACCCCCACCCAAAGTCGAGCAGCGTCCCCTCCACAATACCTATTGACAAATAATTTGCAACACAATACGATTGATGTAATCGTTTACATTGAATGGTTGTGGAGAAAGGTAGGGGATGGATTGGCGAATATCTTGGAGGTTGCCAAAATGGCGGGGGTCTCGGTTGCAACAGTTTCAAGGGTAATAAATAATCGTAAGAATGTTTCGGAAAAGACGAGAAATAAAGTGGAACAAGCGATTCGGGAGTTACATTTCGAGCCGAATGTGCTTGCCCGGAATTTAAGAAATTCGGAAAGTAGATTGCTTCTTGTATTAATTCCTAGTATTTCTAACCCGTTTTACACGGAGATTATTAATGGCATTGAAGATACTGCGATTGAGCAGGGGTATAATATTTTACTTTGCGAAACGGATTCGAATCCGGAGAGAGAGGCGATATACTTTAATTTGATTCGAAATCGGTTGGCAGATGGAATTATCATTATGGATCCAACGATTAATCGTGAGAATTTAATTGAACTCGCTAGGATGCATCCAGTTGTGCAGTGTAGTGAATTTGATGAGGCTGGGAACATTTCCTACGTCACGATTGATAATGAGCTAGCGGCCTATCAAGCGGTGAAACACTTAATTAAGCTTGGGCAGAGAAAAATTGCCCTAATTAATTCGGATGAGAGATTTCTCTATGCCCGTGAACGCCGCCGGGGCTATGAAAAGGCGTTGATGGAAGCAGGGCTGCCGATTGAAACGAGCTGGATTTATCATACTGGAAAACTAGGGTTTGAATATGGACAACAAGCAATGCGATCACTTTTAAACGTTAAAAATCTGCCAACTGCAATTTTTGCAGTGTCTGATATTCTGGCAATTGGGGCGATGAAAGAGATTCTTTCTCGAGGATTGCGAATTCCTGATGATATCGCAATTATCGGCTTTGACAAAATTAGCTTCTCCAACATGACATTTCCAACTTTAACGACGGTGGCACAGCCAATGTACGCGATGGGCAGCATCTCGGCAAAGATGATTATCAATAAAATAAAAGGAAAAAAAGTAGAAAGTATCATTTTAGATCATGAATTAATCATTCGTAATTCCACGTAATGGAATTTCATATTAACATTAAACCGATAAAATAAAGAGGTGTTCCTTATTCGAAAGTTATTAGATCAAGTAGCAATCATCACTGGGGTTAGCCATCATAATGGCATTGGCGCTGCAATCTGCCGCAAGCTAGCATCAAATGGTACAAATATATTTTTTACCTATTGGCAGTCCGATGAAGAGTGGGCGGTCCAATTTCAAAAGGAATTATGCGCTTTCGGTGTCCAGTCTAGTTTTTTAGAGATTGATTTAGCGGAACCAGACGCAGCTATGAAAATATTAGATGCTACCGAGGCACAATTGGGGCTACCGACAATAGTCGTGAATAATGCCGCACATTCTCTAAGAGATGGCTATCGAAATCTAGATGCCAAAATACTAGATGATCATTATACAGTGAATATGAGAAGTTCATTTTTACTTAGCGTTGAATTTGCCCGAAGATTTCAGAATGCAGCTAAAACCTCTGGCAGAATTATTAATCTGACATCCGGCCAAGGCCAGGGGCCAATGATTGAGGAGCTGGCATATGTTGCCACGAAGGGCGCCATTTCTGCATTCACACTTTCATTATCAGCAGAGCTTGCACCGTTAGGGATTACGGTTAACGCGGTGAATCCAGGGCCAACGGATTCTGGATGGATGTCCGAATCGATTAAGCAAGAGCTATTACCAAAATTTTTGCTGGGACGGATTGGCGTTCCAGATGACGCAGCCCGGCTCGTTGCATTTCTAGCAAGTAGTGAGGCCGAATGGATTACTGGACAAGTGATAAATTCAGAAGGAGGTTTTCTGAGGAAGTAATGCATTTGAAGTATTCCACCGACATTATTCGACAAAGTTCGTGAATTGACAGTCACCTCCGCCGCACGAAATCGAGCGAAGCCCGCGCCAAGTCGAGCGACGCACACGCCAGAATCGAGCTTCGAAATTTTATTGACAACATCCATTTTTCCCGTATAATGAAAATTATGAATGTAATCGTTTTCATTAATGGATGATGAAAACGATTATAAATCAAAGGGGGCAATGAAATGAAGTTGTGGAGAAACGCATTGTTTAGTTTGTTTTTTATTGCTTTGGCACTGTTTTTAGTTGCATGTTCGAGTGATAGTCCATCGTCAACAGAAGAGGATAAGAAAGATGAACCGGATACAACCGCAGAAGAGCAAGATAATGCAACAGATGAAGGAGAAGATAAAGAACAGGTCACAATCGTATATGCGCGTGGAGTCGATACTACTCCAGGGACGGATATGGTGATTGAAGCATTTGAGAAAAAGTTTCCAAATATTAAAATAGAATCGCGTGAAATGCCGGCAGATACGGGGCAATCCCATGATCAATATGTAACTGCTTTCAGTTCGCAAAGTACGGAAATCGATGTGTTTAATGCAGATGTCATTTGGCCAGCGGAGTTTGCCCAAGCAAATTATGCATTAGAGCTCGACCGTCTAATTGAGCGTGATGGGATTGATATGGATACATATTTCCCTGGCACGGTAGCAGCTGCCAATTTTGATGGTAGACAATGGGCAATGCCACAATATACGGATGCAGGTGTATTTTATTATCGAACAGATATTGTGGAAACGCCACCGGCAACATGGGATGAATTAATTGAGCAGGCGAATGCCTTGAAGGGGCAAGAGGGCACAGAGTTTGGGTACATTATGCAGGCCGCGCAGTATGAGGGATTAATTACGAATGCGATTGAATTCATTGCTTCATACGGTGGACAAGTAATCGATGAGGATAACAATGTTGTCGTTGACAGTCCAGAGACAGTGAAGGCAATTGAAAAAATGGCGGAGGTAGTTGGATCTGACTTCGTACCAGGAAATATTCTTAATTTCCAAGAGATTGATACGGAAAATGCATTTGTAGAAGGAAAATCCGTATTTGCACGTAACTGGCCATACATGCAGTCATCATCTAATGATGAGGAAAAATCAAAGATTGTTGGCAATGTTGCAATCACAACACTTCCGGCAGGGGATGCAGGTAATGCTGCTGCATTAGGTGGCTGGATGACGATGATTAATCGCTATTCTGAGCATCCAGATGAAGCATGGGAATTCGTTAAATTTATTTCTGGTGAAGAGGGACAAAAGATTACTGCAGTAAGCGGTGGACGTGCACCAACATTGAAGGCACTTTATGATGATGCAGAAGTAAAAGAAGCGAGTGAGTTATTTGCAAATCCAGATTTTGCGGCTGTTTTAGAAAGTGCTGTATCACGACCGGTAACGCCAATTTATCCAGTTGTTTCTGATGTGATGCAAATCGAAATTTCGAAGGTGTTAACTGGTGACCAAACGGCACAGGAAGCAGCAACCAATATGCAAACAAAGATTGAAGCAGCAATGAATGAATAATCGGCTAAGCGATTGATTCTGAGAACAAGATGGGTGGGAACTCCCATCTTGTTTTTCCTTACATAAAGTAAAACTTTAATTCACGGGGGATTTTATCCCGAATTACCTTCTTCAATCCTTATAAAAGAGGGTTTTATTGCCCATTACATGCAGGATAAATATCATCTAAAATTTTCTACTACCGTAATCATACGAAAGGGGTGTTTCGATGAAAAAGAAGAAGCGAGGCTTTCAGTTGAGTGAAAAGCAGCTCGGATATGCGATGGTGCTGCCGTCCCTTATTCTCGTTTTTATTGTTGTCTTGTGGCCGGTAACCCAATCTTTTTGGAATAGCTTGTTTGATTATCGCTTGAATGACCCAGCTCGTTCGCAGTTAATGATGAGCGCAAACATCGACCTCGAACGCTATGTCGATAATCACTTCTATATTGATAGACAGCTCGATAATTTGGTGTCGACAGCAGAGAGTGAGGAAGCGAAGGAGACGATCTTGGAGATAAAGCATGGAGTCGAATCCTATCATGCAACATTGATTAGCGACGAAGAAATTAAAGGGAAGGTAGAAAAAGTCGATGAGCTGCTGATGAATTTTACACCTATTAAAGATTCGGAATTAAAGTATACGAAAGTGGATAATGACTTCGCAGCAGATTATCGCGGTGCACTCGAATCCTATCAGCAGAGCTTGACGGCAATCTCTGAATCTATTGATGATGAAGCAAGCAGTCAAAAATTCCTGCAATCCGCTGACTTACTCGGTGCAACAGGGAAAACGATTTTGAAATCGAACTTCATCGGATTTGCTAATTATGGGAAGTATTTCAAGGATCAGCGGATGTGGAAATCGATCGGCAATACGACTTTTTTCACCGTTATATCTGTCGCACTTGAACTAGTGCTTGGTTTGGCAATCGCGCTACTGATCAATCGTACATTCAGTGGCAGGGGAATTATCCGTGCGTCAGTACTTATTCCTTGGGCAATACCGACAGCAGTTGCCGCGATGATGTGGGGATTCTTATATGATGGCCAGTCTGGGATTGTCGGGCATTACTTAGAGGCGTGGAACATTATTCCGAATGCATCTTGGTTACTGTCAACATCGCAGGGCTCGATGTTTTCGATCATTTTTGCCGATGTTTGGAAAACAACGCCATATATGTCACTCTTACTGCTGGCTGGATTACAAACGATTCCGCAATCTTTATATGAGGCATCGGATGTCGATGGTGCGAATAAAATCCAACAGTTTTGGAGCATCACGCTGCCACTGCTTAAATCATCGATCTTGGTTGCTTTATTATTTAGAACATTAGACGCCTTCCGTGTGTTCGACCTTATCTATGTATTAACAGGCGGGGGACCGGCGAATGCGACAGAGTCCATCTCCGTGTACGCGTATAAAACCCTATTCGCACAGCAAAATTTTGGCGAAGGTTCGGTTCTATCCGTAATTGTATTCCTATGTGTTGCAATCATTAGTTTTATTTATGTGAAATTCATTGGTTCGGATTTATTCGCAGGTCGGACGAAATGAGGAGGGTTATGAAATGAACAAACGAGCGGGTATTGGTTTCTACCTATTTTTAATATTATTTGTCTTTTTAGTGATGTTTCCATTCATCTGGGTGTTCCTAACATCGATCAAGCCACCGAGTGAAATATTCTCGACCTTTAGATGGTTCACGACTAACCCATCGCTTGACTCATACGAGGCGGCATTAACGAATCGGCCACTACTCCGTTATATGTTAAATAGCTTCGTCGTTTCGGGAATAACGACAGTCCTTTCATTAGCATTTGCATCACTAACTGCATATGCTGTTACAAGATTGCCGATTCGAGGAAAAGGGCTCATTCTAGGAATCGTCCTAGCATCGTCCATGTTTCCGCAAATCGCAATTATCTCGCCAATGTTTAATTTAGTAACAGATCTTGGTCTGCGCAACAGCTATTTAGGACTGGTCATTCCATATATAACAATCAGTCTACCATTAGCAATTTGGATTTTATCGACATTCTTTCAAAAAATCCCATTTGAATTGGAAGAGTCAGCAAAGCTCGATGGGGCAACACCATTTCAAACGTTCCGAAAAATTATCTTTCCGCTTGCTGCACCAGGTGTATTCACAACTGGAATTCTAGTATTTATCGCAGCCTGGAATGAGTATTTATTCGCCCTGACGATTAATAGTGATGACATGTGGCGAACGGTCCCAGTTGGAATATCGATGTTCCAAAGTGAATTCTCGGTCCCATGGGGTGACATATCTGCAGCGACTGTCATTGTGACAATCCCGATTGTCTTGATTGTTCTGCTATTCCAGCGGAGGATTGTGTCTGGATTGACGTCTGGATCGGTGAAGGAATAGTGTGGGGAATTAAGGGGAAAAGATGAAGGCAGGTTGATGGTTAACCTGCCTTTTGGTATAGGATTTAATGAATATTTTTTCTGGACTGGCTTGTGCTCGGACGGAAGCATTCGTCAAAATTTGACAAAACTACTGGCTTAGCCATTTATCGAATCTCTTTTTCATTTCTTCCTGAGAAACAATATTTCCATTTTCAAGATCTTCTATTCCTTTTTCTATTTTAGAACGGACATATAAAGTATACTGTATATCTTCTATGGAACAATCATTTGGCAAGTGGTCAATCAGCTTCTTGATTTCATCTTTTAGCATAATTATCACCCTCAAATTTTTTCAATTTAATTATAACATTATACGGTTATATTATGTAAAAGTTAAACGTCATTTTAAAAAAGTAATTCGGGGAGAGACAGCCACTCTCTATTACGCCGAGCCGAATCGAGCGGCGCCCGTGCAGAAACGAGCGAGGCCCGACTGAAATCGAGCGGCGCCCGTGCGGAATCGAGCGAGGCCCGTCTGAAATCGAGCGGCGCCGGGTCCAAACCGAGCGATCCCCGGCTGAAATCGAGCGGCGCCCGATCCAAACCGAGCGAGGCCCGACTGAAATCGAGCGGCGCCCGGTCCAAATCGAGCGAGGCCCGCCTGAAACCGAGCGATCCCCGGCTGAAATCGAGCGAGCCCCGGCCCAAATCGAGCGAGTCCCAACCCAAATCGAGCGACACCCGCAGTAAACCGAGCACCCCCCAGCGCCAAACCGAGCGAGGACTCCCTCCTAACACCCAATAACTAATCAAAAATTACTCAAAAACGCTTAATTAACCTCCTTATGCTTCACTGATCCACGTTCCACCAGTTGGGTAGGTAAATTGTAATTATGCTCGACAGTTTCACCCGAGAGTATTCGGAAAATCAAATGGACAGACAATGCACCGGCTTCATATTTAGGTTGTCTAATAGTGGTGAGGGGTGGTGAGACAAATTCAGTTAGTTCAATATCATCATATCCGATAATGGAAATGTCATTCGGTATACCGATGTTATTTTCCTTTAAAGCCTGCATTCCGCCAATTGCCATCTCATCATTTGCATAAAATATAGCCTGTGGCAGATTTCCTTGTGCAATTAATAATTTGGTGGCACGGTAACCGCCCTCTCTGGTAAAGTCTCCTGGGATCTGCCATTTCGGCTGATAGTCGATTTTAGAGTCTTTCAGAGCATTTAGGTAACCTTGAAATCTCCTTTGATTGTCATATGAAATGGAGGGCCCGCTGATATAGGCGATTTCATTATGACCATGTTTAATTAAAAATTCTGTTGCGGTATATGCGCCTTGTTCATTGTCCACATGTACACGGTAAATAAATTCATTATCTAATGTTCTATCTAATACAACAATAGGAAATCCTTGTCTAGCAGATTCTACTGCAATTTCATCGCTAATATTATAAGCTAAAATAATGGCGCCATCGACTCGCTTTTCTTTTAAAAACTTTACAGCAGTAGATTGCTCACCGCCGATGGAATTACAAGCGATTAAGTCATAGCCATTCGCGGTTGTGATATCCTGGACACCTTGAATTAAATCAGAGTAGAATGGTCCTGATAAGTCACTCAATATAAGTGCAATTGTATTGGTGTTTGCTCGTTTTAAATCGGAAGCAATCCCATTTTTCTTATAGTTTAATTCTTTTGCAGCTTCCTCTACTTTTTTCCTTGTAGCTGGGCTTATTTTTGGATTGTTATTTAATGCATAGGAAGCAGTGGATAGTGCGACGCCAGCTCGTTTTGCGACATCTTTAATGGTTGCCATTTAAATTACCTCCATGATCACTATTTTCTATGATCATTTACATTGCCCTGCCTAATATTGTCACCTAATCTTTTCGAATAGGCAACCATTGCAGCACATGTTGTATTTGCTTGTCCCAATATTTCCAATCATGATCTCCTGGGCCAAAGTCCGTTGTTAGATCAAAGCTCGTATCTTTACACACTTTAAAAAATCGTTGATTATGTTCATATAAAAAATCTTCTGTACCACATGCTTGATAAAGCATTGGCCTTTCAGTATCAGTATTTCCAATTTGGTTTAATTTCCATAACATATCACTAGCTGTATTTCGAATATCCTCATCGCCAAAAACAAGTGATAAGGAACTGTTTTTGTCCCCAGCCTCATTGCGTATATTTTCCAGATGATAGACCATATCTGTCACACCGGAAAGGGTGGCAACTGCAGCGATTTGATCGGGTTTATTTAATCCCCACTTTAATGCCCCATATCCACCCATCGAATTGCCTGCAACAAAGGTATCTTCTCTTTTGTCAGAGAGAGGAAACAGGGAGCGGGCGACAAATGGAAGTTCCTCGGTAAGAAATGTCCAATAATCCCCGCCGTCTCTCATGTTTGTATAGAAGCTATTATCGGCTGCAGGCATGACAACCGCAAGATCCAGATCAGATACATGCCGTTCGATTGAAGTATTTCTAGCCCAGATCGTATGATTATCACTAAACCCATGAAGAAGAAACAATGTTGGATACTTATCCTTTCTCACACCTTGATTAAAGGACTTTTGTGGCAGAATCACATTCATCGCCATACTTTTTGATAATACTTCCGAAGAAAATTCACATTGAATAAGTGCCAATTCCCTCACCCCAATCCATTCTATTATTCTTTAATACCAGATACATTAAATCCTTCAATAATATACTTCTGGAAAATAATAAAAATAATTAAAATAGGTACAACCATAAATGTAGCACCAGCCATTTGCAATCCATAATTGGTTACGTTCTGATCTTGGAGAAGTGCCAACCCAATTGATAATGTATATAGTGATTCATCGTTGGCGACAATTAATGGCCATAAGAAGCTGTTCCATGCGCCGATGAAAGTCAAGATAATTTGAATTGCTAAAATCGGTTTAGATAACGGTAAGATTAATCGGAAGAAAATATAAAATTCTCCAGCCCCATCCAATCGGGCCGCCTCAAGTAGCCCATCCGGAATGGTCGACATGAATTGTCTAATAAGAAAAATATTAAACGCAGAGATTAACCCTGGTAAAACAATCCCGGTCATGGTGTTTGTTAATCCCAGTTCATTTAGAATCAGGTAAGTTGGAATCATTGTTACCTGACCTGGTATCATCATGGTAAGGAGCACAAGGATAAACAAGGGTTCTCTACCACGGAATTTGAATTTCCCAAAACCATACCCAGCCATTGTGTTTAACAATAAACCAAACATGGAAAAGAAGACAATGACTAATGTATTGACTAAATACGTACCGAAATTCATATTTACAAACAGGTCAATAAAGTTTTGAAATGTAAAGTGTTCCGGTAATAGTGTCGGTGGAATATTTAATACTTCCCTGTCTGTTTTGAATGAGCTAAGAATCATCCAGACGAATGGAAGTGCTATGATCAAACCACCAATAAATAACAACGTGTTAACGATTATTCTGTTGTAACCTAGTTTTTGATGCATCTATTTTCACCTCACGATTTGTCTTCTGATTTTCTTAATTTGAACTGCAAAACGGTGACTAATATAATAATGATAAACAAGACAAAGGATGCTGCTGCCCCGTAACCAAATTCACTATATTGGAAACCTTCCTGATAGATGAAGAGCGCCATGGAAGTCGTACTGCCAAGCGGTCCACCCTCTGTCATGACAAATGGTTCCTCGAAAAACTGCAGCCAGCCAATTAATGTTGTAACGATAACAAAGAAGGTTGCAAAACTCATGGAAGGCAGTGTTATGTTAATCAGTTTTTGCCAGCCATTCGCTCCATCGATATCTGCTGCTTCGTAATAGGATTTTGGAATGGACTGCAATGCTGCTAGGAAGATAAGCATGCTAACCCCAGTACTCTTCCAAACGGCCAGCATAATTAAGGAAAGCTTGGCAATTGCTGGGTTGTCTAACCATGAAATGGCATCCACGTTAATTAAACTAAGCATGTAATTAAATAAACCATATTCTTTGTTATATAAAAATCCCCAAACAACAGCGATCGCAACAATATTTGTTATCGATGGCATATAGAAAACAACCCGGAAAACAGACGATAGCCAATTACTTACGTAGCTTAAAGCTAGTGCAACAAGAAATGATGCTAATACTGCCAGCGGGACACCGATAATCACGTAATAAAATGTATTGCCGATTGCCTGTATAAAAGCTTTGTCTTGAAATAATCTAGCAAAGTTGTCGAATCCAATAAAATTAATGTTTGCCCAGTCAGCTAACCCTAACAAGTTCATGTCTGTAAAACTGATTCCAAAAGCAATAAGAATCGGTAATATAGCAAATAATAGTAACACGATGATAGCTGGAGCGATAAATAGATATGGAGCTATATTTTGTTTGAATTTATCCATTGTTTTCACCTCTTTAGGTTTCTGAAGAACAAAAGCGCGAGTGCCCGCTCGACTGTGCCCCACAAGGACGTGAGGGAAGTGCCGCTAACGCTGAAGCACTGGATCTTGAAGTGAAAAGGAAGGTGGAAGTGCAGGATAACTGCACCCACCTTCCATTCATCCTATTCACCAAGTATACGTGCAGCTTCTGAACGGAAATCTGCCAGTGAAGCGTCGATGTCAGCTCCACCATGATTTATTTGTTCCAGTGTTTTAATTAATTCTTGCGCTAATTTTTCAAATTCTGGTATTACCGGAACAGCTTGTGTTGATTCAAGTTGTTCACCAAAAGTAGCGATCATTGGATCATCTGCTAGTACTGGATTTTCCCATGCAGTCGTGTTCGCTGGTAGTTCTTTAATATTTTCAAACCATTTGATTTGTGTTTCAGGATCCGCCATCCAGTCGATAAATTTGAGTGAACCTTCCACATTATCTGAGTTATGGAAAATACCTAAGTGTGATCCGCCGATCATGGAATTATTGTTTTCAGCTTTAGGCATTACATGTACATCCCATTTTCCTTCCAATTCAGGAATTTGTGTGTTAATCGAATTAATTTCCCATGGACCACTGAAGAACATCGGTTTTGAACCGTCACTGAATGCTTGATACAATTCCTTTCCTTCCGTCAGTTGTGCTAAATCGTCTTTAAAGAATTGATTATGCAATTTAACAGCATCTACAAAGGCAGGATCTTCGAAATTGGCTGATCCTTTGGCTTCATCGTATTTAAATCCACGCTCCCAAGCTAGCATAAATGGAAACTGTGGATCGCCCTGTGAAATATCCACGCCATATTGGTCATCCCCACGTGCGGTTAACTGTGTTGCAGCATCAAGAAAATCATCCCAAGTTTCTGGTCCTTCAGGATATCCGGCCTCTGCTAATAAATCGGTGCGATAGAATAATAGACGGGTGTCAACATACCATGGGATACCAACCGTTTGTCCGTTATATTGCGTTGATTCTACTGCGGCATCAAAGAAGTTATCCGGATTTAAGTTAGGATAATCCGCGATATGGTCTGTCAAATCGAGAAAAGTACCAGCTTCAGCGAATTCCGCAACCCATGTCGTACCAATTTGAATTACATCGGGACCTTTACCAGAAGCAACAGCTGTTAATAATTTATCGTGGACATTTCCCCAAGGGATTGTTTGAACTTCTACATTTATTCCACTTTCATCTTCAAATTCTGCGACAAATTTATCGAAATCTGCAGACATTGTCCAAACTTGAATCGTATCATCACCAGATGATGTGCTATCTGTTCCTTCATCTCCTGAACTATCATCCGAACATGCACCTAAAATGAGTGCCCCACTAAATAATATTGCTGACAGCCAACCTAATTTTTTCTTTTTCATCATTACACCCCTTATTAATAAAATTGTTGGATAAATATCGGTAAAAATGACATACATCATAGAAAGTCTAGCATCTTCCAGAGCTAATAATAATCATTCATCACTCCCGTATGTAATTAGTGAAACGTTTCAATAGAAATCATTATATTACATTTTGAAATCGGTTTCAAGAATTATTTTTTAGAAATATTATTTTATTGTAAAGTACTATATATGAAGTGACATATAGCACAAACTTCAGACTTTCAATGATAAATGCTTAAAAAAATAAATATAAAATATTTGTTGAAACGTTTCTATAAATGTATTATAGTTTAAACTGAAATCGCTTGCAACATATTTTTGAGATACGATAATTTATTACGGGGGAATTATAATGACAGACAACTTTCTTGAAGATCTATTAAATCAAATGACATTGGAAGAAAAAGCCGCACAGTTGACACAGGTTGTCGGTTCGTTTATGAAAGGGTCCTCGACCAGTGGTGAGATTACTGGACCAATGGAAGAAATGGGAATTACAGAAGCGATGATTGAGAATGCTGGTTCTGTCCTCGGTACTACTGGAGCAGCGGAAATTAAAGAGATTCAACGACAACATCTAGATAAGAATCGATTGGGGATTCCATTACTATTTATGGCAGATGTAATTCATGGCTATCGAACCATTTTTCCTATTCCATTAGCAATTGGCAGCTCCTGGGATCTGAAATTAGCTGAGGAGAGTGCAGCGATTGCGGCAATTGAAGCAGCAGTTTCAGGTCTGCAGGTAACGTTTGCACCAATGGTTGACATTGTAAGGGACCCAAGATGGGGAAGAGTAATGGAATCTACCGGTGAAGATGCCTATTTAAATGGTGAATTTGCTAAAGCGCAAGTGAAGGGCTATCAGGGCAAGGACTTGAAAAATGATCTAACCCGTGTAGCTGCTACCGTTAAACACTTTGCGGCGTATGGGGTACCTGAAGGCGGTCGTGAATATAACACGGTAAACATGTCGGAACGTGAACTAAGAGAAACGTATTTACCTGCATATAAGGCAGCAATCGACGCGGGCAGTGAACTGGTGATGACATCCTTCAATACGATTGATGGAATTCCAGCAACAGGGAACAAAGAGCTAATGCGTGATTTGCTTCGTGGGGAATGGAAGTTTGATGGTGTGGTTATTTCTGACTGGAATGCGGTAAGAGAACTGATTTTCCATGGTGTTGCAGAAGATGATAGGGAAGCGGCCTTTAAAGCAATCAATGCGAGTGTAGATATCGAAATGATGTCATCAGCCTATGTTAATCATTTACAAGCCTTAGTTGAAGAAGGCGTGATTGATGTGGAACTGATAAATGAGTCTGTCCTCCGTGTTTTGAAATTAAAGGAAAAATTGGGATTGTTTGAGAATCCATATCGCGGAGCAGATGAACAATTGGAAAAGGAAGTTATTCTAAGTGATTCGCACCGACAAACCGCAAGAGAGCTTGCTACAAAATCTTGTGTTTTATTAAAAAATGGATCGGCTCTACCACTTAAAAAGGAGCAAAAAATTGCGCTAATTGGTCCATTCGCAGGTAACAAGGATATTCTTGGATCCTGGTCGGCGCTCGGTTCTAAAGAAGATGCAATCACATTAAGTGATGGAATGAGAATGCAACTAGATGGAGAAAACCTTCTTATTGCTGAGGGCTGTGCGATAGAAAATGGAACAGAATTAGAGCTTCATCATGCACTGGAAATTGCGAATCAGGCAGATGTCATTGTTCTTGCACTTGGGGAGAGTTCCGATATGAGTGGTGAAGGTGGATCGCGATCCAATATTAAGCTACCGCAAATTCAATTAGACTTAGTTGAAAAAATTGCAGCGTTAAATAAACCGACTGTCGCTGTCATCTTCAATGGTCGCCCGCTTGATTTACATGGTGTTGTTGACAAAGTGGATGCAGTACTTGAAGCATGGTTCCCTGGGACAGAGGGTGGAGCAGCTATTGCAGATTTATTATTTGGAGTGGCGAATCCTTCTGGGAAATTATCGATGTCCTTTCCGTATTCCGTTGGTCAAGTACCTGTTTACTACAATCAATTTAATACTGGTCGTCCACAAGTTGCGCCAGATGTTAGAGAACGGTATGTATCACAGTATTTGGATATACCGAATGAACCGCTTTTCCCATTTGGCTTTGGGCTAAGTTATACAACATTCAGCTACAGTGAAATGAAGCTATCACATGATGTCATGACCCTTGACGAACCACTGAAAATAAGTGTCTCTGTTAAAAATACTGGTGATGTAGCAGGTGATGAAGTTGTGCAGCTTTACATTCGCGATATCTCTGGAGAAATTGTCCGCCCATTAAAAGAATTGAAAGGTTTCGAGAAAGTTTCACTTAAACCAGGCGAAGAAAAGGAAATCTCTTTTACATTGACAGAAGAACAGTTGCGTTATCACCATAAGGATTTAACATTTACGAGTGATAATGGGGAGTTTATTGCTTTTATTGGGACAAATAGCAGCGATGTTCAGTCAGTACCTTTCCGATTAGAAAAATAAGGAGGATTCGATAAATGGATTCGAATAATAAGAAAATCCACATTCAAAAAGGTGATTTGCAATTCACCTTTTTGAACAGTGGCGATATTTATGAAATCAGTCATCATAACACAATGATTAATCAATGGCTATCAAATACGATTGATGGATCCTTGAACAATCTATATTTACGTGTTTATACAGCAAATGGTATCAAAGCTGTTCCATTACTTGGTGCACAATCGAACAGCAGTATATCCAAAAGTGATTCGAACATTATTTTCGCGGGTACTACTGATAATGTAGCATATACGGTTACGTTTCGGTTATCAGATAAAGGCATTTGGTTCTGGGACATTGAGCTTGAAGGGAACGATGTAGAAGTAGATATTATGTACACACAAGATTTGGGGCTTGCTGATAAAGCGGCAGTTAGATCAAACGAAGCATATATCTCACAGTATCTAGATCATAATGTATTTGAAAATGAGCATCATGGGTATGTTGTTTGCACAAGACAGAATCAGCCACAGCAAGGGAAATTCCCGTATTTGCAGCAAGGTGCATTAGGAAAAACGATTGGTTACGCTACAGATGGGTTGCAGTTTTACGGATTATCCTATAAATCGACCAATCAGCCTGAGGCGCTAACACAACCAACACTGGCGAATGAAATCTATCAATATGAGTTTGCCTATATTGCCCTGCAATCTGATAAAGTAACGCTTCGTGTTAGTGAACGGTTTGTCTTTTATGGCATGTTTAAAGAAGATCATCCATCGAAAGTTACAGAAGTGGAATTTGCAAGTGAACTAGAGGAAGCTTGGATTGGGGTAAAGGATAGTCCGGCTGCCGTTGGTGAAACGATTGAAAAAGTTCAAAGTCCTGAAAACGTAAGGCAGGTACTTCAAGCGCTGGAATTTACGGAAGAAGAAATAAATGCACGCTTTCCGGAGCGTTTATTGGAAGAACGTCATGATCGAGCATTGCTTTCCTTTTTTACAAATACATACGAACATGTGGCTTTAAAGAAAAAAGAAGATTTCGTCGAACGGTCACATGGGCATATTTTAATGAGCGGAAACAATCATCATGTAAGGGAAGATACAATAACAACGAATAGTTACATGTATGGCTTATTCAATGCACAAATATCGATTGGCAATACGAATATGAATAAGGTGATGACAAACGCCAGAAATCCATTAAATGTGATGAAAACATCGGGACAGCGCATTTATATTGAAATAGAGGATAAATATCATCTGCTAACGATGGCTTCTATGTTTGAGATGGGGTTTAATTATGCGCGCTGGTATTACAAACTGGAAGATGATGTGTTAATCATTACGAATTTCACAACCGTTGATACACCAGAGATTCATTTACATGTTTCCTCTGAAAAAGGAAAATCCTACCGCTACAGGCTTACAAATCAGATAACGATGAACAATGAGGAATACAAAGTGCCATTCGGTTTTAAAGTAAATGAAAACAGCATCACCTTCACAGCGGATGCACATGCGGACAGTGCAGACACATATCCTGACCTAGCCTACCGTATGGAGATTAATGGAGCGCAAATGAAAATTGACAATGCGCAACAGGTAGCACATAACCCAGCTTCATTAGTTGTGTTAGACATTGCGGAAACACCCAAATGGTCCTTAACCATTCAAGGTTCTCTTTATAACGATTTCAGTTCCGTTGAACAGAAAGATTCGCAACAGGAGATTGAACGTTACCGTGAATACTACCGCAATGTGATGCAAGGATTTACATTAGCGGGTACTTCTGATCCAGGAAGCCTTAATAAAGTAAATGCAATTGCCTGGTGGTATACGCATAATATGCTGGTGCATTTCTCGGTACCACACGGACTCGAGCAATATAGTGGTGCTGCATGGGGAACACGTGATGTCAGTCAAGGCCCAGCAGAGTACTTTATGGCTACCGGCCATGATGAAACGGTCCGGGAAATTATTAAAACCGTGTTCACACATCAATATGAACATAACGGAAACTGGCCACAATGGTTTATGTTTGATCAATACAACAATGTGCAGCAGGCTGACAGCCATGGAGACATCATCGTCTGGCCGCTTAAACTAATCAGTGACTATCTGGAAGCAACACAGGATTTCACCATTTTAGAAGAAATGCTACCATATACAGATCATGAGAGTTTCAATTTTACGGAAGAGAAAGCAACCCTACTCGATCATATAAAAAAGGAAATTGCCTATATTAAAGAACATTTTCTCCATCATACTGCATTGTCTGCATATGGTGATGGGGATTGGGATGATACGCTGCAGCCTGCAAATGCAAATCTTAAGAAATATATGATCAGCAGCTGGACGGTCGCATTAACATATGAAGCAATGAATAAAATGGCAAGCCTATTAACTGGGGCTGATGAAAAAGTAGCTTCAGAGCTGAAGCAAATTGCGGACAATATTAAAGCGGACTTTAATCACTATATTCTTTCATCAGACGTTATTCCAGGATTCGTTTATATGGAGAGTACGGATAATATAGAATTTATGCTGCACCCAACAGATGAAAAAACAGGAATTCAATATCGATTATTGCCAATGCAGCAAAGTATTATTAGTGAGCTCTTTACCAAAGAACAGGCGAAACATCATCTGCAAATTATTAAAGACCATCTATATTTCCCGGACGGGGTTCGTCTAATGAATCGCCCTGCCAATTATGCTGGTGGAATAAGTACCCACTTCAAACGTGCAGAACAAGCAGCAAACTTCGGAAGAGAAGTCGGCCTGCAATATGTGCATGCACATATTCGTTTTGTTGAAGCAATGGCAAAAATGGGAAATGCCGATGAAGTATGGAAAGGACTAGAAGTCATTAATCCGATACGTATTCAAGAGGCTGTTCCAAATGCAGAAATCCGCCAAAGCAATGCATATTTTAGTAGTTCCGATGGTAAATTTAATACGCGTTATGAGGCACAGGAACAGTTTGATAAATTACGTGATGGGTCTGTTGCAGTCAAAGGCGGCTGGCGTATTTATTCAAGCGGCCCAGGAATTTATATGAATCAACTAATCTCAAATGCCTTAGGAATTCGCAGGCATTTAGGAAACTTAGTGATCGATCCGATATTGCCAAACGATTTAGATGGATTAGAATTTGCATATACATTTATGAATTATCCCGTGACATTCATCTATCATTTAACTGGAGAGAAAAGGCAAATCGTTATCAATGGTGCTGAAATAGCAACTGAAACAACATCCAATCCATATCGAGATGGAGGATTCATCATCGCGGCGAAAGAATTGGAACAACGATTGGAAAAAGAGGGTAATAGAATAGAGATTTATATGTAGGGGTGTACGTTAGAGTGCCTGCGAAAATGATTTCCTCTCCATTAATGTGAGGGGGGATTCGACAAAATTCGGGAAGTGACAGGCACCCGCTCAATGAAAAAGGGATTTAAAGACTTGTAGCGAATTACTCTATTAATAGTAAAGTGAAACTTCATTCAGTGGAGGTCTTACTAGCCGTTACATACGGGATAAAAATATACGATTGGGGGAGTTAATATGGAAAATGTTGGGTTACAGTTTTGGTCAATTAAAGATGCTGCTGAACAGGATTTGTTACAGTTGATAAGAAAAGTAGCTGAAATGGGCTATACAGGGGCACAGTTTGCTGGCTTCGGGAACTATTCTGCCGAAGAGGTTAAGGAGACAATGGCGGAAGCAGGCATTAAAGCTGCCGGTGCTCATGTTCAGCTGGAACTACTGGAAAATCAGCTTGATGAAACATTGAAATATCATGAAACAATTGGGAATGATCTCCTTATCGTTCCGTATTTGCAAGAAAATAGAAGAACAACAGTTGATGATTACAAACGAACAGCGGAACTGCTGAATGGCATCGGCCAGAAAGTGCGTGCGGCTGGGTTTTCACTAGGCTATCATAACCATGACTTTGAGTTTGAGCGATTTGACAGTAAAACAGGCTTTGATATCCTATACGAAAATACTGACGCCAACTATCTGAAAATGGAATTGGATTGCTTTTGGGCTTCCTATGCAGGACATGATCCAATAGCGGTTATTGAGAAGTATGCGGACCGGTGTGTATCATTGCATATTAAGGATATGAAAATAGTAGACGCACAACCAATATCCACCGAACTTGGAACAGGCACACTACCGCTAGCTACCTATATGAAAAAAGGAAATGAAGTTGGTGTCAAATGGTTCATTGTTGAACAGGAACATTTTACGAAAGATCCACTTGAAAGCGCCGCTGAAAACGTGAAGGCAATTAGAAATATTGGAAAAAGGTAATGTGGCAATAAAGGAAGAATTACCGCACAAACAGAGGGATTTCGAGTGAAAATGTAATTATTGTGATTCATAGTCTAGATGCAGCGATGTATCTAGACTATTTGTTTTAGTTATAGGGGGATATTTTAGCTTGAAATGCCGGCCGAGTGGGGCGTGGGCGGGAACGAGCGATGCGTGGGGTGAATCGAGCGATGCCCAAGGTAAATCGAGCGACCCTTGAGCCGAAACGAGCGACGCCCGCGCCAAATCGAGCGAGCCCCGCGCCAGGTCGAGCGACGCCCGCGCCAAATCGAGCGAGCCCCGCGCCAGGTCGAGCGACAGCCCGAGCTGAATCGAATGGGGCTCGGGCAAATCGAGCGAGGTTCGAGCCAAATCGAGCGATGCGTGGCCTAAAACGAGCGAGACCCGGGCTAAATCGAGCGACCCCTGAGCCAAATCGAGCGACGCCCGCCCGAAATCGAGCGACAGCCCACACCCTCCAGCCTAAACTATCTCCCTCACTGATATCACCCCGGAAAAGCTACTCACTCGGCAATCGCTAATATCTTCTTCACTCAACAGGCCAAGACTAATGGCTGCGTTGATTTTCTCGTCATCGGCTTTCTTTTCAATATAAATTAGTTCATTCATATTCAACTCTTCTAATCTTGCAACGGTCAGGTCGTCCGCGAATTTCTCAACCTTCCGAATTTGTCGTTGCAGCTTGAAGCCACCATCCGTGACTTCCCCTTTTGTGTTGGCTCCCACTTGTGCGTCGAAATAGGCGTGAAATTGTTTCTTTAATTGACTCATTTCCGAATCGATTTCTTTCTTCAGTTTATTAAGGTCATGGTACCTGGCAATCATTTCAGCCGTAATCAGCTTAGCACTGCTCATAATATCCCTCCAAAAAAGCTTGTTTATAAATTTTATTGTTAGGTGGAGAGGATTATTACAAGGGAAATATTTGATATATAAGGAAGTCCTCGTAGGATGAAGGTTCGCTTCATTTGGTCCTAATCAATAAATATAGTATAATCTCCTTTGGCGTATTGCAATTTACGTCGTATGAAATAGTTTAGGAGCTGACATGTTTTGAAAAGTATTTATGAGAAAAAATGGACAGTTATTTTAATTGCCATTTTTTGTTCGATATTATGGGGCAGTGCATTTCCTGTTCTGAAAATAAGCTATGAGGAATTACAAATGGCACCGGATGACACGGTTGCAAAAATGGTATTAGCGGGGATGCGTTTCCTCCTGGCGGGAATTATTATTTTGGCAGGCCTTGTCATAACGAACCCAAAACGCCTACTCGTCACACGCAGGCAAATTCCAGTATTAATTTTATTAGGAATCTTCCAAACGACCGTGCAATATTACTTCTTTTATAACGGACTTGCGAATGTAACGGGAATGCAGGGGGCAATCCTATCCTCCGCGGGCACATTTTTTGTTGTAATCTTAGCCCACTTCTTCTATAAAAATGATCGAATGAACTGGAAAAAGGCGATTGGACTAATTGCTGGATTTGCGGGGATTATCGTAGCAAACTGGGGACAAGGACTTGAGTTAAGCTTCCAGTTAAATGGGGAAGGATTCATGATTCTATCCGCAGTAGCAGCCGCCATCGCAACGATCATGGCGAAGGAACTCGCCGTCGGAATCCACCCATTCACATTAACCGGCTGGCAGCTGTCCATCGGTGCAGCAGTAATGCTTCTCATCGGTCTGCCGCAGCTAGGCGAAAATGCAATGAGCTTCACGCCTCTAGGCTGGGGACTATTCATCTACTCCGCACTCCTATCAGCTGTCGCATTCGCACTCTGGTACTCGATTTTGAAATATAATAAAGCCGGTGAAATTGCCATTTATAAATTTATCACTCCCGTATCCGGAGCGTTATTGTCCGCGATGTTTATCCCTGGTGAGAGTATTAACCTGTATATTGTCGGTGCGATTGCGCTCGTTGCAGTAGGGATTATTGCGATAAATAGTGGGAAAGATTGATGAAATCTATTCATTAATTAATGAATAGCCAGCAAATTCTAATGAGAAGCCAAGCGGGATTCGAGCGAGAACCGGTTGGAATCGAGCGGCGCCTAGGCTGAATCGAGCGGGAGGAAAGCTAAACCGAGCGACGCCGGGGCTGAATCGAGCGGGAGGAAAGCTAAACCGAGCGACGCCGGGGCTGAATCAAGCGAGAGGGAAGCTAAACCGAGCGACGCGCCTTCTGAATCGAGCGGGAGGAATGCAAAACCGAGCGGTGCTCCAGCCAAATCGAGCGAGAACAGCTCTAAAGCTAAATCCGTATAACATATAATTATTAATTAAGAAAATAACTGTTAAGAAAAATAAAGTAATCATCTCTTCTAAAGGTGATTACTTTGTTTCGTGTAGTTGTAAGATGTAGTTTTTTAGTAGAAAGATTCTATGAAGGTTACTGTGGATTGTGCATGAACGCTACATTCTATTTCATGCCCATTGTTTTTTGTATTCGGTGTATGTCAACTTTATTTTCCCATGTATCATTGCGCAATAGTTCTTGATTTGTTGATAGAATACTCATTTCTTCTTTTAAACCACCAAATTCCTTAGCATTGGACAATTTCATCCCATCAATTTCTGCTTTTAAATGCTCTTGACCTGTACGGAGTGCAGATAGGATTTGTCCATGTTCTTCTAGTTGGGTACTGTGGTTATCAAGCTTTTGACTGTGTTCATCTAGCTTTCCTAATATTTGCCCCAACATCCCAATAATCTGATCTTCCTTTTCCATTTCAATCACCTCCTTGTGGTTCCATTATAACACGGAATCATCGGTACATAATTTGACATTATTTTTAGAAAAATAGTAAAAATACCGCTATTTTTCCTTTTTGCATACCATAGATTTTAATGAAAATTAATAATTGAACTAGTAATCGTGTTTTTAAAGATAATTATTCATTTAAAATTAAATTTACCTATTTTGAATTTTGAGGCGACTTGTTATACAATGTTCAGGAGATATCTATTAATCTAAAAAAAGGAGCCAAATGATGATCGTAAAAAAACTAGCAAAGCCACTTCTATTAAAAAAATACGAAGCATTGTTACCGCGATTAATGATTAATTCCCCCACTTGGCTGGATGCAAATCAGGAATTCAATCGGCGTATGAGAGGCTATAAAGGTGAGATTAGGGTTGGATATTATCTTAGCGGGCTTGCCCAAAAGTATACGATTCTCCAGGACGTTTGTTTAGGAGCGGACGGACAGACTTTTCAGATGGATGATCTTATCATATCCCCACATGCAATTTATATTGTCGAAGCTAAAAATTACCATGGCACCATTACTTTCGATCATATCCTCAAACAATTGATTCGCCATGATGGTGAAAAAGAAACTGGATTTGCTTACCCCATCACACAGGTTGAACTCCAACATGACAAACTCCAAAACTGGCTACACGATCATTCCTCCCCAAACCTTCCAATTTATTATTTCGTCGCAATTAGTGAACCAAGTACGATTATCAAAGTAATTGGCAATCAGCAGGAAGTTGCTGAAATAGTTGCACATGCAGCAATGATTCCTAAGAAAATAATGGAAATTGAGGAACGATTAGCTGCAAGTGAAAAAGTACAACATCAGAAAATTGGCTACATGATAATGAAGGAATGTACGGAATTTGATTTGGACATTTTTGCGCAACACAAAATAACACCTAGTAATTTATTGACAGGGGTACAATGTCCAGAGTGTGGATCGCTTGGTATCGAGCGAGTTCATAGCGGTTGGATATGTCATAAATGTCAAAAGAAATATGCCGCAGCACATAAAGCCGCATTAGAAGATTACTTCCTACTGATCAAGCCGTGGATTACAAATACGGAATGCATGCAATGGTTAAAATTAGATTCCAGGAACACTGCAACGCGAATATTGAAAAGCTCTAATTTATTTTTTAATAGTAAGAGAAGATGGTGGGAGAGGAAAGAGATGTAATTTTAACATGCTAATGATATGAGAATGGAGCAGGGGTGGATCGAGCGATCCCCGCGCCAAATCGAGCGAAGCCCGAGCTGAATCGAGCGAGGCTCCAGCAAAATCGAGCGATGCCCGAGCCAAACCGAGCGAGTCCCGGGCGAAATCGAGCGATCCCCGAGCCGAATCGAGTGAGTCCCGGGCGAAATCGAGCGATGCACGGGCAAAATCGAGCGAGGCTCCAGCAAAATCGAGCGATGCCCGAGCCAAACCGAGCGAGTCCCGGGCGAAATCGAGCGAGCCCCGAGCCGAATCGAGTGAGTCCCACGCAAAATCGAGCGATCCCGAGCTAAATCGAGCGAGGCCCGCGCCGAATCGAGTGAGTCACGGGCTAAATCGAGCGAGTCCCGCACTGAATCGAGCGACGTCCGAGCTAAATCGAGCGATCCCATGCGAAATCGGGCAATCCCCCGCACCCAAACCAAAAAAAGATAGCACTCCAGCGAAGCTGGAGTGCTATCTTCATTAATTAACTACAATTTAATAAAACCGCTTATAACTATCAAAATGACTCTTCCAATAAGAGTTACTTACACTCGTAATCTCCACTCCATCAGATCCTGCATGGATGAATTGGTCGTTTCCTAAGTAAATTCCCATGTGGGAGATGCCTGCTTTATATGTTCCTGAGAAGAATACAAGGTCTCCTGCTTGTGGTGAGTTTACATAGTATGAGCGATCAAAGAATCCTGCTGCGGATGTGCGGCTGATGTTCATGCCTGCTTGTTTGTATACGTAGTAGATGAATCCGCTGCAGTCGAATCCTGCTGGCGAAGAGCCGCCCCATACGTATTTCGTGCCATTAAAGCTTTTTGCTGTGCTGATAAGATTGTCCACATTGTAGCCGACATCAGCTTGTGGTGATTTAGGTGTTTCGACAGCTGGTGTTTTTGCAGGTGCGCTGCCACTATTGCCTGCGCCGATGCTTAGCTTCTGTCCGATATATATTAAATCTGAAGAAAGTCCGTTCCATTGTTTCAAGTTAGCAACACTTACACCATATTGTGAGCCAATGCGTGAAAGTGTGTCGCCAGATTTAACTGTGTAAACTGTGCCGCTGCCATTGTCCGCCGGAGTCTTTGCTGGTGTTTGTGGTTGAGAAGGCGTAGTTGGCGTACTACTATTTCCTGAATTACTTACCTTTAACACATTTCCAGGATAGATCAATGTTGTGTTTAATCCGTTCCAGCTCATCAAGTTGGATAGTGTAATTTTATGTTTTGAGGCGATACCGCTAAGTGTGTCACCAGCTTTTACTGTATATGTAGTTTGATTTGTAGTAGGTGTCGATGTGCCTGGATTTGACTTCTTGGGCTGTGTAACAGCATTCATGCCTGTTTCCAATACTTGATTAGGAAAAATTACATCAGATGTTAATTTATTCACTGATTTTAAGTTAGAAACGGATGTTTGATGTTTCTGGGCGATGGACCATAATGAATCCCCACTCTGTACCTTATATGAAGCTGCTTCTGCTTCTTCTGCACTGAAGATTGCTGCTGCAATTGCCGCACTTGCAGTAACCGACATCATAACTTTCTTGTTGGCCAATGTAAAAGTCCCCCTAAATATATTGTCATATAGTCTATAAGATTTGCAAATTATAAACTATTATATCCTTTCCAGTAGTTTTATGATAGATGATTGGATAATTTGTAATATATTTGTAATGTAACCAATATAAGGGATTCATAGTTTCTAAGAACCGTACCTACAAATACAAAAATTAATCATGGGATAAGTGTGTTAATTCAATAAAAACACAACTTTTCACCTATAGAAAACTCAATACCCTATCTAGTATCCTATCAATTTAATTCACCTTATTTTCTTACAAATGTACAAAGACTTACAAAATTCACCACCACATTCATAAACTATTATGTTATAATTCCATAATGTAATCTGAAGTAGTGAACGAGTTTAATTGTTTGGTGCTTTCAGAAGAATAACAATGAATCCGGAGGTTACAACATCATGGAAGAAACAATATCCTTGAAAGAGATATTCGAGGTAATTAAGAAGCGTCTCCTACTTATCTCAGCTCTTACACTTGGTGCTGCGATTATTGCTGCGGTGATCAGCTATTTTGTCTTGACACCGACATATGAAGCAAGTTCACAATTTATCGTTAACCAGGAGATACAAGATCCTAATGCACAATTAAATACAGGAAATATCCAAACAGACCTGCAATTAATCAATACTTATAATGTCATCATAAAAACACCCGCTATTTTAGATAAAGTTATTGAAGAATTAAATCTCGAATACTCAGTTGGAACACTAAGTGAAAAAATTGCTGTTTCCAGCGCTGAGAATTCTCAAGTCGTGACAGTTACAGCGACAGATGAAGATCCTGCACAAGCAGTGAAAATTGCGAACTCAACGGTCGGAATCTTCCAAAATGAAATTCCAGAACTTATGAATGTGAATAACGTCAATATATTAACAGTAGCTCAATTAAGTCCAAATCCGAAACCAGTTGCACCGAATCCAATTTTAAACATTGCAATAGCAATAGTTCTAGGAATCATGGTTGGTGTTGGACTAGCATTCTTACTTGAATACCTAGATAACTCAATCACAACTGAAGATGACGTAGAGAAGAAACTCGGCTTACCTGTACTTGGAGTGATTTCTAGAGTTAGTGACGAAGATGTACAAGAAAATCAATTTTCGTTCCAATCGAAACAAATGAGAAGGAGTGGAATAGATGGCGCGCAAAGGAAAACAATCTAAAGGCAATACGACAAATAAATTCAGGCATTTAATAACACAAATGAATCCAAAATCTCCTATCTCTGAGCAATATCGCACAATCCGTACGAATGTTCAATTCTCTTCTGTTGATAATGAGATTAATTCACTACTTGTTACTTCATCTGGTCCAGCAGAAGGGAAGTCGACAACCGTTGCCAATCTAGCGGTTGTTTATGCACAAACTGGTAAGAGAGTATTACTTATTGATGCAGACTTAAGAAAACCAACCGTACATTATACGTTCCGCTTAGATAATTTACGGGGTTTAAGTAATATTCTTGTAGGGGAGCATACAATCGATGAGACAGTAAATCGAACAAATGTAGAGAATCTCGATGTTATTTCATGTGGACCAATTCCACCGAACCCAGCGGAATTATTAGCATCAAAAAAAATGGAAAACTTTTTAATAGATGCAAAGAAGACGTACGATGTCGTTATTTTTGATACACCACCAGTATTGGCTGTAACAGATGCGCAAATTTTGGCGAATATTGTGGATGGTTCTATTTTAGTTGTTCGTAGTAAACATACCGATCTCGAAGCGGCGAAGAAAGCAAAAGAAGCGCTTGAACCAGCAAAGGCGAAATTACTAGGTACCGTACTAAATGGACGTGAGAAATCTTCGTCGAACTATTACTATTACTACGGCAATAACTAGGATAATAATAACCCCCTTGCAAAGCTTTACTTAGGGGGTTTTCTTTTATGTACGTTTTAAGTGGGGAATAACAAGATAGAAAGTTATTTTAGTAGGTAAGAAAGTATAACAACTCTCTTACTACATAAGTGCAACTAAGACTGTCACGGAAAGGCATGGTGGTAACTAAGTTTTCAAACTAAAAATACACCATTCGATCAATTATCTACTTATTATTGACTTAAAAGAGCATGCCATAAATTAGTAATGAAATTTAACATGTGTATAAGTGAATAACTGCCCGTATTCTGTTATAATATGTTTGATTATCAACCATATCATAATAGAATACGAGTAAAGTAAAAAAGAGAGGAAGTATGTATTATGATAGATATCCATTCGCATATTCTGCCTGGCATCGATGATGGGGCACAGACTGAAGAGGATAGCCTTGATATGGCGAGAAAGGCCGTATCACAGGGTATAACTACTATAATTGCAACCCCTCACCATAGAAACGGCAAGTATGATAATAAACGAGGAAGTATTATTCAAGATGTAGCTATATTAAATGAATTATTGGTAAGAGAAGATATTCCGCTTCATGTATTACCAGGTCAAGAAACGAGAATTAACGGGGATATGGTAGAGGATATCAATAACGGCGAATTACTATCATTAAATGATACGAAATATCTATTTGTTGAATTCCCATCTGCACATGTCCCACGCTATTCGAGTCAAATGCTATTTGATCTTCAAGTAGCCGGCTATACACCGATTATTGTTCATCCAGAGCGAAATCAAGAACTGATTGAGCATCCAAACAAGCTGTATGAGTTTGTTAGAAATGGTGCCTTAACTCAAGTTACGGCAGCGAGTATCATAGGAAAGTTTGGGAAGAACATTCAAACCTTCTCCCATCAGTTAATTGAGGCAAATCAGACACATTTTATTGCTTCAGATGCACATAATACGACGTCGCGCGGATTTGTTATGCAAGAAGCACTTCGTGAAGTGAAAAGTGAATTTGGAACGGATTATTTCTACATGTTTATGGAGAATAGTCAACTGCTAATCGACAATCAAAATGTGAATCGATTTGAACCGTCGTCTATTAGAAAGAAAAAGAAAAAGTTTTTAGGACTATTTTAAACCTTATCCCTACTAGGTATCTAATCATGGTTGAAGATATGTACATTAAATTGTACGTCTTAAAGTGTATTCATAGTGGAAAAGAATACACTTTAAGGCGTACAGTCGGGGGCGGGTAGCTAAACATTCGCAATCGTGCGAATGCTATTGTGTATTTACAAGAATTGGCTTTAGGAAAAGACAAGATATGACTTTTTTATAAAAGTGATGTAAAGCTGTATGCAGAATATTCCTTTCAGCTAGATGAAGTTATTCTTAATAATACATAATAAAAAATACTAGATACGCCAGAAAGGAGCGAAAAACTTGAGTTACCGAAGAAGATTAACATTATTAATTTTACTAGATTCTCTGATTGTTAGTACAGCAATCTTTATTGCATCATGGATTGTCTATCCACAAGTAGATATGCTTCAAACAGATGCATTAATCATCAGCGCAGTAGCACTATTAATCTTTCATCATATTTTTGCTTTTGTTTACAAGCTGTACAACAAGGTTTGGGCGTATGCAAGTGTGGGAGAATTGGTTGCAATTGTTAAAGCAGTAACACTTTCGATTATCTCTGCTGGAATTGTACAATACCTCATAAATGGTTTCTCTGTATATAGTCGTGCATTACTTGTGACATGGCTACTTCATATTTTACTAATAGGTGGCTCGCGCTTCATATGGCGAATCTTCCGTGATCACTATATTAAAAATCCAATAGATCAAAAACGCACTTTAATTGTTGGTGCAGGTTCGGCTGGGGCAATGATTGCTAGACAGCTGCAAAATGATCATAACAATGATGAGCTATTGCCAGTGGCGTTTGTCGATGATGATCTTTCCAAACAAAAAATGCAATTATATAATCTTTCTGTTGTTGGAATGGTGAAAGATATCCCACAAATAGTCGAAAAAATGAAAATAGACCATATCGTTATTGCAATTCCTTCTTTACATAATGGAGCATTAGAGAAAATTGTCACAGAATGTAATAAGACGAATGCAAAAGTGCAAATGATTCCGAAAATTGAGGATTTAATGACTGGAAAAGTATCGGTCAGCAATCTGAAAAATGTTGAGGTTGAGGATTTACTCGGGCGTGAACCTGTAAAACTCGATATCGATGCAATATCCGATTATGTGACAGGAAATACGGTAATGGTAACTGGTGCAGGTGGATCGATTGGATCAGAAATCTGTCGTCAGCTGATGCGTTTCTCACCTAGGAAAATATTACTAGTAGGACACGGGGAATATAGCATTTATTCCATTGATATGGAATTGAAACAAAAATACGGTGACACAGAAACAGAAATTATGCCAATTATCGGCGATGTTCAAGATCGTGATCGGATATTTGGGATTGTCGATAAGCATAAACCGGCAATTATTTATCATGCCGCAGCACATAAGCATGTACCGTTAATGGAATATAATCCACATGAAGCAGTAAAAAACAATATTATCGGTACAAGAAATGTCGCAGAAGCTGCAGATGCATTTGGTGTAAAAACGTTTGTTATGGTGTCGACCGATAAAGCTGTGAACCCGACGAACGTGATGGGGGCAACAAAACGTGTTGCTGAGATGGTTGTTCAGGACTTGGCAAGTAGAAGCAAGACGAAATTTGTCGCTGTTCGATTTGGTAATGTGCTTGGTAGTCGTGGTAGTGTTATTCCATTGTTTAAGAAGCAAATTGAAAAAGGTGGACCTGTTACGGTAACCCATCCAGATATGACGCGCTACTTTATGACGATTCCAGAAGCATCTAGATTGGTTATTCAGGCCGGAACGCTTGCAAAGGGTGGAGAAATATTTGTACTTGATATGGGTGAACCAGTGAAAATTGCTGACCTAGCCAAGAATCTTATAAAACTATCAGGATATACGGAAGATGAGATTCCAATTAAATATAGTGGAATTCGACCTGGTGAGAAGATGTTTGAAGAACTGTTGAATGAGAATGAGGTCCTACCAGGTGAGGTTTATGAGAAGATTTATGTTGGTAGGACAGTTGAAGTTGATTCAGCGTTGATTATTAACCTGATTGATAGTTTTGAGAGGTATGACGCAGTTCAACTTAAAGAAGCTTTGATGGGAATTGTTTATATGGAAAGAACATTATTATCAGTTCACGGTTCATAATTTAGGTACTAAATAACTATTATTGGGGGGGATATTAATGAAGACTATAAAAAAGGCAATTATTCCTGCGGCTGGTTTGGGAACGCGCTTTTTGCCAGCAACAAAAGCAATGCCAAAAGAGATGTTACCAATTGTTGATCGACCAACGATTGAATATATTGTGGAAGAAGCAATTGAATCTGGAATTGAAGATATTATTATCGTTACTGGTAAAGGAAAACGTGCAATTGAAGACCATTTTGACAAAAACTTTGAATTAGAAGAAAATTTAAGAGCAAAGGGAAAATTTGAATTACTTGATAAGATTAATCAATCGTCGAAAGTTGAAATTCACTATATTCGCCAAAAAGAGCCAAAAGGGTTAGGACATGCCGTTTGGTGTGCGCGTAAATTTATTGGTGATGAACCATTTGCAGTACTACTTGGTGATGATATTGTCCAAGCAGAAAAGCCTTGTCTAAAGCAATTGATTGAGCAGTATGAGGAAACGGAGTCATCGGTGATTGGTGTGCAACAAGTACCAAGCGAAGAAACACATCGCTACGGAATTATTGACCCAAGTACGATTGAAGGTAGACGTTATCAGGTTAGTAATTTTGTCGAGAAGCCTGAACAAGGTACTGCTCCGTCTAATTTAGCCATTATGGGGCGTTATATTCTTACTCCAGAGATTTTTGAGTACCTAGAGAATCAAGAAACTGGTGCTGGTGGAGAGATTCAGTTGACGGATGCAATTCAGAAGTTGAATTCTACTCAAAGAGTGTATGCTTATGATTTTGAAGGTAAGCGATATGATGTTGGGGAGAAATTAGGATTTGTTAAGACTACCGTGGATATGGCGTTGGAAAATGAGGAGATTAAGGAAGAATTACTCAAATACTTGGAAGAAACAATTGAACAGGCAAAATTACAAGTGAAATAGTAGATTGTTGAGCGAAAGTTTTCAACTCCTTGGAATACTTAGCTTTGCTGGAAAGGTATGATTTTAATTAGTCCCTGATTAACGTGACAGCTTCCCCCCACTTCCTTTGCTTAAGTACTAAACTATAAATAAGTACGTGAAGTATAAATTGGAGTTGAATAACTTGAATAATAATTTACTTATATTGGGCGCCGGTGGTCACGGAAGAGTAGTTAAGGAAACAGCAGAAGTATTAGGTTGTTTTAATAATATTGATTTCCTAGATGATAACTCCCAATTAGCTATTGGCAAATGTGAAGATTACAAGAAACACACAAAAAATTATCCATATGGTTTTGTTGCTTTTGGTAACAATGAACAAAGAATGAATTGGATAAATAGTTTAATAGATGTCGGCTACCAAGTGCCAGTATTGATCCATCCTACTGCTTATATAAGCCCTTCTGCAAGTGTGGAAATAGGTTCTATAGTATGTCCAAAAGCAGTTATTAATAATAATTCAATAGTAAAGATGGTATCTATTATTAGTATTGGTGCATTAGTAGACCACGATAGTTACATTGGTGAGGGATCCCATATAAATTCAGGAGCAATTGTTATGGCAAATTCCAGTGTAGAAAGAAAAGCGAAGTTAGATGCAGGAATGATTTATTCTAATGAAAAGAAATTAGAGCAATACAGTTTCTAGGTTGGAGTGTGAAAAGAATGTACATGAGAATAAAGAGATTGATAGATATCATTCTTTCATTAATTGGAATTATTGTATTATCACCTGTTTTTTTAATTCTTATTATTGCTATTAAACTCGATTCAAAAGGTCCAGTGTTATTTAAGCAAAAGCGTGTCGGACTTAATAAGTCGCATTTCAATATATTGAAATTCCGGACTATGAGAATTGATACACCTAAAGACACTCCTACCCATTTATTGGGGAACCCCGATCAATATATTACCAAAATGGGCAAGTTCTTGAGAAAGACATCACTTGATGAACTTCCACAGATTTGGAATATCTTTGTTGGTCAAATGAGCATTATTGGACCAAGACCGGCATTATGGAATCAGTTCGATTTAATTGACGAACGTGATAAATTTGGCGCAAATAATGTTCCGCCTGGCTTGACTGGGTGGGCGCAGATTAATGGTAGAGATGAACTTCCTATTGAAATAAAGGCAAAGTTAGACGGGGAATATGTTGAAAAGATAAGTTTTTGGATGGACACTAAATGTTTCTTTGGGACTGTAATTAGTGTCTTAAAAAGTGATGGAGTTGTCGAAGGTGGAACTAGTGCAAAAAAGGAAATAGCAGGTACCAATGAACCGCGTTCTTCTTCAGGAAAATATAAACAGTAGTAGAGGTGTTGAAATGCTTTTAGTCACAGGAATCACTGGTCATACAGGGAAATACTTCTTACAGGAACTTATTAATAATAAATATGAAGGGCCAATTCGGTGCATTGTAAGGAATACTTCTAATACTTCACTATTAGACAACAGTGGACTAAATATAGAAAAAGTTGTTGGGGATTTAGATGATGTGGAATTTATTGATAAAGCGATGGATGGAGTTAAAACGGTATTGCATATCTATAATATTCATCACTCATCACTGATAGTAAGGGCTGCTATTAAAAGAAATGTAAAAAGAGCGATATTAGTGCATACTACAGGAATCTATTCAGAATTCAAACATGCATCTGAAGGTTATAAGAAAATAGAGCAAGAAATAAATGAACTAAAAAGTGACTCTAAAAATTCTTTAGAGATAACAATTGTGAGACCCTCTATGATTTATGGTGATCTCTGTGATAGAAATATGAGCAAGTTTATTAAATTGGTAGATAAACTTAGAATTATGCCTGTTATTAATGGTGGAAACAGTTTGATTCAACCAGTAAATGCTAGAGATCTAGGAAAGGCATTTTTCACTGTATTAATGTCACCAAAAGAAACAAATGGAAAAAACTATGATTTATCAGGGGAAAAGCCATTAAAAATGATCGATGCTTACAAGATAATAAGCAAGGAATTAAATAAAAAAACAGTATTCTTAAATGTCCCAATAGGCTTAGGTGTTGTGATGGCAAAAGTAATAAAAGCTCTTTCGTTAGGAAAAGTTGATTACATAGAGAAAGTCCAAAGAATGGGAGAGGACAGAAATTACTCCCACAAAGAAGCGACTATTGATTTCGGTTATAGCCCTATGACTTTTGAAAAAGGAATACAAATAGAAGTTCAGGAGTATATAGAAAAACACCAAAATAGTTAATATGAGTAGGAGTAATAAAATGAAAATAGCTATACTTTCAAGCCATACATCATCATTGTTTTGGTTTCGTATGGATATGATGAAGGACTTTATAAAAGAAGGCCATACAGTTATTGCACTTGGATCCGAGCCAGAAGAAAACTGGAAAAGTCAATTTAAGGAACATAATATTGATTATAGACAGCTAAACGTTGATCGAAATGGTGTCAATCCATTAAAAGATTTAAAGACATTTAGAACTCTATATAAGTTTATGAAAAAGGAAAAACCTGATAAAATATTTGCGTATCAAGCTAAAACGGTTGTTTATGGGAGTATAGCTGCAAAATTAAATAGTATTTCTGAGGTTTATTCTTTGATTGCAGGACTGGGTTCGATATTTAGGGGAGATGGTTTTAAAAATAAAATAGTAAAGACAATAATGAAAATAGAATATCGACTTGCTTGTAAATGTAGCAAAAAGGTGATTTTTCAGAATCAGGATGATAAATGTGAATTTATATCAAATGGTCTAATAAAAGAAGATAAAACTGCAATTATTGATGGATCTGGAGTCAATCTTGAAAAGTTTAAACCAACCCCTTTACCTTCGAGTCCATCTTTTCTTTTTATCGGAAGACTAATTAAAGATAAAGGAATAATGGAGTATTTGGAAGCTTGTAAAGATGTTAAAGCTAAATATCCAGAGGCTCGTTGCTTACTAGTAGGGCCGTATGATAGTAATCCTTCTGCTCTTAGGTCAGACGAATTGCAACCTTATATAAACAGCGGAGTCATTGAGTATTTTGGTGAGCAAAGTGATGTTAGACCTTTTATATCACAATGTAGTACTTTCGTATTGCCATCTTATCATGAAGGTACCCCTAAAACTGTACTAGAAGCTATGGCAATGGGAAGGTCAATTATTACGAGTGACGCGCCCGGTTGTAGAGAGACAGTTACTGACAAGTTAAATGGTTTTTTGGTAAAAGTAAAAGATATACAAGGATTGACCATTAGGATGGAAGAATTGATTTCTAGTAATGAACTACGTATAGACATGGGCAAAGAAAGTGCAAGAATTGCAAGAGAAAAATATGATGTAAATATTATCAATAAATCTATTATGCAGATAATGGGATTAATATAAAGAGGAGATTTTGATATGAATTTATATGAGCAGATTGTTAATAGACAAGAGAAAATTTCATTAGTAGGACTAGGTTATGTTGGTATGCCGATTGCAGTTGCTTTTGCTAAAAAAGTTGACGTAATTGGATTTGATATAAATAAACAGAAAATCGAACTTTATAAAAATGGAATAGATCCAACAAAAGAAGTTGGAAATGAGATAATCAAGAATACAACAGTTCAATTCACTTCGGATGAATCAAAACTTAAGGAAGCTAAGTTTCATATTGTGGCAGTACCTACGCCAGTTAGAGATGATCATACACCTGATTTAACACCAGTGGAATCTGCGAGTCGAACTCTAGGTAAAAACTTAACAAAAGGATCGATAGTTGTTTTTGAATCTACAGTATATCCCGGTGTAACTGAAGACATCTGTGTTCCAATTTTAGAAAAGGAGTCAGGACTGAAGTGTGGCGTAGACTTTAAAGTTGGCTATTCACCTGAAAGAATAAATCCTGGTGATAAAGTTCATAGACTTGAGACAATAACAAAGGTTGTATCTGGTCAGGACGATGAAGCTTTAGATATTATTTCAAAAGTATATGAATTAGTTGTTGAAGCTGGTGTCTATAAGGCAGAAACCATCAGAGTCGCTGAAGCTGCAAAGGTTATTGAAAATTCTCAACGTGATATTAACATTGCGTTTATGAATGAGCTATCCATTATATTTAATAAAATGGGAATTGATACAAAAGCAGTACTTGAAGCAGCTGGAACAAAATGGAACTTCCTTAACTTTTCACCTGGACTAGTTGGTGGTCATTGTATAGGGGTAGATCCATACTACCTAACGTACAAAGCTGAACAAATGGGGTATCATTCGCAAATCATTCTTTCAGGAAGAAAGATAAATGATGATATGGGTAAATATGTAGCTGAGAATACTGTAAAACAAATGATCAAGACAAATAAACAAATAAATGGTGCAAAAGTAGCTCTCTTTGGTGTTACATTTAAAGAAAATACTCCAGATGTTCGAAATACAAAAGTAGTAGATGTGATTAAAGAATTAGAAGAGTATGGTGTAGAAGTAAAGGTAGTAGATCCTACAGCTGATAAAGAAGATTTAAGGCGTAATTATGGAATTTACCTAAGTGAAGTGGAAGATATAAAAGAAATTGATGCAGCTATCTTTGCTGTTCCGCACAACGAGTTTAGAGCAATTCAACTGGAAGATGTTAAAAAGATGTTTAAATCAACAGAAAGTAATAATGTAGATGCTATGAAAGAGGTAGCTGCAACAATTGACTTTGAAAAAGTGACTGAAAGCGAAAGAAAAGATAATGTACTGATTGATCTTAAAGGGATGTTTAATAGAAAAGAAGCAGAGGATGCTGGATTGGCATATTGGAGGTTATAATAATGGGATATGAAAATATTACATTTCCAGTTGGAAGTAAATTCCTAGTTACTGGATCGGCAGGTTTTATTGGTTCTAATTTGGTAGAAGCTATACTTAAACTTGGTTATAAAGTTAAAGGGTTAGATAATCTTTCAACTGGAAAAAGGGAAAATGTTGAAGAGTTTATAGATAATCCTAATTATGAATTTATAGAAGGAGATATTCGTGATTTAGACACATGCATGAAGGCTTGTGAAGGTGTCGATTACGTATTAAATCAAGCAGCTTGGGGTAGCGTTCCAAGAAGTATTGAAATGCCTTTGTTTTATGAAGAGGTAAATATCAAAGGAACATTAAACATGATGGAAGCTGCTAGACAAAGTGGTGTGAAGAAATTCGTTTATGCTTCAAGTTCATCTGTTTATGGTGACGAGCCTAATCTTCCTAAGCAAGAAGGTAGAGAAGGTAATCTATTGTCACCTTATGCTCTAACAAAAAGGGTAGACGAGGAATATGGAAAATTATATACCAAATTATACGGTCTTGATACTTATGGGCTACGTTATTTCAACGTATTTGGTAGAAGGCAAAATCCTGAGGGCGCCTATGCAGCAGTTATTCCAAAGTTTATTAAACAACTATTAAATGATGAGCAACCAACTATCAATGGAGATGGTAAGCAAAGTCGGGATTTTACATATATTGAAAATGTAATTGAAGCTAACTTGAAGGCATGTTTGGCATCTCATGAAGCCTCAGGACAGGCCTATAATATTGCTTATGGTGGTAGGAAATATCTAATCGATATGTATGATATTTTATGTAATGCATTAGGAAAAGATATCGAACCAATTTTCGGGCCTAATCGTAAAGGGGATATCAAGCACAGTAATGCTGATATTAGTAAGGCGAAAGAAATGCTTAAATATGAACCGACATGGAGTTTTGAAAGAGGAATTGCAGCAGCAATTGAGTGGTATAAGGAGAATCTTTAATATGTCTAAAGGCACCATAATTTATATTGGCGGATTTGAACTACCTGATAAGAATGCAGCGGCGCATAGAGTAATGTCAAACGCAAAGCTATTAAGAAAACTAGGATACTCTATAGTATTTATTGGAATTGACAAGGATATCAATACTAGTAAAAATATAATAAATACACGGCAGGAAATAGAAGGATTTACATCTTACCAAGTACCATATCCTAGATCAAACAAGCAATGGTTTAATCATTTAGTAAGTATAGATCACTTTTTAAAGGTTGTTGAAATGTATAATAATATTGAGGCGGTAATTTGCTATAATTACCAATCCCTTGCATTTGAAAAAATAAGGAAATATTGTAGAAAAAATAAAATTAAGATAATATCTGATTGTACTGAATGGTATGGAAAGAGTGAGGGGAATATTGCATTTCGTATTTTAAAATATTTTGACACTGCACTACGTATGAAAATTATAAACAATAGAGTAGATTCATTAATTGTTGTAAGCAAATATTTGCGTAATTACTACAAGAATAAACCTGCTATTGTTATTCCAACTATTGTTAGTAGAAAGAAACAAAGCAAATCAAAATATATAGAAAATGAAGTCACCAAACTAATTTATGCAGGAGTCCCATTTAGGCTAGGAAAACGATTGAAGAAAAGAAATTCAGCAAAAGATAGATTGGATATTGCAATAAAATTATTATACCAATCTTATAAAAAAGGGATCAAGTTTAGATTTGATATATATGGAATTACAAAAAAACAATATATAGAGGTTTTACCAGAGGATACTTTTATTATTGAGAAGATGGAAAACTATATTTTCTTTCACGGGAGACGTACTAATAGAGAGGTGCAAAATATTATATCTAATGCAGATTTTTCTATATTAATTAGAGATGAAAATAGAACAACAATGGCAGGTTTTCCTACAAAGTTTGCTGAGAGTATCAGTTTAGGTGTCCCAGTAATAACTACTAAAACAAGTGATCTTGTCGATTATCTAGTAGAAGGGAAAAACGGTTTTTTCATAGATATAAAAAAGGAAAATCGTGATGAGGATATTTTCTTTAAGATACTTTCAATAGATAAAGAAAGTAAAAGGGAAATGAAAGAGTATTGTTTAAAAGAAAAGACTTTTGATCCGGAAAATTGGATAGATGATTTTCGATATATATTATAGAGATTTTGGTGGTAAAGTTGTATGGATATATAGGTTTAATTTTATATTGGGGTTTGTCAGGAGCTCTGTAAAAAAAACTTGGGTCTAGGACAGTTTATATTCTTATTGCTGGTGTTGTTCTTAGTTATTGTGCTAAGAAATGTAACAGTTGGTGCCAATCTATGGAGTTATTATTACTTTTATTGTTATATTTGCCATTTCTAAATTATTTCAAATTCTGGAGAAATAAAATAATTATTTGTTACCCTTGGTTTATTTACTATGACTATGCCGTGTTTAAGACAGACGATAGCTATATAGTTACCTACATTTGCTTTTATTTATCTAACTCAAAATAAAAATTCGCCTTTTCTTACTCTTGCTATAGTCAAGTATTCTTTTATAACTCTGTGATAATATTTTTGGTAGTTTTCCTTATTAGAAACAAGGCTTTATCGTTAACGGTATTACTTGTGTACTTTTCTTATTTAGAAAATGAATATTCTTGCTGATAACGTACATTAGTCCTGAAAGTTATCTAAGCGTAAGTACTTAGATATAGAACCAAATATTAGTGTAAATCCCTTAGTTATTACTTTTTTTGATGACCTTTAAGAAGGACATCCATGGATAACGTATTTGCTTTTTTGGCCAAAAGGAATTGAAAAGAAACACAATGGAGAATTCATATTTTGTTATTCTTTGGCTTTAAAAATGGTCATTATTGGAAGAATAACATACTACTTTATGTTTCATAACACAATTCTTACCCTTGATATTATACATGGGGTAAAAAAGAGATTTACAAATTGCTGCAAAAGTTCATGTGTTATTTTTTCCACTCCTTTAATTTCTAATTTCCATACCAGGAGGTAGCTTAGGCATTGATATCTATAAATTATTTTGGGAGTAGGGATAAATTTTGAAGAAAAAAAAAATATTAATGATACATCACTCTGGATTAATAGGAGGAGCAAGCGTAAGCTTTTATAATATTTGGAAGGTATTAGAGGAGAAATACGAGGTTGTTGGTTATATTACCGATGATCCGCCTGAATTTTTGAATTTTCTAAAAGATAAGGGGTTAAACCCGAAAGTATTTCCATTTAGATTAGGTAAACTAACTTATTATAGTGGAGGCAATAACTTATTTAAACCTCGATTTTGGTACCATGCACTACATTCGATATTTCAGATAAATTACTGGAATAGAATAATTAGAAAGGAAAAGCCGGATCTAGTAATTGTTAATTCAAAGGTTCTGTGTTGGATGGGGAAACTTTTTAAAAAAAATAACGTAAAATCGGTTTGTTTTGTTAGAGAAACAATTCTTGGTAATCCAAAAAGTAATATGAATAGATTCATGAAAGATATGTTAGAGGACTTTAGTTTAGTATCATTTATCTCTAATTATGATTTACAAGAATCTGGATTAAAAAAGGCTAGGAAAGTCGTTTCAAAAAATGTCTTGGAAATTAATAATTATAAAGATGAGTTAGGAAAAGTTGCGGCATGTGAGAAGTTTAATATTTCTTCTAATTATTTTAATGTATTATTTGTCGGTGGGATAAACGAATTAAAGGGTATTGATATCGCTCTAAGAGCTATGAAGCATCTGAAAAATGAAGATATTAAGCTAATTATAGCTGGTAAAGACTTGGGGGATATTCAATATCAAAGTTATAAGTCATTACCTAATATAGTTAAACATAGAAAGTCTATTTTATTTTCGAAATCTATTAAGCAATACATTATTCAAAATGGACTAGAAAAAAAAGTTGAATTTATAGGTGTTCAACCTAACATTTCAAAAGCTTTTGGAGCAAGTGACATATTAATTCTTCCAATGAAGCAACCACATCAAGCAAGACCAGTTTTCGAAATTGGAGTACAAAAAAAGCCAGTTATTATAGCTGACTATCCTCACATAAGTGAATTTGTACAAAATGGAGTAAATGGATTAACTTTTCAACCCAATAATTCAAGAGAGTTGGCTTGGAAAATTTTAAAATTAAAAAACAATAAACAATATCTTGAAGAATTAGGTCTTTCCAATTATCAATGCACAATTAAAAACCATACAAAAGAATATGCAATGACTGCATTGTTAAAAGAAATTAACGATTTATTATAGATAGATTAATTTGTGTAAAAAGGTAATCCACGGTGAAACTATTTATTATTGATGTTTATGAAAAAGTAGGTTTGGTATGAGAGATAATTTAAATCTGAAAAATATGGATTACTCGCTATTAACTAAGTATGATTAAGTTTTTAATAGAAAAATATGATTTTTATAATGCTAGTTTGTATAAATAGAATTTTTCTTCAGTCTAGATGTAATTTCACCTTTGAAGAATGATATTAGAGTGATATCAGTAAAATTAAGTCAAACAAATTATCAGCTATTGAAGGAACATAGATTTAGACTGAAATACTAAAGTAAAATTTCTATTATATCAAGGACCTAAAAAGGGAGATGTTTCTATGTTTAATAATAAAACTTTGCTTATAACTGGTGGAACAGGTTCTTTTGGTAATGCAGTAATGGAAAGATTCCTTGATACAGATATAAATGAGATCCGTATATTTTCTCGTGATGAAAAAAAACAAGATGATATGAGAAGAAAATATAACAACGATAAAATCAAATTTTATCTTGGTAACGTAAGAGATCTTGCAAGTGTGAAAAATGCGATGCACGGCGTTGACTACATATTTCATGCAGCAGCACTAAAACAAGTACCTTCTTGTGAGTTTTTTCCGATGGAGGCTGTAAAAACAAATATCAATGGCACAGATAATGTATTAACTGCAGCAATAGAATATGGTGTGAAAAAGGTGATTTGTCTTTCTACAGATAAGGCCGCCTATCCAATAAATGCAATGGGAATTTCAAAAGCAATGATGGAGAAAGTATTTGTTGCTAAATCAAAAACAGTTAATCCAGATAAGACACTTATTTGTGGGACGAGATACGGAAATGTTATGGCTTCACGTGGATCAGTTATTCCATTATTTATTGAACAAATTAAAAATGGAAAACCTTTAACTGTTACTGATCCAAATATGACAAGATTTCTTATGAGTCTAGAAGAGGCAGTTGAATTAGTAGTATTTGCTTTCGAAAATGCTGCTGCAGGAGATATCATGGTTCAAAAATCGCCAGCTAGTACAATTGGTGACCTAGCACAAGCCGTTAAAGAACTATTTAATGCTGAGAATGAAATTAAAATCATTGGCACTCGTCATGGAGAAAAACGTTACGAAACACTTCTTACAAAAGAAGAATATGTAAAGGCAGAAGACTTACCAGGTTTCTATAGAGTTCCTGCAGATCAAAGAGACCTTAACTATGATAAGTATTTTGCAGATGGCGATGAAAATCTCACCTCAGTAGAAGAGTATAATTCGGATAATACAGAAATTCTAACTGTTGAACAAATTAAACGAAAATTAATTGAATTAGAATATGTGCAAAAGGAATTAAAAGAATGGAATGAAAAGAATCACACAATTAATTAAAAGGTGGGATGGACTGATGAAAATTCTTGTTACAGGTGCAAATGGATTTGTAGGGAAAAATCTCATCGTTGAACTGGAAAATAAAGGTTACCATGAAATATTGACGTTTACTAGAGAAAGCGATTCTTCATTACTTGAAGATTATACAAAAGAATGTGATTTTGTCTTTCATTTAGCTGGAGTCAATAGACCAAAAGATGAAGCTGAATTTATGAGAGATAATTTTGATTTAACTGCACATTTACTAGAACTATTAAAGAAACATAACAATAATGCTCCTGTTCTTATTACTTCCTCAATTCAAGCTGAAAGAAATAATCCTTATGGACAAAGTAAGAAGGCTGGGGAGGATTTGTTATTTGATTATTCCAAGGAATCGGGCTCAAAAGTATATGTATACCGTCTGCCAAACTTATTTGGTAAGTGGAGTAAACCAAACTATAATACTGTAGTAGCTACATATTGTCATAATATAGCTAGAGATTTAGATATCCAAGTAAATAACCCAGATGCAGAACTAAACCTTTGTTATATAGATGATGTATTAGAGGAGTTTATGAGTGCCCTAGTGGGAGAACCAACGAGAACAGAACAATATTGTTTTGTTCCCGTGACACATAATATTAAACTTGGAGAGCTTGCAGATTTAATAAAAAGCTTCAAAAAAAGCAGAACGGATTTAAGTATTCCTGATATGGAAGATGCTCTAACTAAGAAACTTTATAGTACTTATTTAAGCTTCTTACCAGAAGATAAGTTTTCTTATGACCTTAAAATGAATACTGACCATAGAGGTTCATTTACAGAATTTATGAGAACTGCTGAAAGAGGGCAAGTTTCTATAAATGTCTCAAAACCTGGAATTACTAAAGGAAACCATTGGCATCATACTAAAAATGAAAAATTCTTAGTTGTAAGTGGAGAAGGTCTGATTCGCTTTAGAAAGATAGATTCAGAAGAAATCTCCGAATATAGAGTAAGTGGTGGAAAATTACAGGTTGTCGATATTCCTACTGGATATACACACTCTATTGTAAATATAGGAGAAAATGACCTCGTAACTGTAATGTGGGCAAATGAATGCTTTGATCCAGAAAAGCCAGATACTTATTTCGTGGAGGTATAATTAATGAAGAAGTTAAATGTCATGACGGTAGTTGGTACAAGACCAGAGATAATAAGACTATCAGCTGTAATAAATAAATTAGATGCATCAAATGCTATTGAACATATTCTTGTTCATACAGGGCAAAATTATGATTACGAATTAAATGAAGTATTCTTTAAGGATTTTAAATTGAAAAAACCAGATTATTTTCTTAACGCAGCTACGGGAACAGCAGTAGAAACTATTGGGAATATTTTAATTAAAATAGATCCTATTATGGAAGAAGTAAAACCAGATGCTATTTTAGTACTTGGTGATACAAATAGCTGTTTATGTGCCATTGCAGCAAAGAGAAAACATATCCCTATATTCCATATGGAAGCCGGTAATCGTTGTTTTGATCAAAGAGTACCGGAAGAAACAAATAGAAAAATTGTTGATCATACAGCTGATATCAACTTGACCTATAGTGATATTGCAAGAGAATATCTTCTTAGAGAAGGACTCCCATCTGATAGAGTGATTAAAACAGGAAGCCCTATGTTCGAGGTTCTAAACTCTAGAAAAGATGATATAGAGAAATCAGTTGTATTAGATAGGTTAGGATTAGAAGAAGGAAACTACTTTGTAGTATCAGCTCATAGAGAGGAAAATATTAATTCAGATACTAACTTTTTAGATTTAGTTGATAGTTTAAACGCAATTGCTGAGAAGTATAATCTGCCAATTATTATAAGTACACATCCTAGAACTAGAAAAATGATTGAAGCTAAAGGAATAAAGTTCAATCAATTAGTTAAAACTATGAAACCTTTAGGGTTTAATGATTATGTGAAACTTCAAATAAAAGCGAAAGCAGTTCTTAGTGACAGTGGAACGATTAGTGAAGAATCTTCTATTCTTGGATTTAGAGCGCTTAATATAAGACAAGCCCATGAAAGACCAGAAGCCATGGAAGAAGCTGCAGTTATGATGGTTGGATTAGGAAAGGAAAGAATATTACAGGGACTAGAAGTTTTGGAATCTCAGGAAAGTAAAACTTTAAGGTTAGTTCGAGACTACAGTATGCCTAATGTTTCAGAAAAAGTCTTAAGAATTATTTTATCATATACCGATTATGTGAACAGAGTAGTCTGGAAATTATAATAGTGTGAATATTAACCGTATCACAATTACCACTACCTCTAAAACCATAAGAATACTTACAAAGGAATTTTTAATATAAGTAAGAATATTCAATGGTTTTCTATATGTAGAAGGGAGTAGTTACTCCAATTATAAACTAATAACGAATTACTCACTTTATACATATATTTTTATTTGAAGAAGGTGTTTGTTTGACCACAGAAGTTAACTATCTAGTAATAATTTCTATTATTATATTAATAGCCTTGTTAGTACCCTTTGAATCACATTTTAATAAATATGTAAAATATTCAATTGTGATTGTTAGCCTATTACCCTTGTCAATAATTGCTTCTATTCGATCAATTGGTACAGATACGACTTCTTATCAGCGAATATTTATAAACCAGGACATAATAAATTTTTCACAATATAGTTTTTTAGAATTATTTAGTTCTCGATATGAACCTGGTTTTTTGTTAATAATTTCAATATTAAAGTCGTTATCATTAGATTATCGAGCTATGTTTTTTGTGTTTTTTTTGATTCCAATCTTTCTTATAATTTATGTTGTGAATAAAGCGGAAATAAAGAACATTTTATTAATTTATACTTTATTTCTTCTTGCATACCTTCTTAAAGGACCAATGGATATAATAAGGCACTTTTTTGCTGCTGCACTATATTTATCTGCATTATTAGCAATTGCACAAAGGAAAAAATTGCGCACTTTATTAAATGTTGGATTGGCAAGTATTTTTCACTATTCTAGTTTAGTTATTTTCGCTATCTTGCCATTCTTTAAAATTAAGTGGACCACTAAAAGATATCTCTTTTTTTTAATTGTGGCATTTCTATCTGGGACATTATTAAAAGGTGCACTTTCAAATGGCATACCTATTTTTACAGATAGCGAATTTGCATTTATTGAAAAAGCACAACTTTATGTCAGTAGCGAGTTTTCATCAGAAAATATAATTAAAGATACTTTACTTAATTTCATGATGATTATGCCAGTGGTGTTAAATATTTTAATTGCCCTTTTTGGTTTGAAATTATTAATGAATGTGAAAGATAATTTTATTTCTATTTTGTTAAAAGCACAAATCATGGGGACTTTAATATCGGTCTTTCTTATGTCAACTGGATCATTAATTGCGGGTTATCGTATGGACTTTCTTTTATCTATTGGTAACTTTCTCTTAATGTATTATATAATTAGTTATTCTAAGCAAAGAAATCAGATATACGTATTTCTTTTATTTATATACTATTTAATTGCCTATAATATAGTTCTTATTATATATTGATAAGCTAAATATTATTAGATTTAGGTAACGTTTAATACACTTTAAGGGAGAAAATCATGAAAAACCTTCACATTTTAAATAATGATAAGTTTACTGAACCCTATATAAACTTCGTAAATAAATACTTTAATTTAAAACAACATCAGTTCGCAGTTATTCCAACTTTAAATACTGTAATTGAAAGCAAATCTAAAAATACTAAATACTTTTACAGCCAACCTTTCGATTTTATACTATTATTAAGATATTTGAATCAAGCTGATCGGATATTTTTACATAGCCTATTTAGTCCGAAGATTATGGTAATATTATTTTTACAGCCATGGTTACTAAAAAAATGTTATTGGATTATTTGGGGTAAAGACTTATATGACTATAATAAAGCACGTGAAAGCATAAAGGCCAAATCAAAGGAATTTTTAAGAGCATTTATAATTAAAAGATTTGGACACATAGTGACTCTAGTTAAGGGAGACTATGATCTCGCAAAAAAATGGTATGGTGTAAAGGGAATGTATCATCATGGAGCTTATATAACTCCAATATCAAAAAAAAATTTAGACACCCTTCCACTAAGTGAAAGAAAAAAAGAGCAACTGATTATACAGATTGGAAATTCTGCAGATCCAACAAATAATCATCTTGAAGCGTTAAACAAATTAGCACGTTTTAGAGAAAAAAACATAATTATTTATGTACCCTTATCATATGCCGGAAATAAAACTTATGTAAATTTAATAATTGAGGAAGGGAAAAGAATCTTTGGGGATAAGTTTATTCCTTTAACCGAATTTCTACCTTCAAAAGAATATAGCAATTATCTTAATAATATTGATATTGCAATCTTCAATAATGACAGGCAGCAAGCATTAGGGAATATCTATGCACTTTTGTATTTGAATAAAAAGGTTTTTATTAGATCTGATACGTCAATGTGGCTACATTTTAAAGAAAAGTTTAATATTGAAATGAATGATTTCTTGGCAATTGAAAAGTTTAATTTTAACGAATTCGCATATTCAACTGGTGTAAACAATCAAAAGAAAATTACTAAAGTTTTTAGTGAAGATTATTTTGTAAGTATTTGGGAACCAATTTTTAATGATTAGAACGAAAAATAATATATTGCTCAAAAGGAAGTTTATTGAATGGGACATGAAGTAACAAAAAAAGATGTTATTACTTCTCTTTTATGGAAACTATTAGAGCGAGGTGGAACACAAGGGATTCAATTTATTGTGACTATTGTGCTAGCTCGTATTCTTTTACCAGAAGAATTTGGTTTAATTGTACTAGTAACAATTTTTATTTCTATTGCTGGAATTTTTGTTCAAAGTGGATTTAATATGGCACTTATTCAAAAAAAAGATGCAGATGAAGTTGATTTTTCTTCAGTCTTCTATTTAAGTTTATTGGTGGCAGGTATATTATATATAATTCTTTTTTTTACTGCACCATTTATAGCTTCTTTTTTTGGGGAAACAGAATTAACTTCTGTTCTTAGAGTTTTATCGATCATCCTCTTCTTTGGAGCATTCAATTCTATACAAATTGCAGTTATTTCTAGAAATATGCAATTCAAAAAATTATTTACTAGTAGTTTGGGGGCCGTTATTATTTCTGCTATAGTGGGCATAGGAATGGCATATAATAATTATGGTGTTTGGGCTTTAGTAGGACAACAATTATCAAATCAGTTATCTATAATGGTAATTTTATGGTTTACAGTTAATTGGCGTCCAAAATTAACTTTCTCAATAGAAAGAGTTAAAAGTCTTTTTTCATTTGGTTGGAAACTATTAGTTTCCAATTTAATAGATATACTATACAAAAACTTACAAAGTTTATTTGTTGGAAGAATGTATGATTCTGCAACATTAGGATTTTATAATAGAGGAGAACAATTTCCAAAACTCATTGTTAGTAATATAGATGGATCTATTCAATCAGTAATGCTTCCAACTTTGTCATCTTATCAGGATAACAAAAAGAAATTCAAGGTTATTGTTAGAAGATCTGTAGTTACAAGTTCTTTTATAGTTTTTCCAATGATGGTTGGAATGGCTATTGCTGCTGAGCCGTTAATTAAAATTGTATTGACAGATAAATGGTTACCAGCAGTTCCATTTCTACAGATTTTTTGTGTCTCTTTCGCATTATGGCCAATTCATACAGCTAATTTGCAAGCTGTTAATGCACTTGGACGTAGCGATGTATTTTTAAAGCTAGAAATTATTAAAAAAATCGTTGGTTTGATAATTTTAGGAATAAGTATACCATTTGGCGTCTACGCGATCGCTATAGGAGTTTTAATTACTAGTATAATATCAACTTTTATTAATGCTTTTCCGAATTCTAAGATAATTAATTATTCTATTCCTGAGCAATTCAAAGACATAGTTCCATCTTTAATTTTATCTTTAGTGATGGGGATATTAGTATATATTATTAAGTTTTTTGAACTAGGGACTTTGTTAACTCTGTTATTACAAATATTTTTTGGAGTAATTATTTACATTGGGTTAGCGAAACTATTTAGACTTGAATGTTATAATTATCTAATTAGTACGGCAAAGGAAATTCTCAAAAGGAAAAATTAGTTAATTTTTAGGTTATCTAGTAAAATATGAACTGATAATACCATTAATTTTTCGGTTAAACTAAAGCGAAAAACATTATAAAGGAATGATAAAATTGAACAGTTTTTATACTTATGCTGAATTAAATGAATTACGATTTGCATATCTAGGAGATAATGTCTTCATAAGTAAAAAAGCATCAATCTATGGGGCCAATAATATGATAATTGGAGACAATGTTCGAATCGACGATTTCTGTATTCTAAGTGGAAAAATTACCATTGGAAATTATATTCATATTGCGGCTCATACTGCTCTATATGGCGGGGAAAATGGTATAGAAATTAGTGATTATGCAAACATATCCTCTAAAATAGCGATATATTCAATAAGTGATGATTATTCCGGTGAAACAATGACTAATCCCATGATTCCAGATAAATATAAAAATATCCAAAGTGAAAAAGTTATAATTGAAAAGCATGTAATAATAGGGGCGGGGTCTGTAATTTTACCAGGAGTGAGATTGAGAGAAGGAAGTTCATTTGGTGCAATGACCCTTATTAATAAAAGTTCGGAGCCTTGGAGTATTAATGCAGGTATCCCATTTAGAAAAATTAAAGAAAGAAGTAAAAACTTACTTCTCTTGGAAGAAAAATTTAAGAAGGAGCTCTTATAATAATGAAAAATCCAATACAAGTTACTCGCTCATCCATGCCAATGTTTGAGGAGTATATTGAAGAAATAAGAGATTTATGGGATAGCCATTGGTTGACTAACATGGGGATAAAACATAACCAATTAGAAAAACAACTAAGAGATTATTTAATGGTTCCTAATGTGTCTTTGTTTACCAACGGACATTTAGCATTAGAAATAGCTATTGAGGCTCTTGAATTAACTGGTGAGGTAATTACCACTCCATTTACTTTTGCATCTACAACACATGCTATTGTCAGAAAAGGGCTAACACCAGTATTCTGTGATATCAATCCTGAAGATTACACAATACAAACAGAATCTATTGAAGAATTGATAACGGAGAAGACTTCTGCAATTATTCCTGTACATGTTTACGGTAATATTTGCAATGTAAATGAGATAGAAAGAATTGCAAAAAAACATAATCTCAAAGTTATTTATGATGCAGCACATGCTTTTGGAGTTACTGTTAATGGAGAAAGCGTTGCAAATTATGGAGATGCTTCTATGTTTAGTTTTCATGCCACAAAAGTCTTTAATACAATTGAAGGTGGAGCAATAGCCTTCAAAGATTCTGACTTAAAAGATACTTTAAACGTACTTAAGAACTTTGGTATCACCAGTCAAGGATCAATTGACTATGTCGCTGGTAATGCTAAAATGAATGAATTCCAAGCGGCTATGGGACTATGTAATCTTAATTATGTGGATGAAGAAATAGAAAAAAGAAAAAAGGTTTTTAAGAAATATATTGAACTATTAGGTGATATTAAAGGAATTAAACTCTCCGAACCACAAGACGGGATTAATAGCAATTATGCATACTTTCCTGTAGTATTTGATGATTACAAATATAACAGAGACGTAGTGTTAGAGAAACTTAGTAATGAGAATATATATGCAAGGAAATATTTTTATCCATTAACTAGTGAGTTTATTTGCTATCAGGATTCCTTTAAGATTCAAGAAACACCGATTGCAAGTTATATAGCCGATAGAGTATTAACATTACCTTTATTTTCGGATCTATCTTTGGAAGAAGTTGAAAGAATCTGCGAAATCATAAAAAAGTAGGAGGTATACCATGAAAGGAATTATTTTGGCTGGGGGTTCCGGGACAAGGCTTTATCCATTGACAAAAGCAGTATCAAAACAAATATTACCGGTTTATGATAAACCTATGATCTATTATCCGTTATCAGTATTAATGCTTGCGGGAATTAAGGAAATATTAATAATTTCTACACCTAGAGATATAGTGGTATTTCAGGAATTATTAGGGGACGGAAGTAAGTTAGGTATGAAATTAGAATTTGCGATACAAGAGGAACCCAATGGCTTAGCTGAAGCATTTGTAATAGGTGAAGATTTTATTGGAGATTCATCAGTGGCTTTAGTTCTAGGTGATAATATTTTTTATGGCTCGGATTTCGGAAATAGGTTAAAAAGAGCAGCAACTTTACAAGAAGGTGGTATCATTTTTGGATGCTATGTCAATGATCCACGTGCTTACGGTGTAGTTGAAGTTGATGAAAATAATAATGCTATTTCAATTGAAGAAAAACCAGAGAATCCCAAATCTTCATTTGCCGTACCAGGATTATATTTCTTTGACAATGAAGTAGTTGCGATTGCAAAAAATGTTAAACCATCTGAACGTGGTGAGAAAGAGATTACTTCAGTTATTAATCACTACTTAAAAAAAGGTCGCTTAAAGGTAGAGATTTTAGGTCGTGGACTAGCCTGGCTAGATACAGGTGTTCATGAGTCATTGTTAGAGGCATCAAACTTTGTAGAAGCAATTCAAAAACGACAAGGACTATACATAGCATGTATTGAAGAAATTGCTTATAGAAAAGAGTATATTACTAAAGAACAATTAATAGACTTAGCACAACCTTTATTAAAAACCGCTTACGGCAAATATTTATTAGATGTTGCAAATAATATCTAGGGTTAAAATAAGAATAAGATAAAATTAGAGGTGAAATAAATGTCAAATAAGAAAGTACTAGTTACTGGTGGATCAGGCTTTATAGGCGGTAACTTTGTTCAGTACATGGTGGATAAATACCCTGAATATGATATCTATAATTTGGATCTATTAACTTATGCTGGCGATTTAACGAAACATAGTAGTATTGAGTCAAAAGAAAATTACCATTTCATAAAAGTAGATATTGTTGACCGTGAAGCTGTAAATTCTTTGTTTGAAAAGGAAAATTTTGATTTTGTTGTTCACTTCGCTGCGGAAAGCCATGTGGACCGCTCCATTACTGATCCGGAGGTATTCGTTCGGACAAATGTTTTAGGGACTCAAGTATTACTAGATGCATCCAAACAAATTGATATAGATAAGTTTGTTCATGTATCTACAGATGAAGTATATGGAGAATTAGATTTTGATCCTACAAATTTTTTCACAGAAGATACACCACTACAGCCGAATAGCCCATACAGTGCAAGTAAAGCCTCTTCAGATTTATTAGTTCGTTCATATCATGAAACATATGGTTTACCAGTTAACATCACTCGTTGTTCCAATAACTATGGACCATATCATTTTCCAGAAAAACTAATACCATTAACAATCTCACGAGTGTTAAATGATGAAAAGGTTCCTGTATACGGGGATGGGAAAAACATACGTGATTGGTTACATGTTCTTGACCATTGTGCTGCAATTGATTTAGTGATGCATGAGGGGGGAAATGGTGAAGTTTATAATGTGGGTGGACATAATGAACGAACAAATTTAGAAGTGGTTAAAACGATTATTAGTGCATTAGGTAAGTCAGAAGACTTAATTGAATTTGTTAAAGATCGTTTAGGGCATGATAAGCGATATGCTATTGATCCAACTAAGTTAGAGCAATTAGGTTGGAAGCCAACATATACGTTTGAAACTGGAATAGCTCAAACTATACAGTGGTATCTTGATAATAAAGAATGGTGGGAGCGAATTATTAGCGGTGATTATCAGAATTATTTTGAGAAGCAATATAACGTTTAAGTGTTATTTTGAAAAGAATTTTTTGGGAAATTAACAGAAAAATACATTTAAGGAAAAACACCATTAAATCTACAGTCTACGAACAGAGATCTATGGGGTAAGACTATGTGATGAACATGGAGCGCAACATATAGTGGGTTATTTGCCGCTCAAGAACTAGCCATTCGCTCGTAGCGGGTCTTGAAGGCCAGTGATGATTCAAGTATTTAAGCGTAAGTTGGTAATAGCCGAAAGTCAAGCAAGTTGAAGGATTGAGCTTCGAAAACTCAAATTAGAAGGGCTGATGTGCTGGTCTGTATAGAAATTCAATATCTCTATTCTCTTAAAATGGCAAGAAGAGAATAGGGGATTGTTGGGAACAGCTCCAATTCACATTATGCCTTCAAATTTTATGGCGATGTTAAAAGAATTATCGTTCCAGGGAATGCCAAGGTAAGATCCTCCCCACAATAAAACTTCGGATTAAAATAGCGGAATAAACGAACGTGGGTTCTGTTTTTCCTTTTCTAATACATTATCTTATATAAAAAAGCGATAAAGGGTGGCAACGATTGTACGGTCTATTGGTTTAAAAGGAATGGCCTATTATACTCAAGTGAAAGTTCAATTGCTACCAGAGGGAGGGTGTGAATATTGTTGGTCTACCAGATGATACGGTGAAGGGATAGAAGAAAGGAGATAGAGATCATGGTTAATCGTGCCCCTTTTCGACAATAATGACAGAAAGAATCCCTGTCAGTGCTTTTATTGTGTCGTCGAATGATATAACACCTAGAAAAGCTGGAATAGGATCGTGTAAATTCCTTTGTTTTCTTCGTAGTACCGATGGCCATAACAATTCAAAATAGGTCTACTTTTTTCTGTTCCATCACATGCTTATGTGGGACCCTGAGGATATGGGAAAAGCTCTGTAAGAAAAATTATTCCTTTATTTGTCATTGGTAGACAGCTCTTTATTTACCCAGTAAATATGTTTTCCATATTAACACCAAGTGCTCGTGATATCCTATAACAAGAAACAATATGAAAACCTTTATCACCAAGCTTAATATACCTTAGATTTCTCTTATCTAGATTAGCTATCTCAGCTAACTCTTTAAGTGACTTTAGCTGTTTTATTGGATAGTTGTATAATGCATAATAAAAGTACAGAGTATTGCAACCCAAATGTTAGAAGGTTGTACAAATAAAAAGGCATGCCAGCCCTAACGAAATACCCTACCGTTAATAGTGACTAAACAATCAATGGTGGAGGTAAGTGAAAGGATGCTAGCAATGCCTGAAATTAATCATATCAAAAATTTACGTAATAATAAATAGTAAAACGAACCGGTTTTGCTTGGAAAACCGTTAAGAAACACGCGGATGAAGATCAATTACCCGAGGAAATAACACCTGTTAAAAAGGGTATGATGTATGAAGAAAAGTGGGGAGAAATTGTATCCGACTGGCTAATGGAGAATCAAGCACTTAAAAAGAAATTGCGAAGGAACAATAAGAATATATTTGAACAATTACAACAATTAGGGTTCTTAGGTTCTTAGCGAACTGTTTGTAACTTTATCGCTGATTGGAAAGATAGAATGATAGATGGAGCTGACACAATAAAAGAAGAATTTGATAGGCTAACACATCCCCCGGCTGAAGCACAGATAGATTTTGGAGTTACAGAAGTTGTGCAAGATGGGAAAGTAAAAGATATCCATTGTTTGATATTGAGCTTGCCCTTCAGTAATGGGGGCTTCGTAACACCGTTACCAGCAGAAAATCAGGAGTGCTTTTTGGAAGGTATTAAAATACTTTTTGCCCAAGCCGGTTTTGTTCCGAGGAAACTATGGTTAGATAATCTATCAGCTGCGGTTGTAAAGGCTAGAGGTCGTGGTCAGGAGACCATTTTTACAGAGGATTTTCAACGCTTTGCGAATCACTATGGATTTGAACCACAGGCCTGTAATCCTAGGAAGGGAAACGAAAAAGGACATGTAGAAAACAAGGTTGGTTACGTTCGATATAATTTCTTTACGCCGTCTCCCGTTGTTCAGGATATAACTCACTTACGTGATCTACTGTTGAAACATTGTCAGGATGATCATTTAAGGCGGCATTATAAAAAGGAAATTATTATCGCTGATTTAATAGAGGAAGAAAAGAAATATGGTCTCGCATTACCTAAACAGAATATCCAGTATTTAATAAAACAATGGCTTCAGCTAATAAATATGGTGAGGTAAAGATTGATGGAAAGGAAATCCACATACCGAATAGTTATCACTATACACAATTGTATGTAATTAAGTACTGGGATGATTTTAAAGTGTCTCTCCGCAAGGAGAAGTACTTTCTAAGGGACCGAGACCATATATGAATCGCTCGAGAGAAATCCCATGGCAATCCATTTTGAAAAATTGGATGAGGAAACCAAGATCAATTACCTATTCTCGATACTTCCCACATCTTCCAGGAAGAATCGCCCATCATTTGAATAGTGAGTCAATGAAACTCAGAAAAGAACGTGTCGATTGGTTAATGAGTTTAATAATAAAATATAGTATGCAAAAAATAGATGAGCGCTTCTATGAACTGTTATCAGTAGATAAAAAAGAAAATGGAAATGAATCATTTCATGATTCGATTGCACGTCCTTATAATGTCAATTGGAGTATCTATGACTCCCTCCGACCATTAAATCATTCGTTGAAAGGAGAGGAAGTATAGCATGTCTAATTTGATTAGAGAGAAATGTAAATCGTTGCGTTTAGCATATGTCGCAGATATATATGAGCAGGTTTCCTTCGAGAATCCCGAGCAGTAAATCGTAGCCCTATTACAACAGGAATTAGAACATAGAGAGGTAGCTAAAGGAGAGCGTCTAATCAAAAAGGAGAAATTCATGAATGAGAAAGAATTAGATGGGTATCAATGGAGTGAACATATACGTTTTCCACCACAATTGGATAAAGAAAGTCTCGAATCTCTATATTTTATCGATAAAAAAGAGAATCTAATTTTAGCAGGCGCACCTGGGACTGGGAAGTCTCATCTCGTAACAGTAGAAATGGATATGAAGTTCGTTTCTACCGAGTGGCTGATTTGGTGGAACTACTTGAAAAGTCTTGGAGAGAAGGAAGGTTCCAATCCTTACGCAACAGGTTTAAAAAAGTAGATATGGTTATTTTAGACGAGATGGGATATGTCCCATTCAGCATGGAAGGCGCTGAATTATTATTCCAATTGATATGATTACATCCAATTTAGAATTTAGTCAATGGAATAGAATATTTGCAGATGCACGTTTGACAGCTGCATTAGTGGATCGGGTGATTCACCACGCACACATTTTAAGCTTTACTGGAGATAGTTATCGCTTCACACATGCGCTTTCGAACCAACAATCATAATAAAATATAAGGGCTGGCAAAGTTCTAACTTTTTCATTGCAATCTTCTAACCTTTTAAGGAATTTGGTGTCAGACCCCCACTACATTAATGTGCTAAAGTGCACAGTGGTTGATTGTTAATTGTAGGTTATTATTTAAATGTTGTATTCATACTAGTTTGAACCATCCTTTGGAAACTGAACAAAAGGATGGTTTTTCATGTATCAACTTATATATGATTTGGCTTGACATAGTGGTTTCTGAATGATTTAAAAAAGTTAAAATTGAAATTCACTATAACCTTATTCGTTTATTTTTTCATTTTGATCCTTTGCAATTTCTAGATATCTTCATTTTAATACAAAATTATCTCTGATAATTACTTTTCTTATTCTCTTATTACGAACTTATGTTCTTGACTTCGCTCTGAAAATGGCTTATCTTTTATCTAACAATAAATTAATTCAGGTTAAAGGATGTGAAGTGATGGCAACTGTTGTAACAAGTATCGGTTTGAAGGGGATGGAGGGGTATCGTGTTCAAGTTGAGGTTCAGTTGATTCCTGGAGTGGAGGGGGTTAGTATTGTTGGTTTACCGGATGCGTCTGTCAAGGAGTCAAAGGATCGCGTGATGGCAGCTTTATATGCAAATGATTGTCAGATTCCAGATAAAAAGATTATCATTAATTTGTCTCCAGCAGAGCAGAAGAAAAACAGTCCGATATTTGATTTGGCGATGGCAATCGGTATCATGAAAGAAGCAGGGGAGATTCGGCATGCAATTCCTGCTGATGCTGCATTTTTAGGTGTCTTGTCATTGGATGGTTCGATTAAACCTGTAGCTGGAATGCTGCCTGCAGTTGTTGCTGCGAAGAAGGAAAAGATAAAGATTTTATATTTACCTCCGATGCCTGACTTTCCTTTACAGTCCATAGAAGGAATTGAGTTTCGTTTTGCAGAAACGCTTCAAGAAGTTATCGATTCATTTTCGGGTCAATTAACTGCCTTTTCTACTTCATTTTTTTCATCCTCAGATTCCACAGAAGAAATAACCCCCACATATGACAAAGATTTCCAACATGTACTTGGACACAAACAAGCGAAACGTGCACTCGAAATTTCTGCAGCGCGCGGTCATAATGTTTTAATGACTGGGCCGCCAGGATGTGGGAAAAGTCTGCTTGCAGAAACATTTCCATCGATACTGCCTGCTTTAAAACAGGAGGGTCGGTTTGAGGTGATGAGTATTTATCAGTTGGCTGGTGTGACAAAAGTAGATTTCCTTACCCCACCATTCCGTGATCCGCATCATTCAGCATCCGCTGTTTCGTTAATTGGCGGTGGCGCCAATCCGAAACCAGGGGAAGTATCGCTTGCCCATCGTGGTGTACTCTTTCTTGATGAAATGGCAGAATTTCCAAAGCGAACCTTGGACATGCTTAGGCAACCGATGGAAACAGGAGTCGTTATGATTAGTCGTGCTGCCTCGACTGTCACGTATCCGGCGCAATTTCTACTGCTTGGTGCGATGAATCCTTGTCCGTGTGGTTATTTAGGCTCTCGACATTTTTATTGTACATGCACACCAAAGCAGATTACCGCGTATAGCAATCGGGTATCCGGTCCCATTCAGGATCGAATGGATATTTTACTTAAGTTGGACACCGTTTCACTCGACAGTGAGTCAACTGAAACAAATGAAACATCTAAAGTTATTCGCGAACGTGTTATTGCAGCAAGGGAAAGGCAATATAAGCGCTTCGGAAGCGAAGTTACGAATGCAATCGTGGCAAATGAAAGGCTGCTTGCTTGTACGGAATTAAATGATGAACAAGAGAAAATGATGCAACAATGGACGAGTAAGTATAATTGGAGTACAAGGGTACAGATGAAAATACTCCGTTTGGCACGTACCATATCTGATTTAAGTGGGGAGGAAAATATAACGAATGAAGCTATTTGGGAAGCAGTAACGATGAGACGTGTACAAACAGGAAACGCAAAGAAAGGAATGGTGAGATAATTGTCTAGGAAACTGCGCATATGGTACCCAGGTGCCATGTATCATATTACTAGCCGCGGAAACCGCAGATCCGCTATCTTCTATGATGATATTGACCGAAAAGTTTATTTAGAATTACTGGAAGAAACCCGTTTCTATTATCCCTTTCACCTTCACGCCTACTGTCTCATGACAAACCATATTCATCTTCAATTGGAAACCACCAATCATCATATCAGACATATTATGAAAATGTTGAACTCAAGATATGCACTGAATTTCAATAAACGCCACCGACTAGTAGGACATGTTTTTCAAGGTCGCTACGGAGCAGAGATCATCGAAACGAAAGACTATCAACTGGAAGTGAGCAGGTATATCCATTTGAATCCAGTCGAAGCGGAAATGGTGAGTTTTCCTAAAGACTATCGCTGGAGCAGTTACGGAGCATATGTGACAGGAGAAGGTAATCCGCATGTGACAACAAAGAAGATATTATCTTATTTTTCAGAGCCGGTGAAGGAGAAATATCGGATGTTTGTCGAGGGAGAGACCGTAAGAAACTAAGAATGTGATTTATTTTAGTGTCATTTGACCAAACTCTAAGGTGGTGAACAAATTGCCCAGAATAAGTCAATTTGGTGGTATGACGTTTGTAATATATTATAATGATCATAATCCACCGCATTTTCATATCATATATAATGAAATAAATACAAGGATAGATATTTATGGTGGTACATATTTGAAGGGAAACGTGCCTTTACCAAGTTCGAAGGAAAAAGATGTTTTTAAATGGCTTGAGATAAATAGAAGTGATATTATTAAAGTGTGGGATGACTGTATGGCTAAACGCAGGCCAAATAAAATTCCCCCTCTATATTAGGAGGTGTAAGTAATGGCTTTAGTGAGTAAAGTTAGTGTTGTACCAGGCCTAAAAGGTTGGTTATTAATTGAATTTGATGATCAAACTCGTAAATTTACGAATATTAACCCTATCATGAAAGGTGTATTAGAAAATCTAAAAGATCAGACCTTTTTTGAAAAAGTTTTTGTAGATAAAGAATTACAAACCGTATCCTGGCCAGGCGAATTGGAGCTTGATCCAGATAACTTATATCAAAATGGTGTGGATGTTGTGCACGTTAAAAACCTTATTAACGCTGTCAAAGATAATAGCGATTTCTCTGATTTTATTGAGCGAGAAATAGTATGAACCTTGAACATTGTGTCAGGAAATAGCATCAGCGAAAATTTCTGAACCAGTGATAAACCGTTCGTTAAAGCGCACTTTTACGAACGGATATTTTTTTATTCAAAAACGATCGGTTTATAACGAACGTTCGTTTAATATTCTGATACCTAATACCACTACGTTAATGTGCTAAAGTTAATTAGTTGTTGGTTGTTAATTATCAGTTATTGTTGAAACGTTGTATTCATTCTAGATTAAAGCATCCTTGGTAACCTAGCATTCGTACACTTTTCTATATTTATTTTTCGAAGTGTCCATTCCTTTGTAATTCACGTTGACGTTCAGAAGATTACTCAAATAATAACGTTGCATTCTTATAATAGATACTATTTTCTTTTGGTAACTTTGAAAAAGCACACTAAATAATTTGCAATAAAAATGGGAAATTTGACAATATTCGACGGCGATATATTCATTCCCATGATATAGTACTATATAATTAGATAATGTGATTAGTAGAGAATATTCAAAGGTGGCAATGAACTTGGGAGAGCAAGAGAAATACACTAAAGTCTTAAAGCAAATGATTGATGATACAGAAAGCAACAAAATTCAAACTGCAGAAGAATTAATTCAGAAATTAATTAAAGAATTGACAGTTAGTAAGGAACTAAGTGAGAGTTATTAGTTATTCGAAGTAGAGGAGAATTAAATGACATCACGTAAGGCCAATGGGTCAGACCCCCACTACGTTTTGACTTGTATAATACAATAATAAAGCGATAAAGTGTAATATTTAGAAGCTGTAAGTATCGATGAGAGTAGTCCTATTGATTCTTGCAGCTTCTATTTTTAAAAAGATAATATTTTCTATACATTTGATACATTAGGATTTTGGAGAAAACCTTGTCCTTATTAAATTTATTTATGGAAAGATCTATAAGAGAAAATTTAACGATGCTCTCTCTGAGTTATCATGGTCTGTTTACTATCAATACCACAAAAGTGGGGTGCCATTCCTTTTACGTGAAAACATAACAAAAACATCGTCATATTCAGCAAAATATGATGATGTTTTTGTTGCTAGAGTCAAGTTATTTAAATAAGTCCATAAATATTTTAATTAGTAAAAATGGCTTTTTACTAGCATGATGGTCATAAGAAGCTTTATTAAAATTGTCTTGATCTTCAAGTTTTTTTGTTTTTGAATATGTAATTAGCAAGATAAGGATGCCTATTAACAGCATTATTATCATGGGCGCAATGGTCAATTCAGAATCAGTTGAAAGATTAAGGAATAAAATTATTATGGGAGTAAGCAGCAAGCCAAGACCAATGAATAGGAATATGAAACTTAATATGGCTGAGTCCAAAATAAAAGAAGTATCTCTTATTGCTTCGCCAATTGATTGCTCTTTTTGGTCATTTTCTTTAGAGGTTTTCTTTACATTATTCCAGAAATCTTGTTTCCTTCTTTTGGCATATTCATTCATATAACGGTTTCCTAAAATGAGTAGTAAAACAGCATTAGATACAAAAATTAAAGTTAACTGTCCAGAAGTTATATTCAGACAGAAAAACTGAATTAGGGTAGATATATTGAATAAATAATGATCCCCAAAATACATGGGAACAAATAACAAATATACCATCAGTAGATCCAATTTGTATTAGTTTTCGATGTCCTATTAAAGATATATGGTAAATCCATAAAATTAAAGGTGCAAAGATAATATTTAACATTTGGTTTACTGCATTTATTTTCAATAAAATAACTTCCCCTCATGTATCTTTTCATTATTTATCTATGAATAAAATTAATTTTCTACAATTAATTTTATTCAGACAGGCAAAATATTCCTCTATTTTAATAATTTTATATTGATAATATCATAGTTACCATTATAATAATAGGTATATTTACTTATATTGGTTATAAAATTTCTACTTTGAGGAGAGGTGGAGCCTAAATGAGTTTTTTTATTATTTTATTACTTGTGTTTATTATTGTCGGTTATATATCCGATAATCAATCAGGTCAAAGTCAAGGCAGTAATAATGAAAATGAACGTAGTAATCGTTCTAGTAATAATAACCATTCCAATGATGATTTTCAATCCTATCTGGATGGTATAGATTATGATTGCGATGGGACGTTCGATAGAGGATTTTATAATCCAGAAACAAGACTTCGTATAAAGGGCCCTATGAAATCGTATGATATTTTAACTGAAAGATATTTTTACTCTTTTTATGATGGTACTCTAGAATTTAAGGATGAGAATACAAAGGTTTCTATTAGATTAGTAATCTCTAAAGATAAACGCATTGTGCCTGCGATATTTCATATAAATGGCGATCTTTATAAACCAGTAGATTATAATGGAGATTTCATTGAATCCATTCAATCCATAAGTATAAACGACATTCATGTCAGCAGAACTGTTTGCTTTATCATGGTACAGCTTGAAAACTATCCAATTAGGCAAATAACGTATGATACAATAAGTGGGATATTGATAGATGTAATTGCCTTTAATATGCTTACACGAAATAAGGTAATAATCGAATTTGAAGAAGACTATATTACAGTCGCAAAAGACTATAAATATAATTTTGAGGATACATATAAACGGTTTAGAGATATCGTTATAAACAAAATTAGTAACTACTTATTGAACAATAATTATTTAGCGAAAAGTCATATTTATGAAGTAGAGGAATGGCTTTCCATTTTGGAACTACCTAATGATACGACAGACATTGCCATAATCAGAAAACAATATCGCACCCTAGCAAGAAAATATCACCCAGATTTACACCATAATACAGAAGACCAGATGAAAAAAATAAACATGGCATACGACAATTTACAGCAGTATTTTGCAAGTTAGTTGTGAAAATAGAGCGACGATGAATTTGCTCCATATTAGTAAGCATACACAAAAGTCTGCCTGCAATTGTAGATGGGCTTTTGTATAAACTTCATTTAGTTCTATTTAGTCCGCGACATTCTTCTGGAATTGTTGGCGCCGGGCAAGAGATTCAAAACCATCAACATCTCCAAATCACTCATCTCCAGAAGTCTTACTAAAAAATCAACAAGTTCTTGTGTTTTTCGAAACTGAAAGCGGCTAATTCCTGTACCAGGTTATAGGTGTAACTTTATTAAACCATATCAATTCGAATAAGAGCAAAATGAGAATCGGTCCGTCTTGCTCAGAAAGGGCAGCAACAGTAAGAGGAAGTAATCAGAAATGCTGATGCCTGTCTTCTACCACTTTAAAGCGATAAAGTATAATATTAAGATGCTGTAAGTATCACTGAGAGTTAGATCCATTGATACTTGCAGCTTCTATTTTTATAAAAATGATATCTTCCATACATTTGATACATCAGGGTTTTGGAAATAACATTGTCCCCTTTTAAATTTATTTATAGAAAGATCTATAAGCGGAAATCTAACGATGCTCTCTCTAAGTTATCAAATAAAATACTGCTTTACGATAAACGGTTCGTCCTACCGCACGAGTAAAGCCAGTCTAATATAAATCCATTTAAGCAAGCTATTAAATATATACTAAAAACCTACTCACAGCCAACCCCATCGCCATCCCTGTCCAAATGACTAGCATAACCAGGATCACCAATCCGAACAGGAGCAGCTCCAGCAGCTCTTGCTGCTGTGCAATTTGCATAATATACATTCGGGCTTGATGTAGCCTGGTCGCTTGAACTTGATCCAGAGTTGAGTTACCACTAGTAGAACTACTCTCGCTTGTACGCCCGATGTTTGCTTCTGCGCTTGCTAATTTTGCTTCCGTGGATTCCAGATTTGATTCTAGACTAGCCACTTCGTCTTCTAGATTGGTATTGGTTTCTGTTAAAGCAGCAATTTCTTCGTTCAATGAGTCCTCTTCTGTGTTAAATGCGGCTTTTTCTTCTTCTAGTGATTCTACTTTGCCTTCATATTCCGTAACCTTTGTCGTCATTTCTTCTATATCAGATTCAAGATCTGAAACGTCTTGTGTGAGTTCTTGATTTTCTGATTTCAACGTATCATTATCAGCGGTCAGGCTTTCATTTTGTTCTACACTATCAGCTAGTTGAGCTTCAAAACTTGTATCGTATAAAATGGATCCAAAAATGAGCACGACGAGGCCGCCGATTAAAGTAGGATAAAACATTTTCTTGGAAAGCCTTCTTTCTTTGTCTTTTCCTTTTTTTATAAAGTGAAAAGCGAGATAGAAAAGCGAAAAAATAATAGCAATGAAGCCTAACAATTCGATAAAAATCATTTGTTATTTCCCCCTTATATTGAAAATAGGCTGACACATATTTATATTCACCGTTGATACCTCTAAAGTAGAATCAATGGTTAAGTATATTTTTGCAATATACGAATCTTAGGAGCGTTTAATCTAGGATTATTTTGATTCGCTCGATTATGTTAAGTTATTTACACGAATATAATTCCTGCCTATAATCGTTAATGTTCGTTGCATTTGCTTATGTAATATGTAACTTGAAACATTAATTGGAACTTGTTGAAAGTCTTTGAAAGTATTCATTGATTTAATATTAGGATTCGTATCGCTTTGAAAGGCTTTTATGTAAAGAACATGATGATAGAATATCCAGCAACATTCGTAATCAGTAGTAGAATGTGTGGGAAAAGCATAGAGGCATTGTTCTGGATTTATCGGGAGTGGAATCTTCCGTCTAAATCCAGTATGATGCTTCACTGCCTCTCGTCTTCCCTCATAGGTAGAATAATGTTCGAGACATGCCTGCTTAATTAGCTGCATTGGTGTTTTCTTAACATATAGCTTATTGTTCTGCTCGAACACGATCGTATCGTATTCATGATGCTTGGCAGGGAGCAATGCCATTGTCCTGTCGGTAATGGTATACTCTGATAAAATACTTTGCATCTTAACTCAGTACTCCTTTAAGGGGTCATGGATTCTTTTTGTATAATGAGAACAACCAGTTATTTTACTCTATAAGAAGGGTTATTATCTTACTCATCATCGGTAGTAAGGACTTCATCGACCCCAGCAAATATGTCTTCTACAGTAATACCTAGTGCTCTTGATATCTGATAGCAAGTAGAAATATGAAAACCTTTACCACGTTCAATCTCCCCTAGGTTTTTATCATCTAGATTAGCCTTTTCTGCTAGTTCTTCAATTGTTTGAAGTTGTTTCATCCGATGGTTTCTTATGTTTTCACCCATTACTTTGAACATTCTACTTCTATTCATTTCATTCACTTGAATTCATCCTTTTTCAATCATTATCAAGTTCAGGAAAAAGGAGTTACACCGTCGAATGCCACCCAAATGCTTATTAAATCTGAATATTAAGATATAATAGTTTGAAATCGATAGTAAATATGTGCTAACTTTAAGAAAAATATCGAAAACAGGGTTTTCAGTCATATTTTCGTGAAAACCCGACATTATTCTTGATAGAAAATCTAATATTAGATGGATATGCGGGAAGTTAGGTATAGGAAATGAAAGATGATTTTTCATATAATCTTTCTGAAGGGATCGTGTTATGTAAATGCTGTAATCAAATGGGGTATATTTGTAGGGAATATCAATTTCGAGGCTATGATTCTAATAAAGTTGAACAAAATTGGGATTTTACTTGCTGTTGATCCGCTACTTACGATTCTTGATTTTTTCTCGAATTCTTTTCGTTAAGGGTCTTACAGCAAGTTAATTCGGAATAAAGGATGATCGAGACAAATGGAAATGATAAGATGTCCAAAATGCAGTCGTTTCTTCAGGAAAAAGGATATTGTGAATCTAGACATATGCAATACAGTCATACATGCTACCTGCGTGGATGAGCAATGGATTTATCCAATAAAAGATATTGGAACATATGCTGGGTTTGTGAAAAAGTATGCGTTTTTGTCGGTGAGGTCGGGGGATGTGAATGATATCTATAATTGAAGAACAGGAAGCGAATGAAGGGAAACGCTCCCGTTCGCCTCTATGAGAAAAATGGGTGAAATTCTCCATAGGCTAGCTCGGGCGTGTGTCTACATTGTAGGCGGGGTAGACTTTTTACGGTACTAATGGTTAAAGGTTTTCTGAATGGAAAAAATGGAATCGCTAACATTTACACGATTCTTTTGTTTGGGCGGATATTGTGGGGGAATCATCGTTAATAGGAAGATGCTGGCAGTAAATAGATCCTTTGCTTAGGACTGTTTACTGCTTTTTTATGGATTTGGTTGTTCGTAAGACTTTGGAAATATGCCTAACATTTCGTTTATTAGTTGAAAATTTGATTTTTGATGGTGATTTTGGAATTTTGAAAGTGAATTCTTGATAGAAATGGTGTTTTAGCCTTTGAGCTTCAAGTTGGTCTGGATGATAATTTCGTCGTATTTCCATATGATAAATTTGTCCATTGTTAATGAAGATCTATTTTATCGGGCAGAAAATGAATAGGAGGGGCTAGAGTATGGAGTATCGTGATGAGCAGGATAGGCGTAGGGTTGTGGAAGCAAATTCTGGGGTGCCGGGTGAGAAGAAGAGCCAGGAGAGTGCGAAGGAAAAGGATATGGAGCAAACCTTCGAGGCGTTTTTCAAACAGAATGAGAATCGAATGCATTACCACATGCAGAAGCTTGGCATCTATGATACTGATTGGAAGTATTATATGGAAGGATTATCTGCGATGTGGATTGCCTATAAGAAATATGAGCCGAATAGGGGGCTGCTTGCTACATATTTTAATTATGTGATTCGGGAGCGGTTGATTGAGTTGCGGGGGGAGAAGTTGGAGGATTGAGTTGGAGCATTCAGGAGTGGGGGAGGAGCAGCGTTCAAGTAGGAAGTAGGAGCTCTCAGGCGGCGTAACGGAGCGCTTAAATGTTAATTAGAGCGCATAATCCGGAAGTGAGGCACAGAAAAGGAGTACCTATCTAGGCGAGCGATTAACTTTACCCCACTTTAGAAGTGAATATCCCAAGTGGTAATTTTAACAAGAGTACTAGCTTCATAAGATTGACTAGAATGAATGGACAAATTTTATAAAAAGAAAGGGTTTGAACGATGAATTACATTAAAGAAATCAACGCATTTTATGATCGAATTGAAATGGAACCTCTATCTGCATCGGCAGTCACCCTATGGCATACGCTAATGCATATGAATAACAAAGCAAGATGGGTGGAGCAATTCACTGTTGCTGCAACCGTATTACGTTTGAAATCTGGATTAAAGGAAAGCTCCTTCAAGCGCGCTCGGATAGAGTTGAAGGAGAAGGGATATATTGATTATAAGTCGCGCCCGAATAATCAAGCACCAGTTTATCGGATGGTGCAGATGGCGAATGATGAGGGTTATCATGCGGGTTATATAAATGATCTAATTGTGGATCAACTGGTGGAAGAGCCTCAGACTAATCAAGGAGACCGAGTAATGGACCACCACGAGAACCATCCTAAAAACCAAACTCCGGACCAACCTCAGAAGCCGTTTGCGGACCAGCAGGCGAGCCCAAATATGGGCACATTAATTAAACTTAAACAAAAAGAAAATAAACAGAAACAAGATGAAGTAGTTGCAGCTGAAGATACAATTGCGTTTTATCAAGATAATATTGGCTTGGTTAGCCCATACGTGGCGGAATCGCTGTTGCAATGGGTGCGTGATATTGGTGAAGCTCTGGTTATAGAGGCAATGAAACGTGCATTGGAGCGAAACAAGCCTAGTTGGGGTTATGTTAAAAGCATTTTACAGGCATGGGTGAAGAAAGGAATTGTGACGGTTGATGATGCAATGGCTGAGGATGTGGCGTTTCGGAATCAACGGGGGCAGCGGAAGAAGGAGTGGGGATCTGCATCGGGAAGGCAAGGTAGGGATGAGATTGTTCCGGAGTGGTTTGAGGAGCGGAAGCGTGGGAATGAGCAGTTGATTGTGGGAAGTCTGGCGGAGGAAGGGAAGAATGGGTTTTTGGATTTGGAGGAGATGAAGCGGGAGTTGAGGGAGATGATGGCGGTGAGGTAGGAGATTGAGCAAAAATAGCGGATTCTATGAGAAGGTACTAGAAGATGATTAATGCAGGGGTTATTAAAATGGAGTAATCTCCTAGTTTTAATAAATAGTCTGAATTCAATTGATTAACAGTTGGAACAGAGTACAGATAGGCCTACAGTAGCGGATTCACACTTAGTGGTTAAAACAACCAAGGTCATAGTGATATTGCTGGAACAAAAAGATGATGCTTTGAATTCAATAGATCAGCAGTTGGCGCAAATGACTGATTAACTGGATTAAGTATATCTAGGTAAAAGAAGGATTTTAGCGCCTTTTGCCGAATAGTGTAGAAAAAAGAGGACACAATCAATGATAAATATTCCAGCAATCTGTGATAATAATTTTATTACCCGCTGAGCTGTAATGGCTTGGCGGGTTTATTAGTTTCGGTCAGTTCGTTAATATATGAAAGCGAATTATTAAATCACACATTTGGAGTAGAAATTAACTGTGATATGGTTGAGTTTTAATTGTTAATTGTTCCCTTAGTGAAATAGTAACCATGTAAGAGGGGAATATGGCTGCAAAAATAAAGTGGACAGTTGACTAAGACGAAAATTTGAAAAATTTTAACTTTTTCTAAAGAAAGGGTTTACAAAACAAAATAATTAAACTATTATGCTTATCAAGGTGATTCGAAAAAGTCTAGGTATAAATATTATTATTTCATCATCTTGGCAGTTGATTTACATAAAAAATTGCCTAAATTCTATGAAGCGAAGTCGGTTTTACTTCGTTGCGAAGGATTATTGAACAAACTTAATAAAACCACTGGAGAAAGAAAGTGAAAGAACCAGAGAGAGGTTACATGATGCTAAAACAAAGAACCGGAGATTTAAAGCTGATTCAGGAATTAAATAGATCAATCATTTTAGATACAATCCGAAAAAATGGACCGATCTCCAGAAGTGAAATCGCAAAATTAATAAATATTAGCCCTACAACAGTAACTTCAGCTGTTTCTGAAATAATCAGTGAAGGTCTTGTTTACGAAGATGGTGTAGGAACTTCAAGTGGTGGAAGAAAACCGGTCTTGCTCCGGTTTAATCCGGATACCCATTCTATTATTGGAGTATCTATTACAAACTCTTACATCAGAATTGCTGACATGAATCTGGAGGGGAAGATACTGAAGAAGGTAGTCCATCCTACTAACCAGCTGAAAGGACATGAGATCATTGAACTCATTTTAGATGTAGTAGATCAATTTCTGATGCAAAAAGCCGATTTAGATTATTGTCAGGGAATTTCCATTATTTCACCAGGTATTGTGGACGCTGAAAATGGAGTGATTACATATAATACGAAGCTGAATCTCTACGGAATTCCTTTAAAGAAATTAATAGAGGAGAAAACAAACCTTCCTGTATTTCTCGATAACGATGCCAATGCATTTGTTTTGGCAGAAAATTACTTTGGCCTATTCAGTAAATATAAAGACATCCTTTATATAACGATTGGTGAAGGTGTGGGTTCCGGGATGATGGTGAATGGTTCCATTTATCGGGGGTTCCTTGGCAGCTCTGGTGAGATGGGGCATACGACAATAGTAGATGGCGGACTAAAATGCAGCTGCGGAAATAGGGGCTGTCTGGAGAATTACGTCAATTGGCCTGCAATTTATTCTAGAATTGTAACCGCTATCATATCGCAAAACAGGGATACAGTTATAAAAGAAATGGTGTCGGGGGATTTGACCAGGTTAAAGCCAGATATATTCGTAGAGGCTGTCAATCGGCAGGATGATTTAGCATGGGAAATCATGGAAGATATTTTGAATTATTTATCGATTGCTATTACAAATACGATTCACTTTTTTAATCCGGAAGTAATTATTTTGAGTGGAGAAATTGTCCAGGATAACCCATTATTTTTGGATGCTATTAATGAAAAAGTAGTGCGTAAAGTGATACCTACTCTCAGGGATCAAGTTAATATTCAGAGCACATCCCTTGGTTCTGAGTTTGAATTGCTTGGTGCTGCGGCAGTAATACTTCATGGTAAGTTCAAGTTTCAGATGATGTAGTCCAATGAAAAATCATTAGGAGGTGATGTGGATATTAAAAGAATAGCAACAACCCGGCCAGATCAGGTTATTACCACATCACAGAATTCACTAAGAAATAAAATCCAACATTTATCAGGAGGTCATTATGAAAAAATTAGTATCAGGTGTTTTTATCATCATGCTGGCAATTTTTCTGGCAGCGTGCAGCAGCAGTAGTTCAGGTTCTAATAAACAAGTGCTGGAAGTTGCACTTTGGGATGAAAACGTAAAGAGCACAGTGAACGCTTCTATTGAAGCATTTAAAGAGAAGCATCCAGATGTTGAAGTTAAAGTAACGTATACTCCTTATGCTAACTATTGGACTAAGTTGAAGACAAGCTTAGGCGGGGGAAGTGGTCCTGACGTATTTTGGATGAACGGTCCGAATTTTTACAAATACTCCACAGACGGGTTGATCAAAAGCTTAGAACCATTCATCAAAGAAGATGAGGAGTTTAATAAAGATGCTTATCTTCCAGCTGTAGTAGATCTTTACTCAATGGAAGAAGAACTATATGCAGCTCCTTATTTCACAGATTCCGTCGGTCTTTATTACAACAAGCAATTATTTGACGATGCAGGTATAGATTATCCTGATGAATCATGGACTTGGGAAGATATTGAAACCGAGGGTGCAAAACTGACAAATCCGGATGAAGGTGTATTCGGCTATGCTGCACATACAACGGTAAACCAACAAGGGTATTATAACTTAATTCATCAGGCTGGTGGTTATGTTATTAGTGAAGACAAAACGAAATCAGGCTTCGATTCTCCTGAGGCTAAAGAAGCCTTTGCATTTCTAAAGAATTTGATTGACAAGGGAATTTCCCCTTCTACACAGAATCAGATTGAAACAGAATCCAAGCAGCTGTTCATGTCTAACAAGCTTGCAATGCTTCCAGCAATTTCAGTTAATACTCCGGAACTCCACGAAGCATTAGGAGATAAATTAGCAGTTGCCCCTTTGCCGAAAGGAAAGCAGGAAGCATCTATTGTACATGGAATTGGCTGGGCAATGAACGACAAAGTGGAAAATGAAGATTTGGCTTGGGATTTAATGAAGAGTCTTACAAGTGAACAAGCAAATACAGATATTGCAGAGTCAGGCTTCTCTATCCCTGCAATGCAAAGCACTGGTGAAATCTGGCTGGACTCAGTTCCATCATTGGATCTACAAGTTTTCCTTAATGCACAGGAAAATGGTGGTGTAGCATACCCAATCTCAGAGCGTACGACAGAATGGCAGGATATTGAAACGAAAGAAGTCCAAAGTGCATTCCTGGAAGGCACTTCGATTGATGAAGCTTTGGACCGAATTGCAGAAGGTATGAATAAGATTTTAGAAGAAGAGAACAGTGATTGATAAATTGTTTGAGAATGCTCTTTCCCTTTAGTAAAGGGAAAGACACTCCATACTTTTATGGAAGGAGAGGTAGACTTGAGTACTGTAACCGTTTCAAATAAAAGTAAAAGTAATACAATAGTCAAAAGTAAAAAGAAAAAGTTCAGTCGTGAAGCACTCTGGGCCTATTTATTCATTGCACCAACACTCTTAGGGCTTGCTACATTTTATATGTTTCCTGCAGTTGCATCCTTTCTATTATCATTTACAAGATGGGATGGGATGACTGCACCTACATACGTCGGACTGGAAAATGTCATCACATTGTTTCAGGATTCGTCATTTATCCGTGCAATAATGAATACACTCATATTCACCGCAGTATCAGTACCATTATCTGCTGGTTTTGCGACAGTTATAGCTATAATGCTCAACCAAAAAATTAAAGGAATGGTTTTTTACCGAACCTTGTATTTCCTTCCAGTTGTAACGATGCCTGTTGCTGTCGGAATGGTTTGGAAGTGGCTTTACAATACAGATTACGGATTAATTAATTATGTATTGGGAGTTTTTAATCTTCCTCAGCCTTCTTGGTTGTTTGACCCAAATATTGCACTGTTTTCAGTAATTCTAGTATATGTCTGGATGACTGTCGGAAATAATGTCATTTTGATTCTTGCTGGTCTTCAAGGTGTTTCAAAAACATATTATGAAGCCGCACAAATTGATGGTGCCACAAAAGTTAGACAATTTTTCAGCATTACATTGCCATTGATTACACCAACATTATTCTTCGTCTTCATCACAGGTATGATTAGTTCCCTGCAGGTGTTTGACCTTATTTTCATCATGATTGGCGACAGTACTGCACTGCTGGAACCATTGCGAACGGTTGTATATGCTGTTTATGAGTATGGTTTTGAATATTCACAAATGGGGATAGCATCTGCGCAGGCATTCTTATTGTTCATAGCAATCTTAGCAATCACGATTGTTCAGTTTGTTTTACAAAAGAAGTGGGTTCATTATGATGGTTAAAATGGAGGGTGATCAAAGATGAAAACAAAACTAGCCAATCATATGTTGCTGATCGTCGGTGCTGTTATCATGATTGTCCCATTCATATGGATGATCCTAACGTCTCTGAAATCATTTTCAGAAACCATGCAAGTACCTCCGACGATTTTCCCAGAGGAGTTCAAGTTTGAAAACTATCTTAATGTCTTCGCAAGTGTAGATTTTTTAAAATATTATGCGAATACGATATTCTTGACTTTAGGTCGGACTCTGGTTCAGTTATTTTTATGTTCGCTGGCGGCATTTGCTTTTGCTAGGATGAACTTTCCGGGAAAGAACACGATTTTCATTTTGATTCTGTCTGTTTTGATGGTTCCAATGCAGGTTATCTTAATTCCAAACTATGGCATTTTGACGCAGCTTGGATGGATTGATACTTTCTATGCGTTAATCGTCCCGGGAATGTTCAGTGCTTTCGGAGTATTTCTATTGAGACAGTTCTTTATGGGCATTCCGAAAGAGCTGGATGAAGCTGCCACAATGGATGGCTGCTCATTTTTCGGCATCTACTGGAGGATAATCCTTCCTAATGCAACTCCTGCGTTGATTGCACTGGGAATCTTCACCATCCTCGCGTCATGGAATGACTTTTTATGGCCGCTTATCATGACAAGCTCAGAGGATATGCGGGTATTGTCTGTTGGAATAGCGGCTTTTCAGGGGCAATACTCAACTGACTATCCATTGCTTATGGCTGGTGCGGTAATGTCTACGATTCCAATGCTTATCATGTTTATCTTCCTGCAAAAACATCTTGTTACTGGTATCGCACTGCAGGGAGTCAGAAGGTAAAAGAAAAATAACTGCATATGTTTTAGGGGAGAGGAATTAGATGGAAGAATCAAAGGATTTAGCTATTGGGCTGGATTTAGGAGGAACAAAAATACTTGCAGCCCTTATATCCAGAGAGGGAGAAATACTTGGTGAATTTGAGTGTAAGACATCCACTGGGAAACAAAGTGATACAACTGCCAACATTATATTTGCCATAAACAGCCTGCTAGCAGAAACAGTAGCTGACAGAAGCAGAATTATGGGTATTGGCGTAGCGAGCGCTGGAATTATTGATTCCGAACAAAAAATTATCCATTATGCGAAAAATATTGGGCTGGAAAATTTCCCGATTGGAACCATACTGGAAGGCAATTTTCAATTACCGGTCAAACTCTCTAATGATGCAAACGCAGCAGCTATTGGAGAATGGATATGGGGTGCTGGTAAGGGAAAACAAAATGTTATTTATATTACTGTCAGTACTGGTGTTGGTTCAGGCATTATCAGCAATGGGCAATTAATGACAGGAATTAATGACAGTGCTGGAGAATTCGGGCATATTACCATCAGTCATGACGGTATATTATGTGAATGCGGAAACAGAGGCTGTTTAGAAAAATACGCATCAGGCAGTGCAATTAATATGCGAGCGAACCAGCTTCTAAAAAACGGTGAAACCAGCAGCTTGCTTCCTATTATTGAAAAAGGTTTGGTTGTCACGAACAAAGAAGTCGCCACAGCTGCAAAACAAGGTGATGTATTTTCTATTCAATTGCTGAAGGAGGCGGGAGAATATTTAGGAATGGGAGTGGTCAGTCTGATACATTTATTCAACACGGAAGCCGTTGTTTTTGGCGGCGGAGTTATGAATATGTCTGCGTTTATTCTACCTTCCATAAAAGAAACGGTTGCTAAATATGGAATAGCAAAAATGGTTGAAAAGGTTGAAATCAAAAAGTCAGTACTTGGCAACAAAGCAGGTGTGATCGGTGCTACAGGTCTGTTCTATCTGAATAGAGAAGAGCAACTGACAATGAATAAATAAATTATAAGGAGAGTTGACCATGCTAAATACGCTAGTTATCGGGGCAGGGACAATGGGAAGTACCCATGCAGCTGCCTATGTGAAAATGGAAGATGTAACATTGGTGGGTATTGTAGATACTAATTTGGCTAAAGCAAGGGACTTGGCAGAAAAATTAGGGACAAAAGCATTCCAAACATATGAAGAAGCAGTAGGAAACCTTATGTCAATCGATGTGGTATCTGTTTGTGTGCCGACACCGGTACATAAAGAATATGTCATGAAGGCAGCTGATGAAAATCGACATGTCATCTGTGAGAAACCGTTAGCACGATCGCTTTCAGATGCGAGAGATATGATTCATTATTGCCAAGATAAAGGAGTAAAATTATTCGTCGGTCATGTGGTCAGGTTTTTCCCGGAATATGTAAGGGCGAAGCAAGTTGTTGATGAAGGGAAAATAGGAAATCCGGCAGTTATCCGCACGACTAGGGGCGGAGGTTTTCCAATTGCCTCCAATGACTGGTACTCAGATTTCAATAGTAGCGGTGGACTGGTTTTAGATATGATCATCCATGATTTTGATTTCTTAAGATGGTGTTTCGGAGAAGTAGAACGTGTTTATGCAAAAAGCAGCAGAACCAGAGTTTTTGAAAAACTTGAATATGCGTTAGTCACATTGCGCTTTGAGAGCGGGGCAATTGCACATGTGGAGGGGACTTGGGCACATCAAGGATTCTCAACAAGATTTGAAATAGCTGGCAAGGAAGGCATTATCGAATATGATAGTGCGAAAGTTGCTCCAGTTGTAGCAAGCAAGAAAGAATCTGTATCAAGCGGAGGGGTTGCTGTTCCTGAAAGCCCTATGAAAAACAATCCATATTTCACAGAACTGCAGCACTTCATTAACTGCATTAACACAGATACTAAACCGATTGTATCTGCAGAAGATGCATATAAAGCAATGGAAATCTCACTTGCCGCACTTGAATCGATTGAAACAGGAAAAGCCGTCGTATTACAAGGGACGATGGAAAAGGAGGCTGTCCAATGAAAATCGGAATGATAAGTTTTGCGCATAGCCATGCGTTCAGTTATGCAGATGCATTAACTCAATTGGATGGAGTAGAAATTGCTGGAATAGCGGATGAGAATGAAGAACGTGGGAAAAAGGTTTCTTCCCAGTTCAATACAGAATACTTTCAAGATTATGAAGATCTACTGGATCAACCGATTGACGCAGTAATCATCAGCTCTGAGAACAGCAGACACTATGAGCATGTAGTTGCTGCAGCAAAAAAAGGCAAACATATTTTGTGTGAAAAACCATTGGCACATACAATTGAAGATGCCAAGAAAATCATTGATGTATGTAAGGAACAGAATGTGATATTGCAGACAGCATTCCCTGTCAGATTTAACACACCAGTTGTTAAGGCGAAGCAGATAATCGAAAGCGGACAGCTAGGGAATATTGTAGCAGTCAAGGGCACAAACCGCGGTACAAATCCTGGGGGATGGTTTGTTGACCCAGCAAAATCCGGCGGAGGAGCAGTAATCGATCATACGGTCCATGTAGTCGACATTATTCGCTGGTACACTGGCGCTGAAGTAAAAGAAGTGTATGCAGAAGTCGGAAACCTGATTTCGGATTATGATATCGATGACTGCGGGCTGCTGACGATGGAATTTGATAATAATATGTTTGCAACATTGGACTGCAGCTGGTCAAGAAATGAAAACTATCCTACCTGGGGAGATGTAACACTGGAGATTGTTGGAACTAGTGGAACGCTTACTGTTGACGCATTTGAGCAAAAAGTAAATGTTTATAATAAAGATGGTGCACGGTGGAATTTCTGGGGTGACGACATGGATAAGGCTTTGGTTGAAGATTTTATCACCAGTGTACGCGAAGGAAAAACACCTTCCATTACTGGTGAAGACGGGCTAAAAGCTTTATCTGTAGCTATTGCTGCATATGAGTCATCTAAGAAGCAGGAACCAGTAAAAGTGAATTAAATGGCAAGGAGGCTTCGGTCTCCTTGTTGGTTTATTTCGTATAATAATTAAAGTTAAAGGTACCTTATTAAGGAGTGAATGTTTATGTTAAAAGGAATTAATCAGTGGTGCTATCCAGAAGGAACTTCGCTTGAAAAGGTATTTGAATACAGCCGTGATGCAGGATTTCATGCTGTTGAACTAAATTTGAATCCTGATGGTGATGTTGGTTTGACGATGAATACAACAGCAGAAGAGGCTAAGGCGATTGTCAAGCTTGCATCATCATACCATTTGAAATTACGAAGTCTTTCCACCTCATTATTATGGGAATCCCCTCTTTCTGATTCAAGTGAGAATGTACGGGAGCAAGGGAGAAAAATAGTGGAGAAACAAATTGAATTGGCAGCAGTAATGAATGTGGATACAATCCTTGTTGTCCCTGGTGTAGTGGATGAAAATACTACATATGTCGACTGTTATAACCGCAGCCAGGAAGTATTAAAGAAAATTATACCTTTCGCGGAAGAGAATCGTGTGCATATCGGCATAGAAAATGTCTGGAACAAATTTTTATTATCCCCTCTTGAAATGGCACGGTATATCGATGAGCTGAATTCCGATTATGTGGGTGCATATTTCGATGTTGGAAATGTACTGCAGTTTGGCTACCCGGAACAATGGATTTGGATATTAGGCAAACGGATTAAGAAGGTGCATGTAAAAGACTTCAGCGCTGCTGTCGGTAACATTACTGGTTTTGTACCTTTATTGGCGGGTGATGTTAATTGGAAGAAAGTATACAAAGCGCTGGTAGAAATAGGATATGACGATACGATTACAGCTGAACTGAGCCCACATCTTATTGATCCTGGTTCACTGGCCTTTGATACGGCAAATCATATGGAAAGAGTAATAAAGTATGGTAAAGAATATTTGAGCAAAGATGGGGTCACAAAGTGATGCAAAAGGTAAAAGTTGGTTTTGTAGGTGTTGGTGGAGTAGCTTCTATCCACATGAAAAATATAGCAGCTAATGAAAATGCGACCATTGCAGCAGTTTGCGATATTATTGAAGACAGTGCAATTCGTGCAGGTGAAACATACGGTGCTGCTCATTATACAGATGCAGATCTTATGCTTAAGGAAGAGAAGCTGCATGCGCTTTTTATTTGTGTCCCTCCTTTCGCACATGGTGATATAGAAGAAAAAGCAGCCCAGCTTGGCATCCATTTAATGGTGGAGAAGCCGATTGGGCTTGAGATGGCCACTGTTGAAAGGAAGCTAAAGGTCATAAGAGACGCAGGTGTGCTTTGTGCAACAGGCTATTGTCTGAGGTATATAGATACCGTTAAGATAGCAAAAGAATATCTAAAGGATAAAAGAATTGCTATGATCCGGGGGCATTATCTCACATCCTTTGTAAGTACTCCGTGGTATAGAGAGAAGAAAAAATCAGGAGGGCAGCTGGTCGAGCAAGCGACACATATCGTTGATTTCATCCGATTCCTGGCAGGAGACATTGCAAAAGTGCATGCAAATATGAATCTGCTTGTGTCTAAAGGAATTCCAAATATTGATATCCCGGATGTGACATCAGTAAACTTTTTAATGGAATCTGGAGCAGTAGGCCATCTTGATGCTTCTTTTATTCAAACAGATCATCGTATGGGGGTAGAACTGCTTGGTGATAAATTCCGCCTGTCCTTTGATGGAGCCGACTTGACCATTGTAGAGGAAGACGGTATCATAACTTATCGTTCAAAAGTAGATTTTTATAAAGGACAAGATAATGCTTTTATTGAAGCGGTTCGTACGAATAATAAAGACCTTATTCTATCAGACTATGAAAATGGTCTTGAAACTCTGAGAGTTACGCTTTTGACCAATGAATCTCAGAAGAAAGAAAAAGTAATTAGATTAAAAGATCACGCTAAAGAAAACTCATAATGCTTCTTCGTGTGCACATATCACTAAATATATGTTGTAATTAAAAAAATCTAAAAAAGCGTAGTACTTAACTTTATGAACGTTAAGTACTACGCTTTGATATACTGATTATAGGGGTGCTATTACATTATGTCTATCTCGGTTCTGACTCGACAACGTCTCCATTTTGATATACATAATAAAATCCGACTGTACCACTTCCGCCGTTATCAATTAAATATTGACTTTGTGCTTTCGATGAATAAAAAACTTGACCATCAGAATCTTTATGAATCTCACCAACGATACTGAACACAAGATTGTCATTATCTAGGGGTTCTTCTGCAAATTTAATTGCTTTTTCTTTTGAAGAACTGGGGTCAGACCCTCACTACACTCACTGTCTATGATAGAAGTAGCTAATAAAAAGGAACGGTATTATTCACCGTCCCTTAAGCATTATTTCGGAAGCCATTCCCCATATCGCTTCATACTAACATTTTGCGTATATTCATCCAAATCGCTCAATTGTTTAACAACCGTAGCCACATCTAACCCCTTGATAATTTCATTGATTGCAGCGACACCAGATTTGGCATAGTAATTACGTTCATCTGCTGTTTTCAGTTGTGGCGTATATAAGTGGTCGGAAGCATGGTCAAAATAATAGCCAACCGCACCTGATTGCAACGCATATTTTCCAAGGAGCGATGCTGGATTGTCCGCATTTGCCTTCATTACTTTTTCCACATCATAGCTAACAGAATTGGACTCAGGTACGTTAAGTGGAACATCTTCCAATCTACCTAAAATATCATACGAGCCTATTGCCATATCATTGAACTTCTCAAAGAAGTTAAACGATAAATCTTTCAAGGTACCAATCGTCACCATTAAGTCCATATAAAGAATAGGTGCTTTGGTACGGTCGAAAAAGTCGCGAATCATTGGACTAATTGTTAAATATGCAGGTCCATGTAAAGTAACATAAACTTGTCGTCTGAATCCTTGATTAAGTAATGACTGTGCAATTCGATCTAAGTATGCTGCACCGTCTCTTGTTGTCATTTGTACTGTCCCACGCCCAGTAGGAGTTGCCCCTGCAAAGAAATATGGGAGATTGTGAAGAACTAATCCATCCGCAGCCTCCGCCATTTTTAGTGCAAACGCTTCTGCCAGAACCGTTTCTGAATCTAGTGGCAATGCGCCATGCGTTTCTGTTACGCCGACTGGAACAAAGATAAGATCATTTCTATCTAGATACTCTTCTACTTCCCCATTTGTTAGTTTTGATAAAAATCTTGTACGCATGTTTATCTCTCCTATCTAATTGATACTAGAGGAATCCAAGTAGTAGATTCCTCCAGTAAATGAATTATGATACTTTTCTTCTTAATTCTAGCTCTTCATACATCGCATTTGTCTTCTTACCGTTTAAGTTAAAGATGAACAATAAACCGATCAACATTAATGCAAATGCGATAATTGGCAAGCCATTATACATACGAAGAACTCCTTCTGCTACTTGTTGTGATTGTGAAGCAGCTCCAGTAGCATATCCTACCCAACCAAGGGAATAACTACCTAATGCAGATCCAATCCCCATACCGAATTTACGGGAGAAGGAATAAATCGAAAAAAGCGTTCCGTCATACCGTTTTCCAGTTTGCAACTCGGTATAATCCATAGCATCTGCTACAAGTGCCCATACAATCATAACAAAGACACTGTTCGCTATCATTCCAATATTATAGACCGCAATATAAAGATAAACGTTTTCAATTGTCATCAAGGTGAGGAATGCCATTGAAATGATACTAAATACCGATGTTACAATCACTAGATTACGCTTTCCAAATGATTTTACTAATTTTGGTATGATAAGGAATAAGATTAACGTAATCCCCATTTGTACGAACGAGTTAATCGCAAAGGCACTTGGACTGCCGAAGTACTCTGCAAATACAATAGGGGCCAATTGGTTTACTCCATTGATAACAATTAACGAACCAACAGAAGCAACCATCATCCCGATTAATTGTCTGTTTTTCATTGCTGCTGTTAAAGCGTCTTTAAATTTATAGTCTATTTTCTTACCTGTTGGATTGTCATCTCTCACACGTTCCGTTGAAAGCTTCACCAGACCTGTGTATGCAAACAATGAACAAATTGCAAAGATAATCGAGATAATGAAGAATGCATCAGAAATAATTGCTCCATTACTATCATAGATAAACATTGGCACGAAAGAGAGGGCCCCAATTCCAACAATCATCCCGCCAACTGCACGTGCACGCGATAATTTTGTACGTTCAATTGGATCTTGCGTAATAACCGCTGCAAGTGATCCATAAGGAATCGAATCAGCAGTATAAGCAATGCCGTAAAATAAGTAAACAAATACTACCCAAACATGTGTCGCCGCTGAACTCCAACTTGATACATCAGCAAACGCTAACAATACTGATGCCGCTAAGAACCATTTGGATATTTTAATATATGGTAAGAACTTGTCCCCACTTTTCCCGATTTTAAAGCGGTCTGGAATGGTTCCCATAATAACATCGGTAAACGCATCAAAGATCCTGGCTACTAAAAATAATGTCCCCATGAAGTATGGGCTTACCCCTAATACAGAGGTTGCAAATAATAGAAAGAAACCTCCTATATATAAATTAACAAAGCTACCTCCAATATCTCCTAAAGCGTAGCCAACCTGGTCTCGTACACCAAACTTTCTCTGTTTCATCTTAACCCCTCCTGTTAATAGACTTCTTCTATCTATGCGTGTTATTTCTTTGTTTTGTATACAAAGTAATATGCTAGAAATATGAAAGCGTTTAAATCACGGTATATGATTATTTTAATGTAAATGCTTACAATAGTTTTGTTCTAAAATATCCTATTTTTATACTAAGATTGCATTTTTATATTAAAAAGGAAATCAAGACGCAAAACAACCTATTCCTCCAAACTGTTTGAATGTGCTTTCCTGAAGGCTTTAGGCGTAACTCCTTCTTCTTTCTTAAATATTTTAGAAAAATACTGAGAGTTATTAAATCCAACCATAATGGCAATATCTGTCATCGAAAGATTTGAATGAATAAGAAGTCCCTTTGCTTCTTTAATTCGCTTTTGATTTCGCCAATGGCTAATTGTAGTCCCTTTCTCTTTCTTAAATGAACGCATGAGGTGGGATGGGTGGACGTGTAAATCATGTGCCATCTCTTCAATCAGAAACTCTTCAGCAAAGTTTGTCTCAATATAATGAATAGCTTTATCCGCAATACTTGGATTAGTTATTTTGTCATAACGAATGGAGGGGTCTCCATATTCATCAATCATGTTCAGATGAATCATATCAAGTTTAGAAATTTGGTCGGTATGCTCAATCATAATTGCATATTTTTCCGAAATAAAGTGGGACTTCGCAGCGCTGAGCCCCCCTTTTTCAGCACTATAACTATAAAGGGTATTATGTGATAGCAGGAAATTTTTATAGGAACGGAGCATGTTCCCAGGTACGCGTTTAAAAATATTCAAGGTATCATTTTTCAAGACCTTCAATATTTCCTGCTTATAATAGTCAATTTCATTTGTATCACAAGTTAGGATTGCTTGAAGAAAAGCTTCTCTAATTTGATGATCTCGTTCAATTCTTTGATTCATGGAGCTGCTATTCACTTCCATAGATGGATTCTCCTTCTATTATTACCCGTATCTTCGTGACTTTTGTGTCAATGGGTCAGACCTTTACCGCCTTAAGGCGATAAAGCAATGATTTTACAATGAAGGTAGATGTGGAACATGCGGCCTACAAATGAACGAAAACTCCTAAAGATTAATATATTAATAAGCTGTGGGGTTTTTCATTTGCAATTAGTTTATCAAAGATGTTTTAGAAGTAGTCGGAATTGCTAATGCCTATTCTTACCAATTTAAAGCGATAAGTAATAATAGCTAAAAGCTGCAAGAATTAATGAGAGTTAATCCCATTGATTCTCTGGTTGGTAGTTTTCTAGAATTGGTTTCGCTAGTTCAGCTGACTTCTGATCTCGCTTTGACTTAGTCAATAGAATAACCTCCCAATCGTTATATATTTATTCTAACAATAAAAAAATAGACTGCGAAGTAAGAGCCGTACGCTCTCTTACTTACACAGTTTAGTTTACACTCCCAATTAATTAGACTTTAGAGCCTTCTTACTTATATATCTTCTTAATTGGAAGCCCTATACCCAGCTCCCTCGGCATCATCAGTTTAACAGAACCACTGAGCAACAGTCTTTGTCTGATTATAATATCTGCTCCCAGGAACATGAAAAATCCCATTGACACTACCCTTAATATCATATTCAGCAGTGCTTTGAGTAGTGTCAGGGGTACTACTGGCACTCGAACTTGTGATAGATTTCGAAGCTGGGCTCTCTGTACTACTACTACTAGAATTCCTAATATTTTTATAATTACTACTAACGCTTGCTTTTCGCTCTGAGGTTTAGTTGCAGCAGCACCGCTAGTAGTTTTTTCAAGTTCATCTCCTTCCTTTTGTAGTGCTGTTATATCGTCTTCTAATTATTTAATTTGAACTACGAACGTTTCAATTTCAACTTCAATGGAATTGAAATTTTTCTGCAAAGTTTCCTTTTTCTTTAATAGCCGTTGTAATCTGGTTATTCAGCCCGTCAATCGTGTGTGTAGTTCATCAAATTCTGATTGCAATTCTTCATTATTACTTTATAATTAATATAAAATTTTTTCAGTTAATGTCTGGTTATAAGTGAGGACTAGATATTATTTGTTCAAATTTCTAGTTACTAAACATGTTGAACCCAATTTTGTTCAAGTAAGGTTACGAAAATAGGTTTAATAGAAAGCGCTATCATTGATAAAAAAACATATAATGTAACTAAGGGGGAATAAAGTAATGTTAAACCAGCGGGCCGCTAATTTACTAAATGTTATTTTATCCAACAGAATCATTACAATTAATCAGCTCATTACGAAACTTAATTGTACAAGAAGACAAGTTAGTTACGACCTCGAAAAAATTAATGACTGGTTGGATAGTAATAATCTCCCTACTATAGAAAATGTTCGTGAACAGGGTATAGTTGTGAACCCAGAAGTACGATCAAAGATCTATGAATTGCTCCCTGAGGTAGATATGTTCAGCTATTTACCATCCCAGGACGATAGAATAAGGCTCATTTTTATAAAGATTTTTGCCAAAAATGATTATCTCTCAGTTAACCATTTTACTAACTTAATAAAAATGAGCAGGAATACAGTTTTATCCGATATACAGCTTTTAAAAGAGGAAATTGATACGAATGATATTGAACTTACTTACAACCGTCAAGATGGATACAATCTATCAGGAAATGAGGTTAATATTCGTTCAGTTGCTTTTAAGTATGTTTCGCATATTCTTCAACTTCCAAATGGTGTTCAATTACTAGAGCAAGTATATGATGACCAGAGTGGTGCAGGCGAATTTCAAAGTATCTATAAAACTACTTATTCCATGATGATCGAAGCCGAAAGAGATTTAGATGTTTCATTTGTTGATAATCAGTTATTGGAGTTAACCATCTTCTTTCTTTTCCTAACTTTTAGAATGCAGAATGGCAATGGTTGCTTACTTTCCAGTGAAATAATAAATGCACTTAGAAATTCAGATGCCTATCTTGCTTCACAGAAGTTGATGAAAAATTTATCATTCCCTGTTCCTAACGACGAAATCTATTATTTATCTATGCATTTATTGGGTCTCAATACGAGTTATCATGAGAGAATGTTTACCAATGATGACAGTAGTGATTTATATAGCATTATTGATCAAATAATATCCGATTTTGAGAAACTGGCTTGTGTCACTTTTACAAATAGTGATGATGCGAAAATAGCTTTATTTTTGCATTTGAAGCCGGCTTATTACCGGATGAAATTCAATATACCTATCACGAATCCCCATTTAGAGAAAATAAAGCAGGAGTATTTTGATTTATTTGTATTAGTAAAGAAATCATTAAATCGACTTGAGGAACTATTAATGGTCCCAATAACAGAGGATGAAATTGGGTATATTACAGTTCATTTTGGTGCCTTTATAAAAAATCAGGGACTAAAATATAGGAGAAAAAGGTGTATCATCATATGTCCGAATGGTGTAAGCACTTCTTATATGCTCAAAAAACAAATGGAAAATTTAATCCCCGAAGTAGAGGTTGTTAAAGTTACATCACCGCGTGAGTATCAAAATACTTCGGAAATGGAAATCGATTTTATTATTTCTACCATAACAATTAAGACAGATAAACCATTGATTATCGTTTCACCGATTTTAACTGCGTTAGACAAATCAAAAATTATTCAGGAAGTCAATATTTTGCTATATCAAAAACATTTGCAATTACCAAAAGTAAATGAACTCATGAAAGCAATAAAGCAGTTTACAACAATTCATAATGAAAAAGCATTATATCAGGCAGTAAATGATATTTTAACGGGATCGACCGTCAAAGATTTGGGGAGGATTAAGCCAATGTTAAATGATTTACTAACTAGTGAAACAATTCAGCTGACGGAAGCAGTGAATGATTGGCATGAAGCAATTAGAGTTGCCGCTAAGCCGTTATTGAATAACAAATCAATTGAGGAAAAATACGTTGATGCTATGATTGAAAATGTCGAAAATATTGGACCTTACATTGTATTAGCGCCAAAAGTGGCCATTCCTCATGCACGTCCAGAAGATGGTGTTAATAAAATTGGCATGAGTCTCTTAAAGATAAATAATCCTGTTCCTTTTTCAAAAGAAGATAAAGAAAAAGATGTAAATTTAATTTTTGTTATTGCAGCGATAGATAATGAAATGCATCTAAAAGCACTTAGTCAGTTGTCTGAATTACTTGAAGATGAATCAATTGTTAATCAAATAATAGGGGTTAACAGTAAGGAAGAGATTATTCCATTTATAGAAGAATTTAGTCATTAAGATAGAGGAGGAATTTTCATGCTAAGTATAATAACAGTTTGTGGAAATGGGATAGGCAGTAGTCTCATGTTAAAAATGAAGGTTGAAGAAATTTGTAGAGAAAATGGAATTCGTGCATCAATAGAGTCTTCGGATTTCAATGCTGCTTTAGGTCAAAAATGTGATCTAATCGTAACTGTTAAAGAATTGGCTTCGCAATTTGACGAAAAGCAGAAAGTGGCGGTTGTCCGTAGTTATATTAATAAGAAAAAAATACAGGAAGATGTATTAGAAACGTTAAAAGAAGCGGCAAGTCAGAAATAAATAAGGGGGAAATGTTAAATGGAGTTTTTAACGGGAACTTTAGAATTTTTAAAAGACATTTTATCAGAGCCAGCTCTTCTAATTGGTCTTATGTCATTAGTTGGTTTAGTTGCATTGAAAAGCCCTGGACATAAAATATTAACGGGTACGTTAGGTCCGATACTCGGTTATATCATGTTAAGTGCTGGAGCAGCTTTTATCGTTGAAAATTTAGCTCCACTTGGGCTAATGATAGAACATGGTTTTAATATACAAGGAGTCGTCCCTAATAATGAAGCAGTTGTAGCTGCAGCCCAAGAGCTTTTGGGTGTGGAAACAATGTCAATTCTAGTTCTTGGATTAGTTTTAAACATTGTTATTGCTCGCTTTACAAAATATAAATATGTCTTTTTAACGGGACATCATAGTTTCTTTATGGCATGTTTACTTTCTGCAGTATTAGGAGCAACTGGTTTAGAGGGTGCTCAACTTATTATCATAGGAGGGTTCTTACTTGGTGCTTGGAGTGCAATTTCACCTGCAATAGGGCAAAAGTACACATTAAAGGTTACTGATGGTGATGAAGTTGCTATGGGACACTTTGGAAGTCTAGGTTACTATTTATCAGCCTGGGTAGGGTCCAAGGTGGGTAACCCAAGTGATAATACAGAGAATATCGATATACCAGAAAAATGGAGTTTCTTAAGAAACACAACGATTGCAACTGCAATTACTATGATTTTCTTCTATGTAATATCAGCAATTGTTGCTGGACCGGAATTCGTATCGACATTATCTAATGGAACTTCACCATTCTTATTTGCTGCAATGGCTGGTTTGAAATTTGCAGTTGGGGTTGCTATTGTTTACGCTGGGGTTCGTATGATTCTAGCAGATCTAATACCAGCATTTCAGGGAATTGCAACAAAGATTATTCCAAATGCTGTTCCGGCTGTTGACTGTGCTGTATTTTTCACCTATGCACAAACAGCAGTAATCATCGGTTTTGTCTGTAGTTTTATTGGTGGTGTGATAGGGATGCTTGTCCTCGGGTTTGCAGGTGGAGTACTAATCATTCCAGGTCTTGTTCCACACTTTTTCTGTGGTGCCACTGCTGGAATATACGGAAATGCGACAGGTGGAAGGAGAGGAGCAATCATTGGCTCTTTTGTAAACGGTTTAGCGATAACATTCCTACCTGCCATGTTGCTTCCAGTGTTAGGAGAGTTAGGATTTGCTAACACAACCTTTGGTGATTTCGACTTTACAGTGCTTGGAATTTTAATAGGCCAAGCAGGTAACGCACTAAATATGGCTGGTATCTATGCAATATTGCTTATCGTTCTATTAGCACTCGTTATTCCTAACTTTGTAAAAACTAAATCAGCAGCATTAAATAATTATACTACTGAAGCCGAAGAAAATTCAAAAGTAAAGGGAGCTTAATATGGAAAATTTACGAGTTAAATTATATGCAGATGGTGCAGTTATTGAAGAAATGGTTGATGTATACGAGAGAGGAACGATAAAGGGCTTCACTACAAACCCAAGTTTAATGAAAAAAGCAGGTATCACAGAGTATGAAACGTTTGCTAAACAGGCAATTAATCAAATTCCGGATATGCCAATATCATTTGAGGTTTTTTCGGATGACTTCGAAATTATGAAGAAGGAAGCTGAAAAGATTGCCAGTTGGGGAGAAAATGTTTATGTGAAAATCCCGATTAGTAATTCAATTGGAGAATCATCCCTTCCTTTAATACAAAGTTTGTCAGAACAGGGAATTTCGCTTAATGTTACCGCAATTTTAACAATAGAACAAGTTAGGGAAACTGTATCTGTATTTGCTGAGGGTACAAACAATATTGTTTCGGTCTTTGCAGGTAGAATTGCAGATTCTGGAATAGATCCTATCCCTCTTATGAAAGAAGCTGCACAAGTTTGTAAACAAAAAAAAGGAACTGAATTATTATGGGCTAGTTCGAGAGAATTGTTAAATATTTTCCAGGCAGAAGAATGTGAATGTGACATTATTACATGCACACCGGAAATATTGAATAAATTACCAAATGTAGGGAAAAGTTTGGAGCAAATTTCTTTAGAAACGGTTCAAATGTTTAGTAAAGATAGTAAAGAATTAGGGTTTTCTATCATATAATCTTCTATAAAGAAATCCAGTCACTTAAGTTGATGTGATTGGATTTCCTTTTCTGGATACAAAATAACTGTACTTTTTCTAAGGTTAAAGTTTCGTATAATCTTGATTGAAGAGATTCAAATATTTTATTACATGTTAAAAAGTGCTCAAATGAGCTATAAAGGATATCAAGCAGAATTAACTCTCCTGTATTTAATAAATAAAGAAGAAGGAAGAGAAAAGATTCATATCGTTGTCTCAGTCTCATTAATAAAGCGAGAAATTACGTAAGATTTTCATTTTGAAAATAACTGCTAGAAACAGCTCGTTTAAGTTTCTAGCAGCTATTTTCGTTAGGTAAGGTCTTTATACTTTTATAAATGGTTAGTAGCAATCATTGGTGGGATATTAGGGATAGAGAGAGAACCCACCGGTCAATTTAAACTACACCCAATCCCTAAGGACACTCTCCCTCAGCCAACAACTTCCCCCAATCCACCCTCCGCAGCCGCTTCCTCGCCTCTTTCGCCCAGCTCTTCACTGCTTCATAAGAAACACCCTCTTGCTGAGCAATTTCTTTCAACGACATCTCTCCAATAATATAGTACTGCACCCATTTTCATTGTTTTTCAGATAGTAGTGCCTTTACGAGCTGCCAATGATCATGGTTATCCAGATCATTGGTGTTTTGCACGGAAGTATTTCGCTCATGTAAGCTAGAAGCGTTTGTCTTATGATACACTTCTGCTTCAACTGCAGCTTCTTCCTCGTGCTGGGGAAGCTGCAACATTTCCAGTCTTCTATTTTCTTTTCAAATAAGATCAATTAAGCGATGCGAATCGTGAAGTTGAAGTAGGTGGATAGTGGACCTTTATCTGGCTCGTAGTTTTCGTATGCATTCCACATTGCGATCATTCTCTCTTGGAAAAATTCCTGATGTGGATCTCGGATGTTTAATTTGTGAAGGTAGTAATGAATTCTGCGCTCATTCTGCTGGAAAAAATCTTCAAAGGTAAACGTATTTTTTGTCATTAATAGTCACTCCTTTTAAGAAAGCTTAGTTGTTGTAATGATGTTTAGGTGGCAGCACTAGGTATAAAGTTGCGGTGAGGAAGTATATATACTTCTCTACCTGCTAAATGAACTTCTTTATACTTACAGTCGAAGCAAATTACAAAAGGGGGTGTAAAATAAGAAACTTTAATTAAAAATCGACATAAAACTTGTTAAAACAAAAATTTTATAAGTTAAATACGAGACATTTGTTCTACTTTGTGAAGGATAAATGTGGGTATTTCTTTATTTAGTGGGAAAAGACCATGGACAAATCGCTTGACCTTCAAATGAAAGAAAATATAAAGAATAGCAGATTTGTATTCTATATAAATTAAAATCCGAACCAGCCTAAAATAGCCTTTTTCATCTCTGTTATTTCGATTGTATCTATAAAAAGGCTTTTAGTATAGGAAGGAAAATACCCTCGAACTAATTTGACTGTGGGTTTCCTGACTAAAATCATTACAGACCGTCAAGATATTTAACTTTTACCGACATTATTAGGTAAATATTACAATTCAACACTCGATCTACCCTCTAATCTAATAATTCCAATTTAAAGAAAAAGTAATTCTTAAGTAGTATATATTTCTAAAAAGATAGATATATAGTATGATATTATTGTAATTTTTTATAAAAATCCAATAAGGTTAAAAAGATTACTTCAAGTTATTCAGTAACTCTATCAATTCTTTTTGTATTCGATAGAGTTAGAATTCGAGGTACATAATCATGATTGCCAAAAAATTACATGATTCACATGAACGGGGGATTTAGTTTTTATTGAAGTTTACAACAAATAAGAGCAGGGGGAATAAAGTTGAGTAAAGCAAAGCTTAAACAATGGAGTATACGTACATATAGTATCTTGTTATCATTTTTAATGATATTTTCATTAATCACACCTGGTTTGGTACACGCACAATCACAATCAACCAGTGAATTATATTCTTCGTTAAATGATAACAAAGAGGTAGTAGAAGCAAAAGTAAGTAAGCAGTTAGCAAGTGTATTCGAGGATAATAATAAAGTATCCTTTATCATTAAATTTAAGGAAAAGGCAGACGCACAAAAGGTTGCCAAAGAAGCAAAAGAAAGTGCAAAAAAAGCAAGTTTATCTGCATTTAAACAGGAATATGCACAGCGTTCTGCCGTCATTTCTGAATTAAAAGCAACTGCACAGAAATCGCAGCAGAATGTAAATGAATATCTTGAACAGGAAGTTGAAAAAGGGAATGCGGAAGATATTCAATCTTTTCATATTGTAAATGGGATAGCAGTTTTAGCGACGAAAGAGGTTGCAGAAAAAGTAGCAAGCTTTGAAGAAGTTGAAGCAATCTTACCGAATGAACGCATTCAATTGAATTCCGTTGATAAAGTAGAGTCGGTAGCTTCAATTGCGAATAGCGATGGGGTTGAACAGAATGTGTCACACGTTGGTGCCCCAGATGTTTGGAATATGGGAATTGATGGTTCAGGTGTCGTTGTTGCTGTTCTTGATTCTGGTGTTGACTGGAATCATCCAGCATTAAAAGGAAAATATCGCGGATACAATCCAGAAACAGGAGATGTTGACCACAGATACAGCTGGTATGATGCAACTGCAGGCAGGTCTGTACCATATGACGATAACCAACATGGAACACATGTGACTGGAACAATTCTAGGCAGTGAGCCAGACGGATCGAACAAGATTGGAGTAGCACCTGGTGCACAGTGGATTGGTGTGAAAATGCTGAATGTTAATGGTTCAGGGTCTTCAACAGAAGCTTTACGGGCTGCCGAGTGGGTATTGGCTCCAGGAGGGGATGTAAGTAAGGCTCCAGACATTGTGAATAATTCATGGAGCGGCAGTGCAGGATTTAATGAGTGGTACCGGGAAGCTGTTATTGCATGGAGAGCAGCAGGGATTTTTCCAGAGTTCTCAGCTGGTAATGAAGGACCTGGAACGATTGCTGTACCTGCAAACTATCCGGAATCATTTGCAACCGGAGCAGTTGACTACAATAATAATTTAGCATCCTTTTCATCAACTGGCCCCGCACCATATGATGAAATCAAACCAGATATATCGGCCCCAGGAGTAAATATTAGATCATCTGTACCTGGCGGGAGATATGAAAGCGGATGGAATGGGACATCGATGGCAGGTCCTGCCGTATCGGGTGTCGTAGCGTTAATATTATCCGCTGATAATAGGCTAAGCGTTGATGAAATTGAACAGGCTATCAAGGATACAGCAACACCATTAACAAATGCAGTATATCCGAATTCACCAAATAATGGATTTGGATACGGACTAATTAACGCATTTGAAGCAGTTTCTAAAGTGGCTGTAAATTATAGCAAAATTGAAGGAAAAGTAACAAAAGAAGGCAATAACGCTCAACCTTTAAGTGCAACGATTAACGTCGTTGAAACTGGCAGTTCTGTAAATACGAATCCAGCTGATGGAACCTATTCTTTGCCACATAAACCAGGAAAATATACTGTTATGGCAGAGGCTTATGGATATCAATCGAAAGCACAATCAGTAACAATTGAAAAGAATCAAACGGTTAAGGCAAATTTCGCATTAGCAGAGAATCCAAAGGGAACGGTTTCTGGAAAAGTAACAAACCAGAGAACGGATGAAGCAATAGAAGGTGCAACCCTTCTACTTGTGGAAGATGCAAACGTCGAACCAATTCAAACGGATGCCAATGGTAAATATAGCCTTACTGGATATGATGGCACATACACATTAAAAGTAATGGCACCTGGATTCCATGATCAGGAGATAAAAGTTTCAATTAAAGGAAATAGAGAATTAAATGTTGAGCTTGAGCCAGTTTACACTGTACCAGGTGGAGAAATCGGTTATGATGATGGAACAATTGAAGATGCTCGTGCATTCTATGATGCAGGAAACGGCTGGGCAGTGAAAATGTCATTGGCACCGGGTAAAGATTCGGCAATTATAACAGAAGGTGTTTTCCAATTCTATGACTCCTACTGGCCATACCCAGGTGGTACAGCATTTGCGGTGGAAGTATGGGATGCGACAGGTCCAAATGGATTCCCAGGTAAAAAGCTTGCTGGTCCAATCAACGCAACAGCAAAAAGAAGTTCAGCTGAATGGACAGTTGTTGATTTACGGGATCAGAATATTAAAGTAGACGGCGATTTTTATATGGTATATGTGCAAACATCGCCTTTTGAAAATGCGCCTGGATTAGCAATAGATGACAATGGCTATAATTGGGGAAGAACGTATGATTACTTAGGAGGAGATTTCGTATCGACTCCGATTGAAGAAGGAAATGCAATGATTCGTGTACGTATCGATTATGAATCAGAAGCACCATCCGTTATTACTTCTCCAGCAGATGGACTATTAACAAATAAGGCAGATATAACAGTTAAGGGAAAGACAAGTGCTGGAGCAACCGTTCAATTAATGAATAATGGTGTAAAGGCTGAGACTGCGATGGCTGATGGAAATGGTAATTTTTCTATTCCAACGAAGCTAAAAGAAGGACAAAATGAAATTAAAGCAGTATCAAACAAAATTAACTCAGCACCAGTTAACATTACATTGGATACACATGCACCTGTATTAACAATCGACAATCCTCAAGATGGTTTTGAAACGAATAAGGAAACAGTGACGATTGGAGGAATTGTTTCAGACGATCATCTCGATTCTGTTAAAGTAAATGGTCAGGCAGCAACTGTATCAAATGGACATTATTCAAAATCAATCACACTTAAAAATGGTAAAAATGAAATAACAGTAACAGCGACAGATAAAGCAGGAAATGTGAGTCAGGCGGCGAAAGTGGTTGTAGCGGATAAAACAGTACCAAAAGCCCCAGTAGTTGATGTGGTAACTGATCAATCAACGGTACTAACAGGGAAAGCAGAATCCGGTTCAACAGTTATAGCGAAAGTATCCGGGAAAGAAATTGGAACTGCGACTGCAAAAGCGGATGGCACATTTGAAATAAAAATTGCCAAGCAAACAGCAGGTATGGAAATAGTTGTAACAGCGACAGATAAAGCGGGAAATGTGAGTCAAGTGACGAAAGTAGTTGTTCAAGCACAGCTAGATCGTATATCTGGGTATTCCAGATATGACACAGCAATCGAAATTAGCGAGCGGGGCTGGACATCTGCAAATACGGTAATTGTCACACGTGGAGATAATTTTGCCGATGCATTAGCAGGTGTACCACTTGCGCATAAGTTAGAAGCTCCAATTCTAATGACACCTGGTAATAAACTCTGGGATAATACACTCACAGAGATTAAGAGGCTCGGTGCTAAAAATATCGTGATTTTAGGTGGAGAGGTAGCTGTAAGTAAGAATGTTTCAAATGCGCTGGAAAAATCTGGGCTTAACGTACGACGGATTTCTGGGCATTCACGATTCGATACAGCTGCATTAATTGCTGCTGAAGTAGCACCTAAGGGCACTAGTAAAGTAGTAGTAGCAAATGGAATGGATTTCCCAGATGCATTGTCGGTAGCATCACATGCTGCGAAGAATGGTCTGCCAATTCTATTAACACAATCGAATAAGCTTCCAGATGCAACCAAAGCTAAAATCAAACAGCTTGGTGCAAAGGAAACAATTGTAGTTGGTGGAGAAGTTGCAGTATCGAAGAATGTTGAAAAACAGCTTCCGAAAACTACTCGATTAAGTGGTCACAGCCGCTATGACACAAATATTGCAATCTCTGAATATTTCGGAGTAGCAAGCAAGCACTTGTATGTAGCAACAGGTAAAAACTATGCGGATGCATTGACTGGAGCAGTACTTGCAGCGAAGGATGACAGTACAATCTTACTCGTTCATAACCAAGTTCCAGCTACACTATCAAACTATATTAAGAAACAAAAAGCTGATAGCCTATCCATCTTTGGTGGAGAAGTGGCTGTAAATAAAGATGTTGAGAATGCGTTAAGAAAGCTGTTGCCGTGGTAGGGTAATAATGTAGAAATAGAGTTTAGGGAACTGCACCTTCAATTGTTAGGGGGATTAACAATTCGGGGTGTGGTTTGTTTATGTGGAATGTGAATCAGATTTTACATGAGTGGATGTGGAAGAATATACGACGACCACAATGAACAAATAGACACTATTTAAAAGGGTGTGGAACTCTAAATTTGAAAGATGGTTTGAATTAAATTGATTTATAGTTGGAACAGAGTACAGATAGGCCTACAGTAACAGATATGAAATTAGTAGTCCAATTAATCAAGGTAATAGTGATATTCTACCATCAAAATCAGCTAATACTCTGAATTCAGTAAATCAACAAATGGGTTAAATTGTAACGTAACTGATATTTAATAAACCTTCTGTTATCTTGCCAAATATAAGTAAGAAGGAATACTATGGGTCCAATTCCCCCTGCTTTTCAAACAATATCTTCATTCTTGAAATCTCATAAAGTTCCACAAACTGTAACTTTCGTGAGCATTATAAAACATATAAATATTCAATACTATTTAATCCAGTGACCTTGCTTCGAGTACCCCTGGATCAGTATAATACGAAGATTTAACGGGAATTTCCGGAAGTAATCGAGTATAACGGATACAAAAATCGTGACCACCCACTCTGACGGATGGTCACGATTATTCACTTTCCTTATTCCATATCTACTAGAACAGTACCATCTTCGCTTTGCTCGACTGTGTAATCCCAAGAATAACCCTTTGTTTCTTCTTCGCCGCTTTTATAAATTAGCTTGATAGTTTCATTCGTTGTTACGATCCATTGATTATCTTTTTCTTCTATGTTGAATATGGAGGCGTCAATTACCTTTTGTGTCATTCCACATTCATTTAATCGATCAACGAGTTCTTCTTGCATATCATTTAGTGCACTTCCATCCTTAATATATGGACGGACAATCTCGTAATCATTTGCATTAATAGCTTCGACCAGTTTATAAATATAATATAATGTAACTTCCTCAATGTCACTGATTGATGCTGTACTTGATGCTTTAGCTTCACTTTTTACTGATCCAGAACTCTTTGAAGCCTTATATAATTGCTACGAACCTTCCAATGTTTTCGTTGCAGTAAAGTTGTCACTGGCACCGAACCAATTATTGACAGAATGAAAGAAAATGGGTATTATTTTATTTATAACATTTCTTTAGCGTAAGGCCAACCGAATACTTGGTTAAATGAAAAAGAAAGTTTACTAGATTAATGGTTTTATTTAATATGTAAAAATATTACATTCAATTTTATATAGGTAGACTTTTAAAAACTTGGATATAGGTTAGTTAAAAGTAAGCCGACAATTTTACACCATATATGGTTTTTTAAACTATGTATGCTAAAATTGTCGGCTTTTTTTGTTTATCCTATTGAAACTATATTAACGGAGGACAATAAAATGCTAGACTTATTAGATTTTCCAATACATCAGATTGCATTTTTTATATCATTATTACTTGCTATCATTAGTGCCATATTCCTGTTGCACCCAAAGGTTCCTTTAAAATATATAAAATTTCATATAGGTATTCTTGCTTTACCACCAATAATTGCTTTCATTGGGCTTTTTATAAACAATGAGGGAGTGATTTTAGGACCTTGGCGTTTTGATGGACTATCTTGGCTTATAGTATTCTTTGTTCTGACAATTGGTCTCATTGTCCAGCGATATTCGATAAATTATTTACTTGGTGATCGCAGGTATCGACTGTATTTTATGTTGCTTACCCTAACAACAATTGCAGATTCGCTTGCCTGGATTAGTAATGATTTACGTTTATTGCTTGCCTTTTGGGGTATGACACTTTTGGGATTGACAATACTTATTAAACTGAACCGAGATTGGGAGGTTACTAGAAAAGCTGCACGATTAAGTGGACGTGTATTAGCACTTAGCTGGCTTTTCTTATTTGTGGCAATCCTCTGGGTAACACAGGCTACTGGTACCTGGCAGTTATCCATTGCACTAACGGAAGGCAATCTTTCCCAACTAGCTTCATGGGAAAAACTTGGGATCAACCTGCTTTTAATTGCATCGGTAATCATTCCGGCAGCCCAGTGGCCATTCCAGCGCTGGTTGTTAAATTCAGTTGTAACACCAACTCCAATTTCCGCTGTGATGCATGCTGGAATCGTGAATGCTGGTGGGATTTTATTAACACTTTTCGCACCATTGTTTGATGGAAATGTTGCACAGGTAATTTTATTGATCCTTTCTAGTATTTCTGTCCTAATAGGAACAGGAATAATGCTCGTTCAGGTTGATTATAAAAGACAGCTAGTTGGTTCAACGATTGCGCAAATGGGATTTATGCTGATTCAATGTGCATTAGGTGCTTATTCAGCCGCGATTACACATGCTGTATTACATGGTTTTTTCAAATCTACTTTATTCTTAAAGGCCGGGAGTGCCATTTCTTATCACGAACCAGCCTTTCGAAAAGAGAAACTGAATGTTAGCGGGTTATTGATGGGTGTTGTTTTAGGTGTACTGGCAGGAATTGGCTATTGGCTAACCTCTCCAGAAGGAGGATATCACTTAATAAGTGCCGTTATTTTAGGCTGGTCCCTGACATTAGCTTGGAATCAACTCGTTAGTTATAGAAATGGCCACGTTGGACGCATTGTCGGTATATCCGTATTCATGGTTACAGCATTCCTATTCATTATCATCCATAAAACGTTCGGTGATTTATTAGGAGGAGTCATTCATCTAACTACCCAACCAATCACTCCATGGAGTATTTTGCTTCTGTTGGTATTATTAGCTGGCAGTGTAATCGGTATGTGGTTCGCTCATCATCGTACGTCAAAAGGATACGCCATAATGTATCTATGGCTCGTACGATTAGGTGAACCGAACGACAAAATGGTGGAAAATCATCCTAACTATTTGACGCGTTTTCTATCTAAAGGGGGTCCATTCAGTTGAAGAGTACACTTGAAATGAACGCACAGGTCTATGAAAGTATTAAGTTTGATATAAATAAAGTGGTTGAATCAGCGAGTAAAGTGATTGCTCCATATGGTCCAATCCATACGTTTGCCGCACGAAATCCTTGGGACGGGCTGGAAAACCAATCGTTTGAAAAGACAGCTCGTTTCCTGAAGGATTTATCTAATATCAATATTATGCCAAGTGATTCCATGATACATACAGCCCGGAACCAAGGTGAGATTAATTTAAACTTCCTTGGGGAAATTCTTGGGCAATGGCTTCATGGCCAATCTCTTGATATTCCACAGGATGTTCAAGAGCGATACTGCTGGTCCCTTCTTTTACAAGAAAAGAAGCCTTCGAAAGCTTTAAATAGAACGGAATGGAAAACCTTGAGTAAAAGACTGAGCAACTGGTTACCACAGATTGCCAGCAACCATTCAGTTCGTGCCTATTCTCAAGTCTTAGAAAAGTTAGGCGACAGTAGGATAGCGGATGAACTGGACCGTCATATGATCAAGTGGTGTAAGTTGTTCTTAGATGAGTCACAAGCAGTGTGGTCCATGCCTCTTCGTGAAGAAGGCTTCTATCAAGCATGGAGAAAACTTGTACCAAAAGATCCCGCCTTGAATCGTTCTATTCGTAAAAAGCTGAAAGGGTTGCCTAAAGAGGCGGATCAAGCGTTGGTGCAAGCATTGGAAATACTAGAAGTTCCTAACTCGGATATAAAAGGCTATCTGGAAGCACATTTACTTGCTTTACCAGGATGGGCAGGCATGATGCTTTGGCATTCCCAAAAAGCAAAAAATCATAAATCGTTGCTTATGCAATATCTGGCCGTCCGAATAACAATGGAATGTATTTTAATCAAGCCATCCCTTCCTTTACCAAATGAGGAGAATGAAGCACTACTTGAAACACTCCTTGTATCATGGGCCGATTGGGGGGATATGCCATTAAACGAATGGTCACAGATTTCGTTTACTGAACAAAAAGCGCGGTTAACACTCGCTTATCGGTTTGATGAGATTGTCCAACATAAGATTTGGCTTGAAGCCTGGGAGAAAACGTATGAAACGAATTTAAAAGAGAAGGTTATAACAAATCAGGAAGGACAAAATAACGAAGCTGATACGATAGCACAATTGGCATTTTGTCTTGATGTACGTTCTGAGCCTTTCAGGAATGAGCTTGAAAAAGCAGGTGCTTTTGAAACATTTGGGACGGCGGGATTTTTTGGATTGCCAATGGAAACCTGTAAACTTGGCAGTAACCACAGCCATAACTCTTTGCCTGTAATGAATCAGCCAAAATTAAAGGTAAAAGAAACACTACCAGAGTCCGAATTAAATCCGTATCTTAGGCGGAAACAAGCTGCTGGATTGTCAAACTCCACCTTTCAAGTGATGAAGCATAATTTGCTATCCAGCTTAATGCTCCCAGAAATTAGTGGTCCATGGCTTACGCTGCAAACATTAGCACGCAGTTTTTTGCCACGACGTACTGGCTATGCCCTGCAACGTTTGAGAGAAAAAGGGTTAAGTAAACCTGAGACCGAGTTCACACTAGATCATGAACACCACTCCGGTGATGAGCTGCCCATTGGATTTACTGATGAGGAGAAAGTGTACTATGTGCGTACAGCCTTGGAAACAATGGGACTTACAGAGCGCTTTGCCCCATTGGTGGTAATTTGTGGCCATGGAAGTCATAGTATTAATAATCCATATGCATCATCACTGGACTGTGGCGCTTGTGGTGGTGCTTCAAGCGGATTCAATGCTCGGGTATTGGCAACGTTATGTAATCTTCCAATGGTAAGGCAAAACTTAAGAAAAGATGGTATTTCGATTCCAGAAGATACGGTGTTTGCAGCAGCGGAGCACATTACTTCACTTGATGAAATACGCTGGCTTTACGTTCCAGAGCTTTCGAATCATGCGAAAAAAGCTTTTGATCAGATCCAAACTATTTTGCCAAAAGTTAGCGAGAAGGCAAATGCGAAACGAATTCCTAAATTACCAAGCATCGATTCGCATTCCACCCCAAGGGACGAAGCGATGCGTCGCAGTGAAGATTGGAGTGAGGTTCGACCAGAATGGGGATTGGCCCGTAATGCTGCGTTTATTATTGGGAAACGTGAACTTACAAAAGGAACCAATCTAGAGGGAAGAGTTTTTCTTCAAAATTATAATTGGGAAAAAGACAGTAGAGGGGATATACTAACTAATATTATCAAAGGGCCAGCAACGGTTTGCCAATGGATCAACCTGCAGTATTATGCTTCTACGGTGGCACCTGATTATTATGGCAGTGGAAATAAAACGACTCAAACCGTAACAGCTGGTATTGGAGTCATGCAGGGAAACAGCAGTGATCTTTTAACCGGACTGCCTTGGCAGTCTGTGATGTGGTCCGATACAGAGATCTACCACGAACCCTTGCGTTTATTAGTGGTTATTCAAGCACCAAAAGAATATATCAAAAGATTGTTGGATCAAACTCCCGAATTCCAGCAAAAAGTTCAAAATGGCTGGATTAGGCTTGCATCTATTGATCCAGATGGAAACTGGGAGAGCTGGTCATAAAGTGAAACTTCATTCAGTAGGGGGTTCTTCATCCCCCACTGAATGTTAGTTGAACAGAATCGGGATTTTGACTTGCTGTTGATCTCCACTTACAAATCTTAACTTTTCTCGAACTTTTTTCGTTAAGGGTCTTACAGCAAGTTAATTCGGGGTAAACTTTAATCATGTAATTTACGTAGGAATTATCAAATGAATAAATGCGGAACTAGGAAGACATTAGAGAGTAGGGAAATAGGATGAATAACTCAAAAGGGTCAATAGAAGCAGAAATCAGTAAATCGTTAACACAATGGGAAAAAACTTTCCTTGGGCGTGGGTCCATTGCTGTTAAAACGGATATTTTAAGAGACATGATAATTGTGTCATTACAAGGGATTTTAACCGAAGCAGAGTATTCACTATGTGATGATAATACGAAATTATTGTCCGTGAAAGAGTACCGAAATAGTTTGGTGGAATCCGGTATAGACCAAATAAAAGAAATTGTATTCACACATACAGGAATAGAAGTGTTAAGTTTCTATACTGATATAAGCACAAAGACAGGAGAACGAGTAATGGTATTTAAACTGAAAGAAGATTTACAAAGCAAATTATCCTGACTTGATGTTTTTATCAAATGGAGCTTATAAACGTCAAAACAATTAGATTTAGAGGTGATTATTTTGGAAATTAACGAAATGAAGAAAATGTTATTTGTAATTGGAACGAATCCTGAAATGGAACAGCTTATCAAAAAAGAAATCAAACATATTGATCCGAAGAATATCATTATTTTACAACGATTCCATCCGGAAATATTACATCCATTCGATGATTTAATGAAGGATATCCTGATTTCGGTGTATCTGGAAGGGGTTCAGGAAATCTATGTAGCTGAGGACGACATAGAATACACAAATAACATATATAGCAGCCTATCTCAGAACAAAGAACTGCAACAGAAAATAAAAGCATTTGATTCAACCGAGATAACAAAATCTAGCGAAAACGATATAAGTGAATGGTTAATAGGTAAATCACTAGATAATAAAATAGAAAGTAATACTAAGATTATTCGAGAACATCCATTGATGCCATCTGAAGTAGTCGTTAATAAACTTTATCCTGATAAAAAGAACAGCAAACTCCTTTTAAATAGAGATATTTAAAGATTTGTTTTTGAAAAAGTACTTATGGGAAAGTCTTTTAAATGTCAGTTTGGCAGCCTAAACTCTGAAAGAACCACAGGGACAGGCACCTCGTCTCCACTACCAATGGGGAATAATTTAGGACAGAGAACCGTCGCTCTGTCCATATCTTAAACCAAAAGAAAATCATTTTTTCCACCCAAAAAGGACCACAGGGACAGGCACCTCGTCCTCATTGAATCATATGGATTTCGGACATAGTTCATTCCTATCCCTCCATGTCATGCGCTGTTGCTTAATTGATATACAACAAGTGATAGTCACTCCTCCTCGAACGAATAACTATCACTTTATTATCTAGTAAACACTCTTTATCCTACTTTGGCGCCCTATACCCTGCCCCCTCGGTCTCACCAGTAGAACAGAACCACTGAACAACATTCTTCGTCTGATTATAATACCTACTTCCCGGAACATGATAAATTCCATTAACACTACCCTTGATATCACACTCTCCAGTGCTTTGAGAAGTATCTGGGGCACTACTAGAACTTGTACTATTACTACTAACCTTTGCTGCCTCACTTTGCGTAGTTGTTGTTGTAGCGGCAATGCTAGCAGTTTTTTCTAGCTCGTCTACTTCCTTTTGCAATGCCGTCTTTTCGTTTTCTAATTGATCAATTTGAACTATGAAGGTTTCTTTTTCATCTTCAATGGAATCAACACTTTTCTGCAAAGCTTCCTTTACACTGTGGCATATGCTGATGCACATGAATAACTAGGCAAGATGGGTGGAGCAATTCACGGTTGCTGCAACCGTATTACGATTGAAATCTGGATTAAAGGAGAGCTCCTTCAAACGTGCACGGACAGAACTTACGGAGAAGGGATATATTGATTATAAATCCAGGCCGAATAATCAGGCCCACTTTACCGGATGGTACAGTTGGCGAACGATGACGATTATCATACGGGTTACATAAATGCACAAGCGCTAGAGCAAGCAACTGATAATCCCCAGACTAGTGGAAAGGGCCGAGCTATGGGCCACCTCGAGACCTAGCCACAGAACCATACTTCGAACCAACTTCAAGACCAGCCTGTGAACCAGCAAATAGACTCCAATACGGGCACATTAATTAAACATAAACAAAATGAAAATAAAAAGAAACAAGACAAAACAGCTGAGGCTGCAGATGCAATCTCGTTTTATCAAGAAAATATTGGATTGGTTAGCCCATACGTGGCAGAATCGCTGTTGCAGTGGGTAGATGATATTGGTGAATCCCTCGTTATAGAGGCGATGAAACGTGCATTGTAGCGCAATAAGCCTAGTTGGAGTTATTTTAAAAGCATTTTACAGGCTTGGGTAAAGAAGGGATTCAAGACAGTTGAAAATGCTATGGCTGAGGAGGTGGCATTTCGAAATCAGCAGGGGCGGAAGAAGAGGAGTTCTCCACGTGGGAGGACTCGTGTGGATGAGGTTGTTCCGGAGTGGTTCAGGGAGCAGAAGCATGAACAGTTGTCTTCAGTAAATCGGGCGGAGGATAGGAAAGAATTTTTGGATTTGGAGGAGATGAAGCGGGAGCTGGGTGAGTTGATGGCGGGAATATATTCTTACCAATATAAAACCCCCAGGTTAGACTTTTTTTTACTGTCCAACTTTAGGGGGTCAGTTTAACAACTAGAAATAGAATTTGTTCGTTTTTTTCGCAGTATTATTTCAATTATTTTTCGTTCGGTAAAGTAGATATGTATTGCTTAACTACTTCATATACATATTCTTGATTGGCTGCTGCTGTATTTGGATTGTATTCCCCGCCATTAACTTTGTTATTGGATAGTACTCTTATACCGAGGAATGGTACATCATAGGCTTCAGCGATTTGTGCTACTGCCGCGCCTTCCATTTCTTCAACAGATGTACCAAAGTTAGTATGGAACCAATTGATACGGTCTAATTCATTATTCCAAAAATCGGCAGAACCAATTGTTCCTTCGACAATTTTACCTTTTGTATAGGTGTCTTTAACTGCATTGGCAGCAGCTAGCAGGTCCTTGTCACCTTCGTAGTAACGGGCTTTCTCAGCATTTGGATCTTCCCCAGCACTTCCTTCTGAAGCCATTAAGTCCATCGGTATCCATTCTGTTGGAGCAATTCCTTCATTTTTTTCTCTTTGACCTGTTTTTAATGCACCAATATTAATTGTTCTCTCACCTAATACGATATCAAATACATTTAAATCAGGGTCATGACCACCAGATGTACCTTGATTGATGATCGCAATTGGATTGTATTTTTCTATAGCTATTGCTGTAGCAGCTGCAGCGTTTTCCATTCCCTTTCCGGTTTTAGTAACAATAACCGGATAATCCTCTAAAGTTCCAATGTAAAATACAAAATTGCCGGATGTTTCTTCTTTCACATTTTCTAATCTTCCTGCAAATTCCTCAGCCTCTATTGGCATTGGTCCTTGAACAATTATAGGTCGTTGTGAAATTTCCTCTGCTGTTGTCGGTTTATCTCCTGATGTACTTTCAGACTTAGCAGCAGAACCGCATCCTGCCATCACGAATAATAATAGTCCAATAATGAATACAGTAAAAGGTACTTTTTTTCGATTCTTTCTTTTTAAAACCGCTTCTTTCATTCTGTTTTCCTCCCAGGTGTTTCATACACTCATTTTTCTCATAATAAAAAGGTCAAGAATATGTAGAATGTTTTCTACCTTCCAGACCTACAAAGTCAAAGCATGCGAATAAAGCAGATGCTAAATTATCATTAGGTGAGAATTGCTTTCATTGAAAAACAACCATCCTAATACTTCAACCCGTAGTCTGGTTCTTTTTATTGGGAACCAGGTAGAGACGCTCAGACCATATTACCGAGAATATACGAGTAATGCTATTTTATTAATTAATACTTTGATAATATAACAAAGAAATAATAGATAATCAATAGAAAATGAACATTAATTCGATTTATGGTTATAATTGTTCGTGTTTATGGACAAAAAGTATGATTTATTCTAAAAAAACTATTGAATTAGTTTAAAAATCATACTTTATTGGGATGAAGGCTGCTGCGTATTTACAATAGGGATGTTTGGGATAGTTAGGCTGGATACCACTTAAGCCCTTGTGCGTTATGGTATGATTAGTCTTATAGAAAAATCAATAATTCTGTAACGGAGGATATATATAAATGAGTATTGCAGGCTATTCAAAATTCAATATGTATAAAGAGCAAATTTTTTCGCTGTCAACTCCATTGGAGGATGATGTATTGTTAAGCGAGGCATTTTTACTGGAGAAAGATGAGAAAAAACCGCTGGAAATATATTACGCACCTTTTGAATATGTTAATGAACAAGCGAAAGTAGTGATTGTTGGCATTACCCCCGGACTTTTTCAAATGAAACAATCCTATTCAACTGTCATTAATGCTAAAGATCAATTAACAGATAATGAAGAAATCCTAAGGGAAGTAAAAAATAATTCAAGTTTCCAAGGTCCAATGAGAAAAAATCTTATTATGATGTTGGATGAATTACAATTACATAAACATTTAGGCCTTTTATCAACAAATGAGCTTTTTTCTACAGCGAGCAACTTGGTGCAAACCACATCATTACTCCCTTATCCGGTTTTCTATAGAGGGAAGAATTACAGTGGTTCGACTCCAAATATGTTAAAAACAGAACTGCTCAAAAAATATGTTATTAATTACTTTGCAGCAGAGCTAAAATCAATGGATAATCCGTTAATAATTCCGCTGGGGGTTAATGTATCCAAAGTATTAAATTACCTTGCTGAGAGTAATTATATTGAATCCAATTCAATTCTTAATGGTTTTCCTCATCCATCAGGAGGCAATGGCCATCGACATAAACAATTTAGTGAAAACAAGGATTCTATGATTGAGCAATTGGAAGCTTATTTTAAGAAGAGTAAGAGTAGAAATCTTGAATTTGGTTCCCTGCCTCGCATTTGAGAGGGACGAGGGGACAGGCACCGCGTTCCCTATAATTCCATGTCTTAAACAAACATTTGGTCTATTTTTAAGAAGCGCCAAGCATGTGCACATTTAGGTTAGCAAATAATTTACAGTCATGCATTTCATCAAGTAGTCTAAATAAAGGACAAGATGTAATTCCATTAATAAACTACCACCTGTTATAGCAGATGGTAGTTTAATGTTAATGCCTCAGTTGTAGACTTCTACTATATTGAGCTAAGCAGGGAAAACAAATGTGGAAATTACCTATCCCCATCAACTTTTAACATTCGATAAAATCCAAGGAGCGACACCTTTTGCAATAAAAGAGTTATTCACCAAATAAATCCCACAATCGAATTTTGTCGGCAAAGATTCGAGATGTTGCAAAAAAGGCTGGAGTTTCAGCTGCGACGGTATCTCGAGTATTGAATAATAGCGGATATGCGCATGAGGATACAAGAAAAAAAGTATTGCATGCGATGCAGAAATTAAATTATAAACCGAATGAAATAGCAAGATCGCTTTACAAGAAAAAGTCTAAATTAATTGGTTTAATACTTCCTGACATAACGAACCCATTTTTCCCACAATTGTCTAGGGGAGTAGAGGACTATCTCCGAGAAAAAGGTTACAGTTTATTAATTGGGAATACAGATGAGTATCTGGAACAGGAAATAGATTACATTGAGACGTTTGTACAACATAATGTCGTCGGTATTGTTGCTTCGATTAATGGGGCTCATAGTGAGATGCTTTCCGAACGAGTTCAAATTCTTTAATTAGAATTTGAACTCGTTCGGATTTTTTTCTTTTTATAAGTTTTCTAATCATGAAATAATTCGTCTATAGAGCTAAGCGTATTAGTGGTAGAGGACTGAACTTTTTTAGAACTATCTATTCAAATTCTATATATCAGGATTTTCAACTACTACCTTTGAAGAGACTAAATTAAACTGATTTGCGATTGTATCCCCAACAGGGCAATGAGCTTCAATAAATTCCTTGTATTTTTGGACCTTCTCTTCAGAGGCATCTGTTTCTATATGGAACTTTCTAATATCAGAGAAACTTGGCCGTACATCTGATTTGCCAAGGAATCCATCCAAATCAATATCACCCTCTAATTCAACCCAAAAGTTTTGAATATTAATCTCAAATTTTTTAGCATAAGTTCTAGTACCGATAGACTGGCATGCACCTAAAGAAGAAAGTAGTAGCTCTACTGGATTCATCCCATTTTCTGTACCACCTAATTCTCTTGTTCATCTATAATAACCTTGTGTCCTCTAGCTTCTACTTCCACTAATACACTTTCTTTTAAAAGCGTTGTCGCACTAACTGTGGTAATAGGCGTTTAAAATTTCTTCCATTCTCATTTAGTTTTTTTATAAATTTAATCCCTTCCCAGTATAGAGAAGGGTTCACAAAAAACTTTGGTTCACCCTTGAAATAGTTATATTGTTGGATTGTTTAATTATTTTTAATTGATAGTCTATTGAGTGAGATAGATTATTATAAAAGGAGGAGTAAAATGAGTAATCGAAAAAAAGTATGGTTTGAAGCTACTGAAGGTAAACTAGACCCTGGCTTAGTGGAACAATTACGGAATTCTAGAAAAGTAAACCCGAGTGTATCTAGCAACACTGAAATCCCCATTATCGTTTATTTGAAAAAGACTTGTGACCAAGACAAAAAAGACGATCTCCTAAAAGCATGTAATTTTGACTCCCATAACAAACTTAGTAAAGAACTACACAGTATAAATGGTGTGAAGGGCCATTTAACACCTGATACAATCAAACAGATTAAAGACCATGAAGCAGTAGATCGGATTTTTTACGACCGGATAGTAACTTCCTTTCTAGATATTGCCTCTGAGCAAATAGGGGCTGTCAAAGTGCGAGAGCAGCTTAATTTAACTGGAAAAGGCGTTACGATTGCAGTAATCGATACAGGTATCCATCTACATGAAGACTTAACAACTCCAACAAATAGAATTATAGCTTTTCATGATTTTATAAATGGGAAAACTGAACCGTATGATGATAATGGGCACGGAACACATTGTGCTGGTGATGCAGCTGGAAATGGAAATCTCTCCAATGGAAAGTATACTGGTCCAGCACTAGAAGCTTCTATCATTGGATTAAAGGTTTTAGATGAACAAGGCAGTGGTAGACTATCAACGATTATTGAAGGTCTGGAATGGTGTATGGATCATAAAGAAGAGCATAATATACGGATAATCTCCCTTTCGCTCGGAGCCCCTGCCTATGAATCTTTCAGGGATGATCCATTGTCATTAGCTGCACAAAAGGCGTGGCATCAGGGAATTGTTGTATGTACTGCTGCTGGGAATAGTGGTCCTGCTGCAGCAACGATTAGTACCCCGGCAATTAATCCTTTTATCATAACGGTTGGATCGGCTGATGATCTGAACACGTTAGATCGTACAGATGATCTTATAGCAGATTATTCGAGTAGAGGTCCTACAATTGATTCGTTGATAAAGCCGGATATTTATGCACCAGGTACAAATATTATCTCCTTGTTAGCTCCAGGGTCGGCAATTGAATCACAATTACCAGAGATGATTATCGATGACAATTATATCCAATTGTCCGGTACTTCTATGGCAACGCCAATTTGTGCCGGAATCATTGCTCTTATGCTGGAAGCCAATCCTAATCTCAGTCCAAATGATATAAAGAGCATCCTACAAACGAGTTCCCATCCAACACTTGATGATATATGGGGATATCTTGAAGCAGTAAGTGCCGTGGAGATGGCAAAAAATTATCAGCTGCAAATGCCAACCGAAGCAGTGGAAAGCTAAGTTCAAGAAAAGGGAGAACAAAAGGTTCTCCCTTTTCTTATGGTGATTTTTTTAGTTGGAGTGATTTTCCCAAGATTTTTATTGACGGGATGAAATTTGTAGAAGGTGATAAGTGAGTGCTTGTACAACATTAAGATACAAATACAGCAAGTAAAATAAAGAGAGGCATTAGGTGGCTTTCTCCCCCCACTTGAAGAAGTGGAGGGAGTCGAAGGTGATTTAAACTCGTTTTCTCTAGTAATATGTAGCCGTTTCCTAAAGTAAGGAAACAGCTGTACTGCATAGTCAAAAATGAATAAATTAATTTTTATTAAAAGAATAGTAGTATATTCCTTTTCTTAAAAGAAAGTAAAATTTATACGGTTTTTTAGGATGTTACTTTGATTCAGTATACTCCAAGGAGTTTTGTTCTTTTAGTTTATCTGTGAATTCCCAAAAACCATAAGTGTTACTGTAGTCATATTTTCTTACTATCTCTATTACTTTGATTTTAAGTTCCTGATATAAGTCGTCTTGTTCTTGAGGGGAAGTTTGCTTTAAAGAGGCTCTAATTTTAGGCTCAAATAAATTAAGAACAGTTTCCAATGATTCGATATCATGATGTTTTTGAACCTTTTTCATTAATTCAATGAGTCGAGTCATGAAATATCCCTCCTTAATTCATTAATAGTATCCGATAACTTCTTTGAAAGTTTTTCTAAACGTTCCATTCTAAATTCATAACGGATTAATAAAATTAAAGTTACTACTACCGGGAATCCGACATTTTCCATTAATTGAATAACATCAGAAAGAACAGAAATCTCATTCATATTTTCACTCCTCGGTTAATAGTTGTTTTTTGAGGTTACTTAACGCTTTTTTTCTTGTTTTTGAAATGGTTTGTTGGGAGACACCTTCTTTAGTAGCTATTTCTGTATCTGTCATATTAAAAAGATACGATGCTTCTAAAATATACTTCTGTCTTGGTGTGAGGGAACGAATAGCATGATAAAGAACAGGATTTTCAATTTTACTTTCCAAATGTTGATCATTTTCTAATGCTTCCTCATCAACAGATGTAGCATTAACATCTGCAATACGATCCACTTTCGATGTGGTGTTTGCCGCATCAATTTGAACTGGTTGGTCTAAAATTAGTGATTGCCACTTTCTATACAAGTTAAATTTCTGATCATAACGAATGGCATGCCTCCCCAAATCATTAGATAATTGACTAATTAATCTTATCTCAGCAAGATGGTCCTTGAATGCCTTATCCAAGGCCTTATTCGTGTCTGATGTTGAGTAACGGATGGACTGATCCAAAAGATAACAATTTTTCTTCTTCAGTAAAAATGATCGGATTAGTTTGTTTTGAAAAATCAACTGATTTTCATCAACAAACTTTTTGGCCCACTCGTATTCACATTGTTGAGCATCAGGGCTTGTATTTTTTTTCACCAAATTTTCCCTCCTTTCTATTTAATAAAGGCAAAATTAATAGCGATGATACAACCTTAAGGAACATTATTATCATATATTATAATTGGTATTTCTGAATATATCAATATATTCCAAATATTGAATATCTTGTCGACTTAGTAGTTATTCGGGACATTTAATGATCCTTTTAAGTGAAGTTAGGAAAATGTAACTAAGCTAAACATACTGGATAACAAAGGTATATACGGAGGGAATATGAAAAAGAGATAAAAACAGCTTATTTACTGGACAAGTAAGTAGAAGTAACTGCGCCTATGGTGCCTGAAAATTTTACAATCCATTAGATAGAAAAGGCAGTCCTTAGCAATGGATGTATCTACTCGTAGAAAATCATAAGTAGCTTAGTTCTAGATAATAAAATTAAGATGGATAAGGAAAATCGGTTTATATTGCAACTTTCTTGAAATTATAAATCTACGGTTCTATCGTTACTTCTATCAATGATTGAAATTAAATAATTAAGAAAACCTAGCCATTCTTATGTAAAGAATAACTAGGCTGTTATATTTTGTTGTGCAGAATACCTTCCTATTTATAGGGATGTTCAAGTAAAATAGATCATTTTAGGAAGAAATCAAGTTGAGTAAATTAACGCAACAAGAACTAGAATTACACTTATAGAAATCGACCGATACTTTACGGGGAGTAATCAATTCCATATCTTAACCAAAAGAAAATCATTTTCTCTACCCAGACTCTACAGATACTCTCCCTCCACTAATATCTTCTCAAACTCCACATTCCGCAGCCTCCTTTTTGCCTCCTTGGCCCAGCTTTTTACTGCTTCGATCGAAACACCTTCCTGCGCTGCAATATCTTTTAATGACATATCCTCAATAATATAGTACTGCACCCATTTCCATTGCTTTTCAGTGAGTAGTTCCTTTACACGGAGCCATAACTCCAGATCACTGGGGATATGCTCGGTAGTATTTATCCCAGGTGAAACGGGAGTACTTGCCTTATGATACACTTCCGCTTCAAATGCGGTGTCCTCTTCTTTTGGCGCCAGTACCTCCATTTCTTGTCTTCTACTATCTTTGCGAACAATATCAATTAAGTGGTGGCGAATCGTAAAGTTGAAGAATGTTGAAAGTGGACCTTTGTCTGGCTGATATTTCTCATACGCATTCCACATTGCAATCATTCCTTCCTGATAAAATTCCTGATGCGGATCCCGGATCTTTAATTTGTGAAGGTAGTAATGAATTCTGCGTTCATTCTGCTCAAAAATCTCTTCAAATGTAAACGTGTTTTTTTCCATGAACATGTCACTCCTCATAAATAAACTTCTTTATACCTACAATCGAAGCAAATTGTAAAAAGGGGGTGTGGAAAACTGAAATAAAAATAAAAATCGACAGTAAATATGTTAAATCGCAAATCATTATAAATTCAATATAGAACATTCGTTCCTGTATGTAAAGGACAATTTGAGAATGTATTATTATGATGTGTAAAAAGAGCACGGACGATCGCTTATCATTCTACTGTTGAGGAAATTTTGAGTAGTGGCCCTGCCCTCTAGGAAACCGAAATCCAATTCAACTGAAAACACCACCTTTTACCCTCTTATTTCGATTGTAGCTATGAAAGGATCTTTAGTATATAGGTGGAAAAATATTGGCGGGAAAGAATGGCGGTTGAATTCGTTTTGTCATTTACGGATTATTTGTAAGATTGGTTTCTCATTGGCAGTTAGAAAAGTGCAGAAAAGGTGGAGGGGTTGCGATGAAAGCAATTAATCGATTACATGATTTTGGGTGAATACTTATTTTGGCTCACTTGGATGATGCATCATCCGGCCGGCAGACAGAATTCGCCAAATTGTGGTAGATTATCAAAGCGGCGCAGTTGGATATAGGTGCATTGTTGGTAATGTGTGGGTTCATAAGCGATAGCATGGAAGTAAGAGGGCGAGCACCTGATTAGAAAATTAATGTACACGAAAGTTTGCAGGCATCCATTAGGTTGGAGAGAACGATAAACTTATAAAGTCATATGCAGCGCTGGTTTCTCTACCAGACCGGACCAATCGGCGGACCAAAATCCGGACCATCTCTGGACCAATTCGTAGACTAATGACTGGACCAATTGTGGAACATACTTAAACAGAAACGAAAGTAAAACAAAAGAGAAGAAGAGGACGGGCACAGTGTGATTTTTTTTTTGAAGACTAGGCTCAAGTAAAGTGGATTCCAATGTCAGCACACAAAGTTTAAGTTAAAAGGAGGGTGCACTTCAGATGCCTATCCCTCTGTCCCCTTCTTCCGTATATCCATTCATATAACCAATTACCTACTTCAGTGCGACTGTTATTATAAAAATAGATACTATTCTCTATTTTTATAATTATTGGAAAATTATATTGTGATCGATTTCTTTTGTGATATACTTGTACTATATTCTTAGTTTGTTCAGTGAACAAATTAGGAAAAATGGCATTGGAGGTGGATGCTGTAATTGGTTGTTCATTTTGTAAGCGCTTAAAATAAATCAGTTTGAGGAGGTAAAGATTAAGATGAAGAAAAAACGTATGAGAAAAGTATTGTTTTTATTATTAGTATTCATTTTAGCCATTCCATTTGCACTGCAGCCAGTATTTGCTGCAGACAAGAAAGTAAAGAATCCGCCAGCAGTAGAATCTAGAATACATGATATTTTAGAAATCAATGGGAATAAATATAGAGATTTAAATGGTAATGGAGAATTAGATTCATATGAAGACTGGAGATTACCTGTCGAAGAACGTGTGGATGACTTAATTTCTAAAATGACTTTGGAGGAAAAGGCTGGATTAATGTTTATTTCCTCTCATTATAGTGCTGATAGAGCAAGCTGTACGGAATACAATGAACAGTACGATAAATTATGTGAATCGGACGTATGGTCAAAGACGAATAATTGGGCACAACCCGGTGATCCAAACTATGAATTTGATGAACCTGTTCTTGATGCGTCTGGTACTTCGGAAGGAATATTAGATCGTAATTTGCGTCACTTTATCTTACGCGAAAATCCACCAGCTGATGAACTTGCAGGTTGGTTAAATCAAATTCAGGAAGTTGCAGAAAGTTCAAGATTAGGGATTCCAGCTGTAATAACTTCGAATCCACGTAATCATATAAATGATAATTTAGCTTTCGGATTCTCGGAGTCTTCGGGAGTATTCTCCGCCTGGCCAGGAGAATTGGGTCTTGCGGCATCCCGTGATACGAAAATGGTAAAAGAATTTGCAGAAAATGCAGCAAAGGAATGGAGAGCTACAGGTATTCATAAGGGTTATATGTATATGGCTGATGTGATCACAGACCCACTTTGGGGAAGAACAAGTGGAACATTTGGTGAACATCCAGACCTAGCGGCAGATATGATATATGCCGTTGTAAAAGGGTACCAAGGTGATAATCTTAGTAAAAATAGTGTTTCTCTAACTACGAAGCATTTCCCTGGTGGTGGTGCTCGAGATGATGGAAAGGACCCACATTATTTAAATGGTAACTTCAATCCATATCCAACAGAGGGAAGTCTTGAAAAATATCATATTCCGCCATTTCTGGCAGCTATAGAAGCTGGAACTGCGTCTATTATGCCTTATTATGCATATCCGAGTAATGAGTTTAGTGTTGATCAAGGATTACCATGGTATAGTGAAACAGAACAATTTGAAGAAGTTGGATTTGCATACAATCGAGCGCTTATTACTGACTATTTGCGTGGAGAGTTAGGATTTAAAGGATATATCAATACAGACACCGGTATTACGACGTCCATGCCTTGGGGTGTAGAGGATTTAACTAGGGAAGAAAGAATTGCATATGGCATTAATGCGGGAGTAGACATTTTCTCAGGTGAAGCAGATCCAACTTACCTAATCAATGCAGTAAATAATGGATTAGTAGAAGAGGCAAGTGTGAATGTATCTATCAATCGTCTATTAACAGAAATGATGCAACTTGGTTTATTTGAAGATCCTTATGTAGATCCTAAGAAAGCAAGTAAAGTAGTAAACGATAAAAAGACACAGAAGAAAGTAGACCAAGCTCATCGTCAATCTGTTGTTCTATTACGAAACGATGATAATCTATTACCTTTGGAAAATAAAGAAATCAAAGATGTGAAGCTTTATGTAGAGGTTTTCGCAGCAAATAATTCTGAAAACATTACAAACGGACTTAAAAAGACTATAAGAGAATACGATAAGTCGATTAAAATTACAGATAATATTGATGAAGCAACACATGCTTTTGTATGGGTGAGACCTAGTACATCGACTGCTTCTCCAAAAATTAAAGTAGGACCAGAAACAGGAATTCATGATATTGACCGAATCAATGCAATTCAAGATGCGGTTCCAACAATTCTTGCAATAAACATGACAAGCCCATGGCTTATTGAAGATATTGAGCCAAATGCAGCAGCTGTATTAAGCACCTTTAATGTAAAACCAGAGGCTGTTGTGGATGTTATCCGTGGTAAATATAATCCAACAGGTAAAATGCCATTTACAATTCCAGCAAATATGGAAGCTGTTGAAAACGAAGCAGGGGATGTTCCTGGTTACGATGAAGATCCATCCTATGTTTATGTAAATAAACATGGCGATGCTTACGGTTATGATTTCGGCCTTTCATATGAGAAGGGCAAAGGAAAACCTGGAAAACCAAAACAAGCAGCGAATTAAAGGTACGGGGGCTGTCCCCTGTACTTTTTTTATTTGCGGTTGCACTTCTATCCCTGATTTCAGCCGTTTCACTGGTAGAAGGAGCGTCATCTGAAATGGACTGTGTAAGTGCTAATGAGGTGGAGCAGAATTATTTGTAAGATATGCTCCATAAGGACGTGCGGACAGGTTGGTGGATTAATGATTACTTATTAGAAGGAAATTGAAGACAAAGCAACAAAAAAGGCGATGATAAAAGTTGTCAAGAATCTAATTAGACTTGATGTGTCATTAGAAAAAGTTCAGGAGGCCACCAATCTACCAGAGGAAACAATAAAAAGATTACAAATAGAAATCGGTAAATAAGATGAAGCATGGGTGCGGTTCTCATGCTTTTTTACGTTCGGTGTTAGGTATATTAAATCCTGGTGCCAGGACCAGCACTACGCAACATCATTGTTTATATGCCTAAAGTGACATAGGACATGGTGCCTGTCCCTGTGGTCCTTCCTCATACGAAATAATCTAATAAGAAGTAGGCATATATTCTACTAATCTACCATATTCTTATTATTGAGGGCGACATTGAATAAAGAATGATACCAGGTTTTGGACAACTTCATATTCTATTCTATACGTCTCGTATGACGAAAAAAATTCAGTAAAAGGGAGTGGAAGGAAATTGACATTATCTCTAGAGGAAAAAAGGAATTTGCTTGAGGGTATGTTAATGATTCGTCGTTTTGATGAACGGGCGGCTACACTTGTTGATGAAGGGGAAGTAACGGGGGAAGTCCATCAATATATTGGTCAAGAAGCTGTTGCTGTAGGAATATCTTCAGTCATTAGAAAAGATGATGCAATCACGAGTAATCATCGTGGTCACGGTCATGTACTGGCTAAGGGTGGGGATGTTAATCTCATGATGGCTGAATTAGGTGGGCGAACAACGGGCTATTGTAAAGGCAAAGGTGGATCCATGCATATCACATCTCTTGATCTTGGAATTTATGGAACGAATGGCATGGTTGGGCAAGGTGTTCCGATTGCTTTAGGAGCTGCATTTGCAAATAACTTTAAAGGAAATGACAATGTAACGATTACTTACTTTGGTGAAGGTGCTTCAAATGAAGGTGCAGTACATGAATCGATGAACATGGCTGCCATTTGGAAGCTTCCACTCATTTTTGTTTGTGAAAATAACCAATACGCTGTGAGCTTTAATGCTAAAGATAGTACAAGTGTCGAAAATATTGCTGAACGGGGAAAAGGCTATGGAATACCTAGCATCGTTGTAGATGGAATGGATGTTTTTGCTGTAAGGGAAGCAGCAAAGGAAGCGGTTCAGCGCGCACGAAATGGTGAGGGACCAACATTAATTGAATGTAAGACATATCGATACTTCGGTCACTTTGCAGGAGAACCTCATGTACTGAAAAAACCATATCGTACGGATGAAGAAATCGAAAGCCATCGCCAAAATGATCCGATTGAAAGGTTGAAAAGGCATTTGGTTGAAGAAGGTGTAGATGAAGTTGAATTTGCTGAAATGGAAGCAAAAGTCCATGAAATTATTGAAGATGGGGTTGTGTTTATGAAAGAGTCACCACGTCCAACATTAGAAGCAGCTCTTGAGGATGCTTATGCAGTTGAACACAAAACGATGCCAGTGAAAGGATGGGCTTAACATGGCTAAAATCAGATACATCCAAGCTGTCGAGGCTGCAATGAGGGAAGAAATGGACAGAGATCCAAATGTCTTTGTGATGGGATTAGATGTTGAGGCTGGAATGAGTGGGACAACTGTTGGTATGGTTAAAGATTATGGTAAAAAACGTGTTATTGATACTCCTTTATCAGAGCTTGGTTATACTGGTCTTGGTGTAGGAGCAGCAATGGCCGGATTAAGACCAATCATCGAGAATGATATTAACTCATTGCAATATTTGACGATGGAGCAACTTGTTAATCAGGCTGGAAAATTGAGATATATGACAGGTGGACAAGTCAATATACCGCTAACGGTTCGAATCGTGGCATCAGGCGGTGGTGGAGGGATGGCTGCTCAGCACTCCGATAGCACGTATGCCCAACTTATTCACATGGGTATGAAGGTTGTCGTTCCAGCAACTCCATATGATGCGAAAGGGTTAATTAAACAAGCCATTCGTGAAGATGACCCAGTGGTTATTTATGAACCAGGTGCTTGTTATGGAGTACGTGGCGAGGTACCGGATGAAGAATACACAATCCCTCTTGGTGAGGCAGATATTAAACATGAAGGTACAGATGTTACCGTCGTTGCGGTTGGTCACCTTGTAAACGAGGCGGTTAAAGTCGCTAAAAACCTTGAAAAAGAAGGAATATCTGTGGAAGTAGTTGATCCACGTACACTATTCCCACTTGATACGGATACCATTTTGAAATCAGTTGAAAAAACAGGTCATCTTGTTGTTGTCGATGATGGGTACCGGTTTTGCAGCTTTGCTTCCGAAGTTGCAGCCATTGTGGCAGACGAAGCATTTGAATCATTAAAAGCACCAATTAAACGCGTTACACGTCCGCAAGTTCCAGTTCCTTACAGTAAAGTAATTGAAATGTCTGTTTTACCAGGTAAGGATCAAATTCAGAGCACGATTTTAAGCCTTATTAAACAAAAACAGAATGGGTGATGGAATATGAAACTGGTTGAAGTAAAACTTCCTCAACAAGGAGCAAGTATGACGGATGGGGATATTGTCGAATGGCTAGTTGAAGTAGGGGATGCAGTAGAAAAAGGCCAGGAAATAGTTGAAGTAGATGCAGCAAAAGCATCTTTTACCGTAACAGCACCGGCATCAGGTACCGTTAAAACCTTGGAAAAAGAGGAAGACGAAACAGTCGATGTAGGAGATGTTATTGCGACAATCGAAACTAGAGAATAGTGGTGGGATAATATGAATGAAGCCATTCAGCCGAAGACAATTAAAGTAAAAGGAATGCGCAAAACAATTGCAAGAAGAATGCATGAAAGTTTAGCCACAACTGCTCAATTAACACTGCATTCAACAATTGAAATTCCTGAACTAGTAGCATTTAAGCAAAAGCAAAGTGTATCTTATACAGATCTTTTTGTAAAGGCATCTTCAATGGCACTTAAAAAACATCCGGCGTTGAATGCAACAATGATTGATAATTCGATTCAGCAATGGTCGAACACCAATATTGGTTTGGCAGTTGCACTAGAAGATGGATTAATGGTACCTGTAATCCAAAATACTGAACAAAAGAGCATTGAAAAATTGGCGGACGATAGAAAGGATTTAATAAGTCGTACGTTTTCAGGGGAAGTAACAGCAGAGGAAGTCACTTCTGGGACGTTTACCATCTCCAATTTAGGAATGTATCCAATTGATGGATTTACACCAATATTAAATCAGCCACAAGTAGCATTACTTGGTATTGGTAGAATTCAAAAATTACCAAGAGTTGTAGATGATAATGTACAAATTGTTCCCGTAATACATTTATCGCTGACAATCGACCACAGGGCTGTCGATGGAGCACCAGGTGCAGCGTTTTTACAGGAATTGGAAACAATTCTTCATCGTCCAGAGAGTCTGATGGGATCTAAAGGATAGGTTGCTAATAGTTTCGTTTGCTTAGGTTAAAAGAGCCGTTCGTTCCAGTATGATTATTTGGAACGAGCGGCTTAATCCTTTGATCCGTTATTTCCTCCTCGTAAGGACAGACTAAACCCTTCTATTCGACAAGGCGATGATCTTTGTTACTTTTTGAAATAAAATTCCGGTGTTAGACCCCATAGTCATCTAGGGATGCTCGTCCCATAAAAGAGATAAAGTTACTCCTGCCTAATTCATGGCAAAGGTGGATCAAAAAGATGGCGCAACTGGTTCAATCGGATGGCTGTAATCAATAAATCCTTAGTCAGAAGAAATTATTATTTCAGCAGAAGCAATAATAAAAATATTAAGGTTAATGTTCCATTAGATACTGAACATTATAAAATAGCGTGTGATACACACAGGGATGGTAACGTTGTTCAAGTTGAAGGTGTATTAGAACGATCACGAAATAGATGGGAACTAATGGTCCCAGAAAACTTTGAGCTGAAAAAAGAGTAGATTGCAAAAGAGTGCATCCACTCAATATAAATACTTTCCATCGTAGAATAGCTTTAATTGCGTGTCCGTCACTCTAATCATGAGTAGCGGATTTTTTATTATGCTAAGAGATTCATCGTCCGAGTGCTTTTTTCATTCCTTGTTTAGGTATATTAAATCCTGGTGTCAGTCCAGGCGGTCCCTTTGCCACTTATGGGTGAGAGCCTATTTTATCATAAAGGCTATGCATACGGATTCAATAATTATAATATTACTTCATTTCATTATTCGCTTGAATGCCAAAAAAAGAAACCGATATAAGTTAAGTTAGGTAATATATACCAGTTCTTTTGGCTTAATTAATATCCTGCGAAAACGCTGTTTAGTGTCAGTAGTCGAGGTACTAATTTTGCTGAATTACGAAATAAATACGGATAAAAGTTGATTGAAATAATAAAAGAAGGAGTCTATAAATTGACTATAGCGATTAATGAAAGAAACAGAACCATTACAGATGTATTGAATGGAACATCTGAATCCTTAAAGTCGATAGTACCGATTAATTATCAAATGAGTGAACCACATTTATTAGGCAAGCGCTTAAAGCTTCAATTTGGAGTATTGATTGGAGTCACAGGAGATATAAAGGGCAGTTTAATTTTAACTGGTGATGCAGTTGTTTTTAGTACTATTGGAGAAGCGATGTTTGGCATGCCTATAGAGGGTGAAATGCTATCATCATTTAGTGGTGAATTAGGCAATATGCTTGCAGGTAGAATATCCACCACCATAGTAGAGAATGGCATTCAAACAGATATAACGGCCCCAACAATTTTACAGGGGAACACTACATTATCAGGTTATGAAAGAGCGATTCAAATGACTGCCGAGTTCGATAATATCGGTGGAATGGATATCTATTTACTACTTAATTGATAAATCAACAGCAGAAAGAATTAAAGAAGGATTGGATAAAGTTCTATAAGAATACCAAAAAAATAGATTCATAAACCACTGAGGAAAGGTGTTAACATAATGAAATTTAAATCACTTAAAATTAATTCATCCATCAAAGCAAAACTTATTTGCATATCGATTCTTCTATTGATTGTACCAATGTTGATAATAGGAATTGTTAGCTATCAATATAGCAAAACTAGTTTGGATGAAGTTGGTAAAAAGAATTTAAAAAACAGTGTAGAATTTACCCTTGAAATAATCGAAGCATATAATGTAGAGGTTGAAAAAGGGAATATGCCATTGGAAGAAGCGCAAGAAAATGTAAGGAAAATAGTGTTAGGCGAGAAGAATGAAGATGGAACACGTCCAATTAATCCAAATATTGACCTTGGTGGAAATGGGTACATATTTGTTAATGCAAGTGATGGACTTTCTGTTGTTAATCCTAGTAATGAAGGGGATAATTCCTGGGAACTTGTAGATTCAAAGGGAAATAAATTCGTGCAAGAGTATATTGACAAAGGAATGAGTGGTGGAGGATTTACATTCTATGAATACCCTCTCCCTAATAATAAAAACCAAATAGCAGAAAAAGGTGTTTATTCTAGTTATTTTCCCGAATGGGATTGGGTAGTCAGCGCTGGTACTTATATGATGGAATTTAATCAACCAGCAAGTGAATTATTAAACATAATCCTAATTGTAGCTGGAATTACATTACTTGTTGGTATACTAATTGTTTGGTTATTTGCTAACAAAATTTCTAAACCAATTAAAATGGTAACCGAACATATGGGCCATCTTGCACATGGTGATTTAACCCAAAATGAAATTCATATCAAAACCAAAGATGAAACGGCTCAACTTGGAGATGCATTGAATCTTCTGCAAGGTAACTTGAAGAAAGTCATCTTGAATGTTTCCAATACTTCAGAGACGCTTAATAGTCAAAGTGAAGAATTGACGCAATCAGCGAATGAAGTTAAATCTGGATCCGAACAAGTTGCATCAACCATGCAGGAATTAGCAGCTGGTTCTGAGACGCAGGCAAATAGCACAACTGATTTAGCATCTGTTATGAGTTCGTTTACTACGAAAGTACAAGAGGCAAATGAAAATGGGGAACGTATAGGAGATAATTCGAAGATTGTCTTAAGCATGACAAAAGATGGTTCAGAGTTGATGAATAAATCCATTCAACAAATGGAAAGAATCGATCAAATCGTACAAGAGTCTGTACAAAAGGTACAAGGTTTAGATAAACAGTCGGAGGAAATTTCTAATTTAGTAACGGTTATTAAAGATGTTGCCGATCAAACAAACCTTCTTTCACTAAATGCTGCAATTGAAGCTGCAAGGGCTGGTGAACATGGAAAAGGATTTGCTGTTGTGGCTGATGAGGTACGAAAACTAGCGGAAAAGGTATCTGATTCAGTAACCGACATAACAGACATTGTTACAAATATCCAAAGAGAAACGAACCTAGTAACAGATTCATTACAAGGTGGATATAAAGAGGTTCAATTAGGAACGGCACAAATAGAAACTACTGGTAAGACTTTTGGCAATATAAGTGAAGCTGTAACAGAAATGGTAAATAGTATTACAGCTATATCAGAAAACTTATCTGAACTTGCTGCTAATGCACAAGAGATGAATGGATCCATAGAAGAGATTGCATCCATATCTGAAGAGTCTGCTGCAGGAATTGAAGAAACATCAGCATCTTCCGAGCAGACAAGCAGCATTATGGAAGAGGTAGCTGGAAGTTCGGAACAACTTGCAAAATTAGCAGAAGAGTTGAATGGATTGGTAAGGGTATTTAAACTGTAGTTATGGACAAGGGGACAGGCGAGGCCACTGAAAAAAGGTGCTTTTTTCAGTGGCCTCTGCCTGTCCCTGTGGACCGCTTGTGGTTCTGCATTGAATTTTGTATTTGATAGATGTAAGATAAATTGTTGTGGAAAAATCCATGTCAGATATTACCTTTTTTTCCATTTTATATAATTAGAAATACTGTTACATAGGGGATGGACCGTTTTGAGTACGTTAACAATTATTAAAGAACAGGAAACACAGAAAGATAGAAGAATAATAAGGAATAAATTACTTAACTACAAAATAACACTAATAGAGCCATCAATGATTAGCTATTTATATAATGAAAAATATAGATCAGAAAGTGCTCTTGTACTAATAGAAATCACTAACAATATTGATGTACATAAGTTGATAGAATATTACTCGAATTCTAACGTTAAAATTGGGTTAATTCTTTCCAAAACGGATGAAATGCAATTAACGGAACTATTCAAATTAGAAGTAGATGGTTACTTTCTATCAGATATGGAAATTGATGATATCATTTCAGCAATTAATCTCATTGAAAACGGCGACATATATGTTCATCCTAAGCTAATCAGAGTGCTTCATCAGGAGTTTTTGAACCTACTACATCCGGTACCCTATAGACCAAAAGGGGTGTTAACCAATCGTGAGTGGGAAGTGTTGGAGGAAATTTCAAAAGGATATAGCAACAAGGATATTGGGTCTCATTTTTTCATATCTGAAGCAACTGTTAAAAACCATGTATCATCTCTATTACGAAAATTAAAGGTAAATGATCGAACAGGTGCTATCGTGCTGGCTATCAAGAATGGCTATATATTAAGATGATATTAATTTCACCATATTTCAAATTCAGTATCTAACTTAAGGTGACAAGAAGATAAGCTAGTAGATAAGGAACATGATCGTTCCCTATCTACTGGCTTTTTTAATCATTGGGTAAAAATATTTGAATTTTTCTATTTATTTTAAAACACTCAAAATTACCATTTTTGTATAATGTGTTAAGATATAGTTCTTTTTACTGATATGAAAGTTTAATACTTCCAATCAACTGCAATTATTAACTTCTGCCTTTGAATTCAAATAAATAACAGACAAGGGCATACTATTTGAAAGGATAAGAAACAACTCTTAGGATTTAACGTAATTTTTTTACCTTGCTACCAGTATACCATTCTTACAGATTTTCTGGCTATCTTGGATTTTAAGCAGTTAGCCTCTTTTTGCGTGCAAATAATAAGCAAAAAATAGAGTGTAATACTTCAGGAAATGGATTTTTATAATGGCAATCACCATATTTAAAAACTAACAGAGACGGGAAGGTGTTTTTTACTTAAATATGCCGAATGGTTTTCCTACTGGTAATGTCACTTTCCCGAAATGTGTGTTTAATAGGGATGCAGCTGCACCATAAAATGAAAACAAAGCAACGAGCAATTCAGCGATTGCGGTAAGCATATGTGAAAACTCGTACATGATATTAAATGAACTTAAGGACAATCCGATAAATAAGAAATCAATGCACACGAAAATAAAAAATAGTACTTTGTGCGTTTCCATTGCACCGACCGTCATAAACAAGCTGAAGATTAAGTAACCGACAAATGCAACACCGAGCTGTTTCGAATCCGCGTTTGCAAGCAAGGTCTCACCGAAAGCACCCATTTGTATCATCCACGTTGTTCCAACACCGAACCAAAACAGTCCATATGCAGTAAATGCGGTTGCACCAAATACATTATTATGCTTCGAATCTAATAAGCCTGCAATTATTTGTGCAAGGCCACCTAAAAAGAAAGCCCACGGCAATATTAAAGCCGTACCCTCTGTCCATCCTAATTTTTGCGATGAGGCTACAAGTGTAACCATTGCTAAACCAAACAGCCCCAAGGCAGATGGATCAGCTGCCAAAATTTTTATTGAAGTATGATTTTGATTGTTCATATAATGTCTATTTCCTCCTAGATGATATGCCTTTATAAAGATACATAAGATTATCTTGTTTGTCTAGGAGAATTCGATAATATGGGTAGGACAGAGCATGTGATTATTTGCAGTTAATGCATTGATATATGGTAAAGTAATATTAAGAGTTCATCGGAATAGAAAGGGCTTGATGGGACAGCAGCAAATAAGTTTCAATGTGGGTCTATATTAAATAATAGAAAAGGGGCTAATTAAATGATTAGAGTTGTTTGTAAGGTAAAGTTAAAACCAGTGATTGCTGGGTGTCAGACCCCAATAAATTTGAAATGAAAAAAATGGTAGTAGTTCTTCATTAGTATTTCTTCTATCGCAGCATATCAAACCTCAAAAGGTGCTACCCGTGCATTATTAAAAGTAACAGCAACAAACGTAGCGGAATATGATATATTCGTGTAAACTCTCTTCCCCCTGGTGCCGTTCGTAACACCTATGTTGAAATCAGTCGATTAAGACTTTGTAAAGGCGATGCAAAAAACGATACCGTTAGGATTCATGGCGGATCCTATTGATATTGCTTACGTGTTTTATTCTTGGCATCCGAGGAGTCTCGTTTTATCCCGAATTAACTGGCTGTAAGACCCCCACTTAATGAAGTTTCACTTTATGACAGAGTCGGAACTAGTTATTGACGGTGGTACTATCGCAAAATAAATATTAGACAAAAAACAGGCTCAATTGAGTCTGTTTTTTGTCTAGCAGGATAGCTCTAGTAAACCATGCGGTGGCGAATCGTGAAGTTGAAGAATGTGGAAAGTGGACCTTTATCTGGCTGATATTTCTCATACGCATTCCAACTTAGTTGGACAATAAAATTGAGGGCATGTAGAATAATAGATAACTGGCGAGGAGAATCTACTTTGTCCAGAAAAAGAAGAAAATTTACAACAGATTCTAAGAGCAAGTGGATGCTATTTGATGCTTATAAGATATTGAACCTTTTGAAAAGTAATTATGAATACCACAGTTACATATTGATTCGAAGATGGTTAAATAAAGCAAATCATGGAAGGTGAATTTGAGATGGAAGTCCAGAGTCATACTAATCCAGAAGCACAGTTAAATTCTAAAGATCTTACACCTGAATTTATTAGATTTCAACATAAAATAAGGAGAGAGTTACAGCGTGGTATACAGCAAGGTGATTTGGATACCGTAAAGGAAAAAGGGCAATTGATGTTTGAAATACTGGGTAAAGATGAATTAAACATTCTTAAAAGAGTCGAAAATAAGGTTCGTGCCTATAAAAATATTATATTATCGCTTAATACACTATACAGCTGTGAAGCTGAAAACGGAGGATTAAGTCCATTTCAAACCCACTTAATTTCTGAAAAATATGCTATTATGATTGAACAAGCAGAGAACAGCTCTCAATTCGAAGAAATTCATTTGAAAATGCTAGAAGAATATACTGACCCAACAATCCGAATAACAAGAAGTGAAAACCTAAGCATAGTAGAGAGGGCTGAAAAATATTTAGAGCTGAATTTTGCTGAGGAAATTTCAATTGAAGGAATAGCATGGGAATTACATATTAACCCTTCTCATTTAATGCGTGAGTTTAAAAAAGAAAAGGGAACAACCATTAGTAAATACCGAAATCATAAAAGAATAGAAAAAGCTAAAGAACTAATGGTATCCTCCAATCTTTCAATGACTGACATTTCGATTATGGTTGGCTTTAGAAATTCCCAATATTTTTCTACACTTTTCAAAAAGATAGAAGGAATAACTCCGGTAGAATTTAAAAGGATAAAAAAGAATAACTAATTTTTACCCAAAAGGAAAAATTTTAAGCGCATAAGTTTGTTTATGTGCTTTTTTCTTTGGAAAAAGAAATGTGCAAGTTTCCATTAAAAAGAACGCAATTATATTATAAAACCTTTTTTGTTAACATTGTATACTATATTTAGGTACTAAATAAAGCGCTTACAATTCTAACCTAACAACAAGTTTTATTTAGTATAGAAGTTTCAATCGATATGAAAGCGGTTCACAAAAGGGAGGGAAGAAAGTACCCCTAGCTTTAAAAGCATTAAAGGAGTTTATCAACTTATCTTTAAATTAATTGGAGGGGTGGTCGTGAAAAAGTTTGGTGCTAGAGATCAAATTGGTTATATGTTAGGAGATATCGGTGGAGGTTTGGTTAACCAATATATTGGTGCATTTTTCCTAGTCTTTTGCATTTATGTATTAGGTGTCAGCCCTTATTTTATGGGTACGTTATTTTTGGTGGCTCGTATTTTCGATGCTTTTACCGATGTAATTATGGGGACAATTCCAGACCGTTGGAAAATTGGTAAAAGCGGTGATAAGTTTCTTCCGTATATTAGTATTTCAAAATGGTTATTGGCTGCTTCTCTGATACTATCGTTTGTTGATGTATCTAACTTGAATTCAACTTTAATTCATATCTGGGTTGTTGCTGTTTATATCTTTTTTGGAATTGCTTACACTGCTGACTCCATTCCTTATGGATCTCTTGCTGCAGTTATTTCGGATGACCCTATTGAACGTACAAAACTATCGCGAGCTCGTGCACTTGGTGGGTATATAGTTGCGTTTGGATTTCTTGCCTTTGTCCCATTATTTGTTTACGATTCGGATAGAAATGTAATACCTGGTGCTTTCCTTATAGTAGCGATTGTATTTGCTGCATTTTCTCTTTTATCTTATAAAGGACTAACCACATTAACGATAGAACGTATTCGTGATGATAAGCCTGATGGTGCAAAGTCTGATTATAAGTTAAAGGATGCATTAAAAGCAGCAATGAAAAATAGACCCTTAATTGGGATAATGGTTGCTTCAATCGGAGCACTAGCAATCCTTGGTGGTGCAAGCCAATTTGCCGCAATTGTTTTTGCGGAATATTATAAAATGCCAGGTGCCTTTGGAATTAACTCGGTTGCCAGTATCATAATTACGCTGATATTATTTGCCTGTGTTCCAAAACTTGTAGCAAAGTTTGGAAAAAAGAAATTAGTCATTATCTCTGCTGCATTTAGCTTAATAGCAACAAGTTCACTTTTATTCTTTTTCGCCGAAAATGTTTACGTTTTCATTGCATTGTACAATATCGCGACTATTGGTTCATTCGTATTTACAATGATGGTTTGGGCATTAGTAACGGACTGTTTGGATTATACAGAACTTCAATCTGGAAAACGTTATGATGGAACTTTGTATTCTATATACTCTTTCTCTAGAAAATTAGGAATGGGGTTTGGTGCTGCTATATCTAGCTATGGACTTGGACTAGCAGGATTTGTAACAGGAGCACAATCACAAACAGTAGAAGTAGCTGAAAATATCGTAAGAATTTATATCTTAGTGCCGATAATTGCATTTGTATTTATTCTTATTGGTGTTGGATTGATTTTTAACCTAAATAATAAAAAGACTGATGAAATGTATAAAACTCTTGGGGAGAGAAGGGATTCAGTATTGAAACAATCCGACGAGAGTGTTGACGCCATATGATGATCGCAATGTATTCATGAATGGTGGTATGCGTTAGATTAAATTCAATACTGATTTACTATGGTGGAAAAGGAGGGGGCGAAAGATTCCATGAAAAAAGTTCGAGTTGGAATGATTGGAAGTGGGTTTGCAGCTGCGTTCCATATGAAGTCGTACAAGCAAGTACGTGGAATTGATGTTCAAGTTATTGCCGTTACGTCACATAATCAGGAAAATGCAGTAAAATTTGCTGCTGAACATAACATTCCACAAGTATACCAAAGTGTGGAAGAATTATTAGCCAATCCTGATATCGATGTTGTAGACTTGTGTGTTCCGAATCATCAGCATGCAACACTAGCTATCGCTGCGGCACGCTCTAAAAAACATATTATTTGTGAAAAGCCGTTGACAGGATTCTTTGAAAAACCAAGTCAATCAAATGTTAGTGATGAGGCATATGCGGTTCGCGCTCTACAAGAGGTAATGAAATCATCTGATGACGTTTTTCGAGCAGTGGGGGAAAACGAGGTTAAGTTTATGTATGCTGAAAACTGGGTGTATGCACCTGTTATCTCTAAAGCTAAGCGGTTGTTATGGGAATCGGGAGGCACGATCCTTGATATTCGGGCTGAGCAAAGTCACAGCGGTTCGCATGCGAAAGCATCGAAGAGAGTGGAAACTTCTGGAGGGGGTTCATTACTCCTTTTGGGGGCACACCCGGTAGCAGCTGCGATTCACCTGAAGCATGAAGAGGGAAAGCGAAAATATGGTGTACCTATTCACGTTAAATCCGTTTCAACGGAACTTGGATTTATGAGAAATAACTTGGACCCATGGTTAGTAGCAGATTGGGTCGATGTCGAAACCTGGGCGAGCAGCATATTGACATTTACAGATGGAACAAAAGCAATTGTCACGGCCTCTTTCGAAGTACTGGGAGGAGTAAAAAATGTCGTTGAAATTCACACTTCTAACTCCGTACTCAAATGCAATATGAACCAGAACGATTCTCTTATGACGTATGCGCCAGACGAGAATGTATTCGGAAATGAATTTATTACAGAAAAATTAGCGACCAAAGCAGGTTGGAATTATGCGAGTATTGATGATGAATGGGAAAAGGGATATCATCACGAAATACAGGATTTTATGGAATGTATCGTAGAGGATAGAGAACCACTATCCGGACTTCCATTAGCACGTGAAGTGGTGGAAGTGATTTATTCTTCTTATCTATCTGCTGCCTCAGGGAGCAGAATTGAGGTTTTTTCAAAAATAAATAGTTAATATAAGGGAGAGATAAAGATTATGATCTATGAACTTAATCATGTAGGAATGTTTGTGCGGGATGCCGAAAAGACAGTTGATTTTTACGAAAAGTATTTGGGTGCTAAGAATGTATTTGATTATTCCGTACCAGGAGTTCCTGTCCGGTTGGTGTATTTACAAATTGCAAATGGAATGATAGAGATTGTCGATTTGGGAGATAAGGCGCCAAAATTCGGCTATGAGCATGTTGCGTTTATGTCAGACAGTATTGATGAGGATTACCAAAGGCTTATTCAAGCAGGTTACAGTTCTATAGAGGCACCTAAAAAGGCTGCATCCGGAAATGGAAAAATTTGTTTTGTAGCAGATCCTAGTGGCGTTAAAGTAGAGCTGATTGAACGGGAAAGTACATTACGTATTCCTACTATAGTAGATGGGGACATCCGAGACTTTGACCATATTTCGATTCTAGCGGATGACTTAGAAGCATCTGAACAATTTTATACGCAGCATATTTCCATGAATTCTTTAAGCCGTAAGTATGTGGAAGATTACGATGTAACCTTCTCCCATCTTCATAAGGGATTGGAGAATCTAGAATTGATGCATTTAGGAAAGTCAAAGGTTGAAGGAGATCGTATTTTACACATCGCGCTTCGAGTTGATGATGTGAATGCCATGACAGAGAAACTGACAAAACAAGGCGTTGAATTTGATCCTGATTACCCGAAAACAGCTGCGTTCGGTGGTGGACTGACTGCGAAATTTAGCGGTCCGGACGGGGAAAAAATCGAATTAGTGGACCGTAAGAATTTACAGGAAATTTAAGGAGGTATTACAAGATGAATAAGGTGCGCATTGGGATAATTGGACTTGGATTTATTGGTTGTAGGCATGCAGTTAGTTTAGCAAATAATGCTATACCGGGAGCAGAGTTGACGGCGGTATATGATAGAAATCAGGATAAGGAGCAATGGGTGAAAGAGAATTTAGGTGAGAATGTCAAGCTATTTACAGATGAAGAACAATTTTTTAATTCGAATATGATTGATGGCGTTATCATTGCTACGCCGCATCCTTTCCATACTGAAATTGCGATCCAAGCATTCAAACATGATTTACATGTATTAGTTGAGAAGCCTGCAGGGGTTTATACGAAGGAAGTACGTCTCATGAACGAAGCAGCTGTTGCTTCTGGGAAAGTGTTTAGTATGATGTTCAATCAACGATTAAACCCTTTGTTTATCAAGTTAAGGGAGTTAATTTCCTCCGGAGAACTGGGTGAAATCACAAGAACCACTTGGATCATCACGAATTGGTTCCGTGCACAAAGCTACTATGATTCCGCAGGCTGGCGTGCTACATGGGCAGGTGAAGGGGGTGGGGTACTTATCAATCAGGATCCCCATCAGCTAGACCTTTGGCAATGGGTGATCGGAATGATGCCGAAACGGGTACGAGCTTTTTGCAAATTCGGTAAATACCATAATATTGAAGTGGAAGATGACGTAACGGCCTATGTGGAATATGAAAATGGGGCGACAGGGCTTTTTGTAACGTCAACAGGAGAAGCCCCGGGAACGAATCGATTGGAAATAAATGGTGACCTTGGAAAAATTGTAGTAGAGGATGGCAAAATCACTCTTTGGCGATTGAGTGTGCCGGCGTCAGAATTTAGCAAAACCTTCAAGGGCAACAGCTTTGATCAGCCGGAAATTAGAAAAATTGATATTCCAGTTGAAGGTGATACGGACGCACATAATTGGGATGGCATCATTACGAATTGGGTTGATGCCATTGCGAATGGGACAGAGCTAATTGCTTCTGGAGAAGAGGGAATTAAGAGTCTCATGCTTTCCAATTCTATGCTATTATCAACATGGACGGATAATTGGGTAAATCTGCCGATAGACGAGGATTTATTCCACGAACATTTGCAAAAACAGATAAACAACTCGAAAACTCAAATAAACGTATAGGGTGAACTGCACCTCCAATTGATGGACACGATCGAACAATTGTTGGTGCAGTTTTTTTATGGGGAATTTACTTTAGAGCTAGGTGCTTGTCTGAAAAAAGGATTTTGGGGTCAGACCCCTACTACGCAGTTTGAAAGAGCGACAGATTTACCTCCAAGTGGTTTTAGCTCCTTTTGTCGAATAGAGTGGATAAAAAGGGGGACAGGACAAAGGTACGGGTACATTATCTACCATTGAATTAAATGTATTGCGGTTATGGTATCTATCCCTCGGTCCCCCGATGGCATCCTATTATATTTTAGATTTAATAAGTGCAGTACTATGAATCTCTCCATTGCAACATTCTAAACTCACACCAGATAAGTAAAATCCATTCACAGTAATCAAAATGAGGAAAAAGACAGATCTCGTCCTTTTCCTCATACATTCCATATTATAAGTATTCTATTGCTCCACTTTCTCAATAAGTACACTTGGAATCGTGATGTTCCCGCCCATTGTAGATTCGTAAGATATTAATCCACCTGATAAGCCCATAATTGTAATGTAGTCATCTTCTAGAATTCTAGATTCCACAATACTTGAGTCAAATTCACCTAATAGGATAGTATCATAATTATCATCCACTGCAAATCGTATTTGCGTTGAAATATCATCTTCAATAACTTGTACTACTTTACCATAGAATTTAACTTTTTTACCGATATAATCATCAGGAGTTCTAGCTAGTTGATCAAAAGTAATTCCTGTTTCATATCCCTTTTTAGCTTCTTCTTCTGCCTTTTTCTCAGCTTCTGCTATCTTCTTAGCTTCCTCTTCTTCCTTTTTCTTTGCTTCTGCTTGAGCAGCAGCCTTTTCTGCCTCTTCTTTAGCCTTTTCTTCCTCTATTTTTCTTTGTTGTTCTTTCTCTGACAAGTCGAACCAAGGCTTAGCCTCAGCCACCCTTTCCTCTAATGTCACTATTTTAGAGTCCATGTCAGCAATTGTTTTTTCATTCTCTTTTAGTTCCTTTTTTAAATCAGTTAATTCCTCGTTCTTTGAATCAATCTCTGTATCCTTCTGTTTCGCTGTGCTTGTAGTACTTATTAAGAATATAAATAATAATATAATAACAATTACAAGTACCCATAGTTTTTTACTTTTCCAACTAAATGTCAATTTATTTTCTCTCCTTAGTAATATTAGTAATAAATACCATGACTATTATACTATAAAATTATATGGAAATGTAGGATTATAGTATCAACTTGGAAATACTTGTATTTAATTAGAACTAAAAATATCTTAATTGTAAGGTATATAGAACTATTAAAATTAGCTCTATATTGAAAAAAGAAAAAGACTGTCTAAGAAGCGGATGACCCACTTGTTTAGACAGCCTTTCTAAGAATGTTCTTAAATTTACCTTCTATCATTCGACAGTTTGCTGTTCGGTTTGTACACTCTTTTGCAAAAGCTTGACTTTTTTTCCGTGTGCTAAGAAGTAATAAATAATACAAAGGAGAACAAGCACAGCCATGCTTACGTACATTCCTTTAAAGCCTAATGCCGGAAGCACAGATCCTAATACGAATGGCCCAACACCCATACCTAAATCAAATGAAACAAAGAAAGTTGAATTCGCTAAGCCGATGCGATGTGGCGGTGCTTTCTTAACCATAATGGTTTGAATGCAAGACATTGTGGTACCATATCCAATCCCAATCAAAGCTCCTGATAGTAAAAGAATGATGCCATGCTGGGCTTGACTAAGGATAAGTAATCCGATTAAAAATAAAAACATACATGGATAAACAACTGAATTTTCCCCTTTTATATCAAACCGTTTTCCTGTAAAGGGTCTGGATGCTAACAGGAACACAGCATATACGAGAAAGAAGAAACTTGCGGCTTCTGTCAAATTCACTTCATTTGCATAGGAAGATATAAATGTCATTACACTTGAATAAGCAAATCCTAATATAACCATCAATATCGCCATGGAAATGCCACTAAATTCAAAGAAATCACTAAGTCTAAATCCTTTTAAGCTCTCCGCTTGCTCTTTCGATATTTTTACATTATCTACCTTCAAAGCTAACGCGAGTACCATTCCAATAACGGCGAAAAAGACGCACATTAAAAAGGCCATGTTATAGCCTGAATGCTGAACAATTAGTAAAGCGAGAAATGGACCAACTGCTGTAGCAATGGTCACACTCATAGAAAAATAACCAATTCCTTCGCCACCTCGCTCGCGTGGAATCGAGCTTGTCATAACGGTGGCTATAACTGTAGCGGCAACTCCTAATGCTGCACCATGAATAAAACGGTTCACTAATAATAGCGCTAAATTGTTGATTACTAAGTAAAGAAGCGTCGTTACGATAAACACAGCGATCGATGAGTACAGCAGTTTTCTTCTGCCGATGACATCAAGATATTTCCCAGCTAACGGGCGGGAACAGAGGGTTCCGAGAATAAAAATACTTGAAGCAAGTCCTGCCAGACTTGCAGGTGCATCAAACTTCTTTACTGCATATTCAGAGAAAATAACCATGAGTAAATAAAAGTTCATACTAAGAAATAAGTTTGTTAAACAAACCATAATAAAGTCTTTTGTCCATAACTTTGGTCGTGTCACTTTTCTAACCACTCCTTTTTATTTTTGCCCATACTAATAAGGGTTGTAGCAACTTTTAATAAAGTGAAACTTCAATCAGTGGGGGGGTTCCATCCCCCACTGATTGTTAGTTGAACAGAATCGGGCATTTACGGGGAGTTTGTCTCACTTAAACTTCTTGCATCCTCGACTTTTAAGGTGAGGGCCTTACTCCCCGTTACATGCGGGATAAATTACTACGAACATATAATTGGCATAACCTTTATGATACAATACTGTTACTAATAAATAAAATAGATGTTATTTATGAAGGAGATAAGTAATTAGTTATGCCGACCATTACTCAATTTGAAATCTTTGTAAAGGTTATTGATGAAGGAAGTTTTACAAAAGCGGCTAAAGAATTGCATATGTCGCAGCCAGCAGTCAGCCATGCGATTTCATCATTGGAATCAGAATTAGGAGTTACTCTATTAGTTCGGGAACGAGGAAAAGAATTAATCGTAACGGATATTGGAAAACGTGTTCTATTCCAAATAAGAAATATTTTGCTTAGCCTTGAAAAAATGAACCAAGAGGTTTCTTCAGAAAAAGGAATTGTCGCTGGAACCATTCGAATTGCCACCTTTCCTAGCGTAACAGCACACTTTTTACCAAAAATTATTAAAACCTTTCAACAAAAACGGCCGAATGTGTCGCTGACTTTTAAAGAGGGTTCGCAAGAGGAAATCATCGAATGGTTAACATCTCGGGAAATTGATATCGGTTTTGTTGTTCTTCCGTGCCGCGAGTTACATACGATTCCACTTGTAAAGGATCGCTATCTTGTGATGCTACCTGATGGCCATCGCTTGCTAAAGCAAAAAGAGGTACGTCTTTCAGATTTAGAAAACGAGCCCCTGATCATATCGAATGGGGGATATGAGGCAAATATTATCGACTTAATGAGGAAACAAAACATTTCTATAAACGAGAAATACAACACCTCTAATCTCAACACATCATTAGGGATGATAAAAGAAGGATTAGGGGTGCTGATCCTGCCTGAGCTCTCATTGAAAAATCTTTCCTATCCCAAGGCGAACATTCGGCCAATAGAAACAAAGGATTATTACAGACATATTGCCCTAGGCTTGCCCTCATTAAAGGGGGCATCTCGTGCCGTTCAGTTGTTTATTGAAATAACAAAGGAATTGTTTGATTAGGAGAGGGGAGTTTGATTATTTTTTGATGGCGGGAGAATGGAGTGTTGAGCGACAGCACATGAAAGTCGAGCGGCCAAAGCACAAATCGAGCGACAGCACATGAAAGTCGAGCGGCCGAAGCTCCGAATCGAGCGACAGCACATGAAAGTCGAGCGGCCGAAGCACTAAATCGAGCGACAGCACAGGAAAGTCGAGCGACGGAAGCTCTAAATCGAGCGACAGCACATGAGAGTCGAGCGGCCGAAGCTCCGAATCGAGCGACAGCATCAGCCTAGCTCAACGATAGAGATGAGGTGCCTGTCCCTTTGTCCGCCTGTAATTGGAGCGCATAATTCTAAGGTAGAGTACAGAATCTCGTTAGAGCCCTATCACCCAAGCATGTATGGTTCCAATTTGCATACTTTTTTGGGCTTCTTTGATATCGTTTTCCATTGTTCGTCATTTTTCGTAATAACCCTGCATATATATTAAACCAAATAATAAGGAAAACTCCCATTTTTAAAATTATCAAAAAATTAAATTGACAAAGAATTCACCGCCTTTTATAATAATAAATGTAATCGTTTACAATTAAATTTTACTTTTATCCCGCATGTAACGGGCAATAAGACCCCCACTGAATGAAGTTTCACTTTATATTGAAAGTAGGAATCACATAGAAAGGAGGTTTACGTTATGGGGTTTAATGTAGGAATTATCGGATGTGGATCGATTACCCGATATCGTCATGCCCCAGAGTATAAAGCCAATCCTTTTGTCGATCAAATCGTCTTTTATGATCGAAATATCGAGAGAGCACAAAGCCTAGCAGCAGAATTTGGCGGGCGTGTGGCTGAAAAGCTGGAAGATTTGTTAATGGACCCGACCATTGTTGCCATTAGTGATTGTTCCTCTAATGAGGCGCATCATATCTATACATCAAAAGCACTGTTAAGTGGGAAGCACGTTTTATGTGAAAAGCCAATAGCGATGAGTGTGAAGCATGCGGAGGAAATCGCCCGGGCAGAACGAAAATCGGGGAAGAAATTAATGGTTGACCATAATCAACGTTTTACAAAAGTGCACCAAAAAGCAAAGGAAATTCTAGAAAAGAAAGAGCTCGGTGAAGTGCTCACTTTTAAGACAACTTTCGGTCATCAAGGCCCAGAAGGTTGGGGAGTTACAAAATCGAATGCTACCTGGTTCTTTAACAAGGAGCGCTCGCCCTTTGGCGTTGCCGGTGATTTGGGCATTCATAAAATTGATTTAATCCATTACTTATTAGATGACCAAATTGAGGATCTGCATACTTTTCATGGTACGCTTGATAAGGTAGATGTGCGTGGAAAACCGATTGAGGTTTGTGACAATGTCGTTTCTATATTAAAAACGAGGAAAGGCCGATTGGGAACAGCATCCTTTTCCTGGACCTATTACGGGAAAGAAGATAATTCTACGACCATCTACTGCCAAAAGGGTATTATCAAAATCTATCATCAAGATGATTCGCAGCTCATTATTGAAATGAACGATGGTTCTAAGATTACCTACGAATTGGAATCAATCCAAACGAATGACAATCAAACAAGTACAGGTGTTATCGATGCTTTTATTGATTGTATTATAAATGACAAGTTGCCTCCTGTAACAAGTAGCGAGGCCATTGCATCTTTGAAAGTAGTGGAAAAAATGCTTGGCATTGAAGTATTAGGGACAAAGTAACGAATTAATATTCTTAATAATTTTTTAGATGGTTTCCTTTTAAGATACTAGTTACGGATTCTAATAATTACCGTAGACGATTTCAAATAGAATTCCTATTTTCTGTAATCCCTTACAAATTGGATGGGAGGTTTGGCATGTTTCATCAGCTTGCGATCAATTCGAATACCTATCATGGTTTTTCCTTAGAGGATGCTGTGAAAGGGGCCAATGAGGCTGGATTTACTCAAATTGAGTTAGCTGCCGTGAAGGGTCATACGGCACATGTTTTACCAGATATGTCAGAAGATGAGCTACAAGAGATTAAAATTTTACTAAACGAATATGGGATGACCTGTGTTGGAATTGGTTCACATAGTAATCTCATGAGAGAAGAAGGAATCACTAACTTAATCAAAAGCATCGATTTAGCTACTTTTTTTGATTGCCAATATGTTTTACCGCAACAGGTGATGCGCATAATGATTCCGATGTTATTGAAGATGAAAAGGTGTTAGCAAAGAATTTAGAGCCTGTTCTTATAAAGTGTGAGGAGATGGGGAAAACACTAACACTGGAGACACATGGTAATAATTTTGCAACTGGTCTTTCATTGAAAAAACTAGTCCAGGTCTTAAACAACCGAGTCAAGATTAATTATGATACCGCCAATGTTATCTTATACGGAGACATTCTACCGTATGAAGACTTAGAGATTTGTGTGAATGATATTGAATTTATCCATTTAAAAGATAAGCTAGGGGCTAATCACAAATGGAATTTTCCAGCGATTGGTGATGGAAATCTCGATTTCAATCGAATTTTTAACATCCTTGAGAGTAGGGATTATAAGGGTCCGATTAGTGTGGAAATTGAATTTACACCAGATGGTCCCAGTGGTCTAAGCGAAGTAAACAAATCTGTGAAAAGATCCTTCAACTATCTTAAGAGCATACTCGGTTGAGAAAGTAGATACATAATCAAATTACTCCAAAACATTGAAACATCGTTAAAAACAGGGCGTGAAGTACAGGTTCTGTAATAATAATGGAATGAAAGCGCTCATACTGATTGGAGAGAAAATCTAACTATGGTTTCATGATTTTGTTAAAATTGACTGTTAAAAAATAAGGGGGTTTTTTGATTGAAAAAGCTTGATAAACTATTTGTTTTCCTTGTATTGGCTATGGTTCTGGTGTTGGCTGCATGTAGTGGTTCGGATGACACTTCTGGTGGGGGTGGTGGAGAAAGTGATTCCGGTGATAAGTACAAAGTTGGTATTCTGGCACCAGCTGTTACACATGGTTGGGTTGCAGCGGTTGCCTATCATGCAGAATCTCGTGCGAAAGAATTATCCGATAAAATAGAATACCAAATTTATACAAGTACCAATGCTGCCGAAATGACTTCACAGCTGGATGACTTAATTACTTGGGGGGCAGAAGCGATTGTTGCATTCCCACAATGGGAAGGGATGGAGGTTCCCATTCAACATGCGTTGGATGAAGGAATTGAAGTTGTAAACTTTGATATCGCTATTGATGTCGACGGCGTGTACCGAGTTGCAGGTGACAACTACGATATGGGAGTTCAAGGGGCTAAGTATGTTGTAGATAAGATTGGTACGGAAGGTGAAGTTGTAATCTTGGAAGTACCATCATCCGGTTCTGTTTCTGAGTTGCGAACGAGTGGCTTTGTTGACACGATGGCAGAAATTGCACCAGACATGACCCTTCATACTTATGCTACACAATTTACAAGAGAAGATGGCTTGACAGACTTTGCTGATATTTTAACAAGTATGGATCATATTGATGCCGTATATTCATTGGATGATGAAACGTCAATTGGCGCTCTTCAAGCAATAAGTGAAGCAGGAAGAACGGACATTCAAGTCGTGACTGGCGGTGGCGGTATGCAAGAATACTTCAAAATGATGCCAGAAAACGAAGATATCTGGATTCAATCTGCACTATACAGCCCAGCTATGGTTAAAGATGCAGTCGATATTGCCGTTGATTTACTAGAAGGCGAAGAAGTAGATGCAGAAACCATTATCCCAACAACAGTAGTAGACCGAGACAACCATGAAGAATTCCTGGATGAAGGATCACCGTACTAAACTGGGAGGTGGCGCATGGGGTGGTTCGCGAATTCCTACTTCTTAGTGCCAAGTTGAACGGTATAAACCCAAAGTTGCCTGAACTGGTAACGCATTTGTGCAATAGCCATTAAAAGTTAAGCAATGTCAAAGAATCATGATGAAAAAGAGGGGTTATGGCTGGTGCTCTAGCCTCTTCTTTTCTAATGTAATTTATTTCTCCCGAATTAACTTGCTGTAAGACCCTTAACGAAAAGAATTCGAGAAAAATCAAGAATTGTAAGTGGGGGGATCAACAGCAAGATAAAATCCCGATTCTGTTCAACTAACATTAAGTGGGGGTGGATATTACCCCCACTTAATGAAGTTTCACTTTATAACTCGATTTCCTAAACAAGGCGCTCTATTACAAAGTATGGATGTGATTACATGAAAATTGAGATGGAGAATATACGAAAGTCTTTTGGCAGTAATGATGTTATCAAAGATGTGTCCTTTTCTATCCAGGGCGGTGAGATCTGCGCATTGCTCGGAGAAAATGGAGCAGGTAAATCTACATTAATGAATATTCTCGGTGGCGTTCATCAAATGGATTCAGGCGCGATTTTAGTGGATGGCAAAAAGGTAAGCTTCGAAATACCTGCACAGTCACTAGAAGCAGGAATTGCATTTATTCATCAGGAACTGAATTTAATCAATGATCTACCTATTTATGAAAATATGTTCCTCGGTCGGGAAATTAAAACGAAGCGAGGAAGCCTTGACCTAAAGCAAATGCATGATAAAACGGCAGATATGTTTGAACGAATGAATGTGGATTTGGACCCTGGAAAAATGGTTCGTGATCTAGATTCATCCTATAAACAAATTGTTGAAATCTGTCGAGCGATGATGACGAATGCATCAATCATAATTATGGATGAGCCCACCACATCGTTAACCGATTCCGAGATTAAGCGGGTTTTTAAGATGATGGAAACGATGAAAGAGCATAATGTTGGGATTATTTTTATCTCCCATAAATTAAATGAGGTTATGCAGATTTGCAATCGATACCTCGTGCTTCGGGATGGCAATTTGGCAGCGGAGGGAAATGTAAGCGAGGTTACAACAAAGGATTTGGCCAGTTATATGGTAGGTTACGACGTGAGAACAGAGTCATTAAGAAGAGAGAGAGAAGTAGAGGAAGAAATTGGGGAAGAAGTATTAAGAGTGGAAGGACTGACCGATCAGAAGAATTTCCGAGATATTAACTTTTCCATTAAAATGGGTGAAATTGTTGGTGTGACTGGTCTTCTTGGAGATGGTCGGAGCGAGCTTTTTCAGGCAATCTTTGGTGCGGAAAAACTTCCATCTGGAAAAATTTACTTAAACGGCACGGAAGTAAAAATTAAGAGTACATACCAGGCTCTTAAGGAAGGAATTGCATATCTTCCTCGAAACCGAAAAGAGAATGGAATTATTAAGGATATGAATATTATTGAGAATGCCTCAATTGTTACATGGCCGATGTTTTCAAAGCGTGGGGTTATTAACACGGATAAGCATTGGCAGAAATTTGAGGAGCAGCGGGGTTCGTTAAGATTAAAGATGGGTGTGCTTACGGATAGCATTACAAGTCTTTCTGGAGGAAACCAGCAGAAGGTTGTCCTGGCGAAATGGTTAGCTTCTAATCCCAAAATCCTAATCTTAGATAATCCCACGCAGGGTGTTGATGTGGGTGCGAAAGAAGATATTTACGATATCATTTTAAAACTTGCGGAAGAGAATATTGCCATCATTGTACTATCCAGTGAAGCACAGGAAATTATCCGCGTATGTGACCGAGCACTAGTCATGTATCACGGGGTTATTCAGGGTGAGGTTCAAGATAAAATGATGAATGAGCACTCTATTATGAGCCTGGCTACTGGTGGAGAGCTTGACTTGGAGAGGAGTGGACAGCCATTATGAAACCTGAGTTGGAGAATACCCCCCCTATAAAAGAAAAGAAAACATTTATAGAAGGCTTTAAATATAAATGGTCAAACGACCCCTTATTTAGTATTTTAATTGCCCTTATAATTATGGTTATTTTACAAACCTTGACATTAGGATTTGATTATAATTCCGTTGGTGAATGGTTCCAGTCTTGGACAAGTAACTGGATTAATATTCTACGCAACAACGCTGGTGTCGGAATTGTTGCATTAGGTATGACCTTTGTCATTATGACAGGGGGAATTGACTTGGCCGTCGGTTCCACGTTGGTTATTACTGGGGCATTTGCAATGTATCTCATGGATACAGGAAGTGCAGGAATTCTAGGTGCAATCGGTATATCCGGAGTTCCTGCCATCATTCTTACTATTATTCTAGTGATCGGATTAGGGTATTTATTAGGTGCACTTATTGGTGTGACCATTACAAAGGGGAATGTTCCGCCATTTATCGTAACATTAGGCGCGATGATGATATTTAGAAGTGTGACGCAGCATTTTGCGCAAGGGTACAACACTTCCGTACCAATGGAATTTTTACAGATATCTAGCTTTAAAATTGGAAATTTAATGATTATGCCAATCTTCTATTGGGCTGTCATTGCTGCTATTCTGTATTATGTGTCGAAGCGAACGACTTTTGGAAGACAAATTATTGCGGTTGGATCAAATGAAAGAGCCGCAAAGCTTTCTGGTATTAATGTAAATAAAGTGAAGCTTCGTGTATATGCATTGATGGGACTTCTTGTTTCGATTGCGGCTATAATTCAAGTGTCACGGATCGGCTCCATGGACTTTTCCAACGCCGGAAGAGGAATGGAAATGGACGCCATTGCAGCAGCCGTTGTCGGTGGAACCAATATGCTTGGTGGACGAGGATTTATCCTTGGAACTGTATACGGAATGCTTATTATTGCAGTAATGAATAACCTACTAAACCTATTCGGAGTACCACCATACTTAAGAGAGGCATTCAAAGGGATAATTGTAATTGTTGCGGTGTTGTTGCAGAGGAAAGAGAAAAGTGTTTGAAGAATGGATATAGGCATGGAAGGACAGATGTGCTATCCAAGGTGAGGCGAGTAGGAGGTTAATGGGATATTTCCATTGGCCTCTTATTATTTGCAGTTAATGTATTGATATATGGTAAAGTAATATTAAGAGCTCATCGGAATAGAAAGGGCTTGATGGGATTATAAGATTCAATGTGAGACTATATGAAAAAATAGAAAAGGGGCTAATAAAATGATTAGAGTTGTTTGTAAGGCAAAATTAAAACCAGGTGTAGATATTGAAGAATATTTAAATTTAGCTAGAGAAGTTGTGAAAGAAACTAGAAAAGAAAAGGGATGTATCATGTACACTCTAAATGAGGATATCAATGATTCATCTATCCTTACAAATATTGAAGAATGGGTAGATGAAGAGGCGTTAAATCAACACAATAAAAGCGAACACGTCTTGAACATTGTTCCAAAACTTCGTGAACTACGAGAAAGTACAGAAATCAACCTTTATAGAGAAGTGAAATATTAGAAACATTAAGGGACAGTGTTGTCCCTTTTATTTTCTCAACTTAGCATTGTGGACAACCGTTTCAAAATGATCGGTAAGTAGTTTAAAATCTGCTTCATTCAAGATGGGCCATTTTTCAAGCTGTAAAATATATGGGTTGTTAATTCCAGATTTCTTAAATAAGTTGAGGAGGTTATGTACCTTCTCGTAGTTCGTTATAGATTCATCAAGCACATGATATTCTTCGCCGCGGAGAAGATAGTCAGTTTATACATGGTATAAGTCCGCGATTTCTCTGATGGTCTCTAGTGTTGGATTTCTATCCCCCTTTCATAGTTTCCATAAGTATTTTCAGAATAACCAAGTTTAATGCTGACTTCTTTTTTTGAATAGCCATTTTTTTCTCGTAGATTTTCTAATCGTCTTCCAAAGCTTTCCATTATCAAAACCTCCCCATTTCGGGAGAATTTAACACAAAATGTGTGTTAAATATTAAAAGCATACAAAACGTGTGCTTTTTATTATTAAGTGATTAATAAAACGAAAAACACACAATATGTATGTTCAATAAAACGAATAATCACACTATTATCATTCTATATATAGTAGAATAGACATGGGTCAAAAAGCATATTAATAATTTCATCCACAAAACTTTAACCGACTTCATTTACAAATACACTTAAAGAAGCCTTCAAACAAATTTTCCACCAAGAGAAAAGAAATTACAGGAAATTCGCAGTTGCAGCGTTGGAAGCTAAATCAATAGAAATTGAATGCATTGTTACATTGCCTAAAGGTGGTTACTGGGCGGTAAAACCTTACTGAATGGGGTTTCAAGATAAATATCACTTTATAGAAATGAGGAGAACAATGGAAAGGGTAGATTTTGTATCATTTGAGGAAATGTATGAACAAAATGAGAGGAGAATTCAGTATCATATTTACAAGCTACATATGGATGACCTTGATCAGGATTTTTATGTTACTAGATTGTATATGTTATGGATTGCTTACAAAAAATTCCAACCATATGAAGGCATGCTTTCAACTTACTTCAATTATTCAATCCGAATGCATTTAATTGACATGCCTCGAGGGAAACGGATCGTGGGGACAGGTTTCCCGGTTCAGGATTAGTAGGGCAATAGGACCGAGGTGCCTGTCCCCTCGGTCCTACGTCTACCTAGTTATATAAATGGCCCTTCAAAAGAGTTAATGCATTTTCTAAGTCCAAGCATTCTTCTTCATTATAATTGGCTTTCTCTTTTGCTTCAGCAAGTTGAGCTTCATAATTTGCTGTCATTCTATCTTTATCGACGGCTTTTTCTGTTTCATGCCACCAATTTTCTAATGCATCGGAATAACTATCTCTGACATTACTATCTTTATATGCCTTAACTGTCCGTTCTGCATATTTACTCTTCCAATTTCTACCGGTTAATACGGCAGCTGCTAAGCCTGTGAGAACTGCCACTCCGATTATTATCGTAATCGGCCCCCCGATAGCAGCAACAAAGGTGGTTGCAGCTGCTCCGCCACCAACAGAAATTCCTAAAGTGGATAAAACTCCTACAGCTTTTGTTACTAGAATGTAACCACCCAAATTGCCAAGAGTTCCTACATATGCGGTTAATGCACCATATGTTGATAGACCTGCTAGAGTTGAAACGAAGGCTCGCTTGAAGTCAAAGTTTCCCCGACCATTAAATGAAGCAACATTTAACTTCTCAAGTTGATCATTCAGATAGTTGGACAATTCATTGGCATATTGGTGACAAATATTGTCCAATTTTTGTTTCAACGTGTTATTCAAGTAATTTTGCAATTCTTCTTTATCTTTCTTGCGATTTTTAAAATCTTTCCGATCAATAATAGAAACGATGGAGTCTTCATTCATGGTTTTGTCATATGCTTCTTTAAAATCTACGATGGATTGCCTCTTATACAAATTTAGCTTTTCTTCTAAGTTATGAACAAATTCCTCACTTTTCTTGTAAACAGCTTGTTTTTCACTTTTTAGCTCTTCATAATATTCTACTGCCTTTTCTTTATTTTCACGAAAGGACCGAAGCGATATAATTTCACTTTCTAATTCCTCATTAAATATGTTCGTTGTTTGATCTAATTCATCTGAAATTTCCTCATGTAACTTAGTAGGCCAAGTTTCTAACAAACCAATTAATGCTGTCATGAATTCACTAGACAAGGCTTTACTATCACGTGAGAATGTAAAGAAACGTTCAACAAGCATTTTTTGATAATAATCGACTCCAGTGTATATAGACCTGCCTTCCCAATAGTTTTCTGGTAATACTCTATTCATCCGGTCTGCACCATTAAGGAGAATTTTATTTAGTTCTTCGCTCGGTTCGGATGACACAACATGTGCTTGACTTGCAACGACAAAGAGATTCGCCAAAGGTTCTAAGCCATTTTTCCCATTTTCAAATGGTATCATTCGATCCAATATATCTTTAAGGTAGGTAATATCTGTTCCACGCATAAATGCATTTGCCAATGACATGTAAACATAGATATCGGCATTTTCTTTTCCTTCTGATGCTTTTAAGTCATCTCTTACATCATCGGATGTTCCAAATCCCGGTAAATCTAATAACGTACAAAGTTTCAATATTGGTGCATCTACATAGACCACTGCAGCCTCAGCATCCATATATTTATCTTGATACATTTTGCCTTCACGGCTACCGTACTTTTCTAATATCGCATTGCTCCCTGATTCGATACGACTTTCCTGATAATATTTTTCATCCGACAACCAATCAACTTTAATTGGCTTTCCTTCAATTGGGCTGGAAACTACAATTGCTGAATCATCGCCTAACCAAGTAGGTTTATCTTCTATATGCTTTACATAGATAGATAAAGAAGTAATTGGTGTCCATCCAGCTGGTAGCACGTCATGTCCAATAATCGAATTAATTAATGTAGACTTTCCTACATCGCTATTACCTAAAAAGGCAATGGTTGGTTTATGTATTCTATTTAAAGTATTACGATAGATGTTTCTCAATTTAGTTAAGTAATTATCATAATTTAAGCTTTGTGTTTTCACGTTCCTATTTTGATTTTTTAATCTAGCTACATATTGCAAGAGTTCTTGTTTTAAATCAGCAAGACCTTTTGCTTTAGAACTATCACATTTCCAAGGTTTCCGGACAACATTCTCGATATTTAGTAAATCAATAACAGAATATCCCGTTTTCCGAGCTATTTCATCAAGGATATCAAGCGTTATACTTTTTGGTTCTTTCTCCCATCTAGAGATTGTATTTTGAGATTTTTCCATTAGATTAGCAAATTCCGTTTGTGATTGATGTAAAATTTCTTCTCTGAAGTGTCTTAAGTCAAATTCCATTGTATTACCTCCTGTGGGTTTTGGGAATTAATAAACGGAAAACATTTAGTTGTTTCCACTATATTAAATTTAAGGAGAATTTGTGAGGAAGTCAAGGGTTATTTTTGAAAATGTAGAAAAATTACCGTTATATATATTTAAAGGGAAGAGACGCTGTTAATAAATTAATGCTCGGTTTCTTGAACTACTTGTTGGAACATGATAATAAATAATCTACTAAATAATTTCTAAAAAACGTTAAACATTATCGAAATCTGCCGATATAAGTAATGTATTACCAATCTGGATGGTGAGAGATTTTCAATAAGTCTGAGGGTTACATAGATTTATTAGTGTATTCTCAGAAAGATTACAAAATTCTCTTAGGAGAGCTGCACGACAATTTGTTAATAACTCTAAATTAGAGTTGTTATAGATGTGGGACACAAGGATGTGACCTGCAAAAAATAAAATACACTTACATGGAGGTAAGGAAAAATGATTATCAATCACAATATTTCTGCTCTTAACGCACATCGCCAATTAGGAGCAAACCAAAACGCAACAGCAAATTCATTGGAGAAACTTTCTTCAGGTCTTCGTATCAATGGTGCAAAGGACGATGCAGCAGGTCTAGCAATTTCTGAGAAAATGCGTGGGCAGATTCGTGGGTTGGAACAAGCTTCTACAAATGCACAGGATGCAAATTCATTGATACAAACTGCTGAAGGTGCTTTAAACGAAACACATGATATCCTTCAACGTATGCGTGAATTGTCAGTTCAAGCAACTAATGATACTTTAAATGATTCAGACCGTGGAGAGATTCAAAAGGAAATCAATCAGTTAATAGAAGAGGTTGATCGTATTGGTAACAATACAGAATTTAATACTAAAAAAGTATTAAACGGCGAATCTGGTAAGAACGCTTTGAATACGGATTCAACTGCTACAGGTAACTTAGTGGCAGTACAAAAAACAGGAGAGCTTGCGATAAGTGGTACGTATTCAGATATTACTGTAGATACAGCAGCAACTAAAACTACTGTTGCAGTAGGTGCTGATATTGCTGGAGCTGTTACAAATGCTGGAGAAACAAACCTTATCTTAAATGATGTTGATTTTACTTTTGCAAAAGGTACGAGTGCAGCAGACATGGCAGCGGCTATAAATAAGAAATCAGCAGAAATTGGATTTACCGCTACTGTATCTGGTACTGGTATAACTTTTGAAGCCAATGATTATGGTTCTGGTTATACCTTAACAGCGACAGGTACAGCAGCTGCAGCTGTAGGAGCTGAAAGTGCTGGAGTTAATGCTAGTGTTTCAACAAATCTACCAGCAGGTGTTACTGCAGTAATAGAGGATGATAAAAAAGGTGGCGTTGTAACACTTCAAGGTGGTGCCTTAGATGGTACTGTTATAGATACATCGGGTACAGCAGATGATGATACATTTGAGTTAACTATTGCAGATAATAGCCTGGAATTTCAGATTGGTGCGAACAAAGGCCAAACAATGAGTGTTTCTATTCAGGATATGCGTGCAGGGGCTTTGGGTATCAGTAATATCGATGTTTCAAATGCATCAAATGCAAGTAATTCAATCGAAACTATTAATAATGCAATTGAAACGGTATCAGCAGAACGTTCCAAACTTGGTGCATATCAAAACCGTTTAGATCATACTATCAATAACCTAGGTACATCTGCAGAGAACTTAACTGCTGCAGAATCCCGTATCCGTGACGTTGATATGGCGAAAGAAATGATGGAATTCACTAAGAACAACATCCTTTCACAAGCGGCACAATCAATGCTTGCTCAAGCTAACCAACAACCACAAGGTGTTTTACAATTACTTCAATAATTATAGATTTGTATCGGGACTCTAGTTTTACTAGGGTCCTTTTCTTTAACAACATTTACAAATACTAGATACTAATTCTTAATTTGGGAGATACCATTGACAAAAAAACAACAAGAGTATAAAAAGTTACTTGAAGAACAGCTCCACTGGTGTAGGGAACGGGATTCTATTTTAGAAAAAATAGAAGTGAAACTACATGAAATGAAAAAGATAGCTGAATATGCTCGTGAAGATGAACTTACTTCGTTTGAAATTGAGAGGCTGAATTTTCAATTGAATGAACTGAAAAGTGAAATTCAATCATTAGAAAAGCAATTGAAAGGTGTTGTGCATTAAAGGAAATCGATATATGTTTCCTTGATGTTAGGTGGGAAACGGTTCAACTGTTGTAACTGTCTATGTTGGATAATATCATCATTAGATACGCCTTTCTTTATCTGTTGAACTAGGAATAACTTATCGCTTAGGAGATGATTTTATGGCGCTTTATAGTGCTCTATCAAAATTACAAGATGTATATGAAAAATTAGAAGAAGGCTTTTACTCAATCGCGGACTTTCCATTACCTGAAGATAAATTTCTGAATCATGATCCTTATATATCTTCAAAATTATTTGACGAATTTCTCGATATTATTCATGAACTTAGTGACTTGTTAGAAGGTTCTCGTCTTATAGAGGAAGTATTAAATTTAATTGAAGAGGATTCACCTATTAATAATTTAGTTATGTTTAATGAACAAAATTATGCTATTGACCTGACAAACAAGAATCCAGCATCATACAATGAAGAGGATTTGAGTTCTGTACAGGAGCAGTCATCTCAAAAAGCTCATGAGGAAAAGTCGAATTTATTTAATGAAGCAAGTGAAGATATTAAGAGATTGATGGAAGAATTGTTGCCATTATTAATTCAATAAGCAATATATCGAGATATCAAAACGAGTTTACTTTATTTACAACAGTTTTAAATAAAGTAGTAAATATATATTATAATCCCGAATCAACTATATAGCCCTAATTCCCATTGTGGAATTAGGGTTATTTTAATTTGGGGAGGAAAATTGTATGAAAAAGTACGAATCAAATGAAGAACAACTTGAATTGTTGCAAGTGAGGGAGGTGGAAGGGAAGCGAAAGCCTGCAAAACGAGTAGATATCGTTAGTCTAAGATTAGTGAAGGAATCGAGTATGTTGTACAAGAATCGCTCAGTTTGTAGTCCAGAAGATGGGTATGATTTGTTGAAGAAATTCCTAGGCGATGTTGATCGGGAGTACTTTATTGTCATCTGCTTAGATACGAAGAATCAGCCGACATCCATTAATATCTGTCATATTGGTAGTTTAAATGCAAGCCTTGTTCATCCGAGGGAAGTGATGAAGCCAGCTATTCTATCAAATGCAGCTTCAATTTTAGTCGGGCATAATCATCCGTCGGGACAGGCAGATCCTAGTCAAGAGGATATCCAGGTTACACGTAGATTGAAGGAAGCAGGCAATGTGATGGGGATTGAACTATTAGACCATATCGTGATGGGAGATGATAGCTTTGTTTCACTTAAAGAACAAGGGTACATCTAATAATGAGGGCAACAGTGTATATGATGAAAGATGGTTTATAGATAGGATGAAAAAGTTATTTCAGATGATTGTCCCAAGAGAAAATGTAAGCTATGAAGCTCATCGATTCACCCATGAGGACATCGATGATTCACTTATTCCAGTTGAACACCTGAAACAGTTGCCAAATCCGTTGCTCTTACAATCTTATTTGTATGTGGATCAAAAGGATAAACAATGGATTGCTGGAATCGTAATCGAAGAAAATACAAGAATACTATTGTATGAAATTTGGCTTAAAGATGGAAAAGCAATTGCATACGAAATATACGTAGATTAACAGAAACTCATGACAATACTTCAAGTAATCTCACGACATTACTAATGATGGTATGATGCAATTTCATAAAAGTGAATACTGACATAGAAGCAAGATGCTTTTCACAAGAAAATACTCACGTCATTATTATATAACTGTCGTGAGCTGAGATAGGTGGGTTGAAAAATGAATAAGCTAGAAAAATAAAAGGGCTATTGGTGTGTAATATTAAACATCAATAGCCCTTTTCGTGTTTGGAGAGATATCCTTCTGAAAAGATACAGAAACACGCAAAGGCAATACCCAGGAAAAATAGGAAGATTAAATATAAGGAAAGTTTTCAAACAGCTATTGACGTCTAAGTAGAGTCAATGGCTATTTTTCATGCCATTTTACAAGGATAGGAGAGGTATCACCAATGGAAATAGAATCATTTGCCCAATGGCTATTAGAAGAAGGAAAAGCCCCAAAAACGATTGAGTCCTATGTAACAGACATCAAAGGATTCCAAAGCTACTTGCAGAAACGGTCAAACGACCAAACAGTCCTATCTCGTTTTTCATTTGTACGATACAAAGAATATCTGATAAAGCAGAACTATGCTGTTTCCACGATCAATAAGAAGGTAAATAGCCTGAAAGTTTACAACGATTTTCTACGAACCAAAGGAATAGTAGATGAATCGTATATCCAATTGAAACGAGATCGGATACTTATTGCTGCTGGTAGTGAAGGGGAAGTAACTGCATTATCCGATGAACAGGTGGAACAAGTCTTATTCTTTGTAGAAAATCAAAGCAAAGTGAGCCAAAGAAATAAATTGATTGTGTACCTATTGCTCTACACAGGTGTTCGAGTGAGTGAATTAGTAGGAATAAAGTTGGCAGACATTGACACGTTGACTAGTACACTTCAAGTCGTTGGAAAAGGCGGAAAGCACCGAGAAATCGGGCTTCGGGAAGATGTCCTACGTTTGATTCAGACCTATCGCAAGGAAGAGCGTTCCGAGTCTGTTTTCAGCGACAGCCCGTATTTGCTTCTGAGTCAGCGCGGGAAAAAGATGCATCGAGATGCCGTTCGGGGGTGGTTGGCAAATATTTCAAAAGAAATCGGTTTCCTATTGCACCCGCACCTGTTTCGTCACACCTTTTGCACCAGACTCATCAAGAAAGGAGTCGATCTCATCACAGTAAGTAAGCTCGCAGGTCATTATTCAGTGAATATTACTACTAAATTCTATATTCAAACAACGAGAGAAGAAAAGAAAGAAGCAGTAGAAAAACTCTAATAAAGGGAGGATGCAAAGAAATGAGGCGTATTCAAACCTTCGCAGATATAAAAGCATTAAAGCAAACAGAAAATTTACCTGCTTTATATATAGAAGAAATCAAGCAACAATTTGTAGGCATGTTCGAAGCTGAGGGAGAAGGTAAAACATTGGATACTTTCTCATTGCCTACCCATGCCTGTTTGTACCATTTGAATGAATCTGATGACAAACATTGGTTGTTCGGTCTGATTGAGCAAGTTGAATTTATTGAAGTAGAAAAGGAGTACTATCGCATTGGTATCATGCAAGACCATCAGATGAATATCGTGTATTTTCTCAAAGGTACGTTCACGGAAATAATCGAAACATGGCTAGCAAATTAATAGGAGGTCCAGCATGTTTGAATCTACAGGTAAGCGATATATGACTAGAGCAATTGCCGATGAACTGCATATTGAAATCCAGCTACTCTTGTGGCACTTAATCGATGAATTGAAAAGCCAAGGGTCGAAACTAGACTATCTCCAGGTGTTTGAACTAAGCGTGCTAGACGGAAAGCAAATGATTGTTCATCGTCAAGAAGTGCCAGAACGGGAACAGAAATGGAGTATTACACTAAAAAGTACCAATCCAATCACAGAAAAAGTGTGGTGCATCGATGATGGGAAGAATCAGATGATGCTTTTTCCATCGGATTACTAGTAAGAAAGGATGGAATGAATAGGATGCAAGAGCATAATAAGGAACTCATTAAGGAGATTTTAATAGGAGTGACAGAAGTAGTGTTGGCGATTATTGTGAAACGGAAGTAGGAGTTGAGTAGACAAAGTTATCTCTTAAAAAAGCTACTTCATTGTAAACAATTAATTAGGGAAGAAATGAAGGAGCAAACAAAATGGAAAATGAAACGGTGCCAAAGGAAATGCAAGCATTGTTGAAACAAGCTAATAAGAAGACAAGCAAACGAATCACAACTTATTTAGAACCAGAACTTTACGAGAAAGTTATGTGGTTGAAAAGCAATGGAATTAGTGTCAAGAAATTTGTCAACAGAGCAGTTTCCGATCTTTTGGAAAAGCATGGAGTCATCTGAGAAAAACCCCAACCATTCATCTAGAATGCTGGGGTCAGACCCCCACGGCATTAAAGCGTTAAATTGCTAAATTAGGAAGTCTTGTTGAGTTAAGATTCAAATAAATCCCGTCTACATTTTAGGTGGGATTTATTTGAAACTAGGTTTGGGTGCCTGTAAGTGCGACCAAGCAAGGTCGTAACATACAGCGGTGGGATTCCCGTCAGAATGCTACGGTCAGAAGCACACCGCTAAGAACAACATCCTTTCACAAGCGGCACAATCTATGTTAGCTTAATCCCAGCAAATGCCTTAAGGCGTATTACAACTTCTTCAGTAATTTGATGGAAGGGCGTCTAATCTGGTAACGGGTTAGATCATAACTGGGTGAATTGCTGGAACTTACTAAAGTGTTTTGTACCACAACGTAGCTGGAAACGGCAGACGTGATGGTTTGAAAAACAAAACAATGAAACAATGGATAATCAGCAGCCAAGCGTCTGTGGTGAAAACCTGGCGAAGGTTCAACGACTAGAATGCACTGCCTAAAGCGAATGCCATGGCAATGAGATTCGTAGGGTGATGAAACGTTCATCATTCGAAGTGCCCAGCCCCTTACAAAGTTATAAGGGTGAAGATATAGTCTATTCTATGCTCGAAAGACATAGTGGCGAAGCAAGCCAACCAACAACCACAAGGTGTTTTACAGTTATTACAATAATATTAGATTTGAGAGGGATCCTGGCTTTGCTAGGGTCCTTTCTAATTAATCTAGTTATAATACTAGATTTAATATTTTTAAGAAATAAGGATGAGCTAAATGATTGAAAGCTACACGTAATCTGGTATTAAAAATATATGTACAACATCACTAGCTGTGGAAACCACAATATATCCCTTTTTGATTCAATTGATCAAGCCTATCTGACCATCCTGGAAGAGAGCCATTGATTCTACATGTTCCTTACTGCGCAATTACTGCTGTATGACCACAATATCCCTCTACAAGTTGATAGAAATGACAAAATGTGACAAGAAAATACATAATATAATCTCTAAGTATATTGTAAAGGGTTATTGATCCACTGGTATAAGATTAATTAAAATACTACTAATTATAAGATTTAAATAAATTTCGAGTTCACATCGTCTGAATCAAATCAAGCATTAGCCATCTTTTTAAGTTTAGATATTTAAATTGAATTAAAATAAAAGTCAAAAAACTAATTGACAGTATTTTAAAAATAATATAAGATAAAGTCAAATAAAAATGCGAACAACGTTCACATATACGAACAAAACAGAGGTGAATGTCTTGAAAATGAATAAAACAGCATCGCGTGTGATGGATATATTATCACTTTTTGCAACTGTAAATGAACCTATTTCTGTTTCCACGGTAAGTCAGGAGTTAAGTGCTCCGAAAAGTAGTATATATGAAATACTTGAAACCATGGTTATTAAAGGATTCCTAGAATTTGACGAAAATGTAAAAAAATACAAGCCAGGAATTAAGCTATTCGAGGTAGGTACATCTTATCTAAACAATACCGATTTAATTAAGGATACACGCCCATATTTAGAGAAACTTGTAAAACTCACAGGAGAAACCTCGTTTTTAGCTGTTCCATCAAAAGAGGAAATAATATATTTGGATAAGGTTGAGGGATTATCATCAATCCGAACAACGGCTTCTCTTGGAACTCGACTTCCCATGTACTTAACAGGTTTGGGTAAAGCAATCTTAGCGGCTTATCCTGATGAAATGGTTACAGAAATAACGAGAGATATTAAGTTTAAGCCAGTCAATGATAATAGTATTAATAGTTTTAATAGTTTAATGGAAAATATTAGTCAAACAAGGAAAAGAGGATATGCGGTAGATAATCGGGAGAGAGAGGAAGATGTATATTGTATAGCAGCTCCAATTTATGATCATTTGAATCAGCCAATTGCAGCAATAAGTGTAGCGGGATTAGTAACTCGTATGCAGGAAGAGAATGCTAAAGAGTATTCCGTTCATTTAATAAATGCTGCAATGGAATTATCAAGAAGATTTGGATACAAAGTACATCAACTTTACTGAAGTTTTTAAACACTATCTTATGAGCAATGTTCATATACACGAACAATTAAAAATAAGGGAGAGATCTAATTGGATACGCCTGCGGTAATTATTGATAAAACTAAACTTCTAAAAAACATTCGGAGTATGAGTGGAATTGCAAGAGAAAATAAGGTAAATATTCGCCCTCATATTAAAACACATAAACTGCCTTATATTGCTAAAGAACAACTCGCATCAGGGGCGATTGGAATTACAGTAGCAAAGATTAGTGAAGCAGAGGTAATGGCAGACAATGGCATTCAAAATATCTTTATTGCTTATCCAATAGTAACCAAAGAAAAAATTCAGAAGGCTATTGAACTTAGTAAAAGAGTGAAACTCATATTAGGTGTTGATAGTTTGGTAGGGGCAAAGAGATTGTCAGAATTAGCAGTGGAAAATAACATTACGTTGGAAATTAGATTAGAGGTGGATTCAGGTTTAGAAAGAACTGGTATTCCTTATGAAAATGTGAAAGATATAGCTAAAGAAATTTCAACATATAGAAACTTAGAAATATCCGGCATATATACTTTCAGGGGGCCAGTCCTCAATGGAAGTCCAACTCTCAATTTTGTTGAGGCGGGAATTGAAGAAGGGGAAATGATGGTAAAGTTGGCTGATCAATTAAGAAAAGCTGGATTATCAATTGATGATGTTAGTGTAGGATCCACCTCAACATCTGCCTCAGCTGCAACAGTCCCAGGTGTCACAGAAATAAGACCTGGAACCTATGTGTTTTATGATGCAATGCAAGAAAAGTATGGATGTTGTACCGAAGAAGAATGTGCAGCGGTTGTTAAAGTAACTGTAATAAGCAGACCAACAAAAAATAGAGCCATTATTGATGGTGGGAGCAAAACCTTTGCTACAGATGTTCAACCAAATCAAGCCCCTATTTACTTAAAAGGTTTTGGTAAAGTTGTCGGTCATCCTAACATTATTTTGGAAAGGCTTACAGAGGAACATGGTATGCTCCACATTGAAGGTGATTCACCTATTGAAGTCGGAGATACCTTAGAAATAATTCCTAACCACATTTGTACTACTATTAATTTACACAATTTCATTTTTATGAAGGAAAAAGATAATACATTTGAACGTTATGAGGTACTGGCTCGCGGAAAATTACAATAAAGAGAGTTAGGGGTAAATACTATGCTTGATACTATAATTAAAAATGGGCGTATAGTTGATGGAACTGGAAATCCGTGGTTTTTTGGAAGCGTAGGTATTAAAGATGGAGTTATTACACACATAGGAACGTTCGATATTGAATCCAGAGAAGTTGTTGATGCTAAAGGACAAATTGTATCTCCAGGATTTATAGATGGTCACTCTCATTCAGATTTATTAGTCTTAAAAGATCCGCATTTTGATATTAAGTTACAGCAGGGAGTAACTAGTGAAGTGGTAGGAAACTGCGGGTTAGCACCAGCTCCATTTTATAAGGAAAATGGTTCACTATTAAAGGAATATGTCGAACCAATTATAGGAAATACAGATTGGGAGTGGCCTTGGACAACGGTGGGAGAATATATAGAGACTATAAATAAGTCTAGTATATCAGAAAACATAGCAACATATGTTGCACATGGTGCTTTACGAATAGCGGTCATGGGTTTTGAAAATCGCCCACCAACTAAAGAAGAAATGGCCAAAATGAAAAGTATTTTAGAAGAAGGTATGCAGACTGGTGCGATAGGATTATCTATTGGTTTGCTATACTCACCTGGAAGATATGCCACAAAGGAGGAAATTGCAGAACTTTGTAGTGTCTTACCAAAACATGATGGTATATTAGCAACCCACATTAGGGGGGAAGGAAATAACCTCATACCTTCAATTGAAGAAGTAATTTGGATTGCGGAAAGAAGTGGAGTTTCCCTGCAGGTCAGTCATTTAAAAGCAGCAGGGAAGAGAAACTGGGGCGGTGTATTTGAAGCAATTTCTATTATTGAAGATGCAAGAGCAAGAGGAATGGATATTACCTGTGATGTCTATCCTTATGACGCCGGCTCTACCTCGTTAACTACGCTATTACCCCCTTGGTCATTGGAGGGAGGGATTCAAGCTTGTATCGAACGTATACGTGACAAAACGTTAAGAGAGCGAATTAAAGAAGAGGTTAGTGAAGAACAAGAGGATTGGGATAATCTTGTAGTATCGACCGGATGGAATAATGTAGTGGTATCTAATGCTTCAAATAATCCGCAAATTGAGGGAATGAGCATTTTAGATATTAGTAACATTACTGGAAATGATCCAATTGATACAGCATTAGATTTACTGCTTGAAGAAGAAGGAAATGTATCTATTGTGTATTATCATATGTTAAGTAAAGATGTAGAAAAGGTTATAAAATGGGATTATTCACTTATAATCTCCGATAGTTTGGGCTGTGAGGTTGGTAATCCACATCCTCGGACGTATGGTTCCTTTCCAAGACTATTCTCTAAATATGTAAAAGAAATGAAAACATTAACATTAGAACAAGCAGTAAGAAAAGTAACGTCATTTCCTGTACAACGATTTAAGTTAGGCAAGAGAGGACTGCTTATTCCGGGTTATAAAGCAGATATTACTATATTTAATCAAGAAACTATCAATGACTTAGCAACCTTTGAAAATCCAATACAATACCCGAATGGAATTTCAAATGTATTTATAAATGGAGTAAAAGCAATTGAGAATAAAGTTAATTTAAAGACATCTAATGGAGAGATGATTAAAACAAGTCGACTGTCATGTAGCTGTGTAAAACATAGACTACATCATTAATAAGAGGAGGAATAAAAAATGAGTAAAATAGAAAAGAGATTGGAAGAGTTAGGAATTACATTAGATAATCCACCGCAACCAGCTGCAGAATATGTACCTGCAAAGATTGTAAATAATTTACTTTTCACATCAGGTAATGATTGTCGAAAAAATGGCGAATTAATTTATAAGGGTAAAGTTGGAAGCGATTTAACTTTAGAAGAAGGATACGTAGCTTCTCGACAAGTTATGATAAATTTGTTAAGTGTTTTAAAAAGTGAGCTAGGAGATCTCGATAGAGTAAAACAAGTTGTAAAATTACTAGCATTTGTGAATTCTGCAGACGGATTTGTTGAACAACCATATGTTATTAATGGTGCATCTGAACTGCTAGTACAAGTATTTGGAGGAAAGGGAAGACATGCAAGATCGGCAATTTCATCAAATGAATTACCTTTTAATACGCCAGTTGAAATTGAAATGATTGTGGAAATAGAAAACTAAAATCCTTAAGGAGGGAGCGCTTTGAATTTATTTGATACGCTATTAGAAGAAAAAATTATCGCAATATTAAGAAATGTACCATCAAGTAAAGTTATACCTACTGCTCAAGCACTCACTGATGGGGGGATTAAACTATTAGAAATAACGATGAATAGTGAAAAGGCTTTGGAATCTATTTATCAGATTAGAAATATTTACGATCAAGATGATGTATTTATAGGTGCAGGAACAGTATTAAATAAGGAAATGGCTGAAGAGGCTGTAGAAGCTGGGGCACAATTTTTGATTTCTCCTAATCTTGATACATCAGTAATAAGTTATGCAAACAAACACAATATTGATGTTTGGCCGGGGGTAATGACACCAACTGAAATGGTAAATGCTTGGAATGCAGGTGCAAAAGCAGTTAAACTCTATCCAGCCGGAACGCTAGGGCCTCAGTATATTAAGGATATAAAAGCTCCATTAGATAATATACCAATTATTGCTACAGGTGGAATAAATATAGAGAACTTAGAAACATACTTTGAAGCTGGAGCGGATGCTATAGGTGTAGGGGGTCAATTGGTACAACTAAAATTGATAGAAAATAATAAATTTGAGGATTTGGAAAAATTGGCCGAGCAGTTTGTAAAAACCATTACCTATGGGGGACTCCTCCATGATTGATATTGTAACAATTGGCGAAACAATGGTTTTGTTTTATCCATTTGAAAATAGACCATTAAAGTATACCTCTTTGTTTTCAAAGACTATCGCTGGTGCTGAATCCAATGTAGCCATTGGGTTATCCCGTTTAGGTAAAAATACTCGATGGATTGGAAGACTTGGTAAAGATCCTTTTGGTGATATGGTTATCTCTACATTAACAAGTGAAAATATTGATCTATCAAAAGTAATACGAGATGAATCTGATTTTACCTCTGTATTTTTTAAGGATATGAATCGGTTTGGTGACCCAGAAGTCTTTTATTACAGGAAGGGTTCTGCATCTAGTAAATGGGAACCAAAACATGTGAAAAAGGACTGGTTTGAAGATTCCCGGATACTTCATATGAGTGGAATAACTCCGGCTCTAGGAATCAATACATTGTCGTTTACTAGAGAGTGTATGAAGGTTGCTAAGTCACTTGGATTAACTATTTCTTTTGACCCCAATATTCGCCATAAATTGTGGACAGAAGAAAATTCAAGGGAAGCATTATTAAGTCTAGTTCCATTAAGTGATATTTTCTTACCTGGTATAGAAGAAGCAAAGTTTTTACTCGGGGACAAACCTGTTGAACAGTTAGCAAAGGAATTTATTAGCATGGGTCCAGCGACAGTTGCAATAAAACTAGGGGAAGAAGGGGCATTTGGAATGAGCAAAGAGGGGGATGCTTATATGGTACCAGGTGAGAAAACGAATAACATAGTTGATACAGTTGGTGCTGGTGATGCATTTGCAACAGGGTTCCTTTCAATTGTTGCTGACGATCCTACTAATTTCTCATTAATGGTAGCGTTATCAAGGGGAAATAAGCTTGGTTCTATAGTCATCCAAGAAAAAGGTGACTGGGAAACATTACCTTCATTGAAAATGATAGAAAATACACCTGTAAAGAGTAGATAAAGTTAATTAATACAAAGGAGTGATTTAATGTGATTCAAAATCAGGGGATATATTTGGGAGTATTCATATCTTTTATATTAATGCTTGTATTAATTGGAATTGCCGTATCTCGAAAAGTAAAAAATGGTGAAGATTTCTTAATGGGGGGAAGAGGGTTATCCTTACCATTATTAGTTGGAACTTCGGTAGCTACATTAGTTGGAACTGGCTCGAGTATGGGAGCTGTTGGATTCGCGTATAGTAACGGTTGGGCAGGTGCTCTATATGGAGTAGGTGGTTCCATTGGTATGTTCTTACTGCTCTACCTTTTCGCAGATGTCCGTAAGTATAATTTCGTAACATATTCAGAGGAAATGAGTTTTTATTACGGTGCTAATAAACTTGTTAAAGGACTTACGGCCATTTTATTATATGTTGCCTCAATAGGTTGGCTTGGTGCTCATATTTTAGGAGGAAGTTTATATTTAACATGGATAACTGGTTTAGACCCTACTATTTCTAAAATCCTGACTGCTTGCGGATTCGCAATCTTTACAATCATAGGTGGTTATATGGCTGTTGTCGTTACAGACACAATACAGGGAGTTATTTTATTCCTCGGTTTTATCTTTCTAACTATCCTTGCAGTTACAAAAATCGGGGGGTTCTCAGAAATTAGTAATCAATTACCTACAGAAATGGTATCATTTCTAGGTGTTGACATAATGGGTATAATTCCAGCCCTATCTTTAGCAATAGTCATCGCTGTCGGAGTTTTAGCAACACCTTCATATCGTCATCGAATTTATTCAAGTTCGAGTATATCCGTCGTCAAAAAAGGATTCCTGATATCAGGTATATTGTTCGCAATATTTTCATTTTTCCCCTCAGTTATAGGGATGTCAGCACATATAATGAACCCTGAGTTAGAATCAGGGTATGCATTTCCATATTTAGCTACAGAAGTTTTCCCAGTTTGGATTGGAGCAATAATTTTAACAGCAGGATTAAGTGCAACTATGTCATCAGGAAGCTCTGATTACATTGCAGGTGTAGCTATATTACTAGAGGATGTGTATCCTGTATTCATGGGGAAAAATCCTAAAAAAGAAAATTTGGTAAAATATTCAAGAATTGGATTGGTGCTAACATTATTAATTGCGTTTTTATTTACAATTGGTTCATCTAGTATCATCGACTATATTTCTAACTTTGTCTCAACAGTGATGTCAGGGCTATTTGTAGCAACTATCCTTGGAAAGTTTTGGCCTCGCGCAACATGGCAAGGAGGAATTGCATGTATCATTGGTGGATCAGCAATTTCATTTACGATATTATTTAATGAGGCTCTTAAAGCATATTGGGGGAATCCAATTATCCCATCCTTGATAGGAGCGTTATTATTAGGAGTAATTGTAAGTCTAGTAACACCTAGAAATAAAATATCAAGGGAAGAAGCTCTAGAAATATTAGAAAGAGAACGTGCTGTTACAAACGAATCTTCAGCAAATAACAATGACAATAGTAAGCAAGTTGTTATGTAAAAGTGGCGGTCCAATAAAGCACTTTTTAATTGAAATACAAGGAACAGTTTAAATCGTACTATTACTTGAAACGCTGGAAGAGATCAAGTTCATTTTCTTCGAGCGTTTTTGTATTTGTTAGTAATCCAGGGAATCATATATATATTATTTTATCAATATTATTTTAAAATAAAAAATTGTGATAAAATATAGAAAATTACCTTCCTCTAGTTTAATAAACATGGATTAAGGAGTTGGAGGTATGAAAAGGTTTATAAAAAAATATAGAGGCATATCTTTAAGATGGCGTTTAATAATATCAGCAGTAATCTGTGTAATCCTACCCTCAGTTATTACAGTTTTATTATCTAACTTCAATACAAAAGATGAACTTGAGAATAGAGCAGTCGATGAAATAGAAAATACTTTAAGATTATTAGATTTAAATATCACCAATTATTTAGATGATTTATTGTATGTATCAAATTTTATTCAGTTTGATGATAAAATCAATTTAATTTTGAAGGAAAATGTAAACCTTCATAACAATAATAATACCGTTACTGATATAAATAAAATGAAGTATATTAAAATATCTGATATTTTAGATGATATAACCTATTTATTATCACCATTTTATATCACAATTATTATGGAAAATGGTTTCGCTTACACGAATTACCCGAAAAATAATCATGACTTTACAAATTTACTTGATTCAAAGTGGATAAATAAATCGGATAATTCCTACTATTACAAAACTAATTGGATTGGTACTCATCCGAGTTATATTGAATCAGTAAAAGCCCAGTATCCTTATTTTATTTCTATTACAAAGTCTCTAAAGTTAACAAGTAATACAAACGCGTATACCATTATCAGTATAGGGGAAAGAGAAATCAGCAATATATTGAATCAATTTGTTTCAAATGAGAAACAAGAATTTAAGCTTATCGATTCTAATGGAATGATTCTTTCCAGTCAAAATGAACAAGAAATTCAGAGGGAATTTCAATATAAAGATCTAGTTGACAATAACCGGCCTAGTTATCATGTAGTCGATTACAAAAATATAGAATATTTTTTAGTTAGTTATCCATTGTCATCAGCTGATTGGAATCTAGTTAGTTTAGTTCCTTATAAAGAAACAGTTGGAAGAATAAATACCATTACGCGTTCTACTTTAGTTATGCTATTTGTTTTTTCTTCTATATTCTTAATTATCCTTATATTTTTGGTTAGAAAATTAACTAATCCAATAAGTACGCTTCGGCATGTTACAAATAAAGTAGAGCAAGGAAATTTACAAGTTCGTTCCAATATTAAAGGAGAAGGAGATATTGAGTTATTGGCACAATCCTTTGATAATATGCTTGATGAGATAGAAGAAATGATTTTTCAAATAAAAGCTGAAGAAAAAAGTAAACGGAAAGCAGAATTGGAGATGCTCCAGGCACAAATTAACCCACATTTTTTATTTAATATTTTGAATTCACTACGGCTAAAAATAACAATGAATGGTGATAAGGATAGTGCAAGATTAATACAATCTCTATCTTCGCTTTTACGTAAGACAATAAACAGGAATAACGAATTTATTCCATTATACGAGGAAATTGAAATTGTCGATCATTATGTACAATTAATGAATTTTAGACGCAATGGTCATGTTGAAATATCCAGTAATTTAGCTTCTGATACATTAATGTTAGAAATACCAAGGTTGTTTCTGCAGCCTCTGATTGAAAACGCTATTATACATGGGTTTAATCAAAAAGGTGGAACCATTACTATAACTTCATGGCTAGAAGAGAACATAATGTTAATTAGTATTAAAGATAATGGAAAAGGAATAGATGATGGAAAACTACACGAAATTAGAAGAAATCTGTCAAGTATTAACGCAATTAGCCAAAGTAAAAATAAAGCGTCATTTAATGGAATAGGGATAAGTAATGTTTATCAGAGATTATTAATGACCTATGGAAAAGAATTCCGTATGGAGATTGATAGTCAACAAAATAAGGGAACTGAGATAAAGTTCTATATTCCTAGGATACAGGGAGTGTTAAGAAATGTATAAAATAATGCTTGTAGACGATGACTATTTAGTATTAGAATATTTAACACAAATGGTTCCATGGGAAAAATTAGGATTTTCTATTTCCGGAAAATTTCAAGATGGAGAACAAGCTTTAACATACATTAAATCTGAAATGGTAGATCTTGTAATTACTGATATTGGAATGCCTATTATGGATGGGATAAATTTAATCCGACATATTAAAGGACTTAATCCAAATATTTATTCTGTCATTTTATCCTGTCATGATGATTTTACATATGCTCAACAAGCACTAAAACTGGATGCATATGATTATATTTTAAAAGAATCTATGGAATCTGATAAAATTATAAATTTGCTAATTAAATTAAAAGAGAAACTGGATAGAGAAAAAGAAATGAAAAATCAAATGGAAATTCTAAAAAAGAAAAATCTTCTTACGCTTAAAAGCAGATTTTTAGATTGGGTATTAGAAAATAAGCAGGACGAAGAAAGTATATGGAAGAAACAGGAGGGAAGTGAAATAGGATTAGATATAAATTTCAGTATATGTATTCCTGTCATTTGTTTTATTGACAGGTATGAAGAAATTAGAAATGTTTATAGTTCAGATGAAATATTAAAGTTAAGAATCGATAATATTGTTAGTGATACGCTTAAAGGAACTAGAAAAAACTTTAGCATATTTTATAAGGAATCAATGTTTTTTATTTTCTATTCTGATTCTTATTTCATGGTAAATAATCATAATCACTTTCAGGAAGTAGCGAAATCTATTAAAGAAATTCTACACAGTTTACAAGATAAGATGAACATAAGTATTACAAGTATTGTTGGAAATGAGTGTAAAATTACTGAAGGTATTAGAGAACAATTAAAAATGATGATAAACATGGCTGAACAAAGGTTTTATATGGAAGATGCATCAATCGTAAAACTGGAAAAACTCAGCTATTCTTCTGAAAATATATTCATATATTACGCAAATGCTTTTGAAGAACTTCGAACACAAATGGTTCAGAGAAATACTTATGGTATTGAGAATACGATTCATAAATGGGTAACATTTATAAATGAACATAAGTTTCATCCAAATACTGTAAGAGAATGGATGTTGAAACTTTTATTGGATCTTAGTTTAAAGTTCAACTCCATACAGAATTTCGAGCCCAAATATTCAATTTCAGTAGCGGAAGATTTTATTACAAAGGCAGAGACAATCTTTCAAATTGAAGAGACCCTGAAATCAGCTTTAATAAAGATTATCAAGAAGATAGAGGATATAGATAAGGTATCTAGGAGAACTGAAATTGTTAAAGCTCAAAATTATGTTTTAATGAATTTGGACAAAAAGATTAGTTTAAAGGACGTAGCTAATTATTTATATTTACATCCAAGTTATTTTAGTAGACTTTATAAAAAAGATACAAATGAAAATTTTATTGATTTTGTCATTAAATCAAAGATGGAAAGAGCAAAAGAGTTAATAGATAGTTCTAATGTAACCATGGGAGAAATATCTGAGATGTTAGGATTCGATTCGAAAAGTTATTTTTTTAAGACGTTTAAAAAGCAGTTTGGAATTTCCCCGACCGAATATAAATTTTATGCATTAGATGGAGAAACTAATTTGGATAGTAAAGCAGATGCTTTGAAAAAACGATAAACGTATATAGTAAAAAATCCTACCGAATTATAATGATAGGATGGGGATCTGATAAGTCAAAATATAAAGCTAGGAAAAAAGAAGTAGAAACTTTGTCGACACCTTTTAAGAGCAAGATGAATCCTTTAAAGATAAACAGGTGTACTTGAATAGACTCTAAAACATTCTTCTTTTGAAGGATAGGTCGCACTAATTTATATAAATCATCTAATTTCATAAGTTTGTTGATATAGTTTAAAATGAAGAAGGACATAGGTTAGATTCACCTTTGCCATCTTTTTGACCCAACCCGGACAAGAAAATGATCCACTTATGCCAAAACTGAGCCACTATCATATTTTGATAGTGGCTCAAGAGTATTATTGATGCAATCCGTTTCGTTCTCTCATTGAAACTTTTCCATCAATAAGTATATTATGAGAATCGTGTACAATTCGATCCAGAATGGCGTCTGCTAGTGTACCTTCGCCAATCTTATCATGCCATCCACGGGGATCAAATTGAGAACAGAAGATAGTTGACCCTACCTGATGGCGTGTTTCTACAATTTCAAGAAGATCTCTTGCTTCTGTCTCTTTTAACGGAATTAATAGCCACTCATCTAAGATAAGTAAGTTTAGGTTCTTGTACTTTTTCATAACCTTTCTGTAAGTTCCTTCCCCTCTTGCGATTGCCAATTCGTCCAATAAGTCTGGTAATCGAATATATTTCACTTTATAAAATTGACGACATGCAGCGATGCCAAATGCACAGGCTAAATACGTTTTTCCATTTCCAGAAGCACCCATTAATATAATGTTATGATGCTCTTCAATATAATTACCAGTTGCTAAGCGTAAGATTTGTGTTTTATCCAACTTTCGATCCGGATGATATTCGATATTCTCGATACATGCCTGTGTATCACGTAATTCAGCTGATTTTATTAGGCGATCAAGTTTATTGTTTTTGTCTTCTGGACCACTCGATATCAACCAGTAATCCAAATCGATCTTCAAAAGGCAGTTCTTGATATTCTGGATTTCTCAATTGCTCTCTAAATGTTTCTGCCATCGCAGACATTCTCATTTCATTTAACTTCGTTAACGTATTATCAGTTGTCATTATCGTTTCCTCCATAATAATCAGCTCCACGAGTGAATCCGTATGCGCTATCATTTTTTCGTGTGCTAGATTCTTTTTCTCTGTTTTCTAATGGTAATTTATCATGTCCTGTTTTTAATATTGTCTGTATACTTTTTAGCTTTGGTCTTGGCGTATAAGAGAATACTCTCTCGCATGCTTTCTCTATGCGCTCGATAGAGTATTTATCCGCAAGCTTCATTAATCCATATGTGGACTTTAGTCCTTGTTTTTCTACTGAATAAGATTCTAGGATTCTTTCAATCGTTAATAAGGTGGATGGACCGGCGGTCGCTCCCACTCTAAAATATAATCCTTATCAAATTCTGCATACTTTCTATGGTCTCTGGGCATGTGATCAGGAAGGGTATTGTAGTCTCCTTCCGTCCTAGTAGACCTTTTATGTGAAGCAATCCGTATATTCTTATAAAATGCTTCGATTATATTTCTCGTTACTCGAACGTCTACCACACATTTGATATAATCATAGGGAACAGAGTAATAATTATTATCAATTTTTATATGATAGTCAAGCTGGACAACTGTCTTTGCCCAGCTTGCAATCTCATATGGTGAATTAGGCAGGGACATCAATGCGAATTTTTCTTCTTTTAAAAATGTCTCCTGTCTACTCCCACTTTTCTTCTGAAAAGATTTTGTATTTACCACATCTAACTTTTCTTTAATTGCCTTATTTAGCTCTGATAGTGAAAAGAATTTCTCGTGACGAAGGGAAGCGATAATCCAAGTTGATATATGACCGACATTTCCTTCTACACTTGGTTTGTCTTTGGGATGACGTACACGTGCTGGGATAATTGTAGTCTGGTAATATTCAGCCATCTCTTGGTAGCTAACGTTAATAATAGGATCGGTACGGGACGATTTTGTCACTCCAGTCTTTAAATTATCAGGAACAATAATTCTTGTAACTCCCCCATAAAATTCAAAAGCGTGAATATGAGCTGTAATCCAACTCTCTACATCCATGGATAAAAAACCTTCCACATACGCATATTGACTACATGGCAACGCAGAAACGAAAATATAAACAGGAATATCTTCTCCTGTTAAGTTATTTGTAAGATGCATTGTTGCTTTTGTTTTTCTTGCATACTCATTGTAGAACCTACAGAACTGCCGATAACTGTATGGAATTTCATCAGTTTCCCTACACTGTAAGGAATACTCGTCCCATAAAAGAGATAGTGTTACCCCTGATTTCGCCAATTCTTTGTGAATATACTCTCCATCAGGTTTCCGATGATGGTCGGAAGATATTTTTTTCTCAGGAAATAAAATCATTTGTAGGTCTACATCTGTCATGTCCTTTTCAAATGGCCACTGAATATTTTTCTCCTCTGCCCTTCGAATTAGTTCTCTAATCGTGTTCCTCGAATGACCACAGCTTGAAGCTATCCCCCTTTGTGTGACTTCCTGTGAATGAAGCCTTAAGATTTCTCGATACTTAACCACAAAAAAACCTCCTATATAATAAATTTGCACCAATGTGCTCCTTCATTATATAGGAGGGTGGATCAGTTCTGTCTTTAATGGATTAAATTCATGGCAGAGGTGGATCAAAAAGATGGCATCACTGGTTCAATTGGATGGCTATAAACATAAAAATAGTAAGGCATGAAAAGCCAAGTTCTTTCATAATCCCAGCATTGCGTAAATGCCTACTTAAAATTAATTCGGAAAAACTGTTTTTCATAGCCTGTTACAGATGGACATAAGACTATTTTTCGATAACGTAATGCTGACATCTTTCGTAAGCAGAAAATAAATTCCACCTGCATTAGTAGGTGGAATTTATTTAACTTCTTGAATGAAACTCAACCTTTTTTTGTTCTACTTTCTCAAAAGCAGTAGTAGCAGCCGACATAATAAATAAAGCAAAGATACTTCCACTAAAAAATAGTATGATTGCAGGAAAGAAAACTATAGCAAATAATAAGACAACGGAACTTGATAGCATAACAATAGTTATTAGTGGGTTCATGATCATGATTAGAAAGGCATTTTTAAAGAGTTGAATTATTTTTGAGTCGTATTGTACATACGTTGGAAAGATGTACAAAACGATTAAATAAAAAATTAAATTTAAAATAACTAATGGGTAGTATAATAACTGGAAAATCTCATTATTTATTTCCTGGACAAAACGTATATCTAAATAAAAAATGATTGTGACTAATATGATAATAGATCCCATGAGATTACTATTTAGAAATTCTTGTTTATAAACATACAAAAATTTTTTAAAAATGGATATTTCTTCTTTCTTACTTAGTGACCGAATAACGGAGAACATAGCAATCGTTGCTGGAAAAAAACCAAAAATGAGTAGACCGAATAAAGAGAGTAAAATCCATAATATATTAACTAGAACTAATTTCATAATCCAATCTGATATTTTATAAACAAATGCACTGAATCTATTGATTGGCATTTTCCTCACTCCTTAGGCTTGTAGATACTCTGATTCTACACTTAAATAATGTCTATAAACAATAAATTTCATTAATAAGTAAAAATATTTCCAATTAAGTAAAAATAGTTCATTGTTACTGGCAACCACTAAGAATATAATGGTAAAAAGAAAAGAAAAGGGGTGATTGAAATAAAAGAAGCAAGTGAAGTAATAGAAGCACGTGATATCAAGGAATTGAAAACGGTAACAATCGTAGGATCTAATAAAAGTCCAATTAGAAATAAAAGACCTAAATTTGAGGGATGGCGAGAAACTATAGCTGGTTATATTTTTTTAGCGCCTATGTTAATTGGGACTACCACTTTAGTTATTATTCCAATTCTTGCTACAATCTTTTTAAGTTTTACTGATTGGAATTTTATAACGGGGATCGGGGATTTTAATTTTATTGGGATGGAAAATTTCAGGACATTATTTAATGATGAAATATTTATAAAATCTCTAATAAACAACTTTATTTTGCTCTTAGTCGTTCCTTTTGGTCTATTAGTATCTTTAATTCTCGCAGTCGTTATAAATAACCATGTTTATTTTAAAGACTTTTTTAAGGTTATCTATTTTATGCCATATATTTCAAGTGTGGTAGCGATTGCGATTGTATTCCAAGTCCTGTTTCACCCAACCTTTGGTCCCGTTAATCAATTGTTAATGTCACTCGGAGTAGAAAGTCCTCCAGGCTGGATTGCAGATATAAGTTATGCACTTCCTTCCGTAATGATAATTTTAATTTGGACAAACATTGGATTTCAATTAATTATTTATTTAGCAGGGCTTCAAAATATACCAAAAGAACTCTATGAAGCTGCAGAGATGGACGGGGCTTCATCATGGTATAAATTTAGGAAAATCACAGTACCTCTTGTTTCACCGACAACTTTTTTTCTGTTAGTCACAGGGTTTATTAGTACTTTTAAGGTATTCGATTTGATTATTGTGTTGACAAATGGAGGTCCGGCAAATTCAACATCTGTACCGGTATTTTATCTTTATCAAGAAGCGTTTGTTGAATTGAAAACAGGTTACTCTTCAGCAATAGCTTTAATATTGTTAGTCTTAGTCCTGCTAATTACATTTTTACAATGGACTGTGCAGAAAAAATGGGTTAACTATTAATTGAAAGGAGGGAAAGGTAATTGGAACATGTAAGAAATATTGACATTAGGAAATTAATTATAACCGTAATTATGGCGGTTTGTGGCATCGTGTTTATATCACCCTTTATTTGGATGATTTCCGCATCCTTTAAATTAGAAGAAGATGTATTATCTTTTCCAATTGATTGGATTCCAAATACCTGGAATGCAATAACCAATTATTCAGAAGTTTGGTTTGGCGAAAAACCCTTTCTATTATACTACTGGAATTCAATTAAAGTAACTGTATTAACTACATTAACTTCTGTAACCGTCTCTAGTTTAGCGGCATATGCTTTTGCCAAGATTAAATTTAAAGGGAGAGATATTATTTTTTTAATCGTTCTAGCAACTTATATGATTCCCTCACAGTCATTACTTGTACCACAGTTTCTATTTTACAGTTGGGTAGATTTATTTGATTCACATCTAGGATTAATACTATTAAATAGCTTTAGTGTATTTGGAACATTTATGCTCAGACAGTTTTTTTTAGGAATCAATAATGAAATAATAGAATCTGCAAAAATTGATGGTGCAGGACATTTTAGAACTTTTTTTCATATTGCACTTCCGCTAGTCCGACCTGCAATTGCAACCTATGCAATTCTACGATTTATTTGGACATGGAATGATTATCAGACCCCACTAATTTTCTTACGGTCTGAATCGCTTTACACACTACAATTAGGTATTGCTCAGTTTGCTGATGTACACGGATCTATTTATTCTTTAATGATGGCAGCATCCGTTTCGGCAATTATACCTTTGCTGATTGTGTTTATGTTGGGACAAAAACAGGTTATTGATGGTATTCAATTAGGTGGAGTAAAAGGATAAAATGTATAAATTAAAAGTTAAATAAGTTAGGGGGAAAAGAAATGAAAAGCAAATGGAAGGTGTTTTTGTTAAGTACTTTATTTCTACTTTTGGTAGCGGGATGTTCAAATGCTTCAAATGCAAGCAACGAAGAATCAGGAGATCAGATAACCTTGAAATTCCATCACTGGTACACTGAAGAAGCTGGAAACTGGGATGAAGTTATTGCAACATATGAAGCAGAACATCCAGAGGTAAATATAGAATCTATACCTTTAGTTGAAAATTTGAATCCTGCTGATTATATGAAAAAATTAGATTTGCTAGCTTCTTCTGGTGAACAATTGGATGTTTTTATATTTGCAAATGATAGAGAACTTATGCAGCGGGTGCAGGCAGGTTTAGTAGCACCATTAGATTCTTTCATTGAAAAAGAAAACCTAAATATACAGGAGGAGTATAGTAGTCCTAGTTACGAAATAGATGGATCCTATTATGGGTTACCAGGTAAACGAAGTTCGCGTTTAGTATTACTTAACAAAGATCATTTGGATGAGGTAGGATTACCAGTTCCAACGGATTGGACTTGGGATGAATATAAAGATTATGCGAAGAAGTTAACAAAAGGAGAAGGTGCTTCCAAAAGGTATGGATCATACTTCCATACATCTCTAGGAATCTATGATGTTCCAAAATTAATGGGTAAATCTGAAAACATTTCAATTCTTAATAAAGATGGTTCATCTAATATGGATGACCCTCTGATAGAAGAAGGATTAAAACTACGATATGATATGGAACAAGTAGATGGCTCTTCAGTGCCTTTGGCGGAAATTCTTTCTCAGAAGCTTGACTATCGACAACAGTTTTTCTCAGAATCAGTAAGCATGGTGCCAACTGGTAGTTATATGATTACTGAATGGGGAGCATTCACACCAGAAATGAACATGGCATGGGCACCTTGGCCAAAGAATAAGAAAGATGATATAAACCACAACTATACAGGTAGTGATATATTTGGTATAGCAAAGAACTCAGAATATAAAGAGGAAGCATATCAATTTATCAGATGGATGACAACTGAGGGAATGATAGTACAAGGAAAAAATCTCCCATCTTGGAACAAAGCTAATTTAACGGAAGTAGTCGAAGATTTAGTCTCAGATACTATAAACCCAGAAGCTGTTGATTTAGAGTCACTATTATATACCCTGGAAAATTCTCTTCCTTCCGAGGTAAATGTTCCCAAACCATATATTACAGAAGCGCAGGAGGCTTACTATGCTGAGGTAGAATTGTACTTGTTGGGAGAGCAAGATTTGGAAACGACTTTATCAAATGCAAAAGAAAAAGTTCAAGCTATTATTAATGCAAATCAGTAATATATTAAGTAGATTCTTAAAATATATTCATTGATGGAAAAGTATCCATGAAGGAACGAACGGAACGGATTACATCAATAATCATCTTAAGCCACTATCATATTCGATAGTGGCTCTCTTATGGCGATGGATCAATTTCTTGTCCGAAATGGGTCAAAAAGATGGAAAGGGTGGAGCAAACTTGTCTTTCTGCAGCGATGATCAAACATAAAAAAAGTGCTCCTACGATTAACAAATTATCAATCTATGTTGCAGATATATCCGTTTTTTTCCAACTAAGTAGTGAAGATGGAATCTCTACTTCTTTCACTCCAACTAAATCCAGTATTTCATTTTTGACGCTTATCATGATACTACTTCGAATAGTGCATTAGAATTACTCTATTCGATTGAAAATACAATTGTCCTTTTTTTTCAGCGCACTGCAAATGAATAGAAGGGGTTTTAATAAGGACAGAGGGACAGGTACAGTCTACCATTGAATTAAATACTAAATGGATTGCAGAAATGGTCCTGTCCCTCCGTTTATTTTCAAATAATATATAGGCATAGACAATATCACAAGGATATGGATTTGGACAAATACACAGCACAAAGATTATTGAAATTGAATCAAATAATACTAAATAACATACTAAAGATATAGCAAAAGTAAAAGTCCGAATCATTTATAGTTTTACAAAATATAACGATAAATCAGTTGGATGATGCATAATTATTCATTTTAGTTTATAATGCTCGTCTGAGGTGGTTATTTTGGAAGAACTATTACAAGAGATAGATAACTATCTCCAAAGTCTAAAGATAAAGTTAGACACTATAGAAGATGGAGTTGAAAATATCAAACTAGATTGTGAACGATGGTTTTGCGGAAATAAATGAAGTAATGTTGGATCAGATCACTACCACAATCTTGTATCTCAAAAGTATTATTCATACGGTTTGAAGGGGGAGTGGTCACCCCAACTTTTTCATGTGCTCTCCAAAATTGGAACCAGTTCAATTAGATAGGCTTTAACCATTTATGATTTTCCTCCCGATTCCCTAGCACCAAAAAGAAATCAACCAAGAAATAACTGGTTGATTTACGATTTTCTCCTATATAATTATAGTTCTAATTTAGAATCCTATGTTACGTAAATTCACTTACAACTGCTTAAAGTAAGTAAACACATCCTCTGTCACGAATGGGGATCCTGGCAAAAGGGGGCTCTTCTTTAACTGTACTTGCAGCTGATTGAACTTTGTAATCAGGTTTCCCCTTTCTTGTTCATCCATAATGAATTCAACACCATATCGATTTAACCCATCTAGCTCTGATTCATGGACGATTGTTCCGTAAAAGGTTAAGTCTTCATCGGTAAGGGTTGTTTGGAACTTTATTAGTATATCCGAACTTACGGGAAGTTTGATATTTGATAAAAAACGTAATCCACCTGGACCTAAATTTTCAAATAAGACTTTCGTGTATCCTAATTGTACTTTCTTTCCATTCAACTCTGAAATGGTCATCAGTGCTTCCAGCGGATATTGTAAATCAAGTCGGAAATAGGCTCTTTGCTCTTGGAAAGGTAATGGGTCTATCTCTGTATTTATAGTTCTTTCTAATACTTTCTCGATATTTTCTTCTGAAACAGGTTTACTAAATAGATACCCTTGCATTCTCTCGCATTCCAATTTTAATAGTAATTCTTTCTGCTCTTTTGTTTCAATGCCTTCCGCTACCACTTGTATGGACAACCGATGGGCCAATTGAATAATGGAAGCTACAATTTCGGTACTGTCCTGCTCGGAAGGAATGTCCTTCACTAAGGATTTATCTATTTTCAAGATATCTGGTTTGATGTCTTTTAAGTTTTTAAATGAAGCAAATCCTGCTCCAAAATCATCAAGTGAGATTTGGATACCTAACGCACGTATTTGAGCAATCTTCTTCAACACTTTCTCTTTTTGTTCTAACATCGCGGTTTCGGTAATCTCAAGCGTTAACCATTTCGGATCGAGGTCATTTTCTTGTAAAGTACTTGTAATTATGTCAATCAAATCTATTTGTGAAAATTGAATCAAAGAAAGGTTAACAGATGCTTTTACCATGTATCCAGCATCATGCCAAGACCGCAATTTCTTACAAGCAGTCTTCAATACCCATTCGCCAATCTCAATGATTAACCCTGACTCTTCTGCGAGTGGAATAAATTCATTCGGCAAAACGATTCCCCAAATCGGATGATTCCAACGAACGAGTGCCTCTACAGCGTCAATTTCATTTGTCTCTGCATGCATTATCGGTTGATAATAGACAAGGAATTGATCATTGTGAAACGCATGTCGAAGCTCATTTCGTAAAGAAAATAATTTGTAGGTCTCAACATTTGCGGTTGGTGAAATAATCTCATATGTATTATGACCTGCTTTTTCTGCGAGATACACGGCAACACCTGCATTCTTCATGAGAGAAGCTGCGTCCTCCCCAGATTCAGGATAAATACTAATACCGATACTTGCTGTTAGATAAAGCTGATAATCCTTCACTTTAAATGATTTCTCAAATACATGTAATACTGCTTTAGCTATTTTTTCAATATGATCGATAGCGTGCAAGTTAGTCATTAATATAGCAAACTCATCACCGCCAATTCTTGCCATCATTTCTATATCGTTATGAAGTGCACTATTTACCTTTCTTGCAACTTCCATTAATAGCAGATCGCCAATATCATGCCCGAAAGTGTCATTTAAAAACTTAAACCCGTCTAAATTGAAAATCAGAACAGCAAATTTTCGTCCGTCCACATTGGCCAGCCGACTTTCAAGGTCCAGCCTGTCTTCAAAAGCACGACGATTAGGTAATTTAGTTAAGTAATCATGATATGCCATATACTGAATTTCGAGCGCTTGTCTTTTTATTTCCGTAATGTCTTGGAGGTTACAAACAATCCCGTTTACATTTGGGTTTTCAAGCAAATTGGTGCAAACGACCGTAAAATCGCGCCATTCCCCTATTTTATGTCTTAAGCGAAGCTCTATAGTAAACGGGGTATTCGGTCGATTGAGAATTTCATCAAACTTTCTCATCACCGTAGGCAAGTCGTCGGGATGGACAAAGTCAAAACTTTTCTGCCCCGTAATTTCCGCCACTTTATAACCAAGAGAAGATTCAATGGATGGGCTCTCAAAGATGAATTTTCCTTCAGAATCTAGGATGCCAATGATTTCGTGTGCATGATGAATGATTGATTTAAGTCTTTCCTGTAACTTTAAATTTTCTTGCTTCAAATGTCGTTCGGTGGAAATATCATGCGTTAATCCATAAAAACCGATGACTTCACGATCCTCTAGTTGAATAGGTGTTAGTGTTACATCGATAGGAATGATATCGCCTATTTTATTCGTAACTCGATATTTGACATATAGTGTTTCTCCATTCCATACTTTAGTAAAATAATCTTTTACTATCTTAACGTCTTCCTTGTAAATATAGCTACGGTATTTTTTTCCGACGATTTCGTCTACATCCACGCCCAATAATCGGATAATTCCTCCATGGACGTTTACAATCACTCCCTTAAGGTCCACAACAAAGAGCAGGATGTCAGGCGAGTTCTCGAAGATTTCTTGGTAGGAATGCATTTCTTGCTCTAAATAAGCCTGTAATTTTTTCTTTTTATTGAAATTGGCAAGCAATTTGATACCTCCGCGTGATTTTTTTGGCGAATAAAATTCTCAATAATCAATTAGGCCTATTTTACCATATTTTGTCGAATTATGGAAAAAAGGGGATTGGGGAAATAGATCTAAAGGGACAAGGGGGATTACAGGGTCTGACCCCAGTTACATGTATGCAGCTTGGAAATTGTATGAGCATTGAGGTGGAGCGAATAAATAAAAAGTGGGGCGTTAAAAGGCAATGATGGAGCCAATTACGGAAATCTCAACTCATAATGCTACATATGTTAAATCTATCTAATGCAGCATCATATTTGCTCTGCCCTTGAAGTATCTCAGCACCACCACTAATAAAAAATCCCTTACCATTCCCGCTCTCCACCAGCTATATCTGCTTCGTTTGCTGTTTCACATCCAGATATTTTTTCAATGATTCAACTGCTTCGTCGATATTATCTGCCTTTATTCGAATTTTTTGATCTGCTGGAATCTGCATTGCTGTATGGTCATAAAGGGGATCATAGTAGTATTCAAGCAGAAGTCCTACCGCTTCAGAAAAGTTTCCTGACTTTAAATCGGATTCGATTTGCGCTGCGATTGGTGTATGAATCCGTTTTTTAACCCGGGCAAAAGCTTCGATACACTCCTCTTGATGCTCCCAAGGATGATAATCATCGAGAATATGAATCATTCTTTCTTCAATAGGCATTTCGATAATTAGTTGGGTCCCCTTATCTTTCATCTCCATAATAAAATTAGGGAGCGCTACTTTACCAATTCGCCGGCTTTCACCTTCAAAAAGGACATATGAAGAATCTTTTAGCCGGATTAAATCTTCAATCAACAATCCATCGAACTTTTTCTGGTTGTTTGGGTCCAATCCGATTTGGCCGAAATTAGAACCTCTATGATTTGCCAGCCCTTCAAAATCGATAACAGGATAGCCTGCCTCATGCAGCTGCTGCAATATCAATGTCTTGCCCGATCCCGTATATCCGTTTAACACGATTGCTTCTTTCCGCCATTCGGTATTTTCCAGCTTGTCTACAACCCAGTGCCGAAAGCTGCGATAGCCGCCATCGAGCCGAAATGCTTTTATTCCCATTAGGGCAAGCACGGTAGCTGTAGTTCTGCTGCGCATCCCGCCACGCCAACAGAATACAGCTTTATTACCTTCCAGCTTTCTAAATTTCTTGATGAAATCGGGTAATTTGGCAGAAACGATTTCCAGGCCTCTGTCTTTTGCTGCTTGCGGACTCACTTGCTTGTAAATTGTTCCAACTTCCGCTCTTTCCTCATCATTGAAAAAAGGAATGTTGATACTGCCTGGGATGGTAGCATCTTTATATTCAGACGGAGAACGGACATCAATAACCGTTAATTCTCCTTTATTTTTTAATACGATTAAATCGTCGATTGAAATATCCTGAAACATGCAGTTTTCCACCTTTCAAATTGCCTGAACGTAAAAAATCGGCAGGTTGCCGATTTTTTACTGATTGCACATGTACTTTTAAATATTATAAAACATGAATGTGGCCAGGGTTTTCTTCTGTTACTTCCCCAATTAATGCAGCTTCAACACCAGCATTTTTTAGATTGGTCAACAGTTCGTCAGCTTCTTCATTAGGGATAGCTATCAGAAGCCCACCGGATGTAACTGCATCACAGAGAATGTATTGATCGATTTGGTCCATCGATTGTTTGAAGGTAACATCACCTTGAAGATGTGCAAAATTATTCTTCGTTCCACCAGGTACAGCACCTGCTTCAGCAAGCTCTCTTACTCTCGGCAGTACTGGAACTTGTTCTTGATAAATGCGAATGCCTGCATTGCTTCCTTTTGCCATTTCCGAAGCATGTCCAAGCAAGCCAAATCCAGTCACATCCGTACATGAATGTACATTAAAGGGTTCCATCATCTCTGCAGCTGTTTTATTCAGCGTTGACATAACAGTTGTGACTCGCTTAATTTCCTCATCCGTTACGATACCGCGCTTAATGGAGGTTGTTGTGATGCCAACTCCAATTGGTTTTGTTAAAATCAGCTTGTCGCCAGGTTTAGCGCCGGCATTTGTCCGTACTTTATCAGGATGGACAATACCTGTCACAGCTAACCCGAATTTAGGCTCTTGGTCATCGATTGAGTGGCCGCCAACAAGCGAAACTCCAGCTTCTTTCAGTTTATCACCCGCACCGCGAAGAATTTCCGCTAATACTTGCTTTTCCAATGTATGAATTGGGAATGCAACAATATTTAAAGCTGTTAACGGCTTACCGCCCATAGCATAAATATCACTAATCGCATTTGCAGCTGCAACCTGTCCAAAGTCATATGGGTCATCAACGATAGGTGTGAAAAAGTCAACTGTCTGTACCATTGCCAGTTCATCTGTTAGTTTATAGACGCCTGCATCATCGCCTGTTTCCAGACCTACTAGAAGATTTGGGTTTGGAGTCGCGGGTGGTAATTCCCTTAACACTTTCGCCAAGTCAGCAGGTCCGATTTTACAGCCACACCCACCCTTGGATGTGTATGATGTTAGCTTTACATTCGTAGTATCTGTCATTTTTATCCGACCTTTCTTTTTGTTTCTATATTAAATATTATAGAACACTGGATAGAAAATTGCATTTCTTCAACCTGGAAAATAACTTAGTCGAGGCTGCCTATATTAAAAAATTATTTTACCTATTAAACCACTTATGATACCGAGGATTACTACCGATGCACTTACAAATAGTAATACCTTTTTAGGAAACGACTTATACACGATTAATAAAGATGGCAGGCTGATTGCAGGCAATGTAATCAGTAAGGCTGCTGCAGGTCCACCGCCAAGTCCTAGAGATAAAAATGTCTGGATAATTGGGATCTCAGCAGCAGTTGGGATAACAAACAGCATTCCGGTAATCGCAAAAATAATGATTGCAATCAGACTATTTGCTGTCGACTCACCAAGGTGTGGAAATAACCAGACATGTCCCGCTCCTAATAGTAAAACAGACAAGATATATGCAGGTACAATATAAAGAAGCATTGTACCTAAGCTTTTCAACCATCTTGATAGGAAACTTCCTTCTGGCTCTATTTCTGTAACCAGCTTATTGATATCGATTGGCTTAGTGTCTTTTACAAACCGATTGGCTAAATAACTGACTCCAAAGGTTAAAATGATACCAAATAATAGACGCATCACTGTGAATTTCCATGATAATACGAAAGTCATAAAAATGAGTGTTGCTGGATTAAGCATTGGATTCCCGATCCAGAATGCAAGTGCTGATCCGACGGAAACATTCTTTTTGCGCAGCCCAACAGCCAAGGGTGCTGCACAGCAAGTACACATCATGCCAGGAACCGATGCGATACCGGCAATTGCCGTACTGCCAAATGTTGTTTTCCCAAGTACTTTTAACAGCCACTGCGTAGGTATTAAAACTTGAACCAAAGAACCTAATAAAATACCAAGTACTGCTGCTTTCCATACAGATTGAAAATATACAATGGCATAGTCGATTGCAGCCTGCCATGAAGGAGTTATACTGGAAAGGTCTCCTAAAATGGAAGTCCCAATCGAATGTGTATTTATTGCTGTTATGGATTTGTTATAATATGGCCACCATTTTACATAAAGTAATCCAACAGCCGCTATAAGAATAAATGCAACAACAAAGCCAATCATTTTCTTATGTTTTTGTGAATGTTGTTTAATAATAGTATCTATGATAATAACCTCCTGCATAATAAAAATACATTCTATTATATCATAAGTTTTATGCATTAAGATGAGAGCGATTGGAGGCATAGTGTTAATAAAAAGAGTAAAATAGTAGGGAGGCAGAAGAAAAAGTATAAGGAGGAATAGATAATGATTAAAGGAATTAATCACAAAGGATTTCATGTAGTAGATATGGAACGCTCATTGGATTTTTATTGTAATAAGCTTGGTTTTAAGAAGGCGTTTGAATTAAATCAACCAAGTGGTGAACCGTGGATTGTTTATGTGAAAGTGGCTGATGGGTGTTTCATTGAATTATTTTACGGAGGTGCCGAGGGTGTTAGAGATAGAGCGGAACATATCTGTTTCGAGGTAGATGATATCCAAGAAACGGCGGATCAGTTGAAGAAAAGTGGAGTCCCCTTAGAAGTAGAAATTTCCCAAGGAATGGCTTTGAACTACCAGTTTTGGGTATTAGATCCGGATGGAAATTGGATTGAGTTTATGGAGATGAACCCTGAATCCCCACATATGAGAAGCTAAGAGAGGAAAGTACTTACATATTCTTCTTAATCAGGCGTCGTCCTCGTAGGAGGAAGGCGCCTGATTTTTATCCCGAATTAACTGGCTGTAAGACCCCCACTTCAAAAATTTGAGGAAGATCAAGAATTGTAAGTGGGGGATCAACAGCCAGTAAAAATCCCGATTCTGTTCAACTAACATTCAGTTGGGGATGAAGAAAACCCCCACTGAATGAAGGTTCACTTTATCACAAGGCACTGTTATAACTGTAAAATCTACTCAAAAGTAAACTTTAAAAGCGATCAATTCACAATTGAAAAATTAGTCTATGCCGATGATCATCTTTTCCAATTTTAATACAGCAATTGCTAAACTATTCGTATTAGTTGTAGCTTTATCTATCGTTTGTAATTGCTAGGGAACATTTGGTTTTCATTTATTCTTCTGATATACTATTTTTAGAAATACACCCCTGTATGACATCACAATCCAATAAGGATGTGCTGCAATGCCACTCAAGGAAATTGTCAGAGAAACCCCTCAAGAATATACTACAAATGACACCATAATGGAAAAACCTAACAAATATGTTAAACCCAATTCAGAAAAAACTCGGATTACCAAGATTCTGAAGCGAATTCCACTGGAAAAACTAATGGATTTGAAAGTAGATTATGCCTTTAAACAATTATTTGGCAATGAAAAGAATAAAGAAATTACCGTCGTGTTCTTAAATGCAATTTTGCAACGAACAGGTCGGGAGCGGATTAAGGATATTTCCTTTTCCAATACTGAAGCTGGCGGAGAATTTGATGGTGATAAGCGGTCGAGAATGGATTTATTAGTTACTACAGATGCGGATGAACAGATTAATGTAGAGATTCAGTTTACGAACAAATACGATATGGTCAAACGCTCCATTTATTATTGGGCGGGCATATATAGAAGCACGATGCAAAAAGGGAAGACATATCAAGAACTTAGACCAGTTATAGCAATTAATATTATGAACTTTAATTTATTCGGAGAAACCACGCGTTTTCACACAATATACCATTTGTATGAGGATGAGGAAAAATTTCAATTGACAAATGTGATAGAGTTCCATTTTATCGAAATGGCGAAGTTAATCAAGGATTGGAAAGACGATAAACTAGATCCTTGGAATGACGTGCTAGCAAGATGGCTACTTTTGCTTGGAATGGTCGATGGAAGAAACCACAGGGCTTATGAAGATATCTATAGAGAATTGGAGGAAATTGCAATGCAAGATGAACAGTTGAAATCTGCAATTCACAGATGGGAAGAACTAAGCATGACACATGAACAATATGTTGCCTATGAATCACGGTTGAAAGAAGTGATTGACTAGGAAGCAGCACAGCGGCACTTGGAGCTAATGAAGCAAGCGGTTGAGAAGAAGAAAAGAGAGATAGGGCAAAAAGAAAGTGAAGTAGAAGAGAAAGAACGGGTTGTAGAGCAGAAAGAAAGTGAAGTAGAGGAGAAAGAACGGGTTGTAGAACAGAAAGAAAGTGAGGTAGAGGAGAAAGAACGGGTTGTAGAGCAGAAAGAACAAGTAGTAGAGCAGAGAGAACGACTCGTAGAGCAGAAACAATCGAAAATCGAAGCAAAGGAAAAGGAGTTAGAACAAAAGCTAGAGGAAATCGTACAAAGTCTTTTAAAAAGTGGTACGGAAGTGAGAGATATTGTCGAAATAACAGGAATGAATGAGGAAAACGTTTTATCAGTAAAGCAAAAGATGAACATTTAATACGCAGTTATTTAGTCAACCTTAGAAGAATTTTTATTAAGGAAGACATAAGAAATAATAAAAAGGAAGGACAAAGGGACATCAACATCGTCTACCATTGAATGAAATGGATTGCGGACATGGTGCCTGTCCCTCCGTCTCTGCCGCGTTTCTTTTCTGGTATACTTAGCGAGCAGAAGTAGTTTGAAAAGTAAATTTGAAATAGGGAATGATAATCGTGGCAAATACACATGTTTTTTCGAAAGGTGAAGAAATTGCGAATGCAATTACGCATGGAATCGGGGCATTATTTAGTGTAGTAGGCTTAGTGGTATTAATCGCCGCTGCAGCTATAAATGGAACGGCTTGGCATATTGTTAGTTTTACGATTTTTGGTACCACGATGCTCTTACTATACATTTCCTCTACAATGGTTCACGCCCTTCCCCAAGGAAAGGCAAAGGATTTATTTGAGATTTTCGATCATTCCTCGATCTATTTATTCATTGCTGGAACATATACCCCATTTATTTTTCATGTGATTCAAGGAACACTTGGTTGGACGATGTTCGGTATCGTTTGGGGGATTGCAGTTGGTGGCATTGTCTTCAAGGCATTTTTTACCAAGAGGTTTCTCCTTACCTCTACATTACTCTATGTACTAATGGGCTGGATAGTTGTACTCGGCTGGAGGCAAATTATCGAAAACCTCGATCCTAATGGAGTAGTATTACTAGTTGTTGGTGGTTTGTTATATACGGTTGGTGCGATTTTTTACGTTTGGCGTGGTTTTCGTTATCATCATCTTGTCTGGCATTTGTTTGTATTAATTGGTACGATTTGTCATTATTTTTGTGTTTTACTATATTTATTGCCTTAACGGAAGAGACTAGGATGAAACTTATTTCCTGTCATTATTTCACAGGATTCGTCTCTAGTGACATGAATTGGCGTATAGAGTTTAACGGCAAATTAAATGATATAAAATAATAGACGGTCTATGCAGAATGATGAACAGAATATATGATTTACAATGAATGTAAAAGGGTCAGGAGAAACGGAATAAAATTTGTAGTGGTGAAACACTACCATCTTATTTCGCAAAAATAGAGGGAGGAGCAACATGTTTTTTATCAGTATTATGTTAATCGGTTATTTGCTCGGTTGTATTAACGGTGCCCAAATTATTGGTAAATACAAACAATTTAATATAAAAAGTAGTGGTTCTAAAAATGCTGGTGCCACAAATACTTTTATACTTTTGGGTTGGAAATCAGGCGTACTTGTCGCTTTTATCGATGTATTTAAAGCCATTATATCTTTAGTTATTACAGCTTCATTATTAGTTTATGCGGACATACATTTTGACTTACAAGTATTGTTACTTTATGTCAATGCTTTGTTTGTTTTACTTGGACATATTTATCCAGTAACGCTTCATTTTAATGGGGGAAAAGGAACAGCATCCTTCTTAGGTTTTTTACTATTTCTTAATTGGAAATTTGCAATTATGGCATTTATCATTTTTTTATGTATCTCTTTTGTCACCAATTATTTCGTTTTTGGCACATTTTCAGCCTATCTTTCTTTCATCATTTATACAATCTTCTATTATGGTAGAGGACCGGTTTATATTGCAGTATTGCTAACGATGTTTTTTATCGCAAATCACATCGATAACTTTAAACGAATTATCAATAAAGAAGAAACAAAATTATCAAAAAGGTGACCGCGGGGACAGGCACCTCGACCCAAACTATTTCCATGGCTTAGACTGAGTGTTTTTGAGACACTTGGTCTTTTTTTTACCTAAAAATATATTAAAAATCGATTTTAGTTTGATTGATCATCTTTAAAATGCAATTTTCATCTTAATAAAATTGAAAATTGCTCACTGGATTCCATTCGATTTTTAGATTTTGGGATTTTGACAAAGGCATTAGGCTTCGATTAACTTATACCTATCTACGTAACTGAAATAGGGGGAGACATTGGTGGCGATTGCAACTCAGGGATTGCTAGAATGTATGGAGTTCACAGGAAAACAAGAAAACAGGATGCGCAGTTGGACAAGCAAAAGTTTCTGGAGTACAAGTACAAATGAAAACAAGAAGGCTAGCCAGGCCAATTTCCGACTTGAGTGGAAGGAAGAACATAACCAATGGAGCAATATGGGAGGCTGTTCCCAGGGGCGTGTGCAAACTATTCTTACGCAAAAAGGGCGATTGGTAATTACACAGAGTATTCCGCCGCGAGGTGATGCGTAGATGCCAAGGGAACCAAGGAAGAAGAGCCGGAGCGGGATTTACCATATCATGCTAAGAGGAATTAATCGACAAATAATCTTCGAGGATGATGAGGATAAGAGAAGGCTTTTGGAAACATTAATAAAGTATAAATCGATAAGTAATTACTCGATTTACAGTTATTGTTTGATGGATAATCATGTTCATTTATTATTAAAGGAAACGGGGGAGAGCCTTTCGGAAGCCATCAAGAGAATTAGTTCCAGCTATGTATATTGGTATAATATGAAATACGAGCGCTCCGGACATTTATTCCAGGATAGGTATAAGAGTGAAAATGTGGAGAATGGAGCATATTTTTTAAAAGTTCTTCGATACATTCATCAAAACCCAGTAAAGGCAGGACTTACAAATAACGTTTTTGCAAGTAAATGGACGAGTATTAACGAATATTTCCAACAAGATACTATGATAGATATCGATTTTGGGCTTCAATTATTTTCGCCGGATAGGAATAAAGCGATTGATTTGTATATCGAATATATGCTGCAACCTAATGATGATCATTGCTTGGAGGATATAATCAAAGTTAGAAAATCCGATGACGAGGTAAGGAAAATGTTATTTCAACTAGGAATTCCCGATAAAAGTACCCTCCAGCAAATGGACAAAGAAAATAGAAATGCAATATTAGCAAGGGTTAAAACGATGGAAGGTGTGTCACTGCGACAACTATCAAGGATAACAGGAATATCTAGAAGTGTTATTCAACGAGTTGATTGACTGAGGTACTTGGGTCGAGGTGCCTGTCCGAGACCACTGAAAAAGTCCGATTGAAGATTCAAAAAATATAAGTTTAAAAAAGAAAAACCCCCGAAATTTGGTATAATAGAATTGTCGAGAAACTATTACCAACTGGGGGTTATTCTTATGCTCAAAGACAAAGATATGCAATTAAGCATCTACTCTATATTATATAATAAAATTCCTGAAAATCATACGCTGAAGATACTTAGAGATGAACTAGACTTTAGTTTTATTAATGAAATGCTAAGAAAAACATATTCTGATAGATATGGTCGGCCAGCTAAAGAACCTGAGCTCATGGTTAAGCTGTTACTTTTACAGCATCTCTATAATTTATCTGATGTACGAGTGATAGAGGAGGCTTCATTAAACCTGGCTTATATGTATTTTTTGGGTATTAATCCAGAGGATGATTTACCTCATCCTAGTCTATTAACAAAATTTCGTAAAGATAAATTAGGAAAGAAAGTTGATGGGCAAGCTTATTTAACCATGGATGAAATTATGGCGGAATTTCTCCACCAATGTGTAGAGAAAGGCATCATTAAAGGGACAGGAATAAGTATTGACAGCACACACACAGAGGCGAATACATTTAAATGTACGGCAGAACGAGTCATGAAACGTCTAGCAAGTAAGCTATTTAAGACCATGGAGAAAGAAAACGGGGAAGTTCCGGTAGAAATAAATCAGGAAATTCCTAAATATAAAGAAATAGAAGATCATAAAGAAGCTAAAGCAGTGATGAAGTCCTATCTTGAGGGCACCATCGCTAAAGTGGAGGAAAAAATTCACATAGAAAGCAGCCCAAAAACAAAGGAAGTAATAGATAATGCAAGGGAAATATTAGAGAACCCTAAATTTATGGAACAAAAAGGGGTTCGTTCCATTGTGGATCAGGACGCTAGAGTTGGACATAAAAGTAAAACTTCTCACTTCTTTGGGTACAAAACGGAATTTATGATAACAACTGAAGACCGAATTATCACAGCCGTACACGTTAGTGATGGGGCATATGTAGACGGAAAGAAGTTTGATGAGTTACTGGAATTAACCAAGAAAAGCGGCGTCACAATAGGTGAAGTATATGGTGATAAAGCCTATTTTAGAAGACCGATACTAGATAAAATAAAAGAAGTTGGAGCCACGCCATACATACCAGTAAGTGAAATGGCATACAAGATTGATGAAGATTTATACAGTTATAATAAAGATTCTGATGAATGGTTTTGCACACAGGGAAATAAAACCGAAAGAAAAGTCTACAAAAAGAGGAAGAGTGGAAAGGAAACCTATAGATATTATTTTGAAAAGGAAACCTGTAGAAATTGCCCTTTAAGGGAGCAATGTATCTCGGGTAAAACAGTAGGTAGAATTTTAGAGATAGGGATCAACACCCCAGAATTTTACGGATACAGTCAGGAACAAAAGTCAGATGAATTTAGAGAAAAATACAAGAAAAGGTCTTGTCAGGAATGGAAGAATGGCGAGATGAAGAATTTTCATGGGCTAGATCGTGCCAAGGGGTACGATCTAAAAAGTATGGAATTACAAGCCAAATTAACCGCATTTGCGGTTAACATAAAGAGGATAGCAGCAATACTATCCTCTAATAAGGTGTCTCATTTCAATTTTATTGTCATTTTTTTGAAATTAAAAGATGGAAATGTTAGATTTCAGAAAACTTGTGCTTAAATCTAAAAATTTGTCTTAAAAAAAGGTGCGTTTTTCAGTGGTCTCGGTGCCTGTCCCTGCGTCCCGCTCGTGTCCCGGAAACTTTTAGACTTTATTAAATATTAGTATAAATGCTATAATAGTAGAATCAGATCGAAGGAGGGGATTAAATGATAGAAACTATCGAAAGTAATAACTTATTGCAGAAAGACGTCAACATGCTTGGCAACATCTTAGGCGAAATTTTGGTCCTCCATGGTGGTAAAGAGCTATTTGATAAAGTCGAAATAATTCGAGAAATGACAAAAAGCATTCGTAAAAAATTCGATAAAGAGACATATGTGGCACTTAAAAAAGAAATCAGCAATTTAAAACCGCCGATGCGTCAGCAGGTGATTCGTGCTTTCTCTATCTATTTTCATCTAATTAATGTTGCGGAGCAAAATCACCGCATCAGACGCAGGCGCCAGTATTTACTTGAGGAGGGAACAAGTCAATCCTTTTCTCTGGAGAAAGCAGTTAGTAAGGTAAGCGAATATTCCCTTACAGATGATGAGATTCAGAATGTGCTGGATGATTTATCCATTGAATTAATCATGACGGCCCATCCAACAGAGGCAACGAAGCGGACCGTTCTGGGAATACAAAAAAGAATATCGGAAAACTTACGAAAATTGGACAACCCGTTAATCACTCAGAAGGAAAGAGCTGCTTTAAAAGATAGCTTATTTAATGAGGTTACGGCTTTATGGCATACCGATGAATTAAGACATAAGAAACCAGAAGTATTGGATGAAGTGAAAAATGGCCTCTATTATTTTGAACATACATTATTTGATACATTGCCAGATATATTTTCGGAATTGGAGATGCAGTTAGAGGAACAAATTTCTGAGAAGGATTGGAATGTACCGAATTTTATCCGTTTCGGCTCCTGGATTGGTGGGGACAGGGATGGGAACCCGTATGTAACACCAGAAATCACTTGGAAGGCATTAGAAATGCAACAGGCATTGATTTTGAAGAAATATGAAACGTCCCTTGTTGAGCTGTTCAAACGGTTTAGCCAATCGAGTGAGCGTCGATCCATTGATCAACAATTTATCGATAAGGTGGAAGTTGAGGAGAACACTTATTTACAAGAGGGTGAGGGATGGCGTGCCAAGTCGGAGGTATACCGCCGTAAATTTAAAGTGATTCTAAAACGCCTGCGTGCAACAGGGAAATCTCCCCATGGTTATCAACATAAAGAAGAGTTAGTGGAAGATCTTAAAGAGATCCTTACGAGTGCAGAGGCACATTTACCAAGGACTAAAAGGTTGAAAGCCATTCGTAAATTGATCCGTCAAGTCGAGATGTTTGGATTCCATTTAGCAACATTGGACATCCGAAACCATAGCAGAGAACATGAAGCGGCAATTCATGAAATTTTAAATGCTGTTCATGTTACAGATGATTATTCCGCTCTTACAGAAGCAGAAAAACAAACAGTATTAATTCAAGTCTTGAACGATCCTAGACCATTGCTGCTTTCCAATGATCGATATTCTAAAGCGACTAAGGAGATGCTGGATGTTTTTAGAATGATTAAACGTGCCCATGAGAGATTTGGCAAGGGTGCGATTGAGGTCTATTTAATCAGCATGGCGGAGGCTCCAAGTGACGTTCTGGAAGTTTTATTACTTGCTAAAGAAGCGGGAATTTATCGTCTATATCCAGATGGAACAGTGGAAAGTGATCTTGATGTGGCACCTTTACTGGAAACAATCGATGACTTGAAAGCTGGACCAGAAATCATGAGAGTATTATTTGAAACAGATGTCTATCGAAAACAGCTCGAAGCACGTGACGGACATCAGGAAATCATGCTGGGTTATTCGGATGGGAGCAAAGACGGCGGTACGTTAAGTGCAAACTGGGAGCTATTTAAAGCCCAGAAAGAAATCCATCGCATGGCGAGGCAATACGAGATTCGTTTGAAATTTTTCCATGGACGTGGTGGATCATTAGGCCGTGGAGGCGGTTCATTGAATACGAGTATTCTCTCACAACCAGTGGAGACTTTAGGAGATGGCGTTAAAATCACAGAACAGGGAGAAGTGCTTTCTTCCAGATATTTACTCGAAGATATCGCTTATCGAAACTTGGAGCAGGCAGCCTCCGCGTTATTTGAGGCCAGTGTTCGAGTTGCAAGTGTCCCTGACAAGGTAGAACTGCGAAAACCAGAATGGGAATTGGCAATGGAAGCTATGTCAGAAAAGGCCTTGAAAAAATATCAATCGCTAGTGTTTGACGATCCTGACTTTCTGACATATTTCCATCAGGCAACACCACTAACAGAATTAGATGCACTAAATATAGGCTCACGGCCGATGAGCAGGAAAAACAGTCAACGTTTTGAAGATTTGCGCGCGATTCCTTGGGTATTTGCCTGGACACAATCCAGACATATGATCCCTGCTTGGTATGCAGCAGGCAGTGGCTTGCAATCCTTCATTGCGGAGGAAGATGGTAATTTAGAAATCCTACAAACGATGTATAAAGAATGGCCATTCTTCCAAGTAACGATCAACAATTTACAAAAGGCCTTGCTTACAGGTGATATGACTAGTGCCAAGGAGTATTTAGAATTAGTTGAGGACACTAAAGTTGCAAAACGGATATTTGGAGATATTGTTGATGAATATGAGCGGACAAAAGAGGCGGTACTGCAAATCTCCGGCAATGAGGCGTTACTCAGCCATTCCCCAAATATACAAGAGTCTGTGCAGCTTCGCAATCCATACGTCGATCCACTTAATTTCCTGCAAGTAGATTTGATTCGGAAATTAAGGGAAACAGAAAACCCACCAGAAGACCTGGTGACCGATGTGTTGTTGACAATTAATGGAGTTGCAGCTGGGTTGGTTAATGTAGGGTGATGGACCATGGGGACAGGCACTTCGTCCCCAAAAATCTCCATAGTTTAGACCGAGTGTTAGTAACACTCGGTCTTTTTTAACCTAAAAATAATAAAAATTAATCTTAGTGTAATTGGACGGCTCTAAAATACAATTCTTTCTCAATAAAATTGAGAATTCTTTACTAAAGTTTACAGATAATATGACCTACTTATTTATTGGGCAAGTCAAGTTCCCGGTATGCCTCCTGATATTTCCCACCTGAAGCAACTTCAGCATGGTACAAAGCCTTAAGCGCAAAGCTTTTCTCAAGATCATGTTCTTTCATTATCTCTTTTAACTTTTTTTGTAATTCTTCATTGTTCATAACGAGTTTTTTCATGTGCGATGTATAATATTTCATCTGCTACTTTAACTCCCTTTTGTATCCAATTATTCAGTAAGTATAGCATTCATACTTTGTAATTGCATTACTTCCTTAAGTACTTCCTTATAATTGCTTCTACTACCATTGCTCGATCACTTACCTACAATTTAGCACTCCTAAAAAATAAATTTTATGATTTTTAGTAGTGATCAATAATCAATTATGCTAACAGAGGAAATTCCGTGTTTACGGAACAAATTAAAAGTAAAAAAGCTCCTCTCGTATGAGAAGAGCTTTCATAATGTTTATTTACGCTTTTTCAACGTTTGCTGCTTGTGGTCCGCGGTTACCTTCTTCAATATCAAAAGTAACTACTTGTCCTTCATCTAATGATTTGAAACCTTCGCCTTGAATTGCTGAGAAATGAACGAATACATCTTCTCCACCTTCAACTTCGATAAAACCGAAACCTTTGTCTGCATTAAACCATTTTACTGTACCTTTACTCATAAAAAAATTCCTCCATGTGCTTTATAGCACGTTTATTACTTTTTGTGGTTCAAGATTAATAATTCAAGACGAAGATAATCACTAGAAAGTTATTACATATATCTTGTTTTGCTAAAACGAACATCAATAAGTTAATCTTATTATAACACTTGATAGAAAAAAAGATACCTTTTATTTAAATATTTATCAGGTTAAATATGGATAATGATTTTAACGGGTGTTTAAGGTGCCTAGTCACTCCTCGAATTTTGTCATATTTTGTCGGAGAATAGAGGGACAGGCATGATGTCTCGCTGCACTAATAAAAATTTGTTTCTTACTATTTGAACCTTTTGATCTGCTGGAATCTGGATTGCTGTATGAGTATACAGTCATCTGATTATAATAAATATTCCAGGCTTTTTAAATAAATTTATCGTATAATAGATCATAAGAAGCAGTCCGAAGCTTATCAAGTGTTAGTAGGAGGAATAAAGTGATAACGCTTACAAATCGACAAAAAGAAATTATCATTCGGTTAATTAAATCTAGTGAGCCGGTCACAGCTGAGTGGATTTCTAGAGATCTAAGTGTTAGCGACCGAACCATCCGTAATGAAATCAATAAAATGAAAAATGAATGCAATTCATTCGGTATTGAAATTAATTCAATCAGAGGGAAAGGATATCAACTGAAAGTAATCAATGAATTACTTTTTCAGGAGAAATCTCCTTTGTTATTTAAACAAGACGATTTATTATCGGATCATTTTGAGTCTCAGGATAATAGAGTAAGGTACATATTACAACGCTTGTTACTTGTTGGCAATTTTATTAAGATGGAAAAACTTCAGGAAGAACTTTTTGTATCAAGCACTACGTTGAAAAATGATTTGAAGTTGGTATATAAAAAGCTGAAACAATTTAATCTATCATATGTCAGCCGTCCGCACTACGGGAAAAAAGTAGAAGGTGATGAGTATAATAAAAGATTATGCCTGTCTAATTCGGCTTTGGATAACAATAATGGATTTAGTAAGGTGGAGGATTTTTTCCACTTCCTGGATGCTAATTTATTTAGGAAAATAAAAGAGACGATCATTGATACTGTAAATAACTATGATTTTACATTATCAGATTTTACATTGGGGAATTTGACTACTCATATAACAATTGCATGTAAGCGAATAGAGGAAGGTTATTTTGTTGAGCCACTTAATATTTCCATGACCGCTAATGATATAATTGCAAAAAACGTAGCGGATAATATTATACAAAAGGTGGAGGACATTACAGGATTAAAATTCCCTGCATCAGAGTCGGAATACATTTTAGCTCATTTATTAGGTACGAAACTTCTGTATACATTAGATGGCATTTCATCTGCAACAATAAGTATAATAGTAGATAAAATTATTGAAAAGTTAAAAGAAGTATATGATTGGGATTTCCATTATGATTTGGAATTCATCCAAGGATTGTCGACCCATCTTGGTCCAGTGATGAATAGGTTGAAGTATGGCATGAATATTCATAATCCCCTATTGAACGAGATAAAGACAAAATATCCATTTGCATTTGAGGGGGCAATTATTGCAAGTAAATGTATCGAGGATTACCTTAATAAGAAGATAGGTGAGCATGAAATATCCTATATTGCCACGTATATTGGTGCAGCGCTTGAAAGAATGGAAGATATATCAAAAAAGAAGGTGTTAATTGTTTGCGCTACAGGAATGGGAAGCGCCAAACTTTTATATTACCAATTACAAAAATTATTTAAAGATAAAATGGAGATTATTGACACTATCAGCCATTATAAACTATCACGCTATTCATTAGATGGTATTGATTTTGTCATAAGCACGGTTTCAGTCAGCATGGATTTAAATATTCCAGTAATTACAACAAACCTTTTGCTGGAGGATAATGATATTGAGAGAATAAAATATCAGTTTAGCACTTTTAAAGATACGTTATTTACTCTTATAGATCCAGCAAGAGTTTTTATTCATCAAAAATTAAAGGATCGTGAATCTGTCATTCAATTTTTATGTGATGAATTGGGAAAGCAGAAGCTGGTTTCTGAGGATTATGCTGAATTAGTATTGAAAAGGGAAGAATTGTCCTCTACCTACTATGGTAATTTCATTGCAATTCCACACCCGATAATCCCGCAAACAAATAAAACATTTTGGACTATCTGTACCTTAAAAGAACCTATACCTTGGAATAATCAAAACATGGTTCAATTTGTTTGTTTATTAAATATAGATAAGGATACTGATGAAGATTTAAAAATTATGTACGAACAATTAGTCGCCCTCGTAAAGAGTAATTCAACTGTGCAACAGTTAGTTAAAAGTGACTCCGTAGCGGAGGTAATTGAATTACTAACAGAACCAATAGAGCCATAAGCCGATAGAAGTAAGTAACCGGCTTATGGCTATTTTACGATCCTTTGAATTGTTAATAAGGAATATGATGTTATCAAAACAAGGATTTCCGTTGCTTAACGGAAAAAACGTGACTATAAAATAAAGCGCTTTCATTTTATGATGAACATGTATTGTAAAACAAGATGAATGGAGAGATATATATGGTGGAGAAAACAAAGATCTTATTAGTGTGTTCAGCTGGAATGAGTACCAGCTTATTGATGACAAATATGGAGGAAGCGGCAAAGGAAAAAGGAACTGAAGTTGAAATACAGGCAATGTCTTCAACTGCAGCAAATAAGTACCTTGCTAAAGAAAATGTAGATATCTTATTACTTGGACCACAAGTGCGTTTCATGAAAGCAAAGTATGAAAAAAAATTAGCCAACACCGATACTGTACTTGATGTCATTGATATGCAGGATTATGGAAAAGTGGATGGTGCGAAAGTATTGGAGTCTGCACTGCAATTAAAGCAAGAAAGTTTATAGCGAAAGGAAGATATCCCGTGGTAGAACCAAAAAATATCGAGGACATTATGGGTCTGATTCTGCATAGTGGTAATGCAAAGAGTTATGGAATGGAAGGAATACAGGCGGCAAAACAAGGTGACATGGAAGCTGCTGACCGGAAAATGGAGGCAGCAAATAATGAATTAGAAAATGCACATAATGCACAAACAAATTTATTATCGAAAGAAGCTTCCGGTGAGAATGTGGAAGTGACATTACTAATGGTTCATGCACAGGATCATTTAATGAACGCAATGACATTCTGTGATTTGGCAAATGAATTTATTGAGTTATATAAAAGTAAATAACCAAAAACACTAGAAAACATGGCAACTTTATTATTTATAGTTTTTAAAGGTAAAGTAAAAAACTGAGATATGGGGTGATTTAGTTGTTAGAGAGAATTGAAATGATCGCTGGACAAATTGGTAATCAACGGCATTTAAGGGCTTTAAGAGATGGGATATTACTAACCATGCCTCTTATTATCATTGGATCTGTTTTCCTGATCCTTGGTAATTTACCAATTGGGGGTTATACAGATTGGCTTGAATCGATAGGTCTAAACTCGATCTTTAATAAGATTGTAAATGGATCCTTTGGACTGATGGCTTTAGTGGCTGCTTTTGGAATTGCGCATAGTTTAGCGGAAGATTATGAGGTTGATGGAGTCGCTGCAGGGGTTATTTCTTTATCCTCCTTTATTATTGTTACACCAGATTTAATAGCAGAGGCAGGATCGGGAATAGCATATACGTTTGTTGGAAGCAGTGGCTTGTTCGTCGCAATTCTAGTAGGGCTGATATCAACCGAAATATTCAGGTTTTTTGTTGAGAAGAATTTCACAATAAAGATGCCAAAAGGTGTGCCGGTTGCTGTAGAAAAATCGTTTGCAGCTTTACTGCCGGGGTTCATGGTTATATTGAGCTGGGGCTTAATTTATTTGTTATTAACCTTAACAGGAGTTGAAAACATTCATGCGTTGCTGACCAACACGTTAGGAAAACCACTTGGAGCTTTAGGCAGCAGCTTGTGGGGAACATTAGTAATTGTTGCATTGAACTCAATTTTCTGGTTTGTCGGTATCCATGGCGGAAATACAATTAATCCAGTAATTCAACCTATTTGGCTTCAGAATACCGATGCGAATCGAATAGCGTTTCAAGCAGGTGAGCAACTGCCAAATATTATTACGAATGAATTTATGATGAATTTTGTTTGGATGGGTGGCGGTGGTGCCACAATTGGTTTGGTTATCTGTTTATGGCTATTCACGAAAGCAAAAAGTAATAAGGCGATGGGACGTATTACAATGGGTCCAGGACTCTTTAATATTAATGAACCGGCTTTATTCGGCCTACCGATCGTATTAAACTTTAAATTGCTCATTCCTTTCGTTTTAGCCCCAATGGCAACTGCGATTATTACATATGTTGCTATGGCTACAGGTTTAGTAGCAAAGCCTGTCGGTATTGTTGTGCCGTGGACAATGCCACCAATTATTAGTGGTTATTTGGCTACAGGAGGAAAGATAAGTGGTGCCGTAATCCAGGTAATTACATTACTTGTCACGGTATTGATATACTATCCATTTGTAAAATCCACGGACAGAGCACAGCATAGGGTTGAAGAAGAGGAAGCAGCAGCAACAAAGGAAGCAAGTTCTTAATTTAGAAAGAAAATAATATTTTTATAAATGCTTTTTAGTTAAAAAAGAAAAAGGAGGGTGAGTATATGACGAAGTTAATTATCAATGCAGATGATTTTGGCTATTCGAAGGGTGTAAATCTTGGGATTATCGAAACATACAAAAATGGCATCGTAACATCGGCGACAATGATGACCAATATGCCGGGTGCAGACGATGCTGCAAAACTTGCTAAAGAAAATCCTGAACTTGGAGTAGGAGTTCATCTTGTCTTAGATTGTGGATTTCCAATTAATGATAATGTTGGCTCGCTTATTGACGCAGAGGGAAAGTTTTACAAATCTGATAAAGTGTTAAGCTTTGCCGGGAGCAATGATATAGAAAAAGAGTTTACAAGTCAGATAGAAAAGTTTCTTTCATATGATTTAACGCCAACGCACCTTGATAGTCACCATCATATACACAGTCAAGAAAAGGTGTTTCCGATAGTGGAAAAATTGGCGAATAAATACAATCTGCCAATTCGTAATTTAAGAAATAACATAAAGAAATCCCACTTTAATATCGTTGAGTATTTTGAAGAAAGTTTTTATGGTGATGACCTAACGATAGATTCAATAATAAAAATACTAGATAAGTTAAACCAATTTGATACGACAGAAATTATGGCACATCCTGCCTATATTGATGAGCCAGTGCTCACGGGGAGTTCCTACAACTTACAACGTGCTAGAGAATTATCAATATTGACGGATAAGCGGATTCAACATGAAATTTTGAATCGTGGTATTGAGCTTGTATCATACAGGGAGTTAAAAAAGACGTTACATGTGTAAAAATAAATTATCGATTTTGTCAGCGGATTTAAGTTAATCAATAAAACTTGCTAGGAGGACTAATTATGAGTAGAAATATAAAAGTGGCAACGATTGGCGGAGGATCCAGCTACACACCGGAACTCATTGAAGGGTTTATTAAACGATACGATGAATTTCCTTTGTCCGAATTATGGTTAGTTGATATAGAAGAAGGAAAAGAAAAACTGGAGATTGTCGGAAGTTTAGCAAAACGAATGGTTGCAAAAGCGGGATTGCCAATTAAGATCCATTTAACACTCGATCGGAGAGAAGCGTTAAAAGATGCTGATTTTGTCACAACCCAATTCCGAGTGGGTCTGCTTGATGCACGGGCAAAGGATGAGAGAATTCCTCTAAAATATGGTGTCCTTGGCCAGGAAACAAATGGGGCGGGTGGATTATTCAAAGGGTTGCGTACTATTCCAGTTATCCTTGATATTTGCGGAGAAATGGAAGAATTATGTCCAAATGCATGGCTAATTAATTTTACTAATCCTGCGGGGATGATAACAGAGGCTGTACTGCGCTATTCAAACATCAAAAAAGTAGTAGGACTTTGCAATGTTCCTATTGGAATGGAAATGGGGATAGCGAAATTATTAGATGTTGATCATTCTCGTGTACGCATTGACTTTGCCGGTCTAAATCACATGGTTTATGGTTTAGATGTTTACGTTGATGGGGTCAGTGTAAAAAAAGAAGTCATTGAAAAATTAACAGATCCACATAATAGCAGTTTTGTAAAAAATATTGAAGGTCAAGGATGGGAGCCGGAGTTTTTACAGGCATTAAATCTATTACCTTGCCCATACCATAGCTACTATTACAAATCACAGAAAATGGTTGATGCAGCCTTGGAAAGTGCTGAAGCTGAAGGAACTCGTGCTGAAGTTGTGCAAAAGCTTGAAAAGGAACTATTTGAATTATATAAGAATCCGGATTTAGCTATTAAACCACCTCAATTGGAGGAGCGTGGAGGCGCCTATTACTCTGATGCTGCTGTACGATTGATAACTTCCATTTATAATGATAAACGTGATATCCAGCCAGTAAATACAATGAATCGTGGTGCAATCGAAGGCATTCCAGATGAATCAGCTGTTGAAATAAGCTGTGTCATTACAAAGGATGGACCGAAACCGATTACAGTTGGAGAATTGCCAGTACCTATTCGCGGACTCATTCAGCAAATTAAAACATTTGAGCGAGTATCCGCTGAAGCCGCGGTAACAGGAGATTATAATACAGCAATTCTTGCATTAACAATTAATCCACTCACACCTTCTGATACGATTGCAAAACAAATCGTTGATGAAATGATGGATGCACATAAGGATTATTTACCGCAATTTTTTAAGAAAACTATGATTAATGGGAAATAGAGAAGGAGCTCTATAATAGGTTTTGCGCTCAAAGGCATCTTTAATTTCAGTTGTGGGATTAGAGGTGTCTTTTTACTGTACATATTATAGGAGAGCTATGTCCTGGAGCGAAGTCCGGGCCAGTTCGAGTGGCTCGGCTGCCACATCGAGCAACCCCGAACCCTCATGTAAGAACATTCATCATATTAATCTTCCCTAATATAATCTCCGTTTTTGCCGCCGCTTTTTTCTTGCAAGTAGGTAGGTCCAATAATCATAGCCTTGTCGACAGCCTTGCACATATCATATACAGTTAATGCTGCAATCGATGCGGCGGTAAGTGCCTCCATCTCCACCCCTGTATGGCCAAGGGTCTTTACTTCAGCAGCGATTAATAATTCATAATGCTCATCATCAATAATCTTCCATTCAAAAGATAAATTGACACCGCCTAAAGGGATAGGATGGCACATTGGGATGATTGCTGGCGTTTGCTTCGCGCCCATAATCCCCGCAACCTGTGCAACCGCAAGCACGTCTCCCTTCTTATTCTGATGCTTTGTAATATTTTCATAAACATTTTTGCTCATCCGCACACTGGAATGGGCAACTGCTCTACGTGCGCTTTCCTTTTTATCTGTAATATCAACCATTTTTGCTCTAGCCTGTTCATTAAAATGCGTGAATTCCGCCAAACTGATCACCTTTCTTTAGCTCGTCCATTTTAAACGATCGTACCTACATTAATTATAGAGGTATTTTAAGGGGGAGTAAAATGTCTCAGTTGAAATATCGGAGCAATAGGGAAAAATGGGAAATAAGCGATGAGACAGCTCGGTTGAATGCATGTGGGTTTGTCGAATATCAGCGTGTTTCCATAAAATATCGGCGTATTTCCAAATATAACGGTATTTTGCGGGGAGCAAGCATGAAAAAAGTAACCTTCCTCCACTCTGTCAAAGTTTAGGATAGGTTACTTTTTGCTAAGTAAACTATGAAAGGTTAGCCGCTCTTAATGCAGCATGTAATTGCATAGAAAGGGTGTAATAGCACGCTGTCATTTTTATTATACTTTAGTCCGTTTCGCACACCCTTGAATAAAGTCAGTGCTAGCATAGTGCTAAGTAATTCCCGCATTATAGGGTAGTGGACAGGTCAACCACTTGAAACAACACCTGATAATTGCCTCAAATATTAGAAGAAAATAAAGCTATATATCAGTCACATCGACCCGATATTGAAGGGGATAGTAGGGATCGAATATGCTAGCTGTTTATTGATATAACAAGCTCTACACAAATTTTAGTATCTATTTGTTTTTTTTAAAGCACTATTGATTACGTTATTGGTGGACCAAGGTGCCTGTCCCCACGTACCATGAGGACTAAATACGCATTAATGCGCCATTAGGCTTTGCTAACGCTTCTTCCTGGATTTGATTCATTTTACAAAAATGTTCAAAAAATTTCTGTGCCAGTTCTTGTTCCTGTGTGTCACTTTTCAAAGAAACAATATCAAGCAAAATTTGAGCCATCCACGCATTATCAAAATAACGGTGTTTACCAGTATTCCAAGTCATTTGATGAGGAGTTTTTTCATTAACATAATATTTCCAAAAAGGAAACCTATCAGATTCTTGTTCAGTAAGTTTTAGTCTGTATTCTGAATGAGCAGGAATGTATCCATCTTCACAAAATTTACCGATAAAATCTTCATTCACCATATAAACACCTAAGATACGTCTGTCTTTTTCAGGCATGCTGGAATCTCTTGCGGTTAAAAGGCAAGCACTATTTTGGTGCACGCGGCTAGGAATTTTTGGTTTTCCTTTGTTATTACCACTTTTTATTGCGCCTGTAAAAACCTTCCACTCTGTAAAAAAACTGTTCTGTTCTTCTTCGTCACACCAAACTACTATTTGTGATTTGGGATGAAGTTTATGATTTTTCATTAGTTTTTCATATTCCAAGTGACGTTGCTGTTCTTTACGTTGTAGGGTTATTTCTTCTTCTTTTTTCTGTTCTTCCTTCTTGCGTACTAATTCCATTTTTTGTATAACTTCGTCGAGTGAATTGGCAGCACTTTTATCATGCAGCTTTAGGTGTTCTCCGAATGCATCGGGGAAAACAAACTTTTTATTTTCCGTTGCGAAATGTATTTCTATGAAAGAGTCATTATATTTTACTACTCTTCCGTTACCAAAGCGCTTGTGTGTTACCTTTTTATCGATTAGATTCATTTTTCCTGTCCTCCCTGTAATACTTTAACTTGTTCACTCTATTTGAGTCTTTGTTTCTCCAGTCATTTGCATTTCAAGGTAAGATCTCTAATAGTTTAAAGCTGAAGTCTTCACAGCGTCTTATCTCCTATCTAGGTGATGCCCTTCACAGGCGACCTTCAGCATTTGAAGTTCACGTTACATTGACTTCCAATTTCATCAGTTCCTTTGATCTGATAAAACGATAAAAAAACCGTATCCATATTCTATCTGCAAAAAGATACCAAATGTATTTGGAATACGATTTAATAAATATCTGTAGTAATATTGTAACATTTTTTTGAAAAAATTTCAAATTTACTATTGACAACTACTTTATTGTGACGTAAAATATATTGTTATTTTTTGTTACTGAAATTCCGATTTTAATCATAATCTTTTGGATGTCGTTCAGTTAAACATAGAAAAAAACTGTGAAGTAAGAGTTGTACGCTCTCTACTTTCACAGTTTATATTACAATCCATACACCTATTTCTTCCCAATCACCACAACACGGCCGTTATCAAGCTCTTCTTCATATTTCTCAGCTTCAGCCTGAGTCAGTCCAAGATTTTCGAACTGTGAACGAAGCTCGTCCCCTCGTTTACGGAAGACATTCGCTATTTTATCAAAAAGACCTTCTTCTTCAATACCGACCTCATTAACATGTAACTCATCTGATAAGTCATCCATACGCTTTTTGTCATGCGCAATAAGATAGATATCATCTTTCGTATATCCAAGTGCAGCTAATTGTTCAATTTTTGCTTTCGCCTGTACACCATTTTCAACTACATATACATTTTCCATTCATTTATTCCTCCTATATTCGTTGGTTTATATTTATCCATTGTTCTTAGTTATCTATAACCTTTTTGTAAAAAAATGAAACATGGAGAAATTGGCTTACTAAAAAAGCAGGGAATTTGTTATAGGTGCCTAGTCACTTTTTTCAATCAAGTAATAAATTCCCAATTACTGCAAGAGGATAGGACGGGTAAATAGTCCTGTTGTTATCTGTAAATGCAAAGGATATCATTATTGTTGATAATTTACTATATAGTGTTAGAACAAATTGTTCAGTTATTAATGAGTGGACAACTGAACCCTGGAGATAAACTGCCTGCAGAAATGACTTTAATGGAACAGTTAGATGTAAGTAGACCCGTTTTACGTGAGGCACTTAGTTCATTAGAATCATTGGGAATAATCACTAGAAGACCTCGAGGGGGTACTTTCGTAAACGACCGCGTTGGTAGTAGTCCATTTAAAGTAATGCTTGCTTTATCGATTAACAATGTTCCTGCTATCATTGAAGCGCGTATGATTTTAGAGTTAGGACTTGTGACGATGGCGGCAGAAGAGATATCGGATGCACAATTGGAAAAATTAAAAGAAACTATTGATCGAATTAGAGAAAATCCAAATAGCGAATATGGTTCGATTGATAAAGAATTCCATAGATTAATAGCACAAAGCGCAAATAATCCAGTTGTTGAAGGGATGATTGACTCCCTTTTGGTCTCACATGAAAGAACGGATAGCTTGATCCCTTACCGGGAACCAGATATTACAGTTGAGCATCACGTAGCTATTTATGAAGCATTGAAAAAAAGAGATCCATATGAATCATTTAAGCAGATGTATAATCATTTAAGCTATGTAAGAAAAAAATACTGGATAATCATGCAGCCAAACATGAAATTGATATGGTACCAGGTTCTCATTGAATTTAAATTAAACAGGGCTTCTATTCAGGTGGAGAAGCCCTGTTTAATCTGGTTAGAAAATAAAGATGATGCAGAAAAAGGAGTTTGTCAAAAAGTGTGTAAGTTCTAAAGCATACTTAGGTATATTTGCCAATCTGACTCTTTAATCGATCCTCTGCTAAAACAGGTTCATGTGAGAAATCCCAACAACATAAAAAATTCAATCCATGAAATTTCCGCCCCAGCTTAATCCCCATATGGCCTATACTCCACCTCAACCTTATCATTTTCCTTGTAAGGTGATAACATGAATGCTGCCTTAAAGTCAGTATCGCCTCTATTAATTAAGTAGTGGACTTTTTTTGGTTCAACGTGAATAAAATCACCTTTTTTGCAATGGAAAATTTCTTCGCCGATATGAATTTCGAGTTCTCCTTCCATTATATAGAAGTTTTCTTCCATAATATTATGGAAATGTGCATTAAAATCTTGCCCTGGTTTTAATACGACAATACCGAAATTCATTCTTGGACCTTTTTGTAAATATTTTGGTCCGCTGTCACCGAATCTGTATTCTTTATCATTTTCGTTAATAATGGTCATATTTAACACTCCCCCTTGATATGCTATAGCCCTGGTGCACGCCACATATGCTCTGTAAGACCTTTATCAGCTAAATCGAGCTGATTTTTATATACTTTCTCCCACTTTTCATATAGGCGGTTATAAATTAAATTATTTTCCTTGATTGGCTTATATTGCTTTTCGAACGTAACAACTTTAGAAATAGCATCCTCAAAGCTAGCGTAAACCTTGGCACCAATGCCTGCGCAAATTGCTGCGCCTAACGCAGTGGATTCTTTGACGACTGGGACCTTTACGGTTTTATTTAGTACATCAGCAATGATTTGGCACCATAAATCACTATTTGAAGCTCCGCCAGCAAAAATAATGGTATCTGGAGAAGTATTGGTAATATCGCTTACTAAATCAATATTTCCTTTTGTAACAAAGGCGGCATTTTCCATTATTGCCCGATAAAATGTTGCCTTATTAAATTTTTCGGAATCTAATTTAAAGTTAATAAAGCTTGGCGCCGCATGTTTCCAGGAAATGTAGTTCATTTTATCAGAAAACGTTGCAACCATACCATGACTGCCAACAGGGACTTTTGCTGCTCTTTTTTCCATTTGACTGTAAATGCTAATATTTGTTCTTTCCTGAATATATCTTTCTAGTTCACAAAAGCTATCTCGAAACCATCTCATTACTAAACCTGGGAAAAAGGCGATTGCTTCATATTGCCATGTATCTGGTACAGCGTGACAATTAACCCTTACTCGGGAGCCTTCATCCAACTTAACGTTCGCTGTTGTATATTCATATTGCCAGAAGGATCCTCCGAGAACAGCTGCATCGCCTTCATTAATCACCCCCAGTCCAATACATCCAAGCTGGGCATCCCCACCGCCTGCAACAACCTTTGTATCAGTACTTAATCCCGTTAATGCTGCAATTTCTTCCGTGACATTTCCAATGACAGTGCCGCTTTCATGTACAATTGGATAGATACCTTCTTTTATTCCAACTTTATTTGCTAGACTGAAATCCCAATTTCGATTTTGAATATTAAAGAGACCGGTTGTACAGCCATTTGACGGCTCGACAGAAATAATATTCGTTAAACGATAGGTGATCCAATCATTCAACATCGTTACATATTTAATCTCTTTATACGTGTTTGGAAGATTATTTTTTACCCAAATAATTCTTGGGATTGCAGCTAATGAAAATGTTTGACCGGAAACTCGATATACTTCTTCCTCAAGGGCAGGATGTGATTGATTAAGATTAATAACTTCATTATCGGATCTTGAATCTACGTTTGCGCAAGCCCATAATTCCTTGCCATTTTCGTCATACAATACAATTGCTTCTCGCATACTGGTAGTTGAGATTGCAGCAATGCTGTTCGGATCAACCTTGCTTTTGGTAATTGTTTCTTTTATTAGATCAACTATAATATTAAAATTGGTATGAATATCAAAATCCATCGAACCAGGGTATCTAGAGTCTTCTTTATGCATCCATTCGGATTGTGAAACATAGCTTTCATTACCATCCGTATCAAATAAAATTACTCGAGCACTTCCTGTTCCAGCATCGATTGCCATTAAGTGCGTTTGCAATAATAACCCATCCCTTCATTTATTAATCTATTACTTTATTCTAGTAAACTGCGGGCAACATTCTCATCCGTAATTAAGATATTGATGTACCCTCCTTTTAATGCACCGATGATAGCTTCCTTTTTATCGATGCCACCTGCAACAGCAACAACATTATTTAATGTTTTTAATAATGGAATCTCTGTACTGACAATTCTATTATGTAATTTCAAATCGAGGACACTTCCATTAATATCGTAAAATTGGCTTAATAGATCACCGACAGCACCATATGATTTGAAAATCTCCATCTCTCTTAAACTGACAAGCCCCTCCTTAACTAGAGTTGCTTTTTCATTTAAAGCGCCAATACCTATTACTGTGAGATTGGAGTATGGAATCATTTCCAAAATATCTTTAATCGGCTTTTCATGAATTAAATTAGAACGAAGGCTATCTGTTGAAACCATTAAAGGAGAGGGCAAAATGTAATGATTGTAATTCGGATTCGTATAATAATCAGATGATTGATCGATAGCGGTCGGCATATAGAATTTCACTCCGCCAGATAAGGATACGAACGTAACTTTGTATTTTGTCGAGATATGCAAGCGCCCAAGCGTTCGTGAAACTGCCTCACCATAACCTACATTGATCATTGTGTCGCTCGTAATTCGATCTTCAATATACTGTGCAGCAGCAATCGTAATACTATCCACTGAATCCTCATTTGCTGAAGGAACGATATAGATGTCGTCTAAATTATATTTTTTAATTAGCTTAGCCTGTAAATCCTTCTCTGAAATTTGTTCCAAATCAATTTTAAATTGAATGATATTATTACTCCGGGCAAATTCCAAGTACTTAATGACTTTCATGCGTGAAAGGTTTAATGCTTTCGCTATATCTGTTTGGGTTAGTCCCTCATGATAGTACTTCCATGCCACTTTTACTGTAATATCTTTTTCATAGGTCATATTCATCACTCGCTCTCTTTATTAAAGAAAAAGATTGGACCCAAGTTTTGTAACAAATTATTCCTGCTGCAACAAATGTTATTCGCAGATAGTAAGATTTATAACCTGAAAATTTACGATATGAATCTTTGGAACTACTGTTGTTTAGCTGTTTTGGCAACTCTCTTTTCTAAGCTTCCATCAATTAGCCCACATTTGTAACGAGAAAAATAATAATAATTTGATACATGATTAATAATATGTATTAGAGAATCATATAATTACTAAAAATAGAATACGCTTTCGTAATACTAAAGTATTATAAGGGGGGAGAAATTTGGATGAGACAAATAACCTGATTACTTTAGAAGGAATTTATAAAAGCTTTCATAAAAATGATGTACTGAACGGTGTTTCATTGAAGCTTAATAAGCATGAGGTCATCTCAATTATTGGGGGAAATGGTGCTGGCAAAAGTACATTGATGAAGATTCTAACAGGAGTGTACCAAGCGGACCATGGCGAGATGGAAATTGCTGGCGAGAAAATTGAAAATTATCATCCTGCGATCGCGCATGAAAAAGGGATTTATCTTGTACCACAAGAACCTTTATTATTTCCAAATATGACGGTTGAACAAAATATTACGTTTGGCTTTAATAAATCAAAATATGAAATTAGAGAGGAAACAAGAAAATTATATAAGACATTAGGCTGGGGAATAGATTTAAAGCGATTAGCGTCCAGCTTAACAATTGCTGAACAGCAGCAATTAGAAATTATTAAGGGACTTCTTAGAAATGCAAAGGTACTGATTTTAGATGAACCTACCTCTGCATTAACTTTTTCCGAAACTAAATCACTGTTTGAGGTCATAAAAAAACTAAGGGATTCAGGCGTAGGTATCCTTTATATCACCCATCGTTTGGATGAGGTATTTGAAATTTCCACCCATACCGTTATTTTACGTGATGGGAAAATAACCCTGAAAGGAAATATTAGAGATTTTACAAAAGATATGCTGATTGATGGACTTTTACCAACAGGAAGTGAGACAAAGCATCAGGATATATTTGAGAAAAAATATACCGGTCATATGGATAAACCACCTGTATTAACTGTTGAGAATATCAGTGGCGATGGTTTTAGGGATATAAGCTTTAAGATTTACCAAGGGGAAGTAGTTGGGCTTGCAGGTCTTGTAGGTGCTGGAAGAACAGAGATTGCCGAAGCGATTTATGGGATAACGAGATGTCAAAATGGCAGAATTATTCTAGGTGAAAAAGATATAACGAAACTTGATATTAATGAAATTGTTGATAATGGTCTTTCCTATATACCAGAAGATAGATTTTTACATGGTATTTTTCCAATAAGTTCTGTGAGAAATAATGTTACGGTCCAGGTTGTGAAAAGAAAAGGATTTTTCATTAATAACAATTATGAAAAAGAGATCGCAGATAAATATATTGATAGATTAAACATTAAGGTTACGGATCATCATCAGGAAATGAAGTCCTTATCAGGCGGGAACCAGCAAAAGGTAGTCATTTCAAGGATTCTTTCTATTAATCCGCACTTAATTATTATGGATGAGCCTACAAGGGGGATTGATGCTGCAGCAAGGAATGATATTTATGCGATTATCAATCAGTTAAAAGAGATCGGTTTTTCCATTTTATTGATTTCATCTGATTTAGAAGAAATAGCGAGGATTAGTGATCGGATTTACGGTATTTACCGGGGAACTTGTAATGCGTATCTAGGTTTTGAAGATATTAATACTGCCAATGTAATGAAGGCGGCATTTGGAACATATGAAGGAAGTGAATCATATGTCGATATATAAGAATCTAGCAAAGAAGAGAGAATTTAGAACCTTAATCTTTTTAGCAGTAATTTTCATAATCGTAGGTTTCATAAATACAGATTTCTTAACAATCGGCAGCATCCAAAACACATTAAAAAGCAGTTTGCTATTTATTGTACTGGTAGTCGGACTAACGATTGTTCTTTTAACTGGGAATATTGATATTTCAGTTGGCGGCACATTAGGTCTTAGTGCAGCAGTATGTGGACTTATATTAAAAAACGGCGGAAGTATTTTTGTTTCTATATTAGCTGCCATATTTATCGGGGCTGCTATTGGACTGATTAATGGACTTGGAGTTACAAAGTTAAAAATTTCGTCTTTTATTATGACACTGGGAATGCTTGAAATTACGAGAGTCATTCACGTTATTTATACGAATGGGCAATGGGTGGAAAATCTGCCGGCAGGATTTAAGCAATTATCACAAATGAATGTTTTGGGCATCAATGTTTTGCTGATCATTGTACTTGCTGGAATAACTGCCATTCATCTATTTCTAACGAGAAGCAGGAAGGGCAGGTATTTTTCAGCGATCGGTGACAATATCGATGGCGCTATTTTGTTAGGGGTTCCTGTACAGCGGTATGTAATCTATTCTTTTATTGCCTCAGGTGTTTGTGCGGCGCTAGCTGGCTTGATATTTGCCAGTCAAATCGGATTTATTTCAACCAATGCAGGTTTGGGAATAGAAATGACGGTTATTGCTGCGGCAGTTCTAGGCGGCGTATCACTGAGCGGCGGTGTCGGAACTGTCATTGGTGCAACAATCGGTGCAGTAATTATGATTTCCATTAACTCCGCCCTTATCTATATGAAGATACCTGCTTTTTGGAATGATGCAATTTCTGGATTGCTATTAATTATGATTGTTGTAACTGATGCGGTCCTTTCTCGGAGAGCGGATAAACATATTAAAAAGGAGAGGTTGAAAGCAAGGGTGCTCAAGGAGGAGGTGTCAGTCAATCATGCACATGCTAAGTAAAATACCAAAATGGAATCTCGGTTTAATTTTAGTGCTAATACTGGAGATCATCATATTTGGCCTAATCAATCCGCGGTTTTGGAATATCTCAATACTGTTAAACAGCTTCAATGACTTTATTGGAATTGCGATTATTGGTTTTTTTGTAACCTTTGTCATGATCACTGGTGGGATCGATATTTCAGGAGGATCGATTATCGGATTAACGTCTGTAGTGATAGGCATTCTCTCTCAAGTAGCTGGCATGAATATATGGGTTGCGATAATTCTCGCTATTTTAGCGGCAGGGCTATGTGGCTTGCTTAATGGGATATTAATCGCTTATGGACGTGTGCAGGCAATGGTAGTTACATTGGGTGGCTTACTGCTGTATAGCGGGATAGCAATTGTGCTGATAGGGATATCTGGCGTCAGTGCTTATGAAGGAATTTCCGGATTTCCAGAAAGCTTTAGTATGATAGCTTACAGCACTGTTTTAGGAATACCGAGCTCGATCCTATTATTTGCTACCCTATTTATCATCGCCTATGTGTTATTGCATCTAACAAAATATGGTCGCTATATCTTTTTAACTGGCATTAACCAAGACGCAGCGGATTATGCGGGAATCAATACGAAGAAAGTTATTGCCAGTACGTATGTCCTATCTGGATTAAGTGCCGGAATAGCAGGGACAATGCTTACTTCTTATTTAGGCAGTGCAAGAGCAGAGTTTGGTTCTGAATATTTAATGTCAATATTAACCGTTGTTGTTCTTGGCGGTACACTCATCACTGGTGGGAAGGGGGGGATTATAGGAACAGCTCTCGCTAGTATAATTGTCGGATTTCTTCAAGTAGGAATGCAAATGGGAGGGATTTCAACGCAGTATATTGGCTTGGCAACAGGGTTGCTTCTTATTATATCTGTAGCTTTGTTAAGTATTTCATCTAGTGCAAAAGATAATATGAAGAAATTACTCGGTTTGAAAATATGAAGGAGTGAAAAATAACATGAGTAAATCAAGATTATTATTATTGCTAGTTGGAGCTGTAATGCTTTGTTTCGTATTGGCTGCATGCAACTCGAATGATAAGGATGGGTCTGCGGATGGGGCGAAGGATCCAAGTGATATTGAGGTAGTATTTATCCCTAAAATGACTGGTAATGCCTTCTTTGAATCAGGGAATAATGGTGCTCAAAAAATGGCCGAAGAAGAAGGATTTACAGTGAAATATGATGGTGCACCAGAGGGAACAGTTGCAAATCAAGTACAAATTATCAATAGTGCAGTCAGCAGTGGTGCGGATGCAATTGCAATCTCATCTGTATCCGCCGATGGTTTAAATCAAGCTTTGCAGAAGGCTATAGATGCGGGTATTAAAGTTGTTACTTGGGATTCTGATGTTGATCCAAAATACCGGTCATTTTATATCAATCAAGGTACACCTGAAATACTTGGAACAATGCTTGTAGATATGGCAGCAGAACAAATGGATGATCCTGATGGTGAGAACCAAGTTGCCTGGTTCTATTCAAGTCCAACCGTTCCTGACCAGAATTCATGGGTTGATTATGCAGAAACTTACATTAAAGAGAACTATCCTAAATGGGAGATTGTAACAAAACAATTTGGCGATGGAAATGAGCAAAAGTCATTGCAAATTGGTGAAAGTATAATTGACTCCTATCCAGATCTTGACGCAGTAATTGCCCCGGATTCAACGGCATTGCCTGCAATGGCCCAAGCAGCGGAAAATAAAGGATTAACTGCAGAGGACCTTATTATTACTGGCTTTGCATCACCAAATTCAATGAGAGGATTCATTGAAAATGGAACCATTCTCAATCATGGACTTTGGGATGTGCAGGAACAAGGGGCACTTGCCGTATACATTGCCTATTATTTAGCGCAGGGGAATACATTAAAAGTTGGGGATAGACTCGATGTTCCAACAATCGGGGAAATTACAGTTGAGCCAAATACAGTACAGGGCTACGATTATGAAGCAGATGATTCTGGAATAATCGTCCTGCCAGAAAGAATCGTCTTCACGAAGGAAAATACAGGTGATTTTGATTTTTAGCATTGGGCAACGTTTAATTGCCTGAAAAATATCATTACATGTTTGGGGGAGAGATTAAGAAATGGCAGATATTGAGGGGAATAAGAATGCAAAGCAATTTGCTGAAGATGTAGCTTTTGCTAATACAGGAGATTTTCATGTAAGAGGAGCAGCAAATCTAGATTGGGGAATGAAGGATCGTCTATCGCGAATTTTTAGGCCGGAAACGGGGAAAACCGTGATGCTGGCATTTGATCATGGGTATTTTATGGGACCTACTTCTGGATTAGAGAGGATTGATTTATTAATTCCCAGACTAGCGCAATATGCCGATTGTTTAATGGCAACAAGGGGAGCAATTAGGACCAGTGTTCCAGCGAATTATAATAAATCAATCGCACTAAGAGCCTCGTCGGGTTCCAGTATTTTACAAGATGATTTAAGTCACGAATCGATGGTTATAGATATCGAAGAAGCAATTAAAATGAATGCCAGTGCGATTGCGATTCAAACCTTTATCGGTTCAGATGGTCAAAAGGAAACGATAGAAGCATTGAATAAAGCGGTCAATTTAGGATCGAGATATTCGATTCCAACGATGGGGGTTGTAGCAGTTGGAAAGGAAATGGAACGCACAACGAGATTCTTCCTGCTGGCAACTAGAATGCTAGCAGAGTTTGGCGCCCAAATTGTAAAAACTTACTACTGCGATGATTTCGAAAAGGTCGTATCAGCATGTCCAGTTCCGTTAGTCGTTGCAGGTGGCAAAAAAGTGCCTGAGAAAGATGCACTAACATTAGCTTATAATGCGATTCAAGGCGGAGCAGCTGGAGTAGACATGGGAAGAAACATCTTCCAATCCGAGCATCCTGAAGAAATGATCCAAGCAATAAATAAAGTCGTTCATGAAGGATTAACTAGTAAAGAGGCTTACGAGTTTTATCTAGACCTTGCAAACGAAAACCTACAAGTAGGTAATTAATTTAATTTGGCTTTTGCTAATCTCACAGTAGAAGCCTTATATAGGAGCAAGGGGACAGGAAGACTTATAACCTCTGTCCCCTCACTAATATATTATTCCTTTTCGTAATAGTGTTGCTACCGCTTGTGTACGATTATTTACTTCTAATTTAGCTAGCGCTGATTTTACATATTGTTTCACGGTTGATTCGCTAATTCCCATAACATCCGCCATGTCCTCGGTACTTTCTCCCCTAGTTTGGATTGAGAGAATCCCCTTCATTAGGTACTTTTTTCTAAGCCTATCGCACTGGTATATCCTTCTTAAGGTGACGTAAAACTTATGAATTCGAAAGTTACTCTTGGTTATACTAGAAAAGTTCTAGCCCAGGCAGTAATAATGTTAGCTAACGTGTCGAGGATTAGATATTAGGTTTAAAGGGGCTGTCATTCATGTGGTAGCTCCTCTTTATTTGTGTGCTTGGCATGAGTTATAACTTAGAGGTGATAGAACTACGGTTTCAGATCCCCACTGTGCTCTCACTGAACGTTGCTGGCTAATTAATCGAGAAGAAAGGGTTAAATAAAAGCATCCCATCCTGTCATGTTTATTCACTCAGATAACAAGTTGAAAATTGAAAGACTGAAACCGTAGTAGGATGTGATAAAATGAAATTGGAGCTAAATATTGTGAGTATTGTTTCTATTTCTTATCACGGTTATATCAAAAGGAATAGATTATAGAAATTGATTAATAGTGATGAAATCAAAAACATGGAAAGGTGGTAATGACGTTTGAAGTTCTCGGTCTTTCAAATGGAGATAATTCCAGGTAATCCTAAACAAAATAGAGACAAGGTAGAAAATTGGGTGCGTGAGGTTGTACAAAATGAGCGTCCGGATACAATTGTACTTCCTGAGATGTGGACAACATCTTATACACTAACAAAATTAAATGTGCTGGCAGATGATATGGGAGAGCCAACGAAGACCTTTTTAAGTAAATTGGCGAGTGAATATCATCTTAATATTATTGGTGGATCAGTTGCAAACAAGGTAGGAGATAAAATATATAATACTAGCCTTGTGTTCAATTCAAAGGGTGAACTAGTCTATGAATATAACAAAATTCACTTAGTTCCAATGTTAAATGAACCATTATATTTAACAGGTGGAACTAAAAAGGTCGAAACCTTTGAGTTGGATGGTATAAAAATGGGCTTAATTATTTGTTATGATTTAAGATTTCCTGAATTGGCTCGTTCCCTAGCATTAGCTGGTGCGGAAGTATTAATCGTTGTTGCCGAATGGCCTACTGCACGTAAAAACCATTGGACAAGTCTGCAGATTGCTCGAGCAATCGAAAATCAAATGTACGTCATTTCTTCTAATAATATCGGGTCATTGGATGGCGTCGATTATGCAGGAGCATCAATGATAATCGATCCTTGGGGAGAAGTACTATGTCAGGGGTCTAATACCAATGAGGAAACAATCACAGGTGTCTTGGATGCGGCGCGCGTTTCAGAAGTAAGAAAGGATGTTCCAATCTTTGAAAGTAGAGTTCCTAATCTTTACTAGGTAGTTAAGAAAGCATAAAGACTTTCTTAACAAATTAGTGCAACGAAGGCTGTCATCGAAAGTCATGTTTAAACCTTAGCTTTCTAATAATATCTATTCTTATTAATCTCACATTTAATGAAAGGTTAATATCCTCTTCATAAAACTAGAGCAGGAAGTATAGGCGGGGAAGCAAACTGCAGTATCAATAGCGTATTCTACTTAACTTACCATCCGTGGGTAGGAAGAACCCTTCATGGATGGTGAGTTTTCTATTGTAGACAGATGATGGGCTGCGTACGGGAATTAGAGTGCTAAACCATAGACTAAGAGGACCTTTTATCGCGTGAAGATAATTCGTCCCAAGGCATGGAAAATACCAAGTTTTCTAATATTTAGTGGACTGTTAGTGAAAAAGATTATAAAATCTATCTATTATCGAACATTTTATTGAAAAAGAGGTTATTACAAATGGAATTTTCAAACCGATTAAATAATTTGCCAACACAATTCTTTGCTTCGCTTGTTCAAAAGGTAAATACTGCTGTTCATGAGGGACGCGATGTTATAAATTTAGGACAGGGAAATCCGGATCAGCCAACACCTACCCATATTGTTAAAGCATTACAACATGCAGTTGAAGACCCGGCAACACATAAATATTCTCCGTTTAGGGGGACTTCCCAGCTGAAACAGGCGGCTGCAGATTTTTACAAACATACATACAATGTGGACCTAGATCCCGACAGTGAGGTTGCTATTTTAGGTGGAACCAAGATAGGATTAGTCGAACTTCCTCTTGCCTTAATGAATGATGGGGATTTAATGTTGCTTCCGGATCCTGGATATCCTGATTATTTATCTGGTGTCGCTCTAGCAAATGTGAAATATGAAACGATGCCATTACGTTATGAAAATAATTATTTGCCTGATTACAGTGCGTTAACAGAGAGGCAAAAACAAGAAGCAAAGTTACTTTATTTAAACTATCCAAATAACCCTACAGGTGCAACAGCTTCGCTTGCATTCTTTGAAGAAACGATCAGTCTCGCAAAGGAAACGGATATTGGGATTGTTCATGATTTTGCATATGGTGCAATTGGTTTTAATAAAGAAAAACCAATTAGTTTCCTGCAAGCTAAAGGCGCAAAAGAGGTTGGGATAGAGCTTTATACATTATCAAAAACCTATAACATGGCAGGGTGGCGTGTTGGATTTGCAGTAGGGAATGCAAAGATGATCGAAGCAATTAATCTCATCCAAGATCACTTATTTGTTAGTTTATTCCCCGCGGTCCAAGAAGCTGCAGTTACAGCTTTAAGTGAAAGTCAGGAATGTGTCACGGATCTTGTAAACCTCTATGAAGGGCGCAGAAACATATTTTTAAAGGAATGCAGGCGGATTGGCTGGGACATAGACGCTCCAAAAGGCTCATTCTTTGCGTGGCTTCCCGTTCCCGAGGGATATACTAGTGAATCCTTTGCTGACCTATTACTAGAAAAAGCAGATGTTGCTGTTGCAGCTGGAAATGGCTTTGGGAAGTATGGAGAAGGATATGTCAGGGTGGGTCTATTAGTAGATGAGGAACGATTGCAAGAAGCTATCAGCCGAATCGAGAGATTAAATATTTTTGGAATAGAAGAACAAGGCAATCGTCCCCAATAACTGTCAAATCTAGAAAACATGTGGATTAAAAGTATCCATTAATTAGATTTTGGTAGTTAAGAAAGTATAACGACTTTCTGAACGAATAAGTGCAACTAAGGCTGTCACCGAAAGGCTTGTGTTAAACCTAAGTTTTCTAACGATTTGTAATCTCGTTTAAGCTTATTATCCGTTAAAGTAAGTGAAAAAGAGGATCAGATCCTGAGAGAGATTTCCAGGTTTTGATCCTCTTCTGATAACTATTTTACAAAAACATACTTCTCTAATTCCATCATCGCCCGTGTAACAACTTCTGAGGTCATCACCCCAGGTAAGACGTGGATGGATTCGCCAGATATGGTTGCTTTTTCAGCAACAAGTGAAATGGATTCCTCCGTAACGTTTGTCACACCTAAATCCTTAAGTGTGGTTGGCAGTCCAAGTTTATCGTAGAATGGCAATATTTGTTCGATTTCCTGCCGTTTATTTTCCAGCATTAATTGAACAAGAATTCCGTATGCAACTTTTTCTCCATGTAAGGCATAGTGTGTTTCTTCAAGTGCAGTTAATCCATTATGAATAGAATGGGCTCCTGCAACTCTACCATAATGATCACCAAACCCACCGACTATGCCACCGAACATAATAATTGCTTCAGCTACTTTGGTAAATTCATAATTTAAAGTACCATTTTTTGCTGCGTTTATCGCTTCTTCTGCATGCTGAAGAAGGACATCTTTACATAACTTTGCAGTATAATGTGAGAGTTCAAGTGCTGCCGGTTTGTCCTTGATATTTGCCATTTGTACATCTGCTTCATACCATTTTGCAAGTGTATCAGCGATTCCAGCAATCATCATATCGATTGGAGCCAGTAATAAAATTTGTGGTTCAATCAACACAAGGCTCGCATTTTCTGGATATAGATCGAAACGAGTAAATGTACCTGTATCATCATAAATAACGCTGATCGGTGTCCAAGGTGAGCAGTTGGATGCAAGTGTTGGAATCAGAACGTAGGGTATGTGAGTGACGTGACAGGCAGACTTAACAAGATCGAGCACTTTCCCACCGCCAACTCCAATTACACTGTCAACACCATGTTCCGTAATTTGCTTTGCAACAGCATCAATTTCAGTTATGGAACATTCACCATGATAGGTATAGTCTACAATCTCTATTTCATTGAATGCTGGCCAAAATGGCTTCGCTGCTTGCCATGATTTTTCTCCATGAACTATCAGTATTTTTTTGAAACCGCGAATGATAAGCTTGTCCTCTAATTCATTCAAAATGCCTTCTTGCAATATGTATTCACTTGGTGCGCCATGTACGGAAATCGTTTTCATATGATGTATTCCCCTCTTCTGCTATATTTTCCAATATCTTTTACAAAATTAATGAACGAAAGATGACGCATAACACATCGTTGCAATCGGATTTTACAGGGTGGTTGAACCTTATTTTTTCGTATTTAAATTAAAGTTCATTATATGGATGATGTAATAATTTGTCAATTTGGTGGGCATGACGGGATGTGGGGTAATTTCAGTCCTTGTCCTGGAAAATAGGAATTACATAAATCATTCTCAGTATTTCCTCCATCAAAGTGGACAATCCATTTTGAAATATGAAAATATTGTCGAATTTCCATTGACTTATCATAGTTGCTATACTATACTAAAAAAATAAAATAATATTAATCTTATTAAGAGCGGCGGAGGGACTGGCCCTGTGATGCCCGGCAACCATCTTTACAGAAAGGTGCTAAATCCTGCAAACAATTGTTTGATAGATAAGAGAAATTAAAATAGGAACGGCTATTTATATTAACTTTCTCTGACATCATTGGTAGAGAGGTTTTTTTGTAGTTAACAAACTATAAAAACGTTCTGAAGGAATAAATGTAACTAAGTTTTATAATATTTGATTTTAATTATCTGTTTATTCTGTGTAAATAGCAGATATCCAGTAATAAGGGAGTATACATAGTATGATTGAGTTTAAAAATATTACGAAAGTATTTCACACAAAATCAAAAGATACGAAGGCACTGGATGATGTCTCGCTCCACGTGAAAAAAGGGACCATCTTTGGCGTTATCGGCTATAGTGGTGCTGGTAAGAGTACATTAATCCGGATGGCCAATCTTTTGGAGAAACCAACAAAAGGTCAAGTGTTTTTAAATGGTAAAGAGCTTACCAAGATGTCACGGGGTGACCTCAATATTGCCAGACAAAAAATGGGCATGATTTTCCAATCTTTTAATCTATTAAAAACTGGGACAGTATATGAAAATATTGCTATTCCGCTCAAATTAACAGGCGTGCCTAAAAAGGAGATTAAAGAGCGAGTAAATAAGTATTTGGAAATTGTCGGATTGCTGGACAAGACAAATGCGTATCCTGCCCAGCTCTCTGGGGGTCAAAAGCAGCGTGTTGCTATTGCTCGTGCGCTTGCACATGAACCGGAAGTGCTGTTGTGTGATGAAGCAACCAGTGCGCTGGACCCGGATACAACAGAGTCAATTCTCGCTCTATTAAGCAAGATTAATAGTGAACTTGGCATTACGATCTTACTTATTACACATGAGATGAATGTAGTGCAAAGTATTTGTCATGAAGTGGCAGTAATGGAAAATGGTCGTATCGTTGAGCAAGGTAAAGTAATAGATCTATTTTCCCAACCGAAGACGGAGACAGCGAAGCGATTTGTTCAGTCCATATTCAATGATAAAATTCCTGAAGAATTAGTGGAGAATCTGAAGAATTCCGGTCAAATTGTTACTTTATCCTTTATCGGACAGTCATCAGGAAAGCCAGCATTGGCAATGGTTACCAAACAATTCGATATCTTTCCTTCTATTCTAAGCGGAAATATTGCACAGTTGAAGGATGAACCATATGGCCGTTTAGTCGTACATCTGGAGGGTAGCGCTTCTGAAGCGGAAAAAGCAATGAATTACCTAACCGAGTTAGGAGTAATTGTAGAAAAATATCAAAATCGAGGTGAGTCTCATGTTGGCTAGTATTACCGCTTTTTTTGATAATTGGAGTCTGGAAATATGGGAAGCAGTCATTCAAACATTCCAGATGGTTGGAATAGCGCTTGCGATTTCCATCCTTATTGGGCTTCCACTTGGTGTTTTATTAACATTAAGCGGGCCAGGAAAAGCACTGGAAAATAAGGTATTAAATCATGGACTCAACTTGATCATTAATGTGATCCGATCGATTCCGTTTATCATTTTGTTATTCTTTATATTGCCTTTTACAAAAATGATTGCTGGTACAACCATTGGTGTGGGCGGTGCTATTGTTCCCCTTGTCGTCTACACTGCGCCATACATAGCCAGACTAATGGAATCAAGTCTTCTGGAAGTCGATCGTGGTGTAATCGAGGCTTATGAAGCAATGGGAATTAAAACGAGACATATCATTTGGCATGTATTAATCCGTGAATCCAGATCTTCCATTATTCTTGGCCTGACAATCTCAACCATTGGTCTCATTGGGGCAACGGCGATGGCTGGATTAGTAGGTGCCGGGGGACTTGGTGATTTGGCTTACCGATATGGTCATTTACGCTATGAGGTAGACGTCATGTATGTAACGGTATTTATTTTAATCATCCTTGTTCAAGGGATTCAGACATTTGGTAATCGCTTATCAGCAAGGTTAAAGAAAGATTAAGGATCGATTCAGCCGTTTAGCAGCTGTAGAGAAAAAATGAAGGGGATGCATATGTCATGACTGATATACTAGTAAATGTAGAGAGAAAGGATGTACCGCTTCGTTTTGAGGATTTAGAAAACGAGGCCCAGAAGCTTTTGGATGAAAATGTATTCGGATATGCACAAAGTGGTGCAGGTATAGAAGAAACACTTCGCTCAAACAGGGAAGCATTTAGCAATTGGAAAATAGTTCCGAGAGTTATGGAGGATGTATCAACTGTATCTTTACATACAACGATTAATGAACAAGCTATTCCAGCGCCAATTCTTCTTGCTCCTGTTGGTATGCAGGGCATTGTCCACCCAGATGGGGAGCTTGCCAGTGCTGCTGCGAGTGCTAAGTACGAGGTTCCATTTATAGCAAGTACGGTGTCTTCCTATACGCTAGAGGAAATTGCCGAAGCAAATGGAAACGGGAAACGGTGGTTCCAGCTTTATTATCCAAATAATGTAGATGTTGCCAAAAGCTTTGTTAAACGAGCAGAGATAGCAGGATACGAGGCAATTGTGATTACTGTGGATATGCCCTTAATTGGTAACCGTGAGCGCGACCGGTCTAATAAATATTCCCCGTTTTTACTAGGAGCTGGGAAAGCGAATTATACGGCCGATCCAGCGTTTCAAGAATATCTTACGGCTAAACCTGGTGCTGATGCTTTAGAGGAGATGCTGCAAACCTTTTACCGTCCAGGATTGAACTGGGATGATATTAAGCCTATTCGGGATGCAGTAGATCTACCAATCTATTTAAAAGGCATCTTACATCCTGATGATGCTGAACAAGCGGTAAAACATGGCATCGATGGCATTGTTGTATCAAATCATGGAGGCAGACAATTGGATGGTTGTATTGCCACACTGGATGCTTTACCGCTTATTAAAGAAAGAGTAAAGGATAAACTACCTATTCTTTTGGACAGCGGAGTCAGGAGCGGTCCAGATATTTTTAAAGCTCTAGCACTTGGCGCAGATGCGATTTTGCTTGGCAGGCCTTTTCTTTACGGACTGACAATTGCCGGCCAATCTGGTGTTGAACAAGTGATACAAAATGTATTACATGACTTAAAAACAACGATGGGTCTGTCTGGTATTACATCGATTCAACAGATTAATATGGATGCCATTCAGAAAACCTATAAATAAAACCTATATAAACGAAAGTGGGAGAAAAGATGAAAAAATCGTTAATTATAAGCATATTTATTATTATTTCTGCAATTCTTACAGCTTGCGGTGGTGACAAATCAAGTTCTGGTGAAGCGGATGGTTTGCTAAGTGATGGAAAGCTGATAGTCGGTGTTACTGCGGGTCCGCATGAGCAAATTCTCGAAAAGGTGAAAGAGCTTGGAGAAGAAGAAGGATTAGATATTGAATTACAGGTTTTCAGTGACTATGTAATGCCAAACGTTGCTTTGTCTGAAGGCGAAATCGATATAAACAGTTTCCAAACCGAGCCGTTTTTTGATCAGATGAATGAAGAACGTGGCTTGGATCTTATCAAAGTCGCAGACACGGTTACTTTCCCAATGGGGATTTACTCGGAAAAGATTGAAGATATCAAGGATCTTTCGGAGGGGGCAAAAATTGGATTGCCAAATGATCCAACGAACAGTGGACGTGCACTCGCTCTATTTGAAAAAGCGGGCTTAATTAAAATGAAGGAAGATGCCGGCACTGATGCAACAATTAGGGATATTGAAGAGAATAATAATAACTATGAATTTATCGAACTCGATTCTGCTCAAATTGCCAGGCAGCTAGGTGAGCTTGATGCTGCAGCGATTAATACTAACTTCGCAATGGAGCACGGATTTGTGCCAACTGAAGATTCTATTTTTATTGAGGGACAGGATTCGCCTTACGCCAATCTTATTGCAGTCAGAAATGAATCAAAGGATGAAGAAGTCGTTCAGCAATTTATCGATTTATACCATTCTGACGAAGTGAAAACATTTGTAGAGGAAGAATTCCAAGGATCTGTAATCGCTTCTTGGTAGATGGTAAATTTAGGAGTGGGAGACAAAACCCAGTTGGTAGAATGGCGTCTGTCCTCCCCAACTTTGCCAAAATTTGTTGAATCGAATTACTAATATATTTGAGGCTGTTAGAATAATGTACTTCATAAAAGAGGTCATTATTCTAACAGCCATTTCTTTTTAATCCTGTATTAATGAGATGCAAGACAACCTAAAGGACCACAGGAAAGGACCACAGGGACAGGTACATCGTCCCAATATTGAAAAAACTACTGTAAGAATGTTGGGTCTACTTATTGTTCTCTAACTAATATCAGCTTGCCGTTTTTGATATCATTCATTTCGGTCATTTCTAGTCACTTTTCGGCTTCAAGCAACATGATTGTTTTAATGCATAGGATGAAGTGGGATGTGGTACCTACCTTTCCTTCCATTTGCTGGTACTAGTTTAGCAGATCGTCAAAGAAATATGAAAAAAGTAACCGTCCTTCACTCGACCAAAATTTAGGATAGGTTACTTTACTTTTTAGTAGTTAAGCCAGTGGTATAACGACTTTCTTATTACATAAGTGGGGCCTACGGGATGCAGGTCAGCTTGGTTTTACGACATGACGCCCTAGTTTTTAATGGAACCTCCCTTAAGGTCGTCATCGAAATACTTGGTTAAATCTTAATTTTCTAACCAAGTATTTTATATTTCACTTCAAGGCAAACCGTACTTCATACAGCATGTAATTGCTCAGTCCATTTTATTCTATGTTGCATCTAATTTTATTAGACGCAAAAAGTTTATGTTTATGCATCGATTAATATGAAATTGATAGGGCGAGCAGGACCGAGGTGCCTGTCCCTCTGTCTCCCTCTGTCTCTCAATAGAAATGGTGACGATCTAAAGAAATGGAGATTGCCAATTCAATCAATTTGTAGACGATATAAAATAATGGTAATTGTCATTTTTACAACTGATTTGTATATTGAATATAGCAAGAGGAGAGGAGTTAAATGTAAGCGCTTAATACAAAATGTTTCTAAAGGAGGTTTATGTAGTTGGAAGCAAACATAGAAGAGTTAGAAAACGCTTCAAAAAAATTGACTAATCATTCTAAAAAGCCTAAGGATCAAAATAAGATTCAAAAGAGTCTTGCTGAGTGGAGAATTAGCATTAGAAAGTACAAGCTTCTCTATCTATTATTAATTCCTTTTGTACTATGGTATCTTACCTTTGCGTACAAACCGATGTCTGGCCTAATCATGGCTTTTCAGGATTATAGTGTATTTAAAGGTATAGCTGGTAGCGATTTTATAGGATTTGATAATTTTATTCGATTTTTTAATAGCGATTACTTTCTTCGTACATTAAAAAATACATTAATGATTAGCTTTTATAGTCTGCTTTTTGCTTTTCCAGCGCCAATCCTACTAGCAATTTTATTAAACGAAGTTAAAAATAAAGTGTTTAAAAATACCGTACAAACGCTCACATTTTTGCCTTACTTTATTTCAACTGTCGTGATTGCAGCGATTGTGACTAACTTTCTATCGCCTTCAACTGGTGTTGTCAATGTCATCTTGGAAAAGCTGGGGTTTGAGAGTATTTACTTTTTAACTATACCAGAATATTTTAGATCGATTTATATAGGTTCCATGCATATTTGGGCTCAAGTCGGTTTTAATACAATCGTTTATATTGCAGCAATTGCGGGAATTAACCCTGCATTATATGAAGCGGCGAAAATGGATGGTGCAAGTCGAATTCAACAAATCATCTATATTACTATTCCTTCGATTATCCCAACGATTATTATTATGTTAATCTTACGGATTGGTGGGCTGATGGATGTTGGCTATGAAGAAATTCTATTATTATATCAACCATCTACCTATGAAACGGCAGATATTATTAACACATATGTATACCGTGAAGGTCTACAAAATGGTGAATATGGTCTTGCAACAGCAGCGGGGTTATTTAATGCTATCGTAAGTTTAATCTTAGTAGTTGGGGCAAATAAAATTAGTAAAAAACTAACCAATAATGGTTTATGGTAGGAGGTAATCATGAAATCTTCTAAAGGGGATAAATTATTTATCATATTGAATTATACTTTACTAGGTTTATTAGCTTTGATTTGTGTTTATCCGTTTATCTATATTATATCTGCTTCATTAAGTTCTGGTAAGGCCGTGACAGAAGGAGGGGTTTGGCTATGGCCGGTAGATATTAATTTTGAATCATATAAACAAGTATTTTCTGAGTCTGCAATATGGAAAGCTTTCGGAAATACGATTTTCTATACCGTTGTTGGAACAGCTGTAAACCTTCTTTTGACGATTTGTGGTGCATACCCACTTTCCAAGAAAGATTTAAAAGGGAGATCTTTCCTAGCATTTTTTATTGCATTTACGATGTGGTTTAATGCTGGTATGGTGCCAATGTACTTAAACTTTAGTAGTTTGCATTTACTGGATACGCGCACAGCTATCATCATAGGCTTTGGGATTACTACTTTTTTAGTTTTCATATTGCGAACGTTCTTTCAATCCCTACCAGATTCATTAGAAGAATCCGCGAAAATTGATGGCGCAAATGATTGGCAGATCCTATGGAAAATTGTGCTGCCTTTATCAAAGCCCGCATTAATAACTGTTGGCTTATTCTATGCAGTGGCAAGGTGGAATGGCTATTTCTGGGCAATGGTTATATTGAAAGACCCTGATAAGATTCCATTACAAGTCTTGTTACAAAAGTTAATTGTACAAATGGATATTGAGGAACAGTTTACCATTATTAATGCAGGAATGTATTCACAAGAAACATTAATATATGCAACCATTGTTGTATCAGCGTTACCAGTGTTAGCTCTCTACCCATTTTTACAAAGGTATTTTAAGAAAGGTGCTGTAATTGGGGCGATTAAAGAATAATAGCGTAATAACTTATGGATAAATAATCTTGGTATCAATCTAAAAATTATAATATGAGAGTGGGATGAGCATGTTGAAAAGCAAAATAGGATGGCTGTCACTATTATTAGTAATGGTTCTTATGATTACTGGATGTAGTAATGAAGAAACAAGCAGTAAAAGTGAAACAAGTAGTGAAGGCACTTCTTCGGATTCGCAGAAGGAAATGTCTATTCATATGCATTATAGCGATCAAAATGTTTTCAAAGATGATTGGCTCGTGTTTGAGGAAGCAGCGAAGCTAACAGGGGTTACGTTAAAAGGCACGGCATCACAAACGGCATCAAATAGTGATGAAGTATTCAATTTAATGATGGCCTCAGGGGATATCCCAGATATTGTTCATACCTATATCAAAAACTTCAACCAGTATGGTCCAGAAGGTGCCTTTATTCCATTAAATGATTTAATTGAAGAACATGCGCCAAATATTAAAAAGGCATTGGAGGAAAATGATGTAGCAAGGAAGTTAATTACATCTCCAGATGGTAATATTTATAATATTCCATTCATCCGTGATGGTAAGTCTGAAGAAGGTTGGTTTATTCGTACAGACTGGCTAGAGAATTTAGGACTAGATGCGCCCGAAACGACGGAGGATTATTATAATGTATTGACAGCATTTAAAAATGACGATCCAAATGGAAATGGGAAAGCAGATGAGATTCCATTTGTAGCTAGAAGATTAATCTATTTTACGGATTTAATGTATTTATGGGGTGCATATGATGCATTGTACCTTCAAGATGGGGAAATTAAATATGGTCCAATGGAAGACGAATTTTTGGACGCAGTTAAGAACTTGGCAAAATGGTATAACGAAGGATTAATTGACCAAGAAGTCTTCACCAGAGGAAAAAATGCGATTGTTGAATTAGCAGGTAGTAATACACTTGGGGCTGCCCATGATTGGTTTGGTAGTGCTGCAAACGTGAATGCTGTCTACAAAGAAGATATTCCCGGATTTGCATTTGAAGTAATCGCACCACCAACGAATACAAAAGGGGAAAAATTTGAGGAAACACTCCGAAATGCCGTTGGTGAGTTTGGATGGGGAATTTCCCATAGTAATGAAGATCCGGTTGCAACAATTAAATACTTTGATTTCTGGCTCTCAGAAGAAGGAAGAAGATTGATGAACTTTGGTGTAGAAGGTTTAACCTATACAATGGAAGACGGAAAACCAACTTTCACAGAAGAAGTATTAAGCGCTGGGAATGTTCCACAAAATCTAAAAGATACTTACGGGGTGCAAAGTGAAATTGGATTCCAACAAGACTTCACTTATGAGGAGGATTGGATGGATCCGGTTGCAAAAGAAGGAATCCAGTTATACGATGACAGTGGTTATTATATAGAAGAGGATTTTCCACAATTATCATTTACACCTGAAGAGCAAGAAAGAGTAAACGCCCTTGAAACTTCGTTAACGACCTATTTTGAAGAAAACTTTCAAAAATGGATTCTAGGCGCATCAGATGTAGATAAAGATATTGATGCGTTTAGAAAACAGTTAACGAAATTGGGGGTTGACGAATATTTAGAAATTCAAAATACAGCATTTGAACGATTTAATAATAATTAACAATAGATATTGATTTGCTGATTCAGTAACAGAAGGGGGAGCAGTTTTGTGCAATCCATTCCTACTCGCAATGAAGGAATCGATTCGCTTCAATTTGCTCCTCTCCATGTTAATAGGAGGGAAAGAAATTGGATGTAACAGGCGGCATTTTTCGCATCTTTTCATTTTTAAATTGGATTATGCGTTTGGCATATGTACAACTTCTTTGGATTGTGTTTACGGTACTCGGACTTGGAATCTTTGGTTTATTCCCGGCAACAAATGCGATGTTTGCGATGATTAGAAAATGGCTTTCAGGAAAGGATATTCCAGTATTTCCATTCATGTGGAAAACGTATCGGCGTGAATTTATGAAAGCAAATCTTCACTTTTACACCTTGTTATTGATAGGGGGAATCATTTACTTTTACTTTAAATTATTTCAAAATCAGACGAGTATATTCTTTGCAATCTTGACTATTCTTTTATTTATTATCGCCATATTTTATTGTTTTAGTGTTACGATTGCAATGGCGGTCCATACGCATTATGAGTTGCGGTTACGCTCATTTTTAACCATTGTTTTCTATACCGTGATTCGTTATCCATTCCATATGATTACGATAGGTGTGATTCATGTTTTATTTTATTTTCTTATCACTGCAATACCTGGATTAGTGCCATTTTTTAGCATTAGTATTTTAGCTCTAGCTGTCATGTTTGTTATGAATCTTGTTTTCGATAAAATGGATGAAAAACAAATTGTGTTAAACAATCAAAATTCATGACGCTGGGTAGTAAAACAATATGACTGTCATCTGTAAAGAGAAGATCCAAACCTTCTATGGATTCACTTAGGTTAGGTGATATTCTCTTTTTTGTTACGTTCCTTTCCTTTCAATCTACCCCATCTTTCCTCTACAAATGATATTCTTAATAATTGGGTAATTCCGAATTTGTATTTCTTTCTAAGATAAAACAGTATATAATGTAAAGTAAACAGATTTGAAAACCCTTACATTGAGCATTCAAATGGCTTATCTTTACGGGAGGTATACAGTGAAGAAAAAAAGTCTCTATCAAAAAATACTTTTATCATTATTATTGTTAATCATTATGTATACTTCTCTTTCGGTCGGGATTATTTTCATAAAAAGTAAGGAATTAATGAATTATAGAATAGATTCCACTCAGCAGTCTTTCTTGGAATCTTCCACGAAAGAAATGGACACGACATTGCGGATAGGTGTGAATTTAGCAAATCAGTTGAAGTTAAATAGCGATGTGAATGATTTTGCAAGCATGGAAGAAATTGATTACTATACGATAACCAGAGTTTACCAATCATTACAGGATTTAGGGACGGCTTTTTCGGACTTTAAATACACAATTGGTTTATCTAAACCTGATCACGAGTTAGTCATTACACCAAATGGAACAACATCAAAACAGTCATTTTTTGATTCATTAGATCTTGATCGTGAACAAATGAAACAAATTGCAAGTGCACAGGAGCAGGACAGAAACTTCCAATTAAATTTACAATACTATGATAGCAAGCAATATTTCACAATTGTCATGAATGAAAAGATGAACAGCGGGGAGCGTATTTCCTTTTATATATCCTATTTCAAGAATTCTTTATTACCGAATGTCACGGATGAAGAAGGATTTGGCATCGTTTTTGGCGATGAATCAGTCTCGATGCATGCTGACGAAAAAGAATCTGTTCATGACATTATTTCTTTGCCCGTATTAAAGCAGTTACGAGAGGATTCGCGATTTTCCGATTTTTCATCGATAAAAACGAGTGACAATACCATATACATGAAGCATTCCAATGTGCTGCATGATTTATATTATGTCTATTCCTCGGATAATGCTGTCTTACCGGTGAATCAAGGAATAAATCAAATTATCTGGGTTGGCCTGATTTCCTTAATTCTTGGTGGGCTTCTGGCGTTTTTTGCGGCAAATCGTACATATCGACCCGTCAAAAAGCTTATCCGTGTGTTTAAGGAAAATAGTGTAAATGACGTGGAAGTACAAGCTGGTGACGAATTGAAATATTTGGAGGAGAACTATTTAGCAGTGAAACAGAATATCCATGAATTACAGCGAATAGTTGAAGAAAACAATGTCCCATTAAAAAATGACTTTTTGAAAAAGATGATGTACGGAGTATTGTCAAAACAAGCGATTGAGGAAGGTATGGAACAATATCAACTAGCCTTTCTCAATCAGCCAGTACGTGTTGCTGTCATCGAGTTTAAGGATAAATTTAAAGTAGAAAAGAAAATTCCGAGTGAAACGATTCATCTCCTAAAAACCCAGGTTCTTAAATATTTAAAAACGGAATTAGCAATCGAATTTCAATTAGCTATTTTCGAAATGGATTATTTACGGTTTGGAACAATTATTGAGAATGTGGAATTAGAGAAGGTAAAAAAGGCGCTTCAGTCTGCTTTTCTAACCATCGAAGTATATTCAGATATTACGCTTATCGGTTTCATTGGTAATGTTGCTGAAAAACAGGATTCTATCAAAGATTCCTACGCCGACTGTGTGAAATTATTAGAATACCGCTATGCATTGCCAGAAAAATCGGTGGTTACGATGGAAGATCCATTGGATATTAAGGAGACGAGTTATTACTATCCAATTGAAAAAGAAAGAGAGCTTATTAGTTATGCAGTTCAAGGGAATAAGGAGAAAATGTTACAAACTTTAGATGAACTTTTGCATCATAATATGAATCGCCAGCTGACAGTAAATAATCAAGAGCAATTTACACAAGCCATTGTTAGTACAATCCATCGAATCGTCTTTATGATCAATGAAGATGTTCATAAAATCTTTAAGGATAATATATTATTAACGCTTTTGATGTGTGAAACACCTGAACAATTAGCAACATATATGAGAGACTACTTTATGCAACTTTTGGAATATATAAATCAAAGTAAGGAAGAACAGGATTTTGCGAAGAAGGACGAGTTACTGGAATTTGTGCATCAACATTATCAAGAAGAAATTTCTTTGCAAGATTTGGCAGGATATTTAAATTTGTCAACGAGCTATGTTAGTACGTTGTTCAAAAAGATAACAGGGGAGAATTTTAAGGAATATTTGAATATGTATCGCATCCAGGTTGCAAAAAATTTGTTAAAAGATAAGAAATATAAGATTAGTGAAGTTGCAGAAAGTGTTGGCTATACCAATATCAATTCCTTTATTCGTATCTTCAAAAAATACGAAGGCACCTCACCCGGAAAGTATGAGTCGTAAGGGACGGCTTGTCCCATCCTCATATTTTTCTCTTGTTTGCGAAGACTAGATGAAAAAGGGGGATTTTGATGGAGCTTATTCAACGATATGTTTCAAAGGAGCTAACCCACTTTGTTGGTCGTCATCAGCCAGAGGGTAAAAGGTTCGATCTATTAATAGAAATCATTCAAAGTGGTTTACTTTTGCATAAAAATACTACAGAGGACATCAGGATAAATACACATGCACATGGACTAGAGGATATTGTGACTCCAGGGATCACCTGCTTTGCAGATATTCCAATCAATGATTTATCATTACATATGGAAAAGTATAGCAACTTTGGGCTGGCATTAAAAAAGGACTTCCTTGTGGAAAAGGGAGCAAATCCTGTTTATTATATTGCGACCAATGGGATTGTTCAGGAAGCAAATGGTTGTTTAACAGGTCAAAATAAACGTAGGGAAGATTACTTCAAAACGAATGTTAAACGGTATTTTTCATTGATGAATCAAGTGCGGGATTTAATCGATAAAGGTGAACAGGAGAGCATGCAGACTTTAGATGAATTACAATGGCTAGATTCCTTTATTACGAAGCATATTTTCGCATATCTTAAACCATTCGATGCATCCAAGATAGATGCAGATAAAGAAAACTATTATTTGGAAAGAGAATGGAGAATTATCGGTGATGTGCAGTTTACCCTTGATGATATCACTAGAATATTAATACCTGAGGAATATGGAAAACAGTTGAGAAAAGCATTGCCTGATTATGTTGGACAAATTTCTTTTAGCGAATGAATAGGAATGAAAGGATGGAAAAAAACCACTGATTGAAGTTTCACATGATAACATGAATTTTCGTCTGTGTTTAACAATTCAAATAATCTAAAACCTCTAACAGTAATGTCACTAGGTTATTCTGTTAGATGTTGAAAAGCGGGGTTTAAGATGAAAAAGACCTTTTTAACAATGATTATTCTGGGTTTTAGTATCCTAATGGTTGCCTGCAGCAATGATATGGAAAATACCGCATTGGATGGGGTAGCTGATATGGCAACGGAAGAATCCACGGTTGAGAGAGAAATCAGTCCTATCACCGGAACAAATGGTGAACAAGCTGGAAATTCAGAAGATGGAAGTGCTGTAGCGCAAAAAAGTGAAGCAAATCGAAAAGTAATCTACAATGCCAATATTCATATTAAAGTAAAAGACTATCGACAAGCAGTAAATGATATTCAGGTTATGACTTCCAATCGTGGTGGATTCGTTGTGGAATCGAATATGTTAGTAGACTATGAAGGAGGACCAACCAATGGATATATTACTGCTCGGATTCCTCAAAATCAGTTACAAGCATTTATTCAGTTCGTGGAAGAAGGCAGCAGTAAGGTTATAGAAAGCACGATTTCAGGGGAGGATGTGACAGAGGAGTATGTTGATCTGGAATCTCGCTTGAAATCAAAACATGTTGTGGAAGCCCGTTTACTTTCTTTTATGGAGCAGGCAGAAAGTACGGAAGATTTACTAGCAATCTCGGATAATTTGGCAACTGTTCAAGGGGAGATTGAAGAAATAACTGGTCGAATGAAATATTTGCAAAATAAAGCAGATCTGGCAACTGTTACGATTTATATTCAAGAAGAAAATGTAACCATTTCTGGGATAAACGAAGATGAGTTAAATACTTGGGAAAGAACAACACAACAATTTACGAAGAGTATTAATTTACTTCTCTCTACTTTTTCCAGTCTTTTTATCTTTCTAGTTGGGAATATACCAGTGTTTATATTACTTGGAATCATCGGATTCGTTGTATTCCTGATCGCCAGGAACAGGAGAAGGAACAATTAGTACTGGTGCCTGTCACTTCCCGAGTTTTGTAATAAATTGTCGAAAATAAGTCCATGGTGCCTGTCCCTCCGTCCACACTTCCGTCCACATGGACATAAAGTTTGATATAAATGACGAATAGTATAGTATTATTCTTAATAAGTATAAATAGGCAGGTTCTGGGAAGCTAAGAATCCAATTCATTTATTTCTAAATAGTGCGGGGGATAAAAGATGACAACGGAGAAACTACTAATTGATAAAAACTATTATCAAACATTTATGGAAAGCAGTGAAAATGAAAATCCAATCAAGGTTTTGGGTGAATTATTTAACATAGAGCAGCAGAAGGAAGTAGCAGATTTATCGTATCTTCGCTTTGCACAGGGAGAGGTATATTTCCGCAATAAAGATTATGAAGCGGCTATTTTTAAATGGGAAAATGTTAATAACGAGCTAATGCCTTGGGCGCTGAAAAATATTGCAGATGCACATGTCGCACTTGAATTTCTTGAAATTGCGGTGGAATATTATCAGACAGTAAAAACCGATTCCGTCGATTTAAAGACAGAAGTGCTTTTGCAGCTTTTTTCAATATACAAACAGCGTGGCAAGTTTGAAATGGCCGCTAACTCGATTAAACATGCGGTTGAATTAAATCCTGATTACCCAAATGTGACTGACATGGCACGGGCGTTTTTTGAGGCACAATTCGATTTCAGCAATGCTGTTGAACTTGCTGCGGGAGAGGCGATTCGAACGGAGTCCCTGTTGTGGTTTGATGTTCTGCATTCGTATGTAGTGCAGGGGGATACTGTAGGAATGGCACCAGCGTCATTTCGTGAGGTATTGATGACCTTATATTCAGTCAATCAGGATCGATTTGAAAACTTGTTAGCAGCAATTTGGCGGAGTTGCGAGCAGAATGATTCGTCTCTTGAATGGCTGAAGGAGATCAATCATCTTCTGTTAGAAATAAATCCGCAACCATTACATCCATGGAAAAAGCTTACGACGCTTTACCAAGGGACATACGATGCATTAATGGATGGAAACCGATTAATCGAGGACCTATCCGCTTATATTCCAAATCATGTAACGAATTGGCTGAAAATAACAACCGGTTCGGATGCGATTGCTGCTGCATCAGCTGTGTTAACGTGGAACGAGCTGTACCCTAAGTGGTTAGATGAGACAATTGTAGGTGAGGCTGAAAGATTGATGAGCCATTCACGCCTTCATGGAGTTGGAATGGAAGATGTATTTCCTGTTTTCGACTCGATTCGAAAATGGGCAAAGTCGAATGAATTAATGTTAGGTATGCAGGAGGAATGGCTGATCGATGAGCTCGTTGATTCAAATGATTTTCACATGATGATTACTGGTACCGAAGCAGTTGGAAAATCGGAATTGGTTAACAAATTGCTTGGGAGAGAGATCTCAAACGAATCGACCCCAGCTACGGTCCTATTTAAACATGCCGACCAAACGGAGATTCAGGGAATAACCGACCAAGAAGTTCGAGCAATAACGGAACAAAGTGATCTTGAACAAATTGTAGAGGCAGAGCAGCCACTCATTAGCTATAATATGCCGCTACCCTTCTTGAATAATAATATGCTCACGCTAATCGATACTCCAGCAGTCAATTGGGAAGCGTCTGGAAACGCCTTATTTACCTATCTACATTTGGCGGATGGTTTATTGTTCGTTATGGATGCCAGCTCCCTTCAGACGTATCATGAGATTGAACTGGCAATCAAAATTAGGGAACAGGCACCAGATCTGCCGATTCATTTCCTTCTAAGCGATTTGCAGGAAAATGATGGGCATGAAGTAGAATTAGATTCGCTTGAGAAAACAACAGCATGGATTCACACGTATTTTCCAAGTTCGAAAGTTTTCGTGTACCGCCCGCTTTCTAACAATGATGGGGAGGTAGAAGAGATTACTAAATTTATTCAATCCATGGTGCAGGGCTACAACTCGGAAGATGGAATAAAGCATAAAATACTTCATTTTAGTAAGCATTTAATTCAGCTATTATTAGAAAAACGGGTAGAAATGGAAAATACACTGGTGGAAACAATAAAATGGAATGAAGACATGGCCATCAAGCTCGATGGTGCGATTCATCAGTTAACAGATCTGCAAGAGGAAAAGGTCCAGGACATTAAAAAGAATTATCGTATTATCAAGGATAATGTAAGGCAGGAACTACTAGCTAGTATTCCTAATTTGCTTGCATCATGTGCCAAACTAGTGAAGGAAGATTCCGATTTTGATAATATTCATGCTACACTAAATGATGAGATGAATAAGCAGATTAAGAATTATCTTGATGATAAAGCGTTGCCGAATGTCACAACAGCCACCCGAGAATGGGTCACAACAAGTGAAGAGGATTTCAAGGACAGCCAAGAATATTTAGATGAGATGGCTGAGAGTATCAATCAGCTCGAAAGTGGAGAAAAACTTCACTTGGATTGTGACTTTAAGGTGTTGGATGATTGGCGTCGTGATATAGACCGAATGACTAGCGGGAGCGTCGAGTTGGAAAAAATCAATATAATAAAAAGTTCTGCCTCATCACAGTTTATTATGAAAAATGCAGATAAGTTGTTCGGTGCAATCATCAAAAATAAAGGAATGCTACAAAATAAATACAAGCAATTTATCCAATCAAAAGATTACAGTAATACAGCAGCAACGATTACAAATACGTTCATGCAGCAATTTGAATTCTTCGAAAAGACACTGGAACGGGACATCAAGATGTTTTTTGCTAATCCGCATGTAGTGTTAAATAAAGCGGTAGAAGATAAGCAACAGGAGATTCAAGCGAATGAACAATCGCTAAATAAGATGCGCGAAAACCCTGAGGTATACACAGATCCACTTACACTGTTTCAATTAAAAATCCGTCAATATGAGTGGATTGATCGGGTGCCTGGCACTTTCCGAGTTTCGTCTAAAAATGTCGAATATGAACATTAAAAGTTAAATGAAGATCAAAGAATAGCAGGTAATATAAAAATATTAACCTCATTTCCTCTAAGAATTATAGTATGATAGTAGTGGAGGTTGATAGAATGGATACGATTATTTTTGATGTGGATGATACATTATATGATCAGGCAGCATCTTTTAAAAATACTTGCAAGAAAATGATAGATAAGCCTTTTACTGATCTGGAGCTGGATAATCTTTATATTATAAGCCGTAGATATAGTGATGCGTTATTCGATGATCAAGTAGCTGGAAAATTAACCGTTCAGGAAATGCATATCCGTCGTATTAAGGATGCATGTGCTGAGGTAGGCGTTGACATGACGGAACAACAAGCAATGGGATTCCAAGAAGCCTATGTCGCTGAGCAGAAGAAGATTGCTTTATTTGACGAAGTTATCGAGCTATTGGATTTACTTGTGGAGAATCATAAGCAGCTTGCTATCCTAACAAACGGAGCGGAAGGGCATCAAGCGATGAAAGTAAATCAACTAAAGCTAAATCGATGGGTTCCTGAGGAGAATATTTTTATCTCAGGTGCAATTGGTCATGCGAAACCTTCAAAAGATGCTTTCGCTGTTCTTGAGAATAAACTTCGGTTGAACAAAGAAAAAACGGTTTATGTTGGTGATTCATTTGCGAATGACATTGTCGGTGCGAAACAAGCAGGGTGGCATGCAGTGTGGATGAATCATCGTAATAGAAACATGCCTGATGATAGTGTTAAGCCTGACAAGGTAGTTTATAGCGCAAAGGAAATGTTAGACCTATTTAGTAAAGAGTTGTTCATCACGAAATAGAGTAGGAAGAATCCTTATTGGAGAGTAAATCATGATTGATGTGCTCTCTTTTTTCTATTCCATTCTCCTCTTTATTTTTTGAATTTTTGTACCCCCTATTATATAATATATGTTACAGTAGCTTTATAGATAGATGAAAGCGGTTAGAAATATCGAGATATGTGAACAGGATCCTTGTCTAAGGTAGGAGGGAAAGTTAAAATGAATAATCAAGAATTTGCAACAATGACGAAAAAGGTAATTAAATATGCCCCGGATTGGTTAAAGAAGGATTTGAGAAATATTGTGAATAAAGAAGGGGATAAAGTAAGGGTTAGTCATGCAATTAGCCTGCTTTATAATCAATACTCATTTAACTTGGGACACATATTTGCATCAATGGATAAAAATTACGATTGGGCACAAACAGCACACAATCATCTTAATTATATCGACAACAATATAGACCTAGTAGCATTAATGCTGAAAGAGATAAAAAACAATTCATTAGAAGATTGATCTGAGGGGGTGCCTGTCACTTCCCGATTTTTGTCGAATGCAAATAGTAAATGTTAAGTGAAATTAGAAAAATAATTAAATAGTAAAACGTATTTGATTTCCGTTGAGGGATCAAATGCGTTTTTTATTTAGAGATATATCTTTAATATTTTTGGTGCCTGTCACTCCCCGAGTTTTGTAAAAATTTGTCGAAGAAATGGAGTCTGCTCCATAACTTAAATATGCAAGCATGATATTTTTGTACACATTTGATTATGAGGATTAAACGCAGTTATCAATAAATTTGATTTTCCGATTTAAACATTTATTATCTTGCAGTTTCTAAAGTAATATGCAACCATATAGATAGAAAAAGTAGGTGGTGCTTCGTATGGTTGGCATGGGTTATCGGACGATGAAGACTGCTGTTGGAGCTGGGCTGGCAATTTGGATTGCGAGTTTACTCGATTTGGAATTCGCGACATTTGCGGCAATCATCGTCATTATGTGTATCGAGAAGACAAAGAAAAAGACATTAAATACAATCCAGAAAAAGTTTTTTGCATCACTTTTATCCTTGATTCTTGGTGCAGTGTTTTTTGAAGTATTTGGCTATAATCCAATTGTCTTTTCTATATTTATTTTATTATTTGTTCCAATCCTTGTAAAAACTCGCATACAAGGCGGGTTTGTCACAAGTATGGTAGTTGTTCTACATATTTATACATTGAAGAATGCTAACTTAGATATCTTTCTCAACGAGCTCTATATTATTTTCATTGGCATGGGAATCGCCTTGCTCGTCAACAGCTTTATGCCGAATTTCAAGAGAGATATTGAAACATATAAGGAGAAAATTGAGCAAAAGTTTGAAGTTATTCTCTATGAATTCGCCGCCTATTTACGTGATAGTGAGCGAAACTGGGACGAGAAGGAAATCATTGAAGTAGAAGAAATCATTAATCAATCCAAAAGCATTGCCATTCAGGATGTAGAAAATCATCTGTTAAGAAAACAAAACAGAGATTATTATTATCTGGAAATGCGTGAGGACCAACTGGAGCTATTAAAACACATGATAACAATCGTTCCCATTGTCTCCTCATCTGATCTACCTGTAAAACAGAAAGAAATGTTTGCTGTTTTTTTGGAGTATTTAAGTCTAAACGTTGATCCAAGAGATACAACGGAAATCTCATTAAATAGGTTAGAGGAATTGAAAGCGGCGAACCGCGAGACAGAGTTGCCAAAAACAAGGGAAGAATTCGAAATCAGGGCGAATCTATTTTATTTGATATTTGAAATAGAAAATTACCTAAACATCAAGAAGAAGCTTTTTGCTAGAAGAAGTAGATAGTGGTTTCTGTTCGGTGTCCCTAGCTGAGATTACGGGAAGCAATCGAGGGTAATTCAATAAAAGTTAGAAGTTCATAAATTTGTGCTCGAAGTTCACATTGAAATTGCCGGAGTTCACAATTATAGTGCTCGAAATTCACAACTCAACATTAGGAAGTTCACAATTTCAAGTTGGAGAGGCATTGTTCAATTCAGAAATGCTTGGACAATAATGTAGTGCACCCCAAAAGTTAGAGTGAAAAACTAACTTTTGGGGTGTTTATTTATGGCTAAGTATAGTGATGATTTAAAGATAAAAGTAGTTAAGGAATATCAAGAGGGATATTTAGGAATTAGACCTTTAGCTAAGAAGCATGGAATAAAATCAAAATCGGAAGTTGGTAGATGGATACAATTATATGAAGAATTTGGTGTTAATGGTTTAATAAATAAGGAACATAAGCAATCTTATTCTGTTCAATTTAAGCTAGATGTATTAAGATTTATAGAGAGAACAGGTTCTTCAGAGATGGAAGCAGCCCTTCAATTTGAAATGAAGAATTCCACTCGAATAGCTTCATGGAAGAAAGCTTATCGAGAAGGTGGCGTTGAGGGCCTGTCTAAACCGAAAGGGCGGCCAAGCATGTCTGATACATCTAAGAACAGAAATAACAAGCAAATTAATGAAAATAAAATGACATACGAACAAAAATTAGAAAGAGAAAATGAGCTTCTTCGTTTGGAGGTAGAATACTTAAAAAAGTTGCGAACTTTTCAGATGGATCCGGAAGGCTATCTCGAAAAGCACAAGCAGCGTTATCACTCGAAATCAAAGAAGAATTCCAATTAAAAGATGTTTTACATGTAGTCGGTATCCCTGAATCCTCTTATCATTATCATATAAAAAAGATGAAAGAGAAGAACCCAGATCTGGAACTAGAGGAGCTTATCCAATCTATTTTTGATGAACATAACGGGAATTATGGTTATCGTCGTATTCAAGATGAATTGAAAAATCAAGGATATTTAGTGAATCATAAAAAAGTTCAACGTATCATGAAGAAACTATGCCTTAAAGTAATTAAGTTTTGGAGAAAAACACGTAAGTATAGTTCTTATAAAGGTAATGTTGGAAAGGTTGCGAGAAACCGTATTAATCGCCGATTTAATACAAATGTTCCCCATCAAAAATTAACAACAGATATCACAGAATTCAAATGTACTGACGGACTAAAATTATATTTGAATCCAATTATGGATATGTTTAATGGTGAAATTCTTTCGTTTGGGATAAGTAATCGCCCAAATTTAAAACTTGTGATGGAACCTTTAAATGAAGCTCTAGGAATCGTAAAAGGCTCTAAGTATCGAACAACAATTCACTCGGATCAAGGCTGGCATTATCAACACAAAAAATGGGTAAAGACCCTAAAGAAAAACAAAGTTTTCCAAAGTATGTCACGAAAAGGAAACTGTCTAGATAATTCGCCCATGGAGAACTTCTTTGGATTATTAAAACAAGAAATGTATTATGGAGAAGCATTATGTACTTTTGAAGAACTAAAAAGCAAGATTAAGATATATATACATTACTATAATAACAAACGTATTAAGCGAAAATTGGCTGGCATGAGTCCAATTCAATACCGCATTCACACCAGCCAATTAACTGCTTAATAAAAACTCTAACTTTTGGGGGTCACATCATAAACCTGTCCCTCCTCTAATTTCTAGAGCACCTGGACAGACCATAAGATTCCAAAATCAGCGAAGTAAGCTATTGGAATCTTTTTTATGTATCATCTTATAAATGTCTTATCTATATTCCTCGTCTCATATTCCCTTAATGGATGATAGTTTATAATTCTAATTAATTGATTTGCCATATCGTGTGAAGGCGTTTTAAAGTCATCTTTTATCCAGTTAACGATTAAACCCCAGACACCGTATGCCCGATAAGTAATAAAATAATCATCATTTATATCTGTTTGTTGGTTTGGAAAGTAGTTGATATCGTTTTTATGTAGCTTTATAAGTGTATTGATGAATTTTTCTTGAAAACCTGGTATACCTTCCGAACCCTTCCATAGCTTGTAAAAGTCCGCATTTTTCAGAATATGGTCAAAAATAACTACATTGGAAGGAGATAGAGCATCTACTTTTACAAAATTATTATTTTTATAGGGGAAACGAAATGCTGTGGTTAACTCATCTATCATATCATCAACTAGTCCATTTGCTAACTCCTCTTTATCTTGGTAGTGACGATAAAATGTTGTCCGATTATAATCAGCTAAATCTACAATATATGTAACGGTTATACTTCGGTAACCTTTTTCATTCATTAGCGAGATTAATGCTCGTTTAAGATTACGTTTCGTTCTTCGTATACGCCGATCTTCTACAGCATGAATTAATAGCATGAGCTTCCCTCCAAGATTTATTATGAATGATGCAACAGACTGCATACATGTGTTGCATAACGATACAACTTAGTATTTATTAATGATTGATAATAGTTTCTAAGCATTTATACTAATGATGAGCTTTAGGACAAACGTCATATTGTAAACGCAAACAATACTACGTAGTTCTATTTTATCATCGTATCACTGATTCATCCAACTAGTGGGTGTAACAAAGGAGGAGTAAAATGAACAGATTAGAAGATAAAGTAGTGATTGTGACAGGTGGAGCAAGAGGTATGGGTGCTAGCCATGTTAGAAGGCTGGTTGCGGAAGGTGCAAAGGTTGTTGCTACAGATATATTAGAAGAAGATGGCAGGAAACTAGAAAGTGAGATTGGTAATAATATCTTATTTTTAAAGCATGATGTATCAAGTGCATCCGACTGGGAAAATGTCATTCAGAAAGCGGAAGCAACTTTTGGTCCGGTTAATGTTTTAGTAAACAATGCAGGTATTGATATACCAGAAATAGACCTTGAGGAATATCCTGAAGAGACATATCGGAAAGTTATTGATGTGAATCAGGTATCGGTATTCCTAGGAATGAAGTATGTTGTGCCATCAATGAAAAAAGCTGGTGGAGGATCAATTGTAAATATTTCCTCACTTGCTGGAATGATTGGGGCGAATAAAAAAGTTGCGTATACTGCTTCTAAATTTGCTGTAAGGGGAATGACGAAAGCGGCAGCACTCGAACTTGGTGAATACGGGATTCGTGTAAATTCCGTACACCCGGGATTCATCCGGACGCCGATGACGGAAGCGCTCATTAACGATGAACTAGAGAATATGTTCCCACTTAAAAGGGCAGGAGATCCTGAAGAAGTTACCAATTTAGTATTATATCTGGCTTCTGATGAGTCAAGCTATTCGACAGGTTCAGAATTCATTATCGACGGTGGGTTAGGCGCACAATAATAAATCAACATAGAAAAGGAGAATTTGATATGAGTAGATTAGAAGGTAAAGTTGCGATTATTACAGGTGCAGCAAGTGGGATGGGCCTAGCTGGTGCTCAAGTTTTTGCGAAAGAAGGAGCAAAGGTAGTTGCAACAGATGTTGTTGGTGATGTTTTAAATGAAAGAGTGAAGGAAATAGTTGCAAATAGTGGGGATGCGATTGCATATCATTTAGATGTATCCCAACCAGAATCATGGAATGAAGTAATTGAAAAGACGATTGAAAAATATGGGAAAATTGATATTCTCATTAATAATGCTGGTATTCACATGGCAAAAGGTATTTTAGAAGCAGAATTAGATGATTGGAATAAAGTGATGTCTATCAACTCTACTGGTGTATGGTTAGGAATGAAGGCAGTTATTCCACATATGCAAGCAAATGGCGGTGGTTCGATTATTAATACATCTTCCATTGCTGGAATCGTTGGTGGGGTTGCCGATGCTGGAGGAGCTGCTTATAGTGCATCGAAAGGCGCAGTTCGTTCATTAACAAAACATGCTGCACAATGGTTTGGAAAGGACAATATCCGCGTGAATTCTGTTCATCCAGGTGCTATATTTACTGGTTTAGCTGAAAAAGTGGGAATTCATTCTCAAGAAGAAATGGGTGCTAATTACGCAGGGAAAGCGGCATTAAAGCCATATGCTGGTGAAGCTTTGGATATTGCCAATGCGTATTTATTTCTAGCATCAGATGAATCGAAATACGTAACAGGATTAGAATTAGTTGTTGATGGTGGATGGACAACTAATTCGTAAGAGGTTAAGAATCTAATAAACGGATATGATGTTTTCCTATCATATTCGTTTTTTTTTGGTGTGCGGCGATAGGTTTTCACAAATGATAGAAGTTTACTTTTAAGTGCTCGAAGTTCACAACTGTAGTGCTAGATGTTCACAACTCAAGCGCTCGATATTCACAACTTAACTGTCACAAGTTCACAACTTGCGATTAAATAGAAATCATTTGTTTATCAAATTTTGTTGTATTAGCAGGAATTTATGATGCTAGGGTGGAATAATACAATAGTTAAGGAAGACATTTTAAAGGGAGGGCAGGATTTACTTGTTCATTAAACCATTTACAATTCCCAAACACATCCTGGAAATGGAGGCATTAGCCAAAAGATTAGTGCCGATGCATCCGGAAAAGCAAAGTATAACATTACAGGCCGGAAATATTCGAGCGGGGTACGATGGGGAATTATCACTCCAATATCCTCTTAGTTTTCTTCCGTATCATCAATACCTTATTTTCCACTATATAAGAATACCTGACTCGAACGGCTTCTTTCAAATTGATTTATTGATCTTATCCACCAATTTCATTCTGATCATAGAAGTGAAAAACATAAGAGATACCATTACTTTTGATGAAATGGGTCAATCGGTTCGCAAAAGTGGTGATAATGAAACCATTTTTAGCAACCCTATTGATCAGGTGAACTTACAGCACTTACGTTTACTTCATTGGATTAGGAAATTTGAGTTTCCCCCAATTCCCATTGAAAAAATAGTCGTCTATAGTAACCCTTCAACACTCCTCAAAAATAGATCGAACGACTCAACAATTCCGAAAATAACGATAAGGAAGGAAAAATTATTATCCAAGATAGAGGAGTTAGCCAGTAAATATGTAACCCCTAGTTTTAATGAGGAACAATTAATTGATTTGACAGCTCAACTACTCGATGCTCATGTTCCAGAAAAAGCAAATGCTATGAAAAGATATGGTATCGCGAATGAGGAACTGCTGATGGGAGTGATATGTCCGAGATGTGAGGCAATTCCGATGAACTGGAGCTATGGGAGATGGACTTGTATATTTTGCGGATGTAAATCAACATCAGCGCACAAAAAAGCACTGGCAGACTATGGATTGCTTGTTAGCAACTTGATAAATAATAGACAAGCAAGAGAATTTTTAATAATAGATTCCGAGCATACTGTAAGAAGACTACTGCAAAAAGAGGATTTAGATAAATATGGTAGGTCGAGCGGACGTAAATATATTATCGATCCGGAAAAGCTGATGTTTTCTTGAGAGACAGTGATTTAGGTTAAAAGTTAGGTGCTCTCAATTAAGTGCTCGAAGTTCACCGTAAAGTCGCTGGAGTTCACAATTGAAATGTTAGATGTTCACAACTGTAGTGCTCGAAGTTCACAATATCCGATGACTTGAAGGCTTCCAGCTCATGGAGGTGCTCTTAGCCTTGATCCACTAGCGCATGCCAATCTACAAGCATCAAAATTAGAAAAGGGAATACCCAACACATCCTAAAACGTGTTGGGCATCCTTAATTATAGTCCCATAGAATCTTCCAGGAATCTTCGGTATTCACTACATAAACCAGCTGTGAAAAGTTAAATTTGCCATATTTTCCTTTATAACTCTGAATCACATTGAATTTATAAACCCCCTTCAAAGTTGGTAAATCCTTTGCCATCTTCCACTCATCTAATTTTTCAATTTCCTCGACTGTATATTCAAACGTCTCCACACCGAAATGTCCCATAAAGACATGCGCACGATCCGTTATATAAGTTGTTTTATTCCATCTCTCTTTCATGAGAGGATGCAATAATTCCCATGAATCGGTGAAATTTGCCTCCTGCTCATAACTATAAAATTCATTCACAATCAACCGTGCCTGGCGACTTGGAGAAAACAGCGTTGTTCTAAGGATGAATACGGCAATAAACAAAATAATGACAGAAGCAGCGAGAAGTATGATGGTTGAATTATGACTTTTCCTCATGTATACCTTCTCCTTCGATAAAAGCGCTCATATAACAGGATATGGGTAGATTGAGGAATTTATTAGTTAAATCAGGAATATCAACGAAATTTAGAAAACTCTCCTGGTGGTATTCCTTCTTGCTGTTTGAAGGTGCGGATAAAGGTGTTTACATTTTTGTAACCGACCAATGAGCAAACTTCATTCACTTTATGATTTCCTCATTAATCTTATTTTTCTGAAAATAGTGGCGTTCACAATATTATACAGCATAAAACATATACAAAAAGCAGATTCATATGCAGAATGGTATATAAATAACAAATTAAGTAAAAGATGGAAAAACGATATTGTAGGTATGCTATGTAAACGCTATAATAGTGAGTGTTAAGGCACTTCTCTATTGTTAGCTCCCCCTGAAAACGTAACAATTGACGGTTGTAGTTAGTGCAGATTGAAAGGTGGTGTGATACGTTCGGTTAGAAATTAAGAAAGTATAGAAACTTTCTTAAGTACAACTAAGGCTGTCACCAAAAGGCATGCTGACAATCACATTTTCTAATAGTTACAATGCTTTAAAAAATAAAAAATAGAGGATGATTCTAATGACTGAAAAATTAAACGTAGCGATTATTGGATGTGGAGGTATTGCAAATGGGAAACATCTACCAAGCTTAAAAATGGTAAAACAAGTCGAGCTTGTTGCTTTTTGTGATATTGAAATAGAAAGGGCGGAGAAGGCTGCCAAAGAATATGGTGCAACCGGTGCTAAAGTATACAACGATTACAAACAATTATTGGATGATACTACAATTGATGTTATCCATGTTTGTACACCGAATAATTCACATGCAGAAATATCTATTGCTGCACTGGAATCGGGTAAGCATGTAATGTGTGAAAAACCGATGGCGAAAACATCAGAAGAAGCGAAACGAATGGTGGAAGCTGCTGAAAGAACAGGAAAGAAACTAACAATCGGTTACAATAATCGCTTTCGGACGGACAGTCAGTACCTACATAAGGTTAGCAGACGGGGTGATTTAGGAGAAATATACTTTGCAAAAGCACATGCGATTCGCAGACGTGCCGTTCCAACCTGGGGAGTATTTCTAGATGAAGAGAAACAAGGTGGGGGACCATTAATCGATATTGGTACACATGCACTGGATTTGACTCTTTGGATGATGGGCAACTACAAACCAAAGGCAGTAATGGGGTCTGTCTTTCACAAGCTTGGTAAGCGAAAAGATGCTGCAAATGCATGGGGACCGTGGGATCCTGAGAAGTTTACGGTGGAGGACTCAGCCTTTGGATTTATAACTATGGAAAACGGAGCAACCATTATACTTGAATCAAGCTGGGCGATTAATTCGCTTGATGTTGATGAAGCAAAATGCTCGCTGAGTGGTACTGAAGGCGGAGCAGATATGAAGAATGGACTAAGAATAAATGGGGAAAATTTCGGTAAGCTCTATACAACCAATGTTGAACTAGGCGCGGATGGTGTTGCCTTTTATGATGGAGATGCAGAAAGTGATGCAGAATTAGAAGCGCGTCTCTGGATTGAGAGTATTTTGAATGATACGGAACCGACAGTTAAACCATCCGAGGCATTCGTTGTAACTCAAATATTAGAAGCAATCTATGAATCTGCGAAAACAGGGAAAGCAGTATATTTTAATTAATGGAAGGGGTAAGGATATGATTAATGTCGCGTTATTAAGTAGATGGCATGTCCATGCAGATGATTATGCAAGGGAAGCAAGGGAGAATGAACAAATAAACATTGTTCAGGTTTGGGATGAAGATCAAGAGCGGGGAGCCGGGTGGGCTAATGAACTCGGCGTTCCATTTGAAAGCGATTTAGAAGCGGTTATGTCTAACCAAAATATTGATGCTGTGATTGTGACGACACCAACAAATATGCATAAGGACATCATTATGACAGCCGCAGCCCATAAGAAACACATTTTTACAGAAAAAGTATTGGCATTTACGATTGAAGATTGTGAAGAAATCTATCATAGTGTGGAAGAAAACCATGTGAAATTGATGGTATCATTGCCTCGTTTGACAGAAAGTGATTATTTGTACGCCGATCAAGCAATTGAAAAAGGATGGCTTGGGGAACTAACCATGATACGCTGTCGACTCGCACATAATGGCGGTGTTGCAGCTGAGGATGCGGAGCAAGGATGGCTTCCTGCTAGATTTTATGATAAAGAGAAAACGGGTGGTGGTTCGCTTATAGATCTTGGTGCACACCCAATCTATTTGACGAATCGACTAGCAGGTCCGGTACAAGCAGTATATGCCCGCCTCCAGCCACAGGTTAGTGAGAACGTTGATGATAGTGCAGCTGTTGTCGTTGAATATCATTCAGGGGCAATTGGCATTATTGAAACGGGATTCTTATCACATGGCAGCCCTTTTCAATTAGAACTGTATGGAACGGAGGGAACGCTTATGTTGAAAGATGGGGAAGCAAGTCTGAATAGTATTCATGTCAGTAATAATCAGTGGGTGAAGTTAGAGGAAGAATGGATCGATGCCCCTAAACCAATGGAGCAATGGGTGACAGCCATTCAGTCAGATACTTTACCAGTAATTACGAAAAAAGATGTGATGGATTTAACATTAATTAATCAGGCAGCAATTCTTTCTAATAATCAGGGAAGGCGTGTGGAAATACGAGAAATTACGGAGTAAAATTTTCAAAGATAGATTAGGAAATGATAAGAATTGGATGTTTAATATCATTGTAAACAAATTATCCGTTTACAATGATATTATTGATCCGTCTTTTAATTGAGAGGATTGAACTTCAGCTTATAAAAAGTGAACAACATCACCAAACGCATGCTGACTACATAAAGAATGACAACAAGTAAATCATAACCCCACACTAATCCAATACATACTTATTCCTTCCAGCACCTAATCCAAACAGCATGATTAAAAAGGAAATAATGATAATTGCAATTAATGATACCGTCCACATTTTGGTGAAGTCAAATAAATAGCCGATGAGAATTGGACCGATTGCTGCAAAAATATAGCCTAAGGACTGCGCCATTCCAGACAACTCTGCGGCCTGCACGGGACTCTTTGCTCGAATTGCCAAAAATGCTAGTGCAAGGGAGAAAGTGCCAGCTAGTCCAAAACCAATTAGGATAATGCTAAACATCATCATTGCAAAGGAATCACTGAATAGTAATCCGCCATATCCACAAAGGGTCATAAAAGGCAATGCAACGGCAATACTGCGCTGTGACGCCATTTTTCCTGCTAGAATCGGCACGATAAAGTTAATTGGTACGCCAATGAACTGCGTAAATGCCAGCATCCAGCCTGCAGTATCCAAACTTAATCCTCTAGAATAGAGAATTTCTGGAAGCCAGGAAATCGTCACATAGAATATAAACGACTGCATTCCCATGAAGCCTGCGATTTGCCAAGCAAGTGGGGATTTCCGTATTCCTTTTCCACTAGAGCGATTAGATCTTAGATCTGTTTGATTGCTTATTCGATTTTTACTAGATAGGTAGATCCAGATAATGATTCCGATGATCGCAGGTATTGTCCATGCAAGCAATGCAAGTTGCTATCCAAGATTCAGTCCACTAGCTAATGGAATACTTAGTCCAGAAGCAGCAGCGGCAAACATTCCCATTGAGGTAGAATAAACACTTGTCATCAGCCCTACTTTTAATGGGAATTTATTCTTAATCAGACCTGGAAGCAATACATTTAATATTGCTATCCCAACTCCGACTAGTATTGTTCCAGCAAAAAGCAAGCTAACATTTGTTATAGACCGAATACTAATTCCGATGAACAAGACGACTAATCCATATAGCATTGTTCGTTCATACGAAAGGCGATTTCCAATTTTCGGTGCAATTGGTGACATAATCGCAAATACAATAAGCGGCAAACTAGTCACAAGTGCTGCACTCCAATTGAATAAACCAACATCATCCCGAATGAAGCGGAGGAGAGGGCCGACAGATGTGATTGCAGCTCGCAAATTGAATACAATCACGATAATTCCAGTGATTAATAGAAATTGATATAACTTATTTTCTTGCTTTGATGTATTCTCTAAATCCATTACAAATCCTCCTTTATTTTGCCCACTGGTTCGTTTGAGATTAATATGGATTATTAATAGTTTACGATCCATAAATATACTCTATCTTATCATAATGTAATTAAGAAGTGCTTGGGATTATCGCTGTCAGGCGCTACGATATCATCAATAAAGTGAAACTTCATTATTTTGGGGTTTTCTTCATCCCCCACTTAATGTTAGTTGAACAGAATCGGGACTTTGACTTTCTGTTGATCCTCCACTCACAATTCTTGATTTTTCTCGAATTTTTGAAGTGGGGGTCTTACAGCCAGTTAATTCGGGATAAAATCCGTACTTAAGTATCTGGCATAAGTTTGGTATAATAGATGGTTGGAAGGTAGTGAAATATATTATGAGTTACAAAATAGATAAAGGATTAACAAGCAGTGTGCAAGAGGGGCTAAAAGATATGCAACGTGATATCGATGAAAAGGAGTATAAGAAACATTGGAGTCCAATCAGTGTTCCACTTACATTGCATGCAGGATTACGTACATATACAAAATCCGAATTAGATGATATAAGGAAATATTTGGGAATTAAGAATGCAAGTAGTTTGAAAAAGGCTGAATTAAGTGCATTACTAGAAGAAAAAATCCCTGGTTTAATGAAGACGTTTTTCCTTCAACTAGATTACGAGCGTTTCAATTTATTATTAAAAATCGCTCGGAACGGTGGCTATATCGAATCCCCGGATTTAGATTCTCAACAAATCAATTATCTTCGTGCCAGTGGGTTAGTCTTTACTGGTACATTTAATGAAAAAAATATTTTGGCAGTACCTATGGACTTGGTCGAATCAATACTATTAATAGGTACAGATGTACGCGTACGTTCAGCGATAAAACGAAATACCAATTGGATTAAGCTTACAAGAGGTTTATTGTATTATTATGGGGCATTAGATCTTTCACAGTTGGAAGAAATGGTGGAGAAACATACGAATGAGGCATTAAGCACACTTAATTATATTGAAGTGATTTATGATGCCGTCTCTTATCGTGTGGACCTCCAGTTTGAAAATGGAGTCTACTCAAATAGTAGAGTATCTGATTCTAAAAAAGTAATAGAAGAACACCAGTCCAGAGCCAATGTGCCATATTATCCATTTACTAAAAATGAGCTTCTTACAGCTGGTGAGCCGGAATTTGTTGATCGGAATGAGAGTTATTTACAATTCGTTTCCTTCATCATGAGCCATTATGATATTGAACGGGAACAGGCAGAAACCTATGCGGAAGCATGCGAATATGCTGTAAAGAATGATCAAAATTCAAATGAGATCTTGCAATATTTAGGAAGCGTGCTTGAATTACAGTCATTGGAAACGGTTCAGGTGTTAATGGATCAGCTTGTTCATTTGTTGAATAATACAAGGAAATGGATTCTTAAAGGCCATACATCAATGGAGTTAAGCTCAAATCGTAACCAAGCATTGCCAAATTCGGCATCAGACCATAATCATGAAGCAGGAAAGAAAAAGATAAAAATAGGCAGAAACGACCCATGCCCATGCGGCAGCGGAAAAAAATACAAAAAATGCTGTGGAAGATAAGGTGCCAGCGTTCTTTTAGGTGCCTGTCACTTCCGAGTCTTGTCGAATAATGTAGATAAAATATGGAAAGGGGCGGCTCTCAAGCTGTCAACCTAACAGGAGAAGTGTTTACGGCACTTCTCCTGTTTGTTTTACAAAACTATAAAATTTATCCCGCGTTATTTATCTTCCCTCAACTGCAAAGAGGTTCAATTAAGGGCGTCACTAAACAACCTATGATCTATGGGCGCAGTCTGTATGGCTTGATATAATTGAGAAATAACCGATCGGATACAACAGCGAAATTATATTTCCATCCTCGTTAAAGCTCCACCTCATAATGTGACAGATCAACGGTTACAAAACGACAATTGATCTGACAAGCATCAGTGTGGCACCAGCCTATTTTTTTGCCCCTTCGATATGGTACAATTACCTTTCAATAATGAGAGGACGAGGTGAGAATAATGAATGATGACAAACTGTGGTATCGACTAGATAATGCTGGAAAACTATATTCATCCATTATCTCCTCCAGGGCAACCACTTTATTTAGATTATCCGCAACACTCACCACTCCAATTGACCCAGTCCTGCTACAAAGCGCACTGGAATCTGCATTGGAACGTTTCCCATTTTTTAAGGTTCAATTGAAGCAGGGGTTCTTTTGGTATTATTTTGAAGGAACGAAGCAAATACCAAAAGTGGAAGAAGAAATTTATTATCCATGTATGAGTTTATCCATAAAGAAGCGTGGTTCTTTCCCGTATCGTGTTTATTATTTTAACAACCGAATTTCATTGGAATTATCACATAGTATGACGGATGGTACAGGTGGGCTGAAGTTTTTATATGAACTCGTGAAGCAATACCTTCATTTGAAGGAGTCGGTGCCACTAAAACGAGAGACAATCAGTAATACTCAGCTTCGACTAGAAACAGAAAATTCCTTCCGAAAGTTTTATAATAAAAGTATTCCAGCACCGAGATCCCGGTCTGGTAATGTCTTTAAACTTCCAATTCAATTAGATAAAAAGGGGTATTATCATATCGTTACTGGTATTATTAGTGTGGAAGAGTTAAAGAAAAGAGCAAAGGAATATGATGTTTCGATTACAATTTTGCTTACCGCTGTATATATCCAGAGTCTGTTAAAAATTCAAGAAAGGACTTCGAGACGAAAGCGGCCGATTGTAATCAACGTCCCAGTTAATATGCGTTCCTTTTTTGAAACGAATACAATGCGGAATTTCTTCGTAAGTATAACGCCAACGATTGATGCTAGGCTTGGTGAATACGAATTTGAGGAAATTATTCAAGAGGTAAAAATTGAATTCAGCCGTTTACTTACACCGAAAAAATTAAAACAGTATATTAAGCGAAGTGTCATCAGCGAGAAATTCTTGGTCCTACGATTGATGCCATCTCCGATTAAGGATATTGTTGCTCCATCTATTTATTCCTTTTTTGGGGAGGGGCAATATACAAGTGGCTTGTCCAATCTGGGCATTGTAAGCGTGCCAAGCGAAATGGAACCGTTTATCGAAAGAGTAGAGTGCTATCCACCTCCAAGTATCGGGAATAAAGTGAAAGCAATGCTAATTAGCTATAAGCAGCATGTCTATATTTCTTTTGGCAATTTATCGAAAGATCGAATGCTTGAGCGGGAGTTTTTTCGCAATATTCGTGAGCTTGGAATTGAAGTGACCATTGAAACAAATGATGAGGAGAGTTAAGATGGCCTATTGTCCAAAGTGTGGAATAAAAGTGGAGGGAGATAACCAGCCATGCCCACTATGCAGTTTCCACATTCCAAAAGTAAATGAAGAAAGGGAAGCTATTGTAAGCGTCCGCAAATTCCCCAAAACGGCGAACCCTTATCCAGCTTATCTAAGAAGGGTGCTAAACCGAATTTTTATTTTCCTATCCTTATTAGTACTCGTGGCTGTTTGTCTAGTGTTCTATATTGATTATTCGCTAAATGATATGTTTACATGGTCAAGATATAGTAACTTAAGTATTCTTGCTGGCTGGGTCGTTTTATACTTTTCATTCGGTTATGTTCAAAGCTTTTATAAAGTAATTATCGGCATCGGCCTGGATGCATTCGTATTATTATTTGGTCTGGACATTTTCAATGGCAGGCTTGAGTGGTTTTTTCCATTAGCATTTCCAATTATTGCCGGGGCAACGGTGATAAGTGTCAGTTACTGGAGTGTTATTCGCGCACTATCTGTAAGAGGCTTTAATATGATCGGATATTTCTTTATGGCGATTGTGATTCTTTCAATGTGGATCAACTTCTTTATTCATAATTACCAAAATAAAACAAACCCTCTAAATTGGCTCATTGTCACGATACTGCAACTATTACCAGTATTATTAGTCATGATTTATGTTAAATACGGCATGCCCGAGCGCATCAAACAGAAAATTGCAAGGAAATTTCACTTGTAGATCGAGTACGGTGCCTGGCACTTCCCGAGTTTTGTCGAAAAATGGTAGATTAATTGAATATAGGAGCAGCTGGCATCGAAATAAAATGCAAAACTATTTCGTTTGGATTCAGATTTTTAATTAAGGAGCATATATATGGATAGTATTATTCTTGACTTGGATGGAACATTATGGGATTCAATAGATACAATCGCAGATGCATGGAACAACGTCATAAGCGAAAATAAACAAACCAGTAAGAGAATTACAAAAGATGATTTACGTCAGGTGATGGGGCTTCCCTTTGACAAATTAGGTGAGAAGCTTTTACCTGAATTGGAGAAGGGCATGCGAGCAGAGATTATTGATGCATGTTGTGATTTAGAAAATAGCTACTTGATTAAACAGGGTGGAATTTTGTATGAAAATGTGGAGCTAACATTAGAAATCCTATCCAGACACTATAAACTTTTTATCGTAAGCAATTGCCAGGATGGATATATTGAAGCTTTTTATCATTATCATGGTTTGGAGAAGTATTTTATTGATTATGAAAACCCGGGCAGAACCGGACTTTCTAAGGGAGAAAATATTAAGCTAGTAATAGAAAGGAATAAGCTAGTAAATCCTGTCTACGTTGGTGATACGGCTGGGGATCAGCAGGCTGCAAGAGAAGCAGGAATTCCTTTTATCTTCGCAGCATATGGATTCGGCGAAGTAACAGATTATGAATATCGTATTGATCGATTTGATAAGCTTGTAGAGACGATGAAATTGATTGAAGACTAAACAAGGTAGAATGAAAGTAAGTTTTCTTGATTGATAATGATGGAAGGGGTATAGCGTGAGGGAAAAACTGTTGAAGTACATGACTAATTTTACGACGCTTAGTGAAGAACAACAGCAGGAGATTTCTGAGGGAATTCTAATTGAGGAGTACAAAAAAGGTACCCATTTAATTAGGCAGGGCGACGATCCTACTATTAAATGCTATTTCGTATTGCAGGGCTGTGTCAGACAATATACGATTGATGAATCTGGAAAAGAGGTTACAGCAAATTTCTATACGGAGGAACAGGCAATCTTAACTTTTACCTTTCAGGATCTTAGCCAATCATCGAAATATGCGTTGACCTGTCTTGAGGATTCCATCATGGTTGTCGGAGATTTTGATACGGAAAAGGAAATGTATAACCAGTATTCTGAACTGGAAACGATGACACGTCAAATGATGGAAATCTACCTCGGCCAAGCTCAAAATGAATTCACTGCATTCATTAGTTCCACCCCCGAAGAGCGCTACAAGTCTATTATGAGTAAACGGCCAGATTTAGTCACCCGCGTTCCCCAGCATCAATTGGCAAGCTATTTGGGCATCACACCAGAGTCATTAAGCAGAATTAAGAAACGGATGAATCAAGATAAACGAAGAGTTTAGTTGCCATTCTTAACTTAAGTCAATGCCGCACTAATATTTCCCGATTACAATGAAGCTATCATATTCAATATTAATTTAGGGGGATACGTATGAAAGCGATTATTTCAAGTGAGTATGGTTCACCAGATACGCTTCAATTTAATGAGATTGAAAACCCAAAACCCGAGGATAATGAAGTACTGGTAAAAGTTCAAGCTGCATCCATTAATTATGGAAATCTGGTTCTATTGAAAGGTAATCCATTATTAGCCCGACTCGTGTATGGTATTCGAAAACCGAAATATACAATACCGGGTGGAGATATAGCAGGGACAGTGGAAGCAGTTGGGAGAAATATAAGCCAATTTCAACCTGGTGATGAGGTATTTGGTGATCTATCGAGCTCTGGATGGGGTGCATTTGCAGAATATGCAGCTGTCCCGGAAAAGGCAATCGCTCGAAAACCACTGAACCTATCTTTTGAGGAGGCTGCCGCAGTACCGATGGCAGCTGTTACGGCATTGCAGGCGATTCGGGATAAGGGGAAATTAAAGGCAGGGCAAAAGGTGTTGATACATGGTGCATCGGGTGGAGTAGGAACATTTGCAGTGCAAATCGCCAAAGCACTCGGCGCTGAAGTAACTGCGGTTGTCAGTACAAGGAATGTAAACCTTGCTCAATCTTTAGGTGCTGACCATACGATTGATTATACGAAGGAAGATTTTGCAGAACAGGAACAGAATTATGATCTCATAATCGGTGTAAATGGATCGCGGTCTATTTTAACGTATAAACGAAAATTGAATAATGAAGGCATCTTTGTAAACATTGGCGGCGGAGGTTCGCAATTATTTCAAACAATGTTGCTTGGACCATTGTTTGAAATCTGTGGTAATAAGAAAATAAGCTCCTTTATGCAAAGTCCTAATAAAAAAGATCTTGAAGTAGTAAGGGAACTAATTGAGGACGGAAAAGTCAAGGCCATTATTGATAAAATTTTTAAACTAAGCGAAGCACCAGATGCATACCGCTATTTTGATGAAGAACATCTGCAAGGCAAAGTAGTATTGCTTGTTTAGGTGCCTAGGGGAGTGCCAATCTGGCAGTGCATCATGTCCAAAAATCAAAATATAGGAATTTTTACTACAAGCTGAACTTTATTAACTTAAAAAATGGCAAAACTAGTAGTATAATGGTTAAAATACTTGATTTCTAAATAAACAGCAACGTGCTGGGAGAAGTCTTCTGACCAGATGTCCTGTTAGCCATAACTGCAGTGCTTCCATTCCGAAAAAAATGGCTATACGAAATCTTGTAAACGTAATAAACTGAAGTTCAGGCGACCCGATTGGAGGACAATGATGAAACTGACGAATGAAGAATTAGAATTATTAGCAATCCTTGAAGAAAATCATAAAGTATCGAATGAATCGATTGCCATGCAGCTTGGAACAAGTGTGAAACATGTCCAACAGCTGCTGGATAAATTGGAAAAGGAAAACGTGATTGTAAGCTATCCTACCCTAATTGATTGGAATAAAATAGCAGGAAAAGAAACGATAGTAGCAATGATTGATGTGAAAGTGACACCACAGCGTGGGGTTGGATTTGATGAGCTAGCGGAACGAATTTATCTTTACGATGAGGTTAGATCACTGTATCTTATGTCTGGCACATATGATTTATCTGTAACGGTCGAAGGAAAAACGCTAAAAGAAATTGCATTATTCGTGTCCAATAAATTAGCTACGATAGAAAATGTTATTTCAACAACAACCCATTTTATGTTGAAAAAATATAAGCATGATGGCGTTATTATTGAAGGAAATGAAGGTAAAGATCGCAGAATGGTGGTATCTCCATGAGTCTAGACTATCAACAATACCTTTCTAAGACTGCAATCGATCTCGCACCTTCTGGCATCCGAAAGTTTTTTGACTTAGCAGCTAGTATGGAAGGCGTTATTTCCTTAGGGGTTGGGGAACCTGATTTTATTACCCCATGGAATATTCGCGAATCTTCAATAGAAGCATTGAAGGATGGATATACTTCCTATACGGCAAATGCTGGATTATTAGAACTGCGTCAAGAGATTTCTGCTTATTTAAATCGAAAGTTTTACGTTAATTACCGGCCAGAAGATCAAGTGATTGTTACTGTGGGTGCCAGTCAGTCACTTGATTTAGCTTTTCGAGCGTTGCTTAATCAAGGGGATGAAGTCCTTATTATTGAACCGGCCTTCGTTTCCTATGCAGCGCTGGTGACAATGGCTGGGGGCACTCCAATTAGAATTGCCGCAAAAGTCGAAAATGGCTTTAAAGTGACACCGGAACAAATCGAAGCCGCGATAACGGATCGAACAAAAGCGATTTTATTATGCTCACCAAATAATCCAACCGGTACTTACTTGAACAAGGACGAACTCATGGACATTGCAAAGATCGTCCAAAAACATGACTTACTTGTTGTTTCAGATGAAATTTATGCAGAATTAACGTATGACGAAGAATATACAAGCATTGCCTCGATTCCGGGAATGTACGAAAGAACGATTTTGATTAATGGTTTTTCGAAGGGATTCGCAATGACAGGCTGGCGTTTAGGATTTCTAGCAGCCCCAAGCGAGCTTGTAGAAGTTATGATCAAAATTTATCAATATACAACAATGTGTGCACCACATATGTTACAGCGTGGTGCGATCGAAGCGTTACGCAATAGTTCTGAGCATGTAGAAAAGATGCAAAGGAGTTATCGGAGAAGAAGAAACTTTATTGTCCAATCATTGAATAATATTGGTTTGGACTGCCATACACCTGGTGGAGCGTTCTATGTGTTTCCCTCGATACAGAAGACAGGACTGAGCTCAGATGCGTTCGCCGAAGGACTGTTATTACAGGAGAAAGTGGCTGTCGTACCGGGAAATGCCTTTGGAGATTCTGGAGAAGGATATATCAGATGCTCCTATGCTGCTTCCATTGAGCAACTTCAGGAAGCAATGAACCGGATCGGCCGATTTGTGGAATCGGTAGGAGTGAAGAAGAGCAATGTATTCGATAAGGTGCTGTAATTTATCCCGAATTAATTTGCTGTAAGCCCCCCACTTAATGAAGTCTCACTTTATACGGTGCCTGGCACTCCTTAAATATATCTGGATGATAGTTTGGTCATTTTGTCTAACATATATTAAATTAGATTAATTCATCTAATTTCGTATATGTTAGACACTTTCATCGAACTTTTATGCTATACTCCATATTAAAGATGCAAAAAATTAGCCAGGGGGAATAAAGTGGAAAATCCGATATCGATTTTTATTATGGATATAACAAGCAGCTCAACAGACGGCAAGGTCGGAGAGGAATTAGAATTATATTTAAAAGAAGTCGTGAATATGGTGAAAATCTGGTCGGAAGATGTAGTAAATCTTAAAATTTCCCATCGCCAGGGAGATGAACTCTTCCTTATTAGTGAGAACTTTTCAACCGCATACACGATCGCATTTTACATAAGCAGAATTTGGAAATTTAGCGAGCATAAGCCTTATTTTGGCTTAACATTTGGCAACATCAACAAGCGAGTGATGGATATTGAGATTGAAACGTGGATCCATCCTTTAGTAAAGCAAGCTAGGATGGCAAATAATGAATTGAAACTAGCAACAGACAATCGGGAGAAATTTAAATTCAAACTAGACAATTCAAACCAAAATGAGCATTTATTGAGCCCGGCCCAAAACTCAAGATCGATCCACGCGACCATAATGAATCCTAAAAATCAGCCTCTATCAACGATTGAATCCCTAATTAACACATTGCTAGAAAACCAACATATCTTTTTCATGAAACAAACTAGATTACAGGAATTAATTACAGATTTATACCTTATCTTTATGCAGCAAAAGAAAATTGCGGTTTATTTAGATAAAACAAGTGCGACAATATCCAGTCACATTAATCGTGGAAATGGAAAGGAAATAATTAAGAACTTTAAACGGATATATGAAGCAATAAATTCCATTCAAATGTTTACTTTTCAATCGACGACACATCAGAATCCAAGTAAAATTCATGAACAGCTTGAGACAAGTATTCGAAAGTACCTAAATCATCATATCGATACATTGCTTTCGGAAAAGAATTAGTAAAGACAGTATTTTTAGAATGGAGGACAATCATGGCATTACTAAGCTTAATGCTTGCTCACTTCATCGCAGATTTTTACCTACAAAAGGATCGAATGGTAAATAATAAAGAAAAGTACTTACGCTTACACATGATGCATCATGTAATTTGTCTTCTAATTGCGTTGCTATTTATTTGGGGGAGAAATTATCAATATCAAGGAGTCTTCAAGCATGTATTTTTCCCGCTTATCATCATATTAATGACGCATTACCTTATTGATTTAATGAAAATAAAAATGGGGAAGTCACAGCGAGTAAAGGATTTCTTGGGGAGCTATCATGACCTTAAATTATTCCTATTTGATCAGATCCTCCATATTATTGTGCTGATGATTACCTGTCATTTGTTTTTCAATCTACCGTTTCATTTGGTATTTGAAAATGTAATTACATCATTCCAGACAGGAGTTTCACTAAGCCTAACGAATAATCTATTGTTTTTAGCTGTGATCATCATAGCTGCTACTTCCATTAGTGGTCATATTATTGCGAAAATGCTAGGTAATCCTTTGATTAACATTACTACTTTTGAAGGGAAAATTACATTCAAATCTGAATCGCTTGATGATAGGTCAGGTAAACTCCCAGAACTAGCTAGAGGGGTAAACGAGGAATATCATTATTTGCTTCTTAATAATCGATATAATCGTGGCAGGACCATCGGCTATATTGAAAGATTACTAGTGTTGATCTTAACCTATTATTCCGCTTATCCTGCGATTGCATTTATCATAACAGCCAAATCGATTGCTAGATTTAAACAGATGGAGGATCGAGATTTTGCCGAGTATTTTCTGTTAGGAACGTTGCTGTCGATGTTGTTTGGGATATCGTTGGGGTTGGTTGTAAGAATGGTGTTACGGTAAAGTCTGAATACCATCATAACAAAGCTCATTTAATAAAAAGGGTGAAAATGAATGATAGGTTACGGGAACAATTAATTTGAAGGGAATCTGATTATTATTTGATTCAATCCTTTCTATTTTTTCATTGCTTAGGAAACTATAAAATTGGTTGCTGTAGATAGCTTAATTACTGAGAATAGCCACGTCCAACTCCAGCGCTAAAGCTGTAGCGAGACTTCCCTCACCTCCGTACGATAAGTCAACATGAGATTTAAGAGGAAGTTCAGTTAAAGACACGACGACCTGTCGCAACACTGAACCACCCCACCCCACATCCTGTGGAGCGCAGTCCGTACACAGCTCAAACTAGCTTTAAGTTTTTGTTCCTATCCTATGGTATGATTGGCATAATCATCAATGAATTTTAAAGTAACAGGGAGCGTTGTTTCACTTGAGTATGATAAAAAGATTAAGCTACACCATTTCCATATTATTTGGCATTCTGCTTTTGCTGGTGTTAGCCAAGAAATTTCTAATCGTGAATGAAAAGCCGAAAAAGGCAGATGTGGTAATTATTTTAAGTGGTGGTCCGGGAAGGTTAGCAAAAGGTGTTGCATTATTTAATAGAGGCGATGCAGATCAGATGATGCTTTCCAATTCCAATGATGGAAGGACAACAATTCGGGAAGCGGTGGCGTTCGGCATACCAGAGGACAAATTAATTCCTGAGAAAAGAGCAACGACAACACATACGAATGCGCTCTATACACTAGAGCTAATGAAAGAAAGGCAATTAACATCGGCAATCATCGTTTCATCTGATTTTCATATGCGAAGAACGAAATATATTTTCAGTCAAGTATATAAAAATACAGGGATTGAGCTTACATTTGTTGCTGCACCATACTTGAGAAGCGGCTTTTTCATGAAAAAGTGGGAACTTCAGACGATTTTCTATGAATGGGTAAAGCTGATAGGGTATTGGCTACATGCTTATGAGCTTGTGGAGAAGGATTGAAGGTAGAACTGCTATCTATGATGCAAATTTTAGTTGAAGATATATAATAAGGGTATGATTCCGTTTTCACAAAATATGGGGGAGGAATGATCATGTCTTTACAAACAATCATCAACGATCCTGAAAGATTACTCCAAGGCGACCAGATTTCAGATGTGTATAAAAAGGATACGTATGTTGCAGATGTAGCTGAGGTGCAGGCAGTTGCATTGGCAAAAACGACAGATGAGGTCGTGATGCTAGTGAACTATGCAATCGAACAGGATTTGAAAATCATTGCTCGTGGTGCAGGGACAGGAGTTGCAGGTGCACAGGTTCCAATTCATGGCGATGAACTGATAATTGATGTCAGTCAAATGAAGCAGATTATTGGTTTAGATGAGGCGACGATGACGCTTACCGTCGAACCAGGTGTCCCTCTATCTGAGATTCAGGAATATGTTGAGAGCCGTGGGTATTTTTATCCGCCAGATCCAGGTTCGAAGCATTCGACAATTGGTGGAAATGTTGCAACAAATGCAGGCGGAATGCGCGCTGTGAAATATGGAACAACACGTGACTATGTCCGGGCAATCGAGGTTGTCCTGCCAACCGGAGAAACCGTTGAATTAGGAAGCTTAAATATAAAAAGCAGCTCTGGCTATGATTTGAAAAATCTCCTCATTGGCTCAGAAGGGACGCTTGGGATTATCACGAAGATTAAGCTAAAAGTCCTGCCACTACCGAAATACAAGAAGTCCGTCCTACTGGCATTTGATTCTGTAACAAATGCCACGGATGGTGTTTTAACGATTTTAGCTAATGGAATCGAACCGACAGCATTAGAGCTTTTTGAAAGAGGAACAATTGCATATAGTGAAAAATTCATGAAACAAAATCTGCCGATTCAATCTGGTGATGCATATATTTTAACGACATTAGATGGCAATGAAATGGAATCGATTACAAAAAGCGTCCAGGCTGTGAAACAGCTTTTGCAAGACAAGGCAATCGCGACGCTGTCTTTAAATGCGGAGCAGGAAAAACAAGCATGGAAATTGCGTGATACGATTTTAGTTGCTCTAATGGAATTTACCGAATTTGAGATGCTTGATGAAGTTGTGCCAATTAACCGTTTTGCAGAAATGATAGGTTACACGAAAGAACTCGAAGAAAAGCATGGCATTCGCGTCATAAACTTCGGTCATGCTGGGGACGGAAATATCCATACGGTTCTGATGAAGGAGGATTTGGATCACGCAGCATGGCTTGTTAGAAGGGAAGCGTTTTTAGCTGATTTATATAAAAAAGTTGCGGCACTCGGTGGCTTACCATCGGCAGAACATGGGATTGGTATTGTTAAAAAAGCTTATCTTGAAAAAATGATCGACCCAGTTGAACTAGACTTAATGCGAAAAGTAAAAAATGCAATCGACCCAGATAATCGATTGAATCCAGGTAAGTTGGTGTAGATTTTAGCTTAGGGTTGTTCTCTGTCACTCCCCGAAGCTTATCAAATTTACATGCCTAAGCATCAATTACAAACAAGAACCTCCACTGATTGAAGAATTAGATATGCCTCTACTTTTCCTTAGTGATTCATATTAAACACTCGGGGGAATAGAGGCATTCTTCTAAATTATTGGGAATTTATGCAACATGTGAAAGATTAATTTTGCTGCATATTGATATTGCGAAGTTTTTTCTCATGGAACAGGAAAGTACAAAAAAATTCCTGTTTTAATTCTCTAGACAATAGAAGCCACGTCCAGCTCCAGCGCTAAAGCTGTAGCGAGACTTCCCTCACCTCCGTACACAGCTCAAACTAGCTTTAAGCTTTTGTTCTTTGCTATTATTGAAAAGTTACAAAACACATCATTTCCAATTCTTTCACAAACTGTTAAAATAGATGAAATAATAAGATTAATATGTTTAGTCGATACAGATTAAGAGGTGAGTAGATTGGATAAAGTAATTAATATACAGAATGTGGATTGGCAGAGAGATGGAAAAATGATTCTTTCTGATATTAATTGGCAGGTTAAGCGAGGGGAGCATTGGGCTGTACTTGGTCTAAATGGTTCCGGTAAGACGACACTGCTAAATATGATTAATGGCTATATTTGGCCAACGACGGGGCATGTATGTATATTGGATCAGCCCTTTGGTAAAACCGATATTCGTGAATTGCGTAAATCGATTGGCTGGGTAAGTTCTTCATTACAGGAAAAAATCAATGGACGAGAGTATGGCTCGAATATTGTTGTCAGTGGAAAGTATGCCTCAATCGGCCTGTATGATGAGCCTAAAGCAGAGGATTTCAAGCGTGCAGGGCAATTGATGGAACAGCTTGGATGCAGCCACCTAATGGAAAGAATGTATCAAACATGCTCACAAGGGGAGAAGCAAAAGTTACTAATTGCTAGAGGTTTAATGGCATCACCAGAATTACTCATATTAGACGAACCAACAAATGGATTGGATTTTATTTCTAGAGAAGGATTATTAGCTGAAATCCAACAGCTAGTCACCCAAGAAGATGCACCGACCATCATTTTGGTCACCCATCATATTGAAGAAATTCTCCCAATCTTTACGAACACCTTATTGCTTCGTAATGGGACTGTATTTAATCAAGGAAGAAGCAAGGATGTTTTAACAAGCGAAAATCTTTCGCATTTCTTTGATACTCCATTGGAAGTTTCATGGAGAAAGAATAGGGCTTGGATGACAATAATTGATTAATTTTGCTAAATATTTCCTGGGGAATTATGATTTATTTTCAATTTTATTAAATGTATCGATAAAAGACGACATACCTTAACCCATCATTTACTGTTTTAAATTCAAAACCATATAATCGTTCGGAGTGCATTTTTAAATATTTTTGTGCAGTGTCTTGCATTTTAGAAAGCTTTTCAGCCGATCTAACGATAGCGAGCAGGAAATCGGTTCTGCGATTATATACAAGAATGCCGATTGTTGCTTTTGTGTTAATCATCATTGGTGTGTGGTTAATATTTGATCTGGATAAAAAAACAGATGATATGTACGATGAGTTAGAAGCTAGAAAGGCACAGTCTTAATATTAGACTAGTTCCAGTTTTAGTTTTGTCAAAATAATAACCTGAGAAATATTATTAATCCAAATAAAGAGCCATTTCGAAAAAACGGAAATGGCTCTCTGTGTTTCATGTAAACGGGCTGTCTTTTTAATATCAAATCAATTTTTTCTCATTGCTCTCATAATTAGACTTACGACAAAAATAAGTACAATTGCGCCAATCAACGCCGGAATAATATAAAACCCGCCAATCTCAGGTCCCCAGTTTCCAAGTAGTGATGAGCCAATCCAAGCGCCGATAAACCCAGCAATAATATTACCTATAATGCCACCTGGTATATCCTTTCCAGCAATTAGACTACCGATCCATCCTAATATTCCACCAATAATTAAACTCCATAAAAATCCCATGTTTGTTCTCTCCTTTTTTGTGTATATTATCTTTATAACCTAAAATGCAATTTTATAAACAAAATAAATAAGTTATTAAGTAAAGAATCCTGAGATGAGTTGGAAATAGGATGATATATCTTAGGGAGATAAGCTTAGTAAGCCATTCTATTTGAACCTCTAGGTATTTTAGAGTGATTCAAGACTGGATAAACGCATTCCTTAACAGCTAAACCGCAAATATCGACAAAACTCGGGAAGTGCCAGTGCTTAACCCCCTTATAATGGACAATAGGATATAATAAAAATACGTCATATCAGACATTATAGGGGGAATATGGGATGAGTAAAAAT
>NZ_PIOC01000030.1 GCF_003369575.1 Oceanobacillus arenosus | reverse complement strand
TCCATTTATGGATTAAATAAGATTATAATGCTTAAGCGCATCACTATGTCTCATTATCCTAATACCTCTAGAAAATGCCCCATCAATTAAATACTCTAATTGATTTAACCTTTCTATTGTTCCTTCGCCATGACCATAAAAAATAAATAATTGATCATTTTGCGCTGTTAAATCTAATAATTTATCTATATCAGTGTTGGATGCTTGAGTGTTTAAAGTAGAAATCAAGTTAGGAAGATTAATATTACCTTTATCATTGACTTCGGTAAGTGTCTGCCGTCCTCTCCCACTTTCAAAATAAAGATTTACCCACTCCAAAGCTCTTTCGTTAAAAAAGCCATCACCCCCAGCATGATATGTGTATACGTGGTGTTTAAGGTCAATTCCCCATGCCTTAGCATCATCCACGCATCCTTGTAGCAAATCTCGCGCTGATTCGTCTGTCAACCTTATTTTTGCATTCGTATAATTATTTATCAGAGGTGATGTGATGTGCATAGTGCTAGTTGCAGATGATACTATGCTATCTATATTTTTCACTTGAACTTCTTCTCGGTTATTCTCGTCATAAATCAACAATTTATAGTCCGCTGCAAACATAAACATCGCTGCGCCACCGACTGAAAAAGACGTACTTCCTGCGCTGACAGTACCGATAACAGGGTGTAATCCTATACTAACGTGATGTCTCCCATGACTCATCATTTCCCAACCAGCTCTTAATAGCGCATAAAGATTTTCGCGCATCATAAATCCGAAAGTATCGATTATTCCTGTACTTATAGCAGAGTTGTTTACTACAGGATAATCACCATCCCAACCAGAGTATTCTCTGCATTTTTTAAGAAATAGAGGGTACCAACTATTGTAATCTCCAATACCTCCATCATCTGAATGGATAACTAAAACTCCTTTTTTATAAACAGGTTTTTTCGGTTCTATAAAATTATAAATCATAGAGAAACCATCTCCTGTAAATATGTTGCATAATACGTTCTCGCTCCTGCCTGTTGCGTATCAGCATTGTTAAGATACTCTATTACCAAATCCTGCGTATTTGAAAAAACTAAACCTCTAAATATATCTCTAATATCCTGATTAGTCATAAAGTCTATCGTGATTGCCTTGGTGGATTCAACGTCTGAAACATAAACTCTGCTTGCATTAGCTCCTCCTTGCGGTATCCGAATCGTTACGATTATCCTGTGCCTCCCAGTAGAGTTAGGTATACCAGGGATGTATAAACCGAATTGGTTTAAATTCGCGATACAATTTGATGCAGGAGTTATCCTTTTTCTCTCATTTGTACCAGCAGGGACTATGCTTGATGGAGTTTCATTATACATTTGAACAGATTTTTTACTTGTTTGCATAAATGTTCCAGTGTACTGATCATAAGCAAAAGGTGCAGCATTTACGAATCTTATAACATTATCCCCGTTAGCATCTTTTATTGAGGATAATTCAACTATTTCTTTCGTTGCAGTATCTCTTGCTACCAAAGACTGTCCGAAATTTGCTTTGCCAAGTAGTGATATCCTTTTAAGTTTAACGTTAAAATCTACAGATACAGAAGTGCTTGTATCAGATATACCAAATCTAATAAACAATTTCTTCTCACGCAAAGTAGCAGTGTTCACGTTAAGACGAACTATCACACTTTCCTTAACAGTTCCGGCTAAGTGAACATCTTGTTTACCTACAGACCATTCAACGTTTTCCTCTGCATAAATCAACGTATTTACAATAGCGTTGTACGCTGATTTGTTTTCGATTGCATATTCGATTTCAACGGTTGCAGCATTATCTATTGTAGGAGTAAATGTTTTAGTTGTCTCCACATGTATTCCAGCGGCATTTGAAGGGTTTCCGATTAAGTTTAGTAAAAAAAACTGATCGGCTTTTACATAAGAATTAGAACCAGTCCTGTTTACAGTTTTTAAGGGAAAAAATTCAGTTCCAGATTTATATACATCATTAATACCTAATGCTAGTTTATCTAGAGATCTTCTTAACTCCTTTAATTCTGCATTTAATATATTTACGATTTGATTCCCTTCACCGTCTGTCGCTATTGCTTTAGGTACACCATCTTTACTTCGACCAGCAACTCTCATCATTTTATCTGCCATTTATTCCACCTCCCACGGTTCATTCTCATCTGTTAATACGGATTGCCAGTCAATGATGAAAGTCTGCAAGTCTAGTGATAATTTTTCTATTGATACTGTGCCGTCTACAACCTCTAATCCTTGATAAGTACCAATATCTCTCCAATAGTGTTCATTAATATCCCACATATAGGTATGCGCTCCATCATGATGTTGGGCATCAAAAACAAGCATTGGGCTAGGTGTACCGTTTGGATACTTTGCAATTAATGCAGGTAAAGAAAAAAACGCCTCTTTGGGCGCTCCATTTCCTAAACTAGCTAAAATAGCATCGACATAAGATAATGATGCCATTTGTGCCA
>NZ_PIOC01000029.1 GCF_003369575.1 Oceanobacillus arenosus | reverse complement strand
ACCTGTTCCCATCCCGAACACAGTAGTTAAGCTCTTCAGCGCCGATGGTAGTTGGGACTTTGTCCCTGCAAGAGTAGGACGCCGCCAGGCGGTTATATGCAATGGAGGATTAGCTCAGCTGGGAGAGCACCTGCCTTACAAGCAGGGGGTCGCAGGTTCGAGCCCTGCATCCTCCACCATTTTGCCGGCCTAGCTCAATTGGTAGAGCAACTGACTTGTAATCAGTAGGTTGGGGGTTCAAGTCCTCTGGCCGGCACCATTGTATCACTTGAAATGGTGCACTTAATAGTATGAGCCATTAGCTCAGTCGGTAGAGCATTTGACTTTTAATCAAAGGGTCGAAGGTTCGAATCCTTCATGGCTCACCATTACTTGCGGGTGTGGCGGAATTGGCAGACGCGCTAGACTTAGGATCTAGTGTCTTCGGACGTGGGGGTTCAAGTCCCTTCACCCGCACCATTTTAAATATGCCTTAAGCGGAAGTAGTTCAGTGGTAGAACACCACCTTGCCAAGGTGGGGGTCGCGGGTTCGAATCCCGTCTTCCGCTCCAAGCCCTTGCCGGGGTGGCGGAACTGGCAGACGCACAGGACTTAAAATCCTGCGGTAGGTGACTACCGTACCGGTTCGATTCCGGTCCTCGGCACCATATGCGCCCGTAGCTCAATTGGATAGAGTATCTGACTACGAATCAGAAGGTTGTAGGTTCGATCCCTGTCGGGCGCACCATATTTTTACGGGAAGTAGCTCAGCTTGGTAGAGCACTTGGTTTGGGACCAAGGGGTCGCAGGTTCGAATCCTGTCTTCCCGACCATTATTTTTACTATGGGGCCTTAGCTCAGCTGGGAGAGCGCCTGCCTTGCACGCAGGAGGTCAGCGGTTCGATCCCGCTAGGCTCCACCATAATATAATAAAAGAGTCGCATTTATAAGCAAACTTTTAATTTGCTCTTTGAAAACTGAACAAAACAACCAGTATGTCAACGAAAAGAAACGTGTTTTCTTTTCAACAAAACAAGAAGGTAACACTTCT
>NZ_PIOC01000028.1:147024-166629 GCF_003369575.1 Oceanobacillus arenosus | reverse complement strand
CAACAAATGGGTGAGGACATTAAAAGAAAATAAAGTATTCCAAAGCATGTCACGTAAAGCAACCTGTGCAGACAATGCTTCCATGGAGAAGAATTAGTAAGCTATGAAGAATTAAAAAGTAGGATTGAAGAATATATCTACTGGTACAACCATGAACGATCAAAAGAAAAATTGGCTGGATTGAGTCCAGTCGAATACCGAACTCAATCCAGCCAATCAGCTGCATAATAAAAACTCTAACTTTTAGGGGTAACCACCGTGGGACATTCCTTTTCTGTTAGTTGTGTGATGCGGGGTGGTGGCAAGTGAATGCTTTTTTCTATCGGGTGTTTTTTTGGTACTATGGATATCGTTAGCAACACTGTTTCCTTATCCGTTTAGGACTACAACATTCTACCACCATCCTTGATTCAATATATTGCCTTCTTATCCCTTATATAGGAAAATGGAAGATAATAGCGTACTATTGAAAAAGGACATATTATGATTCCAATGGATATTCTTGATTACGTATTGATTGATGTGGAATGGATAAGCGCAACTAGAATAATATCTGGTCATGTGGCATAGATTGTAAATGATATGAAGATAATGTAAAAATACATACAAACACATGACTTGAAATTGCTAGAGTTTTGATAATACAATTATAATATAGTTATATATTGTAAGGGAAGTGGACTTAGATTGAACGCTAATGTAGGCCTTTTATTGGAAGGCGGGGGTATGAGATGCGCCTATACTGCAGGTGTCCTCGACCTTTTTCTGGACAAAGGAATTGAATTTCCAGTTGTAGCAACTGCATCTGCGGGGGCACTAATCGGAAGCTCATATATAACAAAACAACGTGATCGCAATCATAAACTATTAAAAGCAGTAGGAAAAAGCCCGGAATCCATTTCCTTTCTAAAAATGATTCGAGAGAAGGAATTGTTCGGCATGGATTATATCTTTGATAAGATTCCGAGGGAGCTTGTACCAATCGATTTTCTTGCTTTCCAAGATTCAGCTGCGAAATTCATCATTGGTACTACCAATATCGATACGGGAAGACCTATCTACTTTGATCAATTTGATACATTGGAGGACTTAATAAAGATTACTCGCGCATCCTGTTCCTTACCTGTACTTGCATCAAGCATTTTCCATCAAGAAGTTGAGTTAATGGATGGTGGTGTCTCTGATCCAATTCCCATCAAGCCGCTTCTAGAACAAGGTCTGAAACGAAATGTTGTGATTTTGACAAGAAACAAAGGATACATAAAAAGAGGAACGATGTTAAACTGGTTTTTCAGACGCTTCTTCAAAGAAAAACCCGAGCTCATTCGCTTATTACGAGATCGCCATCATACGTACAATCAAACGATGCAAACATTGGTTGAAATGGAGAAGCGAAATGAAGTACTCTTTATCCAGCCGGAACAACCATTAAAGGCAAGTAGAATAGAAAAAAGTCAAAAAAAGCTCGAAGAATTGTACAAGCAAGGATACTCCGAGGCAAAAAATAATATTGATGCCTTGAAACGATTTATAAACACTGCGGAAAGCAATGTCGATCCCCTTTCAATGGGAATTGTTTCTTCGTAGGAACAAAAGCGCAGACGTGAGGTGGTTCGACGTTGCCACAAGACGTGGCGAACTTAGTCGAACTTCTCCTTGCCTTTTGAGATAAAGGAAACACGGTGAGCGTAAGCGGTTGACTTAGATTACGGAGGTGAGGGAAGTCTCGCCACAGCTTTAGCGCTGGAGCTGGACGTGGATATTCTCAGTAATTAAGTTATCTACAGCATTCAATTTTGTAGCTTCCTAATAATAAAGGGGCTGAACATACGCAACATGTATGTTCAGCCCCTTTTGCAAGCTAATCAACTATACTAAGCAAGATTCAATTGCCATGTAACTCCGAATTTATCGCCGACCCAACCAAATTTTTTACTAAATCCGTAATTATCTAGTGGCATATAAACTTGTCCCTCTTGGGAGAGCGCTTCAAAAACGTGATCAAGCTCTTCTTCCGTATCACATGTTACAAACATCGAAATGGATGGTGTGAAGGTAAAATCATGCTTTACATTGCTATCACTGCACATGAATTCCTGTCCTTTGATCGAGAAAACAGCCTGCATTACAGTTCCTTCTTCACCAGCTTCGTTTGCGGCATAACGTGTAATCGAAATAATTTTCGCATCATCAAATACCGTTGTGTATAAATTCATCGCTTCTTCTGCGTCCCCTTCGAACATTAAGAACGGGTGAACTTTCGTACTTAAGTTTTCCATTCATACTCACTCCTACAGCATTAGCTAGATTAGAAATACAAGAAATAAATAACGATCACTAATACGATTCGATAAATGGCGAATGGTATTAATTTTACCTTATTAATTAATTTCAGGAAGAATTTGATTGATACTAACGCAAAAATAAACGCAGCAATAAATCCGACGATAAAGAATGGAAGTGCATCTATCGTGAAGTATTGCCAGTTTTTAATTAACGACACACCACTTGCTCCCGCCATAATCGGAACCGCCATGATGAACGTAAAGTCGGCAGCTGTTCGGTGACTCATTCCCGTCAAAATACCACCTGAAATTGTCGCCCCAGATCTTGAGAATCCAGGCCATAGTGATAGACATTGAATTAGTCCAACAGTTAATGCTTGTCCATACGTAATCTGGTCGACTGTTTCAACCTTAGGCTTCTTAGAGCTAAATAAGTCAGCAACAATCATAAAAATTGCCCCAATGAATAGACCAATTAAAACTGTTTTTATAGTAAATAAATTTTCATCAATATAGTCATCAAACAATAATCCGAAGACACCTGCTGGAATTATCCCAACGATAACATGCATGATATTCAAATGATTTTTATTATGAACGACTACTTTCTTCTTACTTAGACGATTTAAGCCCAATAAATCAATAAAGCGATCCTTGAACACAATGACAACAGCAAGTATCGAACCGAGCTGAATCACTATTTTAAAGGTGTTTGCTGTATACTTACCGAGAAATTCCGTCGATTTCAACCACATGTCATCAACTAAAATCATATGACCTGTTGACGATACAGGAGCAAACTCTGTAAGTCCCTCTACTAACCCAAGAATGATTGCCTTTAATAAATCAATAAACTCCATTATGTAAACTCCTTACTATCTTTATTTTTGCATTCGTAGCTTCTATTAGGATATGCGAGATTGACCAATTGAACAACCTCTTTTTCACTGACATCCATTTTGGATTATAACACAAATTTATAAAGGTTGTTACGCTAAAACAGTTTCTAGATTGATCCGTACCTTAATCAATTTCTTGGTAGTTACAAAGGCATCATAACGTTTTTACTACATAAGTGCAACTAAGACAATGCCATGTTTTCAAATATTTCGTATTGAAAGCCAAGGTATTGATAATTTTGCCTTCGATACATCTCTCTTGGTGTATCCTCCCCATCTGCAACAAGTATAACGGTTTTGTCAGAAAAAGTACCCATCACGAATTGCTGGATTCTGCTGCCAATTCCTTTTTTCTGAAAAGCTTCCTTTACGGATAATCCATCAATTTCTGCAGTTTCATCAGTAATAATCACTTCAACTGATCCCGCTGGAACCCCTTGGTAGAATGCAATAATCTGCATGATCGCTGGATTACTGAAATGACGCTTATATAGATTTACTTTCTGCTTCGCGTATTCCACACCAAATTGTAAATCTGCTTGATATTGTAGATCAAGATACATCGAAAAATTATCTGCTGCAACAGCATGTATTTCGATTATCGGTTGCTCTTCTATCTTAGGAAACAACCCAGGCTCAATCGCATATAACTCGAGAAATCCTACCTCATAATTCTCTGTTTGCAGATAATCTGTCAGTTCCGCAGTTGGCTTTTCATTCTCAGGCAAGTAAAATTTCACATGCTTCTGATTCCTTTTTAAATGAAACGCCCTCAAATATTCCGCTGTCTCGGTAAATTCCTTAAGTGTTGGCATGCGTTTAAATTCTATGAAATTACTATCATACCGATTTGGCATATCTGGACAGTGAACTTGTCTAAAAAGCTCATTTTCAGCAATAATATCACCGATTGTATGTATATCTGCGAATGTAATTGATTTCATCTTCCCGAATCCTCCTTCTCACAAATAAACTTTCTTACCTACGAACAAAACATATATTCCCCATTATTCATTTTAATGGAATACATATGTTTTCGTATCCTTCTTCATTTCAGTTATGAGGAATTCGTCATCGTCTTCACGCTCAACTTATTTTTAACCTTATCCTATTACCGCTTCTAAGACTATACGAATCTAACAAATTCATTAACTGGTTTACGATACCCTCGAGGATTTCTGCTTGAAACTTTTTCCTTGCCAATTGTAATCATTAGTACAACTTCTTGTTCGTCATCAATCGATAAAATCTCCCTGACTTCATCTGAATCGAATCCAATCATTGGGCAGGTATCCCAGCCCTTTTCTTTTGCAGCCAGCATAAACATCATAGCTGAAAGGGAACCGTTTCGAATTGCTTCATCATGCTGAAAGTCTTCTCCCCTAGTAGTATATAATGATGTTGTGTCTTCCACTTGATAATCAAATTCTTGTTTATTCACAATTCCTAGCATCAATAATCCTTCATATATTCTTGCTGCATCCTTATATGCATTCTTATTTCCAGTAACGATAATAACTGCAGAAGCTGAATGGACTTTGTATTGACCATTCGCAGCTACCTTTATTCTTTCCTTCACTGCCGGATCGGTTACCACAATATAATTTGCATGCTGCAGATTAAATGCCGTTGGTCCAAACTTAACCATTTCAAAGATTTCATTTAATTCCTTTTTGGAAATCGGATTATCTGGTAAGAAATTAATTGCCGAGCGCCGTTCTTTTATTAGCTGTTCGAATTCTGCCATGATGTATCACCTCTAGTTTTATTTTAAAAATCTTAGTATTTTGAAGCGAAAATTATAGATTCTTAGCATGAAGCCCTAATCGTTTTAAATGTTCAACCAGCCATTCTTTTTCGCTTACATCCACCCCACCCATTATTTCCGTAAGTGCGTCCTTATGTTTGGGAAAAATCTCCGCCATCAGTGCTTTACCCTCCTTCGTAATCGTTGCGTGGATGACACGACGGTCTGTTGGGCTAGCCACTCGTTTCACATAATTTTTATTTTCTAGTTTATCAACAACATATGTAATGCTGCTTGTCGCAAGTAATATCTTCTGACCTATTTTTTGAATTGGCATGTCACCTTTATGAAACAACACTTCCAATACAGCAAACTCCGTCAAGTTTAATTTATAGCTCTTGATATTCTTTACAATTTGTTTTTCAATCGATTCCAGTGCACGAGTTAGAACCACTAATAACTTTAATGATAGATCACTATCACGATTATACTCTCCCGAATTATTCATGCATATCCTCCCATCTCATTTATTTCGAATTCGAGACATTTAATTAAGTATAGCGCATTTCTAATAAATGTATCAAAATTTTATATTGTATTATTTAAATCGATTAGTTTATATATCACAAAACGTTCATAAGGATTTTTTTCATACACCTTAGGTAAGATAATTTCTTCCTTCAAAACAAATGAGGGGTGATTATCTAAATAAAACAGATAATCATCATGTGGATAATATAGAATAATCTCGATTTCACGTGCGGACTCCTCGATAGATTGTAATATATTCTGGATAACTCTTTGGAAAATTTGCACGGAAAATGGATTGAAAAAGTAAAAGCGATTTGCTGTCAGATCAATTGCGTAATTCTCCGCTAGTCCACAATAAAATTGGATATTATCTCCCTTCCGCTTCGTACGATGCAAATAATGGCTGCGATTTTCCATCGCCATGTTGTAGAATTTCTCATTCATTTCAACGCCAGTTACCTTTGCATGAAAATGGTAATCGATATAGAAGCCGAGGCGCCCCTTCCCACTACCAAAATCAATCAGATGGTCTTCTCTATTCAATTCATAATGATCAAATAATACTTCTAATGCTTCGTAAAGGGTTGGCTCATATGGATTATAATGTGTTGAGCTTGGAACCCCCCACTGATTCCCTGTCGTCTTGATGCTCAGTAATCTATCATATTGATATTCTTTCACTTAGATGCTCCTACTCCTTCGTAATAGTTCTCCAACAGAAAATAATAAATTCAGGTAATTTCATTTCTCTATGCTATTATTAGTATAAACGATAAACATTAGTAAAGTGAGGAGAAACCATTGGGTAAAATAAATACAGTAAGCTTAATTGGACTTGGCGCGATTGGCGCAGCATATGGCAGTAAACTACATCTTCTCCTAGGAGATTCACTTACGGTGGTTGCAAATGAGGAGCGAATCCAACGTTATGAGGATACTGGGCTTAATGTAAATAGCGAAACCTACCATTTTCATTATCAGATTTCAGACACGGCTGCAGCACCTGCGGATCTTGTTATCTTCGCAGTAAAGAATGCTGAGCTAGACCAAGCCATAGAGGAAATAGGCCATCATATTGGACCAAATACGATTATCCTTTCCCTCTTAAACGGGATTTCAAGCGAGGAGATAATTAAAGAAGCTACCGGTAATGAACATGTTCTTTATAGTATGTGTGTAGGGATTGACGCACAAAGAAATGGTACAAGCATTCATTACGGCAATTTAGGAAGAATCTGTTATGGCGAGCAAAACCAATCCGTATCAGAAGATGTGCTCGCTGTGAAGGAATTATTTAATGAGGCAGGTATCTCATATGAAATTCCAGATGATATTAAGCACTCTGTCTGGGCAAAATTTATGTTTAATGTCGGTATCAATCAAACATCTGCAGTGTTACAAGCACCATATAGTATATTTCAAAATATCCCTGCAGCCTATGATTTAGCGCTGGCTGCCATGTATGAAGTTGTCACTATTTCCAAAAAGGTTGGTGTTCATTTAACCGAAGAAGATGTAAAACAATACACACCAGTTTTGCATCTTCTCTCACCAAAAGGGAAAACATCAATGCTACAGGATATCGAAGCAAATCGGAAAACGGAGGTTGAATATTTTGCCGGGAAGGTCTGTGAAATAGGCAAGGAATTCGGTGTCCCTACCCCTGTCAATGAACAACTATATAAGATTATTCACGTCAAGGAGGAAATCGCGAAATACCGCAGATAACATTTTGATGTTAGTTTTGTTAAAAAGCTCATATCTGGTGATAGGAGCTTTTTTAGTAGATAAAGTTATCTCATAAAAACTTGGTGACAATTGAGTTTCTAATCAACGAGGATTCGTACATTCACACACACGAAACGTCCATCAAGAACATAACATTAAGAAAACATTACAATTCTTTAGGAATTTCACACCAATTATCTCGTAATAATGATTAATATAAGAATAATAACACACTTCTTGTACTAGCAAATGAAGCCTAGTGGAACACTAACTTAGCGAGACAAAGGAGGACATTTTACGTTATGACAAAATTTGAACTGATCGATTATACGTTTCAAAACTTAAGTCAAAAAGATATGTCTTTTGAAGAAGTATTTCTGAATATCGCTCAATTTATGGAAAAGGACCCCATTGGTAACTTTCGCTTGATCTTTGGAACAGATTCACAAATTCATTCCACTTACACCAGATTCATAACAGGGATTGTAATCCAACGTGAAACAAAAGGTGCATGGGCTTGTATTCGCAAAGTAGTTGTTCCAAGAAAGATGTTAAACCTTCATGAAAGAATCTCCTACGAAACAACGCTAACCGAAGAAATTGTCTCCATGTTCACCGATAATCGAAAAAATCAATTAATTGACATCGTCTTACCTCATATTTACAAGGGATCCTCCTTCACGATTGAAGGGCACATTGATATTGGTTCAGGAAATCGTAACAAAACGAGAATTTTCGTAAACGAAATGGTCATGCGTATGGAAACATTAGGGATCGAACCAAAGATTAAACCAGATTCGTTTGTCGCTAGCAGCTATGCCAATCGTTATACAAAGTAATTTTTCGTTATAAAAGGATGCTACATACAAATAGCCCATTTCGCAAATATGCCAAGAAAATTATTATGAAGATATTAGGCTAATCTACAATTTTCCATCGTTTGCTTTAAAATATTGTTACCTTTTTAAAAAGAGCCGTTACTAAAAACTGTGAGCCAGGATCAATTGTGATTTTAGATTTGGACGGCAGTTGCAATTCGCATGTAAGTCTTTAGTGCGTTTAAACAAACGTTTGTTTGAATTTGTATAAGTAAGAAAATGGAGGCAGATATGCTAGTATCTAAACTTGCATATCTGCCTAAAATAAGCGCAGCTGTTGTGCAGAAAGATTATCATACTCGATATCAAGCAACCGTTGAAATTCCTTTGCATTTCCCGCAGCATCTCCACCAGAATTATTATTGAATAACACAAGGATATCCTTTGATTGCTTCGCCAGCTCTTCTATTCGCTTTTTCCACTCTAGAAGCTCTGCCTCATTATATTTGTATAAATAGCGTACTTCCCGCCAATTTGTTTCAGCATTTTTCGGCTTCGTCCAGCCATGGAAATTCCGTCCGTGCATTCGTATAAGTGTCATACCTTTATTTGTTGCTATCGGTACAATCGGAATGGAGCCATCTCCAGCCTGCGGTTCATCGGCAATCGCATGAATCCATCCTTCTTGTTCCATAAAGGCAAGTGTGCCTTCATAATACTGCTCACTAAACCAGGATTGGTTTCTAAACTTCAGCGCAACTGGAACACCGTCCATCAGCTTTTTGCAGTATCTTAAATAATTCACATTTTCAGCCCGACAATCAAACCATGGCGGAAATTGGAAAAGCACCATCGCTAGCTTATTTGCATCTTCATATGGTTTTAAAGAGTCCTTAAATGCTTGGAACATCTCTATTTTCGTTTCAAAAGGAAGTTCACTTCGTCTGTGTCCAGTCATTCCTTGGTATGCCTTCACAATAAATTTGAAGGAATCCGGTGTTTCACGCACCCATTTCGCAGCATTTTGTATGGGCTGGACACCTAATTGTATATCAATATTTATTGGGATAAAAACAAGATAAACTATATTGATTAATCTTGTACATATTTTCTCCCAATTTTTCGGGAAGTATAAAAGAGAATTGATTCAACATTTCTATTTTCACAAATTTTTTAGTTTAATATTCGTTTTTTTTAACAAACTGGAAAATATAAAATAACACATCCAATAATAAAAGCCGTCTGATTATACAACTTTCATTTGTTATTTTAACAATCAATTTTAATGTCATTTGAGTGGTATTCTTTGAAAATATATCTCAAAATGGAACCCTTTAAGATTAGTTACCGATTAGTTACAATTAAATAACCGTAGCTTAACAATCCTCTATTACCGAATAAAGCAACTATTTAATTATTGAATCGATAAATTCTGTTAATTTTTTTCTTTGATAAGGTGATAACTTTTTAGCGGTACTAATTAGATTTAAAATGTCAGGAGATAAATCATTATTCTCTATTAAATCAATAATAGTAATATCTAATGCATTACAAATCTTCATAAGAGTCTCTACAGATGGAGACTGAATATTTGTCTCTATTTTACTTATAGCGGATTGGCTAATACCGGATAATCTTTCCAATTGCTTGCTAGATACCTTTTTTTCTTCTCTTATGCTCCTCAATCTCTCACCAAGAATATACATTCTAATTAACCTCATTTTTTTAATTATCTTTTTAGTTGTAAATATCATAGCAAAAATTGTTAAGAAAAATATAAATTATTCCTAAAAGAATAATTTAAGTATAAAAATATTCCTTTAGGAATATAATTGTGATTAGAATGCCTAATTTTGAGGTGAAAATATGTCAATCGATACAAAAAGACTTAGTATAGGAAAGCTACTTGGAAGCGTAAATGAAGTCTTTAGAATCCCTCTATATCAAAGGCCATATAATTGGGGGAGGGATCAATGGAATGATCTATGGGAAGACCTAATCAGAATTGATGGTAATGAGACACACTTCCTAGGTTCTGTTATTACAATAAGCCAACAGAAACAAAAAGGTTTTACATATTTAGAATTAGTTGATGGTCAACAGCGCATAACCACAATATTAATCCTTTTAATTGCTATACGTGATTTAGCGAGGGAATCAGATGAAGAGCGGGCTGCTTATATAGACAACTACTTCTTAAAAAGTTCAACCATAGATGAATTTGAGCCCAAATTAATTTTAGGAAGAAAAGATAATAAATTATTTAAAAAGCTTGTTGAGAAGAGATTTAATGGTGATGAATCAAAAAATAAAAAAATAGTACAAGCATATAATTTTTTTATACAAAAGCTCCAGAATAGTAAACTAAACTGGCAACATATTTATACGAAATTATTAGATTCACTAGATCTTGTTTTAATGGTGACTGATTCCTATTATGATGCATTTAAATTGTTTGAGACACTTAATAATCGCGGTTTGTCCTTATCATCAGTAGATCTTATTAAAAATTATCTATTAAGTAAGTTTTCATCTAATGAAGATGAGGACCTACTAGAAGAAACCATTGAGATATGGGATAGTATTATTGAAAACATTGAAGATATACAGTCCGTCCGCCACGATAAAGTACGGTTTTTTAGACATTACTTATTCTCAACTGAATACGGTGTAGTGACTATTCCGAGATTATATTCTAAATATCAGTGGTTAATTGATACAAGTGATGATTTATCTGGTTTAGTTAAGGATATATGGTTGCACTCAGAAATGTATCTAAAATTATATAATGGAATGATGGGGATTAAGGAGATAGATGAACGTCTAAAGAATTTAGTAAGAATCGAGGCAACAGCAAGTTATCCACTTCTTCTGAAATGTTTTTCTCAAGAATTATCTAAAGAACAATTAATTTTAGTTTTAGATGCTATAGAAGTGTTTATGGTAAGAAGGAGTGTTTGTGATATTTCAACTAGAGATATAGATAGAGTCTATAATCACTTGGCTTTAGAAGCATTTACTAAACAGAATCCAATTTATTATATTATTGGGTATTTAAAGAATAAAACCCCTACAGACAACGAGTTTTTTTTACACTTCCAAAGTCGAGATTTTAATAGATCTGGACAAACTAAATATATCTTGGAAGCTATTGAAAACTTTTTAACAAATAATACAAAGGAAAAAATAATTGGGGAACGTTCCGACGTTCATATTGAGCATATAATGCCAAGGGAAATAGGTCGTATGAATTCTAATAATGATTGGCAAAAGGAACTTGGAGTAAAGGCAACAGAATATACATTATATGTAAATAAAATTGGAAACCTAACTCTTCTCGGAAGTGAATTAAATATTACGGCTTCAAATTCTTCATTTTCAAAAAAAAAGGGGAAATATGAACAATCCGCTATAACCATAACTAAGAATTTATGCCAAAAACAAAGGTGGACGTTTGATGAAATTGTAAAGAGAAGTAAATACTTGGCGGGATTAGCAAAAAAAATATGGGCCTTTAATAATACTAAGTAAGTATTAACTAATCATAATGAAAAGCATAGTAAAAAGGTTTGCTCAGTTCTAATTTGAACTGAGCATTTTGCTGAAAAAATTTACTTTTGTAATATATCCTTAGACAATGCTCTAGTACCTCTTCATTAATAATAATGTTAAGTTGATTTCTGTCTCTTGTAGTTCTATATGGTTATAATAGGAACTTAGGTAATGTAAATGATAAACCTATTTTCAAAAATGATGATTACGAAAAAGCTGCGAACTTAATATTAGATAAGATAAAAGGAACAGAAACTTTTTTTAAACTTTCAAATAGGCGTAAGAGAAAATGGTACATACATAGTTTACTTTCAGAATATAGATTACCTAAAGATATATGTTTTATTGTTGATTTTATACAAATGTTAACAGCATATCGGAAATCTAATAATTGATATTTACCTTGAAGGGATGGGTTGTTATGAACTCTAGAATATCTAGGGCGGAGCATCGTGCAGTTCTATTAGGAAAAATAGAGAACTCTAAGTTCAAAGATTTTACAGTAAATAAAGTTACTCTTTCTAAGGATGATCCTGTTCTTGTTTTACTAAGAAAGTATTTATGGTATTGCTACAAATAATTATTAACGAGTGAATAAAAAGGACCTTTAATAAGAAATCCGTGTCATTTTCTTCTTAAAATAAATCACCCAATAGTTTAAGTACATTACTTCACAATGTTGCTGTTCTGTTCCCAATCTTCTAAAGTCATCATTTCAAATTCTTCTTCAAAATCTATCCTTAAGGGAGCGATTAATTCAATACTATTTCCATCTGGGTCTTTAAAATATATTGCTGCGTGGGCTTGTGGATTATTAGGCAATACTATTGGTTGTCTTCCAGGAGGAAAACCAAAGTTAGTTGAGACAACTATTCCTCTTTCTTCTAACCACCCTTTAATATTTTTCATATCATCTTTATCAATTTGAAAAGCTATATGCCTTAACGAAGGGTGGTAAGGTGTATTCACTTTATCTGTTTCCCATAACCCTAACCAACTTTTTTCTTTCTCAATCCAGAAAAACACTAATTTTTCTTGTTCGTAAGCAATTTCCAAATCTAATTTTTATAAAACTCAATAGATTTTTTTTAGATTGCTTACTGGTAAGTGTGCTTCATAAATACCTTTAATCAATTGTCTTATCTCCTCTCTCTTCTAATACGATTATACATACGATTCAGATATTTATTTAACTAAATGCTACATTAACTCAAGAGAGAGCTGTATCGACGATCTTCCTATTGTGCTAAAGCATCAGTTACTTGAATAAGAAAAGGTACATCTTATTCAACAATTGCATCCGTTTGTGTACGTGTAATAACCAATATTTTCATACAAGCTCTTCTTCGTTCATATATTTAAGTTGAAGGGGGTATAATTATGAAAGCAGTTTATGTTGAAAATAAAATGTTTAAAAAGATCTCCAATATAGCTTTTGCTGTTTATATTTTCATACTATTCGTAGTAAGCTTCTTGGGAACAAGGGTATTCTCTCTAAGATTTCAAGCAGATTATAATGCATCCTACAATATTATTCCCTTTAAAACTATTTTAACTTATTTACTAAATTTCAATAAATATAACTTCGATACTTGGTTTTTCAATACACTTGGAAACCTGATTCTATTTCTCCCTTTAGGGGTTCTACTCCCTTTAACTTTCAGGACGATACGATTGCCTAAAGTTATATTTATATCAATTATTCTAAGTTTAACTATTGAAGTAATCCAATTTCTAACTAAAATAGGGGCATTTGATATTGATAAGATTATATTAAATACATTGGGATGCATATTAGGATTTTATGCTTTTAATCTTATTTATAAATTAACTCAAAAAACAGGGGATAATGACTCGGTATCCAAGTAACTATCTCTCCAGTTACTTTAATAAAAACAGGGCATTTCCCTTACATACAACCCAAAGACTTATTTCATCAACTTCTAGCTTTTAAGGAAAAAAATCCATACAACTTCTAAATGGAGTCGGATGGATTTTTTTACATAGTCTATTGCTAAAGCACCAGTTACTTTAAGTATAAAGATTCACATAGTCTTTATTTAAAACCTTATTCTACACAAGGAATACATTTATTTGACCTTCTCTATAACTCGCTTTATATCCTTGACCAAATTCTTTACCAATACTTCTATAAACTTTCTATATATGTCAAAAGATCATCCAATATTTCTTCTTTTGTATATTTCATCATTTTACTTTTGTATTCTTCATATGTCATCGCTATATTTTTTCTATAAATATCCTTTGGATCTTGATATTCTATGTATATAGAATAACTCGTGGAAACAATGCTCTCTCTAGGATCTTTACTATCTAATTGCTTAGCATACGTTATCGATTCGTGTCTCTGATTAATTCGTCTTTGCTCTCGCTTCTTTAGCCATCCTATTCTTTCTACTTCCCTTTTCATTATTTCTTCATTATAATCCGACAAAGTATTGTAATAACTTCCCCCTAACTTATTTTCCATCGATTTTAAAATATTGAATGCTTCTTCAGCCTCTAAAAATGATTTATTATAACAAAATTTCTCCCACCCTGAATCTGGGATTATTTTATCAAGATACCACATTTCAACCTTTGGTTTTAAATACGCTTCGTATCCTGGAGAGCCAAATTCAGAGTCAGTTTCTTTCGAAATTAAAGCGTGTAAAATACTATGCTCAATTAAATCACAATATACTAGCCTATCTTTCTTTTGAGATTCAAATGGAATATTATATTTTCTCACAAAGTTAAAATCCGCCATCTTTAGCCATTTATTCTCATCAATATGATGACAATATAAACCTGCATTAGTTCTTGATATTTTCCCTTTTGCTATACTTTTTATTTCTCCGTTCATAAACCTCTGATATGATTTCTCTCTAAAATAATCATCTTGTGCAGGACCGTATTTCTGAAGTAAAAATCCAATTGCTTCTTCATAAGTTTTCGATAGTAAATTCAAGTATTCTTTAAATCTACTCATTAACTATCCCCCCTAATCCTAGTTACATTTTTCTCTCCCTAAAATCGTATTATAAACGAACTTCTTCAACTCTTCTGCCCCTATAGCACAATAAGAACTTCAACAAAAAAGTGCGTTAATCCTTCTTAGATCAACGCACCCATATAGTAAGCAAAGAAATAATAAAAAAATTTAACCAACTTATTGAGGTCTATTCTTAATACTTCTGTTATTTTAGTTAACGTCCATTTTTGTCCCAGTCTTCATACGAATCAAAATTATGATTAGGATCTACAAAGTCTCTTCCAGCTTCCATTAAGCTGCTAGCACATCCTTTGCAGAAAGACTCTCCATCTACCAGTAATTCTGAATCGAGTTGATTTTTGGAGAATTCTCCTCCACACTCATTACAAATATACTTTTTCATAAGTTTCCTCCTTTTCCAATTTAAATAGCGCATCAAAATATTGATTCTACATCATTACTGATTTACCATTTTGAATAACCTTTACTAAAAACAACAATCTTTAAGAAAATAGTATAAGACGAGGTACTTTCTTCAACAATCCTGATCCTTTCGTATAAGTAATACGATGAGTTATGTTAATAGGTTTCATAATACGTAACGTTATATAATGTTCTGCAACAAACCTGCGCCGTTAGTTTAAGTACAATATTTCACAGAGTTATTATACCATAGTAATTTTTAGAAAATTCAACAATATCCTTGTCGTTATAATAATAAAATCCGTCTAAAATTAGACGGATTTTATATGTAATTTTATCGGTCAATTATAATGTTATTTGAGTCGTGTTCTTGTGGAAATACACCTCAAAGCGAAACCCTATTAGATAGTCTGTTTTCTAGATAGAATTTGCTTGAAGGTAAATTAACACAAGTAGCCTGATTTTTAGAACTTCACAGGATAAAAGTCTATATTTCTATTTTATACCGTTTGGCCCGCAGTTGAAAGGCTTCTCTTCCTCCTTCCATAATATTACATATTGCGTCTTTAATACTTTCATTTTCTATAGATCCTTGACAAAGGACTTCTACATCCTTACTTTCGGAGTTCATTGCTACAATCCATTCAGAATCTCCATTAACTGGAATGTTTGCATTGTGGGTGACTGCGATAATCTGGCGTTTGTTCTTAGAGTTAGCTAAACGATCTACAATTAAGTCATATATAAGTTGGTTATCTAAATCATCCTCTGGTTGATCTAAGAGTAAAGGAGAAGAACCGTAAGACAATAGAAAGGTTAAAATTGCAGAAGTTTTTTGACCAGCTGAAGCGTTAGAAATCGATTTAAATCCCGATGCTTCATTCGCTTTGTATTTAACCTCAATTTTATCTTCTGGATAGAGCAGACTAATCTTATCCATTTGCTCATCATTTAAACCTTGAATTAAGTTATTGAACCTCCCGGTAAATCTTTCATTATTTGCTCCTGAATTTTTAACAGAGGTTATTACTTCACGTAATTCTTTGGTTTTTTTCTCGGCATTGCCATTAAAAACGAAAGAGATTATTGTCTTAAAGTCCTCAATAAATGTATCTGGCTTTTGAAGAATATTTCTTAATTTAGATTCATAGTTCTCGGAATCACGGAATGGTTGAACTTCAATCCTAATATTCGGAGTATCAGTTAAAACCGTTTGTAGAAACTCCCTTCGAAGAGACGTAACCCTCTTTCTCAATTCTAAATAAGAATTTGAAATAGCTACTAATTCTTCTGATAGAGACTGTAATTCTTCTTCATCTTTTGTAATATCTGCAAGTTCGTTTTCTTTATCGGTTAATTGATTTGAAAGGTTTTCTATATTACCAAGGTCTTCTAAATCTTTTTTGGATAGAGTCTCTTGTACGATGTTATACTCATTTTTAATTTCTTGATAGTTATGATTCCAGATAGAAGAACTAATTGCATTACTTAAGGATTCTTTAGCTTTAGATAAGGTGATACTTGCCTCAGTTAGTTTTGTAATAACGTTTTGGAATTCTGTAGTATTTCTGGCTAAAATCATTTTTAATTCTTCTTCTGCATCCGCTGTAAATTTAAATGAATCAATATCTGGGTAAGTGAATTCTTCCATAAATTCCCGAAGGCTAATTTCTTTCTGTTCTAGGTCATTGATTACAACTTGTAGTCGAGAATTATCGGCTTCTGCTTCCTTCTGTTTATTTAAAATAGTTTGGTATCCCTTTTCTTTGAACTCTAAGAGTCTTTCTTGAATATCATTTTTCTCTACTTCTATTTTTCCTTTTCTATCTATTCGATCCTTAATAGTTCTTATTTTAGCAGTTGTCTCAAAATATTTATGTTGTCTGTCTTTTATTGCGGTCAAAGTTTCATCTAATGAATCTATTGATTGATCTATTTTCTCTCTTAAAGCATTAGGTCGAGTGGCAATATGGTATATTTGCTTTTGTGAATAGATTTCTGCTTTAAATAGTTCTAATATGGAATCCGTTGACTCTTCAAAGATTCCCTCTTCATTCAATTTGAAAAAGGATTTATTGAATCTTCCTCCTTGAAAGTTGGAGTAATTAATTTTGTATGTACGTCCTAGCCTTTCTAAAAAGAATTCAATTACAGTTTCATTAGTTAAGATTCCTTTTTTTTCTTCTTCTCCTCTAGCTATTTCGGCTTGTTTAAAGAAACTTGTTTGTTCTTTGAGTAGTTCACTGAAATCTCCTAGGTCACTATTATAATCAAATAGTCCACGTATAATTCGGTGTATAGCAGATTTACCCGTGCCGCGCCCACCAATAATAGTATTCAATTGAGGATTAAATTGAATGTGTAAGGGTCCTTCTTCATTTAAAGAGGTTTTCTCAATCACCAATTCTTTAATAATTAGTTCCGGTTTATTATATGGATTTTCCTGATATTCAAAATCGTTCCTAATTCTCTGTTCTGGCATTAGTAAAGCGTGTCTCAGACTCTCTAAGGATACGTCCTCATCCATTTTAATCCAAGTATATCTACTTCCGATTCCCCATAGGCCGTGAGTAGATTCCCCTAATCCACTTGGATTATCCGAGAAAGTAAGAATTGCCTTGTTACTATCTTTTGCAAGCTTTACTGCATTACTCCATTTACGTACTAAATCTTCATTAATGAGAGGATATCTTTCTCTAAGTGCTTTCAACCTCTCTTGAGGAGGATAACTATCCTGGTTATATAGTTCCTTATTAACAACCTGAACCCCATTAATATATGTTTTACTAAAAAAGTTTATTATTGTTTGGTTACTGGTTTCGGAGACGCCGTTATACTCGTCTATATGAGCTGGTATAACTAGTGCTCCGCGACTATTTGCCTTATCTGCTATGGTAAATATTGTTTCATTTTCGTCCGTAGTAGCGTCTTGTTCTGCAAACTTATGGTCTTGAATCCCGCAATAATGGAGAAATGCATTGATGTCGGATGTACGTTTATCCTTATCAAACAAGATTAGTAGATGAACTTTTGAAGTGTCACAAGTAATCTCCACACCAGGGAAAACGGTTAAATTAGTACCTTTGGAAGCTTCAATTATTTGGTCAATATTATTTCCACTATTGTGATCGGTAACAGCAACAACTTCTAATCCCTTATCCAAGCAAGTCTGAACCCACTCTTTTGCAGTAACCTCTTTATTAGGAAAACACTTGCTTACTGGCGTATGCAGATGTAAATCACATTTGTACCATCTATTTCCTCTAAATTCCATATCTATACCTCCAAGCTTTTAATAGTTAACTAGATTATTATATAAATAGACCGTATTTAACTTCCTTTTATCACTACAACGATTCCACTTCTATTTTACAAAATAATCCAATTTTCCTATTTATTATTATACAACCTTCCTCACTAATTAACACATACTATTAAGTTGGTAGTTCTTTATTAGCTTAATTAATAGTTATCCTTTTAATAGGAAGAGGTATATTTTATATAAAAATATATGGAAAAATAACTTTGTGAAATATTGTACTTAAACTAACGGCGCAGGTTAGTTGAATAAGCAGATATATTTTTTAAATAAGTTAGAAGTAGTTAATGTAGCTCAGGTAATTTAAATTTTTGGGGTGTTAGGAGTATTTGAAAAAGGGGAGAGATCTAATGAAGAGACTATTAATAATATTGATGTTTGCTATGGTACTAACAGCTTGTAACCAAGATTCTACATCAGGTGGAAGCTATTCAATAGTTGTTGTTATCAATGGAATTGAATACAATGGCACAAATGGAAATTTGACTGATTACGAAATAGACGAAGAGATTGGTAGGGTTACCAAAAAAGTAGAACCACAAATTTTTCCAGAAAACAATCAATCCAACTTTTATGAAGAAGATACCGTTATTTATTCTGTAAAAAATGAAACTGATTTTATTATTGTAGAAAATACGAAAGGGGAACAATCTCTACTTCAAAAACCTTCAGATTCAAATTAAATATTAGTCCTTTGGTTTGAATCAGCTACTTATTACTAACGGGCGCGTTAATTCAAGAAGGGTTAACGCACCTTTTTTCGAATAGTAGTAATTGGGTAGGATTGTTCAATAAAAAATATTTACATTATAAGGTAAATATTTTAGGCTACTCTGCAATGCTTTTTACAACTAATTTCTTATTAGTAAATTCTTGATGTTTTCCAAAAGTTTAAGAACCTCAGATAACGCAATTAAAAATAATCCAGAAATAACTCCTCTTAAAGCCCAATCAAAAACTTGACCCCATATAATACCAGGTTTACCTACGTACTCAAATCGACCAAAAACAAAACCCAGTATAACTCCAAGTACAGCAATTATAATTCCTGCATAATAAAGAACTTTAGCAATTACATTAGTAGTACCCATCCTGTTCTCCTCCAATTAAATTAATATTAGGAATACTCTACCGAATTACAAGTATAGTTTGCCTAAATTGCAATATTTAAATGTAACACTTTTACGAAATCAACAAATAGAAGTTAATCTTGCATTTCACTAAATGGTGCTTGTGCGGCCGAGCTTAGGTCGTGTCATATAACGGGTGGGATTCCCGTCGAGTAAGAACTAGCCATTCGCTCGTAGC
>NZ_PIOC01000028.1:133355-147014 GCF_003369575.1 Oceanobacillus arenosus | reverse complement strand
AGCGTAGACAGTTAGGTAGCGGGCCGAAAGCCAAATGGTTGAAGGGATTGAGCTCCATAATGTTAGTAAATCGAGAGGGCTGATGCCTTAAGCGCAGCAGAAAGCTATATTTTACCCTTTGTTATAGGCAAGAAGGGTAAAGCCTCTCTGGAGTCAGAGACCTTGGCACGTTATACATTGATATGATACGGCAACTCGGGAGACCCTACCGGTCTCTTTATTTGAAAGAGTATGGTGTACAAGCGATAAAAAGCAAGGAAACCAAATGCCGTGTAGGGAGTCGGATAGTAGCGTAGTACCAATGAAGTCGGGTAATGCCGATGGAGGAAAGGCTAGCTACCAGTTATCACCCTTACTAGGGACACATTTACTACACACAGAGGTAGGGATAATAAATGGAAACAAAACTACTAAGGATAGCAGAATTAGCAAAATCTAATCCTAAAATGAAATTTACATCTCTTGCACATATACTAAATGAGCAATCATTAGTTCGATGTCATTATGAACTACCTAACAAAAAGGCAACTGGGATTAATGGAACAACTAAAGAGCATTACGGTGAGAACTTAGAAGAAAACATTAAGGACTTAGTAAGTAGGCTTAAAAGCAAAAGCTATCGTCCTGTTCCAGTAAGGAGAATGTATATTCCAAAGCTCAATTCAAACAAGAAAAGACCATTGGGAATACCGGAACACGAAGACAAGATTGTCCAAAGAGGGATTACGAAAATACTAAATTCTATCTATGAAAATGATTTTCTAGACTGCTCTTTTGGATTCCGCCCAAATCGTAATTGCCACGATGCTTTGAAGATACTGAACCACTATATTGAAAAGAGGTCAGTAAATTATGTAGTAGATGTAGATATTAAAGGATTCTTTGACAACGTTGACCACAAATGGATGATGGAGTTCTTAAAACTGCGAATCGCTGATCCCAACTTACTAAGAATTATTGGTAGGTTTCTTAAAGGTGGATATATGGAGGAAGGCAAGAAACACAAAACAGAGTATGGTACACCGCAAGGTGGAGTGATTTCTCCAGTATTAGCTAATATATACCTCCATTATGTCCTCGACCTTTGGTTTGAAAAGAGGGTCAGAAAACAGTGCAAAGGACAAGCATTCATTGTGAGGTATGCAGATGATTTTGTCTGTTGTTTTCAATCTAAAAGTGAAGCTCAACAATTCTTTCAATCATTGAAAGTGAGATTAAAGAAATTCAACTTAGAGATAGCTGAGGATAAAACTAAAATAATTCCTTTCGGAAAGTTTGCAGTGAAAGATGCAAAACGAAAGGGAAGCGGAAAACCAGAAACCTTTGATTTCCTAGGTTTTACACACTATTGCGGAAAAAGTAAGCAAGGAAAATTCCGAGTGAAACGGAAAACAAGCAAGAAGAAAGTCCAAGGCAAGCTCAAAGAATCCAAGGAATGGTTGAAGTTCAACAGAAATAAAGATATTCATATAATTATGGATAGATTTAGACGCTCTCTTATAGGTTATTACAACTATTATTGCATCACAGATAATACCCAAAATGTAAACAAATTCAGAGACAAAATCGGATACTTACTGTTTAAATGGCTCAATAGAAGAAGTCAAAGAAAGTCATTTACTTGGGATAAATTTAAACTCTTTCTAAATAAATACCCATTACCTTACGTAAGAGTTAAGGTTAATATATACGACTTGAGAAAAGAGCTTAGCTACATACTGTGAATGATAACTAGGAGGAGCCGTGTGCGTTAATAGCGCAAGCACGGTTCTGTGAGGGGAGAGGAACACAATCTACCGAAAGGTAGAGAGGTTCCCTTCTACTCGACTAGTTGAATAAGAAAATTGGCCAGGGTCTCTTAATAGAGGTCCTTTTTGTGTTAAATAAATTACGGTACTTTCTCTAAAACCTCAGCGCAGTTGACAGCCAAAATGACACCGGTCTTTCTATGTACAATATCTATTGTCTAATAAAAAAAATAAGATATTCGGATTGCAAAAAAGTCCAAATTAACCATTAAGCATTGATATAACAGCAAAAATGACATATGCAATTCATACGTCATTTGGTCTGTCATTTAATTAATATGACCTCAAAACGGAACCCTTTATCCCATTAGCGAAAATCAAGCAAATGCTTTTCCACAAACTCACCCTATAGTGCAATAGATAAGATTTCCGTGCTCTATCTATCATTTTATGAGATAATGTAATTAATTAAAATATTCAGTAAAAAATAGAATGCGAGGGAGCAAATAGGGATGTCATTAACTAGCTGGTTAAAAGGGAGAACAAAAGGGGTAGAAGAATTCGCTGAAATCATTAAAAGTGCTGCGCCATCTAAAGACAAATTTAGAACTTTAAGCGGGAAGAAACCTTCTGAATACGAAATGCTAGTTCCATATCGTTTAACGAAGCATCATAATGCTGGTTTTGTAGGAACAGCGTTTGATTACCTGGCAAGTTTCGTATTGCTCGTATATCAAAAGATGAAAAAGCTACACACCATTTGGTAGCTGCTGATGGGGTTCGAAGAATAATGAATAATCACGGATCTAACAAAATGACTCTAGGGTTTGAACAATATGCTGATATGTTGAAGCCTGTATTAGAGTATATTAACGGAGATTTGGAAAACAATATTAAGTTACTTATTCCTATCGCTTGTCGTTTAGCTTACCTGGAGAATATAGGAAGAGGTAGTGTATTAGATATGAATCAAGTAAATATAAATAATGTTTTAAGTGGCGAACCCAAAGAGGATGTTGAAAATGAATTGAAGGGTTTACTAAAGACATTTGAAGAAAAGTTCTTGATTACTGAAATTGTTACTGAAAAAAGTACCGTTATCTATAATCCGTACTTCGGAGTCGCAGGGGCGCTTGTGGATGAAGCAGATGCAGATATATTTATAGATGGAACGCTTTATGATTTTAAAACTTCGAAGAACGGTAGCTATTCTATGATTGATAACGCGCAACTCATCGGTTATTACTTCCTTAATGAGCTTTCTATAGAATTGGATTCTAACGAAATTGGTTTTGCATATGATGATATGGAAATTAAAATTAGCTTTATATAAAGCTAGGTTTGGAGAAGTGGAATATTACGATCTATCGGATATGTCAATAATAATGAAGAGTGATACTATTCAAAAGTTGGCTACGTACTTCAAAGGAAAGACTGAAAAACTAAGAAGCCATATATGGGCAGATATTGCTTCCTTGGAACAGAATTTAGAAATATTAAGAAATCAAAGGGAAGTAAATTGATAAGCTTTTTAGAAAAGCTTATGGTTATAGGTGGAGAAAAAGCAACATAATAGTATATGAAATAACATTCAAATTCTCACATAGAAGGGGCTTGGTTCAACAAAGCCCTCTGTTTACTTTTGCTTATTAAATTAAAGCACCAGTTGGTTCAACACAATTATCCCATTGGTGTTAAAATTAAATTTATATACCAAGATGTTAGGTTAATTTAATTAAGTTTGCTTCATCACCTTCAACTATAATAAGGTCTGCGTTGGGTTCAAGTGTAAAGATATTATATGAACCATTAAATTGGATAGAGCTAGTATAAAAGGATATGTCTTCTTGTATACTGAATCCATACCTTATTAGACTATCATCATATAATCCATCCGAACTTTTTGGATAATTATTAAACTTAACTTGATTATATTTAGTGTCAAGCAATTTAACGAATGCTTTTTCGGCGTCACTAATAATTTTTATTTTATCTGAGTAATAATTAAAGTCTGTTTCAAATTGTTCGAAATCGTTAAATATATTAATGTTAAAATGTTCAATATCAAAAAAGAATATAAACAACTCGTCTGTCAAACGCGCCTCCAGTTCTTTCGTATACTCGTTTGAAAGGATTTTTAGTCTTCCTTTGTGGCCTTGATCAAATAGCCTTGAAAAACTATCACCTTCCTTAGATATTCCTACATAATGCAATTCAAATTCTGAAAACCTTTTAAAATCAAATTCCTCACCAATTACCACTTTTATTCTATTCCTTGAAAGTAAATATAAAAAAATGTCTGGTGTAAACCAGCTAATAACATTATCCTCATTATTTAAAGTAAATCTTATTAGTTTAGGTCCTAATTCAAGTTGTATTTCATCACTTTCGTTATTAAAATGAGTCAATTCGTTATAGATAGAATAGTAAATTTTAGGACTCCTAAGTTGTCCCATTCTCAGATTGAATGAGATTGCCCCATTTAATATGGGGTGAAATTCTATATCTTCAAAAAAAACTTGTTTTCGTTGGCCAATCATATATAAATTCGAGGATTTTACTATCCTTCTAACATCCTCGTCTTTACTTAGCCAATCTGCTTCCTGATTTGAAATTGGTGGGTAAATAAGATTAAGGTAATTAACTAAATATCTCATATCACTTGTATTCCTTTAACCATTCGGTTAAATTATTAAAATCTCTTAAACTCAGCTCATAATTCAATGGAGAAGCAAAATCTATTGCATCTTTAGTGAATGAAGATGTGGTAACAATCATTCCTACATTTGCTCTTTCAGCAGATTTGACCCCATACAAACCTCTGACAATTTCAACTCCAACCTTATTAGTTTTACTGTATCTTTTTGTTTCTATTACAAATAAAGTGGAAACTATTGAATCTCTTCTAATAGCATATATATCTTTCCCACCATCCCTTGTACGTTGAGTTAAAGACACATCATATCCTTTTTTGCTAAATATTTCTGCAACTAATTCTTCAAATTTCCTTGGGTCTAACTTATACATCAATTCAGGATTTCTAGATAGGTATTTTATTAATTCTGCATTAACTTCAGTAAAATCTACTCTTAGAGAAGAATTGTTCACAGGTAACCCTTCATTAAAAACTTCAGAATATACTTCTAATAATGGTTGATATCTAGTATATCCTTGAGCATAATGTTGGTTTGTATAAGGATAACGTACTGATCCTCTAGGTATCTTCTCACCACGGGCCTTTTCTTCATTTATATTCATATGCTCTTTGCAAATAAACGGACAAGTATAGTCTTGTTCAAAAAACTCTTCATTGGTTGAATCATAGTAGTCATACAAATAAACTTCAGAATCCGCATTATTTTCACAGCCTGTAACAGAGCACTTAGTTGTCGGTTCATAACCTATGTATTTTTTTATATTTTCCATATCTATCCCCTTAAGACTTTTTATTAAAATACTTTGTTTAATCATTTATCTGAAGAGATTGTATCACAATGTGACTTTTACAACTGACAATTAACACACAATTTTCCAATAAAAAAAGACACAATAGTTAATAAATATTGAGCATCATACTCTTTAACTAAACGACCCCTTTACTTTAGCACATCTTTTCGCAATGTTTTGCTCAACATTCTTAACAATTGGTGTTTTTTGTTAATATTAGGATGATAACTCCTAGATTTCTATAGTTGAATAAAGACCCCGTTAAAGAACATTTATGAATCTTAACAGTCGTACAGACGATTCCGGGTTATCGCAATAGTTAGATATTAATATATATAAGCAATCAGTTTAAAATCTCCCTGCGAATTCATCTGCGACTGTTTTTTTTGCGCTTTTAGTATCGGTTATATTAACAATATTATCTTTACTGATTGTTACATTAGTTAATTGCTGCTGGCCTTCTTGAAAGTGTTCAAAATCTTTATAAAAGGATTGGGGATTGCTCCAAGCCTCATCTAAAGCTCTTTGAATTCGTTTATTTTTATTGTTCAAATTTAGTAAGTTCTCTAATGGTATCCCCTCCTTTTCGCTGTAGTGAAATTGTTTAATAATGCATTCTTTCAAGAGTCTTATTTGTTCATTTAATGCCTTTTTAGCTTCCTTTTCTACCTGAAGTTGTGCTTTCAGTTCTTCGTTTTTCTGCTTTAATTCCTTTTCTTTTCGTATGCTTCTTCTTACTTCATTTTCAAGTGGTATTAAATGGCTTATCAATCGATCTGGTTTTTTTGAATACTTCCCCACTAAGTCTACAACATTCGGAATGTCCTTTTTATTATTATTTGAATCTACCAGGGTTACCGTTCTAACTAGATTTACAGTATCAATAACTTCTCGACCAGGCTGTCCCTTTTTTCTCCAAAAATCTTCTGAATAAGTTTTACTACAAATATCTGGCCTCTCCTTATGGAGATGTAAATGATATTTATATAACTGAAGATACTTAATATCCCCTTGAACCCTAATGTTCTCCCTGTAATGATATACAATTGCGTACAATTCTTCTTCTTCATATTTAATTGACGGTCTTCCTCTGCTGTTTTTCTTCTCAATCATCTATATCAACCCCTTTTAACATTTCTAAACGTGCTATTTCTTCTAAATGTTCTTGAATAGATGCAGCCTTGGTTTCCATTGTGGTATAGAGATTAGGATCCGTATCAGATACCATTGTTTCTGTAAAACTTTCATTTAAGTTCTTTAAAAAATTTCCCATTTCAACAATTTTTTGCTTCCTTTCTCGAATTTTATCCTGAATCACCGGTCTTATTTTTACCAGCTCTTTGGGGTGTATCCACCAATGCTTACATAACATACACTCTACACTTTCACAGCGTTGTAATTCATCTTTACACCACCCAATTTCCATTTTAAGCAATTCTATCTTTTTATCAGGAAAGTTTTTACTTTTTTTATCAATATCATCATAAGTAATCTCGTTACCCTCAAAGACTCCTTTCATCTCACCGTCTTTATTCATAAAGCTCTTAATCAATTTATCTACCTCAATATCTATAAAGTATTCGGTATGGTTTGAATAATGGTACTGAGCTTCAATTGTTGAATGTCCACCTAGTCTTGCTATTTCGATTGGGGATAATCCCTGCATTAGTAAAGAACAAAATGCGAAATGCCTAGTATCATTTGGTCTTACTTTTCGTTCTACCGTTTCGTTATACTCTCCATATACAACATCTTTGTAAAATTTCCGTAATAGGGACTTGAAAATATTACTGTTAAAGTAATCCTCATCCTTTTTGCTTGGGTTACGGTTACTATATTCATTAAGTTCTTTGTAAGCTCTATAAGAAACTAACGTCTTACTTACGCCGTATGTTTCTGTGTGATGGATATACTCAGATATCAAATCATATATGTCTTTAGTAATCTCTAATTTGTCTACTACTTGAACTCTTCGATGATTACCAGTCCTTTTCTCACGCGGCAACGAAATTTTACAATTTCTGTAATACTTGGGTGGTATACAAAACCTTTCAATCGTGCAAAACTCGCTAATACGCATCGGAATTATATTTGTTAGCTTCCACCATAGTAAAATCGGTGCAAATAGAAGTCTAGTATTGGTATTAATTCCCTTATTAAAATATCTATTTATACAATAGTCCAGCTTTAATACATCTTTCCCTGAAGGTAACTGTCTAGCGAATACTTCTTTTGGTAATCCCTTCTTAATATTTATTAGAGGTTGATTGTAATCGTGAAAAGAATCAATTCCGCTAAATGTTAAAAAGTTAAAAGCTATTTCTATTATACTTTTAACGGTACTTATCCCTGACCTATCTTTTTTGAGTTCGCCTAACATTTCATCTAATGTACTCTGATTTTTGTTCTCCAAATATTTCCGAACTGCTGGAGAGTAGTTTCGCAATGATTCGGCAAAGGAATTTGCTTTTGCTGGATTGAAAAATTCGGTTTGTTCAATAATTTTTATTAGCATCACCCATCGCTGGTGTATCCCTTCCGGATAGTAAGAGCTTAATAGTTCAGCCAACCAACATTTGATTAAAACAACAGAAGAGGGACTCCAGTAATCACGAAATCTGGCGGCCATTTCCATTTCTGAGAAATTGAAAATAACTGTACTTCCTTTAAAAAGATGCCGTTCAAAAGTCCAAATATCATCTTCAAATTGTTCATCAAAAACGGAATCTTCTTCCCTTAAAACATCAAGGATTTCCTTAGCTTTCTTAACACTACCTTCAAGAGAAAATGTTTCTGCCGATAACTCCTCCAAATCTATAAGTTTACTTAAATTCTCTTTCAGCATTTCATCTTACCCCCTTAGATAATTGGAGTTGATATTCTTCTTGTAAAGAGCTTATCTGATCTTGCTTAGCTATAAATTCCTCACGAGAATCCTCAATAAACTCGTATACTTCGAATCCAAACCTTTGAATAGCCTGAGCAAACATTTCCAACTGCATATAAAATAATCTTGCCCTTTTTCTTTGCTCATTGTATAAAATCTCCGATTCCGTTTTTTGAGACTCTAAATAGTTATTCAATCTATCTTGCAGGCTTGCACCAAGAGCTGAAAGAGCATAATAATTTGGAATGGAGAATGCACAGTCAAAACACGAAATGCCTTGTCCTTTTTTTACACATCCACTTTCAGCAAACATACACTGAACATTTTCCTCCTTGCTCGGTAATTGACTTGTTTCAATTTTATTCACGAACTCTAATGCTTCATTTAGACCCATTGAAAGAATACGATCTAAAACAGTTTTTCTATCATTCTGTATGACATTTAAAAAGCTTGAAATCACTTCAACTTTATGAATACCCCCGAAGTATTTTCCGAGACACAGAATCTCATTGGTTCTCTTTTCTCGGTCTATTTCAACTCCTTGTAAAACGTCCAGAAATGTATCATATACAAAACCGAACGAACCACGTGAAAAGAGTTGTCTTGTAAGGAAATTCAACTCGTTTTCGGGAATATCAACGTAGAAATTAGTCGTTTCTTCTTCTAAGTGGCCTCTCATTTTCTGAATAGTTTTTAACCCTGCTGTGCCTTTTTGAATTTTACTTAGTATTACATAAATATAAGACATCAATGATCTATTCATCTTTCTTGATGAAAAGATAAATTCATTATCATTAAAAGATTCAAAGAATTTTCTACGCCTAGCGTCCGAAAAATTTTGTTTCTTATTTCCAAAATCAATAATTGTCTTACGCATTGGGTAAATTGCATTGTTTCTTAGTTCACATATAGCAATGGCAGTAGCCAATGATTTCTTTAATTCCTCCGAACAAAAAAAGTAATTTTTAACCTGGGTTTTTGATATAATGAATTCTGTTCGATAGACCTGTCTAACTATATAATCAACATCCTCATCACCCAGCTCATTTTCTAACAACCAGTGCAAATTTGTTATTTTTGTGCCATTAAGATTTATCCTTGGGAATGAAATGAAATCCGAATTTCTCCAAGCATTATTTAGATGAAGCAGGACATATAACCAACTTGATGCATAATAATTAACAGTCCTATTTTTTTCTCCTCCTGTAGTAATTTCTTTAAATATATCTTTTATCGCCTTTTTTTTGTGTAAAGAAATATCTTTAGCATAGTTATATACTTTTTTATATACTTCGTATTCGTATATAGATTTATCGTTGCTCTTCACCTCAAATGTCAAAGGGTCATTTACTTTATTAAAATCGAAAGCTGTCATTTTATTTGCAATCAATTTATAGTATACTTTTTTAAAATATTGATAGAGTATTCTCGAGTCTGTTTTTGGAATACTATTAAATAAAATGTTTATGTCATTAGATGTTACCGAATATATTTCTTTTTTGTTCGTCGGATTAACCAGATTTATTAAATACTCCGAACAGTATACATACCTGTTTATAGTAGATTCAATTGATTGGGAATTAGCTGTAGTATTGGCTAGTCTTCTTGAAATAAATTGCAACCAAGTTTCATTTGTGAAACGTCCCAATTCATCAATTTTAATTTGCCTAACTTCCAATCGTAGTTTAAAGGTGTCAAAATGCGAGTCCATTGTTACCGAGTAAAAATCCTCTTTTTTTCTACGCTCTCCCAACCACTTATAAAAATTTTCTTTCAAATAACAAGTTTTTTTAGATTTATAAAAAGGACGAAGCAAACTATCTATAGGTTCTTTTTCTATATAGTTTTCCCCGAAAACAAACCCTTCTGCATTGGCTATTTCCTTTGCTTCTTCGTAAGACATAAATATCTTTTTCAACTCACTTTGGCTAAGTCTTAGACGATCTACGAGTTCTTTATCATAGTATTTCCAATGTCCATTTAATTTCTTAGGATTAAGTTGATAATCTTTTTCAATAGCGAGAGAAGCTTTAGTAGTTGTTATTGATAGAACTTCTCTATATTGTTTTGTCGTATAGTAGTTAGGGACAATGGTGCCTCCAGCGGATTCCACATCTTTTTTCAACTTTTCAAAATCACTTCTCGTATAAAACCGTTTTGCTCCCACTTGAAGTGATTGGATGTTTAATTTACGATGCTTATACCATCGCCAAGAATCATTTTCCAATTGACTTATTATATCTACTGCTTCATCAAATGAAATATGCTCTTTTAAAAAATTATTTAAAGTAGATTTCCTAATAAATAGAAATTCCCGATTGATTGGATAATCAACCGAAACATATTCAAAATCGCTACTAACTTGCTTCTTTTCTAAAGATACTTTAAAAACGTTAGAATTAGTAGTAGTATTGATTCCAAACGTTTTTAAAAACTCATTATAGCCCATATAATTTTCTAAGATGTTAGATTCAAATTCTAAATGTTTCTTTAACGATTGAATGTTAACTTTATTTTCTTCCCTAACACCTTTGACAATTCCATTTTCAACTAGCTTTCTTATTCTTTCATTCAGTGGTTTTCTGCTTAGTCTAGTTGGGTATTTCTCCTTACCACCAAGATGTTTATAGGCTGCCCCTATGCTAATCATTAAAGTCATTTCTAAATACCTCCCAATCCCAATTTTCATTGATAGCTTTTTCTATATTGTTTAGCTCTACCAAATCCTCGCTGGACATAATCTCCATTGCCATCTGAAAATTGGAGATTGCATTTCTATAATCTATATATGACTTTGCAGATTCGGTACTTATGTCTCCTCTGGCAATAGCCATTTGCCTATCATCTTGTACTCTATCAAATAGATAGGCAGTGAATATCCCGCGACCGATATGAGTACCCCAAACAGTGGTTTCGAGCGTATGAAAGTCGGAATAGCGACCAGGAGTTTTAGCTAATCTGTCAATGTAGGCATATTTAACTTTTGCAAATTTCCTTTCATACATTCCCCCAGAGATGGTATGTCCATTTTCATCAACGAAGAAAGCAAATGTATTTTCCTTTTTAACTTTCTCATTCATTTTCATATGGGCATCATATATTTCTTTTAAGTAAGTGCTAGGTAATACCGGTTGTATCCTTGGTCTTTTCACTTGTTCCTTTATTGTGTTTTTTAAGTGTTTAAATAAACGTTGTTGATTATCATAGACGGCAATATAATTTGAACCATCTAGAAAATTAGTAGGAATACTTGTAGCAGTGAGATTTACAACCTCACCTCTACGCAACCCTGCGAATATTTGTAAAGCGATTCCAAATGCAATGTCAGATGACACTCTTCGTGCCTCTTCTAGAAACTCATAAACCATCTTGTTTCTTTTGTTGGGATCATTATCTCCGAAATCTTTAAGTTTGTTTCTGATTAATCCGCCATCATCAATAGAAGGGTAATGTGTATCATAGATTGGTTCAGTAAAAGGTGAGATAATTATCTCTTCATTTCTTCTATCAAAGTATCTATCCAATTCTATTTCTTCATCAATTATGTCCATAGCTTCTAAATAGTCATAGAAATGTACAAGGTATCGCTCGATATGACCTCTGACATATTTGTATGACAACCTTCTCTCTTCCTCACAATTTTTAACAGTAAAACGTTTTTCCGTACAGTAAGTAATATAACGGGCTCCGTGTAGGAATGTTAAACCTCTAAAACCCTTTTTTTGTAAGCATTGAAACTCAGGGTTTTCAGCAGTCAATTGTTCATTGATAAAATTAAGGAATTTTACTAACTCTCTAGCTGGATTCAATTGACTACTTAAACTTTTACCTTTAAATTCATACTTAGCTTTAATGAAATGTGTAATAGGATGAGGAACAATAAGATTCGTTTTTAGATCCTTTACGCATATAGTTACGACTGTCCTATGTTCTAGTTGGTTATTTGAAAGCAAATGTTCTATATTATCTTCTCTTACAATCCACTTATAATTCTCAGTTTGCATATTTTTTCATTCCCAACTGTGTTTAGGATTTTATATAAATATATCTGTTCCAAGGTGTTCAATATACTATTATAATTTTCCCCTCTTAAAGAGATTTGTCCTCCGATTTTAATTCTAAATTATCAAAAGATTATAAATCCCATTCTACACTAATTTGAGAATAAAAAAAACCTTGAATATACTTTGTATATCAAGGGTTTTATTCTAACTATATTTATTTATTCTAATTTTCCCCGTATTCAGCAATACAATGCATAAAAGGATGCATCCACCTCAACCACCGGAAAGTGACTGCCATATTCAGATAGCTTATCCTTTGGCTTTATTTGAGCTGGGTATAACGCATCATGATCTCCCCACCCTGTCAAACCGATATAAATCATGAAAACCCCTCCACCGAATAATAAGCGCAACATAATTAACGTGTGGTAATGATTGGCCCATCCTTTGAAATGATTATCGTATGCTCATACTGTGCAACATGGCTGTTCTCTGTCGCAAATGTCCAACCATCATCCTCTTGAAATACTTCTTCTTCTCGTGTCGAAATAAATGGTTCAAAGGCAATAACCATTCCTTCTTTTAAGATTTCATCGTCCCATCTTTCCCGGAAATTATAAATATAATCAGGTGCTTCATGGATTTTTCGACCAATCCCATGTCCAGTTAAGTTTTTAATTACAGTTAACCCGTGCTGCTTAGCAATTTGCTCTACGGCCTTCCCAATCCCACTTTTCTTCGCACCAGGTTTTATTTTCGTAAGACCTGCATCAAATGCAAGTTTTGCAACGTCACATATCTTCGTCAACATTTCATTTCCTTCACCAACAACAAAGGAAATACCCGTATCTGCAAAAAAGCCATTTTTAGAACCAGATACATCAATGTTAACTAAATCGCCTTCTTGGATAACCCGCTTACCAGGAATACCATGTGCCACTTCTTGATTGACGCTGATACAAGTAAATCCTGGGAAGTCGTATTCCCCTTTTGGTGCTGATAATGCTCCCGCTTTCTCAAAAAGCTCCCCTGCAAGCTCGTCAAGTTCTTTCGTCGTTACTCCAGGTTTTGTTTTTTGTACTAATTCATCACGAATCTCACCGCAAATTTTACCAATTTCCTTCAATGCTTGTAGCTCTTCTTCTGTCTTTACGATCATTGCAATCCCTCATTTATGTTAAGTATAATAATGCAAACGTCCATTCTATCATTATTATAATAATAGTCTAAGTCTAATTTTAAAGCTTTTTTAATAATATCTCCAGTCTTTTGATCAAACGTTTGTTTGAAATGAAAAAAAGCACCACAGGACATAGCTATTTTCATAAAGGCTATCATCTTAAATAGCATTGCCTTTCAAAGTAAAGAATAATTCTTCGTAGTTGATGTAAATTGCGGACTAACTGAATTACAAATAGTATGTGCTAATCCGCCGTCCGAGTTCGCTACGGGCGGATGCTTTCCGCGGGCACGGCCTCAGCCTCCTCGGAAGAAAAGCACTTCCTACGGGGTCTTCGGACTCGTGCTGTTCCCGCAGGAGTCACCGCCCTTCGCTCACCCGGACTGATATAGA
>NZ_PIOC01000028.1:34429-133345 GCF_003369575.1 Oceanobacillus arenosus | reverse complement strand
ACCATAACTCTATCTATAAATAGGTAGTTTAACTGTAGAGTTTCTTGGGGGCTGCGGACCTCGGCAAAGAAATTCTGAATTAAAGTTATCAGCAGTTTATCTAAATACCAACAAATCATACGAAAAGAGCCATTATGAAAATGTTATCGGCAGCTCTCCATTTTATTGAGTCTTAAACGATGAAAAAGCAATGCCAATCGACTGATTAGCATTGCTCCACCATTATTTTGTATAGTTATCGAAATAACCTTGAATAAAGACGAATGGTGTCCCTTTATCGCCACTTCCGGAAGTTAAATCTGCTAACGAACCGATCAAATCGGTAAGTTTTCTAGGTGTTGTTCCTTGCGCTTCCATTGCCCCAACAAGATCGGCATCTTTGTTCTCAATGTATTCGGATATCGCCTTTTGAAGCTCCTCACCTTTTAGATCTGCAAAGTTGTTATCTGCAAGGTATTTTAATTTGACTTCATTCGGTCTACCATCAAGTCCCGCGGTATATGCTGGCGAAACAACTGGATCAGCAAGTTCCCATATTTTTCCGATTGGGTCTTTAAATGCGCCATCGCCATAAACCATGACTTCCACATTTTTACCTGTCTTTTCTTTAAGTATCGTTTGAATATTATCAACGATTGGTTGGCAATTCCGTGGGAAAAGCTTAACCTTCTCTTCAGTCGATTTATTTGAACCTAATAAGCCATATTCTTCGTTATAGCCGCTGCCGTCAATAGATTCAACTAATATATCATCGAGACTATAAACTTTTTCTCCACCATTTTCATTCAAAATTTTCTTCGTTCTAAATCTTGTATGAATATCACATGTTAGCACGCTTTTCGTATAATCTAAAATTGTCTTTGCATTATTTGAGAAAATGACTTCACATTCAATACCATATTCTTCAATGAGTGATTTATAATACTCAATATAATCAACACCAGTAAATGTATGCTTTAAATAGCCGAAGTAGTCACGGAATTGCTTTTCAGTTAACACATCTGTCCACGGATTGACTCCCTTTTCATCAAGCATATCAATGCTCACTAAATGGTTACCAACCTCATCAGATGGATAGCTAAGCATTAAGACAATTTTTTTTGCACCTTTTGCAATCCCACGAAGGTTATTAGCAAATCGATTTCGGCTTAAAATAGGAAAGATGACACCAATTGTATCGTCACCAAATTTGGATTCCACATCTTTCGCGATATCATCAATTGTTGCATAATTCCCTTGTGCACGGGCAACGATTGATTCTGTAACTGCAACGATATCCTGATCCAGAATTTCAAATCCTTCTTGTTTTGATGCTTGCAATACACTATCTACAACGATTTCCTCAATATTATCACCTTGATTAATGATTGGACCACGCAGCCCTCTAACAACCGTTCCAACTACTCTTTCCATTCCGTTCACTCCTCTAGAACACTTAAGTTTATATGTTTATCATGACCCTACTTGTAATATACATGATATACTTGATATAAGTAAAATGAATATATCTAATAACCGATATAAGGAGTAGTTATATGGTAAGTAAATTGGATTTATATAAAGTATTCACCCAGGTAGGAAAAAGTAAAAGTTTCTCTGCAGCAGCGAAAGATTTATACATGACCCAACCAGCCGTGAGCCAATCCATCATGCAGTTAGAAAGGGAATTAGATACTCGGCTCTTCACAAGAACAACCAAAGGAGTTACCTTAACAAATGAAGGTCAGCTATTGTTTGAATATGCTAATTCAGCGATAAATCTAATTGATGTCGGTGAGGAAAAGATCTTGGAGTTTAAAAACCTTACCGCCGGCGAATTGAAAATTGGTGTAGGTGATACCATATCTAAATACTTCTTACTCCCATACCTTGAAGCGTTTCATAATCATTTTCCAAATATTAAATTTAACATTATAAACGGAACAACGTCAGAGCTCTGTGCTATTTTAAAATCAGGAGAAGTCGACATTGCTTTTTGTAACTTTCCCGTAGATGAGCCAAGATTGATTCAAATACCTTGTATTGCTATTCACGATATTTTTGTTTGCGGGGATAAGTTCCAACATCTCTTAACTGCACCTGTCACCTTTGAAGAATTAACAAATGAACCCTTAATTTTACTTGAACAAAAATCCATTTCGCGAAAGTATGTCGACAACTTCCTTAGCGCAAATGGCTTTACTATTTCTCCAGAGATTGAACTTGGCTCCCATGATTTATTATTGGAATTCGCCAAAATTAATTTAGGTGTTGCCTGCGTAACGAAAGAATTCGCTAAGGAGTATTTAGAAAATGGAAGCTTATTCGAAGTTCCATTAGCAAATGAAATACCTCCACGAAGTATTGGTATGTGTTATTTAAATAGCGTCTCCCTGTCTCCTGCAACCACGAAATTTATTGAGAGCATCAACGTGCAATAGGAACAAAGACTATTTTAGGAAACTTCCTGTTGGCCCCAAGATTATGCAGTAAGAAAGTAAAAAGGCCCACCAAGGTAATTCATTCACCTTGGTGGGCCTTTTTTAACGATTAATTTTCTTCTTCATCTTTACGATTTTTCCTAAATAGCTTGGAAAGTATTTCATAGGCAATTGGTACAACGATTAATGTTAATAATGTTGAACTTACTAGCCCGCCGATTACAGTGATTCCAAGACCTTTCGATATTAAACCGCCACCACCAGCTGAACCGAATGCTAATGGAACTAACGCACCAATCGTTGCGATTGCTGTCATTAAGATTGGGCGTAGACGCGTGCTACCTGCTTCTAAAATAGCTTCACGCATAACCAAGCCATCGCGTTCCATCCGAACAATTCGGTCTACAAGTACAATAGCGTTCGTTACGACGATACCAATTAACATCAGTAGTCCCATCATAACGGATACGGAAATGGTTTCACCAGCAATCAATAGACCAACAAATGAACCAATTACCGCGAACGGTAGTGATAAGAGAATTGCAAATGGTGCAACACCCTCACGGAATGTAACAACTAGGATGAAGTACACAATCGCAATTGCCGCAAGCATCGCGATACCAAGCTGAGTAAATGCTTCCGTCATATCTGCAGTTACACCGGCAACACCGACTGTAACACCCTTAGGTAAATCTAACTCGTCGATTGATTTCCCTACTTCAGACGATGCTTTTGAAACATCATTACCAAGCACTGTTCCCGATACAGTTGCATAGTACTCACCTGCGCTACGTGCAAGTGTATTCAATGTTGTGCCTTCTTCAACTGTCACAAGCTCAGAAAGTGGCATTGATGTGCCCATTGCTGTTGGCACTTCTGTTGCTAACATCTCGTCAACTGACTTCGGTTGTGCAGCCTGTTCTTGCTGTACAATCACATCAATTGTATTTCCGTCCTTTTCAACGGTTGTTAATACTTCAGGAGTTACATTCGGATTCAACATCATAATGATTTGCCCTGTTGTTAACCCATACTGCAGTAATTCATCTTGCTCAACATTGAATGTATATTCTACATATGCATCCTCAGCTGTTGATGAGATATCTTCTAAACCGTCATTCTCATTCATCACATCTTCTACCATTAATACAGCCTCATTTAGCTTATCTAAATTCTCACTGTAAAATGTATAGCTAATTTCATTTGACGCCACTCCCATCGATGAGAAGTTCTGGCTCTTCCACTCACCTGATTGGCCTATGTTAAACACATAATCCTCAATTTCTGTGCGCACTTCTGGGAAATTTTTCATTTCAGGATCAAATATAAGATACATTAATGCGCCATTCGATCCCCCGCCCGACATTGCTGCCATTGGGTTACCACTATCCGTTACCGATAGTTGAAGGATATCAATATCATCACGTTTTAATAATTCTTCTTCTACAACTGCAATATTTGCTAATGTATCTTCTTCAAGCTCACCAGTTTCTGGTGTATATGTTAAATACATTACTTTTTCTTCTTCACTACCTAAGAAACTAAAACCGATTAAAGGTGTTAGCGCTAGGCTACCAACTAATAAAATAATTGCAATCGCTGAAGTAATAATTTTATGGTTTAAAGCCCATTTAAGTATACTTTTATACCAATTAGCTAGTTTTCCAGCTTCTTTATGACTGCTCTCTGTCTTCTCGCTATATAATTTTTTCTTAAACAATGTATGAGATAGGACAGGAACAATGGTAATTGCAACAAGTAATGAAGCAATCAGTGCAAATGCCATCGTTAATGCGAACGGCATGAATAACTCGCCAACCATTCCACCAACGAATACAAGTGGTGCAAATACTGCAATCGTCACTAATGTAGACGACATGATCGGTTTGAACATTTCAATCGTCGCTTCACGAATTAGTGCTCGCCCTGTTAATTTCTCTGTTCTTAAATGAAGTCGCCTGAAAATATTTTCAACTACAACAATCGAGTCATCAATTACACGACCGATTGCAACTGTAATTGCTCCAAGCGTCATCATGTTTAGCGTTATATCCAACCAATTCAATATCAATAATGCCATAAAAATGGATACTGGGATGGAAATAATGGAAATAATCGTTGATTTGAAATCGCGTAGGAATAAAAGAATGATCAATACGGCAATTAAACCGCCAAATACCGCTTTTTCAATCATCGTTGAAACCGAAGATTCAATTGGTGCACCTTGATCTAATGATATATCTATTACTAAGCCTTCATTATTTCCTTCTTGCTCTTTCACTAACTCTTTTACATCGTTTACAACATCAACCGTGTTTGCTTGTTGGTCTTTAACAATTTGAATCGCAATTGCATCTTCCCCATTTGTTCGGGAAACGGATTGTACCTTACCAACCACTTCAATTGTTGCAATATCGCTAAGTTTTACAAATGGAGAAGGATTTGCTTCTGATGGTTCTGCTGGAATAATCATTTCATTTAATTCATCTGCAGTCATGAACTTACCATCGATTGCTACAGCTTGTTCTCCCTCTTCAAACTCATAAAGTCCTAATGAAACAGCAAGGTCACTTGCTTGGATCATATCTTTAACGTTATCTTCCGTAATACCGAGCTCCGCCATTCTCTCTTCATCATACGTAAGCTCTACTTCTTCAATATGTTGACCAGTTATCGTCGCAGACGCAACACCATCAAGTTTCTCGATATTTGGAACAATGATTTCTTCTACTGTTGATGTTAAGTCAACAATATCCTCTGACTCACTGCTTACACTTAATGCTACGACAGGCATCATATTCATACTAATCGCCGTAACCGTTGGATCCTGTGCATCTTCTGGTAAGTTCACTGTATCAATTGCCGATTCTAAAGCACGTTTTGCTTCGTCCATATCAATGCCATAATCATATTCAACTTGAATACTAGACATATTTGAATAGGAATTCGAGTAAACGGCTTTCACATCTTCAAGACCTTCTACCGCCTTTTCTATCGGCATGGATACATCTTCCATTACTTGCTCAGGGGTCGCTCCAGGATATACACCGCTCACCATTAAGTAAGGGATTGAGATATCTGGAATCGTCTCTGTTTTCATTTGTGTACTAGAATAAATCCCAGACACAGTTATGATGATCGTTAGCAGCCATACTGCTAATTTATTTTTTAACACAAAATTAACTAAACCCTTCACTTTCACACCTACCCTTAAATTGACTTATCGTTCCCAATTACTTATACTAGATGACTAGTCGGTCATTTGTCAACTCTAGAAGTAATGGGAGCGATAATATTATATGGTTAAAAAACAATTAATTATAGATAAGGCATTAGAATTATTTGCAGAACAAGGTTTTGAAGCAACTTCCGTTCAACAAATAACAGAGAAGTGCGGTATTTCTAAAGGGGCTTTTTACTTATCTTTTAAATCTAAAGGCGAGCTGATCTCAGCAATGATTGACCATTTTATGATAGAGATAACCACGAGGATTGACCATGTAGTCAATAACACGGATGATAATGTGCTTCTATATACGTTTTATTATGAAACCTTTCAATCCTTTCAAAAGCATTCCGATTTTGCTAAGGTTTTTATCAAAGAGCAAACCCATACCATTGATAAAGAACTATTATTAAAAATCAGCTACTATCACAGCTTATTTGAGGGAGCAATTTTATCAATAATTGAACGTGTCTTTGGCGAAAAGGTCAAACAAACCAAATATGATTTACTCTACTGCATAAAAAGTTTCATCGGTATTTATACAGAATTAAATCTATTTTATAATGTTCCACTCGATTTACAATCGCTAGCTGAATCATTCGTCGAGAAGACTAACTTACTCGCAAAACATACTACAATTCCATTGATTTCGGCAGAAACGGTTCAATCAATGGAGCACCCATTGATTGAAGAGGTAAAGATAGAAAAGCTGCTTGAAATTATTGAACAGACAATAATTGAAACAAAGGAGCCAATAGAGAAAGAATCTTTGGTTTTATTAAAACAAGAGCTACTTGAACCAGCGCTAAGTCCAGCAATCATAAAAGGTTTAATAAATAATATTCGAAATAATCCCGATTGCAAGTGGATCGCATATTTACTTCTACACTATTTTACGTTCAAAATTTGAGCACATTTAAAGCCAGCCTCCTGATTTTACCTTAAAATCAGAGGCTGGCTTTTGTTAATATGAACAGTAATCATCTTTCATAATATTTTTTTACCATTTCATCCATAACCCAATTGGTTCTTGCACCTGTCACGCCGGTACTTGGACATTGTCCACCTTCGCCAGTTAGCTCTGCCACCATTATTTCCACTAAAGGCTGATGGACATGCTGTGGCGGATCAAAACTCCATTCTTTCGTTCCATCCGCGGTCGTTAATACTATCGGGTCGTTGCCAAATGTGGAGAAGGTTATTTTCCCCTTACTACCAACAATCTCATTCACATCTACATTTGCAAACGCGGAAAAACACCAATTGCCTACACCGTGAATTCCGGATTCAAATAGATAGCTACCGGTAACAATATCCTCTGCTGGGTAGTGCCCTGCTTGATTGGAAGCAAATCCTTGGACAGACTTAATTGGGCCAACCAAAAAGTCCAATATATCAAGCGTGTGACTCGCCAAATCAAAAAACAATCCCCCACCAGCAAGCTCTGGCTGAACACGCCATGGAATCTCTTTTTCTATTACATTCTGTTGATACTGGGTTGATGATACAAACCGAACGTCACCGATCGTATTATTTTCTAGCAACTCTTTTATCTTTACAAATCTAGGTTGCGCCCGGCGATAATAAGCTACATATAATGGGACACCAGCCACATTACAGGCAGCAATCATTTCCTGCGTTTCTTGATAATTCCTAGCCATAGGTTTTTCTACATATACTGCTTTTCCAGCTTTTGCTGCCATAATTGCATATTCTTTATGGGATTCTGGTGGTGTCGCAATATAGATGGCATCAATATCTGGATCATTTATTAGATTGTCTGCATCATCGTACCATTTGGGAACATGATGCCGCCTCGCATAATCCTTGGCAAGTTCACCCGTTCTTCGCATAACGGCAACCAGTTCAGAATTCTTGACCTTCTGGAATGCCGGTCCACTTTTCACTTCCGTTACATCCCCGCATCCAATAATGCCCCAACGAACGCTTCTATATTTCATATTGATTCCCCCCATTGCCTCGATTTTATAACATATTATAATTGGCTTACAACTTGTGACCGATTACATAAATCTCATATCATCTATTAGACTTGTGACTAATGACCTCTATTTTAACATTGGCTGAATTTCCTCTTAATTATACATGATAATGTCGTTAACGTATGTCAATGAGCAGCTTGAAGAGATTTTAAATAGAAATGAATTAACAATTGATGATATTGCTATTTTTGTTTATCCCGATTTGCTACAATCAGCATTGAAAAAGTTCAAGAACGATTTAATATCAAATAAAAAAGTCGTCTATGTAGGGACACAAGTATGAGTACACAAGGATAAGTAATCAATTCCTTGTTTCTAATGAACGAATTGAATCTGGCTGTATTGAACGTGGTGACTTAGTATTGTTTTAGATCATTGGCTGTAGTCATCAATTTGTCAACATAGTATTTAGATAATAGGCTGGTGTTCTAATAATTTTATTAGGCCGTACCTAGATAAAATATCCTTCTCTACACATGATATAATAAAATATTGGTATTCTGAAGCTGGAAGGATGAAAAAATTGTTAAGAGCATATGCTTGGCTTACTTTTTGTGTAATGGTTTGGGGCAGTAATTTCGTATTTGGTAAAATTTTAGTCCAGTATTTTTCACCAACCCTGTTAACCATGCTTAGACTATTATTCATTGTACTCTTGCTTATAGGTTTATCCATATACAAGAAGAACCTAAAAAGAGTTAATAAAATTGATTTACTTGCGCTAGTTTTCCTTGGAGTTATTGGTGTATTTATTAACCAATGGTCTTTTTTTATGGGATTACAAACAGCCGATACAACAACTTCAGCATTAATTTTAGCAACTACTCCAATATTAACTGGATTTTTGGCTGCTATTTTTCTTAAAGAAAAACTAACGATTCGAATGTTAATGGGGTCGATGCTAGCGCTCATCGGCATTTACTTAGTTGTTACTAAAGGAAATCTAACTTCTTTACATTTTGAAAAAGGGTTATTATGGATTGTCCTAACGATGATTACATTCGCCATAATGATTATTATGACAAGACTTCTCTCAAATAGAATAGATCCACTAACAATTACTCTATATTCAAATGTAATTGGCTTTATTGTATCCATTCCTTTTGCCTTTTTACTGGACAACCCCTTACGAATAAGCACTAGGCTGTCTGACTGGGCATTTCTTATCGACACAGCCATTGTTGTACATGGCATCGCGACTTTAATTTGGAATCAAAATATTCGGTATGTAGATGCTTCTAAGGCTTCCATATTATCTAATTTAGAACCGTTTGTCGCAATGTTAATGGGATTAATATTGTTATTCAAACCAATAACTGGCATGGAAATCTTAGGCTCGCTAATCATTGTGAGCGGAGTAGTGATATCAACGTATTCGAAAAATAGATAGTACGGGAAGGCGCCCCCGAGTTTTGTAGTATTTTGTTACGCAGAGCGCCTGTCACTTCCCGAAATTTGCTGTATTTTTTCGAATGAATATTAAAGCATGTTTTACTACAAGAATAAAGGGTAAATAATACATGTATGATTTTAATAATTTCCAATACTGTAAATGAGGTGATATTGTGACAAATCAAGAAAAGGAAAAATCACAAAAAAACGACTCTCTTGAACAAAAGCAAAAAACAGATGATCCGAATCAGGATATTGAGCCACAACGCGAAAAAGATTCTAAACCACAGGAAAGTTAATAATAGTCAAGGTAAAAGTCCCTTAACTTCAATAAAGTGAAACTTCATTAAGTGGGGGTAATATCCGCCCCCACTTACAATTTTTGATTTTTCCTCAATTCTTGAAATGGGATCTTACAGCCAGTCAATTCGTGATAAATAAAGTTAAGAGATTTTTTGTAGCATATTTTCCTTGAAATTATCGCCGCTAACTGTTGCCAATCTTTCATAACAGTCTCTATTGCAAATCCATTTCCTTGAAATTCCAGTAAATCAATGCTATCTTAAAATAAGGAACTCACTTAATTGTTAGCTTTAATGTAAGCGTAATCATTCGGTTGTTCCATTCATAAAGGGGGAGGAAATTTATTATGATTTATGCAAATCCGAACACAGATGGGGCTATTATTAATTTCAAGGACAAGTATGATAATTTCATTGGCGGAGAGTGGGTTCAACCAGTAAAAGGCGAATACTTCGATGTAACAACTCCGATAACTGGAGAAGCTTTTACAAGTGCTGCTCGCTCTTCAAATGAAGATATTGAACTTGCTTTAGATGCTGCACATGCTGCGAAAGATGGTTGGGGCAAAACATCTACAACAGAACGTGCGAGTATCTTAAATAAGATTGCCAATCGTATTGAAGAAAATTTAGAAATTCTTGCTGTTGCAGAATCTTGGGATAATGGGAAGGCAGTTCGCGAAACATTAAATGCCGATATCCCATTAGCAATTGATCATTATCGTTATTTTGCTAGTGTAATCCGTGCGCAAGAAGGACGGACAACGCAATTAGATAATGATACCGTTGTCTATCATTTCCAAGAACCACTTGGTGTTGTTGGGCAAATCATTCCATGGAACTTTCCTATTCTCATGGCAACATGGAAAATTGCCCCAGCACTAGCTGCCGGGAATTGTATCGTCCTAAAACCAGCGGAACAAACTCCAGTTTCTATCATGATATTGCTCGAGCTAATCGAAGACTTACTTCCAGCAGGCGTGCTTAACGTTGTAAACGGTTATGGGATTGAAGTTGGTAAACCACTTGCAACGAATCCAAGAATTTCAAAAATTGCATTTACTGGTTCAACTGCTGTCGGTCGTCAAATCATGCAATATGCAACGGAAAATATTATTCCTGTAACGTTAGAGCTTGGTGGGAAGTCACCGAATATTTTCTTTGAGGATGTCATGGACAAGGGTGATGAATTCCTTGATAAAGCTATTGAAGGTTTGGTAATGTTTGCGCTAAACTCAGGAGAAGTTTGTACTTCCCCATCACGGGCTCTGATCCAAGAATCGATTTACGATAAATTTATAGAAAAGGCGATCGAAAGAGTGAAGGCAATCAAAGTTGGGAACCCACTTGATACAGAAGTTATGATGGGCGCTCAGGCCTCTAATCAACAGCAAGAAAAAATCCTATCCTATATTAAATTAGGTAAAGAGGAAGGTGCCGAATTATTAATCGGTGGCGAAGTAAATCAGGTTGGTGATGACTTTAATAGAGGGAATTACATCCAACCAACTATTTTTAAAGGAAATAATAAAATGCGAATTTTCCAAGAGGAAATCTTCGGGCCTGTACTTGCTGTTACTACATTCAAGGATTTTGATGAGGCAATCGAAATCGCAAATGATACGATTTATGGCTTAGGCGCAGGGGTATGGTCACGTAGCGGTGATCTTGCATATCGTGCAGGGCGTGCAATTCAAGCTGGACGTGTGTGGACAAATACGTATCATAAATATCCAGCAGGCGCTGCATTTGGTGGCTATAAGATGTCAGGAATCGGCCGTGAGAACCACAGTATGATGCTGGACCACTACCAACAAACAAAAGCATTATTAGTAAGCTATGACAGAAAAGCACAAGGCTTCTTTTAAGCTTGAAAGGGTGCATGCAAATATGGTAGATCGTGTTGTTGCAACCAATGAGGCGCTTAAATTAATAGAATTGATAAGAGCTCGACAAGGAGCGATTATGTTTTATCAATCTGGTGGTTGTTGTGATGGATCTGCACCAATGTGCTACACAGAAGGAGATTTTCTACTTGGGGATTCTGATCTTTACTTAGGTTCCATCGGTGGTGTTCCTTTTTATATGCATCGAAGTCAATATGACTATTGGAAGCATACACAGCTAATCATTGACGCGATAGATGGACGGGGACCCGAGTTCTCACTGGATAGTCTTGAAGGAAAACATTTCATTACACGATCTCGTGTTTTTACAGAAGACGAGTATATATTAGTCAAGGAAATTATTTAAGATAGAAGAGCCTGTAGAGATAATTTTTCTCTACAGGCTCTTACAGGTTATGGATATGGTTACTATTCATACCAGCGGTAATTTCCAATACCACCACCCTATTAATTGAATTTTCCCTCTATCAATGAAATAATATGCTTATAATTCCAACTAATAATATAAGAATTAAATAATTAGAGACACCTATTTACTTAACGGAGGGATTCTCATGAAATTAACGGATCTTAAGACAAACTTAAAAAGAGCAGACTTACTAAGGGAAACAGTCAAAGCTTTTACTGATCGGGCAGAGCAGCATGACGCAAATGGAACATTCCCATATGAAAATTTCCAAGAATTAAAAGCAATTGGATATCCTGCTCTAACCCTTCCAGAAAAGCATGGCGGGTTAGGAATATCGCTTACAGAAATGCTTCAGCTTCAGGAGATTATTGGCAAGGCAGACGGATCGACAGCGCTCTCCATCGGATGGCATATGGGAATTATGAAGCATCTTGGTGAAAGTAATATATGGGAAGAAGATAAGTTTGCAGACGTCGCACGTGATGTAGTCATTAACGGTGCCCTGCTAAATAATGCTGCAACAGAGCCTGCAACTGGTAGCCCTACTCGTGGCGGAAAACCAGAAACCTTTGCAAAGGAAAATGAACAAGGCTGGGTAATAAATGGTAGAAAGACATTTACAACACTCGCACCGATTCTCGATTATTTTGTCGTAAGTGCATCGATCGATGGAACGGATGAGGTTGGTAATTTTCTAATTAAGCGTGGGTATGAAGGAGTAAGTGTTGATGAAACATGGGATTCTATTGCCATGCGGGGCACAGGAAGCCATGATTTGGTATTAGAAAATGTGCATGTCGCAAAAGATGACCTTGTTGAGCGCATCACTCTTGGGAAGAAAAAGGCAACTGGCTGGTTACTCCATATCCCCGCCTGCTATCTTGGAATCGCCCTTGCAGCACAAGACTATGCGAATAAATTCGCGAGAAGCTATTCTCCTAACAGCATTTCTGGAACGATCGCCGATTTACCAAATGTGAAGCAAAAGATGGGTGAAATGGAGCTTGCCATTTTGGAATCGAAGCATTTTCTTTACTCTGTTGCGAGGAAATGGGATGAAGGTGATAACAACATAAGGCAAACGATGGGGCCAGAACTTGGTGCTGTCAAACTATCTGTAGTGAACAAAGCAGTTAAAGTAGTAGATTTGGCAATGCGTATTGTCGGTGCAAGAAGTCTATCGAGACAAAATCCACTACAACGCTATTACCGGGATGTTCGTGCAGGATTGCATAACCCGCCAATGGATGACATGACAATTATGAATTTAGCAGGAAAATAGGAAGGCATTGCCTAGGTGCCACTTCCCTAGTTTTGTCACTTTTTGTCGAATATTCACAAAAAAGATGTGATTGCCTTTATTCAGCAATCACATCTTTGGATTCAATCCTATTTTCACTGATATTCATTTAAAAATCAATCGAAATTATGTCCAATTATCCTTGATAACTAACTTTTCCTGTTTCAACTAATTCTTTAAGTCCCATGAACATATAATGCCACCCTTGTTCCGTTCCATCGCGATGCTCTTTAATGGCCTTTTCAATATCAGATGCTGCCCAATTTTCTTCATGGGGTACGATAATGTCCTGTGAAAATGTCATTTCACACCCTTGTTGAAGTCCCTTTAATTCAACAGTAATCGTATCTTGTAAGTCATTAAACTGGGGCATTTTAAATGTAAACATTAATTTTTTTGGAGAATCAATTTCTAAGTACTCTCCTATCGCACGATAATCCTTTCCATCGCGATGATCAACAATTTCCCAAGTACCGGCGATCTGAGGATCATTTTTTGCTACTTTATTTGTTCCTTCCAATGTGAAGAACCACTTTCGCATCATATCAGGATTTAGCCATGCATCAAAAACTCTTTCTGATGCTACATCAAAATTCCTTACCATAGTTAACGTCGTCGTTGAGTAATTATTCATATTCGTTGGCCCCTTTATAAAAAATTCACTGTTTGTATTCCATTTTAGTCATCACCTAGCATAATCAATCATACGCTAGTTCTATTTATGATTAGTATACTATCATATCCGCTGCAAGTCTTGCTTATAAGTGGATAATCTAACCCCTTTAATTGGAAAATAGCAAAATAAAAACTACCTGTTGCTAAAGTAGTATCCATAATAATAGCACCCACAGTTTTCCTATCACCAGGAATGCCGTGGGTGCTGTTTATTTTCCTAATTCTTTTGTTTGAAGATTAATTTGCCTGTCAACCCGTTCTCCTAGTTCCGACGATGCTTGAAACAAATACTTCAAAATTACTTTTCGAATTTCAGGCGATATGACGGCAAGTTCTGCAGAAAGATTATTGATTAGATGATCTTGGTTTACAAAAGAGAGTGCATGGTAATACTGACCTGCTTGTGTAAAATCATCTTGCTTCGGTAGATCGGAGCGTACGAGACGCCCTTCAACATATCTGCCATTTCCACTTGTTACAAGGGAAGCTGGTGACCAGTCTTTTTGTTGATTAATAGGAATAGAACGAAAATCCGGCCCAAGCCGTCGTCGCTGTGAATCCCAGTAAATATTGGCACGTCCTTGCAACATCTTATCATCCGATAGCTCTGCTCCGTCCAATAAATTTGACGGAGAATAAGCCAGCTTCTCCACCTGTTCCATATAGTTATCTGGATTACGATTTAACACCATCTGCCCAACAGGTAGCAAGGGGTAAAGTTGTTCATCCCAAATTTTTGTATTATCGAGCGGATCAAAAGGAAGCATAGCCACATCATCAGGGTTCATCAGTTGTACGTACAATCCATATTCAACCGTATTTCCTTTTACAATGGTTTCATATAAATCGCTCCCGGCAATATCAGGATTTTCACCATTTAATCGAGCCGCTTCTTGACTGTCTATATATTTCACGCCACCAAATGGAACCCAGTGGTATTTCACATAGCGACGGACATCCTGTGTATTCTTCCAGACGAAAGTGTTCACACTATGACCCGGAATGTGACGGAAACTTTTTGCCGTGCCAGCATCAGAGAATAACCTAACAACAAAATGAATGGATTCTGGTGCTTTGGCTACGAAACTCCAGAACCGTTCAGGATCAATTAGATTATTAACAGGCGAGGGCATAAGCGCATTTATTGCCTCCGAAAACCGGATGGGATCCCGCACAATAAACACTGGGATATGGTTACAAAGAAGATCAAATATACCCTCATCCGTATAAAACTTAGTCGAGAACCCCCGCACATTGCGGGAAGTATCAGGTGTACCCTTTGTGCTCACAGCTAGCGAAAATCTCACCGTGACAGGAATCTGCTGCCCAGGATTCTGTAAAAAGGAAAGCGTTGTATACTCAGCCATCGAGTGAATGGTTTGAAAATAACCAAAGGCACCAAAGCCCTTAACATGGACCGGTCTTTCGATTATTTTTGTATTGACAAACGTTTCCAGTGTTTCATGCAAAACATTATCCTGTTCAAGTACGGGCCCTCTTGCACCTACAGTCTGCGAATGACTGAGTGTAGATGGATTTCCATCGCCTCTGTGAGTCGACGAGTCTTTAGTTACTGACCTTGTCTTTTCGAGAGAAGAATTTTCTTTTCGTTGAAACTGCCCGTTGTTTTTATCCATATTCCAACCTCCCACATATATCCGCTAGTATATTAATTATGTGGGAATCAACCTAATTATGATGTTCCAAGCGAAATTAGGTTAGTGTTATTCGCAAACCAAGCGGCTTGTGTATCACAACAAATGACTATTCTTCTGTATAACAAACAATGAAGGAAATGGATCGATGAAACGCTATAAGAAAGACCCATTTGATGGGTATAAACATGTCATCGATACAAATGGAGAAGAATTATAAAACAGAAGCACTACTAAATATTTATTAAAATCGCATGTCGATAGAAATTCTATCAACATGCGTTCTTATTAAGTATTATCATTAAACCATCACTCTGGTGTACGGATAACTAACACATCACACTTAGCAGAACGGACGATTGCTTCAGATACGGAACCAATTAAGTAGCGTCCAATCGTATTTAATCCTGTAGCACCACAAATGATTAAATCAGCAGTGACAGAATCTGCCACCTCATTCGTGATGAGTGTTCTTGGAGATCCATATTCAATAACTGCTTTTACATTTTCAACACCCTCAGACTCAGCCTGCGCTTTGTAGCCATTTACAAGCTCTTCTGATGTGTGCTGTGCGCGTTCCATACTAGATCGTCCATAAGCTTCGAATGCTCGAGTATCAATTATATTGATGACGTTTAATATTGAATTCGCGTTACGCTTTGCAACATCGATTGATTTGCGAAATGCGTATTCTGCTTCCTTTGAACCGTCGACTGCTACTACAATACTCTTATAATGATTTGCCATTTCATAATCCCCCTTTGTTCTATCACACTTTAAAGATATCCAATTGTAAATCCAGCCAAATATTCCTATCTATGTGCAGGCTCTGTTGCCCTCACAGCTGCAGAAGATTTTTCCTTTTGTCCGCCTGCTTTTTTCATAAAGAAGGAACAAATTAATGCAACTGCAGAAATTCCCGCAATAAAGTAGAATGCATATTTCACTCCTGCGGCCAACACTTCTGCTTGAGAAGCGTCTGGAACATCAAGTACAAAGCTGCTTTGACCAGCTGTAAATAATGTAATTGCAATAGCCGTACCAGCAGCCCCTGCTACTTGATTCAATGTATTCATTGCAGCTGATCCATCGGCATATAACTCACGTGGCAATTCGTTTAGTGCATTTGTTTGTGATGGCATTGTTACCATCGTTAATCCGAAGAATAATACCATAAATGCTGCGACAATTTGCCACACAGGTGTTGTTGCTGAGATAACGGAAGCAAAAATCAAATTCCCAATCAATACAATAATTGATCCAGTGATTACAAAAACGCGTGGGCCGAATTTGTCGAAAAGCGTTCCAACGATTGGTGACATAATAACGCTGACAGCATTACCAGGAAGCAACATTAAACCGGCAACTGCAGCACTGAATAATAAGGCACCTTTTAAATAAATTGGCAATAAAATACCCGTTGATAAAATAACTAGAATACTAAGAAACATCATCAATGTTCCTAGTGTGAACATTGGATATTTGAAAACACGTAAATTAACCATTGGCTGGTCCATTTTCATTTGACGAATTCCAAACGATAGAAGTGCGATAATACCGACAAGCAATGGTGCCCATACTTGAGGAGAGGAAATAGCTGATTCGGCCATATTACTCAAAGCAAAAATTAATCCACCAAAGCCAAATGTTGATAATACTATCGACAATACATCGATTTTCGGTTTTGTAATTTCTGTTACATTTGCAATTTGCGCAAAAGCGTATAAAGTCAATAATACATATAATATAGCGCTAATCCAGAAAATATAAGACCAACCCAATGTACTAATAATAACCCCTGAAAGTGTTGGTCCTAATGCTGGTCCTAAAGTAATAACAAGTCCCATAATCCCCATTACAACCCCACGTTTGTGAATCGGGAATATAATTAACAGCACATTTGTCATGACAGGGATTAAAATACCCGTACCAATTGCTTGCACTAAACGGCCAGTTAATAAAATTGCAAAGTTAGGAGATAATGCTGCTAAAACCGCTCCTACCAGCGAGATAATAAGCCCACCAATAACTAATTGTCTTGTTGTAAACCATTTCATTAATAGTGCTGAAATTGGCACGAAAATTGCTAATACTAATAAATAACCAGTTGTCAGCCATTGTGCAATACCAGCTGTAATTGAAAATTCCTCCATAACATTTGTTAAAGCCATATTTAAGGCTGTTTCACCAAATAATCCAAGGAAAGCTCCCAACATTAAAATAAATGCCATAGTCTTCGGATTTTTGACTTGAATTTCTGTATTCATAATAATCTCCTTTTTAATAATTTAAGCTAGTCTTTTGCAATGCCTGCGAAATTACAATCAGAGGCTCACTTGTTCTTTTCGTTAGACAAAGCATAATTCCACCTTCGATTGTTGCTGTCATCATAAGTGCTTTCGAATTAGCTTCCTCAATCGAAATACCCTCTGCCACTAGCTTGCTCGCATAAATCCCTTCAATCCTGGTATAAAGATTTGTACAGGCATTTCGGACTGCATCACTAAGTGATCCCATCTCACTAACGATACTAGTAAATGTGTAACCAGTAATCGTACCTTCCGTTTCATACTTCATAATAATTTTATCAATCATGGCAATTGCAGCTTCTTGAGCTGTCGGATATTGTGAAAATATGAATTCAATGTCCAATGTAATCGTATCACTCAAAGACCCAAGGCAAGCAATGAGCAATTCTTCTTTTCCATTTGGGAAATGGTGATATAGCGAACCTTTCGAAATATTACATTTCCTTATAATTTCGTTGAGTCCAACACCTATATATCCCTTTTGCTGAAAAAGCGTTGTCGCGATGTTGATTATCAGCGATTTTGTTTCCATTCCCCGTAGTACACCCCCACCATACCAACCGGTCTGTTTTAAATCATATCAAATAAAAATCCTATAAAGCAAGGCTTTTTTATAGTAAAATCTCATGAACGTTCACAATTTAGACACAATCGCTAACGCTTATCCGAAAGATAACGTTTGCATTTTTTAATTTTATCGAAAACTTAATGCTATTTTAACAATTGAGTGTGATTTTAAAGCACGAACAAAAGCGCTAACCATATAAGGATAACGCTAGACTATTTGCTCGAATGACTCACTCTAACACAGCTCTAACCTATTCCGATTGGATTGTATACTGACATCATCTATAATTGCCATATACTATAAACCCCAATCCGATTTTAGAATATCTTTAAGAAGATCCAATTGTTCGAGACCTATTTTATCAGCAATTTTTTGCTCTATATTTGCCTTTAGTGCTTCATTCCTTTCATAGCATTCCTCGCCTAATGCCGTTAACTGTATCCATTTATCTTTCTTATTATTTTCTACATTATGAATTTCAACAAGTCCTTTTGCCTCTAAACTTTTTATAGATTTATGGGTTGCTTGCCTAGAAATATCTACATGCTTGGACACATATGCGATAGTTGGCTGTTTTTTATAGACTCTTGCTATAATGAACCATTCTGAATTCGATAAATATATATCCATACTATCATTCCAACGTTTCTCAGTAATCCTTCTAAGTTGCAGATGGCGTTCACTTAACACATCAATTAAATCCAAGCCTTTTAATTCAAAATCCAACCGATTCACTCCTATTCATTAGCTCGACATCTACTATATAAAACCCCTTCAATATTGTCAATCAAGTTGACATTTTAAAGGGAATACCTTAAAATATAATTGTAAACTAAGTTGACAATATGAAAGTTGGAGGCTTACACAAATGTTTGATATTGGAGATCAGATCATTTATTCCGTGCATGGGCTATGTAAAATCGATGATATATGTGAAAAAACGTTTGGCAATAAAACGAGAAATTACTATGTGTTGCATCCACTTGACGATTTAAGATTAACAATAAATGTCCCTGTAAATAGCGATCAAGCAGTCATGCTGAAAGTGATGGAAAAAGAGGAAGCAGAAGAAATCTTACAATCCTTCCTACAGCCGGGAATCACATGGATAGAGGATCCAAGACAACGAAACAAAGAATATAGTAGTCTCATAAACACTGGCGATCGTAAGTCGATTGTTAAAATAGCAAATACGCTAATAAAGGAACAGTATTATGCTAGTCAGAACAAGAAGCGACTGTACGATCAGGACCGAAACCTATTAACAAACATACAAAATATTATGTTTGAAGAATTAGCCGTGTCTCTAAATACTTCTGTTGGAGAAATATCCCAAAGGGTAATTAGGATGGTTTTAACCAAAGCGTAAGCGCCCGTTTGAGCTGTGTACGGACCGCTCCTCACAGACATGGGGTGATTCCACTAAGCCTCTGGAGATAAGGGTAAATCTTTGAGAGCTTTGGCGAATCGATATTAGCTTATCGTACGGTGAAAAGGGAAGTCTCACTGGGCGCTGGAGCTGGATGTGGCCCTAAAGTCAAGAGAATTATAAAAGGAAAAATTTTATAATTTCCTCTTTCATCAAAAATGACGAACATACATTTCATTATTTAGTTCTCACAGTAACTCCTACATAACACATACAATTTAGTTAAAGAAGTGGTGATTAATGGTATGTTAAAACTATACATAAAGCCAGGTTGTACATCCTGCAAAAAAGCAAAAAAGTGGTTAGAAAGAAATGAAATACCTTTTGTGGAACGAAATATATTTACGAATTCATTAACACTATCAGAGATTAAAGAAATATTCCGTTTAACGGATAACGGAACAGATGACGTGATTTCCATGCGTTCCAGAATTGCTAGAAACCAAATGGTGAATATGGATCAATTGTCTTTAAAAGATCTATACAGCTTTATCCAGGAAAATCCTAGTATTCTAAAAAGCCCAATCATTCATGATGAAAAGCGTTTGATGGTTGGTTATAATGAACATCAAATCCGTCGATTTATACCAAGATCAATTCGCCTACTATATCTACATAAAGCGCAAAAAATGATCCCATAATAACTTAACTTTCTATTTTGAAGCCACTGAAAGTCAGTGGCTTCACGCGATAATTGCTTTAGTCTTATTTCTTCCTCAATCGATTGATACCCTCCATAAAAAGAGAGTACATACGCTCCCTTTTTATGATTTTAGTTTTCGCAATAAAGAACAATCCTCTATCAATCAGCCTGCATTCCACCATCAACATTATATAATGATCCGGTTACAAAGGATGCATTATCCGATGCTAGGAATAGAACTACCTGTGCCACTTCTTTCGGCGCTCCGAAACGGCCCACCGGAATTCCCTGTTTAATTGCCTCACCTGAAGCTTCCGGTTCACCAGGTGTAATGTTGTTCTGGATGTCTGCAAGCATTTGTGTATCAATTGCAGCCGGTGCGACAGCATTCACACGAATGCCACTTGTTGCTGCTTCCAATGCCGCAGTCTTCGTTAGTCCTGCTACCGCATGTTTCGATGCAATATAACCAGCCATTCCTGCTGAACCAATATAGGCAGCGTTTGAAGCAGTATTAATAATGCTGCCATATCCTTGGGCTTCCATTTGCTTTATCACATGCTTCAGCCCTAGAAACACTCCGGTTACATTAATATTTAAAATTGTTTCGAATGTTTCCTTTTCCAATTCCTTAATTGGTGCAAATGGTCCATTAATTCCTGCATTATTGAAAAATACATCAATTTTACCGTATGCATCCACTGTTTGTTTGACATAGTTTTGCACATCCTGCTCATCTGTTACATTGGCTTTTACAACTAATATATCGTCACTATTTCCATTCAAAGATGCCTTTGCATTGGTCAATGCTTCCTCATTAATATCAACCAATACTACTTTCGCCCCATTGTCTAAAAATAGCTGTGCAGTCTCTTTTCCGATTCCACCAGCGCCACCTGTTATTAATACAACTTTCCCTTCCATCTCTACCCCTCCTATTGTTTATATATTCAGTCATTTACCATTATGATGTAAGCGGTATCTACAATCAAGTGATATGGTTATAGTAGATGTAAATTTCGAACTAATTAAGAAGGAGCAGACTGCGTTGTCCTAAGGCGTGCGACTTTTAGAACGGAATTCAACTTTGTACCTACTTAGTTCACAGTATAAAAATAGAGAAGCATCCTTCTACTCCTCTTGAAATCTTTTCCGATGTGAAATAAAATTCATATGACTATCTAGATATTTTCTGAATAATATTATTATCGGTCCGACGATGAGAGCGGAAACGATTGTCCCTTCTCGGACTCCATTAAGTTCAGCCAACGCAAGAAGAGAAATAACAATGACACTACAACAAGACTAATACCTGCCCCCATTATTAAAATGCTAATAAAAAATAGGCAATATCGCCGAACAATATTCCCCCATGTGCTCACTACTATCTGCTACCAAATAAATCCTTTTGCTTATAATTATGCCATGTTCCATCGATAATAATTTTCTAATTACCGTAGCAAAGCATCACACATGGGGTTTTCCAATTAAATAGCAACTTATCATAAATAACACAAAATAGACTTTTCAATCCAATACATAAACACAGTATTCGGGCTCTTTCTTTCATACTTTTTCATTTTTAAGTACATGTCGATTCCATCTGAAACGTCATGCCATAAATCGGTAAATACAAAATCATACTTCCCTTTAGCCATGTGTTTTTGTGCATATTCAAAAGCATCTGCCTTGATAATCTTAACTTTCTCGGCGTTCCTAAATTGTGGTAATACATGTTTCTTGAATAAATCGATCACATCTTCATTTGTTTCAATAATCGTGATACTGTCAACATTATCTTTTTCGGAAACCATATAAGGGTAGTAGCCAAGCCCAAGTCCAAAAGTCAGCACATTACCATATGCCCCATCAACCGCTTCTTTCATTGTTTCTATCTCATTCGGTGTAATCGTCATCCAGATGCGATCATTTTCTAAAACAGCTGGGAACTTAAATTCCGTTGCAAAAAATCCAATCTGGGGAATCTGCCTCCCTTTCTCCATTTGAATAATATCATCACAAACAAAGCCTTCAAAGGGCTTATATTTTTCATATTTTAATTCACTATTACCAACTTTGATATTTGGTATCTTGATGTTCTTATAGTAGGGGTTGTTATAATACTCACTTGTATCGAGCTGATGAATCATATTCTTAAAATAATTGTAAAACAAGTCCCTATCATCAGCATTATCCACAATATCAAGCCCGAAAGCAGCAGCTAATATTACTCCAAAGGCATATTCAAAAGACACACCGCCCTTTACAATCTCCTCTATTTCTTCCTTCTCGATAAAGTCTGGTGCATGATTTAAATAATTGCTTAGCAATGCAAATACTTTATAATTCGCTTCTTTTATACTATCGTTTTCCATATCTTCACCTAGGTTTTCTATTTCTTGCTAACGAATAATGGTGAGCTTTGTATTCAAACATTACAAAGCTCACCATTGATTCTAACATACTCATCCGCAACACAGTAAAGATATAATCTTTATTCTACCTAGTCATCTTATGAAAGAAAAATGATTATCCTCTCACTAACTTCGCTCGGATCTTATTCGATACATATTCCACAATCAAAATCAGCAAAATCAAGCCAATTAATATCGAACCTACCTCTGACCAGCGATAGGAATTCATGGCAAAAATCAATGGTGCACCAATACCACCTGCCCCTACTAATCCGAGCACAGCTGCATCTCGAAGATTCATATCAAAACGATAGATTACGATTGATAGAAATAGCGCAGAAAGCTGGGGCAGGATACCGAAGCGAATCTTTTCAAATACAGTACATCCAATAGACTCCATTGATTCGAGGATTGACGTATCCAGATCTTCGATGACATCCACATATAATTTCGATAACATGCCGATACTCGTGAGCGACATCGTTAGCACACCGGCAAATGCACCTAGACCGGTCACACGGACAAACATTAGCCCATATACAATTGCAGGAATGGTTCGAATAAAGATAAGCAATAATCGTACGATAAAGGAAACAGGCTTTGGAACAATATTCGATGCGGATAAAAATGCGAGTGGAACTGCAAGAATCGCGCCAACAATCGTTCCTAAAAAGGCGATTGCCATTGTTTCAACTAGTAAATAAAGTATCCCATTCGACGAAAAATTAAAAAGCAAATTTAAATCAGGTTGAATAAGTCCTAATAAAATGTTTTTTGCTATTGTAAATCCATTTGCTGTGAATGCCTCAAACTGGACGGTTGACATTGACCATACAAAAAGAATTGCCAAGATCAGGAGTGTCGCTATTTGCGAGAGTTTACGGTTTGGTTCAAGTTGGTATTGCTTTTCAATAGTATTCATTGGTTCGCTCCTACATTAATTTCTTTCGATAATGTTCACTAATCGTTTCAATAATAAATACTGTAATCACTAATAAGAGCAAAATCATACCAACATTAGCATAGTTACGCCAGCCTAAACTTTCATTAAGTAAGAGTCCAATACCACCTGCACCAACATATCCTAAAATCGCTGCATAGCGAACATTCCCCTCAAAACAAAAAAGCGCTGTCGATAAATAGTTTGGTAGAATTTGCGGCATGATCGCATAACGAAACGATTGAATCGTCGTTAGCCCCATAGAATGCATTGCCTCATATGCATCCATATTTACATTCTCAATTTGTTCATATAAAAGCTTGCCAACATATGCAATCGTAAATAGGAAAATTGCAACTATTCCAGCGACGGTGCCAAGTCCAAAAATGAATGTAGCAATCAGCGCGACAATCAATGTCGGCAAGGTGCGCAGCAGGCTCAGGATAAATTTCATTAAAGCAGATAGCCATTTCAGCTTCGTAATATTACTTGCAGCGAGCATCGCAAGTGGTAACGCACAGATAGCACCTAAGAGTGAACCGAGTAACGACATTTTAATAGTGTCTAACAAAGGTATCCAAATTTTGGGGAAATACGCCCATGTAGGTGGAACCATATCTTTTAAGATGACAAAGAACTGCCCAATCCGTTTGATAAGCAATTCAAGGTCAAATCCGGTTATCCGAACGGATAAATATGCAAAAACAAGTACGAGCAAAATGATAAGAGGCGTCACGGATCGTTTTTCATTAACTGTTTTGCCATTAGGTAGAATGATTTTCTTAGTTGGTAACAGCTTCGCGAGCATGTGATAGATTACCCCCTTCTTCAACCGATCCATTATAAATCTGATGCAGTACCTCATCCGTCACGTCTTCCGCACGCCCGTCATAGACAATTTCCCCCGCACGGATACCAATTACACGATTCGCAAATTCGAGCGCTAATTCTACATGGTGAATATTGATAAGAACCGTCATGTTTAATTCCTTATTGATTTGGCGAAAATCCTCCATCACCTGATTAGCTGTTACAGGATCGAGTGATGCCACCGGTTCATCTGCTAAAATAATCTTTGGATTTTGTGCAAGTGTCCGGGCAAGTGCTACACGCTGCTGCTGTCCACCGGATAATTGATCGACACGAACATAAGCCTTATCCAAAATACCCACTCTATCCAGTGCCATTAATGCTCGTTTCTTTTCTTCCTCCGTGAAGACACCTAAAACCTTTCTCCATAACGGCATTTCAGGTACAGATGATACGAGGACATTTTTTATTACTGAAATTCGAGTTACTAAATTAAAGGACTGAAAAATCATCCCAATATTTCGGCGTAGTTGCCGTATCCCTTTTCCTTTTAACGTACTTATTTCCACATCGTCAACCAATAAAGAGCCATCTGTTATATCGTGCATGCGATTGATACAACGGATTAATGTTGACTTTCCTGCACCAGAAAGTCCAATAATCGCGACAAATTCCCCTTGTTCAATTTGCAGATTGATCTCGTTTAATGCTAATAATCCGTTGGGATATTGTTTCTTTACTTGTTTAAATTCAATCATGTTGCTACTCCTTTAGATAAAAAATGAGAACATTCAAGAACGTCCTCATTTTTCCTCTTATTCTATTAATCTACGCTTGATTAATTGCTACCTAATTGTTGAACAATCTCTTGTGCTTTACGTTCATTATCATAATCTGCATCATTTGCTTCTTGGTAGCCTTCATGACTGTAGATAGCGATAACTTCTTTACCTTCATCTGATTCACCTATTTCAATGAATGCTTGTTGCAATGCTTTCTTCAAATCATCATCCATAACTTCTGAGTTCTTACTTACACTAATTGTGTCATTATAAATTGCTGGCATTACACCAATTAAGTCTGTTTCTTCCCAAATATCTGCTTCACGAGCATATTCTGTTGTCCATGCTTCTTCATAGTCACGACGTGCATCAGCATACGTAACTAATACATCCGTTTGACCTGTTGCCAATCTTGCAAATGCATTACCATAAGAATCTGCTTGTACAACTTTAGATAAATCCGTAATTGTCTTATCAAAGTTTTCTTGTAACCATAATGCTGGGTAAATATAACCTGCTGGAGAAGAAGGTGACATTACGTTCCAGCTTGCACCATCTAAGTCTTCAAATGTTAGCTCTTCACCATTATTCACCTTTTCAGCTAATTCTTGGCCCTTTTCAGATGGACCAGCCACTAAAATAGCACGATATGAGGTTGTTTGATCTTCTGTTGGTTCTGTTGGTTCGTTTTTGTTCCAGTCAGCTGGATCTTCTGAATCATTGCTTAAACCTGCACGAGTGGAAGTTAAAATAACTTCTGCACCGTCATCGTATAAAACATATGTTCCACCAGGAATAAAGCCAATATCGGTTGTTCCTGCAGATAAAGCCTCTCCTACAGCTTCATAATTCGTACCAACTGTAATGTCAATTTCTCCGACATCATAGCCTAATTCTGCTAACTTTTCTTTTAATAAATCCTTTAATGGATCTGTTGCAGTAATAATTTCTTCTGGATCACGAGATGGAACGAATCCAATGGATAATTTCTCGATTGCTTGGCCTTCCGTAGAATCATTTGTATCCGTATTATCAGAAGCTGCTTCCCCATCTGTTGACTCTTTTCCACAAGCGACTAAAACAATGGATAGTAACAGTATCGTTGCAAATAGCATGAATTTCTTCATCAATGTTTCCCCCTTAAATTTTCGTACTTTGCTAACATATCATAGCTTTGTTAATTAAATGTTAATTAATTCCGTAGTTATTGTAAATTCCCCAAAGTTCTCTATAAATTTATCCCGAATTAACTGGCTGTAAGACCCTTAACGAAAATAATTCGAGAAAAATGAAGAATTGTAAACGGGGGATCAACAGAAAGTCAAAGTCCCGATTCTGTTCAACTAACATTAAGTGGGATGAAGAAAACCCTCACTTAATGAAGTTTCACTTTATTGCGGTTTATGTAAAAATTCCTTTGGGTTTGAAAGCAAATGATTTATATTAATCTAGTGCACGTAATTATATCAATGACTTACTGTAAGCTCGGTTTGCATATGTAGTTAAAAGCAGTGGATATGATAAAAGCTAACAATTACAGCAGGGATTCAACTTGTAATGGAGGAAATAGAATGCGTAGTTATGTATTATTAGGCATTGCCATAATTGCGGAAGTGTTTGGTAGCTCGATGTTGAAATTAACAGAAGGCTTCAAGAAATTATTCCCATCTATCGGAGTAATGATAGGATATGCCATTGCTTTCTATACGCTTTCGTTTGCGTTACCAACATTGCCACTTGGACTTGTCTATGCAATTTGGGCAGGTATTGGAACGGCATTAACTGCACTGGTTGGCATCACTTTTTATAAAGAAGGCATTAATCTCAAGAAAACGGTAGGCATATCGCTAATCATCGGCGGCGTTGCTTTACTGAATAGTGGACTATAGGGGGAACATATGAAAAGATATTTATACTTAAGTGTCTCCATTGTAACGGAGATCATTGCGACAATGTTCTTAAAGCTATCAGAAGGTTTCACAGTACTTGCACCATCCATTATTGTGGTGATTGGATACGGACTTGCTTTCTATAGTCTTGGAAAAACATTGGCATACTTGCCATTGAGCTTAGCCTATGCCATCTGGTCAGGCGTGGGCACAGCGATAACAGCAATTCTTGGTGTGTTAATATTCGAGGATCCTCTAAGCATCGGAGTGGTTTTCGGAATTATTCTCATAATCGGCCGGGTAGTCTTGCTCAATACTTCATCAAAGACAAAGGCGGAAAATTAGCAGAACCCGAACAGAATGTACGCTGTTCGGGTTCTGGCTATTAATTTTCTAATTTTGCCCTGCCTCAGCAGCCATTGCAGCCGCTTTTGTTGCATGAACCGTTCCAAACGGATGATGTGGTGGCGCATAAATCGAGTACAGCTTCAATGGAATGTTACCTGTATTCGTGACATTATGCCATGTCTCAGCGGGCACCATGATGGCATAATCATCGTTAACTTCCCTAACATAGTTTAAATTATCCTTGCTTTTACCCATTTGAACAATACCTTGGCCCTGTTCTATTCTTAGAAACTGATCAGTACCATGATGGATTTCCAATCCAATATCTTCGTCAACTGGGATACTCATCAGCGTAACTTGTAAATGATGTCCAGTCCAGAGCGCAGTACGGTAGGTATCGTTCTGCTTTGCGGCTTCATTAATATTCACAGCATATGGTTCTGGCCCAAAATCTTTTAGCAAAATGCGATGATCATATGGGGATGAATGGAGCATTTCATAAGGAAAAGCTCCATAAACAAAACGCCTCCCATCGTTATACATCGGGAAGTTCCCATAATAAGGATATGGATAACTATAAGGATGATAATACATCTTTTCTCAAACCCCTCTCTAATTTATCATTTATCCATTTATCCTATGCCGCTAGCTGAAGGAATGTACTTCTGCCCAAGGTTAAACTCTCTCTACCCTCTCTTCCTCATCCATTCCAATGTATTCTCAATGCCTTCGTTATATGGTGTACGTGGTACGGCTCCTATTTTTGCTTCGTATTTCTTACCGCTTAAAATCACGGGTTCTTCTGCCAAATACATCAACTCGACCATTTCACGCAAGAGTGGTTGAAACAACCCAATGAAACGGATCATCGTTTTTGAAACAGTTCTGATTGATTTCGTATAGCCAGATTCCTTCCGTATAATCTCAATTAATTCTACACCTGCTATCGGATATGCTGATGGAATATTCCAATTCTGATTGTAAGTATCTCTGCGTAACGCTAGCTCCACCATCGCCTTTGCACCATCTAATGTATAAATAAATTCCCTTGCAACCTTTGGGTTACCAACGAAATTTGCAGTTTTATTTAAAACTACGCTTTTAAGCGTTTCATGAAGAATCGTATTCTCCGCATTTGGTCCGTATATATCTGGCATATGTGCAATTAAGGATGGGACTCCGCTACTTTTTAAACGTTCTTCCATCGCGAGTCTAATCTTCCCCTTTTTCGTATGTGGATTCTTCCGCGTATCTTCATTTACATCCATCCCCAATTGTCTCCCATATGCATAAATATTATCTACAAGGGCGATTTTTGCATGATGTATTTCCGCAGCCTTAATAATATTTTCAACACATAATGGGTGCTTTTCACTCCACTCTTGGTAAGAAAAGCTGACAGCGTGAAAAATGATATCCACACCTTCAGATGCATCGATAACTTGCTTTTCCACTAATGCATCCCCGGAAACAATGGTTACCTCGGGTTTATTTTGATAAAGAGCGTCTAACTTATCTTTATTTCTAGAAAATGCAATCACATCTATACCTTGAGATACTAACTCAAGAACCAACGCATAACCCATTCCACCTGACGCACCCAGAACCAATGCTTTCTTCATCAAACACCATCCTTTATTTTTATTAACCAGTGGTCAAATAAGGCTGATAATAAAGCTCTAAACTTGAAAATGATTTAGAGTTACTATTTATTCAATCCCCTTATAATAAAATTCACATGTGCTTTTGCTGCACTCTTCTCATCTTCAAAATTATCAATATAACCAATAAAATGGGAGATAAATCCATGAAGTGCTAAAAATGCAGACTGTATATCGACTACCTTCAGATTCTCCTCCGACAAAGATTGGACAGCTTGAGCAAATTTTTGATATCTAAGATCAGCAGCAGCTTGGGATAAACTATCAACCTCTGTATTTCTTATCATAAACATGATTTCATACTGACTTTGATGGTTTAATCCAAATTTAATAAAGCGAATAAATACGTGATAACGTTTAGTAGAATTATCTTTTGGTCCTTGAATCGATTCATCTAATAGATAGTTTAGCTTAGAAAAGTCATCTTCTACAATTGCATAAAATAGCGCTGCTTTATTCTTAAAATAATAATAGATTGCACCATGACTACAGCCTAATTGTTGCGCTATATTTCGCATGGAGGCTTGTTGGAAGCCCTTTTCTATAAACTGCGTTCTTGCCTTTTCTATAGTGATTTCTTTTGTCAGTTCTCGAGATGTTGTTTTTTAGAGGACATGTTCTTACTCCTTTTGACCACTGGTTAATAACAGTATTTCAACTCTTATTTTTTAATATAATTAATTTTTAATCTAACACAAAAACTATGAATAATTAACTTTATTCCAGCTCAATGAATGACCCCACCTTACCATTCTTTCGGAATGCTTGAAGATAGGGCTTCCTGTTTCAATGACCTTTGCATCTTAGGGGATTCCTAAGCCGACTGACACGATCTCCACAGGCGTTGTATATACTTGTTCGGACACGACCTTGCCCTACAGTTTTTTAGGCTAGCCGTGTACTCCTTGATTTACCATGTTATCTATTTGTTCGAGTACTATGATTAGAATTCGCCCCTTCTACCCCTCTAAATATTAAAATCTTTTAAAAAATTCTTCGCTGCTGTATTAAGAGTATGTTCCTTCCGATAAATAATTGCATGTTCAATAAATAGGGAGAAATCCTCGATTTCCAGTGCTTCAATCTCTTGATGGAATGAGCCATAAATATCTGACTTTGGAATAATAGAAATCCCAATTCCTAAGGCAACAAAGCTTAACAGGGTCGAGATATCAATGCATTCCATTACAATGTTCGGTGAAAACTTATGCATATAAAATTCCCGCATAATCGTTTCATACATGATATATCCCTTCATTGGTCCCAGCATAAGAAAAGGATAATCAATGATCTCCTTTAAGCTGACAGTTCCATTAGGAAATTTACTTTTCCAGCTTGCAGGAATTACGACGACAAAAGGATACTTTGGCAAAAGCTTCACATGGTAGTCCTGAAAACTGGTAGGTAGCAGCATTAATGATAACTCAATTTTGCGTTCTAATAATAGATTTTGCAGATAGGAGGAATCTCCTTTCCAAATTTTGATAAATACATGTGGATAACTCTCTCTAAATCGCTGTATATTTTTAGGTAGAAAACCAACACAGCTCGAAGTGACACCAATACTTAATGTCCCGCTCGTTCCATCCTCCATCTCGTTGATTTCTCTTTTGACCTCTTTCATATCTTGCAGCATATTGACTGCATGGCGATATAAAATTCTCCCTGTTTCTGTCAGCTCCCATTTATGCGTGTAACGCTTGATTAGCACCGTATCTAATTCCGTCTCCAGTCGTTTCAATTGCTGGCTGAGCGGTGGCTGTGCTATATGCAGCGTTTTCGCAGCTTTTGTGATATTTCCTTCATCTACAATCGTTTTAAAATACAAAAGTTGTTTAATATCCACGTTGGTACCCCTATCATATGTTTTATATATACTATTATAACAATAAATATATTTTTTATATGATGATTCATCTGATAAAGTAATATATAGTTACTGCATCTTACATTCAATTTCTGCAATGTTTCTTCCATCTAATAATCAACAAGATTTATATATCTGATCAATGAATAAAATAAAGAAGAAAGAGGTAATCAATTTGAAGGAAAAATTATGGACAAAAGACTATATCAGTATATTAATAACCAATTTCCTCCTCATGTTAACTTTTTATTTGTTAATGGTAACTATTTCCGTATTTGCTGTTGATGCATTTAATGCTAGTGAAAGTCAAGCTGGTTTGGCATCAAGTATATTTGTAATCGGAGCACTGGTTGGGAGAATATTTGGTGGCAAATATTTGGATCGTATCGGCAGAAAAAAACTGCTAATGCTCGGAATAAGTTTGATGATTATTTCATCTTTTTTCTACTTTGGAATAAACAGCTATGGGATGCTTATCGCTAACCGTCTATTGCACGGTTTTACATTCGGGCTTGCTGGTACAGTACTTGGAACAGCAGTAGCTACTGTCATTCCAAAGTCAAGAAGTGGTGAAGGAATTGGTTATTTTGCATTAAGTATGACACTCGCAACAGCGATTGGACCATTCATCGGGATATTTATTCAACAACAATTCGAATTTAGTATGATCTTTGTTTTCTGTCTCATTTGTATTGCCATTAGTTTAGTGTTCTCACTCTTCTTAAAAACACAAGAAATAACACTTACAGCAGAGCAAACGGCAGACTTAAAAGGATTCAAGCTATCCAACCTTATAGAGAAAAAATCTGTACCAATTACACTCATAGCAGCCGTTACAGCATTTTGTTATTCGGGTGTATTATCCTTTCTTTCGTTCTTCGCAACGGAAAATAATATCGCACTAGCGGCAAGCTTCTTCTTTATTGTTTATGCTGCTGCAGTGCTTGTAACAAGACCACTTTCAGGACGGATGTTTGACTTGAAAGGTCCTAATTTCATCATGTACCCAGCAATTATTTCGCTGATTATTGGTCTATTTGTTCTTAGCCAGTCAACGGTAGGTATTGTTCTGCTTGTATCTGGCGCTTTCATTGGTTTTGGATATGGTACCTATATGTCAAGTGCCCAAACCGTTGCAGTACAATCTGCTCCAGCACACCGTGTCGGTTTAGCAACATCAACATTTTTCATTCTTACTGACATTGGATTAGGAATTGGGCCTTTCATACAGGGAATGATCGTTCCTTCAGTCGGCTACAGTGCATTATATATCATTCTTGGTATTGTTGCAGTGATTTGTTTACCATTGCATCACTTCTTGTTTGGAAGAAAACCTGCTTCAAAAAAAGGTACGGTTGAAGCATTAACATCCAATACTGAAGAATAAGCAAAGGTTTGACTATAGATTAATAGAGGTTTACTATCAACATTAGAGCTTACGTTGATGGAATACCTCCTTATTGGTATAGATACATGATGTTGTATGCCAAAAGCAAAAAAGCATTACATTAGATGCTCACTCTTTAATGTAATGCTTTCACTTATTACAAACTCCCTACATTACTTCTTAACCCCAAACCTCATCCGCTACTTCCTTCACTAAGCGAAGTTTCTCCCACTGCTGTTCTTCTGTTAAAATATTTCCTTCTTCTGTTGAGGCAAAGCCACATTGTGGGCTGACACATAGTCGGTCAATATCAACATATTGTGCTGCTTCCTCAATACGTGCTTTAATAACCTCTTTGTCTTCTAATTCACCTGTTTTAGATGAGAAAAGACCTAATACAACTAACTTCTCTTCACTTACATGTTGTAGTGGTATGAAATCCCCTGCGCGATCTGTATCAAACTCTAAATAATAAGCAGAAACATTTTCTCTTGCAAATAAGATATTCGAGATGGAGTCATAGCCCCCGGAAGAAGCCCATGTAGAATGATAGTTTCCACGGCATACATGAGTTGTTACCACTAAATCTTCAGGAAGATTCTCAATTGCTAAGTTGTTCACTCGCAGAAAGAGTTCGCCAATTTCCTCAACGGTTGCACCATCATGACGTGATTTCCAATAATTCGGATCCACTAGCATACCCCACGTGCAGTCATCTAATTGTAGACTTCTGCATCCAGCGTCATACAAATCCTTAATAACTGTTTGATATGCTTTTGCGATATCAGCAAGTAGTTCTTCTTCATCTGGATAAATGTCTTCAGTTATTTTTAAATTATCCGGACGTTGCAATTCTGCTAAAAACTGTGCAGGAGCTGGGATTGTTTGTCTTGCAACAACACCGTCTTCTTCATATGCCCGAATAAATGAAAAGTGTTCAACGAATGGATGGTTCTCGCCACTAATCTTTCCTGTTAAGCTAGCTGTTTCTGGACGTGTTTCTTCATCATTAAAAATATAGCCTTGTTCAATCGTCTTTTTGCCTACACCATTTAATCCCCACATAAAATCTAAATGCCACCAAGAACGTCTAAATTCTCCGTCTGTAATTACTTGAAGACCCACTTCTTTTTGTTTTTGAATTAAATCGATAATGCACGTATCTTCAACCTGTTTTAATTCTGTTTCCGATATGCTGCCCTCTTTAAAAGAAGCACGTGCTTTCTTTAACCTTTCAGGACGCAAGAAGCTCCCCACAATATCAAACCGAAATGGTGTAACCAATCTTTTCCCCTGTGTAAGACTTACTCCCATTTAAACCTCTCCCTTTCGTTTCATTTATATAAGGTATAGTCTAGCACAGGCTAATTAACATAGGGTAAGACATAAAATCTTCGGCTTGATATAGCTTTAAACTATATGTGTCGTTGTCTTAGCTCTTCCGCAATCGTTTCTTTTAAGTATTCAATATAAATATTGGCGAGCGAGCTGTTTGTTATATTTTTATGGGTAACATAGCCAATATTAATGCGTTCCTCTACCTCTAGCGGTACTGCGATAATGTCACTGCCATTTAATTCCTCACTAATGACACCCGTTGTAATCGTATAACCATTTAATCCAATAAGCAGGTTAAATAAAGTAGCCCGATCACTTACCTTAATATTCTTCGGTCTCGATAATGTGCTGAGAATCTCCTCTGAGAAATAGAAGGAGTTATAATCCCCCTGCTCATAGGACAAGTATGGATACGGGTCCAGATCAGATAATGTCACATATTTCTTTTCTGCAAGCGGGTTTTTTGAGCTGATAAAAATATGCGGTTTTGCTTCAAATAACTCATGAAACACAAGATTTCCTTCTCTCAAAAGCTTAGAAATAACTTTTTTATTGAATTCATTTAAATACAATACGCCAATTTCACTGCGCAAGTTTTTCACATCATCAATAATTTCGTATGTTCTCGTTTCCCTCAAGGTAAACTCATATTCTTCCCGGTCGTAATCTTTAAGCAATCGAACAAAAGCACTCACCGCAAATGCGTAATGCTGTGCTGATACGGCGAAATGCTGCTGGGGAGTTGGTGCCTCCGAATAGCGATGTTCCAGAAGCCCAGCCTGTTCCACCACCTGTCTAGCATAACCGAGAAACTCCGATCCTTCAGGCGTAATCATGATTCCCTTGTTGGTTCGGAAAAAGAGCGTAATTCCCATTTCCTTCTCCAGTTCCTTGATTGCATTTGAAAGGCTTGGCTGACTAATAAACAAATTCTGCGCCGCATTGCTAATGGAACGACTTCTTGCCACTTCAATCACATATTTTAATTGTTGTAATGTCATTTTTAATTCCTTTCTTATATGGATTCTAGATATAAAGTGAAACTTCATTAAGTGGGGGTCTTACAGCCTGTTAACTCGGGATAAACCAAATTTTGGGAAATCCAATATGAGATTTGTCTATCACACGTTTTATTTATAATAGAAAAGATTAGCTGAAAAGTCTATGTAATTGTTATTTATTATTTTGTTTTATATGTTTATATAAACCTTTTCTAAGCTAAAAAATAAAAGGATTGATTAACCCCTCTGGAAAATTGCAATATCGTAAACGAAACTGTCTCTTAACTACACTTCTTTAAAAAATATAAGTAAATTTCAGAAAAATAATGAATATAGGAGGATATTAAATATCCATTGACGAAAGTATTGAATAGACACTATTATGGATTCTTTTACGACTATAGAAATGGAGGAAGGGGTATTTGATGAACAATAGTTTATGTATGATATCTATTAAAGTACAGGATATTGAAAAAGCAAAACAGTTTTATTGCGAGACTCTTAATTTTAAAGTTGAACGAGCGTATGGTGATGAGATTGTTGAATTAAATTTAGATGGATTTCCACTTATTCTCGAAAAAGTCCCGAATCCAAATACATTAGTCTATGAGGAAAATTCACAAGTAGTAATCGGCTTAAAAACAGAAGATATCCAATCTGACATTCTTTATTTAACAGAAAAAGGGGCTAAACTATTATACCATACCCCTCAAGAATGCCCCCCAGGACATTTTACAGTAATTGAAGATCCATTTGGAAACAAGATAGAATTACTGGAATTTGCAGAGTAAAGATAAAACTGTATCAAAGCGCGAAGCCTTTGGTACAGTTTCATTCAAACGAATATTTTTTAGCGAATAACCCCAAACGCTTTAATTGCTCAATCATCTTCTCCTTTTCATTCACATCTAAACCACGCATCATCTCAACCATGAATGCTTGTAGCTTGGGGAAAACCTCTTCCATTAATTCCCTACCTTCATCAGTAATGGCGGCATAAGTAATCCGGCGATCCGTGGGACAGGCTACCCGTTTAACATGCTTCTTCTTCTCCAGTTTGTCGACTACATATGTAATACTACTCGAAGCAATCAGGATTTTTTTGCCTATTTTTTGTATTGGCTGATCTCCTTTATGGTACAACAATTCAAGTACCCCAAACTCTGTGAGGTTTATCCCATAATCTTTTAAACCTTTAAGCAACTTACATTCCATCATATCGATTACTCGAGATAAAACAGCGAATAATTTTAATGACAAATCACTGTCCGTATGTTTGTATGTTTTGTTCATTTTATCTATTCCTTTATATATTTATCCCGAATTAACTGGCTGTAAGACCCCCACTTCAAGAATTCGAGAAAAATCAAGAATTGTAAGTGGGGGATCAACAGCCAGTAAAGTCCCGATTCTGTTCAACTAACATTAAGTGGAGGATGAAGAAAACCCCCACTTAATGAAGTTTCACTTTATCTGAAAGAGACATTAGATATCTCAAATTTATATTAAATCCAATCTATCCAACACTGTACCACATATTAACTGTGAGCAAAAAGGGATTGGCAATAAACCAACCCCTTTCCCTCTGATAGCTCATTAATTATAATGTTCGATCAAAGCATCTTTAATATCATTCGAATCTAAGTATAAGAGATTCTTGAGAAAATAATCTGTGTTTGATAAATCATTCTTCATATCTGCTTGCTGATTAATCCGTTCCATAATCGCATGTTTATATGAATCTGTCTTGATAAGCCACTCCCCAACCAATTCCCTAGTAGCTTCTTTTTCTTTATCATTTTTTAGTGCAAATATATTTTTCTTTTCTGTTTCTTTAATTTTAACCGATTGAAAATCAGGACTCATACTAATCCAGAAATCATTTTCCATCTTATTAAAGTATTTTTGATCTTTCATAAGTAGAAATTCTACCCCTATTCGTACTTCGTAAAAGGGGTTTTCTATTGTTGGAGAATGAACTTCCTTTATTTCTACACTTTGTATATCGTCAACATACATTTCCAATCCATATTTGGTGTTAATTACCTTTGCATCCATAACATTCATTTCAACATCCCCCTTTAATAGAGAAAAGTGCAGCGGGCTTGCCCTCTATCTCTAGACCACAAGATAAAAACTTAATTTAGTCGTTTTAGAAGTGCTGCCCTTTCTTCTTCAAATCCTGGTTTTCCTAGTAACGCAAACATATTCTTCTTATACGCTTCTACCCCAGGTTGGTCAAATGGATTAACCCCCATTAATAATCCACTTATGCCGACCGCCTTTTCGAAGAAGTATACTAATTCTCCAAACGTATATTCATTCAATGAATCTAGTTCAACCACTAGATTTGGTACGCCACCATCCACATGGGCAAGGACTGTACCTTGGAATGCACTTTTATTAACTTCATCCATTGTTTTGCCAGCAAGGAAGTTTAATCCATCGAGATTTGCTGGATCTTCTTTTATTGTTAATTCAGCAATTGGATCCTTTACTTGAATTACTGTTTCGATCAAATCACGACGTCCTTCTTGCACATATTGACCCATAGAATGCAAGTCTGTTGAGAAGTCAACGGAAGCTGGGAATAATCCTTTTTGATCCTTTCCTTCACTTTCGCCGAATAGTTGTTTCCACCATTCAGACACGTAATGAAGAGATGGCTCATAATTAACTAGCAACTCAATTGATTTTCCTTTTCTGTATAGTGCATTTCTAACCGCTGCATATTGATAGCTTTCATTTGTTTGAAGATCTTCATTATTGTATTTCTCAGAAGCTGCACGTGCACCTTCCATCATCTTGTCAATATCCAATCCTGCTGTTGCAATTGGAAGCAGACCTACTGCTGTCAATACAGAGAATCTTCCACCAACACTATCCGGAATAACAAATGTTTCATAGCCCTCTTCGTCTGCCAATTGTTTTAATGCACCTTTTTCCTTATCCGTTGTGATAAAGATACGTTCCTTCATTTCTTCCTTCGAATATTTCTTCTCCATGTATTCACGGAAAATACGGAAAGCAACTGCAGGTTCAGTTGTTGTACCAGATTTCGAAATAACATTAATTGAGAAGTCTTTTCCTTCTAGCAATTCAAGCAGTTGTGTGATATATTTTGAGCTGATATTTTGCCCTGCAAAATAGATTTGTGTGTTTCCAGCAATTTGGTTATAGAACGTATGGGAAAGCGCATCCACTGCCGCTCTTGCTCCAAGATAAGAACCACCAATCCCTATGACAACAAGTGCTTCGGAATTGCTGCGGATTTTTTCTGCAGCTTTCTTAATTCTAGAGAATTCTTCCTTATCATAATCGCTTGGTAAATCAACCCAGCCATGGAAGTCAGATCCTGGCCCTTTATGGTCATGAAGCATATCATGTGCAACCTTTACTTGTTCTGTTAAATTATCAATCTCGCTCTTGTTAAAAAATGACAAAGCATTTGTATAATCAAATGAAATAGACATATTTATCCCCCCATAAGTTATTAAATGTGATCAGCCATACAGCTGATCACATCCTGTAAATTAATGATTTAATTCTTAGTTAACTGCGTTTTTCCAGTCAGCAACAAATTTTTCGATTCCTTGATCTGTTAATGGATGTTTAGTAAGTTGTTCGATTACGGAATATGGAACTGTTGCAATATCTGCTCCTGCCATTGCTACACGAGTTACATGATCAGGATGGCGAACAGATGCGGAAATGATTTGTGCATCCAAGTTGTGAATACGGAATAATTCAGCAATTTTTGCTACAAGTTGTACACCATCTTCAGAGATGTCATCTAAACGTCCAAGGAATGGAGATACGTAAGTTGCACCAGCACGTGCAGCTAAGAGTGCTTGGTTTACTGTAAAAATAAGCGTTACATTAGTTTTTACACCTTTTTTAGATAGGTATCTAGTTGCTTCTAAACCAGCTAATGTCATTGGTACTTTAATTGTAATTTTTTTATCGCCGCCGTTAATTTTAATTAATTCTTCAGCTTGTGCGATCATTTCTTCTGCAGTTTCTGCATCAGGACTTACTTCTGCAGAAACAGATTCTACTTCTGGTACTGCTTGTAAAATTTCTTCAATACGATCTTCAAATTTTACTCCTTCTTTTGCAACTAAAGAAGGGTTCGTAGTTACACCTGATAAAACTCCCAATTTGTAAGCTTTTTTAATGTCCTCTAGATTTGCAGTGTCGATAAAAAATTTCATGATTAAATTCCTCCATTTTTTTAGTTTTGATTCAATTTATAGATAACGCACTATTTTTTATCTACAGCGTGTCCACCAAATTCATTACGAAGCGCTGCGACTACTTTTCCTGTGAATGTATCTTGTTCAGTTGAGCGATAGCGCGATAGCAGCGACATTGCAATGACTGGTGTTGCTGTTTGTAAATCTAGTGCAGTTTCTAACGTCCATTTTCCTTCACCAGAAGAATGCATAATCCCTTGAATACTGTCTAATTTTGCATCTTGTGAGAAGGCATGTTCTGTTAATTCCATTAACCAAGAACGGATAACCGAACCATTATTCCAAACACTTGCAACTTTTTCATAGTCGTAATCAAATTCACTTTTCTCAAGAATTTCAAAACCTTCACCGATTGAAGCCATCATACCATATTCGATACCATTGTGTACCATTTTTAGAAAATGACCGCCACCAGCTTTACCAGTAAAAATGTAGCCCTTCTCTACTGCAGTATCTCGGAAGATTGGTTCAGTGATTGCCCAAGCTTCTTGATCTCCACCGACCATATAGTTTGCGCCGTTTCTTGCGCCTTCCATACCGCCTGAAGTTCCCGCATCCATGAAGGAAACGCCAATTTCGCGCAATTGATGATAACGGCGTATTGATTCTTTATAATGAGAGTTTCCAGCATCGATTACAATATCACCTTGTTCTAACAGTGGAGTAATTTCACCGATTACGGAATCTACAGCACTATGTGGTACCATTACCCAAAGCACTCTAGGCTTTTCTAGTGATTCGAAAAGCTCGTTTAGTTTATTTGTACCTTTTGCACCGTATTTTTCCATCTCTTGTACAGCTTCAGCATTTAAATCATAAGCGACCACTTGATGTTCGTGATCGATTAAGTTTTTACCGATATTTAACCCCATTTTGCCTAATCCAATTAATCCAACTTGCATAATAATTCCCCTTCCAAATTCATTCTTACATTTATAATTTGTTGACCAAACAAACTATTAAAAGTGTTGTCCGGTATAATACAAATCATTTGGTAGATGTCTTAACCTTGTACCACTAATTCTTTTTCTTCTGTTGCTGGTTTGTCTAACCACCATTTAAACCCGTCCTCTTCAAGCATAAGATTTGCTGCATCTGGGCCATTTGATCCTGCGGCATATTTATGCAATGGGATACGGTTTTCTTCAAATGCTTCTAAGATAGGTTGAACCCACTCCCATGCTAGCTCCACTTCATCCCAGTGTGAGAAAAACCTGGAATCTCCACGGAGTGCATCGTAAATTAATAATTCATAGCCATCAGGTACATCCAATTTCTCGGAAGCATAATCGACATTGATAGATTCCATCTTACCATTCGCAGGGTTTTTACTATTTAAAATCAATGAAACAGACTCATTCGGATTAATTTCTATTACGAGCAGGTTAGGATCTTCATCTGAATAGATCTCATTTTCATTCGCTTTAAATTCAACTACGATACGTGTGGATTTTTCCTTCATTTTCTTACCAGTACGGATATAAAAAGGAACACCAGTCCAATCTGGATTATCAATCTGTAACCTTGCTGCGATAAATGTATCGGTTAGGGAGTCTTCTGAAACACCTGGTTCATCTCGATACCCAGGAACATTTTCGTTTTCCCCTATTCCTGAATCATATTGTCCTCTTATCACGTTTTTCTCAATTTCATTCTTCTCTAATGGACGAAGGGATTCTAACACTTTTCGTTTTTCTGCGCGAATCTCGTTTTCACCCGTTTGTTTTGGTGCGTGCATTGCCGTCATCATTAGTATTTGTAGCATATGGTTTTGGAACATATCGCGTAATGCTCCAGCTTGATCATAATAACCAGCCCTTTGTTCTACTCCAACTGTTTCGCTTGCGGTAATTTGAACATTGGCAATGAATTTATTATTCCATAATGCTTGTAAAACTGGATTTGCAAATTCTAATGTTTCAAGATTTCGAACCATCGGCTTACCAAGGTAGTGGTCAATCCGATAAATTTCTTCTTCAGCAAACGCATTGCTTAGATTCTGATTTAAGGATCTTGCAGACTCCAAGTCACGACCAAATGGCTTTTCAATTATTAGACGTTTCCAGCCTTTGGTTGTTCCTAAACCACTATTCTTAACATTCATCGCAATCGTTTCAAAGAACGTTGGTGAGACAGAAAGATAAAATAACCGATTTTCTGGAATATTTAACTCTTTTTCTCTATCCTGTACAAGCTTAAGTAAACTATGAAAATCTTCTTTATTCGCTGCATCTAACTTGCTATATCGAATAAAAGTTAGAAATCTCTCCATTGTCGAGTCATTCTTTGACATACGTCTAGAAAAGGTATGGATTGAATTCTTTACTCGTTCTTTGAAATCTTCATCCGTCATTTGTCCTCTTCCTAAACCAATAATGGAGAATGACTCAGGCAATTTTCCTTCGATGAACAGATTGTATAGCGCCGGGTATATTTTCCGCTTTGCTAAATCCCCTGTTCCCCCAAATAGCACGAAGGTCATCTTATCCATATTATTCCCCCCTAAATTTATCAAAAGCTGAAACCCTATATTCAAATTAAAACTCTAATAAAGAGACGATAAGATTAGTTTTAATTCATATATCTCTAATTAGAGACATATTGACAAAAAAACTCCTTTTAGCATTCTTCCTCAAATCTTAATTATGAAAGTTCCCACCTTCCATCTATTCATTAGCTCCATATTGTCACTAATTTAAGTATCCTTAATTCACTATAAATGTTAGACCTTGTTCACCAATTTGTCAATATATTAAACTCGGAATAGAATCACACTTACCTCGCTGGGGTGAGAGTAGGAATTTAGCTTGTTCCTACTCCTTGAGTTTGTCTATCCCCGATACCTCATACCTAATCCTTTCAAAAAATTCCTTGCATACCGATCACCGCATTTTCGGTAATTACTATGTCCTTCTTTCCTTAATAGTGCGCTTAATTCTCCTTTAGCGATAATAACTCCGGCATCTTTTAGGATGCTCATCATATCTTCGCTTGTTAACGCCAGTGCAATTTTTAACTTTTTCAGCAATACATTATTGACACTGGCATTACTTTTTATCATCATCGGTTGGTTTTCGTTTTGTCCTGGCTTTGGTTCCTGTTTCCCTCTTTTATAGATAATCAGGCCATTCAGATAGGATTCTAGCATGAAATTATCACAAGGTATATGGTCATGATCGATAGCATCCATCGTTCCAAAGCCTTCCTCATAACTGTCTTTTGTTTTAGTGAGAATCTTTTGCACTTCTTCCCTTGTTACGTCAATGCCACCTAGTTTAAAAATTTCTACCATCTCTATATCTTTTAGATCAAGAGCATATCGTAATCGAATTAAAATATCATTATTATTCATATCCATTTTTTTGCCTCCTATTATGAATTATTGCACGGTAGTATAGCGAACACTATTAGTAATCGCTGTAATATATTTCACTATTATAAGATAATGAGGGTTAATCTCACCTTTTGCAAATTATTCCAACTCCCATGTATTGATTATACTTTTTATCTCACATTTGCACTATCCGTTAGATAATACATTATCAAGTGAATTCAAAGTAAATGATTTTCCGCTGTATTGTATATGGAATAAATAAAATCTCGGCACAAGGAAATGATGATAAAGGAAGCGTACACCTACCAATCAATACTTTCGCGATTCGCTTCACGAATCTTAGGAAAGGAGTGGCTCAATTGGCCAATCAGATTCTCACAGTACTCCGTGGTGGCTGGACTTTACTACGTTCTATCGCAGTTATCTTTTCAAGTATTGCAACGATTATTTCAAGTCTTCTCCCTTTATTTATAGATGCTACTATGACATTAGGGGACTTGCTTATGCTATTTGCTCTCCTTGCGATCGCTGCATTTATCATTCACGGAATACTGACACATGCTTTAAATGATTATACAGACTTCCAAACAGGTACAGATGCACATAGTCCAGCTATTTTATCAGGTGGAAGCAGGGTTGTTCAAAAGGGAATGATTTCCTTAAAAGGCCTTCGCCAATTGGGTAAATGGCTAACTATTTTTCTGCTGATCATTGCTGTATTACTCACATTATTCTCTCAGTACAAACTTGCCATACTATTGTTGATTGGCATTTGGTCTGCCACATCTTATTCGCTTCCCCCTTTACGATTAAGCTACCATCCGTTTTTGGGGGAGTGGCTCAGTTTATTTCCTGCTATTCTCTTTCTTGGTTTTGCTGGTCCGTGGATTGTCTTAGATTCCATTCCTTTATGGGCTTTACAAAATGCTGTCATTAACGCCCTCTTTTGTATGGCGTGGGTGATGGTCCATCATATCCCTGATTTGGAGGCAGATAAACGGGCTATACCGATGAAACGAACAAGTGTAGTATGGTTCGTTGATACATTTGGTCTTTATTATGCACGATTTCCTGCGTTAATTTACCTTTTAGTAACTGGACTTTGGGGGCTATGGATAGGATTTGATCGCTTCTGGGCTGCTGCATGCTTATTCCTGACTATCTCAATCGGGGGATTTTTTGTGATGAAAATGAATGTCACGAATTACGAGCAAGTCACCGTTTGTGAAAAAATCTTACTTTTTCTCGCTATGATTACTGCAATCTGCTTGGGGATTTTTGTATGAGACGAAGGGACAGGCATGAAGTGCACCCCAAAATTTAGAGTCAAAAACTAACTTTTGGGGGTCACATCACTTCAGAAATGTTATTTTTTATTACTGCACGGCTTCTAGTACATGCAATAATCGTATAATCCAAACTTATTTCCTCAAGCACACGGATTATTTCCAGCCCTAATTTATTGCTTAGCAGCGATTCATAAACAAATTCCCCATTATGCTTGATTCTTGTTGCACTATCACCCAAAATCCATAAATCCTCAGAGTCAGCACCAAATAGTTCTTCCACACGTTCACACTGCTTCCCTGTAACAGGAGCAAAAACAACATCATTTTCCTTCATTAGCTTTTTTACATCTTAATACTGTTCCCTGTTAAAATCGCCCCTATTATTTAAGAATGTTCCATCCATATCTGTTAACACTAATTTAATCATTTCAATTCCTCCTAAGCTTCTATTTTTTAATTCTAGTAAATACAATCCTTACATTACTGTCGAATTTGACTTCAGCGAAACTTTCTTTTTCAATAAATCATTTAATTTCTCTGAGCTAAGGAGCATTGCAGCTACAAAAACTACAATACAAACTGGGAAAATACCTAACGTTAAATGGGACGCCATAAACCCAAGAAGAGGCGGTATAAACGTAGTGCCAGTGTAAGCAATCGCCATTTGGTAGCCCATGATTGTCTGTGAATGTGTCTTTCCAAAACGTGCTGGTGTTTCATGCAACATACAAGGGAATATTGGTGCTAATCCTAATCCAACAATAATAAAACCTGCGAGTGAGAAAGCCGATGGTAATGGCAAAAATAAAATAACAGCACCCGTTAATGCGATGATTTGCCCTGCCCGGATGAGCGTTTGATTAGTAGTTTTAAAGGTAATAAAGCCGGTTATTAACCTACCAACTGTGATACCGACATAATAAAATGAAACCCAGCCGGCAGCAGTTGCTGCACTTATCCCTTTGACATTAACCAAGAAGCTGCTTCCCCAGAGCCCCACTGTTGCTTCAACACCGCAATAAAATAGGAAAGCCACAAGCGCAAGTTTGACTCCTCTAATTTTTAAAGGCTTGATATCTTTTATATCTTCATCTGGAGTGACTCCTTCTGAATCAGCAATACCTTCACTTACAGACAAATTGCTGTTATTCTTTACTCTCCCCCATAAAGGCAATGTGAGCAGAAGGATAATTACTAACGCAAACTGAATGCATGAAATAACAAGATATCCATTTCTCCACGTATTTTCTCCAGAAATAAAGGAAGCCATAATAATCGGACCAAGACTAGCTCCAACACCCCAAAAACAATGGAGCCAGCTCATATGATGTGCCTTATAATTTGTAGCAACATAATTATTTAATCCGGCATCAACCGCACCCGCCCCTAAACCAAGTGGAATCGCACATACAACTAACCAAAAAATCGATGGGGCAAAATAAAATCCTAATAAAGCACAAGCAGTCATGAGAACGCTAACAAATGTAACATTACCAGTTCCAAACCGTTTAAGTAACCGACCGCTAAGTAAACTGGAGACGATCGTACCGCCAGCAATTGTCATAAACAGGAATCCAGCAGTCTCAAGTGGTGCACCATAGTCTAATTGCATCACTGGCCACGCTGCCCCCAGCAATGAATCAGGTAAACCTAAACTGATAAAAGCTAAATAAATGATAACTAAAAGGAATATTGTCATAGTTTATTAACCTCACCCTACATTTTTTCTATATAATTTTTATATCTACTTATACACCATCATTCATAATCATGAGATCTAGACAGAGCCTTTGTAATCCATACAAATAATCTTGCTTCCATTCACTTACTGTAAGCTCCGGCAGATGTTCTGCTGGAATATATTTTGAACTTTCTATTGCAACTTTACTTAACATCTCTGTTTCTATTTCATCGTTACTAAAAATGACGGTATGAGGATTAATTATTGCTGTACAAGTGGCAACAAACCTGCTAATTGAGTCGATTTGATATTCCACGGACCCTTCCTTAGTACTACTTCTGTTTTCTAATGCCTGCCCAAAATTCTGCTCCTTATATTGAGGGACGAACGAAACCTCTCCAGCGAAAAATGTCTTTCCCCGCACAACATCTCCATTGATCATTAATCCTGCACCAGGTCCATTTTGACCAAAATACATATATATCAGTGATTGATTATCCTTCATTCTATTATGATGGCTAAACCCAAGAACAGCAGCATTGATATCATTTTCTACTACGACAGGGATAGAAAAATAATCCTCATAATACCCTTCTAAATCCAAATCATGAAAATCTTCATATCCAGGTACATAGAAAATTTTACCGTTATCAACCGAACCCGGGACGCCAATTGCGATAGAACAGATTTTTGAAGGAGTCTCAGCCACTATTTCCTCAATAAACTTTGTTAGTAAATTTACTCCACCATCTACTAGTACACTTGGTGTCTCCCCTTGTTCCTTCACTTCTCCTACACAGTTAAAAATTGTATAATTGGTTTCTGTTTTCTCTAAGAAAACAGCAAGACCAAGCATATACTCAGGATTATAGGCATATCTTTTTGCTCTTCTCCCGCCGCTGGATTCATCTAAGCCAACAGAAAAAATTTCTCCCCCCTTCTCCATCTGTGACAGAAACTTACTTATTGTTGGAAAGCTAATGTCTAATTTCTCACTTAGCTCCGCTTTTGTTGCACTTCCAAGTTCCAAAAGAGATTTACGAATGCTGGAAATAATCGCCTTATGCAATGTTTTTGGAGTAGTATCCACAAAGATTATCTCCTTTCAACTAACTTATTAAAGATCTTTAATAAGTTATTACATTGGTAATATACCATACAAAATTACTGAAAACAATTTAGAGGATAAAGTGTTTTCTCTTATTTTGATTAGCCTCGAAAGGAAATCATTAGAAAACTTGGTTGTCACTTATGTAGGTAAGAAAGTCGTGGATTTTAGTTCAGAGGTTCTAGTGAGGGGTATATATTCAGAACTGGTTGTTGTTCTTATTGAACCGGGGCAAAAGGTGAAAAATGATGACCGTTTAGGATAATCTAAGTTCTAGAATTAATTAAAGGACACAAATGCCATCATCCATTTGTGTCCTTGTTGTTCTTATTAACATGTGTTTTTTACTTTATCTTTGCAAAGTTTAAACCCTTAGCGAACCACGGAATCCTCTTGCACCATAGTAAGAGTCCGCACCGTTGTGATACAGGAATACCTGCCCATAGCGATAATCGCAAAAAACAGCTCCGCCGAGTTTTCGAATATTTGCGGGTGTTTGCACCCAGCTCGACGATTTCATATCGAAATCCCCAAGTTTCTGCAGTGCTCGATATTGTTCTTCCGTTAAAAGTTCAATGCCCATGTCAGTTGCCATATCAATCACATTATTATCCGGTTTATGCTTTTTCCTTGACTCGAGCGCTTCCCAATCGTAGCAAACACTTCTGCGGCCTTTAGGGCTTTCCGCTGAGCAATCATAAAAGATGTACTCATCCTTCTCTTTATCATAACCTACAACATCCGGTTCGCCGGCCGTTCTTTCCATTTCATGGAGCGACCACAGCTTTTCAGTATTAATCTCTAGCTTCGCCTGGACTTTAGCCCATTCAAGGTCCTCATGACGGTTCATGTTTATCTCAAAACGGGTTTTCAACGCTTCGAATAATTCTTCTCGTTGATCTAGTGTCAACTCCTTTTTATTGCCCTTTGTCATGTTAATTTCCTCCTTACTGTTTTACTCATCATGGTTTTAGTATGTATAAATATATATTTATTACTATTCATTTAATGGAATGCTCCAGCCAACAATTCAATAGCCTTTTTGCGAATTCCGAGACCTGGCATAAGGAGTACTAACAGGACTTCATCAGCCTTAAATTGATTGATCAACGCATTTAATTGTTCTGTGACACTTTCAATATCGCCTACTATCATTCGAGATCGATTCGCTTCGATGATCTCCTTCTCTGCTTTCGTATATGGATATTGCCTAGCAGTTTCCACTGATGGAAACTCCCTCAAATCGCTGAAATTATTCTTCGCGCCGAGTAGCCACAGGTCTAATGCTTCAGCGTAAGCTTCTGCCTGCTCATTCGTTTCAGCAGCAACAACAAACGGGGCAATTGACACTTTAGGCGCTGCCATGAAAGGTGAAGGCTGAAATTCATTACGATACGTCTTTGCAGCCTGGATGCCAATGGTTAATTTATCAGCTCCTGCATGCGGGAATAATCCAAATGTATAGCCAATCCCAAATTTAGCAGCCATTTTAGCATTTCTGACACTCGTTGATAACACCCACATCTGTGGGAAGGTTGAAATAACGGGGTTAGCAGTTATCCCGGAGAAACGATGGGTTTCATCTGCCTGGTCGCTCAAATACCTTGTTAAATCATCAATACTCTGCTCGTAATTGATTTTACCCTTTTTCAATTCATTCAGCGTCCGATTCACAATCGCCGTTCCTACTGTATTGCCTATTCCTAAATCAATTCGATTTGGATGAAATGCTTCGAGAATCCGGAAATTTTCAGCTACTTTATACGGACTGTAATGTGGAAGCATCACCCCACCAGAACCGAGGCGAATCCGCTCCGTTGCATCTGCTAAACGCATCATAATCAGTTCTGGTGAACTGCTCGCAAAAGCAGGCACGTTATGGTGTTCAGTCATCCAAAACCGTTCATAGCCTAATGCTTCTGCTAATTGCGCCAGCTGAACTGTATTCTGCAAAGCTTGCTGAGCACTTCCGCCTTCATCAATTTGGGCGTAATCTAATATCCCTAATTTAACCAATCTAATCCTTCTTTCTACATCTCTCGGTGCTTATGCCTTTTCGCTTAAAATAAAGCGAATGAATTCTTCTTTCGTCAGATTTCCGAAATAGTTCGTTAAATCGAGCAGCTCTAATGCGTTTATCAGATCTGATTTTCTTAATCGCACTCCGACTAAAGCTTTTTCAATATCTTTTACATCTTTTGTTCCGAAGAAGTCACCAGTAATCTGGATGACAGCAATCTTAGCATGCTCAATCGATAAGCCGACACTGACCGTTCCAATTGGGAAGCGTTCTGTTAAATGGTATTCGAACTGATGAAAACGACCATAGTTCCAGTCCCAATTATTGTATTTTTCAGTGGCAATTTTATCTACGCCTGCCCAATCTTCTGGCGTCAATTCATAATGCTTCGCTTCACGACTGTCTTCAATTTCAAGTAACTGGCAAATCATATAATCCGAAAATTCCCAGACTGTCATGTCTTGGTATTTTGGCGCTAAATGTGGACGGATGGCTCCTACTCGACTGCGGACAGACCTGATCCCATGTGATTTAATTTTCTTCTGATTTGGATTCAAAACGGCCACCATTGCTTCATAATTTGGATCTAATAATAACGAATACCCAGCATAAACGCGACCCTTCTGTAAAGTCATCGCTGCACCGGAAACTTTCTTTCCATCTAAAACTAGATCATTCCGCCCTTTTTGTTCCAGGTTTTTTACACCTAATTTTTCAAGTGCTTTGATGGCTGGTTCATACAAACGTGCATAATTCCCATAGATGTCATTATTGCCATCGAATAAGAAGCAGAAACTCATATTGCGATCATCGAGATAGATTGCACCGCCACCTGTTTCCCTGCGAATGATTTTAATATCATGTTCATCCATATACGGCTGATTGACTTCCTCATATGCATTTTGGAATTTTCCAATTTGAACAGCCGGCTGCATCATGTACGCGAATAAGACATCGTCATCTAAAAAGATATTGTCTTTCACATATACTTGTAAAGCCATCGCCATTCCTGGATCATAAATCCATTCTCCATCACGCTTCGATTCAATTAAATACAATTTGCAACCCCCATTATTTACTTGGTAGTCAAGAAAGTATAAAATATTTCTTACTACATAAGTGCAACTAAGGCTGTCACCGAAAGGCTTAGGATTTACCTTAGTTTTCTAATTACTTGCATCATGTAATACTTCAGCAATATCCTCATCAATCCTTACTGTTTGCGGACGAACGGCATGTGGGATGAAGTAATCTTTTTGATTCATCGTTACATACAACGCTTTCTCGTTTCCATCCGTCATTTGCTGGAATGGCTGTTTAATAAATTGTGGGGTTGTATGTCCCACACCTATTTCCAGAAACAGCACTTTTTTATCTTTATTATCTTTTAGGAAGCTTTCATAACGGTCTTTCTGTTCATGGAAATGACCATCCTCGACCATTCCTTTTTCTTCATTACGTTTGTTGACTTCCAAACTGGCTCCACATTTCGGACAATGAGGAACTAAACTTGCAGGTACCTTCATATCCGATTGTTCATTGACCATTTGGCGAATTAAGGCTTCATCATGATATGTCTGTTGGTGACAGTGCTCGGAGCATTGCCATAACCCGTATTCTCCTTGGATGCGGAACACTTTATCCATATCGAACTCCGCTGCATAAAACGCATTATCGGCATTTGTTGTAATAACATGATAATTTTTACCTATCACCAGACGTCGCAAATCAACATATGCCTCTCCTACTGGCTGGTCAAAGAAATTCAGCAAACTGAATCGACTTTGAAAAGCCCAATATTCTTGCTCATCTTCAAAATCAAATAGACTTGCTTGTAACATATCAAATAAACGATACTTCGCAACAAAATCAGGAAAGGCGTCCGTAAATCGTTTTCCTACATATGTAAAGCCAGTTGCTGCAGACATCCCTGCACCAATACCGATAACAATTGCCTCAGCTTCCTCTATTAGTTGGTTTAATAAATCGGCTTGTGACAAGGATGCTCCGACTGTTAGTGTTTTCCAATGATTTTCAAGCTGCTGCATAATAATCTCCTATTCTTTCCCCGCTAATAAGGGCTGATAAATTTGTAAATCCTCATCCTTAAACACATTAAAGATAACTTGAAGCGTCGACCCAGTATCTCTTATATATTTTTTCACCGTTTGAATCGCAATCTCAGCTGCACGTTGATTAGGAAAATTAAATTCGCCTGTTGAAATGCAGCAAAAAGCAATCGTGTTTAATTGATATTGATTCGCCAAGGCTAGACAAGAATTATAGGACGAAGCAAGCATTTGCTCTTTTAAAGGTGAGACACCACGTTCCTCGATAAATGGTCCAACCGTATGTATTACATAATTTGCCGGTAAATTATATGCATTGGTAATTTTCGCTTTCCCAACCGGCTCCTTGCGACCTTGAGCTTTTATTAGCGCATCACATTCTAAGCGCAACTGTACACCTGCACGGGTATGAATAATATTGTCGATACATTGATGATTTGCCAGCGTGCAGCCCAGCATCTTGCTATTGGCCGCATTAACTATTGCATCCACTGCCAGACTTGTAATATCACCTTGCCATAAATATAGCTGAGGATGAACAGCTTCTAATTCCTGTAAGGTGGTTATATGTCGTTCATTATTCCACTGTGTTAAGAAGGCATCTTGAACCTTAATAAACTGTTCTGAGACAGGTTCAGGCTGCCGGATATTACATAGTCCTCGAAACAGCGCTATTTTACCTTCCGCGGTATTTGTTTTATCCAGCCTTATTTCTTTGTTAGCATGTGGATTCTCGCTCAATAAATATTCAATTAGATAATCCAATTTAGCTTCTTGATCCATATGCTGCTCCTTCAAAATTATTTTTTAGAAAAGACCAGTCGCACTTATGTATTAAGAAATAGACCTATTATTACTGCTAATCAGCACACTGATTATAATAAAGAATAGGTCTATCAAGGGATTTATCCCAAATCAACTGGCTGTAAGACCCTTAGCGAAAAGAATTCGAGAAAAAGCAAGAATTGTAAGTGTGGGATTAACAGAAAGTCAAAATCCCGATTCTGTTCAACTAACATTAAGCTTCTTCGAGTTGATTAAATGCTGCTTCATCGACGTCCGTTAATTTAACTACCCAATTTTCTTCAGCTTTAGCTGAGTTTAGCAATGTTGGTTCACTTACTGCTGCTGTGTTGCGCTCAACAATTTTACCAGCTAATGGAGAATCCAGTTCAAAAACAGTTTTTGATGCTTCTAAGCTTAAAATCGCATCATCCGCTTTAAGTGTTTCTCCATCTGTGTATTCTACAAATCCAACTGTACCAATATCATCTTGCAATTCTGGTGTCATACTTAGCGTATAAACATCATCATTTTTTTCTATAAATAAGAAATTCGCTCTTTTTTTCATTATTATTCCTTCTTTCCAATATAAATTTCATCATATGATATACTTAGTATATCATGTATTAGCAAGCCCTCAAGTAGAGTGCCTTAAATTTTAAAAAATTATTTGAATAATGATGCTATTTAAATGAGCAAACTATTGGTACAGGGAGAAAAACTGTACTTATTTGATACTCCATGTTCGAGGTGACAGTTTTATTCATTTGCAAATATTACGCGACGGAGGGAATTGAAAACAACACATATGAATATAACAAAGCAATATAAACCGATGTTTGAGACAATCACTCTTCCAAATGGAACTGAATTGGATAATCGCTTTGTCCTGTCCCCTATGATTACCAATTCTTCAACAAGTGAAGGGTATGTTACTGGGGAAGATTTGGCCTATGCAGCACGACGCGCTTGTTCTGCACCGCTGCAAATTACAGGCGCTGCCTATATTGAGGAATATGGGCAACTGTTTGAATATGGCTTTAGTATCGATGATGATCGCAGCATTGAAGGACTCAAACAGCTTGCACAAGCGATGAAAAAAGATGGTGCCAAAGCAATTATTCAATTAACGCACGCAGGTCGTTTCTCCAAAATATCACTCAAGGATTTTGGTGTCGTGTATGGTCCGAGTAAAATGAACTTGAAAACTCCGGTTGAACATACCGTATTACCGATGTCTAAGCGTAAAATTCAGCATGTCATCACACAATATGCTGATGCAACTCGCCGGGCGATTAAAGCCGGCTTTGATGGGGTTGAAATTTCAAGTGCCCAGCGCTTATTAATTCAAACATTCTTATCCACCTTTTCAAACGAACGTAACGATGAATATGGCGCCGGGAATATTGAAAATCGCTCACGCTTCGGTATTGAAGTAATGGAAGCTGTCCAGAAAGTGATTGATGAAGAAGCACCAGACGACTTTATCCTAGGGTTTAGGGGTACACCCGAAGAAACCCGCGGTGAGAAAATCGGCTACAGTGCAGAAGACTTCTTTTATTTCATGGACCGGATCATAGAAGTAGCAAATATCCAATATTTAGCTACTGCTAGTTGGGGAAAGAATATATACAAACAAACGATTCGCCAAGGTAAATATAAAGGTGAATTCATGAACCAAGTCGTATACGAACATATCGCTGGCCGTATTCCCGTAATGGCTACTGGCGGCATCAACTCGCCAGAAAAAGTACTGGAAGCTTTCCAATTCTCTGATATGGTCGGCATGTCAACACCGTTTGTTACGGAACCTGACTTTGTTATCAAATTAAAAGACGGCCGGGAAGATGAGATTAACTTGGGCTTCTCTTCAGAGGAGCTAGCCGATTTAGCAATTCCCGAAAGAGCTTTTAAAGACATTGTTGAATTAATGGATATCGGCGGTTCGCTTTCAGACGAATCCCGTCGTGAATTTCGTAAATTATATAAATAGTGTTTGATGATCATTGGAAAACACTAATCCTTAGTAAAAGTAGGGATTAGTGTTTTTTCAATATGTTACGGAGTCAACCCAGCGGAATTTATAATTGGTATATTCCTATGAAAACTATTAGATCTCTTCCCTTATCCGTTCTTAGGCATTGATTTTTCCAAGGATAATTTTAGAAAATCAATAAATACGAGAAGTTCTTCAGGTAAAAATACATCGTTCCGCTTCACCAATCCCAATTGAATCTGATCACTTTCTTCCAATAGAACAGCGATAATACTGGATATTCATGTAATTTTCACGATACAGCCTGTCCCCAGATTATATCTATTTGTATTAGATGGAAGATTATTCATAGTTTAATTTTACGTTTTGGATAAATCGTTCTAAAATAAGTAGAGTAAGCAACTGATGATGAGAGGAAGAACAACATGATAAGGGAAGCAACACCGAAAGACTTAATGGACATTTTGAAAATATATAATGATGCGATTATCAATACAACTGCTGTTTATTCATATAAACCGCAAACACTTGAAAATAGACAATCATGGTATGAACAAAAGATGGCGGAAGATAATCCAATATTAGTATGTGAACTTGATAATAAAGTCGTTGGATTTGCTACATACGGTCCATTTAGACCATGGCCGGCTTATAAATATTCAATTGAACATTCTGTTTATGTAGATAGGGAGTACAGAAAAAGAGGAATTGCGTCCTCTTTAATAAAAGAATTGATTACTGTTGCTAAGGAAAGAGAGTATAAGACCTTTATTGCTGGAATTGATGCAGCAAACGAAAAAAGCATTGCCCTGCATAAAAGTTTGGGTTTTGTTCATGCAGGCACAATAGAGAAGGCTGGTTTTAAGTTCAACCGATGGCTGGACTTAGCATTTTATCAATTAGAGCTTAATGGGCCGAAGAACCCTACGGAAGAATAGAAATCATCGTAAGGTTAGTGAAAGAAGCTAAGATAATCGAAAATAAGAGCAGCCCCACTGCTCTTACCACTATTCTGTTATTAAGTTATTTCCTAAAATCTCCGCTTTCCCCTCATTGTTACGTTCAGAATCGTATCAAGTTTGCTTTAAAACACAAACCTGACAGCAGCCATACTCACTATTCCTACAATCACCGTAATGGACAAGCTTCTTGTAAATAAAGCTATAATCAGTGTTGGTATAATTGCAATAAGAACGCGCCAATCAATGGATAACAATGATTCATCCTGGATAATAAAACTATCAACGATAAGCGCAGTAAAAATGCAAATTGGGATAAATGAGAGCCATTTGATCACAATAGCTGGGAGTTTAATATTTCTTATAACGATAAATGGGATAACCCTCGGAATAAACGTGACAAGAGCACAGCCTGAAATGATAAATAACATTGATAAATTAAGACTCATTTGTCTTTCACAACCCCAATCGTTGCAACTATCATGGTTGATAATAGAATTGCTATGTAAGAAGGCAGAAACATACAAAGGATTAACATCAAAATAACTACATAAACAATCAATGTTAGATAAAATTTTAATTTACTATGCGCTATATTCTCTAATTGCAACACAAGCAATGCCAAAAACATTGCGGTTAAAGAAAAATCTAGTCCAAGTACTTCCGGGTTTGAAATCCATTTGCCAAAGATTGCACCCAATATACAAGATAAATTCCAAAAAATATATGCTGTTACATTCAACCCATTCATCCAACTGGCATTAAATGTTTCCTTTTTGGCAATTTTATTTGCAGTAACACCAAATGACTCATCTGTTACAAGCGCCCCTATCCCAATATTTTTCATTAAAGGATATTTTGTGAAGTACGGAGCCAATGTCATGCTTAATAAAAAATTCCGTAAATTTACAATAAAAGTTGTAAATATAATAACGGAAATAGGACTTCCGGCTACCAGCAATGCACAAATAATAAATTGAGCCGCACCAGCATAGACTAATGCCGATAATAGCGCAATTTCTAATATGCTTAGATTGGATGATGCCCCAACAATCCCCATGGCAATTCCAATACTGATGTAGCCAATTAAAGTAGGTACACAATCTTTTGCTCCTTGAGAGAATGTCGTAAGATCTTCTTCCCTATTTATTTCTTTTGCTAATCCATACATAATTGCACCACCTTCTGTATGTTATATTGTATAAACATATGTTATAATGAACACAAAAAAGAGTCAAGGAGATTTATTATGGAATTTATTCAAGAAGTAATCGCGAATAATCTTGCCAAAATGAGAAAAAACCGAGGATTGAGTCTAGATAGCGTTTCAGAGCTGACAGGGGTTAGTAAAGCAATGCTGGCACAAATTGAAAATGGCAAATCAAATCCAACAGTCACCACTCTTTGGAAAATCGCAAATGGGCTGCAAGTATCTTTTTCGGCTTTTTTAAGGGAACCGGAGAGGCCAAAAATTAAAAAGATCAAGATGAATGAGCTTAACCCAGTAGTTGATAATGATGGAAATTATCTTGTATATTCGCTCTTCCCGTTTCATCCCGAAAAAAAGTTTGAAGTTTTTACTGTAGATCTAAAGCCAGGTTTTAATCATATATCCGAAAAGCATACCGGTGTGGAATATGTACTAATGAAACAAGGCACACTTACCCTTTTTATCCAAGAGGAAAAGTTTGAATTAAATACTGACGAAACGATTAAATTCCATGCAAATACGGAACATATTTATATAAACGATTCAAACGAACTTGTTAGATTTTATATTATTATCTTTTATCCTGATGAAAAATAAGGCAAAACTTGATACAAATAATTAAGATTCCTTTACTAATTATGGCATAATTAAAAACGTAATAAAAAACTACGATCACAAGATGGAGTGAAATAATTGCTAGCAGCTCTTTTAGGTATTGGAATCGGGTTCGGATTAGCTGTACAAACAGCTATCAATTCACAACTGAGAAAATTCGTTGTTTCACCTTTTTTAGCTTCAATGGTTTCATTTTTAGTTGGAACAATCTTTTTAGCTATTATCATTATTACTAGTGGTTCCTCATTTGCAGTTCCCGTAAGCCTGTTCACTAGTCAACCGATTTGGATATGGTTTGGTGGTTTTTGTGGTGTGATTGCGCTAACCACTAATATATTGCTTTTTCCTAAAATCGGAAGTGTACAGACAACGGTTATGCCAATTTTGGGAATGATTGTAATGGGGATGCTAATTGATAACTTTGGCTGGTTTAACTCGATAAAGCAAACTTTCGGAATATACCGGATGATCGGAGTATTGCTGGTCTTAATCGGTGTCTTATTAGCTGTCGTAGTACAGGAAATCATATCTAAACGCAAGCTCCCCTCAGTACCAAGGGAAAATCAATCAATTCAATGGGTATGGCGTTTAATCGGGATTGGTGCTGGAATGTTAATGTCCATTCAAGCAGCTGTCAATGGGCAATTAGGGGTCGTCCTTCATTCCCCATTCCAAGCGGCCTTCGTCTCGTTCTTTATTGGCTCTGTGACACTAATTATTGTAGTCGGTCTAAAGGATCGAAATTATACTAATATCAAGGAGCCTATTAAGCAATCAGCTCCTTGGTGGGTGTGGCTTGGAGGTATAATAGGCGGACTATATGTGCTAATTAATGTTTTCCTTGTTGGACAAATTGGAACCGGACAAACAATAATTCTTGCCCTATTCGGTCAGATTGTCGGCAGTCTCCTAGTAGAACAGTTCGGGCTGTTAAAATCAGTGAAGAATCGAATTACGCCAATTCAAATATTAGGTCTCGTATTAATGTTCGTCGGTGTGATTTTAATTAAGATAATTTAAAAGGCACTTATAATATTAAAAAATGAAATTAGGCAATTCCTCCTTTGGATTAAGGTAACCACAGGGGGAATTGCCTAAACATCTTTCTAGCACAAATTAAGTTAGTATTTTACTTCTCTTCAATCGGAGATAGTTTTGCTTCAATTTCTGCTCGTCTATCCTCTAAAAATGGCGGCAAATCAAGTTTTTCTCCTAAATGTTCCACATCCCCATCAACTATAAATCCTGGTCCATCTGTTGCAATTTCAAAAAGTATCCCGTTTGATTCTCGGAAATATATACTCTTAAAGTAGAAACGATCGACAATACCCGAAGATTGGAAGCCTCTTTTTTTCACTTGTTCATCCCAAAACCTAAGTTCTTCATCATCTTTTACACGAATCGCTAAATGATGAATACTGCCGCGTCCTGGTTTCTCAGAAGGGCTGTCCAAATATTTCACTACAATTTCTCCAAAGGCCTCTCCATTGACAGACTGATAAATCGCTTCTCTATCATTTCTGCTTACCTCTGTATACCCAAACAGTTCTGTAAGAGTGTTCGCCATTTTCTCAAGTCTCTTCACCGTCATTTCCACAGAACCCATTCCTTGAATCTGATGTTCGGCGGGTACCTCAGATTTCTCCCATGTTTCCCAGTGCTCTATCTTTTCTCCGTTTGAAACGAGCAGCACTAAACGAAGTCCGTCTGGATCCTCAAATTTCAAGGCAGATCGATTTGCATAGGTAGTGATTTCCCCATGGTACACACCATGTTCCTCAAATCGTGCTTTCCAATACCCGAGACTATCCTCAGAAGGAACGAGTAACCCGATTCTAGTGATCGCATTTGTACCATGATATGTGGTTCCTACTAAAGGAATTTCAAAAAAGGTTAGTTCTGTACCTGGGCTACCTGTTTTGTCGCCATAAAATAAGTGATACATCGACGGATCGTCCTGGTTCACTGTTACTTTTACACGACGTAAACCAAGTACTTGTTTGTAAAAATGATTATTTTGACTTGCGTTTTTTGTAATCATCGAAATGTGATGATGTCCTGGAATTTTATACATAGTATGCTCTCCCTTTTTCAGTTTACTAGTCAAGTGATAATGAAAAAATAATATACCATTTACACTAGGATAGCTATTCTTCTAATTTATATTCGGTATGTTTTTGTAGTTTTGTCATGAGTTTATATAAGGTTTTCTGCTCATTTTCTGTTAAGCATTCATTTAGAATAGACGTTTGAAAGGCAAGCTGGTGTTCAAATACTTCTTGGATTTTTCTTTCCCCTTTTGACGTTAGGCTAATCCATTTGGTTTTCCAATCTTGCTTCCGCTGTATATACCCCTCTTGCTCAAGTCGAGTGAGCATACGCGATATTCCACCCTCTGAGACGGTCGCTTTTGCAGCAAGTTCACTTTGCATTACCGGCTGATAAATAGAAACCTGATTTAATATATCAAATTGAGCTGTTGTAATACCAAATTGCTTTAAGAATTCATTCGATAATAGATTACTTTGATGCGTAAATCGAGCAATACGCAACCAGATTAGTGAACCAAGTGTACTTTTTCTCAATACGCCTCACTTCCCTTCGTTACTATCACTTTACTACTCAATTGATAAAAATATAAGGATATTATCTTGAATTCAGTATATTTTTGCATATACATATCCTAATCATCTTCTTTTTCCTTATTGCTCCTGCAATTCTCTCTATTTTTCCTTTTCCATCAGACAGGCCCTGGAACAAAACTATTGGAGATCGCAAGTAAATAAAATAAAGAATGAAAAACGAGAAGCAAAATCCCATTAAAAAACCTGACGCTTAATAATTTACGTCAGGTTTTAGTCTTAGGATATTTTTCTTTCTTTTCCGCATCTAACACATTTATCTGTATAGTAGTTATATTTATGTTTCTTAAGTATTTTACAAAGGATTGCTTTTATATTCATTTGGTAGCCCCTTAGATGTTTTAATGCACAGCTTCAAGATTAACATCTACTGATTACAACCAGATTACTAATCAATTAATATAATATGTGTATTTCATTACAGAAAGGCTAGAAAGTAGAATTACAATAGAATCGGCTTTGAAAAATTATTCAAAGCGGATTCTTCATCTCTTTATTTATTTTCTTGTATTCTGCTGAACCGCATTTCACTAACAAAAGTGGAACCTAATAATAGTATTCCGCCTATAGTTTGTAACAGTGTGGATTGCTCTTCTAAAATTAATCCAGAGATTATCTGGATGGTTGTTAGTCCAATTGCACTGCCTGTCTTCTGGTTGACCCAGTCCAGTTTATTGATAAGTGCTATATTATTTGGAGCAACTTTTATTAAAATTTGATTAAATCATGATATTGCTTGCCTGCTCTTCTTTCTCCATGCTCTTTCCTCAAATATACCAACTATTTAGCATAGGGAAGTGGAAGGTAACAGCTAGGAAACCTTACTTTTATTCTTTTATTTTTAACAAACGTAAGCTGTTTAATGTCACAAGCAACGTTGCCCCCATATCAGCAAATATCGCTATCCACAGCGTTAACCAACCAGGGATCACTAACAATAATGCAACTAATTTAATTGCTAAAGAGAAGGTAATGTTTTGTTTGATAATGACTAACGCCTTCTGACTTAATTTGATGGTATATGGCAACTTGCTTAAATCATCAGACATTAAGGCAATATCAGCCGTTTCTAAGGCTGTATCAGTTCCAGCACCACCCATTGCTACACCAACATTCGAAGCCGCAAGTGCTGGTGCATCGTTCACGCCATCCCCAACCATCGCTACAATTTGATGTTTTTCACGAAGTTCTTTAATGAAGTTCAGCTTATCTTCTGGAAGTAAGTCAGCTTTAATATTAGAAACCCTTACTTGTTTTCCAATGGCAGTTGCGGTTCTTTGATTATCACCTGTAAGCATGACTGTTTCGATGCCAATATTGTTCAATTTACTAATGACCTCTTTGGATGATTCCCTCATTTCATCAGCTACGGCAATAATCGCAAGCATCTCTTTTTCCGTTCCCAACAGCATAACGGTTTTTCCTTGAGTCTGCATCTCTGCAATCGTTTGTTTTTTATCACTTTCAATGCTTCCGTGCAATTCTTCAAAAAGATTTGGGCTCCCAACATAATACATTTGGTTATTTACTTTCGCTTTAACGCCTTTACCCGTAATCGATTGGAAATCCTCAACTGAAACATCATTGGATTTTAATCCAGTTTCTTCTGCTTTTCGCATAATCGCTGAAGCAAGTGGATGCTGTGATCCCTTTTCAATAGCTGCTGTGATTAGCAACAACTCATTTTGATTTCTGCCAATAGCTAGGATGTCGGTTACAGCAGAAACACCTTTTGTTAATGTTCCTGTTTTATCAAAGGCAATCGCCTTCAAGTGTCCTGTTTCTTCTAAATAGATACCACCTTTAATTAAAACGCCATTTTTCGCAGCATTTCCTATAGCTGTAACAACCGCAACAGGTGTTGAAACAACCAAGGCACAAGGACAACCAACCACTAATACAGCTAATCCTTGATAAATCCATTCACTCCAAGCACCGCCAAATAGTGATGGAATAACAGCAATTAAAAGAGCTAAAATCACAATCGCTGGTGTATAGTATTTTACAAATTTATCGACAAACGCTTGAGAAGGAGCACGTTCTGCTTGCGCTTCTTCGACTAAATGAATAATTTTCGAAAGAGTTGTATCCTCCATTCTTTTTGTTACTTTAACTTCAAGCAATCCTTCTTCATTCAAGGTTCCTGCAAACACCTCATCATCAAATGTCTTTGCTACTGGAACACTTTCACCTGTAATGGCAGCCTGATTTAGCGTAGAAGTCCCTTTAATGACCATTCCATCCATCGCTAATTTTTGACCAGGCTTTACGATCATAATATCGCCAACTTGAATATCTTCAACTTGGATCATCATTTCTTCATTTTCACGACGAATGAATGCTTCTTTTGGGGCTATATCCATCAATGATTCAATGGTACTGCGAGCTTTATCCATTGAATAACGTTCTAATGCTTCACTGATTGCAAAAAGGATAACAACGGTTGCTCCTTCACCCCATTCACCAATCAGTGCGGCACCAATAATAGCAATAGTCATTAGGGTATTCATATCAAACTTTAATCTACTTAGATTTTTAAATCCTTTAATAAATAACGAATATCCGCCAATTAAAATGGAAGCTGCATAACCAATTGTCGGAAGAATATGCTCTTTCCCATATTGCTCCCCTAAAAACCAGCTAATAACAAGTAAAATGGCCGATATATATACCTTAATATTCTCTTTTTGCTTCCAGAAAGGTTCATGTTCTGCTCTATGTTCTTTTTCATTTCGAATCTTTAAATTCTCAAAAGCTCCGGCCTTCTCTAATTCTTCAATCGTTGTGGAACCTGTCACATAAATTTTAGCTGCTCCAAAATTTACTTTCGCATCCTGAACACCAGGTAACTCCTTCACATTATTTTCAAAAATACCTGCACAATTCGTGCAAGTAAATCCTTGAACACGGTAGGTTTTCAATTCTTGATCAGATAGCTTAGCTTGTTGATCAGACATTGGCGTTCGCCTCTTTTTTTGGCGCTAACGCAACCATCATTATCTGCTTGATATGTTCATCATTTAACGAATAAAAGGCGAGTTTTCCCTCTTTTCTAAACTTCACAACACCTTGCTTATGTAGTGTTCGCAAGTGATGAGAAGTATTGGCAACCGTAATACCAACGATATTTGCAATATCACACACACATAGTTCCACATCTTGACATAAAGCATAAGTAATTTTCGCCCTATTTTCATCAGCCATAGCTTTTAGCATTTGAGCAACACTAGAAATATCTACAGTCTGTAAATCCCTTTGTATTCGATTGACCTTTTCTTCGTCATAACAATAAATTTCACAGGTATCTTTATTCTTCATATTATCACTCCATCCTCATTCAAGTATTCGCTTGAATATATAATAACCTTATTCCACTACCTCATTCAAGTGATTATTTGAATGGAAAAATAAAAAGACCCTGCCAGTATGAATTACCGACAGGAGTCATTAGCCAAATCGCGTTTAAAGGCGAACCTATTCACCTATTATTAGCTATTACTATTTGTTACTTTTCCAATGTTTCCTTAAAAGAAGAATTATTAAAAATCAATGTATTGGCTCGATATCTATTTTCCTCAGTAATCTAAATATTTCCAGAAAAAGAATATTTAAACCCAACCAGACTCCCCCGAAGACGTAGCCAGCAGCTATATCACTTGGAAGTTCAACTTCAAAAAACAATCGACTGATGGCAATAAGCATCAACACCAATAATCCCGCAATTGGAATAATGGTATGGATCCAAGCCTTTCTTATAAAGCGTACCCCAATAAATACCGTATAACCATAAATGATGAAATTCATTAACGATTGCTCACTTGGAAAGTGGTAGAAAAAATGATCTTTAAACGAATAAGAATCAGGAGAAAGAAAATGAAAAAATCTCCTTAAACCTTCTTCAAAGAATTCTCCACCTACAATCACGATTGCAAAAGAGAATAATACAATTAACTTATTTTCACCTTTCAATAGAATCCAAATAAGGGTAAAGCTGAGAAGAATAAATTGGACTTGCTTTGAACCTAGAAATGAGAGTGTTCCCATCGTGTCTGTCCAGTTGTTATTAAAGATGGAAGAGATCAGTAAACTCACGATATAATTGAAATTCGTAAATTCGTTTCTGAGAAAATCCTCTATCATTCCAAACATTAGAATCATAAGACCCAGCGTTAGAATAAAAGTTATTGCTATTAGAAAACCAACTCGTCTTCTTGTATGAAAAATAGTCAAAGTTTGATTCAACATTCTTATTACGGTATCTTTTATCTCTTCATTGAATTTTTTATAAATGAAGACAGCAATTGAAATGACTAAAGCTACTATCCCTCCAATAATAAGGTACTTTTTTATGGAACTGTGAAATGCCTCCCACTGAGGACCTAATAGTTTGCCGAGTGTAATAAATATTGTCACCCAAATGAACGCTCCGCTGTATGCAAAAATGGCGTATATTCGAAACGGAAGTCGGGTAGTTCCAGAAAAGTACCCAGTAAAATGTCTAATTCCCGGGATAAAATATGCAATAAGCAACAACTTATTCCCATACTTACTAAACCAAAGGGAGAATTTTTCCAATCGTTCGGGACCCATATGAAAGCGAGAACCGTATTTTTCGAAGAATGGTTTTCCTAACCTAAAACCTATCCAGTAAGAAATAGTCATTCCTATACAAGCTCCGATACCAGCAATCAAAATGCTAACTATCCAATTTAAACGTCCTTGGAAAACAAGAAATCCCGTATAGCTCATTAAAACTTCACCTGGCAATGGAAAAGCAATCAATTCCAGTAAAAGTGAAACAAATAGCACAATATATCCAAATTTATCAATAAATACAGTAATATCACCCATTGAAATCATCCTTTATTATCCTTTAAAATTGTAAGGAAAGATGATAAACATCTTTATCCAGGTTCATATTCTTTCCTTACTATTAAACCTCTCCCTTTTGTTGTATTATTATCCTTTATGCTGACCTCTATAGCTCATCATTTGAATGTATAATGAAAACTCAGCTTAAAGTCATCCCCCGTTATCCTCAATTATCCCTTCATTTTTATATACTTTTATTACTCATATCCTGACTCTTAATGAAGAAGGCTTCTAAGGTATATAATAAGCAAAAACAATCCACCCTTTGGTTTTCATTCGTTTTCTAGTTCTTTACATTTTTTGTTTATATCATAAAAATAGCAACGAAACAGATGTTGTTTTTCAATAACACGTTTGTTACTTTATTAATATGAAATAATTTATGATTAGTGGAGGAAAAAATGGGGGAAATACTTACTGATATAAAGACCAGAGCAAAAAATATAAAAAGAGATATTTTCATTCTAATTGAAGCATATAAACATCCTAATACGCCTCTATATGTAAAATTGTTAGCACTCATATTTGTAGCATATGCATTTAGTCCCATTGATTTAATTCCAGATTTTATTCCTATATTAGGATACTTAGATGATATAATCCTTATCCCGTTAGGAATTCTTTTAGTGCTGAAACTAATACCAAAAGACGTACTTAAAGTATGTCGTGAAAAAGCAGAGAGATCGGAAAAGGTAAAGCGGAAAAATTGGATTGCTGGAGCAGTTATCGTACTTCTTTGGGTTGGAGTTTTAATTTGGGTTGTATCCTTATTTTTGTAATTAAGGCTGTGAAAAATGGAATTCATTTTAATATTAAGGCTGTTCTCGTAAATTTCGTTGCTTTTGGGCAGTTTTTTCAGAAAGGAAAACGCTAATTTGGTAAATTCATTTACCTATCCGCGTTTTCCTTTCTGAAAATGTCACGCTAATGCGTGACAAGGCAAGCATCCGCTTGCCTAACTGCCCGAAAGCAAAGAGCAACAATCCTTAAGAAAAGAGCCAATATTAATGAGCTTTTAGCTTCATTTCATATTATCGGTTGACATACCAAACTTCATTTATGAGTCGTTTATTCAGCCATATACGATTAAAAATCTAACATTAAAAAATCGGATTGTAATGGCTCCGATGTGTCAGTATTCAGTCACTAAAGAAGACGGCACTCCATACGAATGGCATTTTGTTCACCATGTCTCAAGAGCCGTTGGAGGAACCGGTCTAATTATTATGGAAATGACTAGTGTTACTCCTGAAGGACGTATTACAAACGGCGACCTCGGTCTATGGTCAGATGAACAAGTTGCCCATTACCAACGAATTATTAATCAAATTAAAAAATATGACGCCAAGGTTGGAATTCAAATTGCCCATGCAGGTAGAAAAGCAGAAGATGCCAACCAACCTGTAGGGGCTTCTGATATTCCTGTAGAAGTGCTATCAGAGGAAACAATAAATGGCGAACTTAAACCCCCAAGAGCTTTAACAAACCAAGAAGTGGAAGAAACCATTCAGCAATTTAAAAAAGCTGGTGCAGCTGTTTTCCATGTTTCAAGTGGCGGGGAAGGTCCTCCAGGAGAACATAAACCAAAAAACACAGTTGGATAACAAGTACCCTTTGCACGTGAGTTTAAAAGGCAATTAGACGTACCCGTTATCGCTGTTGGCAAATTAAGCAGTCCAGAACTAGCTGAAGCAACCATTTCAAATGGAGATGCAGAACTAGTAGCCGTTGCAAGAGGGATGCTTAATGATCCTTATTGGAGTTTACACTTAGAAAAGAAATTGACGCATAAAGTAAACCCGCCAGTTCAATATTCAAGAGTGATAAGATAAGAAATAAGAAGGTTCCTTATAGGGAGCCTTCTCCAACATATCCCCTACACTGACAGAGATCCAGCCTTAATTTGAAAGTTATATTTAGTTAAAACAAACGTTTGTTTTACTCTGGAAAATTATTGACATATATAGTATGAGTGCCCCGTTTGCTTCGTTTTTTTCCCGCATTCTTTTATCCAATGCATCAGCTATTTAGCATTTAGTTCGTACTCTTAAGTATGGAACTGTAATTGTTCAAGCGAAATCGATTATAATAAAAAGGAATCCAGTAACCTAAAATGGAGAGAATGCATGAATCTGACTTCAGAGCAAAGAGCCGTGTTGCTAGCATTAACTACTGATTGGTGGAAGCCATTACAGATTGTTAATCAGATTACAGACAAATCAGATAATTAATCCGACATACAACAAGAACTCAAAGACCTTTTACTAAAAGGGTTGGTGCAGATTAATCCAGTTGTTTAGGGCCTATATCGACTAACCTCAGATGGCGTAAAGATAAAGGAGCTTGAATTGGATACTAACAAATAATTTAGTTAAACAGTTAGAAAAAGAAGACAGTTTTTAAAAAGCGATACTGTCTTCCTTCATCTTTTTTCCACTTATCCTTCTTATCAAACCAGAGTATTTCCAAACTCTGCTAAGTCTGTCTCCCAACTATAATTTAAACAGTCTTACCAGTTCATTTAATTCTTCTGCTAACTTCGCAAGCTGTTCAGAACTTCCCGTTACTTCTTCCATTGAGCTGCTGGCCTGTTGTGCTGATGCCGCTGTTTGTTCTACTCCTGCTGCAGATTCCTCAGAAACAGATGCTATTTCTTCGATAGAACTACTCATTTCTTGACTACCCGCCATAATTTCAGATAGATTCTCAGATACTAAACGAATGCTTTGTACCATCTCTGTAACTGCTGAACTAATTTCATTAAACGTTTCACTTGTGGTCTCAATTTGTACAGTTCCTTGTTCCACTTCGGAGTATCCATCTCTTAATGAGTTAGCTACAACACTAGATTCAGTTTGTATGATCGTTACGAATCCAGTAATATCATTAACGGACAATGCTACTTGCTCTGCCAGCTTCCTTACTTCATCCGCTACAACCGCAAAGCCTTTACCATGTTCTCCTGCTCTTGCAGCTTCAATAGCAGCATTCAAAGCCAGAAGATTGGTTTGATCAGCAACATCTTTTATTACAGAAACAAGTTTGGAAATTTCCTGTGATTGTTTATCCAGATTTTCCATCTTCTCAACTGCATCTTTAACAATATGATCAATTTTTACCATTTGTTCGGTTGACGAATTCATAAGTTTGCTTCCATTAGTTGTCATCTCTAAAACTTTACTTGAATTTCCTTGAATAAGTTCTCCATTTTCATTTGCCTTTTCAATTCTATTCGTAAATGTCCCCATTATATCTGCCAAATCACTGGCACTATTAGCCTGTGTTTCAGATCCTGAAGCCAATTCTTCCATTGTCGTTGCAATCTGCTCTGTACCAGTTTTTACTTCGCCAGCCGTCTGTGTTAATTCTTCACTCTGACTCGATACCGTCTCAGATACTGCGTTAATTTGATTTAGCAGATCACGCATATTTTGATTCATATCATTTGTTGCATTTATGAGTTGTCCTACTTCATCTCTCGCTTTTGTTACTAATTTCTCCTTACTAAAATCGCCACTTGCTATTAATTTCATTCTTTCCATTACATTTTTAATAGGTTTAGAAATCGAGTTAGCTGTAAATAAGGCTACAATCACACTGAATAACAAAGATGCTATAGCAATAATAACAACAAATATTAGTGTTGATGAACCACTTTTAATAATACTTTTTCCCTGTTCATTGACATTCATTTCCTTTTCTTGCGCTAACTCCGTATAACCAGCTCGAAGGTCATCAGCTTCTTGATTCAATTCCTGTAAATTTTGTTTCGCAAGCTCTACATTTCCTCTTTTATACTCATCAAATACCTTTTCCCCAATATTTGCCCTCCATTCAACTGTTTTTTTAATCAGTTCATCAAACCTTTCGGAGCCTCCTATGCTCCTGACTTTCTCTTCATAACTAATACCATCTTCTGTATATTGATTAAATTTATCGATAAATTCTTCATCACCAGATAAAACAAATGCTCGCGCAGTTGAAACTCTATCTGAAATAGAAGTGACTAATTGTTCATCAGCAATTAACATCTGAACTTGTTTATTAACAATATCGTCTGTAAGTTTATTGATCGAGCTAATTGCAAAGAAGCTATATATTCCTAGTATGAATATAAGAGCAACAACGATCATAAATCCAAATAATATCTTTGATTTAATACTTTTAAAATTTAATAGTTTATTCATATTGATTAATCTCCTGTTAGTTAATTTCATATAATGACATCATTTACTTCGCCGGTCTCATCGATGTCCAAAATAGATTCCTAATCTAGTTGAATTAGATCCCCCTTTACAAACTTTGCAATTACCTCTCTATTCAATCCTTCCTATATTACATTCGCCGCTACACAATACAATAATCCGTTTATATAATCATAGTGAACCGGATATAAAGACCTATATAATTTAATATCGGCGTCAGAAATAATTAATTAAGAGGAGATATAATATCAGCAATATTAAATGTTATTGATATAAATGAAATAGCATGAATTTTGATGGCTAGAGGTAATTTGTTAAGAGAATTGGTTGAATATTCGTTATGTAATAGTTACCTTGATTTTATTGAATTGGAAACAAAAGATACTGCAATACTTTACTTGGAGCCATACTTGGTAAAGGGCAAGCAATTAGATATCATGAAAACTCGCATTTTTTGATAAATAAAAAGAAACCAACCTATATGCTATACTAAAAAGAAAATAGGGTGATAAAGTATATGGTGCAAAAAAGGCTATCTGATAGTGTTGCAGACGATATCATGTCAATGATTGCGATAGAGAAAAGATTTCTTCCCGGTGATAAGCTGCCAAATGAAATTGAATTATCAGAGGAGCTAAATATTAGTAGAACAACACTTCGGGAAGCGATTCGGATATTGGTTACGAATGGCGTTTTAGAGATTAGACGAGGAAAGGGTACATATGTAAAAGAAGACATTGATGTAAATAATATAGAATCTTTAGGTTTTCTTGCAGATGCTAAAGTAAATGCGAAAGATATGTATGAAATACGCTTAATCATTGAACCGGAAGCAGCCTTTTATGCGACGATTCGAGCAAGTGATACTGAATTACAGCGCATTTTAGACTATGGAATACAAATAGAACAAAAAATTAAACTGGGTGAGGATCGAACGGATGTAGAACGAAAATTCCATAGATCCATCGTAAAGGCTACCCATAATGAATTCATGGAGAAACTTATGCCAGTTATCTATCAAGCGATTGATAAAGGAGTCATATTATCAAAGAAAAAAGAACTGGCAATCAAAGATACGATCAACGACCATAAAATGATTATGGAATTCATGAAAAATCGCAATCCTGAAGGCGCAAAGAGTGCGATGAAAATTCATATTTTGCATGCAATGAAAGAGTTAGGAATTGAATAATAGGTAATTTTATAATATCTCTGATTCATCAAATCTATCTAATTTGTCATACAACTCTATTGACAGCAGACAACACACAATATAAAATACATTATAATTAGAAAATTAGGGTTTAGCCACGCCTTTTCAGTGACAGCCTTAGTTGTACTTATTCGTTAAGAATGTTTTTATACTTTCTAACTACCAAATAACAAATCCGAGGATGTGTGTACAGATGAGAAGTGATACGATTAAAATAGGGGTAGACCGTGCTCCTCACCGTAGTCTTTTATATGCTACAGGAAAAGTAAAAGCAAAAGATTTAGGGAAACCATTTATTGGTGTTTGTAACTCTTATATTGATATTATTCCTGGACATGTACATTTACGTGAGTTTGCAGATGTCGTAAAAGAGGCAATCATTGAAGCTGGTGGTATCCCATTTGAATTTAATACGATTGGTGTTGATGATGGTATTGCAATGGGGCACATCGGAATGCGCTATTCATTACCAAGTCGTGAATTAATTGCTGACAGTGCTGAAACAGTTATAAATGCGCATTGGTTTGATGGAGTATTTTACATTCCAAACTGTGACAAAATCACCCCTGGTATGTTAATGGCTGCTGCTCGTACGAATGTACCTTCTGTCTTTGTTTCGGGAGGACCGATGGAAGCTGGTATAAGCTCGAGTGGAAAACCACTTTCACTGACATCTGTTTTTGAAGGTGTTGGTGCTTATAAATCAGGTAAGATGTCGGAAGAGGAATTTAACGATATTGAAAATAATGCTTGTCCTACATGTGGATCTTGTTCAGGAATGTTCACAGCAAATTCTATGAATTGTTTAATGGAAATGTTAGGTGTAGCCCTACCTGGAAATGGCTCCATTGTTGCCACAAGCGAGAAACGTAAAGAACTGATTTTTGAAGCGGCAAAGCATCTCGTTCGTATGATTGAAGAAGATGTTAAACCTCGCGATATCATTACAAAAGAAGCAATCGATGATGCATTTGCACTTGATATGGCAATGGGTGGATCTACGAATACCGTTCTGCATACATTAGCAATCGCGAATGAAGCTGGAATCGATTATAAGCTTGAAGATATTAACAAAATTGCAGCTCGTGTTCCATATCTTGCGAAGATTATGCCTGCATCTGATATCTCCATGGATGATATCAATAAAGCTGGCGGTGTAAGTGCCATTATTAATGAATTAACAAAGATTCCAGGTGCCATCCATCCAGACCGTTTAACGATAACAGGTCAAACAATGGGTGAACTTGTTAGTGAATATGAAATTAAGAATGAACAAGTAATCCGTCCAAAAGATAATCCATACAGCCCAGTCGGAGGATTATCCATTTTATACGGAAATATCGCTCCAGAAGGTGCCGTCATTAAAGTCGGTGCTGTTGATCCTTCTATTAAGGTATTTGAAGGGGAAGCCATCGTTTTTGAATCTCAAGAGGAAGCTCAAGAAGCAATTGACAGTGGCGCTGTAAAGGAAGGACATGTTGTTATTATCCGTTATGAAGGGCCTAAAGGCGGACCAGGGATGCCAGAAATGTTAGCTCCTACCTCTGCTATCATGGGTCGTGGTTTAGGCAGTTCAGTGGCACTTCTAACAGATGGACGTTTCTCAGGTGCATCTCGAGGTATCTCCATCGGACATATTTCTCCAGAAGCCGCAGAAGGTGGACCAATTGCATTAATTGAAAATGGAGACATCGTAGTTATTGATTTACCGAATAGAACACTAAATGTAAACGTATCGGAAGAAGTATTAGCTGAGCGTAAAAAATCTCTAAAACCATTTGAGCCTAAAATCAAACATGGTTGGTTAGCAAGGTATTCAAAACTTGTAACAAATGCTTCAAAAGGCGGCATAATGAGCATTTAATTGTTTTAATGTCATAAATGAGTTTAATAGAATAATAGTTTTACTGATTAAGTAATTTTCCACCTAGAAAATAAAGCAAATAGAAAAGCGTGTTTTGAAAAAAGGTTGATCAAAGCACGCTTTTCTATATTCCATTGAATCATTCTTTTATAAAAAAGTTTGATTATTTTTGTAATCCTTATACCATTAAAGCGCCTCATTGTTGAATATCCTAATTACAAATAGTTAAGATTATTATCTGTTCCGATTAACTTTATTTTAGAGAATTTTTATAGGATAAAAGCCTATTATATACAAGGATATTCTCTATTAATTGTCCTTCCTGACCCATTTTCTAAAAGTACTGGGATTCGAAAATAAAAGTGCTAAAAGAATGATTAATATGCCAATCTTATACTGCAAAAATAATGGATCTTTTAAAATAATATAGCCTAAAACCACACCAATAACCGGGTTAATATAGTTGCTAAAAGAGGCAAATAATGCTCCCTCTTCTTGAATTAAGAGATTATACAGCATATAGACAATTCCTGCATGGAATATACCTAAAATGATAATATAGATTACTTGCGAATGATTGATACCGATTTGTAATGGCTTTTCAAAAAGGAATGCCATTGGCAATAAGACAATAGTTGCAATCCATAAAACGTTTCTCATATGGACCACAGGAGAACCGCCTTTCAATTTTTCCATTAGAATTAATGCCCCCGCAAAACTCATTGCAGCAAAAATAAGTAACACATTTCCAAATATATTCCCTGAAACATTCATCAATCCTTGTGTTGGCCACGATAAGATCACAATTCCTAAAAACCCTAATACAATGCTGACTATTTCAAATTTGCTCGCTTTCTTTTTGAAGAGCAAGACGAAAAATACTAATGTGAAGATTGGGACCATTGCTATGAGCATAGATGCAACGCTGCTTGATACATATTTTTGACCTTGCGCAATGAGAATAAAAGGAAGGACTACTTCAAAGAGTGCAATCCAAAAATATTTTTTAAAATGGTATATGTTGTTTCCTTTTGGTAGAAACAGACTAATAACTGTTAAACAAATTGCACCAATGAGTGATTTCAAAGCAGACAATGTAATCGAACCTACATCATTCGTTACTAATTCCACGAAGAAAAATTGAGATCCCCAAATGAGACTTATGATTAGCAAGAGACTATATTTTTTCATTTGATTTGCCTCTTGCACCAAAATAGTTTGTACCAACAACACCGATGATAATGATAATTGATCCTGCTAAGTGATATAAATGAAATTCTTCTTTTAAAAATATGATCCCTGCTAAAATGGTAATGAGCGTTGCAAAATTACTGAAAACACTCATTTTCGATGCGGCTATTTTTGATAAAGCATAGTTGGAAAGATAGGACGTTCCTAAAGACGATAGGATACCTAAATACAAAATGGCTAGTACAAAATCCCAGTGTCCAAAAGGTTGCATAAATTGCTGGAATGTTCCATTCATTACATGGTTTGTTAGTGCCAGTCCATTAAAAGCTATAAACCCAAACAAGGTCATGATATATGTGATAGTGAATAACGGATAGCGTTGTGTTAACTTTCTGGCAAATACGTTGTATAGTGAGGCGATAAGTGCTGAAAGTAAAATCAAAGCCGTCCCAATGAGACTTGTATTTGAGCCCCCTGTCCCATTCATGTACATAATATACATCACACCGAGTACAGACAAACCAATCGCTATTTTTTGACTACGTGTAGATGTTTCCTTTAAGATGATACTAGCAAAAATTAACGTAAAAATTGGTATTGTTGCTTGAATAATACCAGCTTCCGATGAGGATGTATGCACTAACCCAAATACTTGAAATGCAAAAAAGAGTGTCGGATATAAGACGGCTAACAAGGCAATTAATAGTACATCCTTTTTTGCTAACTTTATTGATTCTTTTTTAAACACCATTAACACTGTGGCAGCGATCCATGCAATCGTAAACCGATGAGCCAATGTATCTAACGGTGTTGCAACCGTTAATGTCACTTTAACAAACATAAATGACAATCCGATAATGATTGCATAGACCGTTGCTGCGATATATGCATTTCTGTTTTCAATCATTTCTATTTCCCCCTTATATTGATCCGGCCGGTACCATTATCGTAATGGATAATAATAACCTTTACGATGTAAAAAATATGCATCTGTACCGATACAGATGTGCAAGGAGGTTTACGATGCTTAAATATGAATCAATCTATCAATCACTTCTGATGCAAATTCAGTCTGGTACATTTTCGACAGGTGCAAAATTACCATCCATTCGAAATTTAACTGGGCAATATTCTTGTAGTAAAAGCACGGTATTGACCGCTTTAAAAAAATTGGAGGAGCAACATATTATTTATGCCGTACCGAAAAGTGGTTATTATGTTGTGGATAATAATCTCTTCAAAACCCCATCATCCACTGACATAATTGATTTTGCCAGCGCATCTCCCACTTGGCATGCATTTCCTTATAAGGAATTTCAACACTGCATAAATAAAGCAATTGATACCTATCAAGAAGAATTATTTCGCTATGGAACGCCAAAGGGTTGGCCGCCACTCATTGCAGAAGCTAAAAAGCTGTTAGAATCTTACCAAGTATTCACGCAAGACGAACAGATTTTCATCACTACAGGTGTTCAACAGGCTCTTTCTTTAGTAAGTATTATGCCATTTCCAAATAATCGTTCCACCATTCTAGTTGAACAACCTAGCTATCATTTATATATGGAACTGCTGAAGACCTTACAGCTGCCAGCAATAGGAATTCATCGTACCGCGAAAGGTATTGATTTAGATCGACTAGAACAAATATTTCATGAAGAAGATATTAAATTTTTTTATACAATGCCACGCTTTCATAATCCTTTAGGGACGTCATACAGCAAAAAAGAAAAAGAGGCTATTTTACAATTAGCAGACCAATATAATGTATACATTTTAGAAGATGATTATTTAGCAGATTTTGAATATAATCCAAAGAACGATCCTCTTTTTGCTGATGATTACCACGATAAAGTCATCTATTTAAAAAGTTTTTCAAAAATTATGTTTCCTGGGTTAAGAGTTGGATTGGCGGTTCTTCCTCCTTCGATTATTGACATTTTTCAAGGATACAAAATGACAACGGATATCGACAGCTCTATGATTTCACAAGCCGCATTATATCTCTATTTGAAAAATGGTATGTTTGAACATAATAAAACGAAAGTCAGTAACATCTATCATGCACGTGCGAAAATCCTGCATCAATCAATATTAGATTATCTACCTACCTACGAGTCATCATCAGAAATTGCAATGCATAGTCATATTAGGTTGCCAAAGCGTGTGAATTTAAAATCATTTGTTTATCATTTGCATGAAGAAGGCATATATTTGGATACAGTTGAAAGAAATTACTTAGCTGACTTTTATCACGAACGGATTTTGAAGTTGAATGTTTCCAATGTTGACGACTATCGAATTGAAGAAGGAATAAGGAAAATTGCAAATGCGTTAGAAAATTCCCAAAACTACTTTTTATAATCTTTCAGTAAGGCAAAACTACCCTTGTTGCGAAAGCATAAAGGGTGAGAGATATTAATCATGACTAACATCGCTCACCCATATACTCTTGTCTAATACACTCATCTTTATAGATTTTCACATGGTAAAAATCATTTACATTCGTTATATAATTCTAAACTCATCTTTCATTAAATGACCTCGTTTGTGGAATAGATATTATGGTTCCAATTTTCTTTGTTTTTGTCTTTTTTTTGGAAGGAATGCTTATCAAAGATATAACTCCATTAATCCTAACTTTCTTCCATTTATCTTATTAACGATAATATTAAAGTTACAGATTTATCTACGAATGATCGCTCTGGATGGGATTTCAATAAAACAGTAATTCCAATTAATGCAACAACTAATGTTTGAGCTAAGGCTTTAACATCTAGGTTGCCTTCTAACTCACCTGATTTAATACCTTTTAGAAGGGTTTCTTGAAAAATGACGGAAAGATACATTTCATGCTCCCTTGTAAGAATTTCAAATTTTTCATCGTGTGGGGCAAGCTCTACAATTGTATTAATACAAAAACAGCCCTTACTTACTTTGGTCTTATACTCTTTTTCTATCAATTCTTCAAATAGATTACGAAATGCTTCCTTCACAGATGAAGTGTTTTGTAGTTTTGTTCTAATGTGGGTGGCATGCAAATTTGTATATTTACGCAAAGCAGCTTCAAACAATTTCTCTTTATCTCCAAACGTTGCGTATAAACTGGGTCGTTGTATTCCCATAACGGCTGTTAAATCACTAATCGATGTGGCAGCATATCCCTTCTCCCAAAAAAGTCCCATAGCATCATCCAATGCCTTTTCCTTATCAAATTCACGTTGTCGAACCATGATAAATCCTCCTTCATTAGAAAACAAAATTTCCCTACTGATAGCAATCTTATTTTTGATTTCGCTTTATCTGCTCAATGACTCCAAGTCTGTCCACTTGAATCCAATATTCCACTATCTTTTGATTTTCTAGTTGGTATACGGCACTACCTATTTCAATAACTTCTTTATTTGTAGGTGGGTAGCCCTCATATCCCGCAATATGTTTTCCAATCTGTTTCCATCTAACATAAACCTTCTGATTTTGAGAAAGAAGTTCTTGAATTTCAATTTTAAAGTTCCCCCATACATCCAACATTTCTTTTATATGTTCTGCATAATTCATGGGTGATCTTATTATTGTCACCATCCTTTCTGAATTCATCTGATGGGCTTTTACCTCTTTCGCCATGAATTTTTCAGCTTGTTCAGGTTTGTTACCTGATCTAACAACTTCAAAAAACTTTTTTACAATCTGTTCGTTATCCTGTATTGATGAGGGCGATTTTGTTAAAGAAGTTTCACCTGTTAATTCTATTGATTGATTTCGTTCATCAATTGCTACGTCTCTATCAAACCTTCTTTTTCTATCCATATCGAAACCTCCTTATACCGTACCAATCAGTATAGTTCAATTTTATTCATTTATCGCCTTTTTGTCAATATCGGTTGGTTTTTTCATTTACTCTCTCTAATTGAAATAATGAAGAGCATGCTTATAATCTCAATGGTCAAATCCTTTTATTGCCAATAGATAATATTAATAACGAACTTGACACCTAAACAAGTCAGGATTATATTTAATAAGAATTATTTTGTACCAATCAGTATATTATACTCATCAGTAAAAATATTGATAAGAGGATGTAATAAAATGGATAGTAATGAAAAAAATATAAAATTTACTGAGGATTTCGCTAGCAAAACGGATGCGTCACAATTAGCACCCAATTCAACATTGTCTAGATATACAGAACTATTATTAGCAATAGCTTGTGGTATGGCTGTTGCAAACATCTATTTCGCCCATCCATTACTTGATTCACTAGCTACTGAATTCAATATTGATCCTTCAACCATTGGAATTGTAATTACAGTTAGTCAGATTTGTTATGCATTAGGACTGCTTTTATTGGTCCCACTGGGTGATTTATTAAATCAACGGCATTTGATTATTGGTCAAATGTTCATGTTAGTTGCTGCGTTAGTGGTTGTTGGCGTATCTCCTAACAGTATAGTGTTTTTCATAGGTATTGCGGTGGTAGGATTGCTCGCCTCTGTTACACAAACTCTAGTCGCATATGCATCAACGTCGGCTGTTCCTGCTGAGCGTGGACGAGTAGTTGGTTTCGTTACAAGTGGAGTTGTCATTGGCATCATACTAGCAAGGACGTTTGCTGGCATAATGGCTGATCTTGGAGGTTGGCGTTCTGTCTACCTCTCTTCAGCTGTATTAATTCTGATTTTGATTGGCTTATTACACAAAGGACTTCCGGGTACTGTTTATCAGCGTCCATCTCTATCCTACCCAAAGTTGTTACATTCAGTTCTAATGTTATTTGTTCAAGAAAGGATTCTACTGATTCGTGGGATATTAGCACTTTTGATTTTTATTGTTTTTAGTACTTTTTGGACTTCTTTGGTGTTACCATTGAGTTCTCCACCTTACTCATTTTCACATACGGCTATTGGAGCATTTGGTCTGGCTGGGGTTTCTGGAGCATTAGCTGCAGCACGGGCTGGGCGACTGGCTGATCGAGGATTAGGACAACTAACAACATTTGTAGCATTAGTGTTACTCATAGCATCATGGTTCTTTATTTACTTTATTAACGATTCCATTCTCGTATTAATTATTGGCATTATCCTTCTTGATCTCGCTGTACAAGCAGTTCATGTCACCAATCAGAGTTTGATTTTTACAGCCCGTCCTGGCGCAAGAAGTCGGCTTACTGCTGCATACATGGTTTTTTATTCTGTTGGTAGTGCCACGGGTTCCATACTTTCAACCAACATATACGCAAATTATGGTTGGAATGGGGTATGTTTATTCGGTGTCTCTGTCAGTGCCTTGGCTCTAATATTCTGGATAGCTACCTACCGTCCCACTAAGGAGATTATGCAGAAGTAATTTCGTAGTAGAGGATATATTTTAGAAATTAAGTAAAAGGGGATGAAAATTAATTCTATCTCCTTTTTATTTAATTTCAGAAAATTCACGTTTGCTTCTCCCCTTTATCTAACCTTTTTATATTTAAGAGAAGATTATCAATTTCCATATTCAATTAATGGCCCAATTCATTAAGAAGAGCACATTTCTTGCTCAAGAAATGCGCCCGATCGTGGAAGATCATGATTGATTTGTTATTACTTAATTTACTAAGACTATTTTTTTACCTTCCTTTGCAGATTCTCTAACTACATCTAATAGCTGATGTAGTTTAACAGCGTCATTAAAATTAGGAATTTGACACTTATGTTCAGATATGTCTTTCTCCAGAGTATTATAAGCATGTTCAACATATCTTCTTGGACTACTATCTTTTACTGAGGATACTTTTACTTCTTCAGAGTAAACATCATCTGTTTCAGTATTTAAGGATGCATAATTAGGATGTATAATCTTTTCGACATTGAGATTACCAAATTGAACATGACCTGAAGAATTATTTTGTGTTAAACGAAAAATACCCTTTTCCCCTCTAATTTCTAAATTAAAATTTGGATGTACTCCGGCTTGAATATGAACAGATGCTGAAGCACCATCGACGAGTGTTCCATGTATTAATATTTGATCAGCTGTATTTTTAGATGTTTTAGTTCCAGTCTCTTTTATAATCGCTTCTGTATAATTTATATTCATAGTAGCTGTTAATTCTTTAAAATCACCTAAAATATAGCAAAGAACATCGAGAGAATGCCCTCCATGAATGGTGAGTAAGTTAGCCCCATTCTCTTTTTTTAGTAGATACGCGCTTCTTTGGTCAGTTATTCTCCCCTTAGATTGAGTAGCTACTTGCATCGTGCAGGATAGTACTTTCCCTATTTCCCCCTTCTCTATCGCTTGCTTTAAATAATTAACTTCTGGGGATTGCCTAGCTTGTAAGCCAATAGCATGGTGAATATTCGCTTGATTAGCTAAATTTGCCAACTTTTTAGCTTGTACAGTATCTACACCTAAAGGCCATTCACAGTAGAGATGCTTATTTTCCTCAATGGCTGCTATACAAGCTTCGTAGTGGAAAGGAACTTTTATACTAACTACTACCAAGTCGACATCTTTAGATTTAGCTAATTCTTCATAATCTGTAAAAGCCCAGGTAGCATTAACCTTTATGGCACTTTTTTTTGCTGTTTCCATTCTAGAAGTTCCAATAGCTGTGATTCTATAAGAAGGATTTTCTATAAGTACTGGAATATGTGTTTTACTAGCCCACTGATTATTTAAAGATCCACCTATTATCCCTACATTAATTACTTTGTCCCTCATCAATTATCCCTCCAAAACTTTATTGTAGTGATTATCTCCAAACTTAGTATAATTAAAATATAATATCATTAATAATGTTAATTTATGATATTCATATCACTTTTTTTGATGGGAGAAGGAAATAAAGTGGATATAGAAAACATAAAAGCATTTGTTACAGTTGCGGAATTAAAAAGCATTTCAGCAGCTGCAATTGAACTAAATCACCTTCAATCCAATATGACTGCAAAAATAAAAAAGATTGAATCTCATTATAATCAAGAACTGTTTATCAGAAATTCAAAGGGAGTAAAATTAACAAGATATGGAGAAAAATTATATCTTCAATTTAAAAAAATACTTTTCCTTTGGGAAGAAACAGAAAATGAGATGAAAAAGCATGAGGAAAAACTCCGTATTGGCACGATGATATCAGTCGGTGGGATGCAATTCTCAAGCGCGTTAAATAAATTAATTAAAACATACCCTGATTTATCGGTAACCTTAAAAACTGGTTCAACAGAATATATTGAAAAACAAGTCCTTCTTGGAAATATTGATATTGCTTATACGATTGGCGCTCTAGACAATAAGCAAATAAACTATAAAAAAACAGGACTTGAAGAAATGGTTATAATAGGTAAAGCTATAGATCCAAACACAAACTTTGATGCGTATATAAGTGGCAAAAGCTTACTAGTATTATCTGATAAGTGTTTGTATCTCTCCATATTAAGTAATATTTTCACAGGCTTAGATATTGAACACGGTGAAATCATTGAAGTGGGCGAACTTGAAACTTTAGTGCAATTCGCATTGATGGGTATGGGAATATCCTTAGTACCAAAGCGCATAGCAAACTGCTATAAAATCAATAATTATTTAGAAGTCCCATCATTGTATAGATACATCGACTATTATCTAATTACTCGTCTAAACCATGAATTAACACCTTTAGAAAAACAGTTTATTGAGTTAAATAACTCACTTATGAACAATATTGAGTAATTCAACTTATTTGTTCAAATCCCTTATTCCATATACCACTAAAGGCCTTTTTGTAGAATAGCAAACGAACACCAGAAAACATCGTTTAAACGTAAAAGTAAATATTAACAATCTTTATTTTTTCAAGTTGGTTTGGCTTTAGATCTTGAAACAATTGGTACATAGCTTTATTAAAAGAATTTTTGAACTGATGAGAAACCATTGGAATTTTTAAATATGATTTGATCTACATGGATGGATAATTAATCGTCATATTTAATCGTGTCAATTCATTGCCTGGATTGTAGTACGCATGTTTACAGTTAGCTTTGAATCTGATCGAGTGATCTTTTTCGAGTAAATAGGTTTGCCCTACTATCGTTAATTCAAGCTGCCCATCAAATACAGTTATGTATTCCTCTGTGCCCTCATGATGAGGATCTGCTTCTAAATACCCGCCTGGCTCAATTTCTACCATGTATATTTCAAACTGCTTATCATTTTCGAACGGAAAATATGGATACACTTTATATTTCCCATCATTCCCTGGCAATTCCAATAAATCGTTTTTTGAAATTATCGTTACATCATTCGTTAATTCCTTAATTAGTGAAGTGAATGAAATCTTTAATCCATTCGCAATTTTCCACAAGGTCGTTATTGTTGGAATAGAGTCGCCACGTTCTATTTGGCCTAACATTGTTTTACTGACACCTGTTAATTCTGAAACTTTATCCAAACTTAATTTATTAGCCTTTCTGTATGCTTTCACATTTTCAGCTACCACCACATGTATTTCCTTCACATCGTATCCTCCATTTTTGTGCATTATAACATACAACGGAGTGCAATCATCATGTCAATGTTGTCACTATTGGTTTACGCTTTTGTCGCAAGTTTCACACCAGGTCCTAATAATATTATGTCGTTGTATTATGCCAATAAATTTGGTTTGAAACAGACTTTCAGATTTTGCGTAGGGGTTGGTTTTGGATTTTTCATATTATTATTATTCGCTAATTATTTTAGTGTTGCATTAAATACCATTTTTCCAGAAGTAGCGTTAATGATGAAATTATTTGGTTGTCTGTATTTACTTTATCTAGCTTATAAAATAATTACGAGCAAACCTGGTAAAGAACAACAATTTAATAATCGATATAACAATTTAAAGTCAGGCGCTATATTGCAATTCATCAATCCTAAAGCAACTATTTATGCCATTACAGTTACGGCTACATTCGTGACACCCTTTTATCAACATTATTTGACTCAGTTTCTATTTGTAATCTTGTTAGCTGTAATTGGATTCTCAGGAACATTCAGTTGGAGTTTGTTTGGGTCATTATTCAAGAAGTTTATTGCTAAGTATCAAACCGTTTTCAATACCATCATGGCTTTGTTACTTGTTTATACTGCGGTTACGATGTTATTTCAATAAAAATCCCTTCGAAAATGGGATTGAAGAAATAGAATAATATCGGTGTAATTGTAATTGGATCAGGGGATATTATTAGAAGTTTGAATGACTAACAATAAAAATGCAAAATGTTTGTTTGTTGAACATGAAGTAAAAGGGTGATACATATTATGTATGACTAATAGGCACCATCCTTTATTTTTTATCCCATCGGAAAATAACATTCCACCCGACCATTTTCACTCAATCTCTCAATCCCTTTTCTAAAGAATCCTGAGCTAGAAACCGAGAGATTTTTAGTCCATTATTATCCCTCCTAGTGGAAGTCATCAATAAATTCTACTTAAGAAGAAAGCATATCATGATTTAGTCATTGGATCTTTTGATGGAAACCCATAAACACTTGCACGAAACACTACAAGGAATCCAAGAAGAATGAGGATAAACATTACCCAAGGAAAAGAACCCACGTCAAATGATTCCATTAGGATTGCTCCAATTGCACTTCCTCCACCAATAGCGAGATTCCAAACAGTAACTAACATAGATTGGGCAAGTTCCGCACCTTTTCCAGCAGTATCTGCTATTGTCGTTTGCGTAAGTGTAGCTGCTCCTCCAAAGGTTAACCCCCATAAACCTACAGCAATATAAATGATGGTAGGATGACTAATTCCGATACCTAATGCTAATGACGCCAACCCAAACCCAAACAGACTAATTAAAACTAAAGTACGTAATAGTATACGCTCAATCAATACACCTATAACCCAGATTCCAACTAAAGATGCAGTACCGAAAACGAGTAAAACCAAATCAACTCGTTGGGCAAGACCTGCTTCGGAAAGGTATGGTCCGATATAAGTATAAAGTATGTTATGAGAAAGTATCCATGCCAATACAACAAACAAAATTGGGCGAACCCCAGGAGTAACGAAAACCTTGAGAAGGGTAATTCGCTTTTCAGATGTTTGCCCAGGAAAATCCGGAAGTTTCCAGATAATCCATATAATCAATAATGCTGCTAAGAGTGACATTATTCCGAAGACAGATCTCCAGCCAACAAGGTAACCGAGAAATGTCCCCACAGGAACACCAAAAGCTAATGCTAGAGGAGTACCAACCATGGCTACTGCCATTGCTCTTCCCCTGAGTGAATCTGGTGCCATAAGTCGTGCGTATCCCGCGGTCATCCCCCACAAGACTCCAGCGGTTACACCTGCAAAGAAACGAGCTATTAAAGTTAACGTCAAACTAGACGATAGGGCTGTAATAGTATTAAATACAAGGAATCCAATAATACATAAAAGGAGCAAGGGTTTCCTTTGCCACCCTTGTGTCGCAGTGGTTATAGGAATAGCCGCAATTAGTGAGCCAAGGGCATAAGCCGTCACAAGTTGACCTGCTAGGGATTCTGACACACCGAGTCCTTCACTTATCTGTATTAATAGGCCAGCTGGTATAGTTTCGGTAAGGATACATATGAATCCAGCCATAGCTAGTGCAATTAAACCAGCCCACGGAAGACGCTCCGAAGGTATTGTATAAGATTTTTCATTTTGTTTAGTTAAATCAATATTATTATCCATATATAAAAAGCCCCCTAATTAGTTGATAGGGTTAATAATACTAAATGTATTTTGGATTTCACATAGTACAATAAATGTATTATTACATGTTTAACTATAAAATCAATGTATTTCAATGACATTACATTTGAATTATAATATAATGATTTAGGGTTCATATTCGTCTTATTATATGAAGGGGTGCTGAAATGGATAGTATTGATGAAGACATACTAATGCGTTTACAATCAGATGCTCGATTGTCAATGACTTCCCTTGGAAAACTTGTAGGATTATCTCAACCAGCAGTGACTGAAAGGGTAAAAAGACTAGAAGAACAAGAAGTGATAAGCAGCTACAATGCTATAGTTTCGAATGAGAAAGTTGGAAAATCCACTGTGGCTTTTATCCTTTTCCGGACCACACAGTGCAATAATTTCGTTGAGTATTGTAAGAAGGCCTCACAAGTAATAGAGTGTCACCGAATTAGTGGGGAATACAATTATTTGATTAAAGTAGTAGTTGAATCAACAAAGGAACTTGAATTACTTGAAAATGAAATTATGAAGTATGGCAATTCCACTACATTGATTTCCTTATCATCTCCTATTGAAAACAAGCCATTGATACCTAATTTAAGTGTTGATTATTAATAATATAATTTTAATATATGGTTTAACCGTTTATAAGCTGGAACAATAGAGACAGGGAAAGGTTTTGTCTCGTCTTTGTTATCAAAATATAATCGACATAAATAGCCTTTTTCAATTATGTACACAATAAGAGCAAATACTACCCATCTGTTAAGATTGTGTAGTATTTGCGACATTCAGATTATAAAATTTAATCGTTCGAACGCTGTCCTGAATGCTAACCTGAATATGGATAACCACCCATTTGTGGATAGCCGCCCATTTGTGGATAGCCGCTCATTTGTGGGTAGCCGCCCATTTGTGGATAGCCGCTCATTTGCGGGTAGCCGCTCATTTGTGGATAGCCGCTCATTTGCGGGTAGCCGCCCATTTGTGGATAGCCGCTCATTTGTGGATAGCCGCTCATTTGCGGGTAGCCGCCCATTTGTGGGTAGCCGCCCCCAAATTGTCGATTATCTTGTTTCATTGTATCCTCTCCTTACATCATCGTACAAAATAGGGTATGTTCATTTGTACTAGGAGGATTAGACGTATGCCCATAATAATAACTTTTTCATTTAATTTTGTTCAATTTCTTAAAACTGCTCTTTTACTTGAATAAAAAAGTGCACTCCGTTTACTAAAGCACCTGTTCGCTTAAAAGTGCTTGCTATTAATAAGAACAAAGAGTTTGTCTCACAAGTCCAATTTATTGCTTAAAGATGTCCCCTCTTATGACCCCAATTGTTAGTATTGGTAATAAAATACGTTAACCTTGGATACATAAAATAATAGCGGTTATTACTACAGTAATTGACTTTATGATCAATAAATATTGGAGATTAGTTTCTCTAATTGAACAATCGCACCAAACTACTATTGACTATTCGTTAATTAAATCCGTACCATAAGAGTTGTCTATGGCACAAAGCCACTCACCTTGTCGACTTTTCTTAAACACGTATGTTGCTCGTCTATCCATTGAGTATTCACTGCCATTTTTATCAGAGACAAGCAAGGTTTGGGATATAACTAAGGCAGTGTCGCCAGCTTCTAAAATAATCATTTCACCTTGTGTTGGGATCAGACTGTTATTGAAATATTTCGCAATTTTAATAAAAGCTGATTTAATTTCCTCTTTTCCTCGTGCAATCATACCTGGCTTTATAACCAATATTGCATCATCAGTATAGTAATTCATTAGCGAATCGAAATCTTCTAGTCTTATTGCGATATCACATTTTTTAATAAATTCCTTTAGTTCGTGTTCCATAATTTCCCTCCTTATCTCCATTTATTACTGCTATCTTTCTTCGACAATTCTACTGCTTTAGATACGTAACTTTCTATTCGATATTAACATAATGTTCAATAGATATTTACTAGAAAAAATTGACGATCGTTTTGATGATCGCCTTGTTTTCACTCTTGCACCAGTTAATCATACATGTAGCGCTAACTGGACTATTATCCTGATTTTAACGATAAAAATGGCTCTAGTTTTTTTCTCAGGATATTGGTAATGTAATAGGGGATTAGGTAATATTTGAACATTAATCTGAATTATGAGAGGATGATGTACTATGATTATTCCTCATAAAAGAAGGAATTGTGCTTTCAAGTAGCTCAATCTTATATGGAAAGGTGCTGCAAACATGTTTAACATACTGGTTGTAGATGACAATGACAATATTAGAAATTTGATGATCACATATTTAGAACGTAAAGGTTACCGAACGATTGCGGCTACTGATGGCTTAGAAGCATTAGCAGTGCTCGAAAGAGAACCTATTGATCTGATGATCGTTGACATTATGATGCCTAATATGGATGGCCACACGTTGACGCAGGATCTGCGCTCGGCAAATTACGATTTTCCAATACTTATGATAACAGCAAAGGAACGTATGGAAGATAAGAGGAAAGGGTTTCTGGCCGGTACGGACGACTATATGGTTAAGCCCATAGAACTTGATGAGATGCTATTACGAGTGATTGCACTACTGCGGCGAGCAAAAGTGAATACGGAGAAGAGAATAGTTATCGGTGACGTTATTCTTGATTATAACACTCTAATTGTAAAGACCAAAAAGAAAGAAATCCTAATTCCTAAAAAGGAGTTTTACTTACTCTTTAAATTGCTTAGTTATCCCAAAAAGATCTTTACCCGGCGAGATCTTATGAATGATATTTGGGGTTATGATACTGACTCAGATGAGAGAACAGTTGATGTCCATATCAGAAGGCTTCGTGAGAAATTTAATGACTTAGCTGAGTTCAACATCGTAACGGTAAAGGGCTTGGGGTACAAGGCAGAGATAAATTTATGAAACTTAAAATAAAATTCAAACACTTCTTTCGTTTCAGATCTGTTTATGTGAAATTTGCTGTTACTTTTCTAGGGATTTGGTATTCTCTCAATGCTTTGACGTTCTTCATTGCAATGCATTTTATGTCTGGTGATAATATTGAACTTGAAGGAATCAGACGCGTGACGGGTCTTGTTTTTCTAAATAGTGCTATTTACGGTACAATTGTTATTCTAGCGGTTGTAAGAAGTATTTTGAAGCCATTGAAGAGGCTTTCTAATGCAGCCAGGGAGGTAGCTAAAGGTGATTTTGACGTTTTGGTTATGGAAGATAGCATAGATGAGGTTGGACGGCTCACTAGTGACTTTAATAAAATGGTCAAAGAGTTGCGCAGTATAGACAATCTTCGTCGCGAGTTTGTTTCGAATGTATCACATGAATTTAGAACACCGGTAGCATCAATTAAGGGGTATGCCAAGCTGATCTCTGAGGATGAGAAAGCAAGTCAATCCATCAAAGATTTTAGTAGTATTATCATGACTGAAAGTGATCGGCTTATCGATTTGTCCTCTAACTTATTACGTCTTTCTGAGCTTGACACCCAAATTATCCATAAGGAAACTGTATTTTCTCTGGACGAACAGATTAGACAAGCTATATTAATTTTAGAATCAGGATGGGGACAGAAGGGGATCGAGTATGAAGTAGACCTTGCAGAAGTACAATTTATTGGTGATGAGGAGTTATTGTTTCAAGTTTGGGTTAATCTAATACAGAATGCAATCAAATTTTCGCATCATGGCGGGACCATTTCTATTCTTCTTTCTGAAGAAGATGATAAGATACAATTTAAAATTACAGATAATGGGATTGGCATTTCCTATGAAGAAAAGTCACGAATTTTTGAGCGGTTTTATAAAGGAGAAATGTCTCGCAAAAAAAGTGGGAATGGACTTGGCTTGTCTATTGTGAAAAAGATAGTTGAGCAGGCCAGAGGCAAAATATTGATTGAAAGCGAACTTGATAAAGGTACAATCGTTATAGTGATTCTCCCTAAATAAGAAGCTACTGGTTTGTCCAAATAATATAACCAGTCACCGGCTTATATCGGCGACTAGTTAGGTAAAACTGCAAATATACTCCATGGATACTCGAAGTGTTCAAGTATCGTTAGACTTACAGTGGCAGGTCTCTTTTTGAAAAGATTTTAATTCCGCTAAAATAAGTGATCAACCCGATCCCAGCTAATACTGCAAACTGCCATATATAATCGGAAGAACCTGAAGCTATGGTATTAACATTGTACAAGGTAGTGATAGTGAAATTTTTTACAAAGTGAAAGTTCTCTCCAAACATGCTCATAATAGACAATAACAGAAATGCGCCAACTAACCCACCCCCAACGGCAATAGCATTTTTGGAGAGATTGAAAATGCTGGATGCCAGGAAGCAAATACCGCTATATGCTAGAGCAAGAAGAAACAATCCAAAACTAAATTTGATAATGTCTACCCATTCACTGGGACTGACGCTACCATTTAAAATGAAAGTAGGAATAATGAGAGCAGCTGCAGTGATCAAATTCATGATGAAGAGTGAACCTATAAAAAATACAGCCTGTGTCAGTGCTACTTTCGAACGTTTTACTGGTGTTGACAATATATAGGCCATCGATCCTTTATCTACTTGTGCCGCTAATAATTTATTGCCTGTAATGATAATATAAATAGAAGTGAGCATTCCTGGCAGCAAACTATAAAAAATCTGCCCGGTTATTTTTACTGGTTGTCCTGTGCTGGCGATGAGGACCAAACATAAAGCCTGTATAGCTGTTATAATCAGAGCAAGTGAAATATTTGCTTTAACCGTTTGTTTCATCAGTGTTATTGAAATCATTTATACTGCCTCCGCATCGTTATATTTATCTTTAAAATAAGCTTCCAGTGTACGTGGTTTTTGGGTAATAAATCTGACGTTCATATTCTGGAGAACATTGAAAAGTTCATTGATATCCTTGTCGGGGATAAGGATGGTCGCTTGGTTAAACTCTGTTTGTTCTCTGATAATATTGAAAGGACGTGACAGAAAGTTACTGAAGTCTGATTCTCCAATAAATTCAATCTTGATTTCTTTTACCGACTCGTTTCCACGGATCGTGTTCATATCAACGATATCAATAATACGACCGTTTTTGAGAAAAGCCACACGGTCACAAGAAGATTCTAATTCATTAAAAATATGACTGCTCATGAATATCGTTTTACCTTTTTGTTTTTCTTCTTTTACTAGATTAGTAAGCTCACTTTGCATTAAGGGATCAAGTCCAGTACTGCCTTCATCCAGTAATATAATATCTGAATTTGCCATGAAAGCATTGACAATAGCAGACTTTTGCTTCATTCCTTTGCTCATTCTTTTTAATTTTGCGTCTGCATCTAGATTAAATCTTTGAATTAATTCATTCGCACGCGAAAAATCACGAATGCCTAAATATTCAGCCTGTAGTTTAAAGAAGTCGATTCCTCTTTTAACCTCAGGAAATGCGATTTCCCCTGGAATATAGCCAACATGTTTCTTTAATTCGGAGGCGTATCTCCAGCTATCTTTATCCATAATGGAGGTGTAGCCTTTTTGAGGCTTTAAGAATCCCATAAGATGTCTAATTAAGGTGGTTTTCCCGCTTCCGTTGATACCAACAAGGCCGAATACTTCGCCCTTGTTGACAGTGAGATTAATGTCGAATATGCCCCTACCCTCTCCATAATCTTTGGTCAGATTGCTTATCCTAATGATTTCATTCATTTTTGTTCCTCCATCATTATGCGCCTTTTACATAGAAGTGCATGAAATAGTCTTCTAGCGAGAACTTCTTCTCTTTGAAATTCATAACTTGATAATTTGTTAGAACTTTTACCAACTGATTAATCTCCATGTCATTAATTACGACCTCAGCCATATGCTTATCTTGTTCTGTTAAAGAGATCGTAAGATGGGTCTCCTTTGTAAAGGCATCCAAGTCTTCACGAGTAGTAAAAGTGATCTGATATATTTTATTTATATTGTGGCGAATCTCATCTGTATTAACTGTGGAGATAATTTTCCCTTCCTTAATGATGGCGATTCTATCACAAATGGCATCAATTTCACCAAACATGTGACTGGATAAAAGAATTGTTTTCCCTCGCTTTTTTTCTTCTTTCATAAAATCAATAAAGGTTTGCTGCATTACGGGATCAAGTCCACTAGTGGGCTCATCCAGTAATAAAATATCGGGGTCTGCCATAAATGCAGTTACTACTGCTAGCTTTCTCTTGTCTCCGAGACTCATCCGTTTTGTTTTTCCGCTAGGATCTAGCTGAAATTTGTCTAATAAATATTGAAGTCTTTCCTCATTGTGGGAGTTCTTCAGGCCCTGCATCATTTTGATAAATTCCCATCCTGTCAAACCTTCTGGTAAGGCAATTTCACCAGGAAGATAACCTACATCCCTTAGAATTTCACTCGTCTGTTCGTTACATCTCATACCATTAATAGCCGCATGTCCTTGTTGAGGGTTTGTAAATCCCATCAAATGACGGATAGTTGTAGTTTTACCAGCACCATTAGGTCCAAGAAATCCGAACACCTCTCCCTTTTGGATTTGGAACGAAACAGAGTAAATTCCACGCCCATATCCGAAATCTTTCGTTAGGTTATCAACTTCAATTATTGCCATAGTGATTAAATCCCCTTTCGTTTTGTTAATTGATGTTAATGTGTACTACTTTTGTATCTTATAATTCGTGTATGAACTAAATGTTAACTTCTAGAAATAGAATTCAAAAAGATTGAGATATTTATATTTCTCTAATTCTCCGAGTCGAAAACATCACGACAGGGGATGTTGGTCCATGTATATTGAATGGAAAAAGAAATCACTATCATCAGACATTTCGAGTCGCGCTACATCGGCAATAATCCTATAAGCTGTCGAATGTCAGTATGAATGAAGAGACTCTCAAGCAACATTTCTAGAAGCCGGGCTCAAGCAGTATCTTATGCAAGATATACAGGTTCTTCTTTAGTAGCTGTAGAACTTTTCTACCTACTTTACCTCCGTAATTACGAATTTTTAGACGTAAAAATAGACCATCAAATTGATGGTCTTGCATAACTAAAGCACCAGTTTCTTGAAGAACTAAGTAAATGACTATTTGGACGCCTCGGACTAAAAACAGTGTTAGTAAAGTTGAGTCGAGTCTTTCTCTCCTTGAATCATATCCGTAATGGCAATATAAATATTTGGTGGATATTCAGCTATTCTATGACAGAGATACAGGTACCACTCAACACCATAAGTTAGATAAACACGAACGGCGAGCCCGTCGTCTTTCAGTTTTTTACTAAGGTCGGGACGAATTCCGTATAGCATCTCTGCCTCCACATTAGGGTTTTGCAAATAACCACGTTCTATGACTTGTTTATATATAACTTCATCATGTGAAGCAATTGAAACTTGATGATTAGCTTTCACACATAAATCCACCAATTGGATATAACGTTCATCCAACTTGTCTGAACGAGGAATACATATATCCGACGGCTCTTGGTATGCCCCTTTAACCAAACGAATTGCCCCAGAGTAGTTAAATAATTCATTAATGTCATCAAGTGTTCGATGCAGCTGGGCTTGAAGTGTAACCCCTACGTTGGAATATTCAGAAACAACTCTTTTATAAATAGAGAGTATCTGGTCAGTTTTAGCCGATTCTTCCATACTAATCATAAGAGAAAGACCATTGGACTGTGCTACTTTAGCCAATTCTAGTAATGATTCGTATGCAAGTTCAGGATTAACAGATAAACCTATATGCGATAAATCCAAAGATATGCGAGAACTTATTCCACGATTTCCACATTCTTTCATCAAAGCTATAAATTCTTCCTTGGCTCGAACGCATTCTTCTTTAGTTATAGTGTTCTCCCCGATAAATTCCAGTGAAATACGGTATCCCTTATGTATAAGTTGGTCTCCAATAGAAATTCCGTCTTCTTTTGATTCGCCTGTTACAAATCGTTTAACCGATTTTTGAAATAACGGATAAAGTTCAGGAGATTGTTGAATGTACTCCTTTATGTCTAGATTTCGTGCAATAGATTTTAACCCATCAGCAAATTGTTTTTCAATAACCAATTATAACCCTCATTTCATCTGAACTTTCTTAATAATTGTAACTTAAAATGCTGAAAGAAAAAGTCTGTAAGTTAACAGCAGCTATTTAAGTATCGCACTACTTATTGTTATTCAACTAAACTCCCTCTTTAGTAAAATATCTTCTACATAAAATAGCGTTAATCGTCCTTGAATTAACGCACCAGTTAAATAGCCTTATTTCTTTAAACTATCCAATAAGGTAAATCCAAAAACAGTACCAGCAATTATTAGAATAGTTGGATTTCCATTTATCATATATTCTGGTATTTTTATGGAGCCTCCTAATGGTAAGATCGACATTGATATTATATAGAGAGTCGGTAGTGCAATCGCAATAAATTTTATCCAGTCAAATGTCCATTGTTTATTCTGTTTAATTTCAATTATCAACTTGGGTAATCTTAGAAAGAGTCCTATAACGATTGGAAATATTGTTCCGAATAAGAAAATAGGAATTATTTCATAATTATTACGGGCTTCTTCTTCTACTCGAATCTGATATTTAGTTCCCAAGAAAATGATAAATCCAATAACGACTGTCCAACCGAAATAATATAAGAACCTTTTAATAAAGCAACCCCCCCTGAATTAATTTAACTTACTTATACATACGAATATAATCGCTAAAATATTTCAATATTCAGTAATATATCCTTATTACACTATCCTGCCCCGTTAGCATAATAGCTGCCATTCGATCTCATCTTCAACTAATGCACCAGTTAATTTAGTGAGTCATCCCTATTTTTCTTCATATAATAATTTATGATTCCATATAAATCAAAAGCAGTCATTCCAACCACTAAGATCCAAAACATTGGAGATATTGGGCCATCTACAAGTTTAAACAATGCAATAAATACAATTATCCAAAATCCAACCAATGATGTTATTCTATTTGCAATCTCGGATTTAAACACTTTATTTCCTCCCCCTTATTAAATTAACCTGCCCCGTTAAGTACATTTGTTCACAAACTCTCATATGTTATTTAAATTATTTCTTTAAATTCATTCTACACTAACTACTTAATTAAGTAAGTCCTTTTACAACGAAACACCCCTTTAGATAAAAATCCAAAGGGGTGATGCTTCGCAACTTTTTTATAAACGTCGCGACTTTATTTAATATCCACAATTCTTTCTTCAATTCTCTACATACATTGCGAACTACTTCATTTATTAGAGAGTTTCCAACATTAATGTCTAGTTACCAACAATAATGTTTGCGAACACAAGATTATTCCAACACTCCAAATCCTACTCAACAGTAACAGATTTTGCCAAATTACGTGGCTTATCAACGTCACGATCAAGTTGCAATGCAGCATAGTATGCCAATAATTGTAATGGCACAACACTTACTAACGGTGTTAGCATTTCATGCACATGTGGCAGAACAAATGCATCTGTATCCTGCTCTAGGCCCTTCATGCTGATCACCATGGCATTTGCACCACGGGAAACCACTTCCTGTACATTGCTACGGATAGCGTAGTTTACATTTTCTTGTGTTGCTAGTGCGATAATAGGTGTTCCTTCTTCAATTAAAGCAATTGTTCCATGCTTCAATTCTCCCCCAGCAAATCCTTCTGCTTGGATATAAGAAACCTCTTTTAATTTCAATGCACCTTCAACACAAACATTGTAGTCCGCGCTTCTGCCGATGAAGAATGCATTGCGTGCTGTTGCTAAATAATCTTTAGCTAATTCTTCCATTGTTTCCTTTTGATCGGTTAATACTTCCATTGCATTCGCAACAATGGCAAGCTCTTGAATCAAGTCAAATCCTAATTCCAGGCCTTTTGCCTTTGCAGTATCTACTGCCAGGATTGCCAATACTGCGATTTGTGCTGTATATGCTTTTGTTGATGCTACCGCAATTTCTGGTCCAGCAAATAAATGCAATGTGTAATCTGCTTCACGAGAAAGGGTTGATCCTGGTACATTTGTAATTGTTAATGCCGGATGTCCCAATTCTTTAATTTTTACTAAAACTGCACGGCTATCAGCTGTTTCTCCACTTTGTGAAAGGAAGATAAATAATGGTTTATCTGATAACAATGGCATATTATATGAAAATTCACTTGCAACATGCACTTCAGCTGGAATATTTGCTAATTTTTCAAGAAGTTCTTTTCCAACTAATCCTGCATGATAACTTGTGCCTGCAGCAATAATATAAATACGGTCGACTGCCTGCATTGCTTTACGAATATCTGCGTCAAGCTTCAATTGATTGTTTTCGTCTTGATATTCCTTGATGATATTACGCATCACGAAAGGCTGTTCATCAATTTCCTTCAACATATAGTGTGCATACGTACCTTTTTCAATGTCACCTGCATCAATTTTTGCTGTGTAAGGTTTACGGTCAACAACTGTTCCACTCAATGTTTGTACTTCAACAAAGCTGCGGTTTACAAGAACGATTTCCTGATCGTAAATTTCCAAATATTGATCAGTTTCTTTCAATGTTGCCATTGCGTCACTCGCTACCACATTAAACCCTTCACCTAGGCCTACTAATAACGGACTTTTATTCTTTGATACATATAATGTGTCATGATCTTCTGCATCAATCATTGCAATCGCATATGAGCCTTTTAGAAGACCCATTGTTTGGCGAAATGCCTCTGCAGTATCTTGGTATTTATCATAAAGTTTTTCAATTAATTGCACGATAACTTCTGTATCCGTTTCGCTAACGAAAGCAACATCGCTTAAGAATTCTTTTTTCAAATCTTGATAGTTTTCGATTACACCATTATGAACAAGTGTAAAACGACCAGATGCTGCTTGATGTGGATGTGCATTCATTACACTTGGCACACCATGCGTTGCCCAGCGTGTATGACCAATCCCCATTGTTGCATAAACAGATTCATCGACACTTTCGCGAAGTACTGCAATTCGTCCTTTAACCTTCGTTAGTTTCACACCATCTTCATTTAGCGTTGCGATTCCAGCTGAGTCATAGCCGCGATATTCTAATTTTTCAAGTCCATTTAATAAAATTCCTTTTGAATCCTTATTTCCAATATAACCTACAATTCCGCACATAGTTTTGTCCTCCTATAAGAGGGGCAGATTAGAAAACTAAGTTGTCACCACGTCTTGGGGGTGACAGCTTTAGTTGCACTTATGCTAGTTAAGAAAGTTCTAATACTTTCTTAACTGCCAAAACGAACCTATATTGAAATATACGAACTTACTTCATATGGGGCGTCTTGCTGCCCCTTTCTCGTGTTTGTTTTTTTTACATCTTGTTTTATTCCTTTGTCCAATAAGTCGCCTTATTGTTTTTAGAACAAAACCAATCAACTGAGATGTGCAGTTGGGAGGCATCCGCCGAATCTTTCGATAACCCCCACCTCGTCAACTATTTTCAAATTCCGGTCAGAAAATAGTCCTGGCGCTATATAATTTACTACCTTCTATGCTCCTTTCTATCTTTGAATAAAAGTACTTGCCACTTATTCCCCAATAAAACCAAGAGAGTTTCAGCAAGCACTATTCATTTTACACGAAAAAGGATATTTTGGTCAATAACTTTCGTGTACCCTACTATTTTATGAATCGAAGGCTATTCTTGATCATCAAAAGCGCCTATTATTTATTGGCTATCGATGTATTCCTGCTCCTCTCCCGGCGATAAAATACCTGTGGCCTTGCCAACGGTTCCGTTTTGGATTTGCCAAATTGCGTTGTGATCCTGATCTACTCTGGAAAAATCGCCCTTGTCCCATCGTTCTAGAATATCGCGATAAGTAGTTTCATTAGCAATTTCAACCACATCTAATCCCTCTAACAGCCATTTAACCCGGTCTGGATGAATTTCATAATAGCCCCATTTCTTTTCTGCCCTTACTTTCTGGTGCGACATTCCATGAATATATTCGTTATAGAAATCTGTAGTTAATTCAGTCATACCTGTCTTCTGTCCGAACGGATTTAGACCCTCATCTTTATATTGCTGTAATTGCTCCTCAGTAATCTTCCCTTGTATTTCTGTTCTCAATTCTTCTAGTGACGCATCGTTTTTACCTTGCGCATGCTTATCTGCCTTGTCCATAGCTGCCCCATTGTATATATCAGAAATTAACAGATATGCAAACAATCCAATGACGATCGTTCCAACTGAAGCGATAACAATCCATAAAGTTTTTCTCATGAAGATACCCCCCAAATTAACATTACCTTTATTAGTTGGAATTTTCAAGTTATAATGTTATTCGCTAAATGAATATGCTATGTAACACTAAGTGTATATTTTATAGATTGGGGAGCGAGGAAATGAAGATATTCCCTTCAAAGGATCCTAAGAAGTTAGCTAGGTTAAATCAAACGGTTCAGAATTTGCATGTGAAGATGTATCCTGAGTATTTCGTTCCTTATCATTCTGAGGCTATGGTAGAGGAGTTTAGGGATATTGTTTCCTATGAAGGATTCACTTTCTTAATTTTAGAAGATGGTGGGGAAAACAAAGGATTTATATTCTTTGAAATCCAGGATCGGTCAAGAACACCGTTTAAGAAGGCTTATAAATGCTTATATGTGCATCAAATCAGCATTATCGAAGCGGCGCAAGGAAAAGGATATGGCTATGCGCTCATGCAAAGAATTGAACAAATTGCAAAAGAAGAAAGAGCGGCTTGTATTGAGCTCGATTATTGGATTCGGAATGAACACGCACGGGATTTTTATAAGAGATTGGGATTTAAGCTGGAACGGGAGTTTGTAAGGAAGGGTATACGTTAGGTAATTGTCAAACAAACGCTTGTTTGATTTGCTAAGAACGTATAATATAGCTGTATTTCTTATGTTTACGTTAATTAAAAAGTCCGCATTGAATTCATATTATGATGCTTTCCGTGCGGTTTTTATCACTTGGCAAATCGTCCATCAAGCTTTTCGATAATAGTGATATTTGTTAGTAACGATTTCTGATTAGTAGATGCATGACCACCTACTAAAATCACCCTTCCTTTAGGATTCAATCATCTGCCTCGTTACAAAGTTATTTTTATGGATAACTATGCTAGTTATAAAAAATGCCCCTTTAGATAAAATTCCAAAGGGGAAAAATTTCGTATATTTATCCTTAGTGACTCTATTTATACTTACCCTTGATGCTTCTCCATAAATTCAAGCATTAGAGTGTATACTTTAATTTCATTCTCTTTCTTAGAGAATCCATGCCCTTCATCTTCCATGACGAAGTATTCTACATCTCTTCCTTTTTCCTTGAGCTTTGCGACAATTTGATCTGATTCTGCCTTCACAACTCGTGGATCCTTTGCCCCCTGGATAACAAGCATCGGCTTCGTCATACTATCCAAATAAGTAATTGGGGAGTCCTTAATAAACCGCTCTTTATCCCGTTCAGGATCTCCAATCCAACGATCCATAATCGGTTTCCAATGCGGTGGAACGGAATTAACGAAAGTGAATAAATCGGACGGGCCAAAAATATCAATCACAGCTTTAAAGTATTCCGGATGACGTCCATGCAACAATAATGCCATATAACCGCCATAGCTACCGCCAACTAAGAATAACTTATCTTTGTCCGTAATATTATTTTCAAATAGCCACTCGATTCCAGCAACATTATCTAATCTTGGTCCCTCCCCCCAGTCCTGCTCTACTAGTTTTACAAAGGATGAGCCATAGCCAGTACTCCCTCGGAAGTTAGGTGCAAAAATCGTATAGCCGCGATTGAGAAAACATTGAAACATGGAACGAAATTGTTTTCTTTCTGCTGCCTGTGGACCGCCATGCGGCCAAAAAATTGTGTACCCATTATCATTCTCTTGCTTTGCCCTAAATAATAATGCTTCAATTTCCATTCCATCATATGATGGATAGGAAACAACATCAGGCTCGACCATATCATCCCTGGTTAAGCCAAGTACCCGATTATCTGTAAGCTGCTTCCATCCCTTACCATCCGGAGATTGATAAATATTCGTTGGAACGGTTGTACTTCTTCCGAGAACATAGAGATTACCAGATTTTGTAATAGCTAGTTTATCAATTGTATCGATCGGTACTGATAACGCTTCAAAATCTCCCGTCTCTAATGAATAGCGATACAATACATCGGTTACGCCTTTTTCTGTGACTAAGTAGAATGCATTATGATACTTATCCCATTTCAATGTTTGTACACTTTCATTCTCAATCGTTACAACCGTAGTAAATACTTTAGCAGCTAGATCGAATTTTGCCACATAACTATATTCACTTTCGTAATCGGTAATAAAGTAGATTGTATTATCATCAGTAAAAATGGGATCGAATGTGACATGAACTACATCCGGTTTAGGTGTAAGGTTTAGTGTTTCCGCTCCTACTTTTACAAAACCTATCACATATGTATTTGCAAAAGAACGCAAATAAACAAAAGCCTTTTCATTATCAGATACTGCCGCTAATTCCGTTGGTGAGATCTCTCCCTGATTTAATAATGTATCCGAGTTATCTTCCAAGCCCCGTACATGTGTATTAAGAAATGATGGGTTTCCCTTAGAAGTCATATAATAAATGCGTTTTCCATCCTTACTTAGATGGGAGAAATAATATTTTTCTTCCGCTTCACCTGTTATTAGTGGCTGTGGCAAACCACCATCACTCGGAATCACATAAATTTGATCGTTTTCATCACCATCATTATCATAACCAGCTAAAACATACCGATTTTCCGGATCAAATTGAATAAAACTTGTTTGTTCATCATGGTGTGCGAATAAATATGGAAAATTGTTTTCACCTAAATTTATTGCCCACAAATTCATCTTGCCATTTAAATTTGAGCTAAATATTAGCCGCTTGTCATCACTACTTACAGCAAAATCAGATATAACATACGTACGAAAGAACTGCTCCACGGTTGGTTTCGGAAATTGTATCATCATCATTTCTCCCCTCATTAATCTGTCTATGGTCTAGATTTTTGTGTAATATTTGAATATTACCTGTTTTACAATTTTTAGTATAACATATTAACAGGGAGCAGATGGCAACGTTTGCTTGAAATTTGGTACAACCACTATAAAAGGTTTCGTAGGAGAGGGGCGCGTATCATGAGCTTTGTGATTCGATGTTTGTGAGGATTGATGATAGGAATGAAGTATGATGTATCCTTGTGCAACTGCGTATTTAAAGTCAAACAAACGTTTGTTTAACTTTGAAATTGATATAGGGGAAGGTTATTTTCACGCTTGATTTAAGTGGAGGGTCGCTCGTTTCGGATATTTTCCCGCTCGATTTCGCCGTGGGCCCGCTCGTTTCAGACATTTTCCCGCTCGATTTCGCCGTGGGCCCGCTCGTTTCAGACATTTTCCCGCTCGATTTCGCCGTGTGCTCGCTCGTTTCAGACATTTCCCCGCTCGATTTGACACTTTCTCGCTCGTTTTTGTTACTTTCTAACTCCTACATCTATAAATATAAATATAAATATTAAACCCGGGAAACAGTATCGTTCCCGGGTTCGTTCTTTAAGATCTATTCTTCCAGTTTTCCATCACGAATCGTAACAATTCGATCACATAAATCAAGGACACTTTCATCATGGGTTACCATGATTCCGGCTTTGACTTCCTTGGCGAGCAGTTCAACGACTTCACGCCCACTCGCCGTCAGAATTCACCCGAGCCTGAGCTCCCAATACACACAAAAGGCCACTCCCGTAACAGGAGTGGCCTTCGCTCTAGCTTCAATTATTATTTAAATCCCAGTAAATCCTCCGTAACCTTCACGATTCGGTCCACATATTTGTCGCATTCTTCTTTCGTTGATGCTTCCACCATTACGCGTACGAGTGGCTCGGTTCCAGAAGGGCGTACAAGTACGCGGCCGAGATCGCCTAGCTCACGTTCAACTGCTGCGATTTCGTCTAAAATAACAGGACTTGTTAATGCTTCGTTTTTATCTGTTACTCGAACATTCTTTAATACTTGCGGGAAGATGGTCATCTCTCCAGCCAATTCGGATAGAGATTTACCAGTTTCCTTCATAACATTCACAAGTTGGATTGCAGAAAGCATTCCATCACCAGTTGTAATGTGGTCTAAGAAAATAATATGCCCTGATTGTTCTCCACCAAGATTGTAGCCGCCTTTACGCATTTCTTCCATTACGTA
>NZ_PIOC01000028.1:22678-34159 GCF_003369575.1 Oceanobacillus arenosus | reverse complement strand
CAGCCGTTTTGTCGCTACGCATACCATTTTCTTCAATTGCTTTGTAGAAACCAATATTACTCATTACTGTTGAAACGACCGTGCTTTCGTTCAGTAGGCCTTTTTCATTCATGTATTTTGCACAAATATACATGATTTGGTCTCCATCAACAATGCCGCCTTTTTCATCAACAGCAATTAAGCGGTCACCATCACCGTCGAAAGCAAGTCCGATGTCTGCGCCTTTTTCCAGCACAAATGCCTGCAATGTTTCCGGATGTGTAGAGCCAACACCATCATTAATATTCAGTCCATTTGGTGATGAACCGATGGAATAAATATCCGCTTCTAGGTCAGCAAATAAATGCGTTGCTAAGCTTGAAGTAGCACCATGGGCGCAGTCTAATGCGATTTGTATGCCTTCAAAATCATTGTCAATCGTATCTTTTAGGAAGGAAAGGTATTTTTGCCCACCCTCGAAATAGTCATTGATAACTCCAATATCTGCTCCAGTTGGGCGTGGTAATTTATCTTCGCCATCCATAATACGTTCGATTTCCTCTTCTTGCTCGTCAGTTAATTTAAACCCGTCTGGACCAAAGAATTTAATTCCGTTATCCTCAACTGGATTATGTGAAGCAGAAATCATAACACCTGCTTGCGCACTTAATGCTTTCGTCAAATAAGCAACACCTGGTGTAGAAATAACTCCGAGGCGCATCACTTCAGCACCGATGGAAAGCAGTCCAGATACAAGGGCCCCTTCCAGCATATTTCCAGAAATTCGTGTATCGCGACCGATGATCACTTTTGGTTTTTCCGATTGTTTTGTCAGTATATAGCCACCAACACGCCCTAATTTATATGCTAATTCTGGCGTAAGCCCTTCATTTGCTACCCCTCTAACTCCATCAGTTCCAAAATATTTTCCCATGTTTTAGCTCTCCTTTATTTCCTTTTCAAACAATGAACAATTATATCCTTGTTTGAAATCATCCATTATGAAATTAATTAATTTCGATTTGAACTTCTTTAAATTCCGGTGTTACCGTTAAACCATCCGATTCAGGACCTTCGATTGTTATCGGAACTTGATGCTGCCCCAAATCTAAATTATTGACATTAATCACAACTTGAAAATCCTCATTCGTAATTTCTTTCACTGTTGCTTCATTTCCTACCAATGTAAGATTGACGTTATCTGTTCCTGACTGTGCGAAGCGAATAACTTGTCCATCTTGTAAACCTTCTATATCAATCGGTATATTCTCAAGTGTCTTTGTCTGCTTTAATTCAATTTCTACTTCTATTGTCTCGTTCTCTTTCACTTTCACGCCCTCTGGCAGTGCTAATGCAACATTCACCTTGCCTGACTCGGTTACTTTCGATAAATCAATCTCTTTTGTAGAGATACTTGAAATATCATCTAAAACATCACTTTTGCCAAAAATCTCTACCTGATCAAGTGTCGCAGTAGCAGACTCCAGAGCATATCCTGCAGGCAATTCGCCCGTAGTTGCTACATCAATCGGTACCTTTTTACTTGGATTATTAATTTCCGCAGAAACTTGTACCGTTTCAGGTGCGATTCTTACATTAATCTCATTCCCCTGACTATCATACACATTCACAGGGACTTCTCGGTTCTTAATCGGTCCTTCTAATCCAGCAATATCGACAAATACCTTGACCACACCGATTTGGTCAATTATAGTCCTCGAGCTCGTAAGGGTTACTTCAGCTGGATCAACTTTATATTCACCGAGTTCAAATCCTTCTGGCAATTGATTTTGATTGATAAAATCAACAGAAACCTGATATTGTTCACTCGCTCGTTCTTCAATCTCAACCTCGATTGTCTTTGGCTTGATAAATGCTTCTAGCTCACTCGTAATATTAGACTCGAGTTCAACGACATGCGTTCCTTTTCCTAATCCTCCCAGATCAACAAATACATCGAAATTACGCCGATAGATTGTTGGAGTTAAGATGGCAGCTGGACCAGATAGTGTAACTGTTACGTATTCCGGGACCCCACTAACAACGAAATCTTCATCATCCATTCTTATTTCGACTGGAACATCATCAAGGGTTTGAAGATTACTCGGATTATCCGGAATGCTTGAGTTCTTTGCTGATGAATTCAACGTGACATCTACAAAAAAGTATAATACAACTGCAAAGGCCAACGAAATAGCTCTTACAAACCACTTACTCTTAAACCAATTATCCATTCTTGTTCCCCCTCCATTTCCATGTCTTGCGTTCGGGGTTCTTCTCGAATAAAATAAGATGGGCAATTAGCATTTGACGCAGTCTTTCTTCATCTATATCTCGATGTAATTCACCATTTTTTGTACATGAAATGGCTCCAGTTTCCTCAGACACAACAATCGTTAGTGCATCGGTTACTTCACTAATTCCCATCGCTGCCCGATGCCTTGTTCCTAACTCCTTTGAAATAAACGGACTTTCAGATAATGGGAGATAACAGGCTGCAGCAAGAATTCTTTCGCCTTTAATGATAACAGCACCATCATGTAGTGGTGTGTTCGGTGTAAATATATTCGTTAGTAATTGATGGGTTAAATTGCCCTCTACTGCTATCCCAGTCTCAGCGTATTCACCAATTCCTGTCTCGCCTTCGATTGAAATCAATGCACCAATGCGTCGTTTTGCCATATATTTACAGGACTCTATAATCGCTTCAATTTTCTTTGTAATGATTTCTTCTTCTGACCTTGTCGTTCTTGTAAAAAGATTCCCTCTCCCCAGTTGTTCAAGGGCCCTTCTTAACTCAGGCTGAAAAAGGATAATAATTGCCAGAAAACCCCAAATAATAATTTGATTGGATAAGTACCGGATTGTTTGTAAATCTAAGAGAATACTTAATCCCCAGACCGCTAATACTACCGCAATTCCTTTTAATAGCTGAATTGCTTTTGTACCCTTGATTAACATCATTAATTTATATAATACATACCAGACAAGCGCAATGTCTATGCATATTCTAAGTACTTTAAATAAGTCGAATCCCCCATCTAGCATGTTCACACATCCCTTTAGCACCTGAAATGAATTGTTACTATTCGATAAATAGCCTAGAAATAATTATATCATAACTGCCAGCCATATTAACATCATAGACAAGCGGTTTTTTATAATTTTTGCCATTTAAGAGAATCCATACAGTTTAGGGGGGTTCCATTTTATTCCAACGACAGGCAAGTTGGATCCCAATTAAGTCATTTATGTATGAGAACCTGGATAAACTCGGGATTATCCAGGTTTAAAATTCCGCTTTTGCTTTTAATCTGTCGAAAACACGCCAGAAAAAAAGCTTTTAATCTGGTACCATAGCCAATCAAACATACGATTAACCGTTTTAAGCTCCCCATTTATTTCACCGACAGAGGCCATGAGACCCTCGCCATCAAGCGAATTACTTTCAAGCAGCTCTCCATTTACAATCGTCACATTACCATCGACTACACCTTTAATAATTAAGTTGCCATTTTTCACAAGTAAATCGCCATCAACGACAACATCTTTAGGGACAATGACGGTATCCCCTTTAATAATTAGGTTTTCCTGTTTCGAGACAACGAGCTGGAGATTGCTATCCTGATTCCAATCTGTAAACATGCCACCTAGCATAAAAATAAAGAACACGGCGGCAGCAACAAGGATTGGATGCGTTTTAAACCAACGCTTGTATTTCATCCGCTTCTTCTCTTTCGGCAAATGATTCATTACCTTGTCAGCGAAGTTTACCGGTGCCTCTATATGTTCGGTACTTTGGAGTAACGCAATCGTTCGTCTCAATTCACGAAGATGTGCTTGGCAGTCTTCACACCCTTCCAAATGTCCCTGTAATTGTTGTTCTTCCGTTTTATTCAAATCACCATCTAAATATTTATGCATTAATGCAATTGATTCACTATGAGCATTCAAGTGGATCACACTCTCCTTTACACATGACGAAGCCTCTTCCTTAAAGCTTCCCTTCCCCGATGGATACGGGTTTTCACCGTTCCTAATGGGATATCTAGAATCTCACTAATTTCCTGAAGGGAGAACTCCTCAATATAACGTAAAATGATTATACTGCGATATTTAGGAGGAAGTTCTGAAATTTCCTGATGAATATAGCGTTGTAATTCGATGCCTTCCACTTTGTCGCTAGGGGAAATATCGGTACTAGCGAGCTGTGAATACATGTCTAACCCCTCTGTTCCTTTTATCTCTGCATCCAGAAAATAATCCGGCTTTCGCTTTCGAATCCGATCAATCGTTAAATTAGTCGCAATTCGATATAGCCAAGTAGAGAACTTTCTCCCATCATCAAAGGAATCTATGTTTATATAAGCACGAATAAATGCCTCTTGCGCCATATCCTCAGCTTCGTGTGCATTCCCAAGCATTCGATAACAATGTTGGTAAATTTTATGTTGATAGAATTCAACAACATCACTAAAGGCCGCCTGATCTCCTTTTTTTACTTCCCTTATTTTTTCTCTAATTATTTGATCCATTCAACTACCTCCGCTTGCTGCGGTATTTATAATACGAATCGGTTTTAAAAAGGTTTCAGATATCTGTTAAAAATTACGTTGTTTTTCCTTTGTCATAAAAATGTCACAAGTTTATAATTGCTTTTATTTGGGTAATTTCTTAGTATAGTATACTAGATAGGAGGATAACTTTGTGAGTAAATCTATTTTATTAGAAAAAATTGAAGCATGCCGTCAAGAAATGATTCTATTAAGCGATGAATACGAATTAACCTCAGAAGCTGTCATTTCGTCTAGCATGAAATTAGACAGACTAATCAATGAATACTTAAACTACTCGATGAACTAAGGATGAATGACTCCTTTGATAATAGACAGAAAAAAAGACATGAAGGCTCACAAAATAGATTGAGCTTTGATGTCTTTTTAAAATGCTGTCGTATCTGCTTATTCAATTGGCATTGCTCCATGGGAATATGGTCGAATCGCTAACGGCTTTATTCCCGCTGCTTCCCAGGCATGCATTAATTTGATAGCCTGCTCCTCAGAAGGCATAAAGGCAATCCCACAATCGCCACCACCAGCACCAGAAGGCTTTCCTGCGCCACCGAACTGTTCTGCTAAATCACATAATGTCGTAAGTAGAGGCGTTTCAATCGAGGCATGCGCATGCTCTCCGACTACCCGAAGTGCATGTCGATTCGCCTTCACACCTGCAAGCAAATCGGCAATCGATTCGCCTTCCATTCCCTTCAAGAATTTCGCAACCGCTGCTTCACTATCCTGCAGGAATTTCTCGTACTGTGCCAGATTATCCGACTTTAATTGCCGAATCACGTCGACAAGTTTCGCGGTCGATGCTGGTTTTCCTGTCCAACCGACACAAAAATAGATATTTTGCGGTAGCTTCATTGGCTTAACCGAAAAATAGCGCCACTCTTTTGTTACTAGATTGGAAATCGAATCACTCGTTATACATTCATGATGCAGCCATTCCGCTTGGAACGATGCATATTTTAGTAGTCCTCCATAGGAAGATGCAGCAACATCTGCACCAGATCCATTTCCTTGTGTTTCCACATGTGAGATAGCGGCAAGTTTAAACACCAATTCCTCCGCAGGCTTTGTCGCAAGGAACTTTGTTAGTATCGCAGTGACGACAGAGGTTACAACCGCAGCACTTGAGCCTAATCCATACTTCACACCTGATGAATCATCCAGCTCGCTTTTTATCGAAAGATGAAATGGGTGTAGAGCTATGCCTTGCTCCTTTAAGTATGTCAGCGCAATGGTCATTGCATCACCAACAAAACGGGTTCGAGTGTCACTACTAGCAATTTTCACCTTATTATTTCTAAAGTCAAAAGCCAAACCTTCAAGCTGAAAGTCCTGTAATGTTATGCGATTCTCATGATCGTCCTCAATTTTAGCATATACAAATCGGTCCACAGCCAACACCGCAAGATGATGGTAGGGCTCAAGAACCGCGAATTCTCCTGCTATCATTAATTTCCCTGGTACTTTTATCGTCATTGACAACATATTCAACCCCTATAGATAGGTTATTCCGGGTCCCGCCTTACTTAACCGTACATCAGTCACCCCGGCGATATTGCGGAGGGTCTCCTCAACCCTTGCTTCATCCTCTGGTAAGTAGAGCACCTTCACATTTGGTCCTGCATCAATTGTGAAATATGCAGGAATTCCGTTCGCCCGCATCTCCTGTACAGTATGCATCACACGTAATGTTGTGTCATGCCAGTAAGTAAATGGAGGGTTCGCACCAAGTGTCGTCGCATGCATCTTTAAACAATTTGCTTCCGAGATCGCTCCTACTTTTTCAAAATCCTTCTCCTGGATTCCAACCTTTATCCCGTTTAAGTCATTCGGAATACTGTCAATCCAGCCCGAATAAAACGGCGATGTTTCTACTGTCCGTTTCATTCCCGCACGACTCGACACCTTTTTCATTGTCGAAGAGAGTACAACCGCCGCAACGCGAATATCCCAGTACTCTCTCGGCGCAATTGGTACTGCATAGGAGTCTGTTCCGTCTTCTTTCTCACCCATTTCCCATTCTGCAAACCCACCATAGATCGATCGGCAAGCAGAGCCAGAGCCTTGACGTGTTAAACGAGAAAGCTCCGGATCACTTAGGTTAAGCCCAATCGCCTTCGCACCTGCAGCAGCAAGTGCCGCGAATCCAGATGCGGAAGAAGCAAAGCCTGCCGCTGTTGGCACCTCATTGATTGAGCCGATATTTGCATATAAGTCTGTTTTGCCAGAAAGATTGCGAATTAAATCGAGGAATTTCGTCACTCGTTGATATGCTTCACCAGTAACCGCCTGACCATTTAGCATAAAAACGTCCTGTGTTAACGCATCATGAAAGTCCACCGTTGTTGTCGTATAAAAACCATCTAACGTTAGAGAAAGGCTATTGTTTGTTGGCAAAATTAATGCCTGGTCACGCTTTCCCCAATATTTGATTAGCGCTATATTTGTATGAGCCTTCGCTGTCGCTTTCATCATAATTCCCCTTTAACCTTTTCATCCTATACAAGCTTAGTTTTGTTTCTTTAAAACAAGTGGCCAAACTGCCTGTGCACCATAATTTTTTAATTTCTCTGCAAGCTGTCTAGAGTGTACTTCGTCTTGCGCAAGCGCAATAATACAGCCACCATTTCCGCCACCAGTTAATTTTGCACCAAGTGCACCCTCTTTACGGGCAAAATGGATGAGGCGATTTAATCCTGCATCACTTACACCTAGTGTTTCTAGTTCCTTTTGCGCTTCATTTAGTAATTGACCTAAAAATTGCTTACTAGCTCTTTCCAAAGCATGCTTCGCTTGAAACGTTAATTCACCAATTCGATCTAACTTCCTCTGAATCCGTTTCGGAGCAGACTTTAATAAACGTGCTACCGTTTCAACAGATGACCGAGTGTCTCCATATCTTCCGGAGTCAGCAACGATAAAATAGAAGTCATCGCTCGGCTTAATATAATCAATCGGTTGCTCCTTTTCAAACCAGACCGGTAAATCAGAAGTAATGGTAAGGGTATCTAAACCGCTCGGAGAACCATGTGCAACGGTCTCCGCAATATTAGCCAAATCCAATAGTTCCTGGTCTGTACAGCTCATCTCTGCATATGCAAACAACGATCTAATAACAGAAATCGCCACAGAAGCACTTGAACCAAGTCCTTTACCAGGAGGAATGGATGAGTTGATCCGTATTAATAAATCTTGACATGGAAGTTCAAGGTATTCTAATGTACCCTTAATGCATTTAACGATTCCTTGTAATGATTCAGGAGCTAAATGAAGGGGGCCGTGATAAAATGTGCTGTCCAGCTTAACAGAACCTGGTACATATTCAATCGTCGTTTCAACACCAATTAATGAGAAGGGAATAGCAATAGCAGGTTGTCCGTGTACAACCGCATGCTCTCCAATCAAAATTAATTTACTATGAGCTACACCAATAGCTGTTTTCTCTGTAGTTGTTACTTTCTCTGCACTCATTTTGTATACTTTTCCACCAATTCTATAGCTTTTCCAACACGGATTTGTTTCGTTTCTACTAATTCTTTTGCAACGATATCAACCATCTCCCCTGTAGCTCCTGCCGCAATCGCAACAGAACGAGAATGCAAGGCCATATGCCCCTTCTGAATACCATCTGTTACCAATGCTTTTAATGCTCCAAGGTTTTGTGCTAAACCAACCGCAACAATTACTTGGGCTAATTCTCGAGCCGATTTTATATCAAGTATATTCAATGCCATCTTCGCAAGGGGGTGCACTTTAGTCGCACCACCAACCGTTCCAACAGCCATTGGTAATTCAAGTTCACCAACAAGATTTCCTGCTTCGTCCTTTGACCAAATTGTCATCGAACGATATGCACCACTTTTTGCTGCATATGCATGCGCACCAGCCTCTACTGCGCGCCAGTCATTACCAGTCGCAATGACAACTGGGTCAATTCCATTCATAATACCTTTATTATGCGTCACCGCACGATATGGATCGGAATCTGCAAATTCAAATGCATGGATAACACCATCCCGCACCTCTTCACCAGAGAAATCTCCAGTTTCAAGCAATTCTGTTGGAATAACACAATGCGCACGTGCTAAGCTTCGATCCGCATAATTTGATAAAATTCGCAAATACACTTTTGCCTCTGTAATTTCCTCTACTAAAGGTGCAACCGATTCGACCATTGTATTTATAATGTTCGCTCCCATTGCGTCAACAGTGTTGATGTAAAGATGTACGATTAGCATTTGGCCATATTTGGAATCCAAAGCTTCATTCAAGATCCGTACTTCTAAATCCACTACGCCACCACCTCTAGCAACAATGCTAGGATAGGCAGCATTCGCAGCCATAATGATATTTTCCTTCTCTATTAATATTGCCTCTTTTGCAGCGTGAAAATCAGAACAACCTACAACTTGGATTTGTCCAATCATCACTCTTTCCGTCGCTTCCGTCGTAAAACCGCCAGCCTGTCTGACAATTCTCGCAATATGACTTGCCGAGGCAACAACAGATGCTTCCTCAATTGCCATTGGTATAACATAGTCTTTCCCGTTTATTAGAAAGTTCAATCCTAACCCTAATGGCAGTTGAAAGGTACCAATGACATTTTCAATCATATTATCGGCAGTGTCAATCGTTAATGGAGAATTTGAAAAAAACGCCTCTTTTTCCTGCACAGAAAAAGGATGCATTTCTTTGATTAATTCCTGCCGCTGATCAACAGTCATTTTATAGAAACCAGGAATTCTGGAGGTTTTCATACGGTATCATCCTTCTACATAGAAAATCTTATCTATTATATATTGTCGTTTGAGTCCAGTTTATTAAGCAGCATAATATTATCCCGATTAGTTAGTGTTTACATTCGTTTATATGTTCACTTTTAACAGGGTTACTTCTATTGCTAGTGAAGAAATTAGCAAGAACTATTTTACCGATCTTATGGGGTATCCCCTGATTAGGATTAGCTTCTTTATCTATAATATAAATTATACCACGTTCTGAAGATTTTTCTTTATTTGAGTAACATTAATCGGGGATTTCCTATAGTAGTTAATAAAGTATAAAAACTTTCTTTATTGTATTTATAATGTAAAAAAATCCGTATAATACAAATAAACAAGGTTGTCTACAATCATAACGACCTTGTTTACGCATTTATACTATCTATGATGTATAACCTTTTATTTAAAATAAGATGAGCCATGAAGGATTCGAACCTTCGACCCTTTGATTAAAAGTCAAATGCTCTACCGACTGAGCTAATGGCTCATGGTGAAAATATCTTATCCTATTCTAGAGCGGATCCTTTAAAAGGATATCGTTCTTAGAAAATGGCTGGGCTACTAGGATTCGAACCTAGGATACACGGGATCAAAACCCGATGCCTTACCGCTTGGCTATAGCCCAACAACAATAATGGTGGAGGGGGGCAGATTCGAACTGCCGAACCCTGAGGGAGCGGATTTACAGTCCGCCGCGTTTAGCCACTTCGCTACCCCTCCGTATTGTTAACTATAAACGTCTGTTTATACATTGATGAAACATGGTGCCGGCCAGAGGACTTGAACCCCCAACCTACTGATTACAAGTCAGTTGCTCTACCAATTGAGCTAGGCCGGCAAAATGGTGGAGGATGCAGGGCTCGAACCTGCGACCCCCTGCTTGTAAGGCAGGTGCTCTCCCAGCTGAGCTAATCCTCCACATGGTGACCCGTACGGGATTCGAACCCGTGATACCGCCGTGAAAGGGCGGTGTCTTAACCGCTTGACCAACGGGCCATTATGAACATCACATTGTCATCATTTAAGATTGCCGAAGATGTCTTGTTGTTCTTTTCAAACCAACGAATTTTATTATACCCAGTTCCCTATACTTTGTAAAGGGGAAATTTACATTTTTTTAAAAATATGTGTAGAAACAAGATGAAATTTGCCTGTTTTCCTTGTTACGTCGCCTTTTTCCTCCATAGGTATTTTTTCAGGAAATGACCTTTTTCGAGATTATCTGCTAGTTTTTACACTCCCCGTATCGATTATTTTTATTCATAAATATAAAATTTCCTTTGATAAGAAAAGCTCCTCTCCCATAATAGTTTCTTTCATAATAATAATTAGGTTATAATGTACGAAAGAAATTAGAAAAGATATTTTTTGGAGGTATACATATGTCAGGTCTATTAGAAGGAAAAAATATTGTTGTTATGGGTGTTGCCAATGAGCGCAGCATTGCATGGGGAATTACCAAGTCATTACATAATGCAGGTGCAAACCTTATCTTCACCAATCGTCAGGAACGCTCCCATCAAAAATTAGTGAAGCTATTAGAAAGTAATGATATGGAAGCCACCTTATTAGTGAACTGCGATGTTGCTAGTGACGAGAGCATTCAAGCCGCATTTGCAGAAATCAAAGAGAAGGTTGGCGTCATCCATGGTGTCATTCACTCTGTTGCTTTTGCAAAACGTGAAGAATTACAAGGTGAATACGCAGACACATCACGCGATGGCTTCCTTTTAGCACAAGAAATCAGCGCATATTCTCTAGTTGCTGTTACGAAAGCAGCGAAGGAATTAATGACAGAAGGCGGAAGTATCGTAACACAAACATACATCGGTTCTGAGCGTGTTATCCCGAACTATAATGTCATGGGTGTTGCGAAAGCTTCTCTTGAAGCAAGCGTACGTTATTTGGCAGAAGATATGGGTAAATACAATATCCGTGTAAATGCCATTTCAGCAGGTCCAATTCGTACCCTTTCCGCTAAAGGCGTATCAGGCTTCAACGACAAAGCAAATGTTATCGTTGATAAAGCTCCACTTCGTCGCAATGTAGACCAAGATCAAGTTGGAGATGCAACCTTATTCTTTATCAGTGACATGTCTCGCGGGGTAACAGGGGAAGTGCTCCATGTTGACTCTGGTTTCCATATTATT
>NZ_PIOC01000028.1:0-22399 GCF_003369575.1 Oceanobacillus arenosus | reverse complement strand
AGATAAGATTAAATAGAAGACGCATCACGCTACTTAGAGTAGCTTGTGATGCGTCTTCTCTGATTAAAGAGTATTTATATTGATTACTTAATACTTTTAGAGGTGTATGGGACCGACATCATTACAGTTGTTCCCTTATTTACTTCACTGAATATCTCGATACCATATTCCTCACCGAACAACAATTTCGTTCTTTTGGAGACATTTAATAAACCAATTCCTTGATCAATCTTATAATGTAATTGCTCATTTTCTAGTTGTTCACGAAGTTGTGTTAATCTAACCTGCTCTATTCCAACACCATTATCAATAACAGATATGAATAGCGTTGTTCCGCTTACCTCTCCTTTAATTGTTACCTTTGATGAATCCGTGATTGTTTGAAACCCATGTTCTATTGCATTCTCGACTAATGGCTGTAGACTTAGTTTTACTATTTTTGAGTGTAACAGGTGATCTTCCATATCAATATCTAATGGAAATTTCTTTTGCCAGCGATGCTGTTGTATGATTAAAAAGTCCCCTACATGGGATAATTCATCTTCCATCGTCGCAATCTCCAGATTTTTAGTTGAATAACGGAACATATTGGCAAGTGCTTCTGTCATTTCAGAAACTTCATCTATCTCTTTGAATATCGCATAGGAGTTAATAGTTCCTAACGTATTGTATAAAAAATGTGGATTAATCTGTGATTGAAGCGCTTGAAATTCAACCTTTCTTCTTTCCAGCTCACGTCTTTGCGACATTATTTCTGCTTTTTGATTTTCAAGTTCCGCTTTATAAACCCGATCAACAAGAAACGATAATCGGTTCACCATCTTGTTGTAGTTTTTTACTAAACTGCTTATTTCGTCATTTCCTTCTGGTTCGGATGCTAATTCCCATTTTCCTTTTTCCACCTTTTTCATGGTACTTTCAATCATACGTATCGGCTTCACGATTTTTCGAATAAAATGCTGTGCAAATACAAGTGCAATAAGTAAGGCCAATCCTCCTGAAACAAAAACAGTTGTACGAATACCTGAAATCGGCTGAAATAATTTAGTGGCTGGAATTGCCAGCACAAGTTTCCAATCAGTATAGTCAGACGTATTAAAGTAGAAAAACGTTCTCTCATCATTCCAGTCTGCATAGAAATTATGATGTAATGAACCATCTAATTGTTCCTTTATTGGCTGTATCATCTCTTGCCCAATATAATCAATTTCCGGATGGTAAATAATCTTACCTTTGTCATCTACAATCATGAAGAAACTATTATCTTCTAAATTAATTTCTCCCCAAGATCGAATTAATCTAGATGCATTTAGATCAACTGCTAGAATTCCTTTAGGTTCCCAAGTTGTCATTCCACGTATTTTCCGAGCCATCGTAATAACTAATTCATCATTGCTTATTCTAGGGTAGATGAAGATCGTCCCACTATCTGAGGTTAATTCATTTAACTCTTGATAGAATTCATCAATTGGGGTTAAACTGCTAGTATCCCTTGATACAATATAGTGCCCATTTCCCTCCATGAGGTATATTTGCTCAATTTCCGGTCGTTCAATAATCGTCTCATTCATCTGCGACTTTATTTCCATATAATTCATATATTTCCCGTAATTATCCACCAGTCTTCCTTCAACAAATGTTTTAACTTCTTCGTTTGTTACAAGCGGCAGGGTTGCTAATTCATAGTTTCCTAAATAATCATCGATTTGAAGGTTGACATTGCTAACAATTTGCTTCAAATATATCGATACTTGGTTCTCAATTGCCTTCGAGGATTTTAAATAGGTCGTTACAGATACAACAACTATTGAAAAAATAATAATTACCGTAAAATATATTAGTAATCTTTGAAATAAATTTAATTTATGAAACCAGGTTCTCATTAATTATTCTCCATTATTGAAAGATATTTTGATGGAGAGTAACCTGTATACTTCTTAAATGTTTTTGTAAAATGGGAGAGGTCTTCATAACCAATACTATTCGCTATGTCGGTAATCTTCATATTACCGGTTTCAATAAGTTCCTTTGCTTTTTCCATTCGCAATTGCATTCGGAAATCAATGAAACTAATACCGGTTTCCTTTTTAAACAGATGGCTGAAATAAGTGGCATTTAGACCTATTCTATTTGCCACGTCATCAAGGGTTAGCTTTTTATCAAGATTTTCTTGAATAAATTCTTTTGCAAATTCAATTGGATCAAGTACTTGGCCTTTTCGCTGCAAACGGATATGTTCCATTAACTTAATACAAGCTGCTTGGAAGTTCTCTGTTATCACGCTTGTATCCTTTCCTGTTATGGTGACCTCTTGATCTTCTATGTGAATTCTCCCTCTATTATTAACCCGCTGCAGCAAATTAGCGAATAAATCGTTTAATGTTCGAATATAATAATCCTCCGCTATCTCTCTCTGAATGATCTCATCATACCAGCTTGTTATTATAGATACCGCAAAATCTTCATCCAGCGTCCATATGGCCTCTTCCAATTTTATTCGCACCTTTTCTAGTTCATCCATGCCAATAAAATTATTACTTTGCTTACGATGGTTATCAATAAGACGTTCCAATGTATCTTTGACATTTTTCTTCGTTATCGGTTTTAGAATATATTCCTTCACTCCAAGCGAAATGGCCTTTTGCGCATAACCAAAATCATCATATCCAGATAAGATTACCCATTGTGTCTGATTCACCTTGTTTTTCCACTGATCAATAAATGTTAATCCATCCATTCCCGGCATGCGAATATCTGTAAAGATAATATCAAATTCTTGTTTACCCAAGAGTTGATTCGCGTTCAGACTCCCATTCGACTCCACAACTTCGATATGGGCGTCATTTATCTCTGTATGACTTAATAGATAACTAAGACCTTTACGTATAATAGGTTCATCATCAATGATTAAAATATTGATATGCATAGCCATCTCCCCTTATTACCCATTGTCCAATTTCGATTTTTCGCAATTGAGTTTCTATTCCTTTGTTACCATTATACATGGTGTGGATATCAATATCACTACTAATAATAATGATGGCATTCGCTCGTTTTAAGCAAATGCCATCATTTCCATTTATAATTTGCTTATGTTACAAGCCTGGTGGTGTAATAGGTTCATCGAATGTACCACTATCATATCTTTCTTTTGCTTCTTCTAATATTTTGTTTCCACCTTGGCTCTCCCACTCTTCTAGCATACCTTCCCAATTTTCAACGGGTTCAGCACCTGTGACCATCTTAGCAATATGTTCTAAAAGAATAGTCGGATATGAATCAGGTTTAAATTGTAAAGCTGGGAACGTTGCAAACGTATCTAATGGTGGATTATATTCAATGCCACTTCTTCCTTCTTTAGAGAGAATTTCATCAAATACGTTTATTAGATCTTGTCCTTCAGGTGTCATTTCCAATAATCCTTCTGTATAAACTGCATCTGCAATCAACCATAAGAATGTTGCTCGGAATACCTCTCTGTTTACCTCATCCGTTGATTCTGGTTGGATATAGTTTATTTCTCCATTTTCTATGGTATAATCTTCGCCTTCAACTCCATACGTAAAGAATGTTTCCGCTTCTTCGGATACCATCCAATCAAAAAACTGAATAATTTTTTCCGGACTTTCCGTTTCCTGATTGATTAAATAAGATCTTTGAACAGGACTATACAATTGGTAGCCACCTTTACCATCAGGACCAATTGGCGAAGGAATGACTAAGGTTTCTGCATCAGGTACATTTTGTTTAAGGTTTTTATCCCATCCTACAAGGGCGTTAGCATTCATTGCCCACATACCAACATCACCTGATTCAATGAGGTTTTTATATTTATTTACATCCTGTGTCAAAAATTCCGGATGAATTAACCCTTCTTCATACATCGTTCGATATGTTTGGATAGCCTTTTCCATATTTTCAGTGTCATAGAACTTCGGAACAGGATTTCCTGATTCATCTAATTCCCACATTGGTTGTACATCATAAGCGGCAAAGAAAGTATCAGAATAGCTGAAGTTCGATCGTGCAACATATGGTTGTGGAACTCCTAATTCTTTAAATGCACGTAATACATCCAGTGTTTCTTCAACAGTTGTCGGTACATCTAATCCGGTTTGATCTAGTAAATCTTTCCTGATTACTGTTGCCCGGCGTGCCGGATTACTTAGAATTTGCGGTATCGCATATATTTTCCCGTCTTCACCCCGCACATCATCCCACACCTCTGCAGGAATTGATTCCTTTAAATTGGGACCATATTCATCAATTAAATCATCTAATGGTAAGAAAACCTCCGCTTCAACAGCTTGCTTTAACGATTGACCATTGCTGGAAGTACTCTTGAATGAGCCCTGAGATGATACAACATCTGGAATATCGCCTGATGCAAACATTAAATCCAATTTCACTTGGAAATCATCATGTGGCATTAAACGAATATCTAAATCTGTATTTGTATATTCTTCTAATTGTTTCACATATTCATCTTCATTGATATCCGAATGGTTCTCAACATATGGTAATCCAAGTGTACGCAACGATATTGAAAATGGGTATTTTTCATCTGAGTCTGTGCCTGTATCGGTGCTTCTCGATTCACTCGTTTTATCGTCACATGCAGCGAGTAACATAACAGAGATAAGGATGAAAGCAAACATAATCAGTTTATTTTTATATTTTTTCAGATTCATGATTTAATGCCCCCTATTTTTTGGTTAATCATTTTTACACTGTTAATACTATTCTTTGACAGAGCCCAGCATCGAACCCTTTACAAAATACTTCTGTAAAAATGGATAAAGAAGCAGGATTGGTAAGGTTGCAAAAACAATCGTTGCCATCTGAATCCCCTCAGGTGAACTAAACATCATGGCGTATGCATCTGCGCCTTGACTTGCTGACAGTTCATCTGTGACAATCATTTGTCTTAACTTTACTTGAAGTGGATATAGTCTTGGATCATTGATAAAGTATAAAGCATTTTGATAGCTATTCCAGTGCGCTACCCCATAAAAAATCCCTAACGTAGCAAGTGTCGGCTTTGATAATGGTAATACAATTCTAAACAATATACCCATCTCTCCTAAACCATCGACCCTTGCTGCATCAATTATGGTGCTAGGAATATTCATAAAAAATGTTCGCATGATGAAAAAGTTGAATGCACTAATTAACCCCGGTAAAACTAAAGCCCATAACGTATCAATCATCCCTAAACTTTTAATCAAGAGAAATGATGGAATCAACGGAGCCGAGAAAATCATAGTGAATAACACCATCAATAATATAAGCTTTTTCGCCTTAAATTCTGGTCTAGATGCCGGATATGCTAATGAAGCTGTTGCAATCAGGTTTAATAATGTACCACCAACTGTAATTAATACTGAAATCCCAAATGCCCGCCATATCGAACTGTCTTGAAGAATATATTGAAAATTGTCCAATGTAAACCCTACTGGCCAAAACAACACTTCTCCATTTGCAATTGCCTCTGAGGAACTAAGTGACTTTGCAACAATATGCAGAAATGGAAGCAGCATCGTTAATGAGAGCAATGTAATAAATGAAGCATTACTAACATTAAACATTCTCTCACCAAGGCTTTGTTTATACATCATTTCTACCTCTCTTTCTATTAGAAAACTACATGGAAATTTATCGATAGACACTAGTTTGCCAGTTCCATCCCAAGCGCTTTAGTATAAACTAGTTCCAGTTAGCCGCTTACTTATGAAATTAGCAATCATAATTAATATTAAACCAACGATAGATTTTAATATGCCAATCGCTGTTGTAAAACTATATTGCGCTTGCTGTAAACCAACTTCATAAATATACGTATCTAATATCGCACCATTTTGTTGATTCAATGGGTTAAGGAATGTGTAAACCCTTTCAAATCCAAGATCTAGGAAATTACCAATACTCAATAAAAATAGAATGCTAAATGTCGGAAGGATTGCTGGAAGTGTAATATGTAATGTTTGCTTCCAACGATTTGCACCATCTACTTTTGCAGCCTCATATAGTTCCGGATTAATCCCAGTTAAAGCTGCTAAGTAGATAATCGTTCCCCAGCCTATACTTTGCCATACATTAGAGAAAACGAGAATTGGACGAATGAACACTTCAGATCCCATAAAATAGATTGGTTCACTGCCTAACCACTGAATAAATTGGTTCACAATACCAGTTGACGGTGATAGAACACCGATGAATATCCCACTAATAATTACCCATGAAAGAAAGTGGGGCATATAAATGATTGTTTGAATAATTTTTTTGTAAATCACTAGACGTAACTCATTCAATAACAGTGCCAAAATAAGTGGAGCAGGAAATAATAGCATATCGTAAAAACTTAATAATAGCGTATTTGATACTATCCTTAGTGAATCAGGATTCTCAAATAATGCTTGAAAGTGCTTTAACCCAACCCACGAACTCTCCATTATTCCTTGAAAAATATTGTAATCTTTAAAAGCAATAATGGAGCCCAAAAGAGGTATATACTTAAATATAATAAAATATAAGATTCCTGGTATGGATATGATATATAACATCTTATATTTTTTTAAATGTGCAACCGTTGATTCAAACCTTTTTGGTTCGTTCGATTTATTCTCATTAACTGGCAGCTTTTTCTTTTTAAGGTTAACGATCGGTTTTTGTTCTTGCAAAACTGTATTTGTATCTTCCAAACGATCCCCTCCCCCTTCTCATAATCCTTTTAATTACATTCAAGACACATTTTCAGATTACTGAAGTCCAGCGTATCTATGATTAAAACCAATCTGCATAACCCAATTTTCTTAAATTATTAGCCGATATTTGAAGGCTTTCAAAAGGGTCCCTACCATACGTATTATCTTGCTCAATAATGAAGTATTTTGTCCCATTGTGAAGACCCGCATCAATAATCGCTTTCATATTCAGGTTACCTTCGCCAATTTCTGCAAATTCAATGATATTATGGAGTCTTTGTTGATATGTCGCCCGATCATTTACATTTGTCAAATCAATATTCCCAATCCGATAATCCTTAATATGGAGCAATGCGATTCTTCCAGCATATTGCTCTATTAATTCCACTGGTACGATACCTGCTCGATGTGCCCAATGGACATCTATCTCAAAGCCAAGTTTTGTCGTATGGTTTTTTATTAGATCCAATAGATACTCCCCATCATATTTTTGGAATTCTAAGTGATGATTGTGATAATAGAAGTTAATTCCATGTTCATCGAGTCGCTTTGCCATTGATTCGGCTTGATCGATAAAATCCATTATTTTATCCTTATCTCCTAATATCGTAGTCGGTAGCATTCCAACTCGTAAGTAATTACTATCCAGCGCCTTACAATCATCGACGATCTTTTGAAAATGATCCGTTAAGTTATCGCTAGTACTACCTGGTTTGGATTCGATAGTGGCCGAAAGCGCTGCAATCTCCATATCGAAATCTTCAGTAGCTCTTTTGAATTCGGCTACATTTTCCTTTGTCATCGGTATTTGTGATATTTCTACTGCATGAAACCCAAGTTCATTTAACTTCCTCAGCGTTTCATAAACGCCAAATTCCTGAACCTTGCCTTTCAGCATCATCATCTGTACTGCTATTTTACCGTTTTCCACTGTAATATACCTCCTATACAAGCTTGATGTCATTGGTTATTTTTCTACTAATGCACGCTTTTCTTCTTGAATCTTTTTATTTAATTCTGCTAAAAACACATCTTCATCAATTGGTAGTTCTACTTCTTTTCCTAACCAGCTCGATAGATGGATAGCGTTGGCTAATGCAACACCATGTATTCCATCACTACCTGGTGCTACTAATTCTGTGCCATCTAAAATATTTCCAGCGAAGTTCTCTAAAATGGCAATATGCTGCTTACCCCATACGCTTTTAAACTCTAGTACTTCTTCGCTGTATATTTGCGACATATCACCACCACCTGTGAGTTTCTTGATATCAGCCCAACTCATCGTATTACTCATTTCAGACTCAGGATTATGTAACCGTTTGATCGTAATCTTCTTACTATCGTCAACGATAATTTTTCCCTTATCGCCTAGAATTTCAAACCGATTTGTACCTAGTACATCATGTGTTGCAGTAATGAATACACCTGTTGCACCATTACCATAATCAAGTACTACGGTGACATCATCTTCCACCGCGATATCTCTTTGATATCCATATTTCACGACGGAGTAGACCTTTTTCGGCATGCCCGCAATCCATTGCAAGAGATCTAATTGATGTGGTGCCTGGTTCACAAGGACACCTCCACCTTCGCCTTCCCATGTTGCTCTCCATTCACTTTGATCATAGTATCCTTGTGGTCTCCACCATGCTGTAATAATCCAGTTGGTACGGCGGATATCACCAATCTCTCCATCGTCAATCAGCTCTTTTACCTTTTGATAAAGTGGGTTTGTTCGTTGATTGAAAAACACAGCAAATGTCAATTCTGGCTTTGATTCTGCAAACGCATTCAATTCATTTACCTGTTTGGTGTAAACCCCTGCTGGTTTTTCCACTAATGTATGGATATTTCTTTCTAATGCTGCAATTCCAATCTTTGGGTGCAGATAGTGTGGTACTGTAGTAACAATTGCATCTACATTCCCGCTGTTTAAAAGATCGGTATAATTGTCGTAAAACGGTATATCTGGGTATTTTTCAGTATACGCTTTCCTTTTATCCGGGTCTGTGTCACAAAATCCCCCAATTACAATATTTTTAACCTTTCCTTCTGAAATAAATCTAGTATAATTTCCACCTTGTGCCCCTAAGCCGATAATACCTAATCTGACTTTCTCCATAATACTCTCCCTCCATACTAATTTTTTCTTGAAATCAACCACAATTGAATCCGCTTTCATATTTGATATTTACTATATCCGAATACTTGTAATTACTTTCATTTAATGGGCTAGGTAGAACCAATACCCGCTAAATAAAATACCACTTTATCGGATTGATTGAATTTTACCACTTTTATGATAATGTTTACTTGTGTAATATTTGGGTCTGTGGTGTTTTCTTTGGAATGTTTTAAATAGGATTAGTATTTTTTTGGTAGTTAATATTTGTAAGTAATTCGGAGTTATCTTCATGTATAAAAACTAAAATGTGTAAGTAAGAGACGAATGTCTTTTTACTTACACATTTTAGTTTTTTATGGGTAGAATTATAATCCCATTATTCTATTATTCCCCTTAACGTCTCCACATCTTCTCTAAACTGTTCCAAGCTGCCATTCTTAACAAATTCCATCATCAAATACCTTACGCCATTATCGTTTCCTAATTTTGCCAAATATTTCTTCCAATCATTGACACCCTCTGAAAATGGATACATGACTCTATTACTATTAATAATCTCCCAATAGAAAACATGAACATGTGAGAGCCAAGGGCGGATTTTCCCAATACTATTAACCCGCTCTTCCACCGTTTCAAATAGTGCTGGCTGCCAATATAAAGAGACATTGTCATGATTAATTTCCTTCAGCAAACGAGTTGCACTTTCCACCGTATCTGTTAATGTACGACCATGATATTCCAAATTAATGCGAATATCCTTTTCCTTGGCCAAATCGGCAATTCTTCTCGCATCTTTTATTACTACTTGCCAATCATCTTCTGTTGCTTCATCTGATCCTAACTTTCCAGCCCAAACACGAATAGCTGGTGCTTCTAGATTCGTAGCAGTTGCCAAAATCATCTGAAATGGAACTTCCTCGGTTTTATCCCCTAAACGATAATAGGACCCATAGGATATAATTTCCATTCCTGCATCCTTTGTTAAAGTGGCCACCTTTTCAGCATTTTCCAGATTCCCAGGTGGAACATGAATATCTCCACCCCATTCGATTCCCTGAATCTGAGACTCTTTAGCGGCATTTATCACTGCCTCTACGGATAGATTTCTAAATGTAACCGAGCATAAACCCACTTTAAACATCGATATCCTCCCTCGTTTTAAGCCATAACATTAAATTTCTGTCTCGACACTTGCCATTGCAATGCCTCACCGTTTGAATAGTGCTTCAACTCATCTAACATATATGTCCCCATCCGACCGCATTCTTTTCCAAGACTTCCTGCAATATGCGGGGTTAAAATCACATTTGGCAGTTCATAAAGAGGCGAACCTTCAATTGGTGGCTCTGGATACGTAACATCCAATACTGCCGTAATATCCTGCCTTTCCTTTAGCACCTCGATCATTTCCGGCTCGTTTACAATTGCGCCCCTCGCAGTATTTAGAAAGCTAGCATTTGGCTTCATTTTTTCAAAGTGTTCTCCTTTTATCATACCTGTCGTTTCCTCTAATAACGGGCTGTGAAGGGAGACGACATCTGATTTGGCAAAAATCTCCTCCAATGAACATAGCTGTGCATGATATTTTGCAGCCTCTTCTTCACTTACAAATGGATCATATAAAAGGACTTTCAAATCAAAGTGCTGCAATAACTCGATTACTTTGCGTCCAACGGTACTCAAAGAAATAATTCCAACTGTACTGCCAAATCCACCTGAAATATCCATCAACCGCTTATTCGGATATGCTTTATTCTGCTTCACTTCATGTGAAATCTGCCAGCCACCTTTGAGCAAAAATAAAATTTGCGATAACGTATATTCTGCAACTGGAACAGCATTCGCATCACTAGCAGTGGTGATTACAATCCCTCGGTCCCATGCTGCATCCGTCATGATTTTCTTAATTGTTCCTGCCCCGTAAAACATCGCCTTCAAATTTGGTGCAGCCTCTAAAAAAGTTTCATCCAATGTTGGTCCACCCCAGCTTGAGAAAATAACATCGACATCTTTTAATACAGACGGATTTTCCTTTACTTCCAAAGCGCTCATTGGTGGAGCATAAATATCTACTAAGCTTTCAATTTCCTCTTTAACTTCTTTCGGATAAACTAAATCTACTACCTTCGTTTCCATAATGAATAAGCCTTTCACTATCTGCCACCTCCGTTAAATTCTATTGTACCTGAAAGCAGGAAAGAGAATAGCTTATTCAGCTATTCTTAAGTCCCAACTATACGTGTTTTACAAATCGGTCTTTCATAAGTGCAAGAACATCATCACCAGGCATATCCCATAAGTCTTGATTCATGATTTCTACTTCAATTGGACCATGATAGCCTGCTTCTTCTACCGCCTTACGAATGCGGCGAATTTCAATGACACCGTCCCCCATCATCCGTCTTGCTTTAAATGTATTTGTAATCGGAACATTCCAATCGGATACATGAAAACCAAGAATACGTCCTTTAGCACGAGCAATCTGTTCATAAAGTTCCGGATCCCACCATACATGAAACACGTCGACAACGACACCAACTTGATCTGCAGTAAACTTTTCAGCCATTTTATTTGCTTGACCGAGTGTTACGATGACGGATCGATCTGCCGCATACATCGGATGAAGTGGCTCAATTCCTAGTTTAACTCCATGAGCTTCAGCAAATGGGACGAGTTGTTCGATCCCTTCCTCTACCCATTGCCTTGATAAATCGATATCACGGTCCGGTGCCGGTCCACAAACAAGTACCAATACATCTGTGCCAAGTTCAGCAGCTTCTTCCACTGCACGTTTGTTATCATCTAAATTTCTCTGGCGCTGCTCCTTCGTTGCTGCCGGAAACATCCCGCCACGGCAAAGACTGGAAACCTGTAGTCCTGTATCCTGTATGATTCGCTTACTTTCGGCAAGTCCAAATTCCTCCATTTTATGACGCCAAATAGATATCCAGGGAATTTCCGCTTTCGCGCACCCTAGTGCTGCTTCCTTCAAGTTCCACTGTTCTGTTGTGATTTGATTCAAACTAAGATGTTTTAAAAGTGCTATGTCTTCTGCCATCTCCTTCTCCCCCCCACTTGTTTCACATGAATTGCTTCAATGGTTGCATTACCCCTGCTTGATTCAAAACAAATCGCATTCTTTCCATAGCCATCTCCGGATTTCGCAGTATTCCCGCTTCATCAGCCATTACAAACAAATTCGATAAATGGATAATGGAACGCTGCCCCTCTGCTCCACCGATCATTCGAAAATGAGATTGGTGTCCATTCAAATATGCCATAAAGACTACACCAGTTTTGTAGGCATATGTTGGCTTCTGAAAAATATGACGAGATAATGGGACTGTTTTTTCTAAAATGGAATCATATAGTTCGAGATTATCAGCATCTAAAGCATGCATTGCACTCGCTGCTGCCGGCGCAATTGCATCGAAGATTCCAAGCAAAGCGTGTGAGTAACCTTCTTCGTCCCCTTTTATCAGATCAGGATAGTTGAAATCGTCACCTGTATACATTTTTACACTCGCAGGAAGTAATCGTCTCATTTGGATTTCTCGTGTGTCATCAAGTAACGAGATTTTAATTCCATCAATTTTATCTTCATTTTCTTTAATGACGCGCAAACAAACATCCATCGCTTTGTCGATATCTTCATGACCCCAATAGCCCTTTAATGCTGGATCAAACATATCCCCAAGCCAGTGCAAGATCACAGGTTGTGAGACTTTGCTTAATACATTTTGGTAGACTCGCTCATAATCCTCTGGTGTCTTCGCACAGGCTGCAAGTGCACGGCTTGCCATTAGAATGATTCGTCCACCTTCATTTTCGACAAATTCACATTGTTCTTCGTATGCTCTTTCTACTTCATCCAGAGTCAAATCAGGACTTGGTTGCAAATGGTCTGTCCCAGCTCCACAGGCTATTCTTCCATTTACCGCCTTCGCTTCTTTAACCGATCTGCTAATTAACTCTTTTGCATGTTCCCAGTTCAACCCCATCCCACGCTGTGCTGTATCCATAGCTTCTGCCACACCTAAGCCCAGTGACCATAAATAATGCCGATATTTTAGCGTCGCATCCCAGTCAATTTTGCTGTTAAGAATCGGGTCTGTGCCTGAGAAAGGATCTGCTACAACATGTGCGGCAGAATAGACAATCCGCTTTTTAAAGTGTGCTTCAGGGATATCAAAAGATATTGGCTCTTTCGGTGTATACGTGTACAACTCACCATTTTTCTTTGGCAGTGTTATCGAATGTACCAACACGATCTCCCCCTATGCCTTTACCTTCGTTTTTATTTCTGGTACTTCTACCCATCTACGTTCCTTCCATGACTGCAATGCAGCTTCCGCAAGCTGGATCCCTTCAGCCCCTTTATATAAATCCAACGTATACGCTTCATCAGCAACTACATGTTTTAAAAACATTTCCCACTGGATTTTAAAAGCGTTATCAAATACTTGATTGTCAGGTACTTCTTGCCAATGAGACTGGAAATCAAAAGGATTTGGAATGTCAGGATTCCAGACAGGTTTTGGCGAGTTGACTCGATGCTGTACTTTACAATCTCTTAATCCTGCCACAGCACTTCCTTCTGTGCCATCCACTTGTACCGTGAATAAATCATCACGATTGACACGGACTGCCCAGGAAGAGTTAGCTTGAACGATCACACCATTTTCCAGTTCAAATGTTCCATATGCTGCATCATCTGCTGTAGCAGTGTAGGGATCCCCATTTTCATCTACACGTTTTGGAATATGTGTGGTCCCAATACAGGAAACCGATTCAATTTTTCCAAAAAGTCCCTGAATGACATAGCTCCAATGTGGATACATATCGATAATCATTCCACCGCCATCTTCTTTACGATAATTCCAAGATGGACGTTGCCCTTCTTGCCAGTCTCCTTCAAATACCCAATAACCAAACTCCATTCGAACGCTTAGGATTTTTCCAAAGAACCCTGAATCAATTAAGCGTTTTAATTTTAATAGCCCTGGAAGATACAGCTTGTCTTGAACAACCCCATTTTTCACTCCTGCTTCGGTTGCTAATTGAGCAAGTTCAATCGCTTCCTCTAGATTCGTTGCCGTTGGTTTTTCACAGTAAATATGCTTCCCTGCTGCAATTGCTTTACGGATTGCTTCAGCCCTTCTTACAGTTGTTTGTGCATCAAAGTAAATTTGATTATAATCATCTGCTAATGCTTCATCTAAATCTGTTGTCCATCGTGATAACTGATGTGCCTTCGCTAATTCCTCTAATCGATTTGCACGCCTTCCAACTAAAATTGGATCAGGCATAATCACATCACCATTCGCTAACTCGATTCCGCCTTGTTCACGTATCGCAACAATTGAGCGAATCAAATGCTGATTCGTCCCCATTCGGCCTGTAACACCATTCATAATAATCCCAACTTGCATTGTCGCCATATTCATCCTCCTCAAAAAGGTATTTGTTAACGCTATCATACATCCTTTTTTACAGGGAGTCTTATTATTGAAAGAATGGAATTCCCAATTTCGGAAGTGAAAATCGATAAGGCCTGGCCTCGTTCTACCCGAGACGTGCATCCAGGAAATTGATTTATTCGATATTGTGCGTTTTCCAAACCATCAATCGTTGTTACTCAGAATACTGGTTCGATAAACGAAATTGATTTGGTGAGACATCGGTAAATTCTTTAAAGCGCCGATAGAAGGTAGAGAGCGATTCAAACCCTATTTCGAAGCAGATAGAGGCAATATCATTCTCTGTTTCCGCCAACAACTTTTTCGCTATTTCCAACCGTACTTCATTTAAATATTTCATTGGTGTCGTATCATAATGTTCTTTAAAAATCGTATTGACATGTCGCGTACTGATTCCTATTTTCTGAGATATTTCCGTGGCATTGCTAACTTCAAAATAATGTGTATCAATATATCTACGCAAACGTTCTGCGCGAAGCGTATTTGCATTCGTTATATTCGATTCTCCTCTGCTTCTAAGAAGAGCAAGCAATAATTCAGTGCAATAGATTTTCATTGCCATTTGATTTATCGCTCCACCCTGTGATTGTTCATAAAGCATTCTTCTTAATAACTGCCTTACACTTCCGGCTTCAAATAGATTCAATTCGACTAATTTCGTCTCATCAAAACAATATTCAAGGAGCAGTTTGTTCATATCTGCACCTAGCTGATCCACCGAAAACTCTAGCACGAGTACGGTCATTTTCGTATCTGAAGTAATCGCATGCGGGGAATAGGGGGTTATGAATGCTAAGCTATCCTGTGTAAATGGATGGGTTTGGTCATTCAGCTTAATCTCCCCCTTATTCTCTAGGACATATAGGATCTGATGGACTTGATGGTAATGCTTCTCAACTAAACTTTTTTCTGTATGTTTATTCTCCTTAATACGAATACTATTCTTCAAAATAATTCCTCCAACTCACCTAGTAGTTGCATCTCCGTAATTGGAAGCAATCTGTTGCTCTTTTTTAGCTACCTTTTATTTCAATTTTAACATAATTTATCTTTTTTCAACCTTTAAGTGCTGTTACGTAGTACTTGCTAGCAATGGGGAAAGATATACTCCACTTCGTCGCAGTTTCAACCAAGATCAAATCGACAATGCAACCTTATTTTTTTTTAGTAACTCTCGTTTCCATATTATTGATGGATAAGTAGAAATGAAGATGGCGGATGCTGCATATAATGTAGTATAGGACATTTTTTTATGGGAGGATATTGGAGATGAAGGAATGGTTTATGACTATTGATGGAGACCCCTTTATTTCGTTTGGTACGAGTCATTTTGTTATGATATTGATTTACGTAATTGGACTTATTCTCTTCTTTTTAGTGCGTAAACGGATTGGTTTAGGCTCGCGCACATACAATATCATCCGCTGGAGTCTATTTAGTACCCTCGTTTTATCTGAGGTTTCTTATCAAATATGGACTGCGACAAATGGCATCTGGAGTGTAAGCGAATATATTCCGCTACATCTCTGTGGGATTGCTAGCATCATCTGTGCTATTGCGCTAGCGAGTTTGAATCGGAGATTAATTGTAATTGCATTTTTCATTGGCTCCATTCCTGCATTATTGGCGATCATCACTCCTGAACTACTTTATGACTTTCCGCATTTTCGTTTCATGCAATTTTTTATATCTCATTTAGCAATTTCTTGGACGGGAATCTTCTTATTAGCGACGAGTTCTATTAAAGTTACGTTTATGTCGATGTTGGAAACATACGTTTACTTACTTATTTATGCAGCAATCATTGGATTTGTTGTTAATCCGTTGCTTGGATCCAATTATTTATATTTAGCAAATAAGCCAACAACTCATACACCTTTAGATTTACTTGGGAGTGGGGTTTGGTATTATGCAAATTTATGTTTGGTGGGGTTTGGAGTATTTTTGGGAATGTGGTTGGTGGTAAAATGGATTGTGTCCAGAAAAGGTTAACTGTTTTGCAATTCAATGTGCTCTTGTAGCAAGTTATAGTCGAATAATATAGGGAAAAGCTATTCAATTGAATGAATAGCTTTGAATTTACACCTGTTTTTCTAAATATACAAGTATTACGAAATAGCAACTATGAGCAATCACTCCTCATTATTTTCCAATGCTTTCTTCGTTCCACTGTATAAACCACTTGCCGATAAACCTAGCATTAATCCAGCAATAATGCCACCTTTGAGATCATCAGGGTACATATAAAATATTCCGCCAGCTAAACCGAAAATTAACGATGCAAGTGGTAGATATTTCGTTTTTAACCCTATCGTTCTTAGAAGCTGGACCAAACCTATTATAAGCGGAATCAATACAACATCGTAAATTTCAAACATAATCATCACCACCTGATAATAGATTATGCATGTACTAAATAGAAAAGAACGGCAGAATTATTGGAGAAGAATTAAAAGTGGTAGTGCTTCTTTCCATAGATGAATATGTTCCTGTACGTACACGATAGCTTCCTGTTCATCACCTAAACCTATATAATCATACCTGTGTTCTGGAACGGATTTCTTTCCAGTTAAATAATCTTTTACATAAGGATTTTGTTTTTGTTGTAAGCCCATCTCTGGAATAGTGTAATAAGACATTGTTAAAAAGGAAATTGGCGCTGATCTCTACATCAAATTCATGAATTAATTCTTTCGCCTCTTCATATTTCTCTTCTTCCAAATATATAGGCAAAAGCAGGTACCTAATTCCCTGATTATCATTCGGGTTTAATTCCAGCAATTCCTCGTAATTTTCGATTGCGGAAGATTTATCGCCAAGATTATATTGGACGGCCGCAAGTGCAGCTTTTTCCCGCATATATGGCCGGATTTCAGTCATCAGCCAGAAATGCCCTTTCTTTTCCTTAATGAACGCTTTACCCAAATCCTTTTCCTCTGTTATAGAAAGAATCTCGTATATCGATGGGACGGCTCCTGTCCATGACGCAAATGTTTTTCTTACTCTTTCATGCTTGATCTTGTTCTGTTGCTTTTTATAATAAATATCAAATATTGTTTGACCATTATGAATCGGTTCATGCAAGATAATCCAAGCAGCTAGTCCCACCATGTAAGAATCCATACGTTCCTCATCACCATGTAAGGATGGCTGTGGAAATCCTTAGGTTATTTTTCCCAATTCATATTCATATTCATTAAATGCAAATGCAATCAGTCCTGAATGAAGACGCTCTAATTGGGAATTATACCGGCCCGGGCCGATTTCGACCACATTTGATGTGCCATGGCATTTCTTATATTTTTTCCCACTTCCACATGGACAAGAATCATTTCCACCTATATTATTCATCAGTATTCACATCATACTAAGGTATATTTTCTATAAATATTATTCAAGGATATTCATGCGATGTTCTTAGGAGGAAATACTGTGTTCAAGAATGTCACCATTCGAAAGTCATTATATTGTCCAGAAAGAAAAGGATCGAAGTCAGAATTACGAGTAGGGGTGTGGGGACGAGTTATTAATGGCTGTGTGACCAGCCCCAGATAAATTAGTGAGGGACTGGCAACATGACCATCCAAGCAACTACTAAAATGGAAGTAATTTATTTATTTGGTTTATTTCGGTTCATCCTTACCTGCATCTGTAGTCAATTCTTCAAAGGATTTGACCTTTCCATGTGGATTTTGCGATTGCTTCTTTCCTTGCCTCTCTCTTTCTTGTTGTCGTTTTGATTTAGACATAGCATGATTACTCCTTTTTCAAAATTATCAATGCATCACTAATCTTAGCTTTTAGATGCCCTTTCCTTTTTTGCTCTATTTTTGTGCGCTTGATTTGCTTTTGCGCTACCGCTTCCTATTTCTTTGGAAAATTCTGAATCCCTTTTACTGGAATCAAATCCCTGTTTATTCTTTTGATCTGCATCATTTTTCTTCGTTCGCTTCGCCATGAATATCCCTCCTTTATTGCTTTAGTATGGGGAAAGGAGAGTGAATTATTCATGTAACATGGGGTATCGGTGAGTTAAGAATGGTAGTTAGAAAGTGACATTTAGGTTGCATCAATCAAGCCTCCTACAAACCTCCCCAATATGCTATGATAGTAGTAATGGTTTTCTTCTTCCAAAGCAGAGAAATACACCATGTTATTTAACAATAATGGAGGATTATACAATATGAAACGTCATCACGCTATCATCACTTTTCTTCTGGGTGCTGCTTTTTTTGGGTTGAACCCTTTATTTATTAACTTAGGCTATGCGGCCGGCTGGACACTAAATGAAATTATTGTGGTACAGGCCATCATAGCTTTGATCATACTTTGGACCATCGGAATTTTCGCCCTTAGACGCCATCCACAAGCAGCCAAAAAACTAACCATCAAAACAGTGCTCTCCCTTATAGTCGCTGGAAGCTTCACAGGCCTTACAAGTATCCTGTATTACGCATCGATGCAGTATTTACCAGTATCACTAGCAGTTGTATTGTTATTCCAATTTGTCTGGATTGGTGTATTATTTGAATGGGTTTTCAGCCGGAAGCGTCCAAGCAAACAAACGATGGTTACCGTCGTCCTAACCTTGGTAGGTGTATTATTTGCGGCAGATGTATTTAACGGGGGTTTGTCCGATATTACAATTCTCGGCTTCGTATTAGGAATTGGATCGGCATTCTCCTACTCCGCATTTATCATTGTCAGTGGACGTGTAGCTGTTGAAGTACCCGCAACGATTCGGACACCACTTATGATTACAGGTGCAGCGCTATTAATCTTTATTGTATTTCCACCACATATGTCACTAAGCGCTGAAGTCTTAAGTAGTGGAAGCATATGGCTCTATGCAGGTGGACTTGCTCTATGTGGACTTATCTTAACACCACTTATGTTTGCCATGTCAACACCACATATTTCTCCTGGCCTAGCCACCATCCTCGGTGCTGTTGAGCTTCCAGTATCGGTTATCGTTGCATATATCGGACTTTCCGAATATATCGCACCCTCCAGATGGTTCGGTGTCTTGCTTATCTTGGTTGCAATTGTAATTGGGGAAATAAAAGGGATTTGGCATGTGTTAATGAAACGGTAAAGGTATGCTAATTGAACGATTGATTCATCCTATCATTCGACAAAATTCGGGAAGTGACAGGCACTTGTTTGAGCAAAAGTGCCTGCAAACCCGCTATGCAATAAAAATAAAGTACAAAATAAACAACACACAAAGCACGTACATAATTGGGTGTATTTCTTTAAATCGTTTTTGCGCCATTAGAGCTAATGGATAAAGAATGAATCCAAAAGCAAGACCCATTGCCACACTGGAAGTTAATGGCATCATAATAATTGTCAAAAATGCAGGAATGACAACTTCTATTTTACCCCAGTCAATATTTCGAATATCCACCGCCATTAATGCCCCAACAATAATTAACGCTGGAGCGGTAACTTCAGTCGTTATTACAGCAAGAATAGGTGAGAAGAATAATGCAATCAAGAAGCAAAGCGCAATGATGATTGATGTAAACCCAGTTCTCCCGCCGACTGCAATTCCTGAGGAGGACTCTACACTGGTTGCAGGTGTTGTGGTTCCGAGTACCGCTCCAATTGCCCCAGCTGTAGAATCTGCAAGCAATGCTCTTCCAATTTTCGGTATCTCATTGTTTTTCATGATTCCAGCCTGGCTAGTAAGCGCGATCAAGGAACCAGCTGTATCAAAAAAGGCAACGAATAGAAAGGTGAAAATAACTGCTAATACATCCGGAGTAAAAATCGCATCCAGATTCATAAACACAACACCAAATGTTGGCTCAAGACTCGGAATCGTACCAATAATGGAAGTTGGAATTTTAATTAATCCAACAATCATCCCGATAATCGTTGTAATCGCCATTCCATAAAAAATTGCTCCATTCATTCCACGAACAAGCATAATAATGGTGATGACGAGACCAATGACAGCTAATGCTGTTCCAGGCGATGTTAAATCACCAATCGAAACAAACGTATCAGGATTAGCAACGATAATCCCTGAATTTTTAAAACCGATAAATGCAATGAAAAACCCAATTCCAGCTGCAATCGCATGTTTTAAATCCTCTGGTATGACATTAATAATCTTCTCCCGGATTTTCATAAAGCTTAAAATCATAAAAATAATTCCCGCAATAAAAACGCCAGTCAATGCAACTTGCCAGTCAATCCCCATCCCAATAACAACGGAAAAGGTAAAGAATGAATTCAGTCCCATACTAGGCGCAATGGCAATCGGATAATTTGCCAGTAAACCAATCATCAATGAACCAATAATCGCAGTAAGTGCAGTTGCAGTAAATACAGCCCCACGGTCCATTCCTGCTTGACTAAGAATAAGCGGGTTTACGACTAAAATATAGGCTACTGATAGAAAAGTTGTCAGTCCTGCAAAGATTTCATGTTTATATGTCGTATTTCTTTCTTTAAATCCAAAAAAGTTTTTCATAATATGTTAGTATCCCCTATTTGCCACTTTTATGTATAAAAAAAACTTCGGCCGACTCCCTACACGCCAAAGTAACTTTAAAAGGTACGGAAAATGAAATTACATTTCCATCCCTTGTAGACAAGCTATTTATGGTAGCTGGTAGAGACGTCCAAGCCGTATTCTTGGACTTATACAAGATGTAGCGATTGTTTATAGTATAACAGAAAAATGATATCAAGTTTGAGGGTGGGCGTCAAGAGAGGTTTGTAAAGTACAGTGTCTATTTTTTTCAGTTCCTTTAACAATTTCGGGTATTCGGACTACCGTGCGGAATGCCATCTAAAAAAAGTTAATGATTACCGTATCATAAATCGGATAATCGTGTGGTCTTTTGTTATTATATATGTAAAGGTATCTTTACTTTAATTTTGAGGGTTGATTAATGAGGGTGGTTAATTATATTCGGGAAATCCGCCAAAAAAAGGGGATAACTCAAGTTAAAATGGCTGAGGATCTACAAGTTACACGTCAAACTATAAATGCAATTGAAAAAAATAAGTATAATCCCAGTCTTGAGCTGGCATTAAAATTAATAGCATATTTTGATATGCCAATTAATGAAATATTTATTTTAGAGGAGGATGACAAATGAGTGTAAAGGACAGAAAAAAATGGGGAAATATTTTAGAAAAGTGGACTCCATACTTTATTATTACTTGTATTTTTATTGGTGCTGTGCTGGGTTCATTTCTTGCTTATATTTTTCAAGGTGAATTTCCGTATGAAGTGCTTATAGGTGGTTTGGTAGCAACTATCATTTTGACAGTAATTCAATTGATTAGACAGAAACGCAAAAGAAATAATTTGCCCGAAGCAGATGAACAAGTCATCCACAATGTTTTCCGTTTTTTGGCATATACATCTCATATTTCCTTAGCTATTTTATTAGTGGCTTTAGCAGTTTTCACACTATTAGGAAATGAGTCGATTTCGATTCTTTATCTATGGTTCTTTTTCTTTGCCTATATTTGGATTGTAGGGATAGGTGCTCTTATCATTAAAAGAAGGTAGGCAAAAATTTCATGTACCCGGAAACTGTCAATATCACCAAGTCCAATTAGGATTTATTATTGAGAAGGACCATTCCAGATGGCTAACAAATGAGGAAATCTCAAATGGAGTAATTGAAGCAATCAACCAGAAAGAAGATGTACACACTGTTGGCATTATTGAGCCTCGGGAAATCCGCCCTTAATAAGCCGCAGTACAAATAAACCATACAAACACAAAAAAAACGCTCCATCCCTTACAGGACAAGCGTTTTCCAGAGAGCTTCCAATCCGATTTGAACGGACGACCCCTTCCTTACCATGGAAGTGCTCTACCTGCTGAGCTATGGAAGCATAAAGATGGCTCCACAGGTAGGATTCGAACCTACGACCGATCGGTTAACAGCCGATTGCTCTACCACTGAGCTACTGTGGAATAATATGATTAAATATTAAGGTAATTTATATAGAAAAAAAGCAGCCTGGCGGCGTCCTACTCTTGCAGGGACAAAGTCCCAACTACCATCGGCGCTGAAGAGCTTAACTACTGTGTTCGGGATGGGAACAGG
>NZ_PIOC01000027.1 GCF_003369575.1 Oceanobacillus arenosus | reverse complement strand
GAATAAGCTCTTTTTGACACAAAAAACTCCCCCTAAGATAGAAACAGATTTTTATTTTTTAATCTGTCTACCTTATGGGGAGCATATCAATGTGATGTTGTTCTCTTTCTTTTAGGATAACCATTAAAATTTCTATACACAATTCCAATGCATCTTTGGACAGTTCCTGCACACCATAAATGACACGAATATTTTTCATTGAATTATACCCTCGGTAAAATTTTCCTTGCACTAAGGAATACCCATGTACTTAAAACGAATGGCATTGTTAAAGCAGGAAGACCATATGGTAATAGCCATGTATTTATACTAGCAGCGAGAGGAACCGTCATGCAAGCGGCGATACCACCTGTAATAAAAGAAAAAGGATGTCTTTTAGAATTAAACACGACGGACACGGCGATATTGGTTAATATTGCATTATAGCCATATAACCCAAGAAAGATCAATGAGTATTCCCCACCTAATGCTAGTGATGTCAGTAATGCCACAGCATTGCCAATAAATGCAGCTAATCCAAGCCTCCATTCTGCCCAGAAAACCGCAATGAATAGTAAAATTCCAGAAATTGTATAATCTAAGAAAAATACCTGGCCAATCCCATTAAAGACTCCTTGGGTAAAATCTACTTCGCCAGTAATATCTAATTCCCATTGCATCAAACTTTGGGGAACAAGGCTATCACTGAGATGGAAGGCAGTAAATCGATAAGATACAAGTAGGGTAAACCAAGTCAAGATGATAAATGGCAAGGTCAAAATGGGTATGCCCGAATTCTTCATAAAATGCATGAAGCTTGCCGTCAATATGGCAGCGATAGCAGCGCCGACTAAACTGAAAATCCAGTGGGTCGATCCTGTCAAAAATAAAAATAGGGCCAGTCCGGTAAGTACTGAATTATAGCCCAATAATCCTTGTTTGAGCATCGCTTCATCTGCTCCACCAAGCCTTCCAATCAGCGTTCCAATCATTGACGATAGGAGGGCAATTACCCCTAATGGAACCGATGTAATCGAAATAGCTAACAGAATAATCGCACCAGAAACGACATTTTCAATTAATATGACTTGTGAAATACCTTTCAATGATACCGAGATGAAGGCAAAGGTATGTTTATAGAATAATGAATTGCCCAACATATTCCTCCTTTACTAGCTTTCTAACTACTTTCATTTTCTAATAAGAGTAAAAAAGTACAACATTTGGTTGATGTATTTATTATACTGGAACAGCTAAGCCCAGATCTTGCGCCTTTGATTTGTAACCGCTATTCGTCTTTAAGGTTGAATCTTTTCTCAAAGAGCAACAAGTTTACAAGAACAGCCTTAAAATTAAAGTACCCTAAAAGAGACAAGATAATTCCGTTATAAGATAAAAGAAACATTTAATGACATGCAATGGAAAAACATAGCGAATTTAGTTTTATTTTGTTTAAAATTGGATGAATTGGAAACGATAATAACTGTTCTGTCGATCTTTAATATAAAACAATATTCGAATATAGGGAGGCATATGATGCAATTATTACCGCGGGAAATAGATAAGCTGATGATTGTAGTGGCAGCAGATTTAGCAAAGCGAAGGAAAGAGCGTGGCTTGCGATTGAATCATCCAGAGGCTGTAGCACTACTTACTTATGAAGTGCTGGAAGGAGCCAGAGATGGGAGAACTGTTGCAGAATTAATGGAATATGGTGCAACGATTTTAACAAGAGAAGATGTCATGGATGGTATTCCTGAGATGATTGATGATGTACAAGTGGAGGCAACTTTTCCTGATGGGACGAAATTGGTAACCGTACATAGTCCAATTAGATAAGAAAATAGGAGGGATGAACAGTTGGAACCTGGACAATTATTTTTAAAAGAAGAAGAAATTACATGTAATGCAGGGAAGGTAGCTTCGAAAGTATTCGTAACAAATACTGGTGATAGACCAATCCAAATCGGATCACATTATCATTTTTATGAAGTGAATGATGCGCTGCAATTTACACGTGAAGATGCATATGGAAAACGCCTAAATGTTCCAGCAGGTGCGGCAGTTCGCTTTGAACCAGGCGATGAAAAGGAAGTAGAATTAATCGATTATGGCGGGAAACGTGAGGTTTATGGATTTAATAATAAAGTAGATGGACCATTGAAAAGAGGGAATGAACAGTGAGTTTTAAAATGTCGAGAAAACAATATGCGCAAATGTATGGTCCAACAACGGGCGATTCCATCCGATTAGCTGATACGGATTTATTTATTCAAGTGGAGAAAGATTTTACGACCTATGGTGAAGAGGTTGTCTTTGGTGGTGGGAAGGTCATCCGGGACGGGATGGGGCAGCATCCCCTTGCAACACGCGGGGAAGGTGTTCCAGATGTCGTCATCACCAATGCCGTCATCCTTGATTACACGGGCATTTATAAGGCTGATATCGGCATTCGCGATGGGAAAATTTCCGGTATTGGCAAAGCGGGGAATCCACTTGTAATGGATAATGTGGATATTGTAATTGGTGCATCAACAGAAATTATTGCTGGCGAAGGAATGATTGTTACTGCTGGTGGGATTGATACCCATGTACACTTTATTAATCCTGCCCAAATTGATGTTGCCCTTACGGCAGGCCTGACGACCCTTATTGGTGGGGGAACTGGTGCAACTGCTGGTTCGAGAGCAACAACAGTAACCCCAGGTGAATGGAATATTCACCGCATGCTTGAAGCTGCAGAGGGATTCCCGATTAATGTTGGTTTTACAGGAAAAGGACAGGCGGCAGCAGAAGGGCCATTAGCCGAACAAGTACGTGCAGGTGTAATTGGCTTAAAAGTGCATGAAGACTGGGGAGCAACCCCGTCTGCCCTTGACCATGCATTAACGGTCGCAGATAAATTCGATGTACAAGTAGCGGTCCATGCCGATACGTTAAATGAAGGTGGATTCATGGAGGATACAATTGCAGCAATTAAGGATCGTGTCATTCATATGTACCATACGGAGGGTGCAGGTGGAGGGCATGCGCCAGATTTAATTAAATCGGCAAGCTTTATGAATGTTCTTCCATCTTCAACCAATCCCACGTTACCATATACAATCAATACAATCGATGAACATCTTGATATGCTTATGGTTTGTCATCATTTAAATCCTTCAGTACCAGAGGATATTGCCTTTGCCGATTCAAGAATAAGAAGAGAAACGATTGCCGCAGAGGATATTCTTCAGGATATGGGTGTATTTAGCATGGTTAGCTCGGATGCACAAGCGATGGGGCGTGTTGGTGAGGTTATTCTCCGTACATGGCAAACTGCAAATAAAATGAAGCAGCAGCGCGGCATAATGCAAGGGGATAGTGAATATTCCGATAATAATCGTGTGAAACGATATGTTGCAAAATATACGATTAATCCTGCAGTTACTCATGGAATATCCGAGCATGTTGGTTCGGTTGAAGTGGGGAAGATTGCAGACCTCGTCCTCTGGAATCCAGCCTTCTTTGGTGTGAAGCCGGAGCTCATTTTAAAAAATGGATTAACCGTACAGGCATTGATGGGGGATGCAAATGCATCGATTCCAACGCCACAGCCAATCATTTACCGACCAATGTATGCAGCAACAGGAAAAGCGCTATCGAAAAGCTCGATTACCTTTATTTCACAAGCAGCTTTTGATGATAAGGTACATGAACAACTAGGATTGCAAAAGCAAATTCTCCCTGTCCATGGTATCCGGAATTTAACGAAAAAATCGATGAAGTTAAACGCTGAAACGCCGGAAATCACGGTTGACCCACAAACATACGAAGTAAGAGTGAATGGCGAACTAATTACATGTGAACCTGTTGATAAATTGCCGATGGGGCAGCGATATTTCTTATTTTGAGGTGAAAGCATTGATCATTGAGCGTGTGATTACAAATATCCAGCAGATGGATCAAGAAGAAATGGATAGACGCCATAAGGAAAAGGTGTATTTGGAAAGTGACGATTTAATGAAACGAATCCAGCGGGTAACTACGGATCATGGCAAGGAGCTTGGAATTCGGCTGAAGGAAGCGCGTGATTTGGTCGCTGGAGATGTGCTGTTTATGGATGATACGAATATGATAATCATTGATGTCTTAACGGACGATTTATTGATTATTCGCCCAAGAAGTATCATGGAAATGGGAATAATTGCCCATCAGTTAGGAAATCGCCACTTACCTGCGCAATTTGAAGGCGAGCAAATGCTCGTTCAATATGATTATCTTGTTGCCGAATTACTCGATCAACTGCAAATACCTTATGATAGGGAAGACCGAAAAGTGAAGCAAGCCTTTCGTCATATTGGACATAGCCATGACTAATCAGGTGCTTTCATTAATTCAGTTATGTGATTCCAATTTTCCAACAGGAGCATTTAGTCATTCCTATGGGTTGGAAACGTATATTCAAGAGGGAACGGTAAATAATCAAGCCACATTTTCCAAGTGGCTTGATGTTTATTTAAATGAACAGCTTGTATATGCAGATGGACTGGCTTCACGTCTTGTATATCAGGCATTAGAAGAGAATCGTTTAGACGAAGTATGGAAACTTGACCGGTTGTTGATGGTGCAAAATCTGCCTCGGGAGACGAGGGAAGGGACGCAACGTATTGGCGAGCGAATGTTACATCTTGTGGAATCCTTATACAATGTGCCAGTTCTTCAACAATATCGTGAGCGGCTAAAGAAGAAGCAAGGCTTTGGGCACCCGGTGATTGTATTTACGATTATTGGTCATTATTTAAAAGTGTCACAACGAGAGACGACGCTCTATTACTTGTATTCGAACCTAACAACCCTTATCCAAAATGCAGTACGGGCAATCCCATTAGGGCAAACAGCTGGACAGAAGACGATTCAGCAGTTTCAACCGATCTTAATGAAAGCAAATGAAAAAATTCAATCATTGACAATCGAGGATTTTGGGATAGTATCACCAGGTCTGGAGTTATCACAAATGAAACATGAACGCGTCAATATCCGAATCTTTATGTCTTGAATTTTGAAGGATAACAAAATTGATATAAAGTGTGGACTAGATTAGGATGATATTTGTTTCCTTGGCTGTCGCTCCGAAAATACACTTCGCTTTTCGCGGGGGGCTGGCGATCCATCGGAAGTGGTTTTCTTCAGAAGGAGCAGACCGCGTTGCCCGCTGGATGCGCGACTATCCGAAGCGAAAATCAATGTCGCGCCTAGTCCGTAGTTTATATTTTTAGCAACAGATCATACGAAATGAGAAAATTTTTTAAAATGGAGGGTGTACATATGGAACCGATAAAGATTGGCGTGGGCGGTCCTGTTGGCGCTGGAAAAACATTGCTAGTTGAAAAATTAACACGACATTTGGCTGATGAAATCAGCATGGCCGTTGTCACGAACGATATTTATACAAAAGAAGATGCAAAGTTCCTCATCCAGCATGGTGTACTTGAACAAGACAGAATCATTGGGGTGGAGACCGGTGGCTGTCCACATACGGCGATACGTGAGGACGCTTCGATGAACTTCGCAGCGATTGATGAATTGATAGAGAAAAATCCAGATGTCGAGCTAATTTTTGTAGAAAGTGGCGGGGACAACCTTGCAGCAACCTTTAGCCCAGAGCTTGTTAATTTCTCTATTTATATTATTGATGTTGCCCAAGGAGAGAAAATCCCGAGAAAAGGTGGGCAAGGGATGATCAAATCCGATCTATTTATCATCAATAAAACCGATTTAGCCCCGTATGTTGGCGCAAGTCTTGATGTTATGGCATCTGATACAAAGGTTTTCCGTGGTGATAAACCCTTTGTGTTTACAAATTTAAAGAATGATACGGGACTTGATCAAGTAATCGATTGGATTAAAAAGGATGTGCTATTAAAAGGATTAAATGAACATGCATGATTGGACAGGTGAATTGCGGTTAGATATTGAAAATCGACATGGAAAATCAGTGGCGAAAAATGTGTATTTTCAAGGGGCATTAAAGGTAATGCGTCCCGTTTATCATGATGACTCTGGTCAGGTTTGCTATTATATTTTGAATCCTGGCGGCGGCTATTTGAATGGAGATCGTTACCAACTTTCCATTGCGCTTGAAGAAAATGCTGAATTGATTTTAACTACTCAATCTGCGACGAAAGTTTATAAAACACCATTCAAACAAGCCTATCAAGAAACGGAAATTAAATTAAAAGCGGGGAGCCTACTAGAATATATTCCCGACCCACTGATTGCCTATCGTCATGCGAAATACAAGCAAATAAATCGAATTCATATGGAAAAAGGGGCAACATTTATTTATACAGATGTGATTACCCCGGGTTGGTCTGCAGATGGAGAGAAATTTAGCTATGATAGGCTTCAATTAATCAATGAAGTTTATTTAGATGGCGAACTTGTTGTTTATGATCATATTAAATTGATGCCGGAAAATCAGAATATGAAGGAGCTTGGGTTCATGGAAGGTTTCTCCCACCTGGGTTCCATGATGGTGGTCGGCGAGAAGACCAATGCTGCATTATTGGACAGGCTCTATGAAGCTGTAAAATTAGATGCGGACGCATATAAAATTGGCCTATCTGAGCTTGCTGTAAAAGGGTTCACCGTCAGGGTGCTCGCTAATTCCACACAAAAAGTGGAGTCTGTATTTTCAAAGATTCATCATATTATCAGACAGGAATGGTTTGATACTGCCCCATCATTGCTTCGAAAATATTAAGGAATAGAAACCATACATTTTAGCGTATGGTTTTCTTTTTAGTTGGAGAAAAGTATAATAGAGAGGAGTAGAATTATTGTGTAAGTCGAGGGGACGAATTCATGAAAAGAACGATCATTTTCTCTATTATTATTTCACAGCTGCTCTTTTATATCTGTTTACCAGTTTTTCTGCAACTATTTATTTATCTTCATCCGATTGTGATGATTTTTGTCTGGATATGTATGACAGCGCTTGTAATCTTTCTAACATTTCTGATTCGAAATCAAACCCTTGCAATCCCTAACTGGTTGTTGAATCTACTAATGGTAGGGTATTCGATTTGTCTGCTCGTGTTATTATTCTTCAGGCCAAATGACCAAGTGTATGATAATTGGAACTGGATTCCTTTTTCAACGATTGGTTTTTACTTGGCAGGGAATGCCACCCCATTAGTTGCATTTTATAATCTAGCAGCAAATATTGTGTTGTTCATTCCGTTTGGACTAATTCCAATGATGGCTGGGAAGTCAAATGCAATGCGGTTTTTAATCCCTTTAGTTTTCATTAGTTTGATTGAATTTTGCCAATTTATTACCCAGCGAGGCAGTTTGGATATCGACGATCTCATTCTGAATATGCTTGGCGTATTTGTTGGCTATATGCTAATACCAATCTTTCGACGGGTTGTGATTATTAGGAATTAAGAAACGTTTTCAGGTAAAATTCGGGAAGCGTCAGGCACCACAATCAAAATCAGAGGGAGTGATAGGATTTTATGTACGAACATAAAACGAAAGAAACAAATAACAGTGTAATTGAGTTTATTGAAAGTGTGGACAATCTAAAGAAACGCGAAGATGCCTATCGATTATTGGATATTTTTACTGAAACAACTGGATTTGAAGCCAAGATGTGGGGGCCAAGTATTATCGGATTTGGATCGTATCACTATAAATACGATTCTGGTCATGAAGGTGATGCGTCATTAGTTGGCTTTTCACCTCGTAAAGCAAAAATCAGCTTATATTTAATGATGGACGAGCAGCGAAGAGAGGAATTGCTAAAGCGGTTTGGTAAACATACGGTTGGTAAGGCATGTGTATACATTAATAAAGTAGCGGATATTGATGTGGATGTTCTGAAAACATTGATTAGCGAAACGGTAGCATATACAAGGGAACAGTATCCAGAGTAGAATGAAGTAATGAATCTATTTACGGGAATAGGTATAAGTTGAAATGAGAGAATGGATAAGGCTCGAACACTAGACGTACTTAGTTCCATGATACGCTCGGATCGTATTGGAATGATATTTTTACAAAGAGGGCATAGAAATGAAAAAGAAAAAACTGCATAAAACAAATGCAATCCGTATATTAGAAAAAGAAGAGATTGCATATGACGTACACGAGTATCCATGGAGTGAAGATCATCTTGATGCGATAACTGTCGCTGAAAAAGTAGCGATGCCAATGGAGAAGATTTATAAAACCCTAATCACAAAAGGGGACAAGACAGGAATTACAGTTGCATGTATTCCAGCAAATCATACGTTAGATTTGAAAGCTTTTGCAAAGGTGAGTGGCAATAAGAAACTGGAAATGTTGCCGATGAAGGAATTAGAATTGACGACAGGGTACATTCGCGGTGGCTGTTCACCTATTGGCATGAAAAAATCCTTTCCAACTTATATCGCAAACATAGCACAATCAATGGAAACAGTGATTGTTTCAGCAGGGAAGAGGGGAATGCAGGTTGAGCTAACACCAGGTGACTTGCAAAAAGTGACGGATGCCGTTTTTTCGGATTTTACGATCGAATAAAGGATAAAAGAAGCGAACAGTCAGCTGTTCGCTTCTTTTGGATTATTGTGATATAAAGTGATATTTCACGTCTTCAGAAGTTTCATCATAATTAACCTCAAAATCGTATCCACTAAAGAACCAATCATCAGCCTTCTCCGCATAATACGTGATGCCATCAATTGTAACTTCTCCTAAAAGATCTTTCGATGGTTCCGTAACTTGGATAGCGACGGAAAAATTGTCATGAACCTCTGTACTTCCATAAACTTTACCGTAGAAACGAACAGCTTGCCCTTTTTCTACACCGACTTCTTCTTGAAACCATTTATGTGCATGATCAGATACCGTAATTTTCATAATTTTTGTTTTCGCAGCATTCAACTCCTGCGAATCCTCCCTTCTACCATCGATAATTTTAGTTTAGCACACTACTTTTTTAATGTGTAGCAATACAATTTATCCGAATTAACTGGTAGTAAGACCCCCACTTAATGAAGTTTTACTTTATGAATAATCTATCTACTGAATATGAAAATATCTTTTATTATTTTGATTATTAAAACATGTACTAGATTTATAGTCTGATTTATGATAGTATTTCTAATTAAATAATTAAGTTGAAATTACTGGTAATTCTATTATTCAAACTTTTTATTGAAATCAGATTGCCATCAGGAGGAAACAAAGATGAAAACATTAAGCAAGATTAGTAACTTTGCCACAAGTACGTTTGCGCTTTGGGTAATTATCTTTGCCGTACTTAGCTTCTTAATGCCAGGAGGGTTTGCTTGGATTGCACCACATATTTCGCTCTTACTAGGAATTATTATGTTTGGGATGGGACTTACCCTTTCTGTAGACGATTTTAAAGGAGTTTTTCAAGCACCGAAAAGTGTTCTGATCGGGGTGGTCGCACAATATACAATCATGCCACTCACAGCATTTGGACTCGTATATCTATTCAATTTACCACCAGAAATCGCCGTTGGGGTAGTTTTAGTTGGGTGTTGCCCAGGTGGAACCGCATCGAATGTTATGACGTTTTTGGCAAAGGGAAACACAGCATTATCAGTAACAATCACAGCAATATCGACATTGCTTGCACCAATTTTGACTCCTGCATTAACCCTTTTGCTTGCAAGTCAATGGTTACCAGTATCATTCATGGCGATGTTTATTTCGATTGTTAAAGTCGTATTAATTCCAATTGTTTTAGGTGTCGTTGTTCGCTTACTATTTAGTAAACAGGTCGACAAGAGTGTTGCAGCATTACCACTTGTTTCGGTTATCGGTATTGTTGGAGTGGCAGCGGCTGTTGTTGCAGTAAATAAAGAATCCATTATTACTTCAGGTCTTTTAATTTTTGCTGTCGTTGTACTACATAATTGTCTAGGACTGCTATTCGGATATTTATTAGCAAAATTATTGAAATTTGACTTTAAAGATCAAAAAGCTATCTCGATTGAAGTAGGGATGCAGAACTCGGGACTTGGAGCATCGCTTGCCATTGTTCACTTTGAGCCAATTGCAGCTGTACCGAGTGCGATATTCAGTGTATGGCATAATATCTCCGGGCCACTACTTGCAACATGGTGGGGGAAGAGGGATAAAGGTAATGAAGACGATAAGAAAGTAGCTTAATCTATTTAAAGATGTAAAGCGTAAAAAAACCTGTATGGCGATGGTCAAGCATTCGCCCATACAGGTTTTTAAGTATGTTTTATATTCGAAAAAATTCAGGAAGTGCCAGGCACCTACCTGCTCTCATTCTTTAATGCTGTCTTAATATACCCAAGGAATTCATTTGCTTTCTTCACGGGAGCTTTTGTTAATAAGCTCACAATTACATATAAAAGAGTTGAAATCACGATTCCCCAGATGCCGGATGCAAGTCCGAATGGTTTTATTTGTGTTAGTTCAATCATAATGACGATTAACCCACCAATAATAACGCTTGTTAGAACCCCTGCAGCAGTTCCTCTTTTCCAGAAAAAGGTACCGATTATCGCTGGAACGACCACTAGTAATCCAGCGGAGGATGCTACGGATAGCACTGCAATTAAATTCACTTGCAGCTTTGCGAAAAGAAAAGCTAGTATCGCAATGATAGGGATGACAATTTTTCCTACTCGAAGCTGCATCGTATCTGTAGCGCCTTTTTTTAAGTTTCCATAAACATCGCGAGCAAAAAGGGATGATAATGTAAGCAGGATCGAATCGATCGTTGATACTGCTGCCGCCATAATTCCGACCATGACAATGGCTCCTAAAATAGGTGGTATTAAGTCAGAAGACAATAGTAATGGTGTAGCTAAATCGGCATTTTCTAAGCCAGGGAATTTAATAGCTGCTGAAAATCCCCAAACGATTGCAACCATTGTATAAATAAATCCAAAGATCATAAAGCCCATTAACATCGTTCTTAAACTTTTTAAAGATTTCGGCATATAGAGTCTTTGGCTCACTTGTGGATTGGAAAGACTAAAGAAAAACCACGGTATCGTCATCCCAAGAAAAGTTGTGAAGCTCCAGAACCCATTACCAGGTACTGTGAGTAACTCGTAATGATCAGTTTCTAACGTATGTAAGAAATCTCCTAACCCACCCAATTTACTTATAATTATAATTACTACTACGGTCGACGTAATAATCATAAATAATGATTGCAGGGAATCGGTCCACGCTACAGAACGAATGCCAGCGATAAAAGAAAATACAATGGCAAGGACCGTTGCGATAATGACTCCTGTTGTAAAGGATATTGCATTGTCTGTCATCCCTTGCAATAAATATCCTACACCCGCGAGCTGTACCGCACTATAAGGTATCAAAAACAAACAGCTAGAAATCGAAACAACAATCGCAACGGCTTTATTATCATAGCGATCACCTAGCATTTCAGAAGGTGTAACATAACCGTATTTTTTGCCGACTAACCAAAATCTAGGACCAAAGAAAGCAACTAAGGAAACTCCCATTAAATAAATAAGTTCAAATCCCAATGCGCCAACCCCACCCATATAGGTAAGTCCTGCTAGACCTACAAGCATAAACGCACTATAGGTTGTTGCACTGTAACTTAGTGCTGAAACAAAGCCATTTAATTTCCGGTCCCCGATAAAATAACTGGACATACTCGTTTGTTTTCCACTTCTTGATAAATACGCAACAAAAAGGGATGCCAATACATAAATTGCAATTGCCCACCATACATATGTTGTACTCATCTCTATTTACCCCAATTCCTAGAAATAAAATAATTAATTCCAATAACAATAAGTGTTAGCACGATCCATAATAATAAACTACCATACCATTTAGCTACTCCCGTAAAAATGGTGTATGGCAGAATATAAGCTAATAAAATAATAATGAAAATCGCTAAAGCCCACTTCCATTCATTTGTTTTCAAACCAATTCCCCCTAATATTATGTGTAATATTTCACTTAGTTTTTCCTGCTGAAAGATAAATCACTTTTCCACAAAGTATAATAAGTATAATATCAAATAATGATTATTTTGACTATCTAATTTACTTAATTCGAGTTAAGTAAAAAGAATAATAACCAAATGTAATTTAACATATGCGCAATGAAAATTGTCACAAAGAAGCTTGTGGTCGCTTGATTATTTTGAGTTATTATATTGCAAGTTCAATTAGAACGAAAATAGGTGCGCCCTCAAACTTTTTCATTTAAATGATTACTTGTAACTTTAGACTATCGTCTTGCATACTATATTAATACATAATAAAACAGCTATTTAAAATCTAAAATATCAATACTCTGAATAGAGGACATTGTAATAAATGACCATTATTCAGGGTAGAGTTTACTAGTACTTTCATATGATCATTAACAGATCTTCCAGATAACATCAATGAACAATGTAAACGGATCCTTGAACTTGCGGGGGATGATCTAACGATTTATGTGTCGAAACAAGAAGAAAATGTATTACTTTAAATGAGAAATAAGGGATTCCGAAAATAAACTGTCAAATATAAAAGAAAAACCAAGAAGGAAGTCGACTTTCAAGGATTAACAAAAGCAAGATACCAATTTTAAAAATGCACCTGAAAAATAGGGAAAGGTTTATCTTTCAGGTGCGGAATGTGGGATCTAACAATCCATAACGGGCACAAGAATGGTGAGGTATTTGCTATGAAGTCAATTCCCATGTTGTAAATCAGTCTCATTCAAACACTATTTTTTACAGGGTGGTTGGTGATCATCCATTGGAAACTCATTTAATAAAAACTCCAATACGATTTCTTTTTTAATAATCAACCGTAAAATTCTTTCGAGTTGACGAGGATTCGCACGCCCTGAAACTGCATCTAGTGCATTTGCTAATGACTCTTCCATGTGTGCAACAGATTTTAGAAATGCTTCTTGAGGTGTCATATACATTTCTCTCCTTTCTTTCATATTATGATATTGTTATAGAGGGAAAGGGTATCGGTATTTGCCCTATTGAATCTAAAATTGATTAAATAGCCTTTTGAAGGGAAAGTCCAGAAGATTAACTAATGTTAGTCTGAGTGTTTGACGCTTATTTTTAAATACACAATATAGTCGAATTCATCGTATTATTAAATCTGGTGATCTATCTAGAGCATATAAATTTACGTAACATATAACAAATACAAATATAGAGGAACTTTCTCATATTTTCCGTTTATTTCATTTATACTCCTTTATTTATTGACTGGACTGTTAATAATAGATGATTGTTAACGGTCCTAATTTTGGTAATAATACCACTAATTTTTTCATATTATAGCTTTTCTATTTTATTATTATAGTTTCGTAATAGGGTGAAAACCAGCCTATCACCGTTCAAATTCGATACCATAGTCCTATTATTTCAGAATAAGTTAGTGTGTACCATCACATGATAGCATCTCTAACATCTACCAATCGTTTTTTGGCCAAATCAAGCCGATCAGATTTGACTCCGAAATAAAACTTAATTTTCGGTTCCGTGCCAGATGGACGAAGAAAAATCGAGGAGTTATCGTCAAGTTTGTATTTTAAAACATTGGACTTGGGTAAAAGCATCTGCTCAGAATTACCAGTTTGAACGAATTTGCGTTCACCCGTTTGATAATCTTCAAGGATTTTAATGGGACTTCCAGCTACGTCTTAGGCGGGTACTGCCTAAAGTGTGACATAATCTTTTCGATGTGCTCGTTGCCTTCTTTTCCTTTCAGCGTTACCGACTCTAATCCTTCCTGGTAATAACCGTACGTTTCAAAGAGATCCATTAGCGCATAGTATAATGTTTGCCCTTGTTTTTTGTAGTAAGCTGTCGCCTCCGCAATAAATAAGCATGCCTGGATAGCGTCTTTGTCCCTTGTGAAGTCGCCAATTAAATAACCATAGCTTTCTTCATAACCAAACAGAAATTGGTGGGATCCATCTCGTTCGTATTGCCCGATTTTTTCACCGATAAATTTAAAACCCGTCAGCGAATCGACGGTTGATACGCCAAAAGTTTGGGCGATTTCCCTTCCTAGTTCAGATGTCACAATAGTTTTAATAATAATTCCATTATGTGGAATTATTTTTTGCATGCTTCTTTGTGTCAGTAAATATTGTAAAATAATGGCTCCGGTCTGATTGCCGGTTAACACGGTATATTGACCATCTTGGTTTCTAACCGCCACACCGAGACGATCAGCGTCAGGGTCAGTAGCAAGTAATACGTCGGCATTGACTTCGTCTCCATATTTTATGGCCAGTTCGAAGCTTGATGCTCTTCAGGATTCGGCATTTTAACAGTGGAAAAATCGGGATTTGGTTGGGCTTGTTCCTTGACAACAGTGACGTTTTCAAAGCCCCAATGATCTAGTCCCTTGACGACAGGTTGATAAGCCGTCCCGTGTAACGGAGTAAAAACAATCGTTAAACGGTCTGACATTTCTTTTATTATATCAGGTCGTAGCATTATCGTTCGTAGTTGGTCTTGATAAGCTTGGTCGACGTAGTCACCAATTACAGTCAATAAACCAGCGAATTTTAGTTTCTCTACATCAGTTGATTCGACAGCCAATTCATTATCAATACTGTTTACATAATTAATGACTGAATTAGCCTCGTTAGGTGGTAACTGACTGCCTTCCTGATTATAGACTTTATAACCATTATATTCTGGCGGGTTATGGCTCGCTGTGATCACGATGCCTGAGAACGCTTTTAAATATCTGACAGCAAATGAAAGTTCGGGCGTCGAACGAAAGGATTCAAATACGAAACACTTGATACCATGCTTCCCAATCGTCGCAGCGGCCTCATATGCAAATCTTTGTGAATTATGTCGTGGATCATATGCGATAACAACACCGCGGTGCTTCGCTTCATTACCGTGACTCGCAATGTATTGCGCTAGCCCTTCCATAGCTTTTCTAATTGTATAGATATTGACTCGATTGGTTCCAGGTCCTAACTCTCCCCGCATGCCGCCCGTTCCAAAAGTTAAATTTTTATAAAACATATCTTCCAATTGCGTCGAATCATTGACAACGTCGTCTAACTGTTGCTTTAGCGTATTATCCAAATTTTCATGTGCCAACCAACGGTGATAAGCGTTTTCCCATTTCATGTTATTCATTCCCCCTATGTTCTTTTATAATGGTCCGTTGGAGAAGTTAAATTTATACTCTCTAACATTTTATTAAGTCGTGATTAATTGTATGATCCTCCAGTAGCGATTGATTTCCATGATTTATCATTTGTTAGGTAGTAAATCGCCTTATTAATTAGATCTCCATGGTCAAGCCCCAAAGAAGATCGTTTTGTTAAAATTGTACAATTAAATATATATATAGTAGTTCTCCAAAATGAATAATCCAACAAGCTGAAAGATACCATGGATCGCAATATCGAAGGTCCGGTTATTCATACTTCTATTCATAATAGCCCCAGGATTCCCCCAAATTTATATTAACTTGAGGCCTTTAAAAACCAAATTTCGTGAAATCTATAAAGAATTTACGGTTTAATGAATCTGTACAGACTGATTACATCAGAAGGTCATTCATCCAAAAAGTGCCTGTTTAAGGTAAGACAAGTTACTGGTGGGTTTCTAAGGAATAAACTAGTAAAAAGCTTGGAGGATCATATCTTTGTATGGCAGATCAAGGAAACGCGCTTTTTAGGAGGAATGAGTATATGGGGCATCTTATTGAAAAGTATAATGAAGAATATTTTTTGGGTGGCAAGGATTTACTAACAAATAATGATTTTGGATTGTTGGGTTATGAAGAGTTTAAGGGCAATAATACGCATCAACGATTTGTGGATGCGTTTAAATTTATTAAATCCTTTGCGGGACACCTCAAAAATAAAAGTGTGTTAGAAATTGGATTTGGGAGAGGAGAATTAATTCCCTTATTTCTAAAAGAAATGATCCAAAGTTATCATGGTGTTGATTTCAGCAGTACAGCTTTGAAAATCGCAAAAGGGCGATACACCGATCCAAAAGTAAAATTGGAAAAGATGGAAGCAAAGGATTTAAACGAAGAAACTTCTTATGATGTCATTGTATTAAATCATATCGTGGAACATATCCCGGTATTTGAAATGGAGGAAGTCTGGCAAAAAGTAGTAAAAACATTGAACCCAGGTGGCATCATCATGTTAGGTACACCGTTATACGAAAACTCTAATGAGGCTGACCCAATGGAAGACAACCAAGCAACGATGGGTATCAGTTGCAACAAACAAACAATCGATACAATTTTAAAGATGTGTAATCGACACGATTTGCTTTGTGTAAAATGGGAACAGAACTACTTTGGATTTGTACAAAAAAGGGAATTTTCTTTAACCTCAACTGATATAAAAAGTAAATTAATGAAACATTGTATAACGAGTGACGCAGGCCGTTTATTAATCGGTTGCGTGGCGGAAAACACCCCTAAATATCGTGAACAGGCGCTAAGGCTAGTCCAATCCATTCGTTGGTTTGGTGGAAGTATGGCGGGTGCAAATATTGTGGTGTGTATGGTGGAAGAGGTAGCTCCTTCATTTGTAGATGAATTAGGTAAGTGGGGGGCGTTTGTTAGAGTGGTTGAACGCTTTAGTACAGAACATGCCCCTTCGAACAAGTTTAGGTTTTTTGAATTACCTGAAACTGTATTTTATGACACGTTAATGCTGATGGACTGCGATACTATCATCGTTCAGGATCCGTTAAAGCATATTAGCGGAGATAAATTCCAAGCAGCGATGGCAGGAAAACCAACTGTATCACATGCAGCTTTTAAAAAGCTTTTTTCTCATTATCATCTTCCCCTTCCAACACAGCAATTTAAGGCCGCTTTCAATTCTGAACCGATGATTTGGTACTGCAACGCCGGCGTACTTATATTTCCGCAAAAAATGTTGCCATCCTTTTTATCCAAATGGGAAGAATATGTCCATGATCTAGTTGAAAATAAACACCTACTTGACAAATTCTTTTTCTGCGAACAAGCCGCCCTAACCTTAGCCTATTTTACAGAAGATATTCCTTTTGAAGAGTTACCAAAAGAAATGAACTATCATCTGAATCCGAAAATTATATATAAAGGGGATAAGGTTGACCCTATTATTATTCATTATCATAAATATATTAATGATAATGGTTACCTAATGGAAAATACACAGGATTTCCATTTACTAAGAATGGTTAAGAAGTTTAATAAACGCTTAAGAGAATATAATATGAACAAATTTGAATAGCCCGAAACGAACCTTTTTCAAAACGCAGACAAAGTGTTATAAAAAGCCGACGTTCTTCGGAAGGAATGACCGCCGGTTTTAATATTGCTAAAAATCACCCAATTTCTTAATAAGGCTAACTGAAATTGAACAAAAATGATTGGTAGGATGAAGTATGAAACACAGAAGTTATTGTCCGAGATGCTGAGTAATTCAAGGTAAAGTAAATTTGATATGCAAGAAGTGTGGGAAAGAATTAAAAGAAATTGTATTTGAAATTCAACACGAAGAAAGTGAAGAGTGGGATATAGCGAACAAAAAGAATGATGGGGAAAACTCACTAAACGAAGAAAAATAATAGCTATTAACTTCTGTATCTGGTAAGAATAATTCGGTTAAAGCATTGAAAAAAGACCGTGTTTATAAATAACGGAACCCGCTAATTTATAAAACCGATCTTTTTTATGTTATCCATTGTATAAATATTCCATTTGCGACAGCTAGTTGACATTACGTTTTTTATTTTGCTGATAGTCAAGCGTCTTTTCCTTTTAATACAGCTGGTCTTCCAATAGAATGATATTCAACATTAAGTTTTTTAGCGTCCTCTAATGAGAAACAATTTCGTCCATCAAAAATTACAGGTTCTTCCATCAATTTATTTTCCACATACTCTATTATTTCGTCCCATTCTGTTAAGATGAAAGCAAGGTCAGCGTTCAATAGGGCTTCTTCTAAAGAACCTGCATATTGTATCTCTTTTGGAAGGATGGCTCTTGCTTTCTCCATTCCAACTGGATCGTAGGCAATGATGTTGGCGCCTTCTTTTATCAATTGTTCTGAAATAGGGATCGATGGTGCCCCCCTTATATCATCGGTGTTTGGTTTATAGGTTAATCCTAATAAAGCTAATCGTTTTCCAACGAGATTCCCAAAACGTTCTTTTGCCTTTTTTAAGAGTACAGTGTGCTGTAATTCATTTATCTCAATAGTGGACCTTATAATCCCGAGATCACACTGTACGTTTTCCGCCATCTTAACCAGTGCTTGCGTATCCTTTGGAAAGCAGGAACCGCCATAGCCAATTCCAGCACGCAAAAAATGAGAACCAATTCGCCTATCTTGCCCCATTCCCTTTGCCACGTCATCAATATTGGCCCCAATTTTTTCGCACATATTTGCCATTTCATTGATAAAACTGATTTTCGACGCCAAAAATGCATTCGATGCATATTTGATCATTTCAGCACTATAAATATCTGTTTTAAATACCGGGACACCGAACGGCTTATATATTTTTTCAAGAATGCTAGCTGGCCCATCATTCTCTGAACCAATAACTATTTGATCTCCATAAAAAGTATCTTTTATGGCTGAACCTTCACGAAGAAATTCAGGATTTGAAACAATCTCCACTTTTAAATCAGTAGTTAAATTTTCCAAAATCAATTCTTTGATATACATATTAGTACCAACAGGAACAGTACTCTTTGTCACGATGATAACATCATTTTTAATATTATGTGCAATGTCCTTCGCTGCCTGGACAATAAATCGAAGGTCCGCTGATCGATCTTTCTTTTGCGGGGTACCTACAGCTATATATATAATTTTCTTATTAGCTAGCCCTTCTTTATGATTTACCGTGAAGTGTAACCGTCCATTATTGATATTGGATGTCATTAACTCTACTAGTCCCGGCTCATAGATCGGTGAAATACCAAGGGCCATTTTTTTTACTTTTTCTTTATCAACATCAATACAAGTTACCTCATGACCGATTTCGGATAAACAAACACTTGTGACTAAACCAACGTATCCTGTACCTAATACAGCAATATCCAATAATACCACTTCCAATTTTCAATTTTTGGATGTACCAAAGTTACTAATTGTCTTATATCATCAATATATGGACAAATATTTTTGGCGTTATAGATATATGACCCATTATATAACAATAAATAAAATTCGTAATAAAATAGCCTATTAAAATGGAGAAAGCTATTTAGAAGAACAACCTCTTTTTATTTTTATTTGAAGCAAGGTATAACGCGTATTCAAGGGGTTTAGTCAACGATTCATCATTAACTGTCCCATCAAGCGGAAAGGGGAGAGGATTTACTTCAAAAATCCATAAATGACCATTGTCATCCAAACCTAAATCGATACCCAAATTTCCCATATGATAGCCGTGATACTCGAAATCTTGACAAATGATGTGCCCAAGGGTAGTAATATCCTTTTCTATATCCTGCCACTTCTTGCTATCTTCAGGATACATTTTGATTAAATTATTAATCGTTAAGGCTGTTGCTACTTTGGGAATCATATGACTCCCATTTGTGGCGACACGGAACAATAATACAGACACTTCCCACTTTCCCTGGCCATTTTTATTCATGTTAAGCCGAATATCGGTGGTATTCTCTCCCCATGTCATCGTCTGAATACTTTGCTGGATAATATAGTCCTTACCGGAAGTCTTGACAGAAAACCATTCAAAGAAATCGTCGAATGACAGAAAATCTTTCACCTTCATTTCTTGCCTTTTTGCAAAAAATACCACTATTTTTTCATTGTTTTGCAGTTTGACTCGGAAAATCCCTCTGCTACTGTGTCCTTTAGTAACATCAATTGGTTTTAAAATAATATCCTGGTAGTTGTTCAAAAATTGTTGCAGGTTCGTTTCATTCTTCAATTGCTGTGTGTCCGGAAGGGAGCGTTGGAGAAAGTCATCTTTTGTAAGTAAATCCGAGGCTTGCCATTTATCGAATATAAAATTGTTAAAAACCTTTCGGCCAATGATTTGCTCAATTTGTTCCAGTATTTCTTTTTCAATATGGCATTGTACATAAACTACGTCAGGGAAAGAGAAAATGCCTTCAATCCAATTTCTTGTTTTCTTTTCAAAACATTCCCCTTTCACTTGAAAATTTTTAAAATCCAAATCTTCAACATGAAATTTTATAAAGGAAGCATTACCATGGAATCTTTTAATTCTTCTTTCTACTAATTCACTCATCAATCGTTTCTTCTTCGACACACAGATGCCTATCACTGGTTTATTTACGCTAGTGTTATTCATACTTTTTTATTCTCCTTTCGAAAAAGCACCCCAGGTAGAGGTGCTTTTTTAGAATTTCTTGTTAGGACGTAATGTTAATATCTAAGGTGACTGTTCCAAGTCCTTGCCCAGGGACCGTAAATAGAACTAACTGCGGGATTGTTACAGGACATGGCAGTTGGATGTCAATTCTCGCTTGAACGGCGTTTCCAACAAGTACTTCAATGATAAGCGGGATAAAACCAGCCGAGTTTTTTGATACATTTGCTGCGAAAACAATTTTCGGGAGATTATCCAAATCGTTTTCCGTCCCATTAATACGAATTTTGGGATTATTAGCAGTGATTGTTTCGGCTAAAGCGTTTATTTCGACGAAACACATATTCATTTTTCCCATTGTTATACTAACTCCTTTCATTCATTTTATTGTTATTTATTTAAGAGTTATCCTCTCATTTTTAGATTATGTCGAAGAGAGGTAAGAGTTTGGACAAAAGTTCCGGTAGTATTATGAACGATTAATTAATCTAATCCAGTTTGAATTTAGGCCTATTTTGATGTCAATGCGTTAAATGAGGGCATATCATATTATAATTAATAGAAAATTTGCATTCAAAGGAGTTCCCTATATGATCCCTGATGATCAACTTCTAACAGTAGATCAGGTTTTGGAAAAGTTAATCAATTCAATTGAAGAGAGGAATCCATTTTCTCTCGTACGTGTGGGTGATGGCGAGAATATTGTTTTAGCCCAAGATTCCGTTATGACAATCAATAGCGTTTTAAATGAACGGTGGGCACAGCGAGCAAATCAAGACAGGAGATTGAAAGGGGTTACCCTCCCAAATCTAACCTTAAGAGATCAAATGGTGGATGCTATAAAGGCCGCCGACATCGTTGGCATACCTTTCTACAATAATGATCCCATTCTGACTGAAGATCGATTAAAACGTGAGTTAACCGATCAAGTATTTAATCATTTTCAAATTGATCCTCAGTCGGTATGTCATACTTTTGTAAACAGGGTTTTTGCTCAAAAGAAGACTTTTTGGAAGGCGTTAAGAAACAAGAAGATCATGATTATCGGTCAGTGGTCAGAACAAGCGGCTCACCTATTAAAAGAAAAGCCTTATAAACTAAATATCTGTATGAAAATACCTTTTAGTCACTATGATGAAATGGCGCAGACATTAGAAACAATTAAGTTAAATAAGGAAAACTTTGATATTGCGCTGATTTCTTGCGGTGTCAATTCAGTAATCCTTGCACAGAAAGTTGCTGAGGTGACAGGTAAGATTGGCATTGATTTCGGAAAGTCGTTAATGTTTATGGTAAAAGAAAAGGCTGGATTAACTCATTCTTCTAAAAGAGCAAACATTGATTTACTACCTTGATCTTAATATAAATATAAGTGATGAAAATAGAACTTGTTAACCCTGATAGGCATAGTCCTATCAGTGTTATTTAATTGGGAATAAATTATTAAGGATTGTAATGGATATGCCGTGACAAATAAATTGTACATCCATAGATTAAAATTATGCAAGATTTGATAGAACAATTGAAAGAAAGGAGGAGAATTGTAGTGAAAGTAACAAAAGCAGTTATTCCTGCAGCGGGTCTAGGCACTAGGCTTTTGCCGTCTACGAAGGCAATGCCGAAAGAAATGTTGCCTATTATTGATAAGCCAACAATCCAATATATTGTTGAAGAAGCAGTTGCAGCAGGAATTAAAGATATTATTATCGTTACTGGAAAAGAAAAGAAAGCAATTGAAGATCACTTTGATACGTCCTATTTATTAGAGGAAATATTAAAAAACAAGGGAAAAATAACCATTTTAGAGGAACTGCAAGACATTACACGTTTAGCGAACATTCATTATACTCGTCAAGGTGTGCCGAAGGGTTTGGGACATGCGATTTGGTGTGCAAGAAGTTTTATTGGCAACGAACCGTTTGCCGTTTTATTAGGAGACACACTTGTCAAAGATAACAAATCATGTTTAAAAGAAATGATCCATTTGTTTGAAGAACACCAATCATCAATCATCGGGGTTAAACCTGTTAATAAATCCGAAGTAAGTCGTTATGGAATTGTGGATGTAATAAAGGGGAACGAACCACTTCAAAGGGTTTGTAATTTGGTAGAGAAGCCAGAAATTGGAGAGGAACCATCAAATTTAGCCATATTTGGTAGGTATGTCCTTACGCCAAGAGTTTTTGACTTATTAGAGAAACAGAAGCCGGGGGTCGGTAATGAAATTCAGCTAACGGATGCCCTTGCAACACTACTTGATTATGAGAATGTCTATGCTCAGACTTTTGAAGGGAAAAGCTATGATATAGGTGAAAAGTTAGGCTATCTTAAAACCATTATCGAATTTGCAATTGAGAGAGACGATCTAAAAAAGGATGTCCTTCAATTTCTCGAGGAAGTCATCACAAAAAGTCGTTAGCGATAGCTGATAACATTACGAAACCGATGAATCTCTCCACTGCATACATTCTCCCCAGGAATGAAGGCCCACCATCGAATTTCAGAAGTTAGTTCTTATAAATGTAGGTTAAAAAGAAGAGGGTTGGCATAGGATAATAATAGTCAAGAAACAGCCTGAATTTTTTAAGCGATTAGAAAGCCGCATCTATAAGAAGAAAGGTGATGAAATGGATAAAATCAACAATAAAAATTTAATTGTTACGGGTATACCGAGAAGCGGCACAACATTGACAACAGCGCTTATTGATGGCTTATCGAACAGTGTCTGTTTGAGTGAGCCAGCTTGGCAAGCACGACTGTTTAAGGAGACAAGTAATGTTAACGAGTTGGTTCAACAAATTGAAAAAGATTTTGTGAAGACAAGGGGAAGAATAACAAATCAAGAGCTAATTGACGATCGACGACATGATGATGGGTTACCTTTAACAAACTATATTAATTATGACAAGAATGGTAAAGTGTCAAAAAGTAAGCACGCCAATCAATTTATTCTTCATGTTGATAACAAAGATTTTCTGTTAGGTATGAAGCACAATGCTCATTATACAAGTATTTTGCCTCATCTTGTCGAAAACAATTTTTTTTCAGTTTTAGCCACCATTAGACACCCCATTCCAACCATATTATCTTGGCAAAAGGTCAATTTTCCGATAAGCAAAGGCAGGTTACCCGGAGCGGAACGTTTTTGGCCAGAAATCAAAAAAAATTCGGACAGCACTGATCCTTTACTTGTGAAGCAAGTAAAGATATATGATCTTTTTTGTGAACGCTATTTATCATTAGCCGATAATATAACCCTTTTAAAATATGAAACAATCTTGGAGCATCCAACCGTTTTTGAGGATTTGACAAATAAGCGCTACGAAAAAGAAATTGATATCACTGATAGTAACAAAAACAAGCATTATCAATTAGAGTTGGTGGAGGACATTCGAGATCAGCTTGAACGCTATGCCCCACATGCATTAAAACTATATTCCTTGGATGATTATTAAGCTATTAAAACGGAAGGGAGAGAGATTATGGGCGACTTTACTCTAAAATATTCGGAAGCTTATTTCCTAGGGGGGGAAGATGTTGAAACACACCGACATTATGGCTTGTCAGGGTACAGCGAATTCAATAATAATGATGTTCACCAACGATTTATTGATATGTTTCATTTTATAAAGTCATTTACAGGTAATCTAGACGGGAAAGATGTTTTAGAGATCGGCTTTGGCAGAGGTGAGTTAATTCCTTTTTTTTTAAAGGAAAACAGTAAGGGCTATAACGGTATTGATTTTAGCAAATCGGCTTATAGAATTGCACAGGAGAGATACGCAGACCCAAGAGTAAAATTAGAGATCATGGAAGCGAAAGATTTACGGGAAGAGAATTCCTATGACGTCATTGTGATGAATGATCTGATTGAATACATTCCAGTATTTGAAATGGAGACCATTTGGGAAAAAGTTAAAAGTGCGCTGCGCCCGGGGGGATTTATTACATTAAGTTCACGATTTGTGGAAAATCCAAATGAATCGGACCAAACTGATGACAGCTATGCAACCATGGGAATGCATTGTCATAAACAAACGAAAGGGACCCTTCTCAGGACATGTCTCCAACACGATTTTATTTTTGCTAAATCAGACCACGAACACATTGGGTTCATTAGTAAAAAAGATCTATCACTATTCACAAAAGATGAAAAGGAAGATTTTCTTTCTACACATCATAATGAGCTATCTAAGGCAGGACTTAACATTGAAACCAATTATTCAAAAGAAACTCTTAGAGGGCTAGTACCAAATGCTGGCCGATTGGTGATCGGGTGCGTTACTGAAAACAATTCAAAATTTCAAGAGAGAACATTGCGATTGGTTCAATCGATTCGTTGGTTTGGCGGTGGGGTAGCAGGTGTCAACATTATTGTCTGTATTGTGGATGAGGCGGATCCCTCATTTGTAGATGAGCTAAAAAAGTGGGGAGCATTTGTGCGGATCGTTAAACGATTTAGTCTGGCCCATCCACCATCCAATAAGCTGAGATTGTTTGAATGCGCAGAAATGGTTTCATATGATACTATCATGTTTTTGGATTGCGATACGGTGGTTGTTCAGGACCCGACGCCATATATTGATGGGGATCATTTTCAAGCAAAAATTGCAAATGGACTCAGCGTACCTCATGACATATTCAAAGATTTATTTAAACACTATGGTCTCCCAATTCCAAATCGCGACTATCGAACGTCTAAAAATAATCAAAAAACGGTTTGGTATTGTAATACTGGCGTTTTAATTTTTCCTCAGTCTATCCTGAAAACGTTTTTCTCTGTATGGAAGAATTACACGGAGGATTTAACCGGTAAACTCAAACTACTGAAGAAATCTCACTTTTTTTGTGAGCAGGCTTCCTTAACTCTGGCTTATGTTAAAAATCCAATTCCATATAAACAGCTTACAAATCAAATGAATTGTCCAATGAGTGAGAAAGAATACGACCCTATTATTATTCATTATCGTAATTCAATAACGGATGATAACTATTTAAAAATAAGAAAAAATAATCCAAATTTACTAATGGCGAACCGAATACAGGCATTTAATAACCGTTTACGGGATTATCGCAAAGACTATTAAGCATCCAATATAAGTTAATGAAAGGAGAAGCGCCTATGGAGAAAAAGATTATTGATCAAGATATCATGCAATCGTTATCAAAAACAGAGTTCAACTATGAACGCCTGGAACAACCTGCCAAAAGCCAAGTAACTACGGTATCGGATTATAATAGGGATTTACTTGTAAGTGTCGGACGCGGCCATGGTGGATTATACACTTTTAATCCAAATAAAAACAGTTTCCAAAGAAAATACGAGGGCATATTTGCAGGCTTAATAAAATATAAAAATCAGTTTATGGCTTTAAAACAACCCAATGAATTAATTATTTTCGATGAACACTTAAATATAAAAAGGGTCGTAGAGGTTCATGACAAATCCATAAGTGGATTACACGGCATTAAGGTGTCAAATGATGGTTTGATCTATATCGTCGTATCGCAGCAAAACAAGGTGATTGTTTATGAAGAACAAACGTTGCAAAAACAGGCTGAATTTATATTGTCAACACCTGAAAATGATGTGCATCATATCAATGATGTTCTCGTCATAGAAGATAGCATCCTACTTTCGATGTTTTCGGTATCAGGTGGATGGAAGGATAAGTTACCAGAACAATGGGACGGAGCTATTGTAGCATTCGACCGTCATGATTTTAAGCCGAAAGGAATCATTATTGACAATTTAACGGCTCCTCATAGTATATCAATGAATGGTGATAATCTCTATTATTGCGATTCCTTAAATTTAAATGTTTCAAAGTTTGATATTGGTTTGAATCAGAGCCAAGTCGTGGCGCAATTTACTGGGTTTACCCGGGGGTTGCATTTTGATAATAATATTTTGGTTGTCGGTCAAAGCAAAATGAAGCACTTGCAGGATAAAAATCACAAATTTTCGAATGTTTCTGTCGATGGCGGTGTTCACTTATATGATTTTGACAAGAAAATTAGTCGATTTATAAAACTGCCTATTGGTAATCCGTATGCCATTGTTCCTTATTAGTATGACAACCATTAAAACAAATGGGAGGAAGAATAGATGATTGAAAAAAAAGATCGTCTCAAAAAGCCAATATTTGTTGTTGGTTGTATGAGAAGCGGTACAACCTTGTTGTCAAAGCTCCTTGGTGAACATCCAGGGATTATTCATTGTGGATTTGAACTCAAAGATATTTGGTCAACTGAAGGAAATGTCCCCATGTCTTCTCCAAAAACAGGTGACACATCTTGTCCATGTTTAGATGAGAATGATATTAAGCCAGGTCAGTTAGAACAATTAACACAGGCGTTTCATAAACGGATGGATGAAGTCATTAAAAAAAAGAAAAAGAACGAAGATGGCACTTTTTTAAATAAAAATCCACATTTTTGCAATAAGATGGCATTCGTTAATGGCTTATTTCCTGATGCCCGATTTATATGGATCTATCGAGACCTTCCAAATGTCGTGGCAAGTATGAAAAAATTATTTGATGATAATTCACATTATTGGCCGATACAAGAAAATGATGATGCTACACGATGCTGGATATATCATCCGGAAAAGTGTCCACCCGATGATGTCGATAATACTCGCTTTTTCCCTGGGGGAGATGTAAGATATCTAGCCGAATACTGGTATGAAAACAACAAAGCAGTTTCGAGGTTTTTAGCCAACCAAGAGCAAAATCGTTTTTTAATTATAAAAGAAGAAGAACTTATTGATAACCCTGGAGAGATTATTGATCAATGTTTTCAATTTTTGGATCTGCCAAAATATGTACCTGAAAAACTTATTCAAAAAATTGATAGTAACCGCAACAGCTTATGGCATGAACGATTGACAGATGCAGAATTACAATCACTGCACCATTTTGTTTTGCAGCAGGGCGCGAACTTAGACAATATCATCCCTGGCAAAGCATTATATATGCAATATAAGAAACAGATACTAAATGGATATGTAAGAAATAAAAAGATGTAAGGTGGGAGTGGGGATAATGATTATTTCTCATAAATATAAATTTATTTTTTTGAAGTCAAAAAAAACGGCCGGAACAAGTATCGAAATCTCGTTGTCAAGATATTGCGGTGAAGATGACATCATTACTCCAATCGCGCCAGAAGATGAGGAAATAAGAGCACGTTTCGGTATCAAACCGCAAAACTACATGGATGAAAATAATAAAAAGCCCAAATTTTTTAATCATTACGGAGCAAAAAAGATTGCAAATACTATAGGCAAAGATATTTGGAGTTCCTATTATAAGTTCAGCTTCGACCGTAATCCTTGGGATAAAGTTATTTCACATTATTACTTTAAATCCGGGAAATCTACGTCGGATATCAGCTTTGACAAGTACCTGAATTTGAACAAATTTAAGGATGCTTATAATTATCCGATCTATACCATTAAAAATAACGTAGTGGTTGATTTTCTAGGAAAATATGAAAATTTAGATGAAGACTTATCAAAAGTTTGTCAGAAAATTGGTCTTCCCTTTGATGGTTGGTTGCCAAAAGCAAAAGGAAACTTTCGTAAAGACAGGCAACATTATCGAACACACTATAATAAGGATCAGAAAGAATTGGTTCGACAATATTTTAAAAAGGAAATTGATTTACTTGGCTATGAATTTTAACGGTTATAAGTTTTGTGAAAAACGATAGCATCAATTTATTAAATACCAAAACACCCTTTGGAACCGTTCTCGGGGTGTTTTATTTTCTTGATGGCGATTGTCTAAATTTCTTAAAATAGTTATTTTCTTTATTCAAATTGCAGCATGCTCGCATAGTTTACTAACAGTTAGTTAAAAGAGTTGGTCACTTATTATTACAAATTGAAAAGGTATTGGAGGAAAGTTTGGTGACAAATATTAAACCCCATGGGGGAATACTGCAAATTAGAATGAAAAGTGAAAGTGATACCGATGATACTAATAAAGAATTGACGGTGTCCAAATGGACAATATCTGACATTGAATTAATTGGTATTGGTGGATTTAGTCCCCTTAGAGGGTTCATGAGTGAGAAAGACTTTCAAAGTGTTGTTAAGAATTTGCGTCTTTCTGATGGCACAATATGGAGTATCCCGATTACTCTTCAGGTTTCTAAAGAAGAGGCAGATCTATTAGACATTAGAGATAGGGTCGCTCTAAAAGGCGAAGATGGCATAACTTATGGTGTATTAACTCTAGAAGAAAAGTATACGCCCGATAAGAAAATGGAGGCACAATATGTTTATGGTACGACGGATGAAAAGCACCCGGGTGTTAAGCGTTTGGTAGAGAGTGGTGAGGTATATTTAGCTGGTCCGATTGTCATGGTGAACCGACCAAGCCATCAAGCGTTTGAGAATTTCTATATGACCCCTAGGGAAACCCGGGCGATGTTCTCTGAACTTGGATGGCAGACTATTGTTGGATTCCAAACTCGTAATCCTGTACATCGCGCTCATGAATATATTCAAAAACTGGCCTTAGAGAGTGTCGATGGTTTGCTTCTTCATCCGTTGGTTGGGGAAACCAAAAAAGATGATATTCCAGCGGAGATTCGAATGGAAAGCTATCAAGTGCTATTAAAGCATTACTACCCCGAAGGTTGTGTCAGGCTTGCAATCTATCCAGCAGCAATGCGTTATGCTGGACCCCGTGAAGCTATTTTACACGCGATTGTTCGTAAAAATTATGGATGCACACATTTTATTGTGGGGCGTGATCATGCAGGAGTTGGCGATTATTATGGCACATATGAAGCGCAAGAACTAATCAGTCAGTATGAAGAGGAATTAGGTATGCACATCTTCAAATTCGAACACAGTTTTTATTGTAAAAAATGTGATCAAATGACTTCGATGAAGACGTGTCCACATACAAATAATGAACGATTTATCCTTAGCGGTACTAAGGTTCGTGAATTGCTGCGGAATGGCGAATGCCCTCCTCCACAATTTACACGCCCAGAAGTAGCCGAGATACTTGTTAAAGGAATGCGCTAGAATGAGTGATGTAACATGACGTGGGACATGTGGTTTGTTTTATTGTTGGTCATTACCATGCTGGGTGGATTAATCTTTGAGATTGCACGTCAAGACCTAGTCGTGTTTGCCTCGCTCGTCATTTTACTAATCATAGGGATCATAACACCCGAAGATGCGCTTATTGGATTCTCCAACCAAGGGATGCTGACCGTTGCGCTACTATTTATTGTGGCGGGGGCTATCCAAAAAAGTCAGTTGCTCTCAAGATCAATTAACATGCTAACGAATAAACATCGAAGTCCTAGACACGCATTGTTGAAAATTTTGATACCCATAGCATCACTATCTGCCTTCTTAAATAATACGCCGATTGTAGCTACTTTTACACCGTTTATTCGAAAATGGTGTGAGGATCACAAAGTGCCCCCGTCTAAATTCCTTATACCATTATCATATGCCACCATCATAGGTGGTATGATGACGCTGGTAGGAACTTCCACCAATTTAATCGTTCATGGCATGATGATTAAAGACGGTTATCATGGATTTTCATTCTTTCAGCTGGCCATAGTAGGTATTCCGGTTACGATTGTTGGGCTCATATATCTTGTAACCATAGGTTATAAGATATTGCCTTCCTATTCGTTAGTTTCCAAAGATGTTACGTTACAATCGAGAAAGTACCTGGCGGAATTAGGGGTTGCTTCGAATTTTCAGCATGTAGGAAAAACAGTTGAAGAAGCAGGGTTGCGAGAGCTTAAAGGGCTTTTCCTTATTGAAATTTTACGAAACGATGAGAAAATTACGCCTGTAAAATCGACCACAGTCATTCATCAAGGTGATCAACTTATTTTTACTGGTGATGTTTCCACTATTGCTGAATTACAAGGAAAGAAAGGCTTAGATTTGAATCCAAATGCAAATGTGCCGGTTGAGACGTTAATCGATAAAAATAGTCGTGTCATCGAGGCTGTTGTTTCAAATCAATCAACTTTATTAGGAATACCACTTAAGAACACAAATTTCCGGAGTAAATTTGATGCAGCGGTGATTGCGGTCCATCGACATCAAGAGCTCATCAAAGGGAAAGTCGGAAACATTATATTAAAGCCTGGAGACACATTGCTGTTGCTAGCAGGTTCAGACTTTGAAAGTCACCGAAGTCATTTTCGTGATTTCTTTGTCGTCACACCACTTAAAAATCCCTTTATTTCAAACAATGAAATAAAAAAGGGTTGGTTCACACTTGCAAGCTTTGTAATCTTGTTGGTTCTCGTTGTTTTCCAGGCATTAACAATATTTAAAGCCATGGCTGTGGAGGTCCTGATTTTACTGTTTTTCAGAATCATTACACCACAAGAAGCCAAGAATTCCATTCATTTCGATGTTTTGCTTCTAATTGCGTCAGCTTTTGGTATTGGGGTAGCTATAACTAAAACAGGATTAGCAAACTACCTTGCTAATGGTCTGGTGGCGTTTACACAACCATTCGGAGTTGTAGCCGTTTTAGTTGTTATTTATTTATTGACCAACATCTTTACAGAAATGATCACGAACAATGCTGCGGCGGTCATTATGTACCCGATTGCAATGGCTGTGGGGAGTCAAATGGGTATTGATCCCATGGGTATGGCGGTGATTGTGGTAATTGCGGCTTCAGCAAGTTTTTTAACACCGATTGGTTATCAAACCAACATGATCGTGTATGGACCAGGCGGTTATAGATTTACAGATTATTTTAAGGTAGGGCTACCATTAAGTCTGATTGTGGTTGTTATCACCGTGACAGTCGTTTCACTGGTTTGGGTATAAAAAATGATGAGAGGATCACCTAAATATGACCGAATATAAGAAGAAAAGTGAAAATATCATTTGGCATGAAGGAAAAGTAAATAAAGATGATCGAAGAAATTTAAACAAGCATACAAGTGCTGTTCTTTGGTTTACTGGTTTGTCAGGATCGGGAAAATCGACATTGGCAGTAGAAGTTGAACGTGAACTGAGTAAACGGAACATTCACACCTATATATTAGATGGCGATAACATTCGTCATGGCTTGAATGCGGATCTGGGCTTTACTCCGGAAGATCGGCTGGAGAACATTCGCCGGATAGGTGAAGTGACAAAGTTATTTGTTGATGCGGGAATCATAACGTTAGCTGCTTTCATTTCGCCGTATCAAAAAGAACGTCATCAAGTAAGGGGGTTGCTTGATAAACATGAATTTATAGAGGTTTATGTGAAATGCAGTTTGGAAGAGGTGGAAAACAGAGATCCAAAAGGTTTATATAGAATGGCAAGATGCGGAAAGATCAAAAATTTTACTGGGATTGATGCGCCTTATGAGTCACCAAAGAATCCGGAATTGATAGTGGAAACGGATCAGTTGTCAATACAAGATTCAGTGAAGCAAGTTATTGGATTTCTAGAACAGAATGGGTATATAACGTTATGATTTATAAAAACGTTACTGATATTAGTTTAGGACCCATTGTAAAGATTGCTATAGATGCCGGTCACGAAATCCTAAGGATTTATAATCGATATGACTATGATATTGAATTTAAAAATGACTGTTCTCCCTTAACTATGGCGGATAAACAATCACATCAGAAAATTGCCACGCAATTGCAAAAATATTATAAAAACATCCCAATTTTAAGTGAAGAAGGGGCTGATATACCTTATAGTGAACGCAAAAGTTGGAATACATTCTGGTTGGTTGACCCGCTGGATGGCACGAAGGAGTTTATCAAACGTAATGGTGAGTTTACCGTTAACATTGCATTGATTGAAAATCAAAAACCGGTTTTGGGTGTCATTTATGTCCCGGTACTCGACACGTTATATGTAGCAAAAGTTGGTGTTGGTTCCTTTAAAATTAAGCATACAAAACAATGTCGGTTGGATGACGATAAAGACATTATGGAACAAGGTACAGTTTTACCATGCTCAAAGAATGAAGATGTTGTAAAAGTTATCGCGAGTCGCTCCCATTTGTCACAGGAAACAGAAGCCTTTATTGAACAATTAAAAGAGAAACATCATCGAGTAGAAACGATGTCATCTGGGAGTTCATTAAAACTTTGTTTAGTAGCAGAAGGGGCATGTGATTACTATCCAAGGTTTGCACCAACCATGGAATGGGACACTGCGGCCGGTCATGTTATTGTGGAACAGGCAAGAGGATATTTATATACGGTAGAAGGTAAACAATCGTTAACATATAATAAGCCATGCCTCCGTAATCCGTGGTTTATAGTTGAAAACAGATAGTGTATTTTGCAATTGAAAATTGAGCCATTTTGCAAATAATTTTGAGCCACCTAAAATTAGAGGAATTCACAAACTTGGAGAATATATTTTATTACTGCGTACGATTGACACGGATCCTCTACGGGCATGACTTCTTTGCGAAAGCGTGCGGTGGGAGGGAATTGCGCACCCACAACAGGGTATCATGCCCGCCTCTCTATGTAAATCCAATTTAGTTTTGTGGAAAATAAATTTCACAAACTTCTAGTGGCTCAGTTTTATTCTGTCATGTGGCTCACTTTTCGTTTACCATATACATTGTTTCTTTCATGCCTTTTTTTGAACATTTTTCCAGTTTTTATTTTAGGCACTGAACGTTAGGTGAATAACAATTTTTCAAACAAATGGCTTGTAGCCACATTTTTCGACTATTCAACGTCTTTAGTTATCAATGGGATATAGTGATCAGTGTGACAAACTAATTTACATTTCGCCATATATTCCTTTGTGCTTATCTTTTGAGTATGTGTACTGGTATCTTTTCTCCTAATGCAGACGTAATTATATCTGGAAACAGAATAGATCTTATAGCCTAGTTTCCAGGATCGTCTTAAGAAATGTGAATCACTTCCTTCAACTCTATCTGGGAACTTCACTTTATTCCATACCGATTTTTTAAAAACTAATGTTCCTCCCTTTATAAATTTATATAATTTATTTTCCTTATTTTCCCTATAAATTGTAAGGGCCTTTTCTTCTTCAAAATAAATAAATGCTGCTGACTTTCCAATTATAGATGCGTCTGTATTATTCAGAGCATCTACAGATTCCTTCAAATATTTTGAGGCGTAATAATCATCATCATCAAATTTTGCGATGATATTATAATGGGCCTTTTCTATCCCATAATTCATACATCTTCCAAGCGTATACTCTTCAGGCAGTTGATAAATAAAGACATTATTGTATCTTTTTGCCTCTTCGTTCCATTCGTTAATATCCATGTTATCTTGGTTTAAAATAATGATTAATTCTTTATCATTAACTTCTTGACGAATATAATTGTTGAATATTTGATTCATAAATACAGGTCGCTGTGTACACGTTATAATTGAAATCATATTATTCCTCCTTTTTGGGTCAATTGATAACTTCCATTTGTTCGTTATATTATTTTATGTATATTCAATTTATATGTTTGGTTAGATCCCCATCTTTCAATTTTATCTATTATTTATCAAAATAACATCGTTCACATCAATTACCTGTGACAAACAAACTTCAAACAGAATATCATATAATAAGTTTTTGCCGGAGGTGCTTGTTGTTTGAGTTTCATCTTTGTAAGCCATGACTTTGTAAATAAAACCAGGCTTAATATAAAATCAACAAAAGGACCATGGGGTGTAATTTATACTGAATTAAAGCAAAGGGCCGATAAAGCCATGTTGAAAGGCCCATGGAGCGTTACTTATTTTCCAAGCAAGGCTGCCAGCGGTGACCCTCATGATTACTATTATGAAGCGCCATACTGGTGGCCAAATCCGCATGATCCGAATGGCCCCTATGTTCGGAGGGATGGACTTGAACGACCAGATCGACATAAAGAACATTGGTTGGCTTTTCAGGAACTTTCTAATACCGTCCTTCTTCTTTGTTACGCTGGATATTATTTAGAAAACAAATCTTATCTTCAAAGAGCTGTTGACCTTTTGAAGGTTTGGTTTTTGGATCTTAAAACTCGGATGAACCCTCATTTAAAATATGCCGAAGCTGTTCCTGGAAAATGGACGGGAAAATGTACTGGGATAATTGTACTTCGGCAGTTGGATCGTTTAGTCCATGCCTTATGTTTTCTGCATGAGTATCCGGATTGGCAAAAAGAGCTTGAAGGAATGGCAGAATGGATTGAAGAATGCCTCGCATGGATTTTAAACACTCAAAGAGGAAAAAAGGAGAGCAAATTAGGCAACAACCATTCAGCCTGGTGGGTGACCCATGTAGCAGTTTATGCAGCTTACCTGAATAAAGGGAATATTTTACAGAATGCTTTTAACTTTTACAAAGATGTAGTTGTCTCTAAACAAATCACTTTAAGCGGGGCACTACCTCGTGAGTTGATTAGAACAAAAGCTTTCAGCTACAGTCTGTTTAACCTTGATGCTCAAACCCTCCTTTGTGAAATAGCATACCTAAAGGGAACTAATTTATGGAAGTATAAAACAACAGAAGGAAAAGGAATCGAATCCGCCATCCGGTTTCTCCTCCCTTATATGGATAACCCGAATTCGTGGCCGTACAAACAAATTGATGGATTCATTCCTGATGAGCAAATTTCTCTTCAATATGCTGCAATTAGACTTGGGTTAAATGAGTGTTTAGACATTAATATAAGACGTAGGAGAAAAAGCAATGTCATCAGATTTGGAGACCCATTAGGTCCACTAGCTTTGCTTCCAGGTTATCCAATTTTGTAACGGAATGAAACAGATCACTGTGTCCAAACACATTCAATCACGTTATTCTCTTCGTCTAGTGGAGACCCCTAGCACTAAAAAGTGTTAAATGATCGCAACCTGTTTGACAATCTTAGAATCCTTCGCCACACCAGCTGGTTCCAGAAAACTGATGTTTTCGATTGCTAGCTTACTGCTGGTTGAACCCCTGTTTCCCTAAGGGGCGAAGAAGGCGGGGTAGATGATATTGACTTTAGAACCGATTGACTCTGCTTCCCACTGTTGTGCAGCCTGTTAACATAGGTGTATGAGCCATTAAAGAGAGGTCCAACAAATAAATCCGCGAAGAAAAATTCTGCATGTTTTTTTATCACATGGTCCCCTAGAAGGGGATAGATAATGCCCTTTATCTCTAGCAATTTTCTTAAAGTCCGAAGTGATACTACGAAATTACGATTTTCATCAAAGAACTGATCTTCTTATTTGTTCCGGATCCATTTGATCTGTAAATGAGTGAGAGAGTTGTTCAATACCTTCAAATATACGATGACGCTGATTAGCTTCATTAATTAACTCCAGATTAAGCCCCACGCTGTGCGTGGGGAGAACGGAATAGGAAGTGCCGATAAGTATGATAAAAAAGCCCTCCTTTGATATAATGACAATGGTTTCGCATGCCAAGTCAAATAAAGGAGGGCATCCAAAGTGGATAATTCGAGTTTATCACATACAAAATGGAATTGCATGTATCACATCGTATTCATCCGAAGTAAAGACCTAAGATTATGTACGGAAAATTAAAAATGGATATCTGTGAGACCCTCAAAAAACTATGTGAGTATAAAGGAGTTAGAATACTAGAAGGCAGTGTATCAGTCGGTCATATTCATCTTTGTGTGAAAACACCACTCAAAATCAGTGTATCAAGCTTTATGGGTTATTTAAAGGGGAAAAGTGCTTTAATGATATTTGATCGACATCCAGAGTTCAAACAAAGAGGCAACCGACACTTTTGGGCGAAGGGATACTATGTAGACACAGTAGGAAGAAATAAATAGGATATAAAAAAGTAAATTAAAAATCAAATTGATGCCGACATAATCGAAGACAAGATAAGGGATCAATAATAAATTCCAATTTAGGAGATAGCAAGTATGCAGGTGCTTGCGAAACCACGCCTTTAGGCGTTGCAAGTAATGTGCCCTTACAGGGCGAAATCAAACCACCTGTTCAACGGGTGGTTTGTGATTGTGTATCCTCACATCGAAACCCCAACCTAAGAAATAACAAGTGGTCTCTCATTATCCTTGACCAAAAACGGATTCCATCTGTGCAAAAAAATAAAACTATAACTGCTTCGATTGTTAACTTTATTCCAATAATTATTTCGAATGTTCAACAATATAATCCACTGTTCGAATGGCTAAAGAAATGGTCGTGAGGGTTGGATTAACTGCTCCAATTGCTGGTAAAACACTATTATCAGCTATATATAAACCAGGTATAGAATGGATTTGGCCATAGCTGTTCGTAGCTGAAGTAGATGGATCAATACCCATCCGGCAAGTTCCGCATTCATGGTTATCAGCCCCAGGGGGTCTTAAGCTTAGAAGAGAATCATTGTTCCTCCGATTCCGTTGTAATCCAATTACAGAGGAAATCTGTTCAACAAAAGTTTCCATTTCCCGAATGATTTGTTGATCTTTCTCGGAATAAGAAAAATCAATTTGTAATTTAGGCACTCCATCCTCATCGACATCGTCTGAGTTTAAAGTTAATTGATTTTCAAATCGCGACTCAACCTTTCCATAGCCAGTTAAAAAAAGTCCTTTCTGCTTTCCGTGAATTTGTATTTGGAACAACCTACTATTTGACTGGGGAATTAAAATGTCAACTCTCCCCGCCCTTCTTAAATAATCAGGGATTTTTAATGCTCTCTTAACTCTAACAGAGGAGTGATTAACTAAATAATGGCCAATTGTATCTCCTTTAACGCCAGAGTGAAGCAAAAGACGCGGGGTTTCAAGACTACCCGTGGATAAAATAACCGTTTTAGCTTTTAGAAAGTATATGTTGTTATGTTTTGGCGCTACTTTTATAATGAATCTTTTCTTTTCTGGAAAAATCTGAGTAGCACGGGCGTTTATCCCTAAATCGAATGAGCGATGATTCAATGCAGAGGTGAGGAAAGAAAGCGAGCTGAACAAGTCTGAAGAATGTAAAATCCCAAGGTTTTTTCGATTAATTTCTATCGCTTTTGGTACAACCGTTGCTTCTGGATATCCATTATCTTTAAGGGAGTGGAGAATCGTTTTCATGATCGGGTCTTTTGTATAGGATTGCGTTACATTCATGACTCTTTCAGCAATTTTGTAATAGTTTTCTATATCCTTCATCGGGATGGGCCACTCTTTATATTCTATTGGATGCAGGCGTGGCGTTACGCCTCCCCAAAATAATGTTTTACCTCCTACAGCCAGAGCCTGTGTCGCACCGGAATAATGAGGGAGGTCATCTCCAATCACACTCTTTAATTTGTTAAAAAGTTTCTTATGATTTAATCCCGTAATGTTTCTTGCATGTGTCGGTAGTACTAAATCACCTGCTTCTATAACACCTATTCTTTTTTTATTTTTCCTCCATTTTTTACATAATCTCCAAAGTGCAGCTCCGCCTCCGGCCCCAGTACCTATAATTAGTACATCGTAGTCCTTCTTAGCCATTTGGCTTATAGGTGTAACTGGTATTTTTTTTAATGCACTTCCATTCACTTATAAACCTCCTAGGGTAGGCCCATTAATCAGTAGCGATTAATAAGTATTCTGATTTAAACTCACCTTGATTTTGTTGAAACCTCCACTTATGCACATTATATGAATACACATATCTCATCGTTACGTTAAAAGTGTTAGTGGGGAACAATAGTATCAATGAAAAAGAAATCAATTTAGAGATTTTCACCAATGAAGTTGAAAATGAACAACAAACGTTGTTCTAAATACAAAATAGAACGATCGAAGGGTCCAGAGGAAAAATCATGATTGAATGATAAAGAAAACATAATTTTCGAGGGGTCACCGTGTGAGGTGAAAGTCTCACGCACGGTGTGGAACGGGGGAAAGCTGAAAAGAGAATGGAACCCGCAAGAGCTTTACACTCAGTAGATTACCTATCGTTATTACCGGTCTAAAGTTAGAACATAAAGGAAACCTATGCCCCATCCAACGATAGGGTGAGTGTTGTAGAGTAAAAATGCACCCTCTGAAATACACTTGGCGGTATCGAGCTCACAGCCTTAAAGGAAGCAGCTACGTTTAGAATGGATAGCTATGTTGTAAGGTACTTAGAAAGAAACGGACGTTGAAACAAGGGCTGTTACCCAAAACGTTTGCTATAAGGCATTATCCTAAAAGCATTTATCCTTGTGAGGGTAGGGGGATGACCTAAGAACCTTCTGTAATGGGAGTGAAGGAACAACCCTAAGTCTAGCGAAATGGAATGATTATTTTCCAAGCGTTCATCGTACCGATAGGGTAGGAACGTGGGAATTTCCACAGTGCGAGCTTTTAGTAGGGAGACTTGAGTATCTTCTGCCTAAGGGTAACGAGGAACTTATAGTCTAGTACATAACGTTAGATGGAACGCGGAATGATGGGAAACTATCACGTTCCGTGCGGAGCAGGAGAAAAGCTGGAGATAGCATCAAATGCTTACCTATTGCTAACCCAAGTTTCGGTTTAAAGGGTTAGAAGTCCTCGTATAGCAACATTTCCATTTTTTATTTGGTCACTACAATAATTTTTAGTTTATTCCGGAAAGTTTATTTATTCGCTAATACTAAGAAAACTCCATCTTCGTTTTGTTTCAGGATAACAGTAGAGGATTAGGTGAAAAATGTCAACTAAACCAATGCTTTTCGCTAGGTCACTACAATTGCATAATAAAAAGTGCAATCCTATAATACCGGGGTTTGTGAGATGCTATATCTTCCATTTTGACCTTTATATAAAATTTTTGCCGAAACTTGGGCTAACATTAATCCAAGAAGGATGAACGCACATTTTTTGACATTGTTGTACTAACGGATTAAGTTTGTTAAAAATTATATAAGCACAAAGAGTTTTCTTCTTTGTGCTATTTCGTTTAATCTAATTTCTGTTTATTATTATAGCCATCTTTCTTTATTTTCCAAATTACGCTAACTACTGTTATAAGCCATAGGGCTCCAAGAATTATATAAGTGTAAAGGCTTACTATCTGTGAAATGCCAAATGCCGCTAATAAAGTCCTGATATTAGTAAAAATAATAATTCCGCCTACAAGTGTACCTAATAGGTTTGTGGGAATAATTTTGACCAACCACGCTGCAATAGGAGCTGCTATTATCCCACCTATCATTAACGCAAGAACCCATTGGAGGTCAATATTAGACCAGCCCAATGTTAAAAGAAAACCTAGTGTAGATGAAACAGCTATGGCAAATTCACTTGTATCAACTGAGCCTATTACTTTTCTAGGCTCCATTTTACTATCTGTCAATAAAATAGGAGTGGCGATTGGACCCCATCCACCACCTCCTGTTGCATCGAAAAAACCAGCAATAAAGCCAAGTGGAACAAATTGTCTATTTGACCATTTCTTATTTGAGGTTTTTCTGTTTGAGTTAAAGAGGAATCGATAAATTACAAAAACACCTAAAATTAATAAGAAGATGGAAACGTATGGCTTTATTATATCACCCGGTATACTACTTAAAAAACAAGCACCTAGAAAAGCACCTATTGAACCAGGTAGAATTAATTTGTACACTACTTGTTTATCGACATTTCCAAATCGAATGTGTGACACACCTGATGCAGCTGTTGTTACGACTTCCGCCATATGAACTGATGCAGATGCAACAGCTGGTGCAATTCCAAACAGAAGTAATAATGATGTAGATGTAACCCCATATGCCATTCCCAAAGAACCATCAACTAACTGTGCTACTAACCCTATTAAAGCAAGAATAACCAGCCTATTCATTTCTACCTCTCCTTTTTTTAACAATCCTGAATAGACTAGAAATGAGTAGAAATAATTTTTAATTGTTGACTAATCTAATCAAGTTTCTAACGTAAGATATGATGCATTCTTTGGGTTGGTTCTATATTAATAGAAAAATTGGCTTTTATCTAGAATTTATTAAAAGTGGAGATAGTAAATGAAGGTTTCAAGTAGAGAGAATATGCATTGGGAGCATTAATCTGTCTTGGTGTAAAAGATAATAATTTAATAAATATAGGGGAGATATCGGAGGAAACACTTGTACCCGTTAATTACCTAGAACAGATTCTCTTGCAATTAAAAAGAAATGGTTACATTCAAAGTAAAAGAGGTGTTAATGGAGGTTACAAATTGAGCAGAAATCTGAATGACATTATAATTGGAGATGTTATTAGAAACCTAGAAGGACCACTAGCACCGATGGGGTGTGTAAGTATTACATCCTATGAAAGTTGTTTGTTAGAAGAAGGGCGTTTACTAAAACTCTTATGGGCACTTATTAGAGTTGAAGTTGCAGAATTATTGGATAATAATACAATTTACGACTTATTAGAGGGCAATATCTACTCATAATGAAGAAGAATATAGAAAGTATTTCTTATTCAACTAATGGCAATTTAGATTAATAACGATTACTGAAATGATCAAACTTTTTTATAAAAATCAAACTTAAATCTGCTGGATAAGAACCCATTTTGATCAATCTTTTTTCAAAATGGATTCTTCTTGTTTATTATAAAATGTGGGTTAGGAAGATGTTTATGATCAAACTTTATTTTAAAGCTACAAATAGCAAATAAATTGAGGGGAGAATGGTGAGATCATGGCTAAAATGACGATGGCGCAAGAAATTAATAGTGCAATTAGAAATGAACTCGAGAGAGACGAAAAAGTTTTATTATATGGCGAGGATTTAGGTGTTTCTGGTGGATTATGGGGTGTAGCGACGAATCTTCAAAAAGAGTTTGGAGTTTCACGTGTATTTGATACACGATTGGCTGAATCTGGTATTGGAGGATTGGCTATCTTGGATAAAGATATATCATTGAAATTGAATATTTAGGTTTTATTTTCGAAGCAATGGATGCTTTGGCTGGGCAAATGGCAAGAGTCCGTTATCGCTCTGGAGGAACGTATAATGCTCCAATTACAGTTAGATCCCACATTAGGCAGGTCATTAGATAAAGAAAATATATTTTTAAAAGGATTTTTCCTATTTTTTCGAAACTAGTAATAATGAATAAAAAGTGAGGGGAATAGGATGAAGCCAAAAGATCAAGTTATGATGCTCTCTTTGGGACCATCCAAGTTGATTTCTGCAATTTGCGATGAGATTAATTTTAAGAATCTTATTAATGAACAAATTGAGTGGGATGAGAGTCGCTGCAAACTATCACCTGGTGCACGATTAAAAGCACTCGTTATTAATATTCTTTCTGATTGAGAACCGCTGTACCATGTGCAGCAATTTTTTAGAAGAACAAGATGTAGAGATGTTGTTTGGTTCTGATGTAGAAGTCGCACATATAAATGAATACGCACTTGGTCGCGCACTGGATGCCTTTATATGAAGCCAACCTGTGGAAGGTGTATTCCACATTATCCATTGCAGCTTGCCGTCAACTAGGGTAACCACTAGGTACACTACATAACGATACGACATCCTACTCTTTTTATGGGGGATACAATACCAAGGAGAAGCTACCAAAGCCGGAAGAATTAACGGAGGACTTGGAAATCACTTATGGATATAGTAAACAACATCGACCAGATTTAAAACAGATTGTACTCAGTATGAGTGTAACACCCGAACGTATCCCAATCTTAGCAACGGTTAAAAATGGAAATACAGATGATAAAACGTGGAACTTTACATTCATTCAAAAGCTTCGTGACATCCTATCGGAGGAAGAATGGGGTCAACTGATTTATCAAGCTGATTCCGCCCTGATTACCAAAGATAACCTGCGAGAAATACGAGGTAATCTTCACTTTATCTTCCGCCTTCCTGAAACGTTCAACTTAAGTTCTGAATTAAAAGAAAAGGTATGGGAAAAGGACAAATGGGAAGAAGTAGGTCAATTAAAGCCAAAAGAAAGCTGCTTCCTATAAACTTCAGTCCTATACAGAAGAATTGGATGGTTATATGTATCGTTTCGTTGTGTTCTACTCGGACAAACTCAATGAACAAAAGGAAAAAACCTTTCAGCGTAACCTAGCGAAGAACGTACGAAGCTTGAAAAGGTGATAGATACAATTTGAAAGTACGGTTTATCATTGTGAATCAGATGCTTTGGAAGCTTTGAAGATATTTGAAAAGGAAAATTCAAGTCATTATTTTCAGTATGCATTCAAGATGGAACCAGAAAAACAAACGGAAAAAAGACAAAAAAGAGGACGTTCGAAAAAGGGTGAGACTCCTAAAACCATCATGGTGTACCGTCCTCATCTCCAAAGTATAGAGGAAATAGAGGAAGCAATCGAAGCAAAGAAACGCAAATTGAGTACGTTATACTCATCACGAACAAATGTGACAATCAAGAGATGGCAGACTTAGAAATTCTTCAAACCTATAAAGGTCAAGAAGCTGCTGAAACGCGCTTTCGTATTTTAAAGAGTCCGCAAATGATTGATGGATTCTTCTTGAAAAGACCTAGCCGAGTGGTGGCACTTCTCGTGTATGGCATACTTGAAATTCGTGTTCGAGAAAAAATGAAACAGGAGAAGGATCCCCTCATTTTAGCTGGAAATAGAAAGTTGTTCCAACCAACGGGGCGAGTATTATTGAAAGAGCTTAGGGAAATTAAAATTATGTATATCCAACAAATAGGAGAGACGCTTCGTTTTCTTCCAGATAACATCAAAGAACAATGTAAACGGATCCTTGAACTTGCGGGGTATGATCTAACGATTTATGTGTCGAAACAAGAAGAAAATGTATTATTTTAAATGAGAAATGAGGGATTCTGAAAATAAACTGTCGAATATAAAAAAACCAAGAAGGAAGTCGACTTTCAAGGATTAACAAAAGCAAGATACCAATTTTAAAAAATGCACCTAAAAAATAGGGAAAGGTTTATCTTTCAGGTGCGGAATGTGGGATCTAATTGCATTATATTGTTGTTTCTTTTAGAATGAATCAGCTAGTGTCTGAATAATAGTAAAAGTAGTTAATGTAATCTTAAAGCGAGGAGAAAAACATTCATTCATGAAGGTTATTAAGCTACAGGAGAATGTATATGTTTTTCAAATAGCTTGCACGCATTTTTGGCATCATCAATTAAAAATTCCAACACGATTTCTTTTTTTATGACTAATTTTAAAAGATTTTCCAGCTTGTCTGTAAGCTCTAGTAATTCTTTTGGAGTAAAAATATCCTTATCAATAATTTTTACTTGCGCATTAATTGCATTTGCTAAGGAATTCTCAATCTCTGCTGCAGCTCCAATGAGTTCTGTAAGCCTTTCCTTACATGATTTGTGGTCATGTTTTTTGCAAAAGTCGCATTTACATTTACGATGCTTGTTTCTACAGTCATCCCAGCAAGAATCGCAATCACAGTCATGTTCGTGATGCTCACACTTGTGTTCCGATCTACAGGAATCGCAGTCACAATCATGTTCGTGATGATCACATTTGTGTTTCGATCTACAAGAATCGCAATCACAGTCATGTTCGTGATGCTCACACTTGTGTTTCAATTTACAAGAATCGCAATCACAGTCATGTTCGTGATGCTCGCACTTGTGTTTCGGCCTACAAGAATCGCAATCACAGTCATGCCACTCAAGATCAGCCCAAAAACAATCAGAATCATGTTTATGATGATCGTGTTCTTTTCTTGATTTAGAACGGTTAAATCTACTTTCATAAACGATAGAATTCAATACAATTCACTCCCTTCTACTTATAGAATGTAAGTTAGTCTATTTTTGTATGGGGGAAGGCCTTATTCGAACAAAAAAGGCTAATTCAATAGAAAGGGTGCAGTGAATAGCAGATGCCCAAGTTGATAGTATGAATAGAACAAAAGCGCAAGCGCCCGTTTGAGCTGTGTACGGACTGCGTCTCACGGACGTGAGGTGGTTCGACGTTGCCACAGGAGTGGCGAACTTAGTCGAACTTCTCCTTGCCTTTTGAGATAAAGGAAACACAAGGAGCGTAAGCGGTTGACTTAGATTACGGAGGTGAGGGAAGTCTCGCTACAGCTTTAGCGCTGGAGCTGGACGTGGCTATTCTCAGTAATTAAGTTATCCACAGCACCCATTTTATAGTTTCCTAAGCAAGAACAAAAATACCAGACACGAGTTGTGTCTGGTATTTCATAATAAATTGCTTTTAAATGTTGTGGTATAAGGGTCTATTTTCATTTGGTATGTTACTCGTGGCATTTACCTAAGGTGTTTGTCATGAAGTATCATCGCTTTAGTATTGAATCAATTGTACCTAGGATGTGGAAGACACAGGGGAATGGTGATTCAAATCGGTTGGAATTCATTTTTATTTTTTCCATTGTTGTTGAACTTGACTTAGTGCAAGTTGGAAAATTTCCTCTTCCGTTGAATCCCGGTGTGTAATTACATTCGTATGATAATATTGATTGGAAACTTGAACTGTAAGATTAACTTGAATCATTTATGCCACCTCTTTCTATCGTTGTATTGAAACTAAACTATATTTTAGTTAATCTTTAAATTATACAGTGTTTTATTAGGTGAGTCAATCATTATTTATCTTGCTTTATTAAATAGTCTACTGAAGAAGGAAGGTTTTTCCTTCGCATTTGCTTCTTCCATGGATGCCGCGGTTAATCGTTGCGTTTCTAATCGTTCATTCATTACTTGCATGAGATGTCTATCTCGTTCAATTAGTCGATTATTCATATATTCCTGTTGTTTATCTAGTCGCGTGACCAATTCCTTAATAAGGGAATGTTGGTTCTCCATCATGCCTTTTAATTCATTATATTGCGTATCAATTGGTACTGGCAATACACTAGGAGGACTGGCATGGTTCACAACCTCTCGGCTCGTCACTGTACCAAATTTCTCGATCACAATGTTTGTTGCTTGCTCGACTGAGATGGACGACTTGGTTCTTAATTCTTTTAAGTATCGGAGTGCCATAATATCACCTTCAACAAATAAACGTGCATTATTCTTTGACTTAAAAAATTCATACCCAACCTTTTCTAGATATTGCGCGTATTTCCTCACGGTTGTGGCACCCATGTCGAGCATTACTGCAATTTCACTTGTAGTATAAGCCTTCTCATTTATTCCCATATCGTTTTCCATATTATCACCCCATATTGTATAATTCTATATTAATTTATAATTTTCCTTTAATTGTGAAAAAATAATTTAAAGTATTTATAAATACTTGAATTGACAGCACTGCAATTTCATTGTATATTTATATTGAATTAAAGATATCTTAAATAAAAATAATTAATATATACTGGAGGTATGATCCATGAACCATTTAAAAGGAATGCACCATGTAACAGCTATTACAAGTAGTGCTGAAGAAAATTATAAGTTTTTCACGAATGTTTTAGGAATGCGCTTAGTTAAGAAGACAGTTAACCAGGATGATATTCAAACCTATCACCTGTTTTTCGCGGATGATAAGGGTAGTGCGGGTACCGATATGACATTCTTTGATTTCCCAGGAATACCTAAGGGCGAGCATGGGACGAACGAAATTTACAAAACATCTTTCCGTGTGCCGATAGATGCAGCATTAGATTATTGGGTAGAACGCTTCGACCGTTTAGAAGTAAAGCATACCGGTATTAAAGAAATTTTTGGTGTAAAAACCTTATCATTTGTTGATTTTGATGATCAACAATATCAATTGATTTCGGATGAAAATAACAAAGGGATTGCGTCTGGTACGCCGTGGAAAAAAGGTCCTGTGCCATTAGAATATGCGATCACTGGATTAGGACCAATCCATGTACGAATTGAGCAATTCGATTATTTCAAGGAAGTATTGGAAAAAGTTCTATTATTTAAAGAGATTGCACAAAATGGGTCGTTGCATTTATTTGAGGTTGGAGAAGGTGGCAATGGTGCACAAATCTATGTCGAGAAGAATATCGTTCTACCGCCCGCACGCCAAGGATTTGGAACGGTGCATCACGCAGCATTCCGCGTTGAGGATCGTGCTGTCTTAGAAGAATGGATCGAACGTATGAGCAGCTTCGACTTTCCTACATCAGGCTATGTGGACCGTTTCTATTTTGAATCGTTATATGCGAGAGTTGCTCCACAAATTTTATTTGAGTTTGCGACAGATGGGCCAGGGTTCATGGATGATGAGCCATATGAAACGCTTGGTGAAAAATTAGCATTACCACCATTTTTAGAACCTAAACGTGAATCCATTGAAAAAATGGTGCGCCCAATTGATACGGTTAGAAGTACGATTGATTTTGTAAAAGAATAATATCGCTGGAATCCACGTAATTTCCATTCTGGAAATTACGTGGATTTTTTTAGGAGTCAAGAAAGTTTTTTTCATACATAGTATTTGCACTATTCGCATTCTATTCGTACACTTGTAATAAGATCGATTTTTCACACATAAGTACACCGACTAGCAAGTTATCTTAACTTATAAATAAAAGGGGATGGGTTGATGGAACAGTTACAGGTAGGGAGAGCGAAGTTAACATGGTTAAATGGTGGGGTATCCTTTCTTGATGGTGGTGCAATGTTTGGGGTTGTTCCTAAGGCATTATGGGCAAAGAAATACCCGTATAATGAGAAAAATCAGATTGAACTACGGGCAGATCCGATTCTATTACAAATCGATGGCAAACGTTTCATCGTTGATTCTGGACTTGGTAATGAAAAACTATCTCAAAAACAATTACGTAATTTTGGTGTAATTGAACAAGCTTCAATTGAAAAGTCACTAGTTGAACTGAACTTGTCAGTCGAAGATATTGACGCGGTGTTAATGACACATTTACATTACGACCATGCGAATGGTTTAACGAAGAAAGTAGGGGAAAACACCTACATATCGCAATTTCCTAATGCAATAATCTATACATCTGCGATTGAGTGGAATGAGATGCGCAATCCGAATATCCGTTCCGTGAACACATATTTCGAAAGCAATTGGCAACCGGTTGAAGAACAAGTAGAAACCTTTGCCGATGAACTTGAAATTGTGCCTGGCATGCGTTTGATTCATACTGGTGGTCATAGTGATGGACACTCGATTCTTGTCTTTGAGGAAGGGGAGGATTGTTTCATCCATATGGCCGATATTATGCCGACACATGCACATCAGAATAAATTATGGGCACTAGCATATGATGATTATCCGGTGACATCTGTACATGAGAAGGAGAGCTGGATGGCTTATGGCTACGATAAGGAAGCGTGGTATACGTTTTATCATGATGCCTATTACCGTGCAATAAAATTTAATCATGTAGGAGAGAAGATAACGGAAGTTGCGCGTGTTCAATATCCATATAAATAGAAAAAACCGGCGATTATGCCGATTTTTTTCCGTATTTCATCCGCAGTCCGTACACAGCTCAAACGGATGCTCTTAAGCATTTGTTTTAAGCAGTTTGTACAGATTCGATGATGCCACCTGTTTCAAGATCAACAAAAAATTCATATTGTTTATTTTCGCCGTCGATACTACGGGTGATGCCACCACGATATGCGTTAAAGACGAGACCATTTTTTTCAATTTCTTCCGGTTTCATATAAATCCATGAGCCACTGATTGGTCCGTTTTTCTTATAGGCTTCCTTCGCATTGTACAATGCTTTTTCGGGGGAAATCTTTTGATACGTATCGACTTGTTGCTTGGCCAAGAAACCAATTGCTGCACCTATTCCGAATGCGAGGACAATATCTCTTTTTTTCATTTCCTTCACCCACTTTAAGATAATAGTTTCTTTGTTTACCGTTTCTATTACTAAATAGTATACAATATAAAAGTAGAAAATGAAAACGTTTTGAATTTGTAGCAGGATTTTACCTATCGAAGCAGGAAGTGGAAAAAGTGAATTGATTTCCGTTATAATGGAGTCGTTACATAGTAAAAGTGGAGGGAATTATATGAACCAAGAGACATTAGATCTTTTTAAAAATTTAACAGAATTGCAAGGTGCATCGGGAAATGAACATCTTGTTCGCACATTTATGAAAGAAGAATTAACGAAATATGCGGATGAAGTGATTCAGGATAATCTTGGCGGTATCTTTGGTGTGAAGCATGGCGATGGTCCAAAGGTTATGGTTGCCGGGCATATGGATGAAGTTGGATTCATGGTGTCGCAAATAACGGAAAATGGCATGATTCGTTTTCAACCTCTAGGTGGTTGGTGGAATCAGGTTTTACTTGCGCAACGCGTGCAAATTATGACGACAAATGGTCCAGTGATTGGGGTAATTGGTTCGATTCCGCCACATCTTTTAACAGACGCACAACGCGGTAAACCGATGGAAATTAAGAATATGCTGATCGATATCGGTGCAGATGACCAAGAAGATGTAAAGAAGATTGGCGTAAGACCTGGCGATTCAATCGTGCCGGTTACACCGTTCCAACCGATGGCAAACAGGAAGAAGATTCTTGCGAAGGCATGGGATAACCGATATGGCTGTGGATTATCCATTGAGTTATTAAAAGAACTTCAGGGAGAAAAACTGCCAAATCAATTATATTCTGGTGCGACAGTACAGGAAGAAGTTGGCTTACGTGGTGCACAAGTAGCGACAAACATGATTAAGCCAGATATTGCCTACGTTCTCGATGCATCTCCTGCAAATGATGCGTCAGGTGACAAAACAGCCTTTGGCCAATTAGGAAAAGGTGCATTACTACGAATTTTTGATCGGACGATGATTACACATAAAGGAATGCGTGAATTCGTGCTTGATACAGCGGAGTCCAATAACATTCCATATCAATATTTCATTTCGCAAGGTGGTACTGACGGTGGGAAAATCCATCTAAGTGGTGATGGCGTGCCAACTGCTGTTATTGGAATTTGCTCACGCTATATTCATACAGCTGCATCAATTATCCACATCGATGATTATGCTGCAGCAAAGGAACTACTTGTGAAATTAGTGAAGGAAACGGATAAAAATACAGTAGATCACATTATAAATGCGAACTAATCGGAAGTTTAGCTGTCACTTTAAATGTGACAGCTATTTTTAAGGGGTGAATAAATTGGAGATTATTATCGGTTCAAAGAATCCAACAAAAGTCCAGGCAGTTGCAGAAATATTCGAAAGCAATCAAGTACGTGCAATTGCAGCAGAGTCAAACGTATCCGCACAACCATTTTCCGATGAGGAAACAAAGCAGGGTGCAATTAACCGAGCGATGGAATGCAGAAAATTGACGACCGACGGAATTGGGATTGGTCTTGAAGGTGGCGTGATGTTCGTTGGAGAGACATTATATTTATGTAATTGGGGTGCATTAGTTGCAGAGGATTGGCAGGTCTATACAGCAAGTGGCGCACGAATTGCATTGCCAAAGGAATTGGCCGAATCATTGAAGAGTGGATTTGAACTGGGTGAAATCATGGATGAATATGCGAATCGAAAAGAAGTTAGTACCCACGAGGGAACGATTGGAATATTTACAAATGATCTCGTTTCTAGAAAAGAAATGTTCGCCGATGTTGTAAAACTACTTCGTGGACAGTGGGAATATTGGAAATAAACAGCAGCGATATATGTCCGCTGCTGTTTTTTATCAAGTTCGATTCGTAATTGCATATCAGTATTTCAAATAACGTGCGGACTAGTTTAATGTGCTAGGGCTCTCAGGCCAGTCGCTTCAGAAATACCCTTCGCGCACCTTAGGGGAGCTGGCGAGCCTTCCCGCAGGAGTCTCCGTGTATTTCTTACGCTCTGGATTGGGGAGTCAAATATAAGAGAGTGACTTACCACTGACAAACAATATTGATTGAAGTGGGAAAATCAGACTCACGTGTGAACAGTAACTACTGTCTAGATCTGAATTAAAAATTATCACTAGTCCGCACTTTACATCAACTACTTATTACCATCTTAGTTTGGAAGCAGCAAACTTTTAGTAAACAAGCTCAATCAAAAATATACGCCAATACATCTAGTGCCTGTTCAACTGTTTCAACCGTTACATTTGCTTTGCTGGAAAGCTCCTTTAATGGATGGATTAATGATTCTGGACGAATAATAATCGTTGGCTTATTCATGGCTATTGCTGTGCTTGCATCCATTGCAGTATTCCATTGGCGATATTCCTCACCAAAAAGCGCGATGACAATATCTGCTTTTTGTAGTAATACTTCAGTTCTGAAGTTATTGATTGATGATGCAGCAGCATCCTTATATATGTTAGATGGCTGTTTTCCTAAAACATTCTCGCCAATATTATCTGAAAGGCTATGATTGGTCTGTGGTGAAACAAAGGTAAACGGTAGTTTTCGTTCCTCCACCTTTTCCATTAACTTTTCTCGCCAATCATCATGAATCTGCCCTGCTAAATAGACGATAAATTCCATAAGTATCCCTCCATATATCTGTTGATTTATCATAATCGTAGCCAACTTTACGAGAATTGCAAAGGAATTGCATAATATTTCTAAAAATCGAGGGTTTTAATCGTCGCAAAACTTTAGTAAGATATTGATTGGGATAAAAGTACTATACGAGGAGGCGAGCTAGTTGAAAAGTTGCATTCGTATCATTATTTTTGCGCTATTTATGGTTTTGGTTCTTAGTGGCTGTAGCTTGAAATCAGAGGAAAATGCTGTAATGGACGCAAAGGAAACTGCAAGACAAGTGTTTGAAGAGCAGACTCCAATTGAGGCAAATCATGAAATAAATGAAAGGGCACTTTATCTTCCAGCAAACCTAGAAGTACAAAGTGGCGATGAAACGAACCTTATTTTAGAAAATGGGGATCAAACGTTTATCGTATTTCATAATACCAATGAAGATAATAAGAGTGAATTAAATTATCATTCGGCACAAACGGACAAGGCGTTAGTCCTCGAATCATTTAATGATGACGATAAATTGGCGTACATTCGCATTCTTCCCGACGAAGGGGAAGGTTATGAATTACAGATTGGTATTGGTGGGGTGAAAATTACAACCTACACAACGCTGGCTAAGCTCCATAAGGATGCACAAGAAATGATGAAGATGGCTAAATTCATCAGTACAGAGAGCCAATATGCATATCGATTGAAACGTAGCGTAAACCAAGTTATGATATGAAAAAAGGAGTTGATCAAGAATGAAACAATTAGAATCAATCGAACAATATAATGAGCTAGCACAAAATGAAAATGTAATCATGATGTTTTCTGCAGATTGGTGTGGGGACTGTCGATATATTGAGCCCGAATTACCTGAAATTGAAGCTGCATTTCCAGAATATACGTTTGTCCATGTAGACCGTGATAAATTCATTGACATTTGTGTCGAGCATGAAATCATGGGCATTCCTAGTTTCTTAGCGTATAAGGATGGGAAAGAAGTAGGGAGATTTGTAAGTAAAGACCGCAAAACGAAAGAAGAAATTACGAATTTTATTGAAACATTATCTGCTTAATGAATGCGAGTAACAGATATGACATTAGCTGTACAGCTAATGTCATATTCACTTACAGATTGAAAAATACGGATCGTTTTTTCGAAAAGGAGGAAACACGATCATGAAAATGACGAGTTTTCAAATGAAAAATAGGCTGGAAAATCGATTTGCAAATGAGGCCTACCGTATCTCCTTTAATCGGGATAAAGATACACTACGAATCGAGTGGAAGGAATCGAAACGCGGAATGACCATATCCTTGCCTAACGTCATTGGCAAGTTTCAGGAGCGTGGAGATGCTGCACTTGACGAGCTTGAAGATCATGTAACAGAAGCATTGAGAATCATGAATGAGGAGCATGATCTTGCGGGAATGGAAAAACATATTTTCCCTGTGATTCGTTCCACTTCATTTCCAACGCAAACGAAACGTGGTTCGAAATTGATAACGAAAGACCATACAGCGGAAACGCGTATTTTTTATGCCTTGGATTTAGGAAAATCCTATCAATTGATTGATGAAGGACTACTTGCAAAAGAAGGTTGGAAGAAAGAGAAAATTGATGAAATTGCCAGCTTCAATGTCCGCTCCCTTTCTACGGATGCAAAAAAGGATACGGTTGCCGAAAACGACTTTTATTTCGTTGCAACCCAGGATGGCTATGATGCAAGTCGAATTTTAAATGAAGCGTTTTTGGAAGAAATGAAAGCAAATGTACTAGGAGACCTAGCAGTTGCTGTACCACATCAGGATGTATTAATTATTGCTGACATAAAGAACAATACAGGGTATGATATATTAGCACAAATGACGATGAAGTTTTTTGCAGAAGGAAGAATTCCAATTACATCACTACCGTTTATCTACGAAGATAGGAAATTGGAGCCAATCTTTATTCTTGCTAAAAATCGTCGAGTAAAAGATTGAGGAAGGATGAATCAAATGGATGTATTCTATAATCCAAATGGGATCGGCGATGTCTTAATGATTCCACTAAAAGACGGAGACCGTTACGAAATAAAACATGAAACAATTGGTGATATTACAAAAATCACTGCTACTGATGGCACAATTCTTGGCTATAATATTTTCAAAGCTGCAAGCCATTTTGACCTACAAGGCACAGGGGCGATTCGCTTAACAACGGAATTACTCGATCAAATAAAGGTGTTATTTTCGAAAAATAACTTGAATGATACGCTTGATTTTGATTTAAGTCCGAAGTTTGTTGTTGGCTATGTCATTAGCAAAGGACCACATGAAAATGCGGATAAATTGAGCGTATGCCAAGTAGATGTTGGGGAAGAAGCGCCGCTACAAATTGTTTGTGGGGCGCCGAACGTCGATGCAAATCAAAAAGTAGTAGTCGCTAAAGTTGGTGCAACAATGCCAAATGGATTGCAAATTAAACCATCGGAGCTTAGAGGTGTACCATCGAATGGAATGATTTGTTCGCAAAAAGAACTTGGTCTACCAAATGCACCAAAGGAAAAAGGAATCTATGTGCTCGATGATTCGTATACAGTTGGAGAAGAATTTGCATTTTAATAATTGACAACCCAAGCTTAACCGTTCGGGTTGTTTTTTCTTGCTTAGGAAACTTAAAATTGGATGCTGTGGATAACTGAATTACCGAGAACAGCCACGTCCAGCGCCAGCGCTAAAGCTGTAGCGAGACTTCCCTCACCTCTGTACACAGCTCAAACGGGCGCTTGCGTTTTTGTTACTCTGTTTGATTGAATTACAATGTAGAGAGTCAATCTTAACCAATTCGTAAAGATTGGCTACATGACGTGGTAAAAAAATGATAAAATAGAAATTAATGATTTTATGGAAATGGAAATGAGTGAATACATATGTGGGAACAATGGAAAAATAAATTTAAAAGTCTATTCGGAGATGAAGACGAGAATCTTGAGCAAGAAGCATCTCAAGAAAGTACTGCCCCGAATGTTCAGGCACGGGTAACGTATCAATATCCAAAGAAATCTTCTTTTCGATTTCCTGTAATCCCAGATGAAAGAGCAAAACGGAAACAAATGGATACATCTAACTATCAGAGAAAAGATGTCCCTACGTATCAAAGAAAAAAAGAAGAAAAAATAGTGAAAGAAAGAAAAGAACCTGAAAAGGGAAGTAATAAAGTTTATAAAAAAACAAATACGCCTTTCAAAGTGTCAGAGGTTCCCTCCCCAATTTACGGGTTACAAAAAAGGAAAAAAGAGATTGAAGATGTACCTGCATATATTCGAAAAGAAGAAGTATCGGAGCAAATGGATCAGATTGCAAGTACAGTCGAGGAACCGCTAAGCAACACCAAACAACTGGAACCTGTTATTACTGAAAAACCGAATGAAGATAATCTAGTCGAGGCAAATGCTACTATTCACCTCATGAAAGAGATACATCAAGAACCTGAAGAAATAAAGCAGGACGACATTATTCGCAAAAAAGAAGTGGAATCCGCGCCATCCAATATTAAACAAGCGGAACGAGGGCAAGAACAACGGACGACAAACACGTCACCATTTAATGTCATCATGACGCCAAGAGATAAAAAGAATTTGTTTGAAAAACGCAAACGATTGGCAAATATGGAAAATCAACAGAATCGTGCAGAGCGCATTGTAAGTACGGAAAGCGCCGTACCAGAAAAACAGCAGCCGATGAAGCGAATGGAACGTCAAAACACCTCAGAAAATCATCGTGTTCAAGAAGAAAGCAACATAGCAACCAATGTAGTGCAAACGGTACAGTTTGATGAACGAAAAGAAACCTATATTCCAGATTACTTGTTGAATGATCCGATTCCAAAGAGTGATGAAAACTATGTTTGGGTGGAAAACCAGCAAGCATTACTCGAACAAACATTACAGCATTTTAATGTTCAGGCAAGTGTTGTCAAAGCAACGCAAGGTCCATCTGTAACAAGATTTGAAGTCCATCCAGAGCTTGGCGTTAAGGTAAGCAAGATAAAAAGCTTAAGCGATGATTTAAAACTAAATATGTCCGCTAGAGATATTCGAATTGAGGCACCGATACCAGGGAAGAATACAGTTGGAATTGAAATACCGAATCCGAAGGCACAAATGGTCGGATTGCAGGAGATTTTTGAAACAGAAGCATTTAAAAAAGCGACGTCTCCATTGTCGATTGCGCTCGGATTAAGTATTGAAGGAGAGCCAGCTGTAACCAATATCCAAAAGATGCCACATGGACTTATTGCTGGTGCGACTGGATCAGGTAAAAGTGTCTGTATCAATACGATTTTGATAAGTCTGATATACAAGGCGAATTATGATGAAGTTAAATTCCTGCTAATTGACCCGAAAATGGTTGAGCTTGCGCCATATAATGGCATCCCACATTTGGTTGCACCAGTTATTACCGATGTGAAAGCAGCAACCCAGAGCTTGAAATGGGCGGTTAATGAGATGGAAGATCGTTACGAAAGATTTGTCCATGAAGGGGTACGTGACATTGAACGCTATAATAAAAAGGTAACTGGGCAAGGGCGAAGCAATGAAAAAATGCCATTTATTATCATCGTTATCGATGAATTAGCGGATTTAATGATGTCCTCCCCGCAAGATGTAGAGGATTCCATTAGTCGAATTGCGCAAAAGGCAAGGGCGTGTGGGATTCATTTGATTTTGGCAACACAACGTCCTTCTGTAGATGTTATTACAGGACTAATAAAGGCAAATATTCCGACAAGAATTGCGTTTAGTGTATCGTCGCAAATCGATTCTCGAACAATCATTGATGTAAGTGGGGCGGAGAAGCTGCTCGGTAGAGGGGATATGTTATTTGCTGAGAATGGTGCAGGTAAGACGGTAAGGCTACAAGGCCCATTCGTATCGGATGAGGAAATAGAACGTGTCACGAATTATGCAAGAACGCTCGCGGAACCCAATTATTTATTTGAACAAGAACAATTACTCGAACAAGTGGCGGTCGATGAGGAAGAGGATGAGCTGTTACAAGAAGCAATTCAATTTATACTCAATCAAAATAGTGCAAGCACATCGTTATTACAGCGTCATTTCAAGATTGGCTATAATCGTGCAGCACGTTTAATTGATACATTAGAGGGGCGTGGTATTATCTCAGGACAAAATGGCAGCAAGCCGCGGGATGTATTAGTCACTTCATCACAAATGGAAGAGTTGTAAACTATTTGTAAAATCTTGTAAAAGTCTATATGATTATAGAATCATATATGTGAAACAAAGGAGAAGCTTACGATGAAAGAAATAGACTTAAAATTATCTGGAAAACTTGATCGATTAACAAATAAAACATTTAAATTTGATGAACGAATTAAAGATGGCTGGTTTTCAGCAGTATATTTCTTAAAAACAAAGAAAATTGCGGAGGAAAAGGTCCCCAATAATTATGTAACGATGCAGTTTTTTCAAAAAGAGGATGCAGTATTATGTGGGACGGATGAAGTAATTGCATTGCTTCACACATTTGCAGATAAACCGGAAACATTAGAAATCAAATCATTAAAAGATGGAGATAAAATTAAGCCGTATGAAACGGTATTAACCATTTCTGGAGCATACCAGCAATTCGGATACTTAGAAGGAATTATTGATGGGATATTAGCAAGAAGAACATCTGTGGCAACAAATGTATACAATGTGGTAAAAGCCGCACAAATTTCTGGTTCACATAAACCAGTCATCTTTATGGGCGATCGTGATGACCATTATACAACACAAGCTGGAGATGGATATGCAGCCTATATTGGTGGTTCAACGGCACAAGCAACCAATGCAATGAATGAATGGTGGGGCAAAGAAGGAATGGGAACAATGCCACATGCATTGATTCAAATGTTCCGCGGAGATATTGTAGCAGCTACAAAAGCATATCATGAAACATTCCCGAATGACGAATTGGCAGCACTTGTAGATTATAATAATGATGTTGTAACAGACTCATTAAAAGTAGCGAGGGAATTCGGCAATGAATTAAAATCAGTAAGACTTGATACATCCCGAACGTTAGTGGATAAATATTTCTTAAGAAATTATCAATTAATGGGTACATTTGATCCAAGAGGTGTGAATCCCGAACTGCTATTTGCATTAAGAAAAGCATTGGATGAAGAGGGCTATCAGCATGTGAAGATCATGGTAACAGGCGGATTTACGTATGATCGGATCAAAGAGTTTGAAAATCAGGGTGTACCCGTTGATATGTATGGGGTTGGCAGAAGCTTGCTCAATCTGGATGTTGGCTTCACAGGGGATCTTGTGATGTTTAATGGAGCACCAGAAGCAAAAGAAGGTCGCCGCTTTAGACCAAACCCAAGATTAGAAAGGGTAGAATACCACGAGGAAACGAAATAAGAAATAATAGTTTACTCTTATACGTTTTTTGGTATAATGTAACTTGGTCGTGAACATTATCCGACTATAATATTAATTCTTTTTTGATGAACAAGTTGGAGGTTCGTTTTATGACAACTTACCATTTTATTGGTATTAAAGGTACAGGTATGAGCGCACTCGCGCAAATTCTGTTCGATTCTGGAGAAAAAGTGCAAGGTTCTGATGTTGATAAGCGGTTCTTTACCCAACAAGCATTAGACGAAAAAAATATACCAATCTTACCGTTTTCTAAAGATAATATAAAAGAAGATTACACGATTATTGCTGGAAATGCATTTCCAGATGACAATATCGAAATTAAAGAGGCCAAAAGGCTTGGATGTACATTTTACAGATATCATGACTTCTTAGGAGAGTGGGCAAAGCAATTTAAGAGTATCGCCGTTACAGGTGCACATGGTAAAACCTCAACAACGGGGCTGCTCGCACATGTATTAGGTGAGACCTATCCAATTTCCTATTTAATTGGCGATGGGACTGGTAGTGGTCACGTCGATAGCAGTTATTTTGTTTTCGAGGCATGTGAATATCGCCGCCACTTCTTAAGCTATGAACCAGATTATGCAATCATGACAAATATTGACTTTGATCATCCTGATTATTTTACGAGCATTGATGATGTGTTTGATGCATTCCAGTCAATGGCAGATCGTGTGAAAAAAGGAATCGTAGCCTGCGGAGATGACGAAAAGCTGCAACAAATACAGGCGAAGGTACCTGTTCTTTATTATGGCTTTGGACCGACAAATGATTTTCAAGCACAAAATGTGAAAGAAACAGAGCATGGAACATCTTTTGATGTGTTTGTGCGCAACACATACTATGATCATTTTACCATTCCAATGTATGGTAACCATCATGTATTGAATGCACTTTCGGTTATTGCAATTTGTCATTATGAAGGAATTAAAGCAGATGACATCAAGAAGTTATATTCCTTCCAAGGTGTAAAACGCAGATTCACTGAAAAGAAAGTTGCAAATCAAGTGTTGATAGATGATTATGCACATCATCCGAAAGAAATCTCTGCAACGATTGAATCCGCACAAAAGAAATACCCAGGGAAACAAATTGTGGCAATTTTCCAACCACATACGTTTTCTAGAACCACCACGTTTTTACGGGAATTTGCGGAAAGTCTAAATGATGCGGATCAAGTATTCTTATGTGATATCTTCGGATCGGCGAGAGAAGAATCGGGAAACCTAACAATCGATGACTTGCAAGCATTAATTGAAGGCAGTGAAATTTTGGATATCGAGCATACAGAAGTGCTGCAGGCATACAATGATTCGGTTTTGGTCTTTATGGGAGCTGGAGACATTCAGAAGTTCCAACGCGCATATGAAGAAACATTGAAAAACAACACTGTACAGAAGTAGTGACGAAGTAATTTAGAAATAGAATAAAAGTTGAAAAGGATACGAATTCTCATGTGTAAATGGGATTTGTATCCTTTTTTTAGGCCTATTTCATTAATTAAGTAGTAGCCCACAATCAGAGTTGGGCCTTTTGGACCATCGTTAAAGTTTATTTATCCTTTTTCTCGATAAAAATTAGGAAAAGTTATATACTAGGGTTATGAATGAATAGGTTTGCAATTTGAAATTTACCCTACATAATGTTTAAGCAATCTCACGAGAGGGAATTACTTAATAAGAATTGTAAAAGCTAATATCCTACAGCAACTATTTATTCCAATTGCACTAGTAGAACGATATTATTCGAAAAAGGGGTTGAATCTTACGTGGAAGTGATGTTATACCTTGCTGCGATTATAGCAGCTATAGCATTTGTAGTTTTAGTAATTTATGTCATCATCACATTGAAGGCAGCGAAAGGAACAATGGGTGAGGTGTCTACCACATTAAAAGGATTGGAAACACAAATTCAAGGTGTTACGACCGAAACTACAGAATTACTTAATAAAACGAATGAATTAGCAGATGATATGAATAAGAAGTCATCAAAATTAAATAGTCTTTTTGATGGTGCAAAAGGTGTTGGTGATTCGGTAAAAGGGTTCAATGAAGCATTGAACAATCTTTCTGAAAGTATTTCTCGAACATCTAAAGGCGACCAAGAGAAAGCTGCTGAAGCAGTGAAATGGGGAGCAACCATCTTTGATTTTGTTAGTAAACGTAATTCCAAAAAGAAATAAATGATAGGAGGAATAGAAATGGCTGATAATATTAATACAAAAGACTTTATCATCGGAACTTTATTTGGAACGATTGTGGGTGCTTCTGTGGCATTATTATTCGCTCCGAAATCAGGGAGTCAATTACGTGGAGATATTAATCAAGGTGCAACCCAAATGAAATATCGTGCAAGTGAGTGGAAAGATATTGCACAAGAAAAAGGCTCTGATTGGAAAGAAAAAGCATTCACTACTGGTACTGATTTACGCAAAAAAGCAATGGATACAACGTCACAAGTATCAAAAAATGTTGCACAAAAGACACAGGATTTAACAAAGAATGTAGCTGAAAAGACGAAAGAATTAAGTAAGAACGTCAGTAATAAATCAGCAGAGTTAGCAAAAGAAGTAAATGAGAAAGTGGAAGAAGCAACTAAGGCTGCAAAAGAGAAAACAGAAGTGGTAACAAATGCTGCAAAAGAGAAAACCCAAGAAGTAACGAAAAAAGTAAACGAAAACAAAAACACACAAGAAACAGCGAAAAATGCAACTGCTAAAACCGGGGAAACTGCAAAAAATGTAAATAATGCTACACAAAAGACAGCGAATAAAGTTCAAACAAAAGTAAGTCAACAACAAAAATAAATGATGTTAGAAGAGCTACAGCTTAGAAGGCTGTAGCTCTTTTTAAGTCTGTATTCTAATAGTAACTTCCTAAAAAGATGAGATGAATGATATACTGCGAAAAAGACTTACAAACAATGAACGATAATTCGCAGTTGATATAAAGTGTGAACTAGTCGTACTCTTGATTTCAACTCCGGACAGTGCACATCCAGAGGAAAACGCGGTCTCATCCATCGAAAGAAAACTGCTTGCGATGGATCTTCGGCCGTTACTATTCCCTTAGTAGTCTCCTGTTCTCTGTTATAATCAACAGCCGCGTTTGGAGGAATCTCTCACATATATACTATGGCAATTGCACATACCCAGCGTAGGAAATACACGGAGACTCCTGCGGGAGGAAAGGCCTCGGTGAGACTGTGAAGTGCAATAGCACAAAGAGGCTCACCAGCCGCCCGCGGAAAGCGAAGTGTATTTCCGGAGCGACTGGCCCGTGAACGCTCTTCACTCCAGACTAGTTCCCACTTTATATAAAAAGCAAATTAAGCATTGAGAGCGTGCATCAATGTTGCTTTCCTTACCTTAATCCCATCTGATAGCTAGTGCATCGCCATTCTCAATAGGTTGGTCGAAGCTTGTTGGCTGCTCATTTTTATATAATTTAAATTTCCCGCTGATTTGGTTTAAGTTAATGTCTACATAGCGAAATACATCCTGGAAAATAAAGCGTTCGAGTGGACGTTCCTTTATTTCCACGCGATCGAATCGATTGATGATGTTTTCTTCATGTAATTCGACTCCGTCATGCAAGACAATTAGGGCAGGCTGTTTTAATTGTACGACCTCGCCATTGAAGGTAATCGTAATCGTTTGAAGGTAGTCAAGGTCCACCTTTGTTAATAGATCATGAACGGTTGGTGTTCTTGCATCGCTTATTACGAGCTGATCATGCTGCCTTAATGGGTGGTCAATGCTAACTTGTCTGCCATTGAGATAAAACTGTGTTGCCCCAACATCAAGGTTTATGGATTCGATATTAACATAGACCGTAAATACTTCGGTTTCGTTTGCTATATGATTTCTGCTATGTTTAAGAAAATCTTCAATTGTTTTAACCTCTTGAATCACAATATCATCGTTATCCTGTACAGGGTAGTCTGTCGTCTTTTTCACCTGATTTACATGGATTATAGGCTTGATTTCCATTGGCTGCTGATTAAATTGAATCTTAAGTGACGGTATTTCGCCAATTAGTTCACTAAGCGTTACGGCTGCGCTATTTCCATCCTCACCTTTTGAAATCGTAATTTTATCTTGATGATGGACGAGATCCTCTACGCCAGCTAATTGCCCATTTAGCATGATGACTGGTGACGTCCCATATTCTCCGGGGATCGTGATTGTTTGCCCATTAAGCTTTACAATCGAGGCGTTTCCAGGTTTGCCGTACCATTTATTTAAAACAATGCCGGCTTGTACGAGGCAATCACCAACCGTTAATTGTTTCATTTCAAACAAACGAATTACTTTTTTGTTTACGTGGATACTGATATAATGGATTGGATTTTGCTTGGCTGCGATGGCAATCCCTATTGGCGTGACAAAATCGGGTCCATTTGGAATGCTTTCGTTTTGCACTAAATTTTGGATTGCATCAATTCCACGAACAGCTACACGATTCGCAGGAAGCTCTAACCTGTCAGCTAAAATTGTTGGCAAATCCGGTGTCAGACTACCGCCCCCAACTAGCATCACTGCTTTTGGAGATTTTCCATTTAATTGATAAATTTCCTTTGTAATCGATTTTGCTAGTTTTTTCACCTGGCCTTTCACATCATTCACAAGGTTCTCATATGTAATGACCGTTTCAAAACCTAAGATGTCATGGACGGTGGCCTTACCGTGATTGACGATTCTTCTCTTCGTTTGCTCTGCCTCTGGAAAATCGAGTAAGTATTCGTCGCTAATTGCCTCGGTTATTTCATCACCTGCAACTGGCACCATGCCGTAAGCTACAACCGTTCCGCGATCTGTAATTGCGATGTCACTTGTACCAGCACCGATATCGACTAATGCAACATTTAACCTTCTCATTGATTCAGGTATTAATACATGAATCGCTGCAATTGGTTCAAGTGTTAAAGCTTCCATTTCAATATTAGCCCGGGCAAGTGCTGCCAGTAATGATTCAACAACAACTTTGGGCAAGAAGGTAGCAATGATTTCGACAGCAGCAGTGTCACCGCTTTGATCGATAAGGGAACCAATTTTTTCATCATCAATGGTATATTGCAGGACGGAATAACCGACACAATAATAATTGGAGTAATCCTTATCCTTTTCTAGCTCTGCAAGCTTCACTTGAGCTGTTTGCACCGCGCTGAGCTCGAGATGCTTAATGGTCTCCTCGTCGGTAATGATCTGTTGATTAAGCGGGATAATTGCTGTGGATTCTACCGTTTTTAACGAGCGACCAGCTGCCGCTACACAAACTCTATTTAAGGTTGTACCTGTCCGTTCTTCCAATTCCTCACGTACTTCTTTAATAACTTCAGCGACGGCAATTACATTATGGATTTGTCCATCAAGCATGGATCTGTCTCGATGTTCTTTCATAACATAATCAACAACCGAATATTTTTCCTCCTGTTGTTCCAGAATAATTCCAGTAACCGTTCTTGTACCGATATCTAAAGCGAAAATCTGATTTTCCATTGTGATACTCCTCTATATGATTGCAAAATTTATTGAATAAGTTTTAAGACTTTTCTATCTAATTAATTGCGCTTTCATTGGCTCAACATCAAGTTTTAATCGTATTATTACTGTTTTGCCTCATCGAAAGTTGATTGATTATTTCTATTATACTACAAGTTTAGAGTGACAAATTCGATTTTTTTAGCTATAATTGTCACTAATTATTATAATACAAAATTTTTCTGGAGGCGTAGATGAAATGAGTAATGAAATGGATCAATTAAGAAATCAATTAGATGAAGTTAATTTAGAAATACTTGAACTAATCAATAATCGTGCAGCACTTGTCCAACAAGTTGGCCAAGTGAAGAACAAGCAAAGTATGTATCGATTTGATCCAATTCGAGAACGTGAAATGTTAAACCTAATCACATCGAAAAATAATGGTCCCTTTGAAAATTCAACGATTGAACATATTTTCAAGGAAATCTTTAAAGCTGGATTAGAGTTACAGGAAGACGATCATCGCAAAGCATTACTCGTTTCACGTAAGAAGAAAGCAGAGAATACAATTGTTGAAATTAAAGGGGAAAAAGTTGGAGATGGCAAAACACATTTTGTATTCGGTCCATGCTCGGTGGAAAGCTATGAACAGACTGCTGCTGTTGCTAAATCCCTGCAAAGCAAGGGGCTTAAGCTATTAAGAGGTGGCGCATTTAAGCCAAGAACCTCTCCATATGATTTCCAAGGGTTAGGTTTAGAAGGTTTACAGATTCTTAGAAAAGTAGCGGATGAATATGATTTAGCCGTCATTAGTGAAATTGTCAATCCTGCACATATCGAACAAGCGGTTGAATACTTAGATGTGATTCAAATTGGTGCACGAAACATGCAAAACTTTGAGTTATTAAAAGCAGCAGGAGAAGTAAATAAACCAGTACTATTAAAACGTGGATTATCTGCAACTATCTCAGAATTTATTAATGCTGCTGAATACATCATGTCACGTGGAAATGGGAACATTATTCTATGTGAACGGGGAATTCGTACGTACGAAACAGCAACACGTAATACATTAGATATCTCAGCTGTTCCTGTATTAAAACAAGAGACACATTTACCTGTAATGGTCGATGTTACGCATTCAACAGGACGCCGTGATTTACTTCTGCCAACAGCGAAGGCTGCTATTGCTGTCGGTGCAGATGGCGTCATGGCTGAAGTACATCCAGACCCAGCTGTTGCATTATCTGATTCTGCACAACAAATGGATATTCCAACATTTGATAAATTCTTTGAGGAAATAATTGAAGTAGACCGCCGACTTAAAAATTAATAATTATAGATGCAATGTGAGAAGCTAATCGTGCTATCGGCGATTAGCTTTTTTGATTTGCATTGCTAGTGGACATAGTCACCAAGAGGATCGAGTTGTCACTATATAACACTTTATTACATAAAAATGGTACAAAGAATAGGAAAGCATGACATAATGCGTATCTACCAGCAAGTAAAAGATTATTATTACTATTTGTTTTGTAATTTTTTCCGTGGTAGAGTATGATAAGATAAAGAAATGGGCTTGGAACAATTTTAGGAGGTAATTAAAGTGAATATAACAATATATGATGTAGCAAGAGAAGCAAATGTTTCCATGGCTACCGTTTCCCGAGTAGTAAATGGCAACCCTAATGTGAAACCAACAACACGTAAAAAAGTACAGGCAACGATTGAAAGATTGGGATATCGTCCAAATGCTGTTGCACGAGGATTAGCAAGTAAGAAGACAACAACTGTTGGCGCAATTATTCCTGATATTTCAAGTATCTTCTTTTCAGAGTTGGCACGTGGAATAGAAGATATTGCAAGAATGTATAAATATAATATCATCCTAAGTAACTCGGATCAAAATAAAGAAAATGAATTAAAATTAATTAATACGATGTTTGAGAAGCAAGTAGATGGTATCCTTTTCATGGGTGGAACCATTACAGAAGACCATATCAATCAATTTAATACAGCAAATGTGCCTGTCGTTCTAGCATCTACGTATGATGATACACAATCGATTGCAGCAGTAAATATTGATTATGAAGCTGCTGCATATGAAGCAACGAAATATCTAATTGAAAAAGGCAATAAACTTCCAGCATTTGTAAGTGGTACAATGGAAACTACTGTAGACCAATACAAATACGATGGTTATAAACGTGCATTAGAAGAAGCGTCAATTTCACTCAATGAGGATTTAATCGTCAAAGGGGATTATTCTTATGAGTCTGGACTAGATGCAGTAAAACAACTAGCAGATTTAGGGAAACTACCATCTGCAATCTTTGTTGCAGCAGATGAAATGGCATTGGGTATTATCCATGGTGTACAAGATATGGGACTTAACGTTCCAGAGGATGTACAAGTATTCGGTTTCGATAATACAAGACTTGCAACAATGGTACGTCCGACATTATCAACAGTTGTACAGCCAATGTATGATATTGGTGCAGTTGCAATGAGACTACTTACGAAATATATGAATAAAGAAGAAGTAACAGAAAAGAATATTACATTACCACATCGAATTGAAGTAAGGGATTCAACAATATAATTAACATGCCGATATAATAAATATACGAATGCAATGTAAATAAGCTTCCAATTTCATTATTGGCGGCTTACTTACATTTGTATATTAATTTGAGGGAGATTTAATGATGAGAAAACGTGATATATTAACCCCTATTGGCATTACTTTAGGCTTTATTATGATTATGCTCGCGATTCTATCAAGTGGAGGAAGCGAAGGACTTGCATCCTTTCTGGACATCCCATCTATCTTCATTGTTATCGGTGGAATTATTGGGTCGATGATGATTACCTTTAAATTCGAACAAATAAAACTCGCTGGTAATATTTTTAAGCAGGCATTTCATAAAAATGACCAGGAGCTTAATGAATTAATACAGCTTTTTATTCATTTATCCGATCGCGCAAGAAGGGAAGGCATTCTTGCGCTGGAATCGGAAATAAGTGAGATTGAAGATACATATATTCGAAAAGGCTTCCTTCTTGCTGTAGATGGAGTAGAGCCAGAAGTTATCAAAGATATTATGGAAGCAGAAATTACGGCAATGGAAGATCGGCATTTTAAAGGTAGGGTTTTATTTGAAAAAGCAGGGGAATACGCGCCAGCATGGGGAATGATTGGTACGCTAATCGGTCTGGTCCTCATGCTGAATGACTTATCTGATGCATCTGCGCTTGGACCTAGTATGGCGGTTGCTTTACTTACGACGCTATATGGAACGGTTTTAGCAAATTTATTCTTTTTACCAATGGCAAGTAAGCTAGAGGCGAAGACGGAAGAGGAAGTCTTTATTAAGCAGATTATTATCGAAGGGATTATCGGTGTCCAATCCGGTCAAAATCCACGTATCTTAGAAGAGAAGCTAAGTGCCTTCCTTCCAAAGGGAACACTAGCGAAGCCACAAGAACGAGAAGATGATCCAGCGTTTGTAGGGACCGATATCCATGAAGCTTAGACATATTAAAAAATCAACAAATAATGGTTCACCAAAATGGATGGTTACATATTCGGATATGATCACATTGATTTTAGTGTTTTTTGTATTGTTGTTCTCCATGTCACAGGTTGATCAAACGAAATTGGATGCAGTTTCGCAGTCGTTTCAAAATCGGATGATTTTTGATTTCTTTCCATCCGTTGTTCCAAGTGAATACCCGACAGACAGGACAAGTGTGGAGGAAACTGGAGAAAATAGGAATGCGTTCGAGGATCCAATCAATTTGGATATTGAAAGGGACATAGAAGAACCTGAAGAAGCCGATTCATTAACCGCTCTAGTAGGTAATGTTGAAGCATATTTAGATGAACATGATCTGAACGGACTGATCACCGCGAATCGTACAGACCGTGGCGTTGAACTAGTACTGCAGGATAGTATTTTTTTCAATCCAGGTGATGCGAATATTCTAGAAACTGGTATACCTTTTTTGCAACGAATTGGTACACTGCTATCACAAATACCGAACGAAGTAAAAGTGGAAGGGCATACCGACAGCAGACCGGAGAATAGCTTTCGTTATCCATCCAACTGGGAGCTTTCGGGAGCACGTGCAAGCAGTGTTGTTCGCTATTTTATCGAATTCTATAACATAGATGAATCGCGTTTCTCGATTGCTGGATATGGAGAGCTGCGTCCACTTACAGAAAATGATACTCCGGCAAATATGACAAAAAATCGACGCGTAGAAATTATTATTCTTGATGAAAATGTAGAATCGTAAATAATGGGTAAGCTTAAAGTTTATATAAAGTGCGAACTAACTTAGGATGATATTTTGCTACCTGATCCACCGCTCCAAAAATACACTTCGCGCACCTTAGGGGAGCTGGTGAGCCTCTTTGTGCTATCGCACTTCAGAGTCTCACCTAGGCTCTTCTTCCCGCAGGAGTCTTCGTGTATTTTTTCCGCTGGGGGTAGTGCAGAATCTAACGTCAAAAGAATGACAAAACCACGGACTATCGACGTCGATTGTAGCAAAATACTGGAGACCCTCGTACGAATAGTAACTGCTGGCAAAATCTAAAATTACAATTGTCACTAGTTCGCTCTTTACATCAACAGTGGCAATAGAGCGATGCGATATGGTCGCATATATTAAAAAAATGACAGCCTCTAGTTATAAAGGCTGTCATTTTGTTTATCCAACATATTGCGGTGCGTGCACTGTTTGTAGCTCTACTTTATACCAATGTTTCTCTTGCTGATTATTCGTTGTTAAACAGCTTATTGCTGCATTCGGAAAGGATTGTTGAAGATAATCCACCTCAGGCCTTGATAATCGCAATTCTCGGACGAGAACATCATTTTTAAATGATTCCTTGAGAAAGTTATCAAACCTCATTTTGTCTTGTTGCTTCAACATATTCTCCTCCTTTATCCCAAATCAACTAAATACTTGCTCATTGATAAGCGTTAATTTTGATTGTTTTCCAGATAGACGTATCGCATTTTCTGCTAGGATTTCCATTGGATCAATGCAATGCATCTTACTTTCTTCACTCAAAGTGACGGAAGATAATTCCGTACAACCTAAAATAACGCAAGCACAGTTTTCTTTCGTTATTAAATCATGAATCATGCCATCGAGCGAAGCTGGTTGATAATTCACATCTGCCTTAATGTCGTAAATGATTTTCATTATTTTTTCCTGTGTATCTTCGTTTGGGTGATAGGGCTCAAGCGCACTTCGTTTACATTCAAACTCATAAATACCGGTTGAAATCGTACCATTTGTTGCTAGAATACCGACCTTACTTCCTTTACCATGTTTGTGATAAATATATTCCGTAGTGTCACGAATCATGTTAATAATATTTATATCGGTCATTGCTTGCATTTCATCGTAGAAATAATGGGAAGTATTACACGGGATTGCGATATTTGCAACGCCTGCATGCCCGAGCAATTCGATATCTTTTCTCACTGCATTTAAAAATGATTGACCTTCGCCACGTAATATTGCTTCGGTACGGTCTGGGAGGGTGGCATGGCTAAGGATGATTGTATCGATATGATCCTGATCCTTATGTGCCACAGTTTGATTGATAATTTTCTCATAAAAAACCTTTGTGGCTAAAGGTCCCATTCCGCCGATGATTCCTAACTTTTTGTCTGTCATGTTTGTTGCACCACCAAAATATGAATTGATTGCATTAAAATGTCTTCGCTGCAAGGGCATCTAAGGCGATTTCCCTTTCGTTAAAAGGAATTTCCTCGTTTCCGATAATTTGGGTTGTTTCATGCCCTTTACCCGCAATGAGGATGGTATCATTCTCATTGCTAATGCTAATTGCGTGCTGGATTGCTTCTTTTCGATCAGGGATTGCTTGATAATTTCCATTATGTTTGTCCATTGCTTGAATCGATTCCTTCATAATCACATCCGGATCATGGTGTTTCGGGTTATCCAATGTAATAATGGAAAGGTCAGCAAGCGTCGATGCGACACGAGCCATGCCATCAAATTTCTGTTTACCGTCCTCGCTAAGATCCGCATATACACCGAATACGAGGATGATTCTACCTTTTGCAAAAGGTTTTAATGTATTGATTGCTTTTTCTAGTGCATCCTCTGTATGAGCGAAGTCGACGATTACTTTGAAATCATCTTTTTCATAGACTACTTCAAGTCTGCCTTTAATTTCTTTTACTTGAAGAATTCCTTGTTGGATAACTTCGATAGGAATTCCGTTGTAATATGCAGAAGCAATCGCTGCTAAACTATTTAAAACATAGATTTCACCTGGTAGGTTTACTTTAATCTTCACGTCCTCAGTTGGTGTGTGGACCGTGTAGATTGTATGATTAAAGGAATATTCTATGTCAGTTGCATATATGTCTGCTTGATTATGGATTCCATAAGTGACAAGCTTCGTATCGTAGTCCTTTATTCTATCGGCAAGCTTTCGACCATATGGATCATCGATATTAATGATATTCCAAGAATCGGTCATCTCAAATAGTTTTGCTTTTGCTTCGAAATACTCGTCCATATTTTTATGCAATTCAAGATGGTCTGGCGTAAGATTGGTAAATATCCCTGTATTGAATTTACTATAGGCAACCCGATCTAAGCTAAGAGAATGCGAGGAAACCTCCATCATACAATTTTCCGTTTTTTCCTCGACCATCGTTGCGAAGAATTGCTGCAGATTTAGTGATTCTGGTGTTGTATTTTTCGTTTGAATGACTTGATCATTTATTACCGTTCCAATTGTTCCAATGAGGGCGATTGATTTTTTCGCTTCTTCGTAAATCGATTTAATAAAATAGGAAATGGATGTTTTCCCATTTGTACCAGTAATCCCGATTAAGTTTAATTTATCTGTCGGGTGATGATAGTAGTTTGCAGAAACAAGTGCTAACGCATTTCTTGTATTTGCAACTTGTAAAATCGTCACATCTTTATCCGTTGATATCATTCGTTCCGCAATAATAACACTTGCACCACGCGCTATTGCGCTATCTATAAAGTTATGTCCATCAACAGAGAATCCAGTGATCGCAACAAATACGCTGTTTGCTTGTACATCGCGAGAGTCATAGGCGATGGAATGAATTTCTTGATTGATATTTCCTTGAATGACATCAAAAGATAAACCTTGTAAAATTGAAGTTAATTGCATTATCGTTTCGTCTCCTATTATCCGTGTTAATTATATACTTCGCAATACTAGCAAGTTTTCTGAGCCTATTCACTAAAAGCCCATACTGATCTTTATCTAACTTATTATAGCTTTAATTGGTTTGTATGTCTAATCTTGATTTATACGAAGTTAAGGGTAAGGCTAGGGTTTGAATGGATTGGAAAGAAGTAAAAGCACATCTAAATAATGGCTTGCTGTTTACCTTCTGGATGTGGATTTTTCGCTATTTCCTTTTTTAGTACGTGATGCTAAGATTAACTAGTACTACAATTAATATACAGAGGTGTATGAATGAAATTAGATGAGTTTACAATTGGACAAGTGTTCGAAACGAAATCTTTGAAATTAACAAAAGAGGATATCAAAAGGTTTGCAGGCGAATTTGACCCGCAATACATGCATTTGGATGAGAAAAAGGCAAATCAAGGAAGGTTTAATGGAATCATTGCGTCTGGAATGCATACGCTAGCCATCTCCTTTAAGTTATGGGTTGAACAAGGAATCTATGGTGATGATGTCATTGCTGGGACACGAATGAATCATATTAAATTTATCAAGCCAGTGTATCCTGGTGATGCATTACATGTTATTGTCGAGGTGATTGACATAAAAGCAGCAAAAAGCGAAACAGGTATTCTTACTGTCTTGTTGTCTACATTCAATGATAAAGACGAGAAAGTTCTTGAGTGTGACTTGTCCGTATTAATAAAGCGATAAAGGGTGACGAAGAGTAGATGAAACTTTTCTGTTTGAACATTCAATCTAATAGAGTGCATGGAGCTATTTAGATGTGGACATTTGTTAGAAATAAAACAAGTAGTAGTAACCAGGCTTAGAGATGCGGTTACTCAAAGCCTGGTTACTTCTGATTGAATAGATGCAAAGAATAAGAAAAGTCGATAAAGAAATAAGGGATTTTTATACGATTCCTAGCTTGTAAATCTATTCGAATACTTTAACATTTGCTGCAAATTCTTCTTATTTTTCTCTTTAATTTCTTCCTTCCTTGGTATGACCGGAAATGCGTCATTGCTATCATGCCAGTGGTGGGGAAGGGGGAGTGGCGATTTCTGTTGCCATTTCTCTAGCCATGCCATTGGTAGATCACCGGTTGCGATTTGGTCTACCTTCATCACATTCCAAATTTGTGCCCATGCCCTTGGAACAACGCGCCAAATATCATAGCCACCGCCGCCTAATGCAATCCATTTCCCATCACAGTAAATGTGTGCCAGTTCATGTGCCAAGGCTGGAATTCTCTCGTAAATTTCCATAGTGCCACATAAATGGGTGAGGGGATCATAGCAATGTGCATCTGCACCGTTTTGTGTAAGAATGACGTCTGGTTTAAAATACGCCGCAATATTTTTGAAAGCGGATTCATAAACCTCGACGAAAGATTCATCCTGCGTAAATGCATCGATAGGCAGATTAAAGGTGTAGCCATGGCCTTCTTTTATTCCACGTTCGTTCACTTCACCGGTACCGGGGAAGAGGTATCTTCCTGTTTCATGAATTGAGAAAGTACAAACATTTGGATCGTCATAAAAAGCTGATTGTACGCCATCACCATGATGTGCATCGGTATCCACATATAATACTTTCAACCCGTAATTTTCACGAATATATTTAATTGCAATCGCGGCATCATTGTAAATGCAAAATCCAGATGCTTTCCGTTTGAATCCATGATGGAGACCGCCGCCAAGATTGAGTGCATGGTCTGAATCTCCGTATAGTACTGCATCTACGGCTGTTAAAGAACCGCCGACCAAGAGGCTTGCTGCTTCATGCATATTCGAAAAAACTGGGGTATCCTCTGTTCCGAGTCCATATAGCAATCCTTCATCCTTATTTAATTTGCCTTCTCCAGCCTTTTTAACGGCTTCAATATAGTGATAATCATGGAATAATAACAATTCCTCGTCGGTAGCGAGTCGAGGCTGGATGATATCTTGATCCTTTAAGACTGCAGTCGATTCAAGCAATTCCTTTGTCATTAATACCCGATGCTGGTTGAATGGGTGGTCCTGATTAAACTGGTACTGTAAATAATCATTGGAAAAAACGAATGTTGCATTACGTGTCATAGTTTTGGCTCCGAAATATTGTTCGGCCATAGTAGTTGATATCCAGCGTTGCGCAGATCTTGAATGACAGGCGTTGGATTCATGGTTTGAATACGGAAAACGAGAATTTTATAATCAGGATCATCTTTATACGGATAGATTAATACGGATACGATATTGACGTTTCGTTTCCCTAAGATTGCTGTTACACCTGGAAGCATTCCGGGAATATCGAGCACCTTCACTTCAATGAGCGAGCTTTGCACATTGGTTCCTGTTAATTGAATTAAGGTGTAGAGCATGTCTTTTTCCGTTACGACGCCGATTAATTTATAGTTTTGTACAACAGGTAGGCAAGCGATTTCCTTATCATGAAAAACGCGGGCAATTTCTTCTACAAAATCTAATGGATGCACACTAATAACGGGACTGCTCATGATGGTTTGAATTTCATTTTGCAATTCCTCGTGATTGCTATTCTCCAAGAAAATCGAAGGACTTGCATCACGGATGTCGCGGTCAGAAACAATGCCAATCACATGATGCTGCTCATTGACAATTGGAATATGGCGAATGCGGTAATCTTGTAACAATTGTAGCCCTTGTGCAATCGTTGCAGTGGGCGGTAATGTAATGACATCTTCTGTCATAATTTCTTCTACTAACATATTAAATACCCTCCCTCATGGAACGATTTTTATGACGACCAAGAAACCGTAGTATGTCGAACGTTTCAATTGATTCTTGTGGCACGTTATTGCCGATACGAACCATCAAACAGTTTGCTGGATGTGAAATTATTTCTGGATCATCGGTAGGAGCCGGTAATAGACCACCAGCTGCCATCATTTTCTCCATTACTTTACGGTAATTCCAGATGCTTAAATTAGTACCGGTAAGATCCCAGTGCCAGTAATACTCTGTTGAAATGAGAATATAGTTTTCCATATATGGATCACTCATGGAAACTTCTATAAGGCTCGAGCCGACTTTTTCCCCACGATATTCCGGGATTGTCTCGATCGCTCCTAGTTCAATTAAATCTTGCATATGAAAGGTGGACCACCGTTCAAGTGGATCAGGATGTAGATATGTCACATAGCCAATTATCGTTGATTCCGTACGGGCAATGATAATTCGCCCTTCTGGAATATCAGCGATGCTTAATAATGCTTCAAATTGCTTTGATGCTGGTCGGAATGCTGTTAGATGTTCATGGAATTGATATTTGTCCAGTTCGTTTCTGTCGACAGGGCCTTCGATTATAATGGGGCCTTTAGAAGTTTCTAATGTTCGTTGGTTATATGTTTTTGTGTGTTCCATCTTATCACCACCTAAAGTGTAATCCGCTTACATAAATCTATTATACAGGATTTATAATGAAATTTTTAGTATTATTTGAAAGTTATTTATCGAGGTGTGTGATTTGCTGATTACTCTAAATTTTAACGGCGAAAAAATAGAGAAGCGGTTTGCTTCTCTATTGGTTTATTGGGTATCGCTATTTTCTGCATTTTCATCGGCAGGTGGGGTGTCTTTATTTACTTCTTCACTTGTTTCTTCTGTTGTACCATCCTCGCTCGCTTCTTCTGGTTTTTCTCCTTCTACTTTTTCTGGTTCTTCCGGTTGGTCCACTTTTGGTTCACCGACTGCGACTTCAGTTGATCCGGCAGACTCTAAGCCAAAATAATCAACAGCTTTTACATGATAAACCCCAGTACCATTTCCGATTGAATAAGATGTTGATGTTGTTTGCCCAATCTTCTTAAATTGACCACCGGGATTGTCAGCTCGATAAATGCGATAACCAACAACATCTTTGCTTCCAGGTATTTTCCACGTTAAGTTACTTCCTGATTTCGTAACCGACGTAGGGGCACCTGGAGCTTGTCCGTCATCGGAAACGGAATTACCAATCTTTGAGCTAGGGATGCCGATTTTCTCCCATTTGCTTCGCTCTGCTGGTGGGAAGAGCAGGCTAAGGTCGGATAGGCGATCATAGCCATTCCGCTTTAAGAATTCTGGATTGAATGTTAGGCCATTCCCTTGGACAAATTCTGCTGGTGTTTTTGCACCGGCTAATACGGATCTTCCATTAACAATTACTTGTTTTCCGGTAATTAAACTATCGTCTCTTTGTGTTGGGACAAATTTTGCATTAAAGAGATCTGTCTTGACGAGTCCAGCTTGCGCGCATAGATCCGATGGGAGCATCCCTGAAATCGAACAGTAGCTTTGCTCGACAATGCCATCCGGTCTAGCGAATTGCTCTGCTGGTGCCATTAATTCTGGGTTTAGGTCGGATGCAGCATTGACAAGCGCAGCCCAGAGCTTAATATTTCGATTGGTATGATGTAAGTCACATGATTCACAAACTAATGAATCTGGTGTTTTATATCCAATCCATGCACCAAACGTTACATTTGGGTTAGATGCAACAAATAGCACATCGTTTGTGTTTTGTGATGTTCCAGTTTTTCCTGCCCAATCAACATTTCGATATTTTAATTGTGAATTTAAGTATGCTGCAGACCCTTCGGAAATAACATCACGCATCATGTCGATTGTTAAATAACTTGTTTGCGGTGAAAACACTGGAACAGGTTCGCTTTGATGTTGATAAATAACGTCTCCATCTACCGTTGTAATCTTCTCAATCATATAGGCGTCGACAAATTGCCCACTATTTGCAAATGTTGCATAGGCGTTCGTATTTTCTTCGAGTGTAACACCTGTTGACGTTCCTCCGATTGCGAGGGATAGATTCGCATATTCGTCGTTACCTAATGTTGTAATGCCCATCTTTCGTAGGTATTGGTCAACAGGATTATCATTCATGATTCGATCATACGTTTTAAGTGCTGGGATATTATAGGAATTCGTTAAATTATCACGAGCGGAAAGGATCCCGTGAAATCTTAAGTCAAAGTTTCCTGGAGTATATCTACCCCATGATGTTGGAATATCCGCTATCGGTGTCCCAGGTTGGACAATCCCTTTTTCCATTGCCGGTGCATAGGCGAGCAGTGGCTTCATCGTACTTCCGTTTGAACGCGGACGGGTCATGTAATTTATTTGGTTATCTTCATTAAATCCGCGTCCACCAAGGAAGCTGATAATTTTCCCTGTATGATTTTCAATTAAAACGCCACTTGCTTGAACGGACTGCTGGATTTGCGTTTGGCCATCCTTTGTTGTTATGGTTGTCATTTTGTCAGGACCATATTGTGTGAAATTCATCGCGACATCTTGGAACTTTTCATAGATTTCTTTATTTATTGTCGTATGAATTTCATACCCATTCATTCGTAATGCTCGGTCTGCCAGTCCGTTATACTCGTCAAGCAATCCTTCTGTGTTTCTTAAATCTTCCATCGTATATCCAGCTTCTTCTGCGAGAACATTACGAATAATCGTTTTCGCTCGCGCTTCCACTTCGGTTGTTAAGTATGGATACGTCTCATTAGGAGAATCAACCTCTCCAGTGAAATCGGCGACAATATCATAGTTAACAGCTTCGTTATATTGTTCTTCTGTTATGTATTCCATATCATGCATCCGATAGAGTACGGTCTTCATTCGGTCTATTCCAAGTTGAACACCAGCCTCATCTTTTAATCCACCACCATTTTTAAATGGAGTGTATGCCGAGGGGCTTTGTGGTAGACCTGCTAAATAGGCTGCCTGTGCTAAATTTACATCACTTGCATTGATTCCGAATATTCCTTTTGCAGCGGTTTGAATCCCAGCAATATTTCTCCCGGAAGCATCGCGGCCATATGGAATAATGTTTAAATATGCCTGTAATATTTCATCCTTATCAAAAAATTGTTCTAACCGCAATGCCAGTAAAATTTCCTTTGCTTTTCGCTCGAAGGACACTTCATTTGTTAAGATTTGATTCTTAATTAATTGTTGGGTTAATGTACTACCACCAGATTGTACGGAGGTGTTCAGTACCTCCTGTAATAATGCACGGATAATTGCTTTTGGAACAACACCATGATGCACTCTAAAGTATTCATCTTCAGTCGCAATCACAGCATCGGTTAACATAGGGGATATCTTATCTAATGTTGTTTTCTCACGATATAAATCAGATCTAACATCACCAATATAAACATCATTCGCAAAATATAGCTTTGATGTTTCTTCATAATTATAAATTTCTTTTTCCATTTCCGCTGCACTTGGGATTGGTTCGTCTTTAACGAGCGATGCGAAATAGCCCGCACCGATTCCGCCAATAAAGAATGCGCCGATAAATCCGATAATTAAAAAGAATAACACCACGCCCCAAACAACATCATATGTAATTCTTGATGCAAGCTGGATCTTTCCTGTTTTCCATAATGCTTTCATTTTATTCGCAAATTTATGTAGTGATTCTTTAAAATTCATGTAAAAACCCCCTAAAATTCTTTTATTATTATAGCATAAGCGCGATTTTTGTTATACAGTATTTTCAAATTATACATTGCAAACAGATTACAAATATGGTATGAATAGATATATGAAATTTATCGTATAGCGTTTATGTGATGAAGGAACCCAAGTAGTATTGCAAATCCCTTTGATAGAGAGCTGGCGGTTGGTGGAAGCTAGTATACATTTGCAGGCGAATTACAATCTGGAGCATTTTCTTTTCAAGTACTAGATTTTTAGGAGTGAAAAGAAACGGTGGAGACATCGTTAACAACCCCAAGTGGCTAATGTATTAGCAACAAGGGTGGTACCGCGTGTTTAACTCGTCCCTTTTTTCGATAGGGGTGGGTTTTTTTGTTTTTAAATAAATAGGCAGAACATGTCTATCTATTTACGGAATGTATGTTAAAAATAATGATGGAGTGTGATCGGAATGGATATTTTACAGGATTTAGAAAATCGTGGCTTAATTCAACAGGTGACAGATCGTGAGGGGCTTGCGGATCATTTGGCTACGAATCAAGTTACATTATATTGTGGTTTTGACCCAACAGCTGATAGTTTGCATATTGGTCATTTAGTTCCGTTAACCATGCTAAAACGCTTCCAAAAAGCAGGACATAAACCAATTGCACTTGTTGGTGGTGGAACAGGAATGATTGGTGATCCTAGTGGCCGCTCATCGGAAAGATCATTAAATACGGCAGATACGGTCCAAGGTTTTGTGGATAAAATCCAACAGCAAATTGGCAAATTAGTTGCAAAAGGTCAAGGGGAGAACCCGGTTGTTTCTAGAAATAATTTTGAGTGGTTGGGAAATACGACCGTAATCGATTTTCTTCGTGATACAGGGAAGCATTTTAGCATCAATTACATGCTTGCAAAGGACTCTGTTGCCTCTCGTATTGAGAACGGGATTTCCTTTACCGAATTTAGCTATATGCTCTTGCAATCACTCGATTTCTTGAATTTAAATGAATCAGAAAATTGTACCTTGCAAATTGGTGGTAGTGACCAGTGGGGCAATATTACAGCAGGGATGGAATTAATTCGCCGTTCACGTGAAAATCAAGATGAGGAAATAAAAGTATTCGGACTTACGGTGCCATTGATCACGAAGGCAGATGGCACGAAATTCGGAAAATCTGCTGGTGGGGCGATTTGGCTTGATGCTGACAAAACAACACCATATGAATTTTACCAATTCTGGATTAATACCGATGACCGTGATGTGATTAAGTTTATCAACTACTTTACGTTCTTAGATGATGAAGAAATTCATGCGTTACAAGAGGAAGTTGACAACCATCCGGAAAATCGCGTTGCACAAAAACGATTGGCTGAAGAAATGGTTAAGGTGGTTCATAGTGAAGAAGCACTTATTCAAGCACAAAAAATTTCCGACGCGTTATTTAGTGGTGACTTGAAAAAGCTTTCGGGAAGCGATATTGCGCAAGGGTTTAAAGATGTACCAACATTTGAGGCGAAGAAAGAAGATATTGGCTTAGTTGATCTGCTAGTAAATGCAAAAATTTCACCATCGAAAAGACAGGCGAGAGAAGATATTCAAAATGGTGCCATCTACATTAATGGGGAAAGACTGCAGGAAGTAAGCTATGTTGTAACAGCAGATGATCGTATCGAGGATACATTTACGATCGTTCGTCGTGGGAAGAAGAAATATTCATTGGTTAACTTTCAGTAAGAAAAGGGCATGGATGAGTTGATGAGACTTGTCCGTGCTTTTTTATTGAACGGTTAAACCTGCTGCTATAAGAAAGTTGTTGAAAGTAAAAAAACCTTAGAAACATAAAGTCTCTAAGGTTTTTAAAATGAATAGCTTTAAAATTAACGAGAGTAAAACTCAACGATAAATTGTTCGTTAATTTCTGCTGGAAGTTCAGAACGTTCAGGTAAACGAGTGAAAGTTCCTTCTAATTTCTCAGCATCAAATGTTGTATATTCAGGAACAAAGTTGTTTACTTCGATTGCTTCCTTAATGATGTCAAGATTTCTAGATTTCTCGCGAACACTAATTACTTGACCAGGGCTTACTAGGTATGATGGAATATCAACACGTGATCCATCAACTAAAATATGACCGTGGTTTACTAATTGACGTGCTTGTGGGCGAGTACGAGCAAGACCTAGACGGTAAACAAGGTTATCTAAACGTGATTCAAGTAAGATCATGAAGTTCTCACCATGAATCCCTTTTTGTTTACCAGCTTTGTCAAACAAGTTACGGAATTGACGTTCGTTAAGTCCGTAAATGAAGCGAAGTTTTTGCTTCTCTTGTAATTGCATACCGTATTCTGATTGTTTCTTTCTTTGGTTCGGTCCATGTTGACCAGGAGCGTAAGGGCGTTTATCTAATTCCTTACCAGTTCCAGTTAATGAAATGCCAAGACGACGTGATTTTTTCCAGATTGATCCAGTATAACGTGACATAGGACATTTCCTCCTTTATATTTTATTTTGTATAAAAATAAAATGACCGTATTCTTTACGTTGTCCATTATGTTTTCATGTACCATCGCTCCAGCAGCAAAGAGTTACACGATACACCTCTAGAAGAGGAACAAAATGGGTTCAAGCGTCGAACACACTAGGCTACCTTATTAATTTACACAACGACTAGTATATAATTTATTCGGGTTAATGTCAAGAAATAATCTTGCATATTTTTTTATGATTATTTGTTAAAACGTTGGTGCAATTATTAGGTAGGGAAAAGTTTATATAAAGTGCGAACTAGTTTAATGTTATAAGGGTTCTTGGGCCAGTCGCTCCAGAAATACACTTCGCTTTCCGCGGGGAGCTGGTGAGCCTCTTTGTGCTAACGCACTTCAGAGTCTCACCTAGGCTCTTCTTCCCGCAGGAGTCTTCGTGTATTTCTTGCGCTGGGATTGTAAAATAAACATATAAAAGAGTAAATTGCCACTGACAATCGACGTTAATTGAAGTGAAAAAATGAAAGTCACGTGTGAACAGCAACTGCTGCCTAGAACTGAAATCAAAATTGTCACTTGTCCAAAGTTTATTTGAAAACACCTTTATATAAATGCCGACAAACAATTTGGGGAATTCCTGATTAATTCAATTTCTTTGACAAATTAGTCCAGGCCCTGTGCTAGATTAAAAGCTATTGTTAGACATCCTTTGCTTCCAATGTGTAAAAAATTTACAATTCATTTTCTGGTAAAATATAGGAAAATATGACTAGTTAATGTATAATTGGTTACATAAGTGAATTTAAGTAACGTGCGGGTGGTTATCTTATGAAGACAAAAGAAGCGTATTCCATAAAATTCCAACAATTATATTTTGATTTATTAGTTGAATTTGCGAATTCTGTTATGGATGTCGAACAGATTTTTCAAACGGCAATTGGGCAACTGAAGCATCTAATTGATAGTTCTTATTGTGCAGTTTATGTGTATCATCCGGGGGTCCAACAGTTCCGTTTAGCGCATTATCAAGCTGATAAGGCACTATTCCAACCGTTAGAAATCGTGGGAAGAAATAACCATTATGATGAACATATGGTATTGCAGTATGTCCCACTGGGTATGGAAGTGAAAATTATTCCACTAAAACCGATTGGAGATGTGGAGATCTTATTCGTCTTTTCCGTAGATCAGGAACATCAGCCATTTACGGAAACAGAGGTTATTTCTTGTATGAAGGAAACGGAAAAGTTTTTATCAATCATTATTCCATTGATAAATAATAAACAAAACAACGATAATCATGAATTTCTATATGAACTAAGTACACGGCTATTCGCAAAAAATATCCAAACAGAAATATTAACAGAAGTTGTTGATGCATTGAAAGTCCGTTATCCAGACTATGAGTTTTATTTACTATTATCCCAAGACAGTGATGCTGGTGGATTGCCGATTAAAATGATAGAGTACACGGATGATCAAGCAGATAATAAGAGCACACGAGCATTCCTTACCGGTGAATTGCAGATTGAGATCCAGGAAGAAGAAGGGATCGCAAGTATTTACGCACCACTTGTTGGAAATCAAGCAATCTATGGTGTGCTGCAAATAATGACTTCCATTTCCACATACTTTTCTAGGAAAAGCCTCTTGTTTCTGACAGAATTTGCTAATTTAACTGGAATTGCAATTGAAAGGACAACCTTATATCAAAATTCAAAGGAACAGGTTTCATCCTTATCATTTGTGAATGAATTTTCGAGGAGATTAAATTCGAAACTGGAAATCGATGAAATAACAAGGCTTGTAAAGCAGGAAATTATCAATCTTTGCAGTGCAAGTGAGGTTGGTTTTATCTATTTTGATGCAGAGAATCAATTGGGTAGTAATGTGCTGGCAGAAAGTACGGCATATTTCAGTACCGAAGCGGGAAAACAGTTTGTCAAACCATTAATGGACAAGGCAGCATCTGAGCGAGAGGCGATCTTTAGTGGGAATTTTGCCAGTAGCATTGCATCACAGTATCATTCCGTTATGGCAATTCCGATTGATCATACAGAATATTCAAATGGACTTGTAGTAATCTTGCATGAGGACAGATACCATTTTACATTTGAAAGCTTCAAATTAATGCAGGCATTAATCCAGCATACCTCACTAGCAATCACGAATTCGCTATTAAGAGAGCGGTTAGAGCGAACGGTTATTACCGATTATCTAACGGGGCTATATTCAAGAAATTATTTAGAAGAAAGTATTGAAACGTCATTTAAAGCGGATAAAAGAGGGGTATTGCTGCTCTTTGATATTGATAATTTTAAACAGATTAATGATACGTACGGACACCATGCAGGAGATCAGGTGATTATTCAGGTCTCGGATACGATGAGACAATATGTAGACATTGCATATGGTCATGTTCCAGCAAGATGGGGTGGTGAAGAATTGTCTATCTATTTGCCGAATGCTATGATAGAGGAAGGAATCGAAATTGCAACGCATATTCGTGAAAAGGTGGAGGCAACTTCAAAACCGGATGTGACGGTTTCGTGTGGCGTTTCATCCTGGAAGCAGGGTGATCAAGATACAACGATTAATTTATTTCTGCGAACAGACAGGGCGCTATATCAAGCAAAGCGTTTAGGAAAGAATCGGGTAGAAAAAAACTAGCAGCTTTATTGTCGGCTGCTAGTTTTCGTTAACTCAAAGATATTTTTCTAGTGTCCTTACGAATTTCTCGAGGTATACTTCATCAACCTCATCGAAGCGGTTGATATTTGGGCTATCAATGTCAAGCACACCATATATTTCGTCATTAACGAATACGGGAACCACTATTTCCGAGTTGCTGGCACTGTCACAGGCTATGTGTCCTGGGAATTGATGCACATCGGCAATTCGCTGGGTTTTACTTGTCTTTACCGCTGTACCACATACTCCTTTTCCATAAGGGATTCGGATACATGCTGGTAGACCTTGGAATGGTCCGAGCACTAATTCGTCCTCTTTCCACAGATAGAAGCCAACCCAGTTAACCTCGGTTAAAAATTGATTTAATAATGCAGATGCATTTGAGAGGATTGCAATCTTATCTGTCTCACCTTCTGTAAGAGCAGCTAATTGCTTGATCAGTAATTCATAGTCTTTTTCTCTATTGCCGGCCTTTGCCGTTGTTTCAATCATAAATATTCCCCTTTCCATTATCATTATTTGATCATATTCGACATCTAAAATAATATTTGTCGAGAACAATTTGCAGGATAATTATATCCTTTGTCGTATTTTTAAAAATAAGGAGTTGATTAACATGCAAAAGAATCCAGCAAAACAAAAAGTAATTGATGCAGCTTCTTCCCTCTTTTTTCAAAAAGGCTTCCAAGCTACAACGGTTCGTGATATAGCTGAAAAAGCTGCCGTTAACGTATCATCGATTAGTTATTATTTTAATAGTAAGCAAGGTCTTCTCGAATATGCAGTGACAAATTATTATGAAGAATACTTGAAAACGATTGAGGAACAACTGGAATTACTCGATACATTCACACCACTTGAAATTTTACATGAATTGACTTTAACCATTATACAATACAAACAAATGAATCATCAATTAACCTGTTTTATCCAGCGGGAGTTATCGTTTGACTCCGTGTTTGTTCGGGAAATGGCGGTTACCTATTTAGCGAAAGAGAACCATTATATTCAAAAGGCATTCAATGGAGCGCTAGAAAGTCATGTGAAGCATGATATGAAGGAATATTTATTCTTACAGTATAAAGGGATGCTAATTACCCCATATATTTTACATAATGATTGGAAGGATCAAATCATTGGCGAATATTCCCATCAAATATTTGTAAAGAAGTATGTCTTAACGATCCAGAAATGGATTGATTTTATCGTTGAAAATGAAGGGGAAACGATAGGAAAACAGGGAAATCGATATCAAAGTGCAAAAATCTAGCGAATCATGAATTAATTTGTTAAAACATTAACCAAAATAATACATTCCATGGTATCATAGTTAATATATTTAAGGAAATAGGATTGAATTTTAAAATAAAAAAAGAAATATCCTCTTGTTTGGAATTCGGTTGGGAGGCACTGTATGGTTGTTTACTTCATTGGGGCTATTTTAGTCATCATCGTATTATTAATCATTGGACTAATCTTAAGAAAACGGATTTATGATGGAATTGACAGGCTAGAAGAATGGAAGCTCGATATTTTGGGGCGTAATATCGCTGCACAAATTAGTCAAATCAAGAACTTAAATCTATCTGGCGAAACCCAGGACCGGTTTGAAACGTGGAGAGATCGCTGGGAGTTTATTGTTACAAAGGAATTGCCAGATATTGAGGAACTACTACTGGATACTGAGGAAGCCGCGGATCGATTCCGTGTTTCAAAAGCGAATAAGACAATGGCAACAATTGAAACAACATTGGAATCAATTGAGAAAGATATTGAGCAGATGTTGAAAGAGTTGGATGAGCTTCTGGAATCAGAGGAAACGAGTAGGCTGGAAGTGGAGGAGCTTGAGCCAAGTATCAAGTCGTTACGTAAAGTTTTTTCTCGTAATCGACTACAGTATGGTAGAGCAGAGATTCACTTCGAAAAATTGATGGACGAACTGGACGAGTCCTTTGCGAAATACCATGAGCTCGTTGATGCTGGAAACTACCTTGAGGCAAGAAGGCTTGTTGAGCAAATACAGCATGATAAAGAAACATTAGAAACACAGCTAGAAGAATTCCCTGCAATCTACAAAAAATGCAGACATGAATTACCATCGCAATTAGATAATTTATTAGCTGGTGTCAAAGAAATGAAGCAAGATGGCTACCATATCGAACATCTAGCATTTGAAAAAGAGATCCGTACATATCATGAAAGACTTAACGATTTACTGCAATTACTTAATAATGGTGACACAGACGATGCTGTTGGGATGATTGAAGAAATCGATGAGCGAATGAAAGAAATGTATCAGCTTCTTGAAAAGGAAGCAATCGCGAAAAATTACTTAGGAACCAAGCTACCAAGCTTCGAACATACCCTTGAGGACATTACCGAGAAGTATGATACGACAAAAGAAGAAGTTGAGAAGCTGCGGAAAGCTTATTATTTTGAAGATGGTGATATGGAAAAATATTTAACAATAGGTAAGAATATTACTTCCTTGCATGAGCGATTATTGGTGATAAAAGAGGAAATGGATGATGTAAATGTAGGACATTCTGACCTCAGGGAACAAATCGAGAACGGCTTCGATAAACTGGAGGAACTTGCAGTAAGACATGAAGCATTTAAAGAGAGCATTGCGAATTTGCGCAAAGATGAGCTTGAAGCAAGAGAAAATCTGGAAACGATGCGTAATCAATTACAGACATTAAATCGTAAGCTGAAAAAGAGCAATATTCCAGGGGTACCGAATTTTATTTGGAATAGTATGGAGAATACGGCAAATAAAAATCAACAGGTAATTGTCAGCTTGGAGAGGCAGCCACTCGATATGGGGGTTGTTCAGCATGCATTACTTGACGCACAAACATCTCTTGAGCAAACAATCGAACAAACGGATATGATGCTTGAACAAGCGTATTTAACGGAGCAGGTGATTCAATATGCGAATCGATACCGCAGTAGGAATCCAATATTGGCTGCAAAATTAATCGAGTCGGAGCGTTTGTTTAAAGTGTATGAATATGAGCTTGCACTGGAAACGGCAGCAAAGGCAATTGAAGAAGTTGAACCGGGTGCATTAAAACGCATCGAAGACAATCAAACAATGGTGATTCATTAATTTTTTTAAAATAAAGGGCTGTCGCTAAGAATGGGATTTGTTTCCAATCGTAGTGATCAGCCCTAGCTTTTGGTAGTTGAGAAAAAAGGGAGGAATGACGATGATTTACTTAGATAATAGTGCAACAACAAAGCCAGATGAAGCGGTATTGGCAAGTTTTGACCAAGTTTCCAAGCAGTTTTATGCGAATCCTTCCTCGATACACCAGTTTGGCGGGACAGCGGAGAAGCTATTACATACAGCAAAGAAACAAGCTGCGGAACTTTTGCATGTTAGTAGAAATGAAGTTGTCTTTACCTCTGGCGGAACAGAAGGAAATAATATCGCAATTAAAGGAATCGCCCTCGAACATCAAGGGCGGGGAAAGCATATTATTACATCGGAAATTGAACATCCATCAGTCGATGAAGCATGTCGAGCATTAGACAGATTAGGATTTACGGTTACCTATTTACCAGTGGATGAAAATGGTGTAATATCATTAGATGATTTAAAAAATGCAATCCGTGAAGATACGATTTTAATTAGTATCATGCATGTAAATAATGAAACAGGTGCCATTCAGCCAGTTGAAGAGATCGGAAGAATCGCGAAGCAGCATCCGAAGCTGTTTTTCCATGTCGACGATGTGCAAGGGTTTGGCAAGGTGCCACTTGATTTACCGGATAGTGGGATTGATTTATGTACGATTTCTGGCCATAAAATCCATGGACTTAAAGGTACAGGGGTTTTATATGTGAACAAGCATACAAAGCTATTTCCGTTATTCCATGGGGGAGAGCAGGAGCAGGCAATTCGTTCCGGTACAGAAAATTTAGCGGGAATTGTTTCGTTAGTAAAAGCAATGCGCCTAATAAAAGACCGCGAGAAAACAGAAGTAAATAATTTGTACGACATGAAACAGTATCTTTTCGAAGCACTCGAAGCAATTGACGGTGTTCATGTAAATTCGCCAAAGAATGGCGCACCACATATTATCAATATTTCCGTCCCTGGAATTAAACCAGAAGTAATCATTCATATGCTCGGGGAGAAGGGGATTTATATTTCGACTAAATCTGCATGTTCTTCCAAACAAAAGGACGAAAGCAGGATTCTTGTTGCATGTGGATTTGATAACGGGAGAGCAACATCTGCGCTCCGAATTAGCTTGGCATATGATAATACAAAGGAAGAGTTGGCGACGTTCGTTGAAGCACTAACGCTTGCTATTACACAATTTAGAAAAGTTATGGAGTAGATATTTATGCAATATGATCATATATTAATTCGCTACGGCGAAATGGCATTAAAAGGAAAAAACATCAAGCAATTTATCATTAAGTTGCAAGAAAATCTGCAACAAAAAATCAAAGAATTCCCGAATGTAAAGGTAACACGTACGCAAGGGAGAATGTTCGTATTGCTAAATGGGCATGACCCAGAGCCAGTCATGGAGAAATGTAAAAAGGTTTTCGGAATTCAAAGTTTAAGTTTAGCAATTAAAGTCGATAATGATATAGAGCAAATCAAAGAGGCGGCACTATTCGCGTTACAGAATGCAAAAGATGTAAAAACATTTAAGGTGGCTGTAAAGCGAGTCAATAAAGATTTTCCAATTCATACGTATGAATTGAATCAGATATTAGGTGGACATTTATTAACCAATACGGACGGGATTACGGTAGATGTGCACCATCCTGATGTAGAAGTTAAAGTCGAAATCAGATTCGAAGCAACGTATATTACATCCAAAGCTGTTCCAGGATTAGGTGGTCTTCCAGTAGGGACATCAGGGAAATCATTATTACTGCTTTCTGGTGGGATTGACAGCCCTGTTGCTGGGTTCCTAGCAATGAAGCGTGGGGTGCATTTAGAAGCAATCCATTTCCATTCACCGCCATATACGAGTGAACGTGCGAAGCAAAAGGTAATCGACTTATCGAAGCAATTGACGAAATATGGCAAATCAATCAAGATTCATATTGTGCCATTTACAAAGCTACAACAGGAAATTTTCAGAGAAATGCCGGAAAGCTATGCGATGACGATTATGCGTCGGATGATGTTCCGAATCGCGGAGCAGGTTTGCCGTAATGAGTCGATTTTATCGTTAACGACTGGAGAAAATCTTGGACAAGTAGCGAGCCAGACGATGGAAAGCATGCATGCGATTAATGATGTGACAAATTATCCAATTATCCGTCCATTAATCACGATGGATAAACAAGAGGTTATCGATATTTCAAAGCAAATTGGTACGTATGAAACATCAATCCTACCTTATGAAGATTGCTGTACGATTTTTGTTCCAAAAGCGCCGAAGACGAAGCCAAAACTTGATAAGGTTTCCTATTATGAATCAACACATGATTTTACCAAGTCAATTGAAGAAGCAATTGATGGGATTGAAACGATTGTTGCGCATGATCGTAAAGATGTGGAAGAAGGATTTAGCGGGCTATTCTAAGGTGTAGCTAGCAGCTGGAAAAAATATGGTAAAATAACAGGAACTACCAATAAATTGGATGCATGTTTACCCTCCAAGTAACACATTCTATAAGTACCAAGGAGGTGAACTAACATGGCAAATAACAATCAATTGGTAGTTCCTGGTGTGCAACAAGCACTAGATCAAATGAAATATGAAATTGCACAAGAGTTTGGTGTTCAACTTGGTCCTGATTCAACTTCTCGTGCTAACGGATCTGTTGGTGGAGAAATCACAAAACGTCTTGTTCAAATGGCTGAACAGCAATTTGGCGGACATCAATAACAATTAATCAATATTATAATATGGCTAGGGCTATTCCTCTATGGAGGGATAGCCCTTTAAAAGGTTATAAGAAAGAGCGTTTGACGCGGTCCCAGAAGGAATTGTGTTTCAATTTCACAGTCTTGATTACTTGGTCATCCATTGTTACGACGATGTTATCAATTCGTTGGATGGAATGTGCTTCGTTGTCCAGGCTGATTATCGGGTGGACATTTCCTTCTTGTTTTAGCTTTAATGTTAACTTGCGGTCTTTATTTAGGATGAAGGAGGACCCTAATGTACGATAATTATTATTGTTCATCGATGCAACCTCAGATACTTGAATACTTGGGATAAGTGGATCAACGACTGCACCATTGGCAGATTTATTATAACCTGTACTTCCAGTTGGTGTAGAAACGACCAAACCATCGCCGCGGAATGTCTCAAATAGCTCGTCATCAATATATACGTCCATCACAATGGTTTTTACAATCGTTGACTGCACAGCTACCTCGTTTAAAGAATGGAATTTCGTTCCATCATTAATTTGTACGGTAATAATTGGGAAACGACGTACCTCTAATTCGGTTTTTAATACTGAATCAAGCAGATCATCAAAGCTACCTAAATTAAAATCGCAATAGAATGATGATTCGTCCTCTCTAGCCAAACCAGCATATATAGCATCTTGACGGAATCCAGTTTTTCTTACCGCTTGAAGGAACATCCCGTCGCCACCGATACTTACGATAATATTTGCCTTTTTTGCATTGTCTACTACCTCAAATCCATGCTCCTCGGCAAGGGAAAATAGCGGTTTCAAATTTTCTATTGTTTCATTATCATTGTGAAAATAAAAGTACATTTTATTTCTAGTTGTCATTTTTCATCCCTCCAATTTGTAACAATACCATTATCGTATCATTAAATGACGAATTGCTCTAATAATTTGTAGAATTTACAGGTTTAAATATACAAGTGAAGAGCAAAAATAGGGAGTGTGTAGAAGCTAGAATGGAGGAATTGACTTGTATATCAGCCTAATCATTATACTCAGTGTTCTAATTCTCTTGATACTGCTTCTATTGTTTTCAAGGGTCTATATTCGCTTGCAATATACATTGAACAATAAGCACCAGCAATTATTGCTGCGCATGACGATATTAAAGATACGTTTTTATAAGAAGAATATCGACATTTCTGGGATGCCCGTGGATGTAGAAACAGTCGATTTTAAGACATTTCCAGATGAAATGAAACACTTCATCAAGAATGTGAAAGATAGCAAGGAAAAGATAGACCATATATTAAAGCAGGTAACCATTCATCGTTTCTATTGGTCAACAACAGGTGGTACGGGTGATGCCTTCCTAAACGGCATCGCGAGTGGTGCAATCTGGGCGCTAAAAGGGATGATGACCGGCTATATTGCAGAGAATGGGAACCTTGCATGTCGACCACGTATTGAGGTACTACCAACCTTCCAGACTGCAGAATTTATGACAAGTATCGACTGCATTATTTCTTTACGGCTTGGACAAGCTATACATACACTTCTTCGTTTTCTAAAAAGTGATCTGCAATAATATAAGGAGGAATTGCGAACGATGGAAGAGCATCCAATTCAAGGATTAATGACAACAGCAATGGAAAATTTGAAAAATATGATTGAAGTAAATACGATAATTGGTGATGCTGTCGAGTCACCAGATGGAACTTTGATTATCCCTGTTTCTAAGCTCGGTTTTGGGTTTGCTGCTGGGGGTAGTGAGTTCAATGGAAGTAATTCACAGGGAGATTCTGAAGCTACATTGCCATTTGGTGGTGGAAGTGGTGGTGGTGTTTCGATTACACCAGTTGCCTTTCTAATTGTAGGGCAGCATGGGGTTAAGATGATTCATTTGGATCAAAGTACCCACTTATATGAAAAAATGATTGATTTTGCTCCACAAGTAATGGAGAAGGTACAGCAAATGATGCAGGACACAAATGATTCCAAACAGAAGGAAAGTAGGGAGAGTAAAAAGCAAAAGCCTTCGCTAGATTTTGATATTTGATTCCATCCCTTTTATTGGACATCCATCTATAAACGATTCATAATGTAGTGGAAGGACAATATGAAGTGGAGGAGTTTATAAATGGCTAATATTACATTTGGCGGTGAATCCGTTACATTACCAGCAGTAGAAATTAAAGTAGGGGATCAAGCACCAGATTTTCGCGTTTTATCAAATGGTCTTGAAGAGGTTTCATTAGCTAATTATGATGGCAAGGTGAAATTAATTTCTTCCGTACCATCACTTGACACTGGCGTTTGTTCTCAAGAAACAAAACGCTTCAATGAGGAAGCAGATAAACTAGACAATGTACAAGTTCTTACAATTAGTATGGATTTGCCATTTGCACAAGGACGCTGGTGTGCTGCAGAAGGCGTGAAAAACTTAGATACATTATCCGATCATCGTGATGCATCTTTCGGTGAGGCTTATGGTGTGTTAATGGCTGAATATCGACTACTTGCAAGAGCAATCTTCGTCGTTGATTCTAGCAATAAGGTTACATATGTGGAATATGTCCCTGAAGTAAAAACCCATCCGAATTACGAAGCAGCACTTGCGGCAGCAAAAGAAGCGAAGTAAGAAACAAATAATAAAACCCAATTGGAAATCTCTCTCTGTTATATGAGAGAGATTTTTATTGGTGAAATAGTTTTATTTTATTAGGATAAACCTTTTACTATCCGTTGCTCATTTGGTACAATAGTAAAGTTGAAGGAAGGGCGAATGGAGGTTATGGTAATGGATAAATCAAATGTTGAACCACTTTTTGAATGGTTGGATCATACCACTGAACTAATTCAGCAGCATAATGATGAGCCATATTTAGATAGTTTGGCTGTTACAATGGAAACCTTGTTTTTTAATGATACAGCAGTAGAAATGGATGAAATACTATCCAGAAAGTTAAAAACGGAATTAGCAAAAATCGATCTATCCTCATATGCAACAATCGATATTCGTAAAGCTATCCAATTAGCAATCCTCAAAGGTATGAAGGATTCGACCCAGCAACAGCATTTAATGACACCAGAAACGGTGGCGTTAATCATCGGCTACCTTGCTGATCAGCTTATGAAAGGGAAAGATAGCGTTCGTTTATTCGACCCAGCAAGTGGTACGGGAAACTTAATTACCACCGTACTTGAGCAGCTTAAGCATGATGTTGTAGCATTTGCTAGTGAAGTTGATTCGACTTTAATTCAATTATCTTTACTGAATGCCAATTTGCAGAAGAAACAAATTGAATTCTTCCATCAGGATAGTTTACGACCATTCTTACTAGATCCGGTTGATTTGGTTGTTGCCGATTTACCGGTTGGTTATTATCCAGACGATGTTCGGGCAAATGATTTTGAATTAAAGGCGGACACGGCTCATTCTTATGCCCATCATTTATTTATTGAGCAAGGTCTGAATTATACGAAGGAAGCAGGCTATTTGATTCTCGTCATACCAGACTTCTTGTTCGACAGTGATCAATCGGACAAGCTTCACCGTTATCTTCAAGCACATGCTCATATTGTCGGGGTTATTCGTTTACCTGAGAGTGCATTTAAGTCAAAAGCGAATGTGAAAAGCATTCTAATTTTGCAGAAGAAGGGCGAGCATACGGAGACACCAAAACAGCCGTTGCTTGTGCAAATGCCAGCCTTTAAGAATGCAAATGGAATGGCAGATATTCTTGGACAGATGAATGCATGGTTTCAAACATATCAAAAATAATATATCATTTTTTTAGGAGTTGTCATCAATGCGTAATGTGTTAGCAATTAATGCTGGTAGTTCTTCGTTAAAATTCCAATTGATTGAAATGCCAGAGGAAACAGTAAAAGCAATCGGTTTAGTAGAAAGAATCGGATTAACTGATTCTGTTTTCAAGATTGAAGCGGGTGGGAAGAAAGAGAAAGTAGTTGGCGATATTCCAGATCATGCGGTTGCAGTTAAGAAATTATTAGATGCCCTCATCTCAACTGGGGTTGTAGCATCATTTGATGAAATCGATGCAGTTGGCCACCGTGTAGTTCATGGTGGAGAATACTTCGATGATTCCGTATTAATTACAGATGATGTCATTGAAAAAATTGTAGAAACATCGGAATTAGCACCATTGCATAACCCAGCAAACTTGACTGGTATTTATGCATTCCAAGAAATCCTACCAAACGTGCCAATGGTGGCTGTTTTTGATACAGCATTCCATCAAACAATGCCAAAAACATCTTACTTATATAGCTTGCCTAAGGAGTATTATGATAAATTTGGCATTCGTAAATATGGTTTCCATGGTACATCACATAAATATGTATCCGAACGTGCTGCAGATTTAATGGGAGTTCCACTTGAAAAATTACGATTAATTTCTTGCCATATCGGTAATGGGGCAAGTATCACTGCAATTGAAGGTGGAAAATCACTCGATACATCAATGGGCTTCACACCACTTGCAGGGGTAACAATGGGAACACGATCAGGCGATCTTGACCCGGCATTAATCCCATATATTATGGAAAAAACTGGGAAGACAGCAGAAGAAGTAATCGGTGTGTTTAATAAGGAAAGTGGAATGCTTGCACTTTCAGGCTTCTCTAGTGATCTACGTGATATTCAAGAACAAGTCGATACGAATCCACGTGCAGAGTTGGCATTAGATGTATTTGCAGAAAGAATCCATAAATACATCGGATCTTATGCAGCGAAAATGTCTGGTGTGGATGCTATTATCTTTACAGCAGGTGTTGGCGAAAACAGTTCTATTGTAAGGGAAAAGATCTTAACTGGTCTAGAATTTATGGGTGTATACTGGGATCCGAAATTAAATGAAACTCGTGGCGACGAACGTTTCATCAACTATCCGCATTCACCTGTGAAAGTTTTAATCATTCCAACCAATGAAGAAATTGTCATTGCTAGAGATACGGTACGTTTAGCTAAATAAAGCAGTTAGAGCGCTTCATGTATATGGAGCGCTTTAAGTTTAAAAAAATAGTGGAGGTATTACCATGGCAACGCCAATCAAAATTACGCATACATTCCATGCACCTCGTGACCTTGTGTTTCAGGCATTTACCGAATCAGAACATTTACAGAACTGGTGGGGACCAAAAGGATGGAAGTTTAATGTTTCTAAATCTGATATCCATTCGGGCGGAACGTTTCATTACAGCCAGAAACCTGCTGATGGCGATATAATGTGGGTTAAATTTGAATACAGTGAAATTATTGCACCGGAAAAAATCGTTTACACCAATATCTTTTCTGATGAGGAAGGGAACGCTTTGCGAGCACCTTTTGATGCAAATTGGCCTTTGGAAACCTTGAATACCATTTCATTCAATGAGGACGGTGGAAAAACAATCCTTACAATGTTTGTGAATCCAGTAACTACGACTGTTGAAGAGACTCAGACCATAGAGGCTTCACAAGCAATCATTCAAGAAGGATTTACCGGAACCTTTGAACAATTAGACGAATACTTATTAACAATATAAACTGGTTGATATCAACGCTTGATTGGACTTTAATAAAACCGATAAGCTGCCAGCTTAGTTCTTAGAAAACTTCATTTAATAAACAGCATTAATGATTACGTCTATCGTACAACCAACACGTCGCATTCTGCGTATCTTGTGATGCTTTCGGAAACACTTCCGATTAAAAAACGTTCGACAGCATTCATACCTGTTGCACCGCAGATGATAAGGTCGGCTTTAAAATTTTTGGCAATGGTTTTTGCGATTTTTACTTTCGGGGATCCATATTCAATGCAACGGACTAAATCGGTAACACCTGCATCCTTTGCATTCTCCGCATACGATTCAAGTAATTCTTTCGCATAGGTTTCTGCACGCTCCGCAAGTGAGCGATCATAGGCTTCAGCAGTTGCAAACGTACGGGAATCAACGACATGTGCAAGTACTAATCGCGCATTATTTCGTTTTGCGATGTCTAATGATTTTTTGAATGCTATTTCTGCGGCTTCTGATCCATCTACGGCTACTACGATATTATGATATTCCATGATTATTCCTCCCCTTTCACTTCTATTATATACCCTTTATGGAAGCGCTTCAAACAAAAATGGAAGAAATAGTAACCCATTTTTTTCGGATATGAGGACAAACTACATGTACGGAGGTGGGTCACTTGTCAAAAAAAGAAGGAAAACAAGCAAGTAATTATGAATTAGATCCTGAAGGTGTGGCAGCTGTTCAAAACCAATTATTTGAAAGCTATCAAAGTGGTGTTGTAGAAGACCAGCTAACAAATAATCGTGGGATCCATAAATTCAATAATATGAAAAAATAAAAGTGAATGAAATAATAAAATCGGCGTGTCGGTTAGTTCGACACGCCAATTTTATTATTTTTTTAAATGTCTTGTCTGGATCATGTTCCACTTCAGACTTTATTTAATGATTTGTAATTCTTTTGGATATGCGGTAAGTACTTCAGGTCCTTTTTCTGTTGTGAAAATCATATCCTCGATGCGAACGCCACCAGTATTTGGAATATAAATTCCTGGTTCAATTGTAAAGCACATGCCCTCAACTAATCCGATTTCATTATTACTGTGCATTGATGGATACTCATGTGTTTCAATACCAAGACCATGACCAATTCGGTGTGTGAAGTATTCGCCAAAGCCCGCCTGCTCAATTGTCGTTCTTGCAGCTTTATCGATGTTGCCAACTGCTGTACCCAATTGGGAAATGTTAATTGCATTTTGTTCTGCTGCAAGGACGGTTTCGTAAATCTTCTTCTGTTCATCTGTAATGGACTTAAAAGCAACCGTTCTTGTAATATCGGAGCAGTAGCCTTCAAATATAACGCCTAAATCGAATAATACTAGATCCCCAGCAGTGACCTTCTTATTCGAAGGATTACCATGTGGGGATGCTGTTTTGGTGCCAGAAAGTGCCATCGTTGTGAAGGACATTTCCCGTACGCCTTGTTTTTTCAGCTCGTATTCGATTTTCGCAACCAATTCTAATTCGGTGATACCTTCTGCAATTGCCTTTACCCCTGTTTCGACACCGAAATCAGCTAGACTTGCTGCCTGCTTCAATAATGCATATTCTTTCTTCGTCTTGATGACACGCAGGTTTGCCATGATTTCCTTCGCATCAAATATTTCCGCAATCGGTAAGATTCGCTTGATTGCATTGTATCTTTCTAATGTTATATGATCTTGTTCGATTGCAATGGAGGCAGGGGCGCCACCGTTTTTCTCTAAATGGTTGCGCAGTAATTCCCATGGATCCTCGTGATCATAGTAACCGATCACTTCGTTTGTCCAGCCAGCATTCTTTGCATCTTCTACTTCCATTTTTGGAAGGATAAGAACGGGATCTAATTTATTGCTAATGTATACGCCGATTACACGCTCATGTGGATCCGTATAATAATTACTTAAGTAATAAAAGTTTGCCTTCGACGTGACGAGCACACTTTCCATTTCTTGTTTGTTAATTTCTGTTAATAAGCTATCCATTCGAGTAGTCAACGATTTCACCTCTATGTTAGAATATAACTAGTATAACAAATGTAAGGTGTATTAATCAAAAACGTTTATTTTTAAGGTTGTTTTCTAAAAGGTTTAGACTGCGATTATTCATCCTAAATTGCGAACTAAGCAGGCGTAAAGTTGATTTTTACTACGAATAGTCTTATAACATAGAATGATGGCTTTAATTAGTACGTTTGGAGCTCAAATATCATGGGGTTTTGCACAAACCCAGCGGAGAAAATACACGGAGACTCCCGCGGAAAGCGCAGTGTATTTTCGGAGCGAATGGCTAAGAGCACTTATCACTTTAGCCTTGTTCGCAGTTTCTCTAAACAACAATTTCTATGAAATGAGTAATTTTTTATATTTTTTTTGAAACCTATTGAATTTTTAATCGTATAACTAATATAACGTCGAAATGAACTAGAGGTGTATCGATGGGTTTTTTCTCAAAGCTTTTTTCAAACAAGGATCAAAATCAGCCTGCAGCTGAAAAGAGAACCGTGCTTAATATGAAAGTAGGCGATATCATCACCTATGAATTTCAGGATTTCGAGGTTGTGGGTAAGATTACACTCCGGGATGGTAGCTATGAATGGTATGATTATCAGCTGCTTGGGGAAGAGAAGACGCTCTGGCTGTCTGTGGAAATGGATGATGAGCTTGAACTGGCAATGTATCATAAGGTAAAATTCCAAGTGTCTGAGCCATATCCGAAGAAATTGACGTATGACAATAAGACGTATTACTTGGAGGAAGAGGGCGTTGCCAGGGTAATCGGGGAGGGTCGAAGTACAAATGTACATGGAATGGAAACCCATTATGCCGATTATGAGGATGATTCAGAGGAGAACTTCCTCGGATTAGAATCATGGGACACCGAGATTGAAGTAAGTACGGGATATGCGATTGAGTCCTATGAGCTCAAGATTATCGCAGGATCCAACTAAAGATGGATATTATATAAAGGAGGAATATACATGTTTAAATTTTTTAAACGAGTAAAAACAGTTGTGGGTTCTGAATTGAATGCAATGCTTGACAAGGCGGAGGATCCGGTGAAAATGCTGGACCAGTACATGCGTGACATGGGAGAAGACATTCGTGAGGTAGAAGCAGCCGTTGCGAAACAAATTGCGAATGAGAAGATGCTGAAGCGTAAAGCAAATGATGCGCTTGCATTAGTGCAGAAAAGACAAGAACAGGCAGAAAAAGCAGTTGAAGCCGGAAATGATGACTTAGCTCGCCGTGCACTGCAAGATAAGAAGGATCATGATGCAACAGCAATCGCCTTAAATGAATCATGGGAAAGAGCGAAAGCAGACGCAGATTTACTTCGTGACCGATTAGATGAAATGAAGAAAGAATACCAAGAAATGAACTTAAAACGCGACACACTTAAAGCACGTGCAGAATCTGCACAAGTTCGTACGAAAATCAATCGGACGATGTCATCGATTGGTGATGATGCTGCAAAACGTGGATTCGAGCGTATGGAAGAGAAAGTAATGCGTTTTGAAGCGGAAGCAGAAACAAGTGAAGACCTGTCTCAAGCGAGCCGCTCATTAGATGATGAATTTGAAGATTTAATTAAAAATGATGTGGACGATGAATTAGCTGCATTGAAACAAAAAATGGGTAAAGAATAAGCAGGGAGAAGTCCAAGCATAGGGGAGCAGTACATTACTGCTCCCCTATGTTCTTATGAGGGGGGATTAAGTTGTTCAAGAGAGGCTGTATGCTTAGTGGATTTATTTTATTTAGCTTATTTTTAACTGCCTGCACATCCCCTATAGACGGTACGGATCGTGGAATCCAACAAGAGATTACGATAACTGCTGCGGATATCCCCGTTGAATCAGATAAACAAGTAATTGAGGATTCAATTGCTGCAAGCCCGAGTAACCAAATCGATGCGATTATCGAATCAAACTTTCCACTTGTTGATGTAGTAACAGATGAGTCGACATCAGCGCAAATCTATGCGACAAAGGAATTTAGATTAGAGGAGCTTGCAACCGTTATAACATCAAAGGTGGAACCGGACGAGGCGAGTGAGGTTATTGATCAGCAGCAGATCTTTATTTATCCAGATTATTTTGTAACGCTGAAGCCTAGTGTAGACGATGAGACCGTATTGCTGATTGAAGTTGCTACGGAGCAATATGCGGAACGAAATTATTCGCCGAGCTTTTTACAAACGTATTTCGGAATTCGTTTGCTCGAAAGTCTTTTTGGAAATAATTGGGGATCATTTCGAAATGAACCAAGATCCGGAACGAATTCAAGCTATGGTACACCAAATCGCGGGAATACGACATTTAGGGGCGGCGGTCCGAACGCAGGAAAGTAAAAGGAGGGATTATCGATGGAACCATATATCGCAACGGTTGCATATTTTTTCATTTCGATTGTGATTATTTTAATTGGGGTTGTTATTTTTGAACTTTTAACGAGAAAGTATAAGGATATGGAAGAAGTGCATAACGGAAACGCAGCGGTTGCCTTATCAATTGCAGGGAAAATTATCGGCATTAGTATTATTCTTGCCTTTGCAATCTATCACAGCAATTACATTTATGAAACGGTAATATGGGGCGTGTTTGGGGTTATATTACAAATGATTGCCTATATGCTCGTTAACTTAGTGATAAGAAGATTTACCGTTGAAGAAGAACTGAAGAAGAATAATATTGCAGTTGGGATTATTTCGTTTAGTGTATCCATTGGGATTGCATTTGTCATTGGAGCGTCGATTACATAATATTACGTTATGGCGGTTGAGCACAGCTCAGCCGTTATTTTATCCCGAATTAACTGGCTGTAAGACCCCCACTTCAAAAAAATTGAGGAAAATCAAGAATTGTAAGTGGGGGATCAACAGAAAGTCAAAATCCCGATTCTGTTCAACTAACATTCAGTGGGGGATGAAGAAAACCCCCACTGAATAAAGTTTCACTTTATTTCGAGTGGTTGGTGAGGTGTGAAAGGTGAATCTGGAAGCAGCAAGAAAGAGTTCGATTATTTATTGGTCATCTGGCATTGTCTCAATTTGCGGGATTATCTTTGAGGTTTTGTTTGGTGCTTTAGGATCGTACATATTAGGCGATGGGGTCAAACAGTATACATTGACGATTTCGCTATTTTTAACGGGAATGGGAATTGGTGCAAGTCTTAGTGAAAAGGTGATGAAGAATTTAATCCTCTCCTTTATTTGGGTTGAGTTTGGGGTTGGGTTAATTGGCGGATTTTCCAGCTTTACCATGTTTGGAATTACCGCATTTGCGCCAGCGGGTACGGATGCATTTTATTTATATTTCATTACGATTTTAGTTGGTGCATTAACTGGTTTTGAACTGCCAATTCTGATTCGGAAGGCAAATGAAGTTGGCGTGAAATTGAATAAAAGTACGGCTAGGGTCCTGTTTTCCGATTATGCCGGTGGTTTAATTGGTGGATTGTTATTCGTATTCTTACTTCGTCCACAGTTCGGCATGGTGAAATCGGCGTTTCTTGTCGGCTGTATCAATGTTCTCGTGGCACTCGTCGTTCTATGGCTGTTCCGAAATGAAATTTGTAATTTCTGGGTACATGCTGTTTGTGGCATGCTTATTCTGATTGCCCTACTCGTAGGTCTGCTATTCGGAGAGGCTGCAGCGTTTAACTTTGAACAAAAGCTATACCAGGATCCGATTTTACATATGGAGGAAACGAATTACCAAAAAATCATTCTCACGCAGGGGGCAGACGATGATCTCCGGCTCTATTTAAATGGCTCCCTGCAATTTAGCTCGCAAGATGAATATCGCTACCATGAGGTGCTCGTCCATCCGACAATTGCATACGCAGAGAATCCGGAGAATGTGCTGATTCTTGGTGGCGGTGATGGGATTGCAGCGAAGGAAGTGCTGAAATATGAGGAAGTACAGAAGATTACATTGGTTGACCTTGATCCAGCAATGACGGAGCTTGCGAATACGAATGAAAGATTACTCAAATTGAATGAAGGTTCATTAAGCAATGATAAGGTGATCATTCACAATTTGGATGCCTTTCAGTTTTTAGAGGAGAACGAGGAATGGTATGATGTGATCCTAATTGATTTGCCCGACCCGAACGATGAGAGTTTAAACAAGCTATACACGAAGGAATTTTATTCACTCGTTCGCAATCATTTAGTGCCTGGTGGTGCGGCAATGATACAGGCGACGAGTCCGTTATTTGCTACAGAAGTGTATTGGACAATTTCGGAATCCGTCGCATCAACTGGATTATACACTGAAAACCTTCATGTCGACGTGCCGAGCTTTGGAAACTGGGGATTCGTTATGGCAAGTCGTGAGAAAATTGATCTTCAAACGGTCGATATCACGGTGCCTAGCCGATTTTTAACAACGGAAATGCTTCCGAGCTTAGCAACGTTTGGGAGGGATGAGGATGCAAGGATCGTGGATGATAAAGGAAATGCTGTAACACTAAAACCGAACACATTAATTGATCCGCATCTAATTCAATTGTATGAAAATGCATGGAAAAACTACTAAAAGGGTAAAGGTATTGGTAGATTCTTTGTCGAATCATTATATAGAATAGCATATAGAATGGGAGAGGTTATTTGTGAAAGTATCTTATCATGGACATTCGGTTGTAAAGGTGGAAACTGGGACACATACGATATTAATTGATCCGTTTATTTCAGGAAATCCAGCATGTGACTTAGATGCAAGTACGATTAAGGCGGATGTGATTTTATTGACACATGGGCATAATGATCATGTAGGGGATACCTTTGACATTGCGAAGCGGAATGATGCACTTGTTGTTGCACCTAATGAGCTTGCGAATTACTTAGGATCAAAAGGATTAAACGTCCATCCGATGCATATCGGTGGTTTCCATCATTTTGATTTCGGTCGGGTGAAATTTACCCAGGCCTTCCATGGCTCTTCCTATGTCGAAGAAGACGGGACTGTCATCTATGGCGGTATGCCTGGTGGAATCCTGCTTACCATTGACGGAAAGACGATTTATCATGTAGGTGATACAGCCCTATTTACAGATTTGAAAATGTATGGTGAGATGAACGAGATCGATATAGCATTTATCCCAATCGGCGATAATTTTACAATGGGAGCCGACGATGCGCTTGTTGCTGCAGATTGGCTTAATGCGAAGATTGTTGTGCCGATTCATTATAATACATTCCCAGTTATTGAGCAGGATCCGGATACCTTTGCAAGTCAAGTAAGAACGGGTGAAGGACTGGCAATGAAGATTGGCGATAGCCTGGAGCTGTAAGGAGAGATGACGCGAGCGATATGGCTCGCGTTTTTTCATCGCTTAGGAAATACTGATAAATTTGGAAATGTGCGGATATATTCTAAAAGTACGCTGATATTCGACAAACAAGCGGCAAGAGAAAGTCGAATCTAGTAAAATACAACTAACAAATAATAATGTTTCCTTTTTTTTCATTCGTTGCTATAATTTTAATTGCGCTACTTTTTACCTATATTCGTCATACATATGAAGGGAAGCGATGAAAATCGAAGTCTTGTTTATTCTATTATTTTTCTTATTTGGCATCACTTTTGGCTCATTTTACAATGTTGTCGGCTTACGTTCCCCAAAAAATGAAACCTTTGTCAACGACCGTTCGTACTGTCCCTCATGTAAACATCAGCTCTCATGGTATGAGCTTATTCCTGTCTTTTCCTTCTTTATTCAAGGTGGAAAATGCGGCCATTGTAAATCGAAAATATCCAATATTTATCCAACAATCGAATTACTTACTGGTTTTCTATTTGCATTTAGCTTTTGGAAAATTGGCTTCGAATGGGAAGTGATCACAGCGCTGTTACTTATTTCAATGCTGATGATTATTCTCGTTTCAGATATAAAATACATGGTCATCCAGAATAAGGTATTGGTCTTCTTCCTGCCATTATTGATAATAATGCGGGTGGTTCAACCGCTCGAACCATGGTGGTCGCCAATAGTTGGCGCTATTGTAATTGCTGTCATTCTTGCAATCATTATCCTTGTTAGTCGTGGTGGAATGGGTGCTGGTGATATGAAATTATTTGCTGTGCTCGGAATTGTCCTCGGTGTGGAAAAAGTGCTGCTGGCTTTCTTCCTTTCCTGTTTACTTGGTGCGGTAATTGGGATGCTGCTAATGTTATTTAATATCATTAAACGCAGACAGCCTGTACCGTTCGGACCTTATATTGTGTTTGCAGCATTGATCGCATATTTTTATGGTGACTCGATGATTGATTGGTATTTGGGTTTTATTATTTAAAGGTTATTTCTAGTATTTTCGTATTATGAAAGATGGGCAAGGGCTGAGAAAGGTATTCATACAGAAATTACGACAATTGCAGCTATAGCGTATAAACGGAAGTTTACATAAAATCAATATTTGAGTAATAAGCCGTTAGTATTCATTTTGAAAACGGTTCAAAAATAAAGGGATATTTAGACTCGAAAACTAGTTGACACATTTTTTTTCAGTTGTTACTATTTAACTAGTTAAATGAACAGTGAAGTGTTGAAGTACGATTACATGTGGGCACCTATATCGTATGAAGCTAGTGGTGCAACCGACCTTTCATAGAATGCTATATATGCAGATATGTAAGGTTTTTTCATTGTAATCAAATAATTAAAAGTTCGCACATTAACTCGAATGATGACAGCTGAAAAGGAAGTTATCTACTATGAAATTATTGAAAAACCCTATAATGACAATTGTGCTTTTCATTCTGATATTTGGGCTATTGCCAAATTCAGTTGTCGAAGCGATGGGAAAAGTTTCCAAAGGATCCTCGATTGCTGGTGTAAACTTGGAAGGCGCTACACTTGAGGAAGCAAAACAGCTGCTCGAGTCGAGAATAGAGGACTGGCAAGGTGGTGAGCCAATTCTTGCAGTGAGTGAGTATGAGACGATTTCGATACCAAGGACAATGTTCCAATTTGATATTGATGCCTCATTAACAAAGCTAAATGAACGAATGAAACGGCATTGGTCAACTTTTTTTATGAAACAAAAGAACGTAAAGCTTCCACTGGAGGTTACGACTCAAAGTAATGTGATTGACTGGCCGGAATATGTGGACGTGGAGGAAACCGTCGCAAATGCAAACTTGATCGCAGGAAACTTAGAAGAAACGAATGTAACGATTAAATACATAGATGGAGCCACTATTGAGCAGGCTGAAATTGCGGATATTTCCTATCGAATACCAGATGTGTCTGATGCTGCAGTTAAATACTTAGTGGAGGAACTGGATGGATTAACGGTGAAAGCTGAAAGTTCGTTCTCCTTCTTAGATACAATTTCTTTGCCGAATGGAATGGACAATGGCGAGGTTGAAATGAGCTTTGTTGCCTCCGGATTATATGCGCTCGCATTGCAGACGAATATTGAAATCATCGAACGTCATCAGCAGGAAAAAGTAACGAGCTATGCTAAAGCAGGAATGGATGTTGCGGTTGACAGGAAAGCGGAGAAAAATTTATTGCTATACAACCCGAATGCCTATGAATATACCGTCAATGCAAGCATTGAGGGTGAGCAGATGAAAATGTCGATCCATTCCTTCCTGGATAATGTTACATATTCTAATACGCTTGAAAATAATGTCGAAGTCGAGCCAAGGACATTATATCGTTATAACCCTGATTTAGCATTCGGAGAAGAGGAAGTTGTGCAGCAAGGCGTGGCAGGTGTACAAATCGAGGTGTACCGGGTGCAAAATGCAGAGGATGGAAATGTCCTTGAACGCGAATTAGTGAGTCGGGATTTTTATTTTCCAACACCGGAAATTATCGAAGTTTCGACACAAGAAGCGATTCCAGAAGAAGAGCTGGCGCCAGTTACAGAAGACCCTGTCGAAGAAACGACACCAGCATTGCCGGAATTAAATCTTGGTTCACTAGTGGACATACTTCCAAGTACAAGCACGGGTCCGGAATGTGAAGCAGATCCGTCCCAATGTGATAGACTAGATGAGGATCCAAGCGAGTTTCTGCTAGCATGTATGTTGAAGCATGAAACAGGAGCTGCAACCGCAGAAACAGAAGAGGCTGTAGCTGAGGATGAGACGAACAACCCATACTGTGATTTGATGTATCTGTATTTGTTCCTAAGTTTATTCGGAAATGAATCCATACAAGCGCAAACAGAGGATACGGACATTCCTTTAGATAATGAAGAAATTTCAGCAGGATCAGCAAACGATGAAGAGGTGAGGTAGACCATGGCGCGTAAACGATTAGGGGATTTACTTGTTGAGTCGGGATTGATCACAGGGGAACAATTGGCAGAAACGCTAGCAGATAAAAGTGCCGATGAGAAATTAGGGGATACACTCCTAAGAGAAGGGTATATCACGGAGCAGCAGCTAATCGAAGTACTGGAATTCCAGCTAGGTATTCCTCATATTAATGTCGCACAATATCCGGTCGAACAAGAAACGATCCAGCTCGTACCAAAAGAGTTAGCAAAACGCCATTTGCTCCTGCCGATTCGTGTGGATGGCAATAAATTATTTGTCGCGATGGCAGACCCGATGGATTACTTTGCGATGGAAGAACTAAGGATGGCAACGGGCTATCAAATTATGCCAGGGATTGCGACGAAGGATGCACTCTACCGCATGGTGACGAAATATTATGACCTCCAAGAATCAATCGATGAGGTAATGGATGATTATTCACCAGAGGAGAGCATCGATGAAACGGGAATTACCGATGAAGATTCACCGATTGTAAAGCTTGTTAACCAAATCATTACCAATGCAGTGGCACAACGGGCGAGTGATATTCACCTGGACCCACAAGAAGTGGAGCTTACCGTTCGATATCGTGTGGATGGTGTTCTAAAAACTGAACGAGCATTGCCGAAATACATGCAGAATGTGTTAATCGCACGAATTAAGATTATGGGGAATTTGAATATCACGGAAAATCGGATTCCCCAGGATGGCCGAATTAAAATAGATATCAATAATCGACCAATCGACATACGAATTTCATCCCTTCCATCTGTATACGGTGAAAAAATCGTTATGCGGATTCTTGATTTAGGAAGTTCTCTGGATCAATTGGATAAATTAGGATTAACACCAGATAACTTGGCGAAATTCACAAAAATGATTGAAAAGCCGAATGGGATTGTGCTCATTACGGGACCAACTGGATCAGGAAAATCATCTACCCTTTATGCTGCACTGAACCGTTTAAACTCAGAGGAAGTCAATATTATTACAATTGAGGACCCTGTTGAATACCGTCTGCGCGGCATTAATCAGGTACAAGTGAAAGAAGAAGTGGGCATGACATTTGCAAGTGGGCTCCGGTCGATTTTACGGCAAGACCCGGACATCATTATGATTGGAGAAATTCGTGATTTTGAGACGGCGCAAATTGCGATTCGTGCATCACTTACGGGGCATTTAGTGTTAAGTACACTCCATACGAATAGTGCAATCGCAGCACTAACGCGATTAATTGATATGGGAATCGAGCCATTTCTTATTTCCTCCTCCCTTGCTGGTGTCATTGGACAGCGCCTCGTTCGCCGGGTTTGTCGGGATTGCGGGGAAGATGTTTTGCCAACGGAACGGGAACGGCAGCTTTTCCAGCAAGCCGGAATTGAAGTAGGGACAATCAAACGTGGCAGTGGCTGTCCAAGCTGTAATGGGACGGGCTACCTGGGGAGGCTTGCAATCCATGAAATCCTGCCGATTGATGACGAAATCAATCGATTTGTCATGAATGCAGCGAGCATGGCAGATATTCGCGATCATGTGAAACAAACGGGTATGCCGTTTCTCATTGATGATGGATTATGGAAGGTTGCACAAGGATTAACCACGACAGAAGAAGTTCTCCGTGTGACCCAAGTAGAGTAGGAGGTGTAAATGATGCCCGAGACAATCGAAGAATTATTGGAACAAGCATATGCAAAAGGTGCATCCGATTTACATATTACGGTTGGGTCGAAGCCGATTTTTCGGATAAATGGCGAGCTCATCCCACAGGGGGAAACCATTCTCACTAATGAGGATACAGAGAATATGGCCAAGGCAATTATTAAAGATGCTGATTGGGATAGATTCATCGACATCGGCGAACTCGATTTTTCTTATATGATTGAAAATGTATCACGATTTCGTGTCAACACATATCATCAGCGCCAAAAGATTGGCATCGTTGCCCGGGTGATTCCGAGTCAAATTCCAAGCATCGAGCAATTAGGCATGCCGTTAATTTTAAAGGATTTAGCGAAAAAGCCACAAGGACTGATTCTTGTTACTGGTCCAACAGGTTCAGGTAAATCAACAACCTTAGCAGCAATGATAGATTACATTAACCAATCCAGTGCGAAACATGTGATTACGCTGGAGGATCCGATTGAATATGAGCATCAACATCTGAAATCAATCGTCAATCAACGCGAGGTTGGCATCGATACCGGAAGCTTTGCCAATGGATTGCGTGCGGCATTGCGGCAGGATCCAGATATTATTTTAGTTGGGGAAATGCGTGATTATGAAACAATTTCCACTGCAATAACAGCTGCTGAAACGGGGCATCTCGTGTTTGCAACATTGCATACGAGCAGTGCGGCACAAACGATTGACCGGATTATCGATGTGTTCCCGCCATTCCAGCAGCCGCAAATTCGTATCCAGCTTGCTTCTGTCCTTGAAGGGATCATCTCCCAGCGATTACTGCGGAGAGCGGATGGAAGTGGCAGAATTGCTGCAACAGAGATTTTAATTAATCTGCCATCTGTTGCCAATTTAATACGCAATGAGAAGGTTGACCAGATAACAAACATATTGCAAACGAGTCGTGCAGCAGGGATGCACACATTAGAAATGTCTGTGAAGGAACTGCTTGACAGCGGAATTTTAACATTTGGCGATGCAAGTGTTTATCTTTCAAATGCAGGTGAATATTAATGCCAGTCTATAAATATGTTGGAAGAACGAAGAAGGGAACGATGAAGCGCGGCACGATTGAAAGTGTTTCAAGAAGCCAGGCAATCGCAGCGCTTCGTGAGAAAAGCATTAGCCCTCGTGAAGTAACGGAAACGAAGGCTACGATCTTCAATCGTGATATTTCGATCGGCGGGAGCTCGGTGAAGTCCGAGGATTTTGTAATCTATTGCCGCCAATTCGCTACCTTAATTCGAGCAGGGATTTCGATTGTTCAGGCAACAAATATATTAGCTGCTCAAACCGAAAGTAAAGGATTAAAAAAGGCACTCTTTCAGGTTGAAGTCGAGATTAAAGAAGGGCACTCCTTCTCCGAATCGGTTGGTAAGTTTCCGAAAGTTTTCCCAGCACTGTTTGTCAACATGGTAAGAGCAGGGGAAATGACAGGGAATATCGATGATACATTGGACAGGCTGGCAAGTTATTATGAAAAACAAAATTCGTTGAAAAAGAAGATTGAATCAACAATGGCATATCCAGTCATTCTATCTGTTGTTGTCGTTGCCGTCGTTATCTTTCTAATGCTAACGATTGTCCCGCAATTTACAGCGATGTTTGAGGATATGGGAAGTGAATTACCGGCGATTACACAATTAGTTGTAAACATGAGTAATTTCATTAAATATTCCTGGTGGCTAGGGTTGCTAGTTGTTGTAGTGGGGATTTCTATCTTTCTATTTTTCTATCGAAATAATAAAATATTCCACTACTCAGTTCATATTGCTCTATTTAAAATGCCAGTGTTCGGTAAACTGTTACAAAAGTCGGCGATCGCCCGGATGACAAGGACATTATCATCGCTATTCGCAAGCTCGGTGCCGATTTTACAGGCGCTGACGATTGTGGATAAGGTCGTTGGCAATCCAGTTATAGGTAAAGTTGTCCTTGCATCACGAGATAGCTTAGAGCAGGGGCGACCACTTTCTGAGCCAATTGAAAAGAGCTGGGTTTTCCCGCCACTCGTCGCACAAATGATTGCGATTGGCGAACAAACAGGACAACTTGACTTCATGCTCGCAAAGGTCGCTGATTTCTATGAGGAAGATGTTGACCGGACAGTCGATACTTTAAAGTCGTTGATTGAACCGTTAATGATTATTATTCTTGCGGGTGTTGTAGGATTTATTGTCATAGCGATTATGGTACCGATGTTCTCAATCTATGGTGAGATGTAAGGAATGAAAAGTAAACGGAAAATTTCAGGGAGGTGATGGGGGACAAGGGGAGTACGGACTTTATCTTTTGTTACTAGTGTTTATTATTAATTAAAAAATAGGAGGGTTTAACGATGAAGAAATTTTTACGATTATTGAAAAAAGATGAGCGAGGATTGACATTGGTTGAGTTACTTGCAGTAGTTGTTATTTTGGCGATTGTTGGTGCGATTGCGTTTGTGGCGATTGGGAATGTAATTGATAATTCTAAGAAGGATGCGCATGTGGCAAATGCACAACAGTTGATTTCTGCTGCTAAGTTGTATGAGGCTAGTGTAGGGGAAATTCCCACAAGTGGGCTAGATACTACAACAAAAGTTACAGGGACTGAGGAATTAGTATTTAATACGATTGAAAAATTAACTGATCCATGGAATTCAACGAATACCGATTATAAAGGTACTGTTACTAAAGAAAATAATGTATATAAAGTAACTATTTCTGGGGTGGGCACAAATGACGCCGGAAAATGTGAAATAACCACTGAGTCAGAGGCTAAAATTAATCTAGGAAGAGATACAGTATGTGCTGCTGGTTCACAGGGTTAAAGTATAAAGTATCATTTTTGTTGGCTATAAATGCCAACAAAAATGATACTAAGTTAAATCAATTCCTTCCACGACCCCATCATACCCATGGTGGGCTGGTGAAAAGAATTGCCTATCAATCTTTTAATCTACTTATAAAACCCAAGTCACAGAAAGGTGATTTTACATCATGTTTTCACTTAAAAAGTCTAAAAAGGTAATCAATATCGTCATAGAAGATTATGTCCTTAGGATCGTTGAAACCACTGGACAAGATATTTCTGCCGTAAAATATTTTGCTGAAAAACCACTCCCAGCAGGCATCATTGCTCATGGGAAAATTGCTGATGAAATTCAGTTCTATAATTTTATGAAAGAATTAGTGAAGGAACTTGGCTTGAAAAATCGCCTAGTTCGTTTTTATGTTCCTGATTCTTTAGTTATTATGCGGCAGGTGGAGTTTCCTGCACATTTGAAAAATAAAAAGGAAATAAAAGAATACTTTGAATTAGAAATAGGAAAAACGATTCACCTCCCATTTAAACAACCTGTTTTTGATATCCATTATAGCCCTTTTGAAGCAACAAATCGTAAAGAAGAGATGATCGGAAATTTAAATGAAATGCGCCAAGGAATATTATTCGCAGCACCAGAAGAAGAGATGGCGAAGTATACGGAAATCTTCGTGGACGTGTCGATGAAGCCGGTTGTTGCTGATGTGAAGGCATTGGGTGTTTATCGTTATTTTCAGTTGATGCAGCCGATTGATATAAGCCATAGCTACCTATTTGTTGAGTTAAACGTAACATCGATCCATATTGGTATTTTTCAAAATCATCAGCTGGAATTTTTACGCTATCAGGATTTGGACTTGAAATTAAAGGGATGGAAAGCAAGTAATCCCCCTAATGAAATGATTAGCTGGGAATATGTGGATGATGCAGCAATGATCAAAGGAATTGTCGAGGATCAGATATTGGAATTAGAACGGATTATGAACTTTTACCGTTTTTCCATCCATAAGGGTGAAAAAGGCGTTACAGATATCGTAATTCTCGGCGACCATCCAAATAAACAAGAATTCTATCAAAAAATAAAAAGCCAGATAGACTTGCCAATTACCCTATTAAAAAATCATGAAACAAAAGCTAAAGAAATTAGTAGTATCTATATTCCAGCACTGGGGCTTGCGATAGAAGGGGGAGAACTAGCGGATGAAACCAGAAGTTAATCTCTTACCGAAATACGAGCGATATAATAATGTACCTTTTATTTTATTTATTATAGGTTTAGTCATCTGTTTACTGCTCGCAGGCGCGCTAATCTATTTTTATGTGACGACAAAAGGAGAACTAAATGATGCAGAGGCAAACGTATCTCAATTAACAGATGAAAAAACATTGCTTGAAGCACGGGTGAATGCTTTAAATACAAATGATTCGGCTACATTGGCTAGTGCGATTGATTATGCAGAAAAATTCAAGGTTCCTACATCCAAACTCGTCGATGAATTTATGGAATTGCTACCCGACCATAGTTATTTGAGCTATTTATTATATGATTATGAAACGGTTCAACTTGAAACGCAATTTGAAGTATTGACAAATACTGCCTACTATGTGGATGCATTGACGAATTCACCTTATATGGAAAATGTGGTAGTCGACAAGGTAGAAACATTTGAACATGGATCAGAGGATCCGAATGCGAAAATAGAAAATCAATACGAAATAATTCCACGAAATCATGCCTACTATTCGCTTGATGTCAATAATGAAGCTCTAATAGAAGGGGAGGAAACTGATGAATAGTTTGTTTCAGGAAAATAAAAAATCCTTTCTCCTATTGCTCGGGCTAGTCTTTGTTTTAATAATTGTTGCCTATTTTCTATTCTATCAACCATTGACAAAAGAACTCAAAGCACAGAAAAGTCAGGTGACACAGCTACAATCCGATATTGCATTGTTCAATGTACAACTTGAACATGTGGATAACGATGATTCACTCGATATGGATATTGAAAATGTGAGACTAGCAAATATCATGCCACCGACACCAGAACTTGAAAGCCTTGTGAAAACATTGAATGAGATTGAGCTTATGAGCGGAAGCCGGATTGAGGAATTAAGATTTTCATATGATGGTTCATTACCAGAACGTGTTGTGAATGAGGAAGCAGTAGTAGATTCAGAGAGTGCTGTACCGGAAGAACCGGTAGCAACAGAGGATGTCGAAACAGATTCCAACCCAGAAGTGTCTGGTGAAATAACGCCTGTAATTGCAATGCCAGAGAAACCGGAGAACTTGCATCTAATTACCGTTAGCATGGACATCGCTTCACCTGACTACGAACACTTTCAAATTCTTCTTAAAGAAATCGAAAAACAAGAAAGAATCATGATGGTAAATCGATTAGAATTTGATAAGCCTGCGGAAAGTGTATTGATGATTGGTGACGAGGCAAATGAATCGATTATAGCAACGATTGATATTACAACGTTTTATTTTGATGAAAAGTAAGTGAATGATTTTGATGAAAAATGATATAGAAAAAGTATATATTAAAGTTGTTAAGGGGGGATAGGAACAATGCCTTTTAAAAATAAACTCAAGAATCAGCGGGGAATGACGCTTATAGAGCTACTAGCTGCTATTACCATTTTAGGAGTCGTTTTTATAGGTTTTGTTTCTATTTTCCCGCAAATGACAAAGTTTAATGTTCAAACGGAAGAAAAACTAGGAACTATGAATTTGGCAAGGCTTGAGTTGGTAGAGTTGAAAGAAGGACTAAAAACTCTGAATCCTGCTAACAAAGAGGATTCAAGTTCAAGTGATGAAATCATTACTTATAAATATAATCAGAGTGGTTATCAATATGAAGTTGAATATTACAAAACGCCAGATCTACCTAAGAATGAGCATGCAGGATCAGTAGAGCTGAACAAAATTCATATAAAAGTAAAGAAGGATGAAAAAATGATTAGCGAAACATTTGGATACTTAAAGGATAGTAATTTGCAATGATTTCTATGAATGCATAAGAGGTGAAATGATATATGAAAAATGAAAAAGGTATGACTCTTGTCGAAGTTCTAGCAACGTTAGTCATTGCCTCTTTATTCATGGGAATTATCTACACAGTAGTTATGATGTCAATGGAATATAGCTCTGTGGAAACGACAAAGACACGATTGCAACAGGAAGCAAACTATATTATTACAGAAATTCAGCGAATTCATAGAAAAGGTGACTGTTATGTGCTTTCAATAACAGAAAATGAAGTAGCAATAGCTGAAACGGAAATGGAAAGTTGTCCAGAAACCGATTCCAAAATGAGAGTATTGAGTAGTGAATATAAATACGATTACGATATAGAGCTTGATGAAGATGGTGAAAAAATAGTTTTTGATAAAAAAGAAATCCATCCGAACATAAATAATGTGAAATTGACAAATCTCAGTATTAAAGATGCTGAGAATGCTGATATACATGTTGAAATTTCAACTATCATTTCTAGGTACAAAAATACAGAATAAGTGGAGAGGACTGTTTATGATGACTAAATTTAAGAACGAACAAGGCTACGCACTTTTGGTTGTTGTACTTTTAGTTGTACTCATCATGGGTTTCTTTACTTTTTTTATGAGTGCTTCACTTAGTAATACAAAGCAAGAGCAGCGTGTTGATCAACATAATCTTTCGGTAGTTGCAGCTGAAATGGGTGTTGATTATTATACGAATGCTATTACAAACAAATTTTATGAGCAAAGTAATGGTTTACTTGAATTTGCACAGACAGAAATAGGAAAAATAGAGAGACCGGTAGACTCTGACTATAATAATATTCAATCGAGCGTAAGAGATAAACTAAGTAGTGATCTAAATAATTATGTAAGAAATCAATTAACTAATAGTATAGATCCAATATTTAAAAATAGTATTTTTTCTTTTCGACTGAATAACATAAAGGTAGAATCAAAAGATGAATATAACATTTTTGTGAGTGGCATTGTACATGGAGAAAATACAGTGGATGCTAATCCGAAAATTTTAACATTTGATTTGACCTTTTCTGTGCCTGAATTTAGACCAAATCCTGAAAATAATAGTGGAGGAGGATTAGTAATCCCGGATTTTGATGAATCACAATTTCCAAGACTTAATAAACCTTCTCAAGGTTGCGAGTTTGGCAATAATAAAGTAGAGAAAATTAGTTATAAAGATTGCTTTGTAGAATCAGATTTAGATAGTGATAAACTAACGATAGATAATTCTCATCTATACATTGGTAGAGACATGACTGCTAAAAATGATGTAAATATCGATAGTTCATCGTTAAGTATCATAGGTAATTTAGCGGGAAACAAACAAAATTCTGATGGAATAAATAACTTTAAAATAAATAATAATTCAACATTATACGTAGGTGAGGATTTAGAAGTCAAGAATGATGCGGAATTATCTAATAACTCAATGTTGTATGTTAGAGGAAAATTAGATTCTAAAAATAACTTTACAGTTAGTGGAAATACAAATATTACAGTGGTGGAAAATATGACTGTTAAAAATAATGTAAGTTTAGACAATTCAACGTTAAATATCAAAGGGAATCTAGAAGGTAACAAAAATAATTCAGATGGAATAAATAACCTTAAACTAAATAATAATTCATCATTATTCGTAGGTGGGAATCTAGAAGTTAAAAATAATCCTGAAATACTAGGTAACTCAATATTATTTGTAGGAGGGAATTTGGATTCTAAAAATAACTTTAAAGTTAGTGGAAATTCAAAAGTTTGTATTGTTGGCTCATTTTCTTATAATAATAATTTGGAAATTGAAAGTGGCAGTAATATCTACATATTAGGCAAAACCAAACCTCAATCTGGGGTAACTAAGGTAGATAGTTTAGAAAAACTGAAAAGCTCCTGTAAGATGTCTGTCGAATCCCTGGGTGGTATTGATTCAAATATAACATGGGATAAACCAAATGTTGAAGTGGTATATGAATAGAAGTAATTTGCGCAAAGGAATAAAGCAATTCATATTGTTTTATTCCTTAGACAAGAATGACTCCTCCTTACTTAACTTCTCCAAACCTCCCAAACTCCATCCAAAACCCCATCTCAACCGTCCCCGTTGGCTCATTCCACTGCTTAGAAATAATCACCTCCACATATTCTGCTTTTCAGTTTGTTTGTCATAATAATCCTTCCAGTAAAGTAAGAAAATAACGTTCGCATCTTGCTGAATGTATCCAGATTCACGTAAATCGGACATCATTGGGTGTTTGCTTTGCCGTGATTCTACACTCCTTGATAATTGCGAGATTAATAAAATGGGAATGTTTAATTCTATCGCCAGCAGTTTTAGTTCGAGGGTGATTTCACCTATTGCCTCTCCCTCCTTTGACCTAGAATTAATCCTTCTGCTACTGCAGTAAACTTTTTGTCCCCAATTCTAAACTGAAAAAGGTAGTTGTCCCACCGTTCATACAATGGCTTGCAGCTAAATTTAGTGCGAAGTCGTTTTACCATCAGACAGTCTTGCTGCCAGAATTAGTAAATTCCTCCGTCATGACATCCAGTACCTTGTGCGTGTGAGGTAGTTAGAGTGCTCCTTGTTTGCGTCTAATAACTTATTTTTAAGGTTGTTTATTTAAGAATTGAAATATTGTGTAAAAATGCGAGCTAGGAAACAAGAAGTGTAAATTGGAAGAACACATCCGAATCGAGCGGGAGCACGTCCAAACCGAGTGGAAACACATCCAAATCGAGCGAGAACACATCCAGGTCGAGCAATCGCCATCCTAAGTTAGTTCTCACTTTATATAAATATCAACAATCAATAAGAAATGACTCACCATGAAAATGATATCCAAACGATATCCACATAAACGCCGTTCTTAATCCTCAACAACATTCATAAACTAATACAAAACGAAAGGAGGCACGGCCTATGAAACACTATGCAATTCTTAGGCTGCTACTTGCGGCATTTTTCTTATATTTCGCCTGGCCATTCATTCCGCAGGCAACATCCACTCTAGGGTTTGTTTTTTGGGGGCTATGGTTATTGTTTTTACTGCTAGTTGTTGGTGCGAATTTGGCAACACTTTTACAAATGACGAGACCACCGGTTATGGAACAGGAGGAATTAAGGAGACGGCAATTCAATAATTATTGAGTTTATTGGTTTTCAACTGTATAATAATGGACAAGATTATGATGTAGTACAGTTGAAGGCTGGTGAGAAATTATGGCAACAAAACATGAACAAATCATCCAACATATTTGGTCATTAGAAGTTGGACATAAAATATCGGTACGACAAATTGCGAAAGATTTGAATGTTAGTGATGGGACTGCCTATCGGGCGATTAAAGAAGCGGAGAATCAAGGGCTGGTAAGCTCCATCGATCGTGTCGGCACGATTCGAATTGAACGAAAGAAACGGGAGAACTTCGAGCATTTGACCTATGCGGAAATCGTCAATATTGTTGATGGACAAGTGCTGGGCGGGAAATCTGGGCTTCATAAAACATTAACGAAATTTGTTATCGGTGCGATGGAAATTAAGGCAATGATGCGCTATACGGAGGCCAATTCATTATTAATCGTCGGAAATCGCGATAATGCACACGAAGCGGCATTAAATGCTGGGGCTGCTGTTTTGATTACAGGTGGATTTGATACGAGCGCTGTGATTAAACAGTTGGCAGATGAGAAGGAATTGCCAATTATTTCGACAAGCTATGATACTTTTACCGTTGCCTCCATGATAAATCGGGCAATTTATGATCAGCTAATCAAGAAGGACATTGTCTTTGTTGGTGACATTGCAACAACGTTGGATGATACGTACTATTTGAATTCAAGTGATACAATTCTGCAATGGAATATGTTAAACAAGAAATCGAAGCATAGTCGTTTTCCTGTTGTCGATGAAAAACTTCGTGTTGTCGGCATTGTTTCGGCAAGGGACATCGTTGGCCGGGATGATGATACGCCAGTGACTAAAGTAATGACGAAGAAACCTCTAGTGGTCACAGCGAAAACATCACTTGCCTCTGTTTCACATACAATGATCTGGGAAGGAATTGAGGTTATACCGATTGTCGATCAAGACTCGAAGCTCCAAGGACTTGTTTCAAGGCAGGACGCCTTAAAAGCATTGCAGCAAATGCAGCGACAACCACAGGTCGGGCAAACGATTGATGATCTCATCTCCACGAATCTCGAAGAAGTGAGTGGGGAAGTGGATACGTATCAAACCGAGGTAACGCCGCAAATGACGAATCCATTAGGTACCCTGTCATATGGTGTCTTCACTTCCATCATTTCCACTGCTAGCAGTCGACTATTAATGAAAACGAAAAAGGCAGATCTTGTAATCGAGAATATTACGATTTATTTCAATAAACCAGTTCAAATCGAGAGTATTCTAACGATTAAACCGAAAATTCTAGATGTCGGTCGTGTTTATGCAAAAATCGAAGTCGATGTTTTGATGAAACAAAATATTGTTGGTAAGGGCTTAATTATGGCACAATTGATGAATCGATAAGTGGATATGAAAAAGCTTGCTATCCATAAAATAGCAAGCTTTTTTTAGTCATTCCGTTGCATTCAATCGCTTCCACTCGTTTCGATAATGCTTCACCTCTTTAAAGCCACGATAAAGTTGTAAGCTACCGAAGAAGATAAAGATAATACCGATAATTAAGGAAAAACGAGATAAATAGAATATGTATTGATTTACCCCATAGAAGAAAATGAAGCTGCCAAGACAGATGCGGGACTTCGCATTAAAGTAGCGTTGCGTTAGTCCATCTTTACTCTTGACGATGGCAACCTTATAATATACATAGAGCACAAGGGAGATAATAATAATAATTGGAAAAATAATCATGTAATCGCTCCTAAATTCAGTTAAATCCTACTATTCTTATTGTACCGTTTTTCGCCTGAATTTGCGAGTGTTACTGAAATCTACTACAGGGTCAGGAGCTATCATCATGTCAAAAACTGAAATCATTGAAACAATCAAACAATACGATACAATTATTATTCATCGCCACGTCCGACCAGATCCGGATGCACTTGGTTCACAGGTCGGTTTAAAGGAAATCATTAATGCATCTTTCCCGAATAAATCGGTTTATGTCGTTGGGGAGGAAGAGAAATCTTTAACATTTTTAGCAAAAATGGATGTTATTAAGGATGAACAATATAAGCAAGCACTGGTGATTGTCTGTGACACAGCCAATTCACCGCGGATTGATGATGACCGCTACAATTTAGGGGAGAAGCTAATCAAAATCGACCATCATCCTGTCGTTGACGAATATGGCGACATTCGCTGGGAGAATACCGATGCAAGCTCTGCAAGTGAAATGATTTATGAACTATATGAACATGGGAAAGATTTGGGACTTAAAATGAGTGACGACGCTGCACGACTTTTATATGGCGGGATTGTTGGGGATACAGGTAGATTCATGTTCCCAAGCACAACGAAGAAAACCTTCCAATATGCAGCAGAGCTCGTAACGTATCACTTCGATCGTACGGAACTTTATCAGAATTTATATATGGAAAAAGATTCGCTTTCTAGACTAAAAGGGTATATTCTACAAAACTTTGAGCTCACTCCAGCTGGATCATCGACAATTAAGCTACCAAAGGAAATATTAGAAAAATTTAATGTTTCCCCTAGAGATCCTGGTAAAATCATTAATGTGCTCAGCGATGTCGAAGGGATTAAGGCATGGGCATTTTTTGTTGAAGAAGGGGATACGATTCGCGTCAGCATTCGCTCGAAAGGTCCAGTAATTAACCAACTTGCAGCGAAATACAATGGCGGAGGCCACCCACTCGCATCCGGTGCGCAAGCTGAATCATGGCAAGAGGTAGAAACGATCATTGCAGATTTAGATGCACTATGTAAGGAAGATTAAGCAATCCATAATTGCACTATAAAAGGCGCATGAATATTTCATGCGCCTCAAACTTTAATCCGATAATTTTGCTTTCACAGTTATTTCCACCGTATTTGAATACATTAATTTCGTAATCTCGAAATAATACGTGAAATCATCGACTGTGAATCCTTTATTTTCTATGGTTGATTCTAGTAAATTATCACCTGCCGCAACAGCCTCAATCTTTTCACCGATAATTGAGTAGATGGCAGCCTTTATCATTTCCTCGAGCTGAAAGGTAATTAAACGATCTAATTTTAACTCCTCCCCATTGATAATATTGATTTCAATGGCTTGGACAGTTAGTGACTGATTGGACTTCTCACTTAAATTTTCTTTATCCTTGAGCAATGCTTCATTTTGTGCCTTTACCTTCGTCACCTGTGCCTGCAGCTCGAAATTAGTTGCAATCAACTTTTCATATTGGGAACCATACATATACATGATCACGATATAAGATAGGATTGCACCAATGGCCGCACCAACGAGGAAGCGTTGCCATGAAGGCCTCTTATGATATGGCGGGATATGCATTATTCGACCTCCTCTTGGATCAACCATTCGATTAAGAGGATTGCCGTTTTCACACCACCCATTGCAGATAATATTAATGATGCTTGTTTCAATAAGTCCATTGTCGACCCGTCAAGAAAACCCTTCTCGAAATTAGCAATCGCATCGAAGGTACCACCAATCGCGGCAACAATCGCCCAAATTCTAAGGCGACTAGCGATTCGCCCAATTGCTGTTAGTGGTGCGTTTCCGGTAACGAAATCGCCGATACTGCCAATAATTGATCCACCAATGACGACGCCAAAGGCAATAAAAAAACAGTGGATAACGGAAGCAAAGAAACGTTCCTCCATCGCGATGCACACTCCTCCAAAACTATTCTCCACATTATATGATGCGAATGGACAAGATATGAGTTAAATTTTGCAGACACCGTATGCACGTTCTATATTTATTGCTATAATAGTTATTAGAGAAAAGGCGGGATATGATGTCATATACACATTTACAAGTTAGAAGTGGCTATAGCCTGATGGATAGTACGATTACAATTGATAAATTGGTGAACCATGCCAAAGAACTAGCGTTTCATACGATTGCACTGACAGACGAACATGTCCTCTATGGCGCGATTCCTTTTTATAAAGCATGTGTAAAGGCTGGAATAAAGCCCATTATCGGCATGATTACGAAGGTGATGACTGGTGAAGAGGAGAATGAGGTGGTACTCCTTGCGAAAAATAACCATGGCTACAATGCGCTTGTTAAGCTAAGTACAGAGCTGCAATTGGCACAGAGAAATGCAATTGACTTCACGGAAATGCATGCATTTACGGAAAATCTGATCTGTATATTACCTGCTGCTAATCCGTCCATTGCTGATTTATTGCTTGGCGCTACGTACGATCAAGTGGCAGCATATGTTAACAGGTGGCAAGAGGCTGTCCGGAGTGATGGTTTCTATTTAGGTATCCAAGCAAATGAAAGTGCGGAACTTGTGAGGTCGCTCCAGGCTTTTCATGAACAGTATGATATCCCCGTCGTTGCTGTCAATGATGTTCGCTATTTAGAAGAGAAAGATGCAATTGCCTATGACTGCCTGCAAGCAATCAAGCATGGGAATCGTTGGGGGATGCAGATAGCGGACGCAACTAGCAGAAACAAGCATTTAAGGTCCGCAAGTGAGATGGAAGCACGCTTTGCCGATAATTGGCCGGAAGTGCTCCAGGAAACGGAGAAGATTAGTGCTAAATGCGAGGTTACGTTCGACTTCAATCAGCGCCTATTGCCGTCATTTCCTGTTCCAAATGGCATATCGGCTGATGCGTATTTGGAACAGCTTTGCAAAGAAAATGTGATGAAAAAATATGCTACCCTAACAGATGAAATATCCGAACGATTACAATATGAGCTTGGGATCATCCAATCGATGGGTTTTAGCGATTATTTTTTAATTGTTGCAGATTTTATCCGCTATGCAAAGGAAAATCAGATTTTAGTTGGTCCTGGTCGTGGGTCGTCAGCAGGCTCGCTAGTCGCTTATGTGCTTGGGATTACCGATGTCGATCCAATCCATTATCATTTATTATTTGAGCGATTTTTGAATCCTGAACGACAAACAATGCCGGATATTGATATTGACTTTGCCGACGAGAAGCGAGATATGGTGATAGATTATGTCCGCGAGAAATATAGTGCAGAACATGTTGCCCAAATCATCACGTTCGGTACGTTTGCGGCACGGTCGTTAATCCGCGAGCTGATAAAAACACTGGAGGTCGATGATCAGGAAGCACGCTATATTTTGAAGGAAATTCCCCTACAAACGAAGAAGGGAATCAGTGAAATCATCCAGGATTCAGCTGATTTACGCGATTTTATTAAAGCATCACCGAAGCTGAAGGTATTATTCACTGTTGCAATTAAGCTGGAGGGAATCCCTAGACATGTCTCGACACATGCGGCAGGTGTCGTAATTAGTGAGCAGCCGCTAAGCGAGCATGTCCCGCTGACAATCGGAACAAATGAAACACGCTTAACCCAGTATACGATGACCGATCTTGAATCGCTCGGCTTATTAAAAATCGACTTTCTTGGTTTGCGTAATTTAACCTTGCTTGAAAAAATCGTGAAGTCGATTCAGCTAACCGCAAATAAAAATCTAACCCTTGATTCGATCCCGGCAGATGATGAATCAACCTATGCACTGCTTCGGAAAGGGCAAACGAATGGCATTTTTCAGCTGGAATCCCAAGGGATGAGGGGTGTGCTGAAGGCATTAAAACCGACATCTTTCGAGGATATCGTCGCGGTCAATGCCCTCTATCGCCCAGGTCCGATGGATTTTATCCCGACCTATATTGCGAGAAAACATCATCAGGAACAAGTGACCTACCCACACCCGGATTTGGCGCCAATTTTAGAAAAAACGTACGGTGTCTTGGTTTATCAAGAGCAAATTATGCAAATCGCCAATCGAATTGCTGGGTTTACATTGGGTGAAGCGGACATCCTGCGCCGTGCCGTTAGCAAGAAGAAGCAGGAGGTAATGGATGAACAGAAGGAAGCGTTCGTAAATGGCTGCCTTCACAATGGTTACGAACGAACAGTTGCTGAAGAAATTTTTAGCTGGATTGTGAAATTCGCAAATTATGGGTTCCCACGCAGTCATGCGGTTGCCTATAGTAAAATTTCCTATCAATTAAGCTACTTAAAAACCCATTATCCAGCAAACTTCTTTGCAGAGATACTAAGTGCAGCGCGAAATCAGCAAGATAAAATCAGCATGTATTTGAAGGAATTAAGGGGGCAAGGGCTCACACTGCTGTCACCATCGATCAATCATAGTTACAGCAAATATACGGTGGATCATCAACAGGTACGGATGGGTCTGGCAACGATTAAAGGGGTCGGCAATCAGGCAATCCAGGAAATTATCCGCGTTCGGAAGCAGGCGAAGTTCAAGAATATTTTCGACTTTTGCTTGCGCATCGATTTCAAACAAATCAATCGCCAAACGATAGAAAATCTGATTATTGCAGGGGTATTTGATGAAACCCACGCAAATCGTGCGAGCCTGCTAGCATCGCTTGATCAGGCGATGGAGCAGGGCGAGCTCTTTCGGGAATTCTCGGATCAGCCGAGTCTATTTAAAGATCAGATTGAGTTAGAAGTACATTATGTAGAAATAGAGGATTTCAGTATCGTCAAAAAGCTTGCTGATGAAAAAGAGTTTCTCGGAATGTATATTTCGAGTCATCCATTAAAGGAATATCGATCACGGTTACGTGCAAGTGGGTTTGTTCCGCTAGCAAATGCGGAAACCTTCATTGGCAAGCGAAATATGAAGGCCGCAGTAATTATTCAGCAAATCAAAACCATTCGCACGAAGCGCGGGGAATCGATGGCATTTATTACGTTGAGTGATGAAACGAGTGAGATGGATGGTGTTGTCTTTCCGGATTTGTACCGGGAAACGAGAAGATTTCTCGAGGAGGAAACGCTGATTATGATTAAGGGGAAAATCGAGTCGAGAAATCGTCGGGTCCAGTGGGTACTGGACGAAATCAAGCCATTTGCCGTGGATGAATTAGCAGTGATATCGAGCGAGCGCCTTTTTATTAAACTAGGCGATGAGGAGTCAGTGGAAGCACTGGAACAAATTCAAAAGGTTGCACACCAGTTTCCAGGAAGTGTTGCGATCATTATTTACCAGGAAAATACAAAGCAAACATATCAGCTTGCAGCAGATTACAATATTAATCCGACGCGCGATGCGCTAAATGCCCTTCGAAACTTTTTTGGAAATGCGGATGTTATCCTGCAGAAGTAGAAAATGGAGCGCAACTTTACAGACTTGACGCATCTGATATAATAGAGAAGTTATCGGTGGTCTGACCACCTGTTGATTGCAGCCAGTGATTACCCGCGAACAATTATCATCCATCACTTGGCAGATAATAGTGTCATAACTTCTCACTTTATTTGTACAACAATGCAAAATAATAAAACTCTATTTCTACAATCCATAACCCATCGCTATTAGGGCCTGCGCTTTTGATATGAAATCATTGTTAAATACAGAAAAAATGGTACAATCGAAAGTAGAAATTCCATCCAAATGTGTCTTGCTTTAAATCTAGCGAGTCTAGAAGCAAATTAAATGGGACTAGAAGGAGTGGCAACGAACCATGTCACTATTATCACAACAGAAGGTATATCAAGGTGTACTAAATGAAATCCGCAGCTATATTGAGAAAAATGAGTTAAATGCAGGGGACAAGCTGCCATCGGAGCGCGAGCTTGCGGAGAAGCTGCAAGCAGGCAGATCCTCTGTAAGAGAAGCATTGCGAGCACTGGAACTGCTTGGTATAATTGAAACGAGACATGGTGAGGGTACCTATTTGAGTACATATCGTCCATTCCATATTGTTGAACTTTTATCATCATTTATTTTACAGCAAGGCAATACAAAGGAAGATTTGTTTTTATCAAAGCGGATTATCGAGAAGGAAGCAGCAAAGCTTGCGTTTGATCGCTTTACTGACTCCGATCTTGATGAATTAAAGCAAATCATTGATTCAACGTACGACCATCCAAATGATCGGCATGTTGCATTTTTTAACTTTATCTTTATGAAGACGGAAAACTTATTGTTGACGAGAATTTGGCAATTAATGGAGGAGTTTTCACATACGATAAGGAAGGATTGCTATGATATATCCTTTTATCGTCAGCTAGTAGCGTTATATACCGATCGTCATTATTCATTGATTGAGAATTTATTTTAGTAAGTAACTTTTCTAAGTGGAATAGAAGGGTAATAAGCTTTCAATCTGTAGCTTGCAATAGGAGAATTATTTTGATTCCTCGACTAGTTTAGACAACCTTTTTGTACCGGATAAGCTAGTATTGGAAATACGAGAATGCAGCGTCCTGACATTTAAGGTGTTGCAGTTAAGAGGCTCTTAGAAGGAGGAATTACCTTGGCTAAATTTATGTTTAGCAAGCGTAAGAAATACGCAACAATACCGAGCGAACATAGCAAGGTAGATGTTCCTGAAGGTTTAATGCAAAAATGTGATAAATGTCATAAAATATTTTATCGAAAAGAATTGAAGAAAACGTTAAATGTTTGCCCAAACTGTGGATATCATCATCCATTAGGAGCATGGGAACGAATTGAAAGTTTATTTGATGAAGGTACATTTAAGGAATGGGATCAGAAAATGACAACTGTAAACCCATTAGACTTCCCAGGTTATGATGAAAAGGTTAAGAAGGACATGCAGAAGACAGGATTAAATGAAGGAATCGTGACTGGACATGGTCTGATTAATGGACAAGCAACAGCGTTTGCTGTTATGGACTCCTCTTTCCGAATGGGTAGCATGGGTTCTGTAATTGGTGAAAAAATTGCGAGAGCGATTGAAAATGCGAAAGAAGCATCATTGCCATTTATTATTTTCACTGCCTCTGGTGGCGCAAGAATGCAGGAGGGTGTCTTAAGTCTAATGCAAATGGCAAAGACGTCCGTTGCTATCAAACGCTTCAGCGATAGTGGTGGACTGATGATTTCGATTATGACCCATCCAACAACAGGTGGGGTTTCTGCTAGTTTCGCCTCACTAGGTGATTACAATTTCGCTGAACCAGGTGCATTAATTGGTTTTGCGGGTCGACGAATCATTGAACAAACCATTCGCGAAAAACTACCCGAAGATTTTCAAACTGCAGAATTTCAATTAAAGCACGGACAATTGGATCGAATTGTACCAAGAGAAGAAATGAAAGACCTTCTTACAACGCTACTTGAAATGCATGAGAAGGGTAGGAGTAAGGCATGAAGCATGTATTAGAATTTGAAAAACCAATCATTAACCTAAAAGAGAAAATCGCAGAATTAAAGAAGTTCACTTCTGAAAGTGAGCTTGATTTGACAGAAGAAATTACGACACTAGAAAAACGGTTGGAAGAGTTGGAAGCAGATGTTTATGGGAATTTAAAGCCATGGGATCGGGTACAAATGGCAAGACATCCGGAACGTCCAACAACGATGGACTATGTGGAGCATATATTCACAAGCTTTATCGAGTTTCATGGTGACCGTTATTTCGGTGATGATGAAGCAATCATTGCGGGGATCGCTTATTATCGCGATCAGCCTGTTACCGTTATTGGTCATCAGCGCGGGAAAGATACAAAGGAAAATATCCGCAGAAACTTTGGCATGCCACATCCGGAAGGGTATCGGAAAGCACTCCGTCATATGAAGCAGGCAGAGAAATTTAATCGACCGATTATTTGCTTTATCGATACGAAGGGTGCATACCCTGGCAGGGCAGCAGAAGAACGCGGACAGAGCGAAGCAATTGCCAGAAACCTCATGGAGATGGCAGGACTCACGGTTCCAATTATTTGTATTGTAATTGGTGAAGGTGGAAGTGGTGGTGCACTTGCACTTGGTGTAGGTGACCAACTTCATATGCTTGAGAACTCTACTTATTCTGTAATCTCACCAGAAGGTGCTGCAGCATTACTATGGAAGGATGCTGGACAAGCGAAAAGAGCAGCAGAAACTATGAAAATTACCGCATATGATTTGAAACAATTGCATGTAATTGATCAAATCATTCCTGAAGCAAGAGGCGGAGCACATCGGGACGTAAAGCAACAGGCAGACTATATTGACCAAGTGATCAACCAATCGCTTAAGAAGCTTTCTGCCTATACGAAGGAAGAGCTATTAGAGCGACGTTGGGAGAAATACAAAGTAATTGGTGAATTTGAATAATTGTAAGCTATTCAAGGTTGATAATGCGAGCATTATCAGCCTTTTCTTGCAGCTTTGGAAACTGTAAAATTGGACGCTGTGTATAACTTAATTACCGAGAACAGCCACGTCCAGCGTAAGCGTCCCGTGCTCCTAGCGAGACTTCCCTCACCTCCGTACGATAAGTCAACATCGATTCGCTAGGATTAAGGAAGGCCGACTAAAATCGGGAATTCGCCAACGTCGGCATACCCCTAAAGTGAAGGGGCATGTTTCCTTTATCTCAAAAGGCAAGGAGAAGTTCGACTAAGTTCGCCACGTCCTGTGGCAACGTCGAACCACCTCATCTCCGTACGTCGCTAAACGGGCGCTTACGCTTTTGTTCCGCATTTGTTATTTTTCCATGTGTTTTTGCATAATTCGTTGCTATTTGTCGAATTTTTCATTATCCTAAATATAGTAGGTATTGGAGCATATTACTTGCAAGGCATATCTCGTCACGGATTGAAGTTCCACTTTACGACAAATTATGGTACAGTAAATGAGGTAAAAATAATTTCCGACTAGAGGTGAGAGTGAATGATAAAGAGAATTGGCGTTTTAACAAGCGGTGGAGATGCACCGGGAATGAATGCTGCGATTCGTGCGGTTGTTAGAAAGGCTATTTATCATGACGTAGAGGTATTTGGAATTAAAAATGGCTATCAAGGACTTATGGATGGTAATATTGAATCAATGAATGTTGGCTCTGTTGGTGATATTATTCAACGTGGAGGGACGATTCTCTTCTCTGCACGAAGTGAAAAATTCAAAACAGAAGAAGGCCAAAACTTAGCAATCGAGCAATTAAATAAATACGAAATAGATGGCTTAGTTGTCATTGGTGGCGATGGTAGCTTCCGTGGCGCACAGAAATTAACTTCAAAAGGTTATCCATGTATTGGTGTACCAGGAACAATTGACAATGATATTGCTGGTACAGATTTCACCATTGGTTTTGATACCGCACTTAATACAGTAATCGAAGCAATTGATAAGATTCGCGATACGGCGACATCACATGAACGTACGTATATCATTGAAGTGATGGGAAGAGACGCTGGTGACCTTGCACTATGGGCAGGATTATCTGGTGGAGCAGAAAGCATCATTATCCCAGAAAGAAAAGATGATTTCGACGAAGTGGTTGACCGATTAAATCGCGGTCATGATCGTGGCAAGAAGCATAGTATAATCGTGTTAGCAGAAGGCGTCGGTAGCGGGATTGATTATGGGGAACGTATTCAAGAAGCAACCGGTCTGGAAACACGTGTAACGGTACTTGGTTACATACAACGTGGTGGTTCACCATCCGCACAAGACCGTGTCTTAGCAAGTCGTCTAGGAGCGAAGGCAGTAGAAATCCTACTTGAAGGTAAAGCAGGAAGAATGGTTGGTATTGAAAGTAACCAGCTTGTAGACTATGACATCAATGACATTTTAACGAAGAAACATCAGATTAATAAAGACATGTACCAACTTTCAAAAGAATTATCGATCTAGGAATGCACCATAAGGAGGAAGAAGTAAATGAAAAACACTAAAATTGTATGTACGATTGGACCAGCATCAGAATCTGTAGAAACATTGGAACAGCTAATTGAATCCGGCATGAATGTTGCCCGACTTAATTTCTCACATGGTGACCATGAAGAACATTTAAACCGTATTAATAACATTAGAGAAGCGTCAGAGAAGACAGGTAAGACAGTTGCAATCTTATTGGATACAAAAGGACCTGAAATTAGAACGAATAACTTCAAAGATGGTATTGCAGAACTTGTAGAAGGGAATACCGTTATCATCGCAATGGAAGAAGTGGAAGGTACTGCAGAACGTTTTTCTGTAACATATGAAGGTTTAATCAATGATGTCCACGAAGGTTCTAAAATTCTAATCGATGATGGCTTGATTGAATTAGAAGTTACTGAAATCGATCATGCTGCAGGCAATATTATTACAAAAGCACTAAACACAGGGATTGTTAAGAATAAAAAAGGTGTAAACGTTCCGAATGTATCCGTAAACCTACCAGGGATTACAGATAAAGATAAAAGCGATATTATCTTCGGTATTGAACATCAAGTAGACTTCATTGCAGCATCATTCGTACGACGTGCATCAGATGTACTTGAAATCAGAGAAGTATTGGAGCAACATAACGGCTCATATATCCAAATCATTCCTAAGATTGAAAACCAAGAAGGTGTTGACAATATTGACACAATCTTAGAGGTAAGTGATGGATTGATGGTTGCTCGTGGTGACTTGGGTGTTGAAATCCCTGCAGAAGATGTTCCATTAGTACAAAAGTCATTAATCAAAAAATGTAATACAGTAGGTAAACCTGTTATTACAGCAACACAAATGCTTGATTCAATGCAAAGAAACCCTCGTCCAACAAGAGCAGAAGCATCAGACGTTGCGAATGCGATTTTAGATGGTACAGATGCAATTATGCTTTCTGGTGAAACTGCAGCAGGTAATTATCCAGTTGAATCTGTAAAAACAATGTATAATATTGCATTAAAAGTCGAATCAGCACTTGATCATCATACGATTTTACAAGAGCGTTCAAGAAATGTCGATATGTCCATTACAGAAGCTATCACACAATCTGTTTCACATACGGCACTTAACTTAGATATTACGACCATTATCACACCAACAGAAAGTGGTCATACTGCAAGAATGATTTCTAAATATCGTCCAAAAGCAACCATTCTAGCTGTTACGTATGAAGAATCAGTAAATCGTCAGCTTTCATTAGTATGGGGTGTTCATGCTGTTATGGGCAAAAAAGCAAATTCAACAGATGAAATGTTGGATATTGCAGTTGACTTAGGATTACACGCAGACCTTTGCAATCGTGGAGATCGTGTCATCATTACTGCAGGTGTTCCTGTTGGAGTAAGTGGTACAACAAACTTCATCAAAGTCCATGTAATTGGCGATGTTCTTACAAAAGGACAAGGAATTGGCAGACGTACAGCATATGGAAAAGCTGTATTTGCTAAGAATGCGAAAGAAGCACTTGAGAAAGTAGAAGATGGCGATATTCTTGTTACAAACGGAACAGATCGCGATATGATGGAAGCAATTGAAAAAGCAGGTGGAATTATCACGCAAGAAGGCGGATTAACGTCCCATGCAGCAGTTGTTGGACTAAGCCTAGGTATTCCAGTAATTGTCGGCGTTGAAGATGTATTTGAAACGCTAACAGATGGCCAAGCAATTACAATTGATGGAAGTAAAGGTGACATATACAAAGGTCACGCGAGCGTTCTTTAAGGGAAATAGGCTACAATATATGTAGTTGAAAGGGATAGAAATCGGTGATACAGCCGATTTCTATTTTCATATAGGCTGTTACTAAAAGATTGGGATTGAGGTTACACGTCCTAACCAAAATAGGGTGATGAGAGTTCTTAGGCCAATCGCTGCGGAAAGCGACTGTCCGCAGTGGAGATCAACATTGCGCCTAGTTCATGGTGTATTTAAATAGCAACAGACCATACGAAATGAGCCTATATTTTTTTAGGAAGGAAGATGCTGTTATGCGTTGGTTGATACTTGCTCTACTCGTCATACCAGCTGCTGAGATTGGGGTATTTATCTGGCTAGGGAATATGATTGGTCCATGGTGGGTCATATTCCTAATACTATTCACAGGTATTGCTGGTGTCGCAATTGCAAAGAAGCAAGGAATAGATACATGGAATAGGGCAAGGGTAATGATGAGCCAGGGGCAGCCACCTGGAGAAGCGATGATAGATGGCATTTGTATCTTTATGGGCTCCATTCTTTTGTTTTTACCTGGATTGATATCAGATATCGCCGGAATTATCTTAATACTGCCATTTGCACGACGACCGATTAAACGATGGATCTATTATTATCTCAGACGAAAAATGAAAAACGGGACAATCATTTTCCGGAAATGGTAATCAAGCCGATCCTTTAATAAATGCACCTATCGAATGGAATACACCTGCATGATAAAATGCATGCAGGATGATTAGTATGAGTGGTGCCACTAGGAATCCAGCAACACCCCAAAGCTGAAGGGTAATAAAATACCCTAACAGTGCGACAAGTGGGTGGATTCCCATATTAGAGGATAATACTTTCGGTTCGATTAATTGACGAAAAACGATTGTGACCATATAAATAATTGTAATGCCAATTGTCAGCGAATAATTTGCAGTGAGAAATAAATAAAGCATCCACGGGATAAAAATCATCCCAGTTCCAATAAAGGGAATAATGTCAACAAATGCAGCTAGTAGGGAAATCGTTACCGCATGCTCCACTCCTAATATGAGCAGTCCAATTAATATTAACCCCGATGTCGTCATGACTAAAATAAACTGTGCCTTAATAAATCCGAATAAGGACTCCTTTAAGTGGGTAAGAATTCTTTTCGTTGATGTATTTGCTACTGGGGGCAGTATTGATTTCGATCCCAGTTTGAGCCGCTCCCAGTCATTCGTTATGAGAAAAGTTGCCAAAATGGTAAAAATAAACACCGTAATTGAATTAGGAAAGAAAGAAAGCAGACTTGGAATGCTTGTTAATAGATCCTGTAATAACGCTGCACCAGATGAAGCAAATTCTGCTGCCAGTTTATTTACGTTTTGCTCAATCGCTATCTGCTGTGAAGCATCTAATGTTTGGAAGAAGGAAAGAATCCTTTCATAGATTGGTATGATTGTCTGATTAAATAGTGCTTCCAAATATAATAGAATTGCCTCGAAATATGCAGGAAGTTTTTCCGCTAAAAAGGCTGTCCCATGATAGATTTCAACTACAATAAAATATACAGCGCCAAATAAAAAGAGAGAAATAAAGATTATGGTAAAGAAGGTTGCAAATGCTCTAGGTATCCGAATGATTGACTCAAAAAAGTGGACAATCGGATGAAGCAGGAATGCAAGGAACATCGCAATAAATAACGGATATAAATAAAGAAACGCATATTTGATTAAAAAATAACCACATATTACGATAGCAATGACGATAATAAGGCGTAATAACTGCATGAACAAAGGCTTGTACATAAGAAAATCCTCTCTACAAAAAGATGCTTGTACTATTCTACATATGCTAAAAGATAAGAAAATAGTACGTAATTTGAGAGGAAGATGGATTTTGCAATGATTATTTTTCGCAAATTAAACGGTTTCAATTCACTTTACATTCATAATACTTTATAATTAGATTTGGGGAGACAGTATTTATTTCTATAGGATTGCTAGCCTTTTATTTCGAAATTATTCAAGTGGTGATCATTTGGCTAAGTAGCCTGGAAGTAAATATTGTTTAAATGTATTCTATGAACACGAATACAATATTGAATAGAGGAGAGGGTTTGTTATGACAACAACAACTAGAGGACTAGAAGGGGTTGTAGCAGCCGAGTCATCCATAAGTTCTATTATTGATGATCAACTCACATATGTTGGTTATAGAATTGATGATTTAGCTAATAATTCTAGTTTTGAAGAAGTAGTTTATTTATTATGGAATAAGAAACTACCAAATCAAACGGAATTAGATGCGATGAAAGCGGAACTTGCTACGAGTATGGAACTACCAAATACAATTATCGATCATTTACGTTCCTATGATTTAACAACCGTTCACCCAATGGCTGCATTGCGTACTGCCATTTCACTACTCGGTTTGTATGATAACGAGGCAGATGTGATGGAAGTGGAGGCAAATAAACGGAAGGCAGTCCGTATCCAAGCGCAGATTGCGACAATTGTTGCAGCATTCTCAAGGATTCGCAAAGGACAAGAACCTGTTAAACCACAGAAAAATCTAAGCTTTGCAGAAAACTTTCTGTACATGTTAAACGACGTGGAACCGAAAGATATCGAGAAAGAAGCGATCAATAAAGCACTCGTGCTACATGCGGATCATGAACTAAATGCCTCGACATTTGCGGCAAGGGTTTGTGTTGCAACATTAGCTGATATCTATTCGGGAATCACTGCAGCAATAGGGACATTGAAAGGACCACTTCATGGAGGGGCAAATGAAGCGGTGATGAAGATGCTTACCGAAATTGGAGAAGAGAAAAACGCAATACCATATATCAAGAAGAAGCTGGAAAATAAGGAAAAAATTATGGGCATGGGGCACCGTGTCTATCGTAATGGCGATCCACGTGCGAAGCATTTAAAGGAAATGTCACGCAAATTGACAAAACTAAATGGCCAGGAAAAATGGTATAATATGTCGGTAGCGATCGAGGACTATATTAAAGAACATAAAGGCCTGCCTGCAAACGTTGATTTCTATAGTGCATCTGTATATGATGCATTGGGAATTGATCATGATTTATTTACACCAATCTTCGCAATCAGCCGAACATCGGGCTGGATTGCACATATTCTTGAGCAGTATGAGAATAACCGTCTTATCCGCCCAAGAGCACAATATGTTGGACCATCGACTCAAGTTTATGTGACGATCAAAGATAGAGCGTAAGAGATTTAAAGATTCCATGAGATACATTGCGATACATGGGTAATCTGGATTTCATTGCGACATGACTGTAAAAAATCCAAATGCAATCATTAGAAATGAACGTATATGGGCAAGTGAATAGCAACTCTTTAGCTATTCCTCCCTTAATTATATTAGGAGGTATGACAAAATGACGCAAGGTGAAAAAATAACAGTAGAAAATGGTATATTGAATGTACCAAATAACCCAATTATTCCTTTTATTGAAGGCGATGGAACAGGTCCAGATATTTGGGCATCTGCACAGCGAGTAATCGAAGCAGCAGTTGAAAAAGCTTACAATGGTACAAAGAAAATTGAATGGTTAGAAGTATATGCAGGTCAGAAAGCATTTGATAAAACAGGTGAATGGCTGCCACAAGATACATTAGATAAAATCGATGAATATAAAATTGCAATTAAAGGTCCATTAACAACGCCAATTGGTGGGGGAATCCGTTCTCTTAACGTTGCATTACGTCAAGAATTAGACCTATTTACATGCCTACGTCCCGTTCGTTACTTTGAAGGTGTTCCATCACCAGTAAAACGTCCAGAAGACGTTGACATGGTTATTTTCCGTGAGAATACAGAAGATATTTATGCAGGAATCGAATGGCAACAAGGCTCTGATGAAGTGAAGAAGGTAATTGATTTCCTTCAAAAAGAAATGAATGTAAGCAATATTCGCTTCCCAGAAACATCAGGAATTGGCGTTAAACCAGTATCTGAAGAAGGAACGAAACGCTTGGTACGCTCTGCAATCACATATGCAATAACAGAAGGCCGTAACAGTGTTACTTTAGTACATAAAGGTAACATCATGAAATTTACAGAAGGTGCATTCAAGCAATGGGGTTATGAAGTAGCGGAAGAAGAATTCGCAGATAAAGTCTTCACATGGGCGGAATATGACCGCATTGTTGAGAAAGATGGAAAAGATGCTGCGAACAAGGCACAAGACGATGCATTAGCAGCAGGAAAAATCCTGATTAAAGATTCGATTGCAGATATTTTCCTACAACAAATCTTAACGCGTCCAAATGAATTCGACGTTGTAGCAACGATGAACTTAAATGGTGATTATATTTCTGATGCATTAGCTGCACAGGTTGGTGGAATCGGCATCGCTCCAGGAGCAAACATTAACTATGATACTGGACATGCTATCTTTGAAGCAACACATGGTACAGCACCAAAATACGCTGGTCTTGATAAGGTAAATCCATCATCCGTTATTTTATCAGCTGTTCTTATGCTTGATCACTTAGGCTGGAGAGAAGCAGGTAAATTAATTACAGACTCAATGGATAAAACCATAGCAACCAAAGTCGTAACCTATGATTTTGCACGTCTAATGGACGGCGCTACCGAAGTGAAATGCTCTGAATTCGGTTCAGAATTAATTAAGAACATGGAATAATACAAGCAGTAAGCTATATTATATGAAGAGCGCTCCTATTTTTAAATAGGAGCGTTTTTTTATGGATGTGCAGGGGATTCGGTTTTGGAGTAAAAAACAGCAGAAATAACAACCCTATTTTTACGAGATTAGCAACACAATGAACACTGGAATCAACATATATTTCTATGATTTAAGAACGGTAGTATAATCGATTTGCCTTATTATACAATTTCTTTTTCCTCTGTTCTATTTTCCTAACCTTATTAAAAGTAATTATTGAAAGAATTATGAACAACGCATACCATCCACTGAAATTGTCGTTATTAAAGTCATTTATTAAATTCACACCAACATCCTTCTTCCTAGTTTGTTGAAGTAGAGATAAGTCTAAATGGTTTTTAGTTGATAGGTCTAATTTTCAATTATAATTTCTCCTTCACCTTTTGGTATTTCGAAACCATTTAGGTAGGAAGTTAAAATTTCTTCAGTAATAGGGAACGCATTAGCATCAAAACGTTTGTTTCTTATTTTAAGCCGTTCACGTAAATCATCAGGATGAACTTTTAGATAAATAAGTTTCCATTTGCCGCCGGACTTTTCAATGAGTTGTTTATATTGGTCCCTTCTTACACGATCCCAAAAACTGAAGTCGATTACGACCTGTTGTTTATCGTGAATTAACTTTATTAAATGATTGCGTAATTTTATTTCTGCATCTTTCTTGTATTCCTCAATCCTTTCAATTGGGAAATCAATCCCATAACGACCATTCGTAGCCCATATTTCTTCATCGATAGAAAGACGTACAAAACCTTCTTTTTCTAATTGTTGTGAGAATGTAGTTTTCCCAGAGCCAGCCACGCCACACATCATTACCACTAGAGGGGTGAAATCATCTTGTTCGCGATAAATTAAGTCAAAATTAAACTTTTCAAACATCTGGATACTCCCCCAAATTTTTTGATATGAATTCCATCATAATCCTAAATAAGTTCTGAATCGGATTGTTTTACTCTTGCACCAGTTTGTTCAATAAAGAATCATTCAACCTCGATAACAAAATTATAGGAAGCATCTCCATTAGATACGTTTTCTTCCTGTTAATCCATCCACCATACTCCATAAGAATAGTAGTAAACTCCTTCTTGTAAAGGGGCTGAGAAACGGTTATCTTTAACACTTACTTCAACTTCATCATTTTCACTAATCTGTAATACCTGAACCTGATTCGGTTGCGGTTCATCGTTCATCTCAAGAATTATTTTTTCTCCAGGTTTTACTTTGATTGGTTCTTTTCCTTTTAAAAGTTCTTTTGGTCCAACCGTATCGACACATGTTGATTGACCATTTTTACCCCAGCAATAAGAACCCAATGGCGCTTCATATGATTTATTTCCAACCTCAACCACAGCTTCTGGAGGCTTTTCCCTAACAATTCCATTATTCGAATCTGAATAACCAAAAGGGTAAACCCAACAAATAACAACGGTGAAACTAACCATTTTTTCATTGGTTTTCCTCCACTTCTTTGTAAACACTCTAATTCATATTTAATTCTACTTCTTCAATATCAAATAACACTAAAGACTGCTGCGTTTAAGTACAATCGATCACATTATATATTCATTTTATCATAAAATTCCCCTTTTTCGAAAAAATGGTTATTTAACTTGCGAACTATCTTAAGTCAATAATTGGGTTGATACATGTATGTGACGGTGAATAAACGATATAATAAAGCTACAAGTGTAAAATTTTATTTACAATATCTTATTATTAATATAATATGCATGTTTCATGATAAGATGGGGGTGAGATTTCTTTTTCGCTAGTTGAAGAGAGCATATTATAGGGGGTTTCTTACTTGAGTCAGAGAATACTAATCGTAGATGATGAAAAACCAATTGTTACACTTTTAAATTATAATGTCGAAAAGGCTGGTTTTTCAACAGACATTGCATATGATGGCTTAGAAGCAATCCAAAAAGCGGAGAATAACGAGTATGATTTAATTATTCTCGATTTAATGCTTCCTGAAATGGATGGGATGGAGGTTTGCAAGCATTTGCGGAACAATCGGAATGAGACGCCGATTTTAATGCTTACAGCGAAGGATGATGAGTTTGATAAGGTCCTTGGTCTGGAGCTTGGTGCAGATGATTATTTAACCAAACCATTTAGTCCAAAAGAGGTTGTCGCAAGAATTAAGGCAATCTTACGTAGAACGAAAAAAACGACACAAACGAGTTTTAATAAATTGAAAGTCGGCGATTTAACGATTTTCCCGGAACGATATGAGGCAGAGGTCCATTCCAATGTGATTACGTTCACGAGAAAGGAATTTGAATTGCTGTTTTATTTAGCGAGTAATAAAGGGAAAGTCATTTCGAGAGACCAATTGCTCAGCGGGGTTTGGGATTATGATTTTGTTGGGGATACAAGAATTGTTGACGTACATATTAGCCATTTGCGAGATAAGATTGAGCCAAACTCGAAGAAACCAATCTACATTAAGACCGTTAGAGGGCTTGGCTATAAATTAGAGGATCCTGCCCAATGAACGAGCTGTTTCAGAAGCCGCTGTTCCAATATGTGATTATATTGTTCTTTATTGTGCTCGGAACTGGTGCTGTCCTTTTTCCTTTCATGGATAATTATCTAGTGTTAGCAATCGTTTTAATAATCGAATATATTATTTTTTTAGTGATGCTATCGTACTTTTCAAAGGCGTTTATTAAACCGGTTGAGAAGGCAATCGAGACAATGGAAGAGATTCAGAAGGGGAATTATGATGTAAGATTGCTTAATAATCCAGATACGATGGTTGGGGCGTTAAATACGAAAATTAATGGACTTGCTAGTAACTTGAATCAGCTCACAATGAAGAAGGATTTGCGGCTGGAACAGCTGAATACATTAGTCAATAATACAGAAAGCAGTTTAATTTTAATTGACGAAAGAGGCCATATCCAGCTCATCAATCAGAAGTTTATCGAAATGTTTGGTGGGGAATTGAAGCACTATCAAGACCAGTTATACTACGATATCTTGGATAATGATGCATGTATTAAAGCAGTTCAAAAGGCATTTGTATCAGAAAAGAATATAAAAGAATCATTTACCCATTATATCGGAATTAATCGATTTTATTATGAAATATCGGGTATCCCAATTTTTAATGAACATAATAATTTAAAAGGCGCCGTACTCGTCATCCGAGATATCACCGAGTTAAAAAAGTTAGAATCCATGCGCAAGGACTTTGTCGCGAATGTCTCGCATGAGCTCCGTACTCCGATTACATCGATCAAGGGATTTGCTGAAACCTTACTTGATGGTGGCATGAGCAATGAGGAAACAACAAGAGATTTTCTTCGGATTATTTATAACGAAAGCAACCGAATGCAGCTCTTAATAGAAGATTTACTTACCCTTTCTCGACTTGAAACCGAGAACTTCCGCCTTGTGTTGCATACGGTAAATGTGAAGGATATTACGAAGGATCTCATTCCAACCTTTATGTACCATGCGGAAGCAAAGAAACTCACCCTTCACGTGGACATGGAGGAAAACGTTATATTCAAGGCGGATAAAGAACGTGTGAAGCAAATTTTCATTAATTTACTGGATAATGCGATTAACTATACGCCGGAAAATGGTCAGATTTACTTAAAAGTTGAAAAGAAAGACGAATACGTCCATATTAATGTTTCTGATACAGGAATCGGCATTGATCAGAATAAAATCTCACGAATTTTCGAGCGCTTCTATCGCGTTGACAAGGCAAGAAGTAGAAATACCGGTGGAACAGGGCTTGGTCTCGCGATTGTGAAGCATATTGTCGAGGTTCATGAAGGGAAAATTGAAATCGAAAGTGAAGTAAATAAAGGGACAAGCATGCATGTTTACTTGCCACTTTAATAAATAATAAGAAGCATCCTCTAAATATAAGAGGGTGTTTCTTCTTTAATAGGGGCTATTTTCTAATTTGATTGCTGTTTTTTCAAGTAGTGATATAAACTACGAAATATCAGCTGTGTTGATTGTAGCGAAGGACAGTCGCGAATCATAGGGAAACGCAAATTTATCTTATAGTGGAATGGAAAACTATAGATACTAGCACTAACCCAGCGTAGGAAATACACGGAGACTCCTGCGGGAGGAAAGGCCTAGGTGAGACTACGAAGTGCGGTAGCACAAGGAGGCTCACCAGCCGCCCGCGGAAAGCGAAGTGTATTTCCGGAGCGACTGGCCCCAGAGCAATCGTTAACCTAAATTAAGTCTAGTTTTCTAAAATTTTTCTTTCATTGGAGACAATGATAAAATAGCGTTAAAGATAATTTTTTTGGAGGAATTGAATTTATGACGAATAAATTAGTGTTAATGGACGGAAACAGTTTGATCTATCGCGCATTTTTTGCGTTACCACTTTTAAACAATGATAAGGGGGTATACACGAATGCGGTTTACGGATTTACAACGATGCTGCTCCGCATGCTCGAGGAAGAAAAGCCGACACATATGCTTGTGGCATTTGATGCAGGGAAAACGACATTTCGTCATGCAACCTATAAGGAATATAAAGGCGGCAGGCAGAAGACACCATCGGAACTTTCGGAGCAGTTTCCGATTTTAAAAGAATTGCTTACAGCATTTGGAATTAAGCATTATCAGCTTGAGCAATATGAAGCGGATGATATTATTGGAACCCTTTCAAAGCAGGCAAGGGATAAGGGCTTTGATGTAACGGTAATCTCTGGGGACAAGGATATGCTGCAGCTCGTTGACGAGACTGTAACGGTTAATGTTACAAAAAAAGGAATTAGCGAAGTTGAGAAATATACGCCAAGCTATATGCTGGAAAAAATGGAAATAACGCCAAAGCAAATCATTGATTTAAAAGCATTAATGGGGGACAACTCTGATAATATTCCAGGTGTTCCCGGTGTTGGTGAGAAGACAGCGACCAAGTTATTAAAGCAGTACGAAACAATAGAAGAAGTCTATGCACATCTGGATGAGGTAAGCGGCAAGAAGCTGAAGGAAAATCTTGAAACGTATAAAGCGGATGCATTTATGAGTAAGGAGCTCGTGACGATCAATCGTGAATCACCAATAGATGTAACGATTGATGATGCGAAGTATACGGAATATCAGCCAAGTGAGGTTAGCGGGATTTTTAAAGAGCTGGGCTTCCAGTCGCTACTTAATAAAATGACTGGTGAAGAAAGTGTGGAAGAAGCTACAGTTAGTTTAGATGAAATAGACTATACAATTGTTGAGGAAATTAGCGCCGCTATGTTTACTGGTAAAGAAGCGGTCGTTATTGAGATGCTCGGTGAGAACTACCACCAAGCAGCAATCGAAGGCATCGGGCTTGTTAATGACAATGCAGCTTACTTTATACCGACAGAGCTTGCGATTAAATCGGCTGCATTTAAAGATTGGGCAGAGGACGAGAGCAAGAAGAAATCTGTTTTTGATGCGAAGAAAACCCTCGTAGCTTTACTGCGACATGACATCCATATTAAAGGAATCACATTTGACATGCTGCTTGCATCTTATTTGCTTGATCCATCTGAAAATAACCTAGACATTCCAGCGATATCAAGTCGTATGGGTAAGGCGATGGCAAAATCTGATGAAGAAGTTTATGGTAAAGGTGCGAAGCAGAAGGTTCCGGAAACAGCTGTATTGTCCGAGCATATTGCGAGGAAAGCGAATGCACTCTATGCGATACAACCGGAAATGGAAGCACTCCTTGAAGAAAATGAACAAGCAGATTTATTACTTGATTTGGAAATGCCACTCGCGCTTATTCTAGGTGAAATGGAATCCCAAGGTGTCTTAGTTGATAAAAGTCGACTAGAGGAAATGGGCGTAGATTTGAAGGAAAGATTAGCGAATCTCGAAGCAGAAATCTATGATCTCGCTGGAGAGGAATTTAATTTAAATTCACCAAAACAGCTTGGGCCGATCCTGTTTGAAAAATTAGGGCTGCGGGCTATTAAGAAAACGAAGACAGGATACTCAACTGCTGCAGATGTGCTCGAACAATTGGAAAATGAACATGAAATCATTCCGAAGATTTTAATGTATCGTCAATTAGGAAAGCTGCAATCGACGTATATTGAAGGATTACTAAAGGTAGTGAATAAGGATACAAGTAAAATTCATACACGCTATAACCAGGCATTGACACAAACAGGAAGACTTAGCTCAATTGACCCGAACCTGCAAAATATTCCGATTCGCCTGGAAGAGGGGAGAAAAATCCGTCGTGCATTTGTACCGTCAGAGAAGGATTGGATTATGTTTGCTGCCGATTATTCGCAGATTGAATTACGTGTGCTTGCCCATATCGCGAATGATGAGAAGCTGATTGCGGCATTTAAGAGTGATCTCGACATTCATACGCAAACAGCGATGGAAGTTTTTCATGTAGAAAAAGACGAAGTAACATCAAATATGAGGCGTCAAGCAAAGGCCGTTAACTTTGGAATCGTTTATGGAATTAGTGATTATGGCCTTTCACAAAACCTAGGCATCCCAAGAAAAGAAGCGAAAAGCTTTATTGATCGCTATTTTGACATCTATCCTGGTGTGAAGCAATATATGGAAGATATTGTTCAAGAAGCGAAACAACATGGCTATGTGAAAACAATTATGAATCGCCGTCGCTATCTGCCAGAAATTACGAGCAGAAACTTTAACTTAAGAAGCTTTGCAGAACGAACGGCAATGAACACGCCGATTCAAGGTAGTGCAGCAGATATACTTAAAAAAGCAATGCTCGATTTGGATGAAAAATTAAAAGAAGAGAAGCTGCAAGCACGAATGCTGCTTCAAGTACATGATGAATTGATTTTAGAAGCACCGAAAGAAGAAATCGAGAAATTAAAAGAAATAGTCCCAGCGATGATGGAGAACACCGTTGAATTAATCGTTCCACTCAAGGTCGATTATGCTTACGGTGACAGCTGGTTTGATGCGAAATAAGGGGAATGAAGTATGCCTGAATTACCAGAAGTAGAAACAATCAAGAATACATTGAAACCATTCGTAATCGGTAAAACGATTGAGAATATCACCGTTAACTGGTCAAAAATTATTAAAGAACCAGATGATTTGGAAGTATTTAAAGAGCAATTAATTGGCGAAACTATCCAGGATATGACAAGAAGGGGGAAATTTCTCCTCTTTCATCTTGATCATTACGTCCTTGTATCGCATTTACGGATGGAAGGAAAATATAGTGTAAATCCTGCAGATGATCCAATGAAGAAGCATACACATGTCGTTTTTTCCTTCACGAATGGAGAAGAACTAAGATATAACGATGTGCGGAAATTTGGAACGATGCATGTTTTCCCTAAGGGAGAGGAAATGCTGCATAATCCATTAAAGAAATTAGGTCCAGAGCCATTTGATGCGGCATTTACATTTGATTATTTTTCAAAAAAGCTCAGGAAAACGGAGAGAGTCATTAAGCTCGTGCTGCTCGATCAAACGATTGTTACGGGTCTTGGCAATATTTACGTTGATGAAACTTTATTTAAAGCAGGGGTCCATCCATTAAAGCAAGCCAATCAATTATCAGACGATGAAATCAAAAGGATTCAAGCAGCAGCAGTTGAAACGTTAAGCGATGCGGTCAAGCAAGGTGGAACAACCATCCGCTCCTATGTGAATGGAAACGGGGAGATGGGAATGTTCCAGCAAGAGCTATTTGTTTATGGACAAGAAGGGACCGCATGTAAGCATTGTGGTGACGAAATTGTTAAATCAAAGGTAGGCGGACGTGGGACCCATATTTGTCCGACATGTCAAAAAAGATAAGGGGTGGATGTTATGGCGCTCGTAATCGGTCTAACAGGTAGCATTGCCAGTGGGAAAAGTACTGTCTCCTTCATGTTCAATGACTTTCAGATTCCAGTGATTGATGCCGATAAAATATCAAGGGATGTCGTAGAGCCTGGCGAAGCGGCATATGAAAGAATTGTAGCAGCATTTGGCGAAGCAATTGTAAGAGAAGATAAAACATTGGACAGAAAAAAACTAGGTTCAATCATTTTTGCTGAGGAAGAAAAGCGACTGGCATTAAATCACATCGTCCATCCGGAAGTTAGAAAACAGATGATGAAACAGCGAGATGCGCTAATTGCTGCAGGCGTTCGCTGTGTCGTCCTCGATATTCCTTTATTATTCGAAAGCAAATTGACAGCATTAGTTGATAAAACAATCGTTGTGTATGTCGATGAAGCAGTACAATTGCAGCGATTAATGGAGAGAGACGGCTTTACGGAACAAGCAGCAAAGCAACGAATCGCTTCCCAGCTACCAGTAAAGGAAAAAGCAAAGCTTGCAGACGCGGTGATCAATAATAATGGCAGTAAACAAGAATCGTATGAACAGCTGGAACAGATATTAAGTGATTGGCAAGTAGGCAAGTAGTCTAAAAGAATGACCACATATCCGATTCAATTTTATCATTAACTAGCAAAAAGGCTCAGTAATTTTTACTGAGCCTTTTAGGTCTGTGTAATTACTTAAAGAACGATTTCCTTACCGATAATATTTATCGAACGGACATTAGATAGATCTAAAGGTAAAGGAGAGAGGAATTTAACAGTGGTCCCTCCATTTTCACTAAAGCTAGTCATTGAATCAAGTGTTTGAACACTTCCATCCTTCATTTTGACACTTACTTCAATATTGGTTTAACGTATTTATTCATTATTCGCTCTCCTCCTATTAAGAATGAATTCATTGAGTGAAGCAATGTGCTGACCTTTATACTTCCTCTTAAATAAGCACTAACTAAAAGCATAACCTACAAGTATAGCTAGTATAATGATTAAGGTTGCTGAAAAAATATCATTTAGATTTCTATATTTACTTACATATACGATTCGTTTAGAGAAAAGCTTCAATTTTTCCCGAATTAACTGGCTGTAAGACCCCCGCTTCAAGAATAGTAAGTGTGGGATCAACAGCCAGTAAAATCCCGATACTGTTCAATTAATGAAGTTTCACTTTATAATAGTAAATCAAAAAGAGCCAATTTTTGTACAAAAATATTAAAACGAGTAACATAATCATTTAAATATGTTATACTAATTACGATAAAATAGTTTTAAGTATAACATATTAGGGGGATTCAATCGGAATGGTGAAGACACGTGTTGCTATTAATGGTTTTGGCAGAATCGGCAGAATGGTTTTTCGTCAAGCAATGAGCGATCAGCAATTAGAAGTAGTTGCAATTAATGCAAGCTATCCACCAGAGACTCTCGCACATTTAATTAAATATGACAGTATTCATGGCATTTATAACAAAGATGTGAAGGCGTTGCAAAATGGTCTTGAAATCGAAGGTCAATTCGTTGAAATCGTCAGTTCTCGTGAACCGAGCTTACTGCCATGGAAACGCCTTAATATCGATGTAGTGATTGAAGCGACAGGGAAATTTACGACGAGGGAAAGTGCTGGACTACATATTGGGGCAGGGGCAAAGAAAGTAGTCATTACAGCACCTGGAAAAGAAGTGGATAATACAATTGTAATGGGCGTAAACGAGGATACGTACGATCCGGCAACAGACAATGTCGTCTCCAATGCATCTTGTACAACGAATTGCTTAGCACCAGTAGTGAAAGTGCTTGATGAACGTTTTTCCATTATTAATGGATTGATGACAACCGTGCACGCCTTCACAAACGATCAGAAAAATTTAGATAACCCACATGAGGATTTACGTCGAGCACGTAGCTGTACACAGTCCATTATTCCAACTTCAACGGGGGCAGCGAAAGCATTGGGAGAGGTTTTGCCCCATTTAAATGGCAAACTGCATGGTCTATCATTACGGGTGCCAACGCCAAATGTTTCCTTAGTCGACCTTGTTGTTGATGTGGAATCTTCTGTGACAGTGGGAGAAGTAAATGAAGCATTTAAACAAGCGGCGAGCAGGGAATTGCAAGGAATTATTCATTTTAGTGATGAACCACTTGTTTCAATCGATTATACGACGACAGAGTATTCTGCAACGATTGATGGGCTCTCAACAATCGTTATGGAAGGGAATAAAATAAAAGTACTAGCCTGGTATGATAATGAGTGGGGCTATTCTAGACGTGTACTTGATTTAGCAAGCTACATTGGGACTTTCATTACAGAAAAAGAAACGGCAACAATCGCATAATGGAAAGCCACCTATTTTACTAGGTGGCTTTTGAACTTTTTAGTAATTATGATATAAAACGTTGGTGCGGCTGTTTGCTAGAAATTGCCAAATGTCGCTAAATGGGGACTTCTAAAATTGAATTTTAATATACTGATAGAGGAATTGGACGAAATATGTTAAACTATTAGTTACGATAAAGATACTCATAAGTTTTAAAAAAAATATTAATGAGGTGTGGCGATTGTCTATCCGCAATACATTATCCAAATATTTTAGTAATCACGCTGAAACAAAAGAAGATCATTGGGATACATCACTACAAACACGTTATTATAAAACAACAAAAGATAAAGCATTAAAAAAAATTGAAGAACTTATTGCTAATTCCGATAGTTTTAAAGTAAACTCTATCTCAGAAGAGCATGGGGAAATAGGAATCGTTGCGACAAAAGGGAGAAAAGTGTTTATTGTGTTAACAGTAATCATGGTACGGCCATTTCGAACAGCAGTCGATTTTTCTGTAACTACAGAGTCGATGATTCCGATAGATTTTGGCTATAGTACAAAATTAATCAAACAATTATATGTGTTAATCGATAAAGAATTACCATTAATTACCGAAGCAAAAGCAAAACGATTGTTAACATGAACGGGGTTGAACGTAATGAAATGTCCCAATTGCAATAATAAAAATACGAAGGTATTTGACTCTCGCCCGACAGATGAAGGCAGATCGATTCGTCGGCGGAGAGAGTGTGAAGAATGTGGGTTCCGTTTTACTACATTTGAACGGATGGAACAAGCCCCATTAATTATCGTGAAGAAAGACGGCACAAGACAGGAATTTGCCAGAGAAAAATTGGTTCGTGGACTCATTCGGGCATGTGAGAAACGTCCAGTTCCACTAGAAACAATCGAAGGGATTGCATCTGATGTCGAGAAGGAGTTACGAAATTCTGGATCATCTGAGGTTGCAAGTGATCATGTCGGGGAAATGGTAATGGAGCGACTGTCAAAGGTCGATGAAGTTGCCTATGTTCGCTTTGCCTCCGTATATCGCCAGTTCAAGGATATTACGGTGTTTTTGGAAGAGCTAAAAGGATTAGCTGGAACCGATAAGGATTAGAAAACTTAGGTTTAACCCAAGCCTTTAGGTGACGGCCTTAGTTGCACTTATGTAGTGAGAAAGGTTTTATACTTATCTACCTACAAATAAAAACGATTGATAATGAAAAAGGGTGAGGTTATTTGAAATATTTAGGAAAAGTGTTACCAGTTGATGGGTATTATGTCATCTTACAAGAATGCTTACCAATCGATTATACAAAATCATTGGCACATCTCTATCAACCGTTAATTGGTGTACATGCAGTCACATTATATCTAACCTTGTTACATGAAATGGAGCTGCAATCCGATTCTTCTCCTCAAACCCATCACACATTAATGAATTATTTGAATATCCCATTAGATGAAATATACAAAGCAAGATTGAAGCTAGAAGGCATCGGTCTCTTAACTACCTTTAAAAAGCAAAAAGAAGATGCAACGGTTTTTACGTATGAGTTACTAAGTCCATTTGCACCGAGCAACTTTTTCGAGGATGCGATGCTTTCCCAGTTGCTTCTGCATCAAATTGGCGACACGAAATTTCATGCATTAAAACGTCATTATCATAAAATTGCACCGGGTGATTTGGGTGAGAATATCACGGTCGCATTTGGTGATGTTTTCCAAACCTTTACACCGTCAATTGAAGAGGCTAAGCCGAAGGAAAATACCAATCAGGCACCAACGCGTAACGATGCCACAATCGATTTTTCATGGATTGTGCAAATGCTAAAGCAGCGGTTCATTCCGGTAGGCAAGGTATTAACACAAGAAAATCGGAAGCTGATTTCACAAATGGTAATGTTATATGATTTGGACAGTAATGAGGTTGAAAAGTCTGTTTTATGGGCATTAACGGAAGAAAATTTACTTGATACCGAGGAATTTAAAACTGCATGCCATGATTTATTTAAATCGAAGCATTATGAAGTACCAATCCATTTAACGACAAAGCGCATTGAACCGAAACAGCAGGTGACGGAACCGCAGACGAAGGAAGAAATGTTAATCCATGAATTAGAATCCATTTCACCGAAGCAATTATTAGAGGATCTGTCAGGTGGTAACCGAGCATCGGAGCAAGATTTAAAGGCAATTCGTGAAGTGATGGTCTCACAAGGTTTGCCAGCGCCTGTGATGAATGTGCTCGTACACTATGTTTTATTACAATCGAATATGAAGCTATCGAAGGCGTATTTAGAGAAAATTGCCAGCCACTGGTCACGTGCCAATATTAAAACGGCAAAAGAAGCGATGGAATTTGCGAAATCGGAGCAAAATAAATTCCAGAAGAGTGCCAAGCAAAAGACAAGCTACAATTATAAGACGCTATCGAAAGAGATTGTTCCCGATTGGTTTAAAGAGCGCAACAATGCGAAGCAGAAGAAAGTGGTACAGCAAGCTTCACAAACTGTTATCGATTTAGAAAAAGAAAAAGCAGAACTGCAAGCACTACTCAGTGGAAAAGCTATGTCCAATAAAAATAGATCTCAAGGATGATTGCTATGGAACCAATCCAATCAACATTAAAGAAATGGATGAAAGAGAATAAGAATTTTCAAGAAAACTATGTCAATATAAGAAATGATGTACTTCATGATCCGGAGATTCGTGAGTTTTTATCGATTCATCCTGAATTAACGAAACAAGAAATAAATAAAAGCTTAATTAAGTTATATGAATATAAAACCCAGTCGAAGCAATGTAATCATTGTGCAGGATTTGCGGAATGTAAAAACATGCTTCCTGGCTATTCGCCGATATTACATGTCGAGAATAATGAACTCCACCTATCCTATGAAAAATGCCATAGTCGGTTAATGTATGAAAAAGAGCGTGATCAAGAAAAGCTCATTCAAAGTGTCCATGTACCGAAAGAAATTTTGCAAGCATCGATTAATGATTTGCACAATGATCAAGAACGAAATGATGCTGTTGCGGCTGCATTTCGGTTTATTCGCGAAGCAAGTAAAGAACTGCCGAGAAAAGGGATTTATTTTCACGGGCCATTTGGAGTGGGAAAAACGTATTTCCTAGGTGCAATTGCTAATGAATTAAAGAAAATAAATATTTCATCGATGATTATTTACATGCCAGAATTTGTTCGAGAAATTAAAGGGTCATTCAAAGATGATTCTGTAAATGAGAAAATCGACCGCTTTAAGAATGCGGATATTTTAATGCTGGATGATATTGGTGCGGAAGTACAGTCTGCATGGTTTCGTGATGAAATACTTGGTTCGATTCTGCAGTATCGGATGATGGAACGGCTCCCTGTTTTCTTTACGTCGAATTATGATCTCGAACAGCTTCAGGGACAGCTAGCAACCACGAAAAATGGCATCGAAACAGTAAAAGCAGGTCGGATTATCGAACGGATTAAACAAGTGAGTGAACCTGTTGCAGTATTTGGTGCAAACAGGCGGAAATAGGGAGAAGCCTTACGATCTAATAGGGCTTTTTCCTATTTTTAATGGCTGCAATTTGACGCTTTTGAAAATGTATCTATTTTGTTGAGAAGTCTTGGTGTAGTATTTTTCACATAATCATGTAGGAGCATTTCTACCAATACTAAGAAACAATAAGAATGTCACCTACTAAATTGAAATTTTCACTAGATTCGCATATTAATCATTTTTTCACTACTTTGTCCATATAATGTAACAGTTTGGTGTGGATGAGGGTGAAACGAATGTTAACGGTATACATTGAATCTGAGCAAGAAGTTATCAGTTTTTGTGAGCAATTATTTCGTCATACAAAAAATATAGAAATTAACTGGAAAACGAATGAAGAATGGGGGAATGAAATCCAATTTGAAATGGTACATGCTGGATTGTTGGACATGATTGCTAAATCAATGGCAGACGTATTCATCATCCACCGATTGGGAACGATGATAAAGCAAATCATTGAGGACATTTATTATTATTCGAATCCCGATGAAATTGAACGGATTCATGACCTGACGGCGTGGATTTATGCGGGAGGTGATGGCGACAGTCTCCAGCTGAGAAATAGTAGAGCAGATCGCACGAAGGACCCGAGTCACTTTTTAACCACCATATTCATTGCCTGTATGGAAGAAACAGCAGTTATTCATTATGAATCGATTATCAAGTTCCGCCTTAAAGCGTTTAAGGATGAACTGATTCATTATGTTGGAATTGCCATTGATGAATTTAAACGAGAAGAAGATCATCAAAGCTTTATTAACACGCTCCGTGAATATATTGCCAAGAAGGAAGCATTACTACCCGTTATTCATATTATTCAAGGGAATAACTTTACATTTTATAACGAAAGTGGAAAGCCGTTTACAAATATAGAATTACGTATGTTGATGCAAAAAGAACCCCTTTATATTGTCGGATTGGATGAAAATGAAATGAATCTAGCTCCATTAGTAGCAATGACCCCAAGAAAAATCAAAATATATGGTGATGATCCATCTGAGCCAAAGACCTTAACCGTGATTAATGTGTTTCAGGAGAAAGTTGAGTTTCAAGCACTACGCCATTTTCCCTTTACCTATTATTTAAATAATGATCAAAAATAAGATTCTTTTCGTATGGTGTGCTGATTTTATTTAAAGTGCGAACTAACTTAGGATGATATTTTGCTACCTGATCCACCGCTCCAAAAATACACTTCGCTTTCCGCGGGGAGCTGGTGAGCCTCTTTGTGCTATCGCACTTCAGAGTCTCACCTAGGCTCTTCTTCCCGCAGGAGTCTTCGTGTATTTTTTCCGCTGGGGGTAGTGCAGAATCTAACGTCAAAAGAATGACAAAACCACGGACTATCGACGTCGATTGTAGCAAAATACTGGAGACCCTCGTACGAATAGTAACTGCTGGCAAAATCTAAAATTACAATTGTCACTAGTTCGCTCTTTACATCAACTACTCATCACTAAAAACAACAATCTATTAGAAATAGCCAAAAATAAAGTTGCATTCTGAAAAAATTAGCGCTATAATTCCAATATAGTAATCGAAACTTATGAAAAGTAATGATGAGGACATGATTCGTTGTCATTCATACATTTAAGAGAGGGAAGTCATTTGGCTGCAAGCTTCCTAATGTATCGACAAGTAATTACCACCTCTGAACTCTACTATGGAAATAATAGTAATTAGTAGCGTCTTATCTGCGTTAAAGATTAATGAAGCCGTGAGAATTTTCACGGGAATTAGGGTGGAACCACGAAGCATACAAGCGCTCGTCCCTTTGCATTTAACCGATGCAAAGGAACGAGCGCTTTTTGAATTTAATTTTTGAAGGGAGTAATAAATATGGCAGCAGAAATTAACATTACATTTCCAGATGGAGCAGTAAAGGAGTACCCAGCTGGAACTACTGGAGAAGATATTGCAGGTTCGATTTCTTCTGGATTGAAGAAACAGGCATTAGCAATCAAGCTAGACGGAGAGTTAGTAGATTTACGTCGTGAATTAGACCATGGTGGTGCGGTTGAAATCATTACGTACAAAAATCAAGAGGGCATTGAAGTGATGCGTCACTCTGCAGCACATTTATTGGCGCAAGCAGTGAAACGCCTTTACAAAGATGTGAAGTTCGGTGTTGGTCCAGTAATTGAAGAAGGATTCTACTATGACATGGATCTTGAGCAATCCATCACACCGGAAGATCTTCCACTAATAGAAAAAGAAATGAAACGCATTATTGATGAAAACTTAGAGATCAAACGTATCGAAGTTACTCGTGCAGAAGCAATCGAGCGATTCCAAGCAATTGGCGATGATTTGAAACTCGAATTGATTGAAGCGATTCCTGAAGATGAACAGGTAACCATTTATGAGCAGGGAGAATATTTTGACCTTTGCCGCGGAATCCATGTTCCATCAACAAGTAAAATTAAAGCATTCAAATTATTATCCATCTCTGGTGCATATTGGCGCGGGGATAGCAATAATAAACAGCTGCAACGAATTTACGGAACAGCATTTGAAAAACAAGCAGAACTTGATGAGCACCTACGTATCCTAGAAGAAAGAAAAGAACGGGATCATCGTAAGCTCGGAAAAGAGTTAGAAATCTTTACCATTTCTCAACAAGTTGGCCAAGGTTTACCGTTATGGTTACCAAAGGGTGCAACCATTCGTCGCAATATTGAGCGCTATATCGTCGATTTAGAAGAACGCCTAGGCTATGACCATGTATATACACCAGTACTAGGAAGTGTGGAGTTATACAAAACGAGCGGACATTGGGAACACTATAAAGATGATATGTTCCCGCCGATGGAAATGGATAATGAGGAATTGGTGCTTCGTCCAATGAACTGTCCACATCATATGATGGTCTTTAAAAACAAATTATGGAGCTACCGTCAATTACCAGTACGCATTGCAGAACTTGGCATGCAGCATCGCCATGAAATGAGTGGTGCCTTAGCAGGATTGCAACGTGTTCGTGCGATGACATTGAATGATGCGCATATCTTTGCAAGGCCAGATCAATTAAAAGAAGAATTTGTTCGTGTAGTTGAATTGGTGCAAAAAGTATATAAAGACTTCGGGATTAAGGATTATTACTTCCGCCTTTCATATCGTGACCCAGAAGATAAAGAGAAATATATCGACAACGATGAAATGTGGGAATTAGCACAAACAACATTAAAACAAACAATGGAAGAAATGAATCTAGATTACGTGGAAGCGGAAGGCGAAGCAGCATTCTATGGTCCTAAACTAGATGTTCAAGTGAAAACAGCGCTAGGAAAGGATGAAACACTTTCTACTGTACAGCTTGACTATCAAGCAGCAGAACGCTTTGACTTATCGTATATTGGCGAAGACGGCAAAGAGCATCGTCCAGTTATTATCCACCGTGGTGTTGTGTCAACAATGGAACGCTTTGTTGCCTTCTTAATAGAAGAGTACAAAGGAGCATTCCCAACATGGCTTGCACCAACACAAGTGAAAGTAATTCCTGTTTCACCGCAAGTGCATCTTGATTATGCAAAAGAAGTGGTAGATAAATTACGACTACAAGGCATCAGGGTGGAAATGGATGAACGCGACGAGAAAATCGGCTATAAGATTCGCGAAGCACAAACACAAAAAATTCCATTTGCACTCGTTCTAGGTGATAAGGAAATTGAAGACAACGCAGTAAACGTACGCCGCTACGGAGAACAAAAATCAGAAACATACAGTTACACTGACTTTGAAGCATTAATTAAAAATGAAGTAGCAGAGAAAACATTAAGAAAATAATTACGGAATAAATGTATTGTTAAATGATATAAACGTTTGATTAAAAATCCTGTTAAATGCAGGATTTTTTTCTTATTCTGGGTCTGGGCCTTTTGAATAAAATAAGAATGAATGAAACCTTTCCAATATTGAATCGTAACTATTAGAGTGGATACTGATCATCCAAATGCCATTTATCTTACATAAATTTCCAATAGGGAGGGGTAAAACATGGAGCGTAAATCCTTAATCGAAAAGTTCGATAAACAAGCAAATAAATATAACAAACGCAGGAAAAACGATCATGCTTATAAGTATCGAAATCAAGTTTTTCAAGAAGTAGAAGGCAAGGTTTTAGAGGTTGGTGTTGGTTCAGGCCTTAATTTTGCATTCTACAATAAAGACGTTGAATTGACAGGGGTGGATTTCAGTCAAGAAATGCTGAAAATAGCACAGAATGCCGCAAAAGAATATCCTTTTAAAGCTACATTTATACAAGAAGATGTTGAGTCTGTTAAATTTAACGAAAACACTTTCGATACGATCATATCTTCTGCAACTTTATGCGCCTATCAAAACCCTATCATAGTCCTAGATAACTTTCAAAAATGGTGTAAGCCAGAAGGAAAAATACTTATGATGGAGCATGGAATCAGTACTAACAGACGATTAGCGTGGCTACAAAGAAAATTGGATCCGCTAGCATTAAAAATTGTAGGGTGCCATCAGGACAGAAATATAAGTGAAATTGTAAAAAAGTCTAATCTAAATCTTATTAGGGAAGAGCGTTACATGGCAGGTTATTTATATTTGATTTGGGCTAAACCATAAACACATATACTTGGACAATTCTTCTAATGATGCTATAATGAATGCAACAGGTAAAGTTTTTCCAAATCGATAGTTGACAATACGAAATGTAGATGCTATACTTGTAAAGTTGAAAATTAAATGATCTGAGACAAGAAGAAGCACCCGCTTCTCACCTGATTGACGCACAGATTGTGTAGTTGACTGGTTCCGAACTCTTTTTTAATAGAACTTTGGAGACGTGTGGGTGCAATTGTACCGACACTTTTTTAATGATAAAAATTCGCTTGTCAATGAAAGATCAGAACATAAACTATTTGGAGGTGGCTGGCAATTAGCAAAGATATGAATAATGTCAATGAGAAGATTCGTGCTAGAGAGGTACGTTTAATCGATTCAAACGGTGATCAACTTGGGGTTAAAACACGTCAAGAAGCATTAGAAATCGCGCAAACCAGAAATCTGGATTTGGTGATGGTTGCACCAGGTGCGAAACCACCAGTTTGTCGTATCATGGACTTTGGGAAACATCGCTTTGAGCTACAAAAGAAAGAAAAAGAAGCTCGTAAGAATCAAAAAATAATCAATATTAAAGAAGTTCGCTTTACTCCAGGAATAGGTGAGCATGATTTTGAAACAAAATTAAAGAATGCTAAGAAATTCCTTGAAAAAGGCGATAAAGTAAAAGCTGCAGTTCGTTTCCGTGGACGTGCAATTACACATAAATCACTTGGCCAAGAGGTACTAGACCGTTTAGCTGAAGAGCTTAAAGATGTAGCAACAGTTGAAGCTAGACCGAAAATGGAAGGTCGTAATATGTTTATTATGCTTAATCCAATTAACGAAAAGTAAGCAGTTTAATGGGTTTAAAGTAGCAAATTCCTTGTGAAATATGTTGCTTTGGACGAACAAGACGAGGAGGAAATATTCATGCCAAAAATGAAAACTCATAGAGGTTCAGCAAAACGTTTTAAAAGAACTGGTTCTGGAAAATTAAAGAGATCACATGCATACACAAGTCATATGTTTGCAAACAAATCACAAAAACAAAAACGTAAACTTCGTAAAGGTGCTATCGTATCACCTGGAGATTTCAAACGCATCAAAACAATGTTACCTAAATAAATAAAAATTAGATCGTAAATGTACTAGGAGGGAATTATTATGCCACGTGTAAAAGGTGGAACAGTAACACGCAGACGTCGTAAACGCGTCCTTAAATTAGCAAAAGGTTATTATGGTTCGAAAAGAACGTTATTTAAAGTAGCAAAACAACAAGTAATGAAATCAGGTCAATATGCTTATCGTGACCGTAGACAAAAGAAACGTGATTTCCGTAAATTATGGATCACACGTATCAATGCAGCTGCACGTCTAAATGAACTTTCATACAGCAAATTAATGCATGGTTTAAAAGTAGCAGGAATCGATATCAACCGTAAAATGTTGTCAGATCTTGCAATCAATGATGAACAAGCATTTGCTCAATTAGCTACGAAAGCAAAAGACGCTTTAAAATAAATGCATATAGGGTCAAATCCATCATTCGATTGGATTTGACCCTTTTTACATAAAAGGAGTTATAAATGATGGATCCGATGAAACAACTACTGGCTTATATTTTGCTCGTGAATGTAATTGAATTTTTTCTAATGCGGGTGGATAAGCAAAAGGCAATCAGAGGGCAATACCGAATTCCTGAGCGAACGTTTTGGCTGCTGGCAATTCTTGGAGGGGCAATCGGTGCATATGCCGGAATGAAAACATTTCGCCATAAGACGAAGCATCGCACGTTTATGATTGGCATGCCCATTCTGATTATTATTAATCTCGCTTTATTCAGCTACTTTATTACGATTACAGATTAAATAGCGATACTTGAAAGTCTCCTGAATTTCATTTTTGTCATAAAGGCTCGTCTCTTGTCATATACATGTATTAGAAAACTTGGATGTCACCAAGCCTTTCCGTGACATCCTTAGTTGCACTTATGTAGTAAGAAATATTAAATACTTTCTTAACTACCAAGGAAAGATTAGAAATGGATGAGAGAAGGGGGAGAGTCATGGAGCTTTTCGGAAATTATATAATGGCAGTCATTGAGACAGGTGGTTATTTGGCACCGTTCTTATTCATCTTGATTCATTTGCTTCGGCCATTATTATTTCTTCCGGTCGTATTTATCTGTATTTCTGGTGGAATATTGTTTGGGCCGGTTTATGGATCTATTTATTCTTTAATTGGAATGACGCTATCATGCCTATTTTTTTATCAGTTAGCCCAATGGAATCCGAAATCGTTTGAAAGGCTAATCAATATCAAACAGAAAATCCTTGGCAAGTACACGAAACTTACCGTTTCACAGGTTTCACTATTACGGCTTATTCCATTTATCCATTTTCATTTATTATCATTATGTTTAATTGAAATCTCGGAAAATGGCAGAGCATATACCAAATTATCGATATTATCGAATATCCCTTTAGCGGTCATTTATACTTGTATCGGTGGCTGGCTCTCACATTTAACTCCTCTAACCATCTTCATTTTTCTAGCTGCTTTGTTATTGCTCATTTATATTTTACGAAGAAAAGAGCTCACCATCAAATGGCATGAATTTTTCCAGGTAATAAACTAAGGCTGTTTGATTAAACTTAGTTGCTTTTAGGCAGTTTTTTCAGAAAGGAAAACGCTAATTTGGTAAATTCATTTACCCATCCGCGTTTTCCTTTCTGAAAATGTCACGCGTATGCGTGACAAGGCAAGCATCCGCTTGCCTAACTGCCCAAAAGCAAAGAGCAACAATCTTTGAGAGAAGAGTCTAAACTAATAAACGTTCACTCATCTGGCGAATCCTAGATGAGTGAACGTTTTAGTGTAGCTTCGTGATTAATAATTGATTGATCGGGTGCTTCCATTCAATTTTTGCGTAAGGATAGTGGTTGAGGATTTCGTTTTCTAGAAAATAAATGTCATCACGAGTGAATCCTTCTAATTCAAGAGGTTCCTTCACACTTACATGAATGTCGATGACTTTAAATGAATCCTCGGTCGCACCTAAATATTTCTCACCGATAAACAGACAGCCTTTATAAACGAAATAAAGATTCTTCTTGCTATTATTAGCATCATCCAAAAAATAGAATTCATTTGCTTCTTTTGCTGCTTTTAACTTTCGATGTGGATTACGGAGGTATTTCATTCCTGAATATAGGATCATCAAGATTGATATAAGAATTAACAGTCTAAACAGTAGGACAACCATCATTGTAAACCGTCTCCTCATTCATTTTACCTTTAATACGTATATGCTCTCCAGTAAGTTTCACTTTTCTGCAAAAATCATGGTACAATAATGAAACATATAGAAAATAGCCTAAAATAATTAATGAAAACGGGGAATTGAAATGGAATACAATTTAAAAATTAAGCTTATACATAATGAAGCAAGACTACCGTATAGGGCAAATCCGGGTGATGCTGGATTGGATTTATTTTCGGTTGAGGAGAAGGTAATCAAGTCTGGGGAATCCGCGTTAATCGCAACCGGTATCCAAATGGAATTGCCCACAGGAACAGAAGCACAGGTTAGACCTAGAAGTGGACTGGCTTTAAAGCATTCGATTACGGTTCTTAATAGCCCGGGGACGATTGATGAAGGTTATCGGGGTGAAATCAACGTAATTTTAATTAACCATGGAAAAGAAGATTTCAAAGTGGAAAAACAGATGCGAATTGCGCAAATGGTAATTGCTCCGGTATTAAAAGTTAACCTTGTGCAGACAGAGGAATTATCTGACACAATTAGAGATAAAGGTGGGTTTGGTTCCTCTGGAGATTAAAACGCTTCAGAACGAAAAGATTAAGGAAAGACAAAATAAAAGCGATTTACTCCCATTCGCGCTATAATAGGATTTGTACCATAAGGAGGTAATACATATTGACAAAATTAGATGAAACATTAACAATGCTGAAGGATCTAACCGATGCAAAAGGAATTCCTGGAAACGAAAAAGAAGTACGAGATGTTTTCGAGAAATATATTACGCCATATGCAGATGAAATGACAACCGACAACCTTGGTAGCTCGATTGCGAAGAAGGTTGGTAATGAAGCAGGACCGAAAATCATGATTGCGGGGCATTTAGATGAAGTGGGCTTTATGGTAACGCGGATTGATGACAAAGGATTTATTTATTTCCAAACGGTTGGCGGCTGGTGGAATCAAGTGATGCTTGCACAGCGCGTAACGATTATGGGAAGCAAGGGCGATGTAACTGGTGTGATTGGCTCGAAACCACCACATGTATTATCAGCAGAAGCACGTAAAAAACCATACGAAATTAAAGACATGTTCATTGATATCGGTGCATCTAGTAAAGTAGAGGCGGAATCATTTGGAGTGAAACCGGGAGACTCAATTGTACCTTATTTTGAATTTACACCGTTAAAAAATGAAAAATTACTTCTTGCAAAAGCATGGGATAACCGAATTGGTCTAGCAATTGCAATTGAAGTATTAAAACAATTGAAAGATGTAGACCATCCAAATGTTGTGTATGGTGTTGGTGATATACAGGAAGAAGTTGGTCTTCGTGGTGCAAAAACAGCTGCACATAAAATCCAACCTGACATTGGCTTTGGTGTCGATGTAGGAATTGCGGGGGATACACCGGGCATTGCAGCACATGAAGCAGACAGCAAGCTCGGTAAGGGACCACAAATCGTTTTATATGATGCATCCATGGTTTCACATAAGGGACTTCGAGATTTAGTCGTTCAAACCGCTGAAGAGCATAACATTCCATATCAATTTGCAACGATAGCTGGTGGAGGAACAGACTCAGGGTCAATCCATCTCGTTGGTAATGGTGTACCATCACTTTCAATCACAATAGCAACGCGTTATATTCATTCACATGCAGGCATTCTGCACCGCGATGATTTCGAAAACGCAGTAAATTTAATTGTGGAAGTGATTAAGAAACTAGACGCTGAAACCGTGAAGGAATTAATTTTAGCATAGTATCTTTTATGAAAGGAAGTCTTAGTAGAATGCTGAGACTTCCTTTTTATAATAGGAGAGAAAAGAGAAATCCTTAAGCAAGATAAGCAAAAAACACTAGCATCTTTCGCCAGTGTTAACTGTTAAGCCAAATATGTATTCATTACTTTCTTCACATAATTCTGCGTTTCATTGAATGGTGGAATTCCTTGATATTTATCGACGTTTCCTGGTCCGGCATTATATGCTGCTAATGCAAGCTCAAGGTTACCATTATACTTATGGAGCATTTGACTCAAGTATTTCGTGCCGCCTTCAATATTTTGACTTGCGTCGAAGGAATTTAACACACCTAAGCTCCGCGCTGTTGCTGGCATTAATTGCATTAGCCCTTGTGCACCAGCATTACTGCTAGCATAAGCATTATAATTCGATTCGGTTTTTATAACCGCATGAATCAGCTTTTCATCAATCCCATAATTTTCAGCTACCTGCGTAATTGTCGAATTAAAGTCGGTACTGGGTACGGGATAATTCGCTGCAGCTTGTCCGGCATAAGATTGTAATGGATAAATAACAGGTATGGTTGTCGGATTATGATAATGATTGTTCGTATTTGACATCATAATAGCTGTATTTATTTTATCTTGCAGTAACTGTTTAAAGCCCACATCTACCATGTTCATGTCCGTTGTGGAAGAAGCGGAAGTGGATGTCATCGCTGAAAGTGCTTGATATTGAATCATTTGCTGTAAATCTCTTATTTCCATTAACACGTTTCCTCCTTCATACTCTAACTCTATTTTAAGGTTGATGCGCAAATATAGCAATACTAAAATGTAAGAATCTCTTTACCAGAATCGATTAAGATTTCTTTATAAAACGGATCATCACCGATACAAATGATTCGATCACAAAGATGGATGATTTCATCCATATCATGTGACGTATACAGAATCATTTTCTCCTCTGAGGATGCAAGTTTCCGTAAATAAACGCCAATTTCCTTACGTGATTTTAAATCAATGCCAACGGTTGGTTCATCAAGTAGCAGGAGAGTCGGATCATGGATAAGGCTAATTGCCAAATTTAATTTCCGCTTCATGCCACCGGACAGCATCTTCACAGGTTCCTTCCATTTATCAAGCGCCATGTCCAAACATAATTGCCTTAATGCTTCAATCCCACGCTTTTTCCATGCTAATTTTTCGAAAAAAATCATATTTTCCTCTACAGTAAATTCCTCCCAGATTGCAATATCCTGGGGGACATAGCCAATCGACTTCCTGATAGATGGTTTCTCTTTCTGATAGGACTTTTCCTGTAAGTGTATGGAGCCGCTTGTTGGCTTTTGCAATGTAGCTAAAATATTTAATAAAGTTGATTTGCCTGCACCATTTTCGCCAACGAGTCCAATAATTTCACCAGGGCCGACGGAAAAAGAAATGTGATCAAGCACTTTTTTCTTCCCATAAGCCTTCGATAGGGATGTTACCTTAAGCATTAGATTTTCCTCCTTTAACGTACCAAATAGCAATAATGACGAAACAAACGATATGCCATGGACTTATGAATTCCATTTCTAAGAAGGGCTGGACTGGATTGAACAATGCAACCCATGGGAAACGGTTTGTTACCCCGTCAATTGGAATAATTGCTCCGCTGATCACCGCAGTAATTAACGCTAGTAAAAAAGCTGTACTATAGTATAAGTAAACATTCTGGAATAAGCATGTGAAAATAAAGGCCCCCATATTAATCAACATACGAAATGCCAGTATCGCACCAATTAGCGACAAGGAGATAGACTCCGAAAGAAATGTATGGAAGACGACCACAGCAATCAGGTCAAAGATGAAAAATAACAAAGTATACAAGCAGACATTTAGCAATAGATAATGTTGATATGTATAACGAATAAAAGCAAATCTCGGCAATATTTCGGCTCGCTTTTCCTTAACCCCCCAGTCAAATAGAAGGAGGGTGGATAGAATACTAAATAATGCCCATAATCCCCATGTATTCCAGAGACTTACTGTATTTTCATTCTCCATTCCTACTGTATTCGCAAAAGTGAAGGTAGTACGGAGAAGATCTTCCTCCTGTTGTATTTCAATTGTTTTCGCAACAATTTCATCCCATGTCCATTGTTCTGTTGTATGATTGCTTAAATTAATGACAGTATGGGCCGCTTTTGAATGCCCAGTATCCTGTTGAACGAGCGAGATAATCATTTGACTAACTGGTGCATAGGCAAATGAGAGGTTCGAGAGATAACTCGTAATCAATCGATTCCGCCGGCCATTTTCCACATCCTGCCCATACCCCTCGCCAATCACAAAAGCACTATCTAATTCATGGCTTTCGACCAATCGCCGTGCTTCCGCTTCTGTTACATCAATGACACGAATAAGTTGTGTTGCACGAATCGATTCATAGAGTGCATTCGCAATTTCGCTGTCATCTCCTGTGACGATGCCAACTGGTATTTTGCTATCTTGCTGGATGAGACTTGTACCGTAAACAATTGCTAGTGTCGCGAGTATTGGCAGTAGCAGCCAGAATAATAAAGAAATAATCTGCTTTTTCCAGTGGATTAGTCTCGTATATAAAATCGCCATCATGACCGAACACGCTCCTTCCACATAGAAATCCCAAGTAAAATGAAATATCCCGCGAGCATCGTTAATAGCAGTGGGATAAAGTCTGCATACATTCGCCCGTTCAGAATAATATCTGAAATCCAAGAAAAGGCCTGGTAGGAAAAGCTATAGCCTATAAACTCCTGTAGTTGTAATGGTAAATAAATCGCAGGAAGGATCGCACCACTACAGGCTAGAATTGCTAAAGTAAATAATAATTGGATGAACAGGCTCACTTTTGGAGCTGAGATGATCGTTTCTATGATTGCCATACCGATTAAAAATGCGATGCAATATAATAATAAAAGACCAATGATTCTGACATAATCCTCTAAAATTAATTCAAAGGAAAGAAATAGCTGAAGCCAAATAAAGGTAATCGCCGCAAAAAAAACAGCAGTAATCAGTGTCACAAAACCTTTCGCAAGGATTTGCTGCAGCTCAGTAACCCCATATAGCTTCATCCGTTGTTTCATTCTTAATGGCGATTCATTGCTGAGAAAACGATAAATGGTGAGCAGCCAAATGGTTAAAACGATAAACCATGCTGCAAGGCTAAAATAATGAATCGGTGACGATGTCGCGATGTTTGTCAGTTCTTTTTCATTCAATATTTGATTACTGCCAAGCGTATAGAAAACGAATTCCTTAAACTGTTCAAACACGAGTTCATTCCTAGTATCATCGTCCATACCTAATTGTTTGGCATATTCATTAATCGTGAGGATATTTGCCTGTGAGCTGCGAATATGCCTTGTCACACTTTTAATAATTTCTTGAATTAAAAAGCTATCAATCTTCCGGTTTGGATTGCCAACTATCGGCAATTGAACAGACTCACCAGTGTACAGGCTGTCAGTAAATCCTTCGGGAAAGACGAGATAGGAACTAATGGCATCATTCTCGATTGCTATTTTTGCTTGAATTTCTGTCATACTATGTAATTGAATAAATGTACTTATTGCAGATGATTCTTCCATTAAGCTTGTGACTAGTTTTGTTTCATCGGACTTGTCTAAGTCGACGAGGCCAATTCGAATCGGATCATTTTCTTCTGGTAAAACGATTGTAATCACAAGGGCAGCAATTATCCCAACTAATAATAATGGGAAAATGAAAAGAAGAGGAAGTGGGAGCCACTTCCTCTTTAGCTGCATAAAATTGCTTTTCGTAAATAATTGAATGTGTTTGATACGATTCATGCAGTACACTTCCATTTCTTAAAAACGAATAAATTTTAGAAATTCCCACTTCCGGCCATTGTTGTAAATAACCACTCTTGGAAGCTTGGGACAACTTCAAGCTCGAAATATTCCATCGTTCCTTGTGCGCCCAATTCTCCAATATCTTTTATATTATCTTCAGCAGGCATTTCTACTTTATCGATTGTTTTACCTTCCACATTTACATGTAGGGCAAGCATATCCTGCGAAATTTCTGGGCTTTCAATGGAGAAGCTATGCTCGGAACTCATTTGGTCATTATCATACTTTGCAGAACCCTTCCAGTTTAAAGAACCTGAAGTAGTGGTGTCATCGAAAGTAAAGATACGTTCAAAATCACGCGTTCCATCTGCTAAGGCTTCGTTGCCATCATACGTAATGGTAAATCCGTCTGCTGTTAAGCTAACCTTATCTGTTGCCTTAGTATCTTCCCATGCTAGGTTGCCAGCAATATTAATGACGCCCTCGTTATCAGCTTCAGCAAATCCCAGGTCATAATCAAAGAATTGACTTGCATCTTTCAATATTTGTCCGCCTTTTACTGAGAAACTGACTAATTCATCAGCAGATGGCCCCATTTCAATGGCTAGGTCCCGTTGTACGATTAAATCGTTTGCTACCCAAATAGTGGAGTTAAAACCGTTTGGAATCTGGAAATCTGCTAATCCAGCTTTTGCATCAGCAATACTACTTTCAAAGTCTGATAGTAATTGCTCAATTTCAGGATCAGCTGTAACAGTACCCCCTAATTGGAATCCCGCTTGCTGACGGATTAAATCCTTCAGTTTGTCATCTTTTTCCATTTTATCGAATACTGCTGTTAATATCTCTTTTACTTGTGCTTCTGTAAGCTGCATGCTTATTTTCTCAGCATTAATTGATTCTCCATTTACTTCCACTGTTTCTTCCTTAGTTGTAAATGCATCTTCCGGCAATTTATCATAAATCATTTTACCATATTCTTTATTAAAATATTCCATATCCTCTTTGGATAGAGCCCCATTACCTTCGAAAATACTGTCTAATTCCAATGTTTCTTCACCGGTAAAGGAAACTGGGTCTATTTCATAAAGGAGGGGACCTAAATCCGCATCCTTTAATTGAATCACTTCATCAACGAAAGGTAAGCTGAGCATCAATTTCTCGTTTGTAAATGAGAAATTCAAGTCATTTACTTCAATTCCGCCAATTGATGCTGCGATATCCGTAGAGATCTGCTTGTTCTTCATATCTGTAGCAGCTGTAATTGTTAGATTTGAGTTATTAATAATTTGTGCTGGATCAACACCATCGACCGCTGTTTCAGTTGAAGGAACATTATACTCACCAGAAAGGTCTACTTTTGATTCTGTTGCATTTTCTTTTGAGTGTTCATACCAATCTAGTTCAGGTTCATATCGTTCTTCTAATTTATTACTCATGAATTCTAACGATTTCTGTTCTGCTAGAAAGTAAGAATCTTTTAAGGATAAATTATTGAGCATAAATGCTGACACAGCGCCCCCAATTGCTAGTACAGCAATAATGGTGATTGCAATAATTCCTTTGGACACCCCTTTTTTATTGTTGTTACTCCCATCATTCGTTGTTTCATTCACGAAGAATTCCCCTCTCGATTTAAACTTTTACCAACATTTTGATTATATGACTTACGTTGGCATTCTTATGTTTTATATCATTTTATGAAAGGGGAGTCAACCAACGTAAAATGTTAGTTAATGTTTATTAAGGCAAAAGTCACGGAATTATCTTTAATTTAAGATTTTTAACTAATAATATTTACCTAGTAAAATGGTAATATATGTAATATATTCAACAGCAATGTAAGAAAGGAAAGTCTACATAATTATTTATAGGTATTAATTATTATTTTTCTTAATAAAGTGAAACTTCATTAAAGTGGGGGTCTTACAGTCAGGTAATTCGGGATAAACGTGGTTATTGTTAGATTTATCAAATTAATGGATGTTACGGCAGCTTGTCCTAGCGATACGAAATTACATTACGCTGTGATTGTGTTTGAGAATTGTATGCATCCATTTTAGTGAATTGGAGTTCTAATTAGTTGAAAACAGCATGACTCATTATGTAATTGACTCTGCGATGTATTCTGAATATTTATGTTAGAATAAAAATAGATTTTTTAAAAAGGGAGGGTGATTCCAATTAGAAATACATCAACGCTCTTAGATTTAATCAAGGAGGGAGAAAATGTGTCAGATAAATTAAAAAGATTGCTGTTATGGTCACTGGTATTTCCTACAATAGTCACCATCCTCCGTATCTTTATCGATATTATTTTAGGCGAGAATATTGAATTGTTGTCATATACTGCTCTGTTTTTAGGTACAGCTACTGCAGGGTTAATTATTGTTGGACCATTGATGTATCTCGTATCAAAATCGAAGGAAGAGAAATAGTAACTTTCTACTTGCGTTTACTGGTGCAGGAGGTTCATGAGAAGATCATCATTTTACTGGCAATCTTTTTTCATAGCCTACCGTACCGAAAGCTTTTGATTTCTTATATGGATAATAGGTATATTATAGTCTAATCGACTTATGTGATTTTGAGGGAAATAGGCACAATAAGCAATAATAATCAGAAAGTAAAATAACTTAGGAAAGGTGAAAAAATTGAGGAAAAAAGTTCATTTATTTTTATTGTATTCCTTAACACTTATTGGATTGCTCCAAATTATGAAAAGCACAGTTAAATCTAATGTCGGGTACACAGTATTTAAACCAACCGGTGTTTAAAACAAGTTTACTAATTATCGGTTTATTTATATGCTTATCAATTGTCCCGAAAGCTGGAAACTTGGATATGTCATAACTATTGTTATTATGACAATTTGTATGGTTTTTAGGAGGATTATTTTTACTAGAATAAATAGATCTAACTAAAACGGCTTCTTTAACTATATGTTATTTTAACACTGCAATGCAGATCTAATATAGAGTAAGAAGATAATCTTCTTTAATCTCGCATTGCTCCTGCCTCTCTAGAAGTCATTGCACCTTGTCCTTCACTTATATCTTTCTGGATTTCTTGTTTTACCTTTTTAACATCGGTACCAGCAAATCCTGGTTTCATACTAGAAACCAATTCATTTATAGCTTGTTTATCTTTTTGCATACATGTCCTCCGTAATTGTAATTTTATTAAAGCAAGTGGTGCGGGACAGTCGCTGAATTGGATTTACATATAAGAATAATCAACCATTATATAATTCTATCCATTCAAAGGCTGCCCCAGTTGAAGAAGACTATTGCAATTACCTAGTTCTGATTATGTCGTTACGTTAACTTATATTGGTATCAAAAAGGCAAAAATTTTCACATGGTTGCTTGCTTGACGCCTTGTTCAAGTGTGGTTACCATTTCTTTCTTATCCTCTTCTGTTGACTGATTCCAAATCAGTTCAAACAAAAATCCGAGCCCTGGAAGCATCTTTTCCTCCCCAGCCTGGATAGCATCGACAATCGTTGCCTCTAATTGTGCTTGGTCATTCGATGAAATATTATGCAGTATTGCTTTACGAATATTTAAGTCCATCATCATCCACCTCATTTCATGCGTTACCGATAGTTTGACCAATCACTATATAAATATGTATGATGAAAGAAGAAAAAATGACAAGGATGGAAAATATGATCACATCAGTTAAAAACGAACGAGTAAAAGCATGGAAAAAGCTACATAATCGCAAAGAACGAAATAATAATCAAACCTTTTTAATCGAAGGCTTTCACCTATTAGAAGAAGCATGGAAAAGTGACTGGGTTATACGTGAAATTATCGCAGAAGAAGCGGTCGAGCTACCGAATTGGTGCCAGAATTATGAAGTGGAACGAGTAAATGAGCAAGTATTTGAATTGATTACCCAAACACAAACGCCTCAAGGGGTTGCGGCAGTGGTGGAAATGAAGGAAGCACTGGAGCGTGAGGGAAACCACTTGCTCCTAATTGATTCTGTCCAGGATCCGGGGAATTTAGGGACGATGATCAGAACCGCAGACGCGGCAGGAATGGATGGAATCGTTCTTGGTCATGGTACGGTTGATGTTTATAATGATAAGGTGATTCGTTCCACCCAAGGATCGATATTCCATATTCCGATTTATCACGCGAACTTGAGCAATGAAGTTATAGAATTGAGGAAGAATGGTTTTAAAATATGGGCAACCGCATTACAGAATGCAAAGAAATACAATGAAATCACAATCGATGAAAAAGTGGCGCTAATCCTAGGAAATGAAGGCGCTGGGGTGAAGAAGGAGCTTATTGATGCGGCGGATGAGATTGTTACAATTCCGATATACGGCCGAGCGGAATCATTAAATGTCAGCATTGCTGCTGGGATTTTAATGTACTATCTGAAAAGATAAGTTGCAACAATACCGTAAATTCATTATAATATACACGATATGTGTAAATAGAAGAGCGTTGAAAGAGCTAGGTAACAATTATGAGCGATAAAGGGAGGAAATGTCCTAAGACTGCGAGCATTTCCATCGTATGAATTGTTATTATTTCACTCTGGAGCTGGCACTTGGACCTCATCAGTTGATGGGTAAAGGTGTTCCGGATGTAAATCCGTTATCAGATTTAAGTTGGACAAAAGGGGAGAAGTATACCCAATTGTCAACAAGGGTGGTACCGCGAAATCAAAGCCTCGTCCCTTTTCAGGGATGGGGCTTTTTTATACTTTTAAGGAGGTTAAACGACAATGAAAGAGCAACTACAAGCAATTCAGGTCGAAGCATTAGAGAAAATAGCTGGAACCGATGAAATCAAAGCACTACAAGAAATCCGTGTTGCATATTTAGGCAAAAAAGGCTCATTAACCGGTGTATTAAAAGGAATGGGGAAGCTTTCCAAAGAAGAACGCCCAGTTATCGGAGAAATTGCTAATAAAGTACGTGATGCAATCACCACTGCATTAGATGCAAAAAATGAAAAACTTGAGCAAATTGCATTGGAAAAGCAATTAGAAGCAGAAGCAATTGATGTGACATTGCCTGGTAAACCAGTGAAGCAAGGCGGACCGCATTTATTAACGAGCATCGTGGAAGAGATTGAGGATTTATTTATCGGCATGGGCTATGAAGTAAGAGAAGGTCCAGAAGTTGAAACAGACTATTTTAACTTTGAAGCATTAAACCTGCCGAAAAACCATCCGGCACGTGATATGCAGGATACTTTTTACATTACAAATGAATTATTAATGCGTACCCATACGTCACCAGTGCAAGCACGGACAATGAAGGAATACAAGGGCGAGAAAGCCTTTAAAATGATTTGCCCTGGTAAGGTGTACCGCCGTGATAATGATGATGCAACACATTCCCATCAATTCACGCAAATTGAAGGGTTATACGTGGATAAAAATGTCCGGATGAGTGATTTAAAAGGCACACTGGATGTATTCGCGAAGAAAATGTTTGGTGAAGACCGGGAAATCCGTCTGCGCCCAAGTTTCTTCCCATTCACAGAGCCATCTGTCGAAATGGATATTTCTTGTAAGGTTTGTCACGGTGAAGGTTGCTCTGTATGTAAGGGAACCGGCTGGATTGAAATCCTTGGTGGTGGAATGGTTCACCCACGCGTGTTAGAAATGGCTGGATATGATCCAAGAGAATATTCCGGTTTTGCATTCGGTATGGGACCAGAACGAATTGCCATGCTGAAATACGGCGTAAATGATATTCGCGCATTTTATACAAATGATAAACGATTCTTAAAGCAATACCATCAGGCATAAGGAGGTAAATTAACTTGTTAGTATCCTATAATTGGTTAAAAAACTATGTAGATTTAGGAGAAATTACTCCTGAACAATTAGCAGAAAAAATTACAAAATCTGGAATCGAAGTGGACCATGTAACCTATATTGCTGCGAAAAGCACGAACGTTGTGGTTGGATATGTTGCTTCATGTGAGAAGCATCCAGATGCAGATAAATTAAATCTTTGTCAGGTTGATGTTGGGGAAGAAACATTGCAAATCGTTTGTGGTGCACCAAACGTTGCAAAAGGGCAAAAAGTAGCGGTAGCACTTCCAGGCGCCAAACTTCCTGGAGATATTAAAATTAAGAAAGTGAAGCTCCGCGGTATTGAATCAAATGGGATGATTTGCTCATTGAAGGAATTAGGACTTGATCCAGAATATATTCCAGCAGATGTTGCCGATGGGATTTTCATTTTTCCTGAGGATACAGTCGCTGGTGAAAGTGTTACATCATTATTAAATCTTGATGATGCAGTGCTGGAACTAGATCTAACGCCAAATAGAGCAGATGCGTTAAGCATGCTAGGTGTTGCATATGAAGTGGCAGCTATTTTAGACAAGCCAATCATATTACCAGATGAATCGTTAAAAATTGAAAGCAAAAAATCGGCTCATGATTTTATTAAGGTTGAAGTCGAAGCAGAGGACTTAAATCCATATTACGGAGCATTTATAATTAAAGATGTTGAAATTAAAGCATCGCCACTATGGATGCGGAATTATTTAATGGCTGCAGGTATTCGTCCGATTAATAATGTCGTTGATATTACAAACTATGTTTTATTAGAATATGGCCAACCATTGCATGCATTCGATTATGATCGATTTGCGTCGGATAAAATTGTTGTTCGTCGTGCAGTTGACGGAGAGAAAATAACGACATTGGATAACCAGGAAAGAACACTGGGAGCAGACACTTTGGTCATTACTAATGGGAAGGAAGCAACTGCAATCGCTGGTGTCATGGGCGGTGCTAACTCAGAAGTAATGAACGAAACGAAAACGATCTTATTAGAAGCAGCATATTTCAACGGTGCTTCGATTCGAAATACAGTGAAAGCTACAGGATTAAGAAGTGAAGCAAGTACAAGATATGAAAAGGGCATTGATCCGAATCGTGTGAAACGTGCGGGAATCCGTGCTTGTCAGCTACTAAAACAATATGCGGGTGGCACTGTTTTAGCAGATGTTGTTGAATATGATGCACTCGATCGTTCTGAAAAAATAGTAGAAGTAAATACTGCACGAGTAAATGAACGATTAGGTACAGAAATTGATGCGTCAACGATTGCAGCAATTTTAAAACGTCTTGACTTTACATTTGAGCAAGCTGGTAATGATTTCACGGTTCATGTGCCAACTCGTCGTGGTGATATTACGATCTTCGAAGATATGCTTGAAGAAATAGCACGCATTTATGGCTATGATCACTTACCATTTACACTTCCAGTTGGTGTCGCACAATCTGGTGGATTAACAGGAAGACAGGCATTAAAACGACAAGTAAAAAACTATTTGCAAAGTGCCGGTTTAATGGAAACAATGACATACTCGTTAACGAGTGAAGCGGACATTACGAAACTAATCAGTCCTGAGGTAAGGGAACAAAATCCACAGGCTATAGCGTTAGCATTGCCAATGACTGAGGATCATAAATATTTACGATTAAGTATTTTGCCTGAATTACTGCATAGCCTAACGTATAATCAAGCGAGAAACCAAGCAAATCTTGCATTTTATGAAGTAGGCAATGTATTTATTAGCGATGAAGAAACATTAACGAAGCAGCCAACAGAATTATTGCGTGCTTCTGGTGCAGTAACTGGTAAATGGGTGGAGCATCCATGGCAGCAAGAAGTGAAGGATGTTGATTTCTTCGTTGTGAAAGGGATTGTCGAAGGGCTATTCGACTTCCTGAAAATCCCAGTAACTTTCTCACCTGTGAAGCTAGCGGATATGCATCCAGGCAGAACAGCTTCATTAGAAGTAGATGGCAATATGGTTGGCTTTATCGGTCAGCTTCATCCAAGTCTCGAAAAAGAATTGGATTTAAAAGCTACCTATGTATTTGATATAAATTTGGATGTACTGATCAAGAAATATGATGCTGCGCCATCATTTACGTCGATACCAAAATATCCTTCAATTGAACGTGATATTGCATTTATTCTTGATGAGCATGTACATGCAGGCGATGTGCAGACGTTAATTAAAGAAGTTGGTGCGCCACTTGTGAAGCAAGTAGAAATCTTTGATGTGTATCAAGGGGGAAATGTGGAAGATGGCAAGAAGTCCATTGCCTATAGCTTGCTATATCAACACCCTGACAAGACATTGAAGGATGATGAAGTAGAGGCATCGTATCAGGAAATTGTAGAAGCGGTGAACAAAGCATTTGATGCTTACGTTCGATCATAAGTAATAGAGGGAGTGATGCCAATTGGTTTCACTCCCTTTTTATGTTTGTAAAGTTTGTATAGATAAAGTGCGGACTAGGTTAGTGCTTAAGACTCTCAGGCCAGTCGCTACAGAAATACACTTCGCGCACCTTAGGGGAGCTGGCGAGCCTTCTCGCAGGAGTCTCCGTGTATTTCTTACGCTCGGGTTGGAGGAGTCATATATAAGAGAGTGACTTACCACTGACAAACAATATTGATTGAAGTGAGAAAATCAGACTCACGTGTGAACAGTAACTACTGTCTAGATCTGAATTAAAACTTATCACTAGTCCGCATTTTAAATCAACTGCTCTCCAAATCGGTATTTAAAATTGTCATTCGTTCGCACTCTGCAACAATTCTGCCTTTCATAACTTTCTACAGCAAAACAACAAATATTATTCCACATCACATTATGGCGCATATAATGAAACCGTATAAAAATGTGCCAAGATGTTAATTATTTGTAATAGTTATAGATGTGGTTGCGGAGCATTATTTTCTCTCCAATTTTTTCACATTGCCAATTGCAAATTGTCCCTATCGAAGAAATACTTCTTTTTGAAAGCAGTTCATGTTAAGATAAAGTGAAGAATTTTTTCGTGGTGTTATAGGGGAGATGTTTTCCCCCGAGCAAACAGGTAACAGAGCTTTCTAAGAGCAGGAGGATTTTCACTTGACTCAGGATAATAAAGAACGGATTACAGTTGAAATTTATAATAAAAAATATAATATCGTTGGGGAAGAATCAGCTAGTCATGTTAAATTGGTCGCTAGTCTAGTGGATCAAAAGATGCACGAAATTCAAGATGCAAACAGGCATCTCGACACTGCGAATTTGGCAGTGCTTACGGCAATTAATACGATGAATGATTATTTAAAGTTGAAAGAAGACTATGCTAGTTTATTAGGCTCCATGAAAAGGAAAGAGGATAATTAAGTTATGTTTGATTTACTACTCATTGTCATCCTAATTTTTGGCTTTTTGGTTGGCTTAAAAAGAGGATTTATCTTAGAAATCCTGCATTTAATTGGTACCATTGTCGCATTTATTGTTGCTGTGATGTATTATAATGAACTCGGATCGAAGCTGGAATTATGGATTCCTTATCCAGAACTGCCGGAAAGCGCGTGGGCAGATTTCTTACAAGCAATACCATTGGAAACGGCTTTCTATAATGCAATTGCATTTGCTGTCATCTTTTTTGCAGTAAAAATCATCCTGCAAATTATTGCATCAATGCTCGATGTTGTTGCATCCATTCCAATTATAAGCTCCGTTAATAAAATTCTTGGAGCAATCTTAGGGTTTATCGAAATATATGTCATTCTATTTATTATTCTTTATATCCTTGCGTTGACGCCATTGACGTCTGTGCAGGAGTGGATTAATCATTCGACTGTTGCATTGTTTATTATCGAACAAACACCGTATTTATCTGGGAAGATTCTGGAACTATGGTCGACATACATTGACAAGAAGGCGTAATGATAACGCCATTGCAATTATATGAACGTGGAAGCTTGGACTATTGTAATCGATAGTTCAAGCTTTTTTATTGCTTAGGAAACTATAAAATTGGGTGCTGTGGAAAACTTAATTACTGAGAATAGCCACGCCCAGCTCCAGCGCTAAAGCTGTAGCGAGACTTCCCTCACCTCCGTAATCTAAGTCAACCGCTAACGCTCCCAAAGAGTTTCCTTTATCTCAAAAGGCAAGGAGAAGTTCGACTAAGTTCGCCACGTCCTGTGGCAACGTCGAACCACCTCACGTCCGTGAGGCGCAGTCCGTGCACAGCTCAAACTTGCTTTAAGCTTTTGTTCTTTTAGTAGATAGATAATCCAATCCAAGCATCCTTCATAATCCTCTGTAGCCTAGTAATAGCTTGACTTTAGGCTGGTTAAATAATACCCTTTAGTAAGTGAAAATAATAATAACCGTTACAAATTTAGAACAGTGACGAAGAAATAAAAGATAATAAAGCAGGTGGGAAGATGGCAGTCAATAAAAAAGATGTCATTCAATTACTGGAGCATATTGCAACTTATTTGGAGCTAAAGGGTGAGAATCCGTTTAAAATATCGGCGTATCGTAAAGCTGCAATAGCGTTGCAAGGCGATGAACGCTCAATTGCTGAGATTGATGACTTTACGAAGATTAAAGGGATTGGCAAGGGGACAGGGGCGATCATTCAGGCTTTTGTCGAGAGTGAACGCTCGGAATTACTGGAGCAATTAACAACCGAAGTTCCCGAGGGCCTGATTCCATTACTAGATCTTCCTGGATTGGGTGGGAAGAAGCTGGCAAAGCTATACCAAGAATTAGATGTAACCGATGCTGCATCATTAAAAACAGCTTGTGAGACAGGAAAAGTTGAGAAGCTTGCTGGATTTGGAAAAAAATCTGCAGAGAAAATTCTTGCAGCAATTATTACGTCAGGTAAACGACCAGAGCGGTTGCCAATCGCAATGATGTTGCCACTCGCAGAAGAGATTGAAGCATATTTAGCAGGGATTGAAGAAATCATCGACTATTCTCGTGCCGGAAGCTTACGTAGGATGCGCGAAACAATCAAAGATATTGATTTTATTATCGCAACCGATCAACCACTCATTGTTCGTGATCACTTACTTGCAATGCCGACAATCAAAGATGTCATTGCGAAGGGCGATACTAAAGTATCGGTCACGATTCAAGCTGCATATGATATTAATGTTGATTTTCGCCTTGTAAAACAGGAGGAGTTTGCAACAACGCTCCATCATTTTACCGGTTCGAAAGACCATAATGTAGCAATGCGGCAACTCGCCAAGTCGCGTGGTGAGAAAATTAATGAGTATGGGGTAGAAAACGAAGCAAATGGTGAAATTTTAACATTTTCGAATGAAAAGGAATTTTTCCAGCACTTCGATTTAACCTTTATTCCTCCTGAGGTACGTGAGGATACTGGTGAGGTTGATGCATTCCAACAGGTGCATCCACTGCTGGAATTAAACGATATTCGCGGTGATTTACATATGCATACGACATGGAGTGATGGTGCACAGTCACTAGAGGAAATGGTTAATAAAGTAAGGGAAAAAGGCTATGAATACATGGCAATCACCGACCATTCCCGTTATTTGCGCGTTGCTAATGGATTGGACGAGAAGCGGTTGCGGGAGCAAAGGGAAGAAATAGCTGCATTAAATGCAAAATATAATGATTTTCGTATTTTCGCAGGTGTAGAAATGGATATTTTACCAGATGCGTCGCTTGATTTCTCGGATGAGTTTTTAAAAGAAATGGATTTCGTTATCGGTGCGATTCATTCCAGCTTTAATCAAAGCGAGAAGGAAATTATGGATCGTTTAAATCGTGCATTAGAAAATCCATATGTTTCACTCATCGCCCATCCAACTGGGAGAATAATCGGCAGACGTGAAGGCTATCAAGTGGATGTTGATCAGCTGATTGAGAAAGCAAAGGAAACGAATACGGCATTAGAAATTAATGCGAATCCGAATCGACTGGATTTATCTGCAGAGTGGGCAAGGAAAGCACAAGCTGCCGGTGTCACGCTTGCGATTAATACGGATGCCCATAATTACGGGATGCTTGAGCATATGAAATACGGTGTTGGCGTGGCTAGAAAAGGGTGGGTTCATAAAGATATGATTATGAACACGTGGCCATTAGACAAGTTAATTGCCTATTTTAATAGAAATAAATAAGAGGTTTTAAAGGGGTTATAGAAAAGTATGAATGAACGAATTCTTCGTGTGCTTGAATATAAGAAGATTATCGACCAATTGGTGGCACACGCAGCAACATCGATTGGAAAGGAATTAGCTGCTTCACTTAAGCCATCAACCGAATTGGCAGCAGTTATTGCCTTACAAGATGAAACAGATGAAGCGGTGCAAATTATCCGCTTAAATAAAGTCATTCCATTAGGAGGAATATCTGATATTCGCGGAAGTGTGAAGCGCAGTGTCATCGGTGGTGTCCTTTCTACGGAAGAGTGTTTGGACGTTGCCAACACAATCTATGGTGGCAGACAGGTGAAGGGGTTTCTTGAAAATTTAGAAGAAGATTTACCAATTTTAAAAGAGTTGGCAGAAGGAATTACTTCCTTACGCGAACTAGAACAACAAATCAAAAGCTGTATCGATGACCATGGTTATATGATGGATAGTGCATCACAGAAATTACGCGGCATTCGCTCATCGATTCGTTCATTTGAAAGCAGGGTTCGGGAGAAATTGGACAGCTATACAAGATCCAATAGTAAAATGCTTTCTGATTCGATTGTGACGATTCGTAATGACCGTTACGTTATTCCTGTAAAACAGGAGTATCGTGCCGTTATCGGCGGGATTGTCCATGATCAGTCTTCATCAGGTCAAACATTATTTATGGAGCCACGAGCAATTGTTGACCTAAATAATCAGTTACAAGAAGCAATTGTTAAGGAGAAACAGGAAATTGATCGCATTTTAGCTGAATTGAGTGGAGCAATAGCAGCAGAGGAATTGGTTTTACTGGAAAATATCAAGCTTCTTGCAACAATTGACTTCATTGCTGCACGAGCAAAATTGGCGCAGCAAATGAAGGCGGCAAAGCCTAGCATGAATGACAGAGGAATAATCAAGATGCAGCAAGCGCGACACCCGTTAATTCCGAGTGATCTCGTTGTTGCAAATGATGTGGTAATCGGCGAAACCTATACATCGATTGTCATCACGGGGCCAAACACTGGTGGTAAAACGGTGACAATCAAAATGGTCGGTTTGTGTACATTAATGGCACAATCTGGTTTACAAGTTCCAGCGCTTGATGGTTGCGAGCTCGCGGTCTTTAAAGAAGTATTCGCCGATATTGGCGATGAGCAGTCGATCGAGCAAAACCTCAGTACTTTTTCATCCCATATGACGAATATTGTTAGTATTATTAAGCAGGTCGATCAGGATTCACTCGTGTTGTTTGATGAACTTGGTTCGGGTACAGATCCAGGTGAGGGTGCGGCACTCGCAATGTCGATTTTAGATGAAGTGATCGATAGAGACGCACGCGTCATTGCGACAACACATTATCCAGAATTGAAGGCATATAGTTATAATCGGGAAAATGTCATTAATGCATCGGTTGAATTTGATGTAGAATCCTTAAAACCGACCTATCGCTTGTTGATTGGGGTACCTGGCAGAAGTAATGCATTTGAAATCTCGAAACGGCTCGGCCTCGAAGAACGAATTATTGACAGGGCAAGAGGGCTTATTGGTGTCGATTCGAAAAGTGTAGAAAATATGATTGCATCACTAGAAGAATCTCAATTAGGTGCGGAACGAGATTATGAGAAGGCAAATCAGGTATTGCAAGAAAGTGAACAGCTTCGTGATGAGATTGCGAAAGAGTGGCAGCAGTTTGAGCAACAACGGGAAGCATTGTATAAAAAAGCGGAAGAAAAGGCAGAAAAGGCAATCCAAGATGCACGGGAAGAAGCAGAGATGATTGTCGATGAGATTCGAAACATGAAAACAAATGTCACCTTAAAAGAGCATGAGTGGATCGAAGCAAAGAAAATGTTAGAGGACGCGAAGCCAAATCTCTCCAAAAAACAGGTAACAACTCCTGTCTCCCAAACAAAGGAGAAAAAGACGCTTCAACCTGGGGATGATGTTAAACTATTATCAATGAATCAAAAAGGCGAAATTTTAAATCAAGTAAATGATAATGAATATTTAGTACAGGTTGGTATAATGAAGGTGAAAGTGAAGCGTCAGGATCTCCAACTGCTCGGGAAACAAAAGGAAACAATCGTGAAGCCTGTTGCAACAATTAAAGGCTCGAATTATCATGTAAGCACAGAGCTAGACCTTCGCGGCGAACGTTATGAAGATGCATTGTTAAGACTAGAAAAGTATATCGATGACGCTATTCTTGCGGGCTATCCTCGTGTATCGATTATTCATGGTAAGGGAACGGGTGCACTGCGAAAAGGTGTACAGGATTATGTCAAGAAGCATCCTAGTATTGCATCTTCAAGATCTGGTGAGAGCGGTGAAGGTGGAAGTGGTGTAACCGTTATTGAATTCCGTTAGTGATTAACAAGTGAGATTTCAAATGTAGGGGGAAGCATATGGCTGGATTTTGGGAAAATATTATTGTTGTGACGGCAGCAAGGTACAGTGTTGTAGTCCTCTGTACCCTCGTGTTTTTAGCTATCTTTGAACTCGTTACGTCGTATAAAAACTGGGAAGAAATCAAAAACGGTAATTTTGCAGTTGCAATGGCAACAGGTGGTAAGGTTTTCGGGATTGCGACCATCTTCCGTTATTCAATTGAACATAATGATACAATATTGCAAAGCATTGGCTGGGGCGCGCTAGGTTTCATCTTATTATTATTAGGCTATTTTATCTTTGAATTTCTTACGCCAACCATTAAAGTTGATGAGGAAATTGGCAAGGGAAACAAGGCGGTTGGCTTTATTTCCATGATGATCTCCGTTGGTTTATCGTTTGTCATTGGTGCAAGTATTGGTGGTTAGGAGGAATTCTGAATGGTATTCGAACGACTCGCTAAAATACTAATCATTGTTGCGATTCTCTTTATTGTAGCCGGAATTATTTATTTCATCTAAATGGAAACTTCATGCTGTAAAAGCTTTGCGGCATGAAGTTTTTTCGTTTTATTTGGCTCACTTTTTTTAGATAAACTGTGGACTAAGTAGGAGCAAAGTTGATTTTCGCTCCGGACAGTCGCTTTCCGCGGGCAACGCTTCAGCTCCTTCGGAAGAAGACCACTTCCTATGGATCTTCAGCAGTTGCTTTTCCCGCAGGAGTCTCCTGTCCTCCGCTACAATCAACGGCGCTAGTAAGTGCGTTTGCTACTCCTATATTGAAAGGTTTCGCACATAGCCAGCGAAGTGTATTTCTGGAGCGGCCGGCCCGTGAGTTCTCTTCACTCCAAACTAATCCGCACTTTGCGTCAACTACTCAGCTATAATCCACCACTTAGAGATAGTAACAATACCTTATTAAAAGTTTTCTTTAAATAAGAAAGTCGAACATTCTTATTGAGAAAAGTTTAGTCAAGCTTTTATGTAAACAATTAGCATTTATTTCGTATATATGTCACTAAAAATTATTGCAAAACATTTCTAAAAATAGAAATAAATCGATATAATAGTTATAATGGATTAAATAAGGAGGAGATCAGATGGAGCTGGTTAAGAAATGGCATGAACATTATCCGAGTGAAATTCCTATTACAATAAAATATGCAGAAAAACCATTACATGCTTTTCTTGCAGGAAGTGCTGAACGGCACAAGAAAAAGAAAGCGCTTCATTTTATGGGGAAAGAATTAACTTACGATGAATTGTATAACCAGGCAAAGCAGCTCGCCTTTTATTTGCAATCAATTGGACTGGAAAAAGGGGATCGTGTCGGCATCATGCTACCTAATTGTCCACAGGCAGTAATCAGCTATTTTGGCGTTATGATGGCAGGAGGAATTGTTGTCCAGACGAATCCACTTTACACCGAGCGCGAACTAGAATTTCAATTAAAGGATTCGGGGACAACAATCATTATTTGTTTGGACATATTGGTACCAAGAGTCACGAATGTTAAAGGAAAAACTAATCTCAAGCATGTGATCGTAACCGGTATAAAGGATTACTTGCCATTTCCGAAAAACCTAATCTATCCATTCATCCAAAAACGGGAATATAATATGGTTGTTAAAATAGAGCAGAGCAACGAGACTCATGTATGGCAAGCAATACTCGATAACACTCCAGCAGAATATCTCGAAGTAGAAATTGACGTAAAGGAGGATATCGCGTTAATCCAGTATACTGGTGGGACGACTGGCTTTCCAAAGGGCGTTATGCTGACACATTACAATCTTGTTTCCAATGTACAAATGTGTGAAGCATGGCTTTACAAGACGAAAGAAAAACAACAAATAGTGTTAGGAGTCATCCCATTTTTTCATGTGTATGGCATGACGACGGTAATGAATTTTGCCATCCTGCAAGGGTCAAAAATTATTTTGATGCCGAAATTTAATGCAGAAGATGTTCTAAAGACAATTGCGAAGCAGAAACCAACCTTATTTCCTGGGGCACCAACCATTTATATCGGCTTATTAAATCATCCGGATATTAAAAAATACGATTTATCATCAATCGAGGCATGTATTAGTGGTTCTGCACCATTACCGAGCGAAATTCAAGAACAATTTGAAAGAATAACAGGTGGAAAATTAGTAGAAGGATATGGCTTGACGGAAACATCTCCGGTTACACATGCGAATTTTGTATACACAGACAGGGTAAATGGAAGTATCGGAGTGCCATGGCCTGATACAAATGCGAAGATTTTCAAGATGGATGCTACGGATGAAGAAGCAGCAATTGGTGAAATTGGCGAGATTGCTGTAAAAGGACCACAAATCATGAAGGGCTATTGGGATAATCCAGAAGAAACAGAAAATGTCCTAAAGGATGGCTGGCTGTTCACGGGAGATCTTGGCTATATGAATGAAGATGGGTTTTTCTTTGTGGTCGATCGGAAGAAGGACATGATTATTGCTGGTGGCTATAATATTTATCCGCGAGAGGTCGAGGAAGTATTATACGAGCATGGGGCAATTCAAGAGGCTGTTATTGTTGGAATTCCTGATGCATATCGAGGTGAAACTGTAAAAGCCTTTATTGTATTAAAAGCGGGTTATGATGTCGGCGAAGACGAGCTAAATGCGTATTGCCGGAAGCATCTTGCGGCATATAAAGTCCCTAGAATTTATGCGTTTCGTGATGAATTACCGAAAACAGCAATCGGTAAAATTCTCCGCAGAAAATTAATTGATGCGGAAGAAGAGCTGCACACATCATAGTATGCCTCTCTTTTTTTCATATTGGTTTGGACTAGCTTTGTATTGACATTCGGAGCTAGTATGCTTTATGATTATTTTATGAATGAATAGTCATTCATTCACTGTTGGCAATAGTTAAGGAGAAAATCATGAAATCGACTAAACCGAAATACAATCAAATTATCGAGGCTGCCGTGAAAGTATTTGCAGAGAACGGCTACCATGGTTCACAGGTTTCCAAGATTGCAAAAGCAGCAGGCGTAGCAGATGGAACCATTTACTTATATTTTAAGAACAAAGAAGATATTCTTATCACTGTCTTTAAGGAAAAGATGGGACAGTTTATTGAAGAGATTGCGTTAGCAACGGGTAAGCAAGTAAGCGCGGAAAAGAAGCTGTTCACGTTGATTGACATGCACATAAAGCAGCTATCAAACGACCATGATTTAGCGATAGTCACACAGCTGGAATTAAGGCAATCAAACGTTACATTGCGTCGTCAAATCAATCAAGTCCTCAAACCCTATTTAACGATGATTGACAATATTATTAATGTAGGAATCGAGTCAAAGCAATTTCGTAAAGATATCAATGTCCCACTAATGCGACAAATGATTTTTGGAACATTGGACGAAATTGTGACCAACTGGGTAATGAAGGAACATAAGTATGACCTGGTGAGTCAAGTACCACAGGTTCATGCATTACTAATTCATGGTCTAAGAAGTTAACCATAATCTGTATCAGAAAAGGGAGGAATAACATTGACAGCACTCGTATATGAAGAAAAAGATCAAATCGCCTATTTAACGATTCAAAATCCGCCAGCAAATGTACTGTCTAGCACATTAATTCAAGATTTGAACAAGGCATTTGACAGGATTGAAAACGAGAATAGTGCAAAGGCAGTTGTTATAAAAGGAGAGGGGAGATTTTTCTCTGCTGGTGCAGATATAAAGGAATTTACCTCACTTCAAGCATCAAGTGATTACCAAGCACTTTCAGAAAATGGTCAGCAAATGTTTAATCGAATTGAAAATCTCTCAATTCCAGTAATTGCAGCTATCCATGGTGCAGCCTTTGGCGGTGGATTAGAGCTAGCAATGGCCTGTCACATTCGAATTGTTACGGAAAATGCGAAGCTAGGCTTACCAGAGACTACGCTCGGGATTATTCCAGGATTTGCTGGCACACAGCGTCTGCCACGTTTGGTTGGTACAGCAAAGGCATACGAGCTGATTTTAACGGGTGAGCCAATTAGTGGGAGCGATGCATATCAGATTGGACTTGCAAACCAAGTTGTAGCAGATGAGGAACTATTGGATGCAACCAATCGATTAGCAGCAAAGATTATAACAAAAAGTAAGCCAACGATAAACCATATAATGAATTTAATTTCAATCGCAAAAAATGAATCATTTTCGAAAGGAATGGACGAAGAGGCAATTGCATTTGGCGACGTATTTGGTCGAGATGATGCAAAGGAAGGCATTCAGGCATTCTTAGAAAAGCGTAAACCACATTTCCAAGATAAATAAATGAAAACAGAGGGGGAGATCTAATGAATATTTATGTTTTACTGAAAAAAACATTCGATACTGAGGAGAAAATATCTATAGTAAATGGGCAAATTGACGATGATAGTGCAGAATTTATTATTAATCCATACGATGAATATGCCGTTGAAGAAGCAATCAGGCAGCGGGACGCAAATGGTGGCAAGGTTACGGTTATTACGATTGGCAATGAAGATTCGGAAAAACAATTACGTACAGCCTTAGCGATGGGGGCAGATAAAGCTGTATTAATTAATATCGAGGAAGATTTGGAAGACGGCGATCAATATACGACAGCAAAAATTTTAGAAGCATTTTTTGATGGTAGAGATGTAGATTTAATTTTTGCCGGAAATGTCGCAATTGATGAAGCGAGTGGGCAGGTCGGTCCACGCGTTGCCGATTTACTTGGAATCCCTTATGTAACGACAATTACAAGCATAACGATTGATGGTACAAAAGTAACCATCGAGAAGGATGTCGAAGGTGATGTGGAAGTAATTGAAACGACAATGCCATTACTCGTTACATGTCAGCAAGGATTAAATGATCCAAGGTATCCATCACTTCCAGGTATCATGAAAGCGAAGAAGAAACCGCTGGAAGAGCTCGAGCTAGATGATCTTGACCTTGAAGAAGCGGATGTTGAAGCGAAAACGAAAACCATTGAAATATTCCTACCACCTGCGAAAGCGGCGGGCAGGGTACTTGTAGGTGATGTAACCGATCAAGTAAAGGAATTAGTTGGTTTACTTAAAAACGAAGCGAAAGTCATTTAGTTACTGGCAAAAGGAGAGGAGAGAAGAATATGAGTGAAAAATTATTTGTAGTAGGCGAAGTAAAGGATGGTGCACTTCGAAATGTATCATTTGAGGCAATTGCAGCGGCCAAAATCATGAATGCAGATGCAGAAATCGTTGGTATCGTATGTGGTGACGATGACCTCGAAAGCCAAGCATTAGAACTAATATATTACGGTGCGGACCGTGTGGTTACAGTTAAACACGATAATTTGAAAACGTATACACCAGAAGGGCACGGACAAGCAATACTTGCGGTCATTCACGATGAGTCTCCCAATGGTATAGTGATGGGACATACGTCGATTGGAAAGGATTTATCCCCGAAGCTTGCAAGTAAATTGGATACTGGCTTAATTTCAGATGTGACAAAGATTGATGCGAATGGAGACCAGCCAGTCTTCATTCGACCAATTTATTCTGGAAAAGCATTTGAAAAAAAAATGATTACTGGAGCTTTTCCATTTATTACGATTCGACCAAACAATATTCCAAGTTTAGAACGCGACCCATCTAGGACAGGAGATATTCGTCAGCATGATATCCAGGTAACCGACATTCGAACAATCGTAAAAGATGTCATACGAAAGGCAACGAAGGGGGTCGACCTGTCCGAAGCAAAGGTGGTTGTTGCTGGTGGGCGTGGCGTGAAAAGTGCAGATGGCTTTAAACCGCTATACGAACTGGCGGATGCACTTGGTGGCGCTGTCGGTGCCTCGCGTGGGGCATGTGACGCCGACTACTGTGATTATTCGCTGCAAATTGGGCAAACTGGTAAGGTAGTTACACCCGATTTATATATTGCGGTCGGCATTTCTGGAGCAATCCAACATCTGGCCGGGATGTCAAATTCAAAAGTAATTGTCGCAATCAATAAAGATCCTGAAGCAAATATCTTTAACATTGCCGACTATGGCATCGTTGGCGATTTATTTGAAGTAATTCCCTTATTAATTGAAGAAATAAATAAAGTGAAAGTGTAACTGTAAGCAAACTATTAGGAAGTAAATAATATCGATGGTATACTTTATTTGAGCTTTAAATGTAGCATAAAGGAGGTTATAATAATGGCAATTGAACACGTATCGGATCAGAACTTTGCAGATCAAACATCAAAAGGCTTAGTACTAGCTGATTTCTGGGCACCTTGGTGTGGACCTTGTAAAATGATTGCACCAGTTCTAGAAGAAATCGATGGCGAATTAAACGAAAAAGTTCAAATCGTGAAATTAGATGTAGACGAAAACCAAGAAACTGCAAGTAAATTTGGTGTAATGAGTATTCCAACTTTATTATTGTTTAAAGATGGTAATGTCGTTGACCAAGCAATTGGTTTCCAACCAAAAGAAGCGTTAGTTGATATGATCAACAAACACGCTTAATCTACATTCAACATTATAGTCTCATATTGGTCCCTTGTTATTAATAACAAGGGACTTTCTAATAGGTTAAAGGAATGGAAACGATATGAATCAATTAATCAAAGAGAAATTAGCAATCTTACCAGCAGAACCTGGCTGTTATTTAATGAAGGATAAGCAAGGGACGATTATCTACGTAGGGAAATCAAAGCTTCTAAAAAATCGTGTCAGGTCTTATTTTACAGGGGCACATGATCGCAAAACCCAACGATTAGTCCAGGAAATCGTGGACTTCGAATATTTTGTTACCTCATCAGAAATTGAAGCATTAATTTTAGAAATGAATTTAATCAAAAAATACGATCCGAAATATAATGTGATGTTGAAGGATGATAAGACGTATCCCTATTTAAAAATCACTTCGGAAAGACATCCCCGCTTATTAATTACACGGAAAGTGAAAAAGGATAAGGGGAAATATTTTGGACCGTATCCAAACGTCATTGCCGCAAGAGAAACAAAGAAATTACTCGATCGTATGTATCCGCTTAGGAAATGCAATAATCCACCTGGACGGCCTTGTCTATACTACCACATGCACCAATGCTTAGCATGTAGCGAGAATCCACCATCTGTTAAGGAGTACAATGAGATTGTACAGGAGATATCTTCCTTCTTACATGGGGGATTCAGTGAAATAAAGACGAATTTGAAAGAGAAAATGTTTGAAGCAAGTGAACAGCTAAACTTTGAGCGTGCCAAAGAATTACGTGATCAGATCCAGCATATTGAAGTTGTGATGGAACAACAAAAAATGACCTTAAATGATCGCGTTGATCGCGATATATTTGGATATAGTGTTGAAAAGGGCTGGATGTGTATCCAAGTGTTTTTCGTTAGACAAGGAAAGCTGATAGAACGCGATGTTTCTGTATTTCCATTTTTTGATTCGGCAGAAGAAACATTCCTTAGCTTTATTGGACGCTTTTATCTCCATCAAAATCATTTGAAGCCGAAGCAGATTTTTGTACCAATTGGAACGGATGTGACGATTCTCAGCGAATTATTAGAAATCGATGTTCATACACCGTTTAGAGGACGAAAGAAGGAGCTCGTGGAGTTAGCGATTAAAAATGCAGAAATTGCACTATCAGAGAAATTTGCGTTAATCGAACGTGATGAGGAAAGAACAATTGTGGCTGTTGAGACGCTTGGTGAGAAATTAAATATTGAAACCCCACATCGGATTGAAGCATTCGATAATTCCAATATTCAAGGAACAGATCCAGTATCTGCAATGATTGTCTTTGTTGATGGGAAACCGAGTAAGAAGGATTATCGCAAATATAAAATCAAGGACGTAAAAGGTCCCGATGATTATGAAACAATGCGTGAGGTCATTAGGAGAAGGTATTCAAGGGTTTTACAGGAAGATTTGCCACTACCAGACTTAATTATTGTCGATGGTGCAAAAGGACAAATGAGTGTAGCATTAGACGTTATAGAGAATGAACTGGGGCTCGACATACCTTTAGCTGGATTAGCGAAAAACGATAAGCATAAAACAAGTGAACTGTTGTATGGAAATCCACCGGCCGTCATTCCGTTAGAGCGGCAATCACAGGAGTTCTACCTTGTGCAACGAATCCAAGACGAGGTTCATCGATTTGCAATCACATTCCATCGCCAATTACGCGGAAAGAATTTAGTACAATCGGAACTGGATAAGATCCCTGGTGTTGGTGAAAAGCGGAGAAGGCTGCTATTAACCCATTTCAAATCGATCACGGAAATAAAAAATGCCGATATCGAGGAAATGACGAAGCTAGGAATCCCGATAAATATTGCAACCGACATTCAGAAATATTTAAATAAAGACAGAAGTTCCTTCTAAAGGAGCCTCTGTCTTTATTACTGCGTGTATACAATCCTAAATTCCACTTGATGGATTCTTTTGTTAATTTCCTCTATGCATTCGCATTCGATACCATTTAGGTTCTGGATTGCTTCAGCAAGAAATCCTGCCTCCAACCTGAAATCGGCTGTAAACGAAGCCTGAAATCGGAGTACAATAGCGTCTGCCATGAGATGAAAAAGTAATTCCTTCTTCTTTTCCTTTACTAATTCTAGTTTGCCCCAGCCTAATTTATCATATATCGCAATTAAATCTTCAAGATCATTAATTGTAAATTTCCTCGCAAGATTTCTCCCCATGAAATACAGTAGTGTGTTTGCTTCTGCTCCAAGTAACTCTGGTAAACTTATATAACGAAGTACGTCATATCCAGCACCTTCTGTATGTAATTGATCAAGCTGTGATGTGGAAAATTGTTCCTGCTTTTTTGGCATTGATGTCATCCTTTCGTTCAACCGCTTTGCTAGTTTTATTATCTATATTATTGCTTGATTTATCAAGTGTCGATTCTATCCTATTTTAACAATAATCCTTGCAGTTGAAAAACATCTTTTTCATGAACAATTGAAACGGCAAATGAAATCACTTACATGATAGAAAAAAAGGAATAATACATGTATTCCCCTAATTCTAGATTCGTTTTCTTGACGGTTTTTGTTGTTCGAAGTACAATGAAATTGTTACAAATTGTACTATTTTAAAAATACTGGCATGTTTTAGTTAAGCGCTTTATTTTTTAAAAGATGTACATCATTCGTATAAAACATTCAACAAGGGGGGATAACATGGCAGGGCAGCGTGAGTATTATTACAGAAGACTTCATTCACTACTAGGCGTAGTACCAATTGGTATATTTCTAGTGCAGCATTTAGTGGTGAATCATTTTGCCGTGTATGGGGAAGAAAGTTTCAACACTGCAGCAGGCTTTATGGGAAATCTTCCATTCGTACTATTACTGGAAATTTTCATTATTTATCTGCCGATTCTGTATCATGCAATTTTAGGGGTTTATATTGCATTAACGGCTAACTATTCTGTAAAAAATTATGGTTATTTTCGAAACTGGATGTTTGCGCTACAACGAATAACTGGGATTATCACATTCGTATTTATTGTATGGCATGTATGGGAAACACGTGTACAAGTTGGACTAGGGAATGCGGATGTAGACTATAGCTTAATGGAAGGTATTTTATCTAGTCCGTTTATGTTTTGGTTTTACTTAATCGGCATAGTTTCGACGGTATTCCACTTTGCTAATGGCTTATGGAGTTTCTGCGTGTCTTGGGGTATTACACAGTCAGCGAAATCACAACGAGTATTAACATACATTACGATATTCGTATTTCTCGCGGTAAGTTACCTCGGAGTTCGAACAATCATTCAATTTGCATTCGGTGTTTAATAGAAAGAGAGAAAGGAAGCGTTATATATTATGAGTAATCGTAAAGTGGCGATAGTCGGCGGCGGATTAGCTGGTTTAATGGCAACAATTAAAGCGGCCGAAGCAGGGGTTAGTGTAGATTTATTTTCGATTGTTCCTGTAAAACGCTCTCACTCCGTTTGTGCACAAGGCGGCATTAACGGTGCGGTAAATACAAAAGGTGAAGGGGATTCACCATGGCTTCACTTTGATGATACCGTTTATGGCGGGGACTTCTTAGCTAATCAACCACAGGTAAAGGCAATGTGTGATGCAGCACCTGGAATAATACATATGTTTGACCGGATGGGGGTTATGTTTAATCGTACGCCAGAAGGTTTACTGGATTTCCGACGATTTGGTGGTACACAAATGCATCGTACAGCATATGCAGGGGCGACTACAGGACAACAATTACTATATGCATTAGATGAACAAGTACGTCGATATGAGGTAGAAGGATTAGTTACAAAATTTGAAGGCTATGAATTTGTTGGGGCAGTTATTGATGAAGCGGGGATTGGCCGCGGAATTGTTGCACAAAATATTAAATCTCATGAAATAAAATCATTCCGTGCGGATGCAACGATTTTCGCAACAGGTGGTCCGGGGATTATCTTCGGGAAATCTACCAACTCAATGATCAATACCGGTTCGGCAGCAAGTATTTTATACCAGCAAGGTGTGAAATATGCAAATGGGGAATTTATCCAAATCCATCCTACTGCAATTCCCGGGGATGATAAATTACGCCTAATGAGTGAATCTGCTCGTGGTGAAGGTGGACGGATTTGGACATATAAAGACGGGGAACCTTGGTACTTCCTTGAGGAGAAATATCCGGCATATGGTAACCTCGTGCCACGCGATATTGCAACACGGGAAATTTTCGATGTTTGTGTTAATCAGAAACTCGGAATCAATGGGGAAAACATGGTTTACCTTGATTTATCGCATAAAGATCCTAAGGAATTGGATATTAAGCTTGGTGGAATCATTGAAATCTATGAGAAATTCGTTGGTGAAGATCCACGTAAAGTACCAATGAAAATATTCCCAGCAGTTCATTATTCTATGGGTGGTCTATGGGTTGATGTGAACCAAATGACAAACATTCCAGGTATCTTTGCTGCTGGGGAATGTGATTATTCACAGCATGGTGGAAATCGCTTAGGCGCAAACTCGTTGCTGTCTGCGATTTATGGTGGACTTGTAGCTGGTCCTAAAGCGATTGAGTATATTGATGGCCTTGATCAGCACGCAGAGGATTTATCATCTTCTTTATATGAAGCAAGAGAAAAAGAGGAGCAAGAGAAATTTGCAGCATTGATGAAGATGGATGGTGGTGAAAACGCATACCAAATCCATAAAGAGCTTGGTGAATGGATGACAGATAATGTTACGGTAGTTCGCGATAATGCTAAACTACTAGAAACAGATAAGAAGATTCTTGAGCTGCTTGAACGCTGGGAGAATATTAGTATTAATGATACTTCAAGCTGGAGTAATCAAGGTGTTATGTTTACCCGTCAGTTGAAGAATATGCTTCATCTAGCAAGAGTAATTACGATTGGGGCATATAATCGTAATGAAAGTCGTGGGGCACATTTTAAACCAGAATTCCCTGAGCGAAATGATGAGGAGTGGTTAAAAACGACGATTGCTGCATTTGATCAAGAGACTGCTTCACCAGTATTCTCATATGAGGATGTTGATGTTTCATTAATCAAGCCTCGTAAGCGCGATTATACGACAACACACTAAGGGGGAGTATCGTAAAAATGGCTGAACATAGTACTGTTACATTTATCATAACAAGACAAGATGATCCGAGTTCTGATCCATATGAGGAAACATTTAATATACCGTACCGTCAGAATATGAATGTTATCTCTGGATTAATGGAGATTCAGAAAAATCCTGTCAATGCAAATGGGGAAAAAACAACACCGGTAATGTGGGATATGAACTGTTTAGAGGAGGTTTGTGGGGCATGTTCAATGGTAATTAATGGAACTGCAAGACAATCTTGTGCAGCATTAGTTGATACATTGGAGCAGCCAATTCGATTAGAACCAATGTCTACATTCCCGGTTGTTCGTGATTTAATTGTAGACCGTGAGCGGATGTTTGATGCATTAAAACAAGTAAAGGCTTGGATTCCTATCGATGGTACACATGATCTCGGACCTGGTCCAAGAATGCCAGAGAAGAAACGTCAATGGGCATATGAACTATCGAAATGTATGTCATGTGGGGTATGCTTAGAAGCTTGTCCTAATGTAAATGATAAATCTAATTTCATTGGACCTGCAGCAATTTCCCAAGCACGTCTATTTAATGCACATCCAACAGGTGAAATGAATGCAGGTGATCGTTTAGAAGGATTAATGGAGGATGGCGGAATCAGTGGCTGTGGCAACTCACAAAACTGTGTGCAAGTTTGTCCGAAAGGTATCCCGTTAACGACATCCATTGCAGCAATGAACCGTGCAACAAATATTCAGGCATTTAAGAACTTCTTTGGAAGTGACAATGCACATTAAAGATGATGCAAACATATAGAATAAACAAAACCGACTTCCTGCACGTGAAGTCGGTTTTGTTTATTCTGGAAAGGATTGGAATATGTTCGAAAAGCGACACTAATCACCTCTATGAAAACAGCCAATGCTGGTGAAAGCTTCACTAATCTTAGAGCTTTAATTCTCCCATGCGGAGAAGCTCAACTACGGCTTGAGAGCGCCCCTTGACACCTAACTTTTGCATCGCATTTGAAATGTGGTTCCGGACAGTCTTTTCAGAAATATACAATTCCTGTGCGATATCCTTTGTTGTTTTATCTTGTACTAGCAATTCGAATACTTCTTTTTCTCGTTTTGTTAATAATTGCTTCGGCTTATACTCGTTGTCCTTCAAATGTTAACCCCTCCTTGCTCTTGTAGAGCTGCAGTTTGAAGGGAAATTATTTAGTCAATATAGCTTATGACACGGGGGGGAATAAGTTCGTGTAATAAATGATAAAACAGAGAATTTTTTCTGATCTATAATAGAAGGTAAACTTCAGTTGGGATTAGCTTTACTGAAGCACAATGTCAATTTGTACTGAAGTCTCAAGCCCCTGAAAACAAAAGGAGATATGTTTTAAAATGAAGGAGAGCCCGCAAACCTTAGCAGATGAAAAATAAAATACACTTGCTTTTTGACAGAATATGATAAACTATTATGGAAAGAACTTTGTAGGAGGAAACACTGTTGATAAACGAACCATCCGCAGATGAAATAAATAAAATGGAAAAGCGACTTCGGTATATTTCTGGCGTCATTAAACAAAATGGTCGCAGGATTTTAAATAATTATCCAATCACACCTCCACAATTTGTTGCCTTACAGTGGTTACTTGAGGAAGGCGATTTAACTATTGGTGAATTATCAAATAAAATAAGTCTTGCTTTTAGTACAACGACAGACTTGGTTGATCGAATGGAAAAAACGGAACTAGTGAAGCGAGTACGTGATGAAAAGGACCGACGTGTCGTTCGCATTCACCTGCTGGAAAAAGGGAAAGTCATTATACATGAGGTGATAGCAAAGCGTCAGGTATATTTAGGAGAGGTACTTGCGGCATTCTCAGATTCAGATGTAACGAAATTAAATCAATTATTGGATCTTTTACATGAACAAATGAAAAGGGTAAATGAAAAATAACAGCATAGATGAGGCGATCGTTTGAATCAAGCAATTGGAGTTATCGATTCAGGGGTTGGTGGATTAACTGTAGCACATGAGTTGATGCGCCAATTACCGAAAGAGAAATTAATTTATTTAGGTGATACAGCAAGATGTCCATATGGACCTAGATCAAAAGAAGAAGTACAGCAATTTACTTGGGAAATGGTTGCGTTTTTATTAAAAAAAGACATTAAAATGCTAGTCATTGCTTGTAATACGGCAACAGCTTTCACATTAAATGATTTGCAGGAAAAGTTAGACATTCCTGTAATTGGCGTAATTCAGCCTGGAGCAAGAGCAGCGATAAAGGTTACCAACAATACGCATATCGGTGTTATTGGTACAGAGGGAACGATTAAGAGCGAGGCATATAAAGAAGCATTAAAAAAAATAAATGAGGAAATACGTGTATATCCGCTTGCATGCCCATTATTAGTACCGATGGTGGAAAAGGGTATTATCGCCGGTGCAGAAGCACAAGCAGTTGTTGCTGCATCATTAGCACCACTAGAAGAATTTAAGCAGATGGATACATTGATATTAGGCTGCACCCATTACCCATTACTGAAGGATACGATACAGCATGCCATCGGGGAACAGGTAACCATTATTTCTTCCAGTGAAGAGACGGCAAGGGAAACGAGTACAATCTTGGATGTTCATCATTTATTAAACAATGAGGACCAGCTTCCCATCCATCAATTTTATACAACTGGTGAACTAGTCATGTTTAATAAAATTGCAAAAAGTATTTTTAAGGATCATAAATCAGAGATGTTAAAAATAGAAAAGGCAACACTACCAATGAATCAAGGAGCATGATTTCCATGTTCCTTGTTTTTTTTAATTGCTTAGGAAACTATTAAATTTGATGCAGTGGATAACTTAATTATCGAGAACAGCCACGTCCAGCTCCAGCGCTAAAGCTGTAGCGAGACTTCGCTCACCTCCGTAGTCTAAGTCAACCGCTTACGCTCCCAAAGAGTTTCCTTTATCTCAAAAGGCAAGGAGAAATTCGACTAAGTTCGCCACGTCCTGTGGCAACGTCGAACCACCTCACGTCCGTACACAGCTCAAACTAGCTTTAAGCTTTTGTTCATAAAATTAAAAAGAAGTTCCGCCTTTTACTTTGGTGGTCTATTTTGAAATAAAAGCTCGTATACATAGTAGTACAAACCATCGTAGGAGGTATGAACATGCAAAAGAAAGGGTTACTTTTGACAGGCGCAATTACACTTTCAGTTCTGTTGACTGGGTGTTTTCAAGGGGAACAATCTTTAGAAGACTTAGACCCTCCGCAAGATGCTAAGAATGTGAATAATTTAGAAGAACCGACTGCCGGCGAGGATTCGGTAGCACCAAACGAAGTCGAAGATGCGGTAGTGGTGGCAGACACTGTGCCAAGACAATTATTTTTAATCGATGCGAATGGGATGGTTGCGTCACAAACACTGGAATTGCCAAAGCTTGAATCAAAAGAAGTGGCAACACAAGTATTGGAATATTTAGTTAAAGGTGGGCCAATCACTGAAATGCTTCCGAATGGATTCCAAGCAGTGCTACCAGAAGGAACAGAGGTCATGGGCGTTAATCTTAAAGAAGACGGAACAATGATTGTTGATTTTTCGGAAGAGTTCAAGGACTACGAAGCAACGGATGAACTACAAATCTTAGAATCGGTTACCCATACATTAACCCAATTCGAAAATGTAGATAAAGTGCAGCTCTGGATTAATGGTCATCCACAAACAGAAATGCCGGTGAATGGTACGCCAATTGGTGATGGCTATTCACGTGCAAATGGAATAAACATTACGGATACGGACACGGTTGATTTAGTAAATAGCCAGGCTGTTACGATGTATTATCCTGCAGAGCATGGCGAAAACCGTTATTATGTTCCGGTTACTCAATATGTTGAAAAAGGTGATGGGGATTTCTATCAATCTATCATTGAATCATTATTAAATGGACCTGGTTTCCAAGCGAATGTTGTCCATGTGTTTAATTCGAAAACGGATTTGGCAAGCAAGCCTGTATTGAGCGATGGAGTGCTTGAATTAGTGTTTAATGATGAAATTTTAAAGGATAGTGAACAAGGAATTATCGCTGATGAAGTAATGGAAACACTAGTGCGCACGTTAACCGAACAACAGTCAATCGATGCAGTCGATATAAAGGTTGAAAATAAGGAGCAGCTCGTCAATGAAAATGGCGAATCCTACGATGAACCAGTAACGAAGCAAACTTTTACACCAACAGAACAATTATAATCTAAGAGGCTAATATACTAGCCTCTTTTTTAATCGTCTAGGAAATTATAAAATTTAAATGCAGTGGATAACTTAATTACTGAGAATAGCCACGTCCAGCTCCAGCGCCCGTGCTCTTAGCGAGACTTCCCTCACCTCCGTGAGGCGCAGTCCGTACACAGCTCAAACTTGCTTTAAGCTTTTGTTCTTTCCATTTTTTATATTATAAATTTTACCTTGCAATACTCGTAGACAATATTAGAAGGAGCTTCATCTAATAATAAAAGATTTCCCGCTCTCAAGCGTAGTGTATCTCCAGAGTAAGGGCAAGCTGGAAAATTATCAAACAAACCAGAATAACCTTACATCCAAGGATTTCAATTTGAATGGATGTATGTTCATTTTTTTTTTGCAGAAAATATGATAAGCTAGTGATAAAATATTAGAAAACTAATGTAAAACCTAAGCTTTTCGGTGACAGCCCTAGTTGCATTTATGTAGTAAGAAATATGTTATACTTTCTTAACTACCAAGGAGGAATTTTGAATGCGTAATGATCAACGTGAAGTAAACGAACTTAGACCAATAACAATAACCCCGAACTACATAACCCATCCTGAAGGCTCTGTTTTAATAACAGTCGGCAATACAAAAGTAATATGTAATGCAAGTATTGAAGATAGAGTTCCTCCATTTATGCGTGGACAAGGAAAGGGTTGGATTACTGCGGAATATGCGATGCTGCCACGGGCAACCGCAGACAGGAATATCCGTGAATCATCGAAAGGGAAAGTAAGCGGCAGAACGATGGAAATCCAAAGATTAATTGGCAGAGCACTACGATCTGTAGTCGATTTAAGTAAAATTGGCGAACGAACTGTCTGGGTTGATTGCGATGTCATCCAAGCAGATGGTGGGACAAGAACGGCCTCAATAACAGGTGCATTTGTCGCTGTTGTCCTTGCTTTTGGAAAGTTATTAGAAAATAAAAAAATAGGCAAAATGCCTGTAACCGACTTCCTATGTGCAACATCTGTAGGGATTTTACCAGATAAAACAGCAATTTTAGACTTGAATTATGAAGAAGATTTTGCAGCAAATGTCGATATGAATATTGTGATGACAGGGTCAGGAGAATTCGTGGAAATTCAAGGTACGGGTGAGGAAGCGACTTTCTCCATCAGTGAGTTGCAAATCATGCTCAAATTAGCAAGTGAAGGTTTGGAACAAATTATTGGCATACAAAAAGAAGTGCTTGGTGAACTTAAAGAGCGTATTGGCGAAACAAAAGCAAATTAAGGGGACGCGAGTATGAAAAAAATAGTGATTGCGACGAAGAATAAAGGGAAAATAGCTGAATTCAAGCAATTTTTTTCAAAGAATAATGTAGAAGTTGTCTCATTACTAGATCTTGAAGATGCACCAGATATCGAAGAGACAGGCAAAACCTTTGAAGAAAATGCAGCATTAAAAGCAGAAGAAATTTCGCGTCGGTTTAATATTGCGGTGCTATCGGATGATTCTGGTCTGATTATCGATGCCCTTGATGGTCGCCCTGGCATTTTCTCTGCCAGATATGCTGGCGAACCAACGGATGATAAGGCAAATATTCGAAAAGTGCTGGGCGAATTGTCAGAGGTACCGGAAGCAGAGCGTACGGCTCGATTTATTTGTGTTCTGGCAATTGCAGTTCCGGATAAAGAAACCGTATTTTATCAAGGATATTGTAAAGGAACAATTGGGCATACTGAAATAGGAGAAAATGGATTTGGCTATGATCCAATTTTCATTCCTGATGGGTATACTCAGACAATGGCAGAACTCCCACCCGAGGAGAAAAATAAAATTAGCCACCGAAAAAATGCGATTAGCCAGTTGGAAAAAGGGTTATATAGTAAATGAAGTTTTGTTAAAGGTGGGTAAGAGATGACGAAAGTATTAATCATGAGCGATAGCCATGGATTAAGAGAAGAAATAACGATGATAAAAACACGGCATCAAGTTGATTATCTTATTCATTGTGGGGATTCAGAGTTAGAGCCAGATGCGGTCGAGCTAGAAGGCTTCTATACTGTCGCGGGTAATTGTGACTTCGATCAACGCTATGCAAATGAACAAATCATCAAGATTGATCCATTCACTTTTTATGTGACACACGGACATTTGCTTGGAGTGAAAACAGACTTAACAAAATTATCGATGCGCGCAAAGGAAGCTGGAGCAGATGTTATTTGTTTTGGACATACCCATCTAGCTGGTACACTGCAGAAGGAACAGCAAATATATATTAATCCCGGTAGTATCCGCTTGCCAAGACGACGTGAAGAAAAAACGTATGTTGTGATGGAGTGGGAAAAGACAGATGATATAAAAATCCATTTTTATGCATTAGATGGTAGTGAGGTTCCTGATTTATGTAAACAAGTAACCCTGTAATTTACGAAACGAAAAGTAATCCAGTTCAAAAATTAAGAGCTGTGGCCCCGTGATTGAAGATAGGGATATGTTGATATAATACAACGAAATCAGCCTTTGTTATTGGACTGGAATTACGTATCAATCATATTATTTCAATGCTCTCGTATTCTAGTTTTTAATTTTTTTAGAAAAAGTTTTTAAAAATGGTTGACAAAAAATACCCTATTGCCTATAATGAAACTTGTCCGTTAAAAAAGAACATTTTTAAACGAATTACATATTGTAAATCTAAGAGTTAGAAAGAGCAACAGATGCGGGTGTAGTTTAGTGGTAAAACCTCAGCCTTCCAAGCTGATGATGAGGGTTCGATTCCCTTCACCCGCTCCAATATACGTCCCAGTAGCTCAGCAGGATAGAGCAACAGCCTTCTAAGCTGTGGGTCGCAGGTTCGAATCCTGCCTGGGACGTCGTCAAGTTAGAACTGGTAAGAAAGAGTGAAACGGGAAACACTGTTAAACGTTGATTTTAAAGCGTTTGGCAGTGTT
>NZ_PIOC01000026.1 GCF_003369575.1 Oceanobacillus arenosus | reverse complement strand
ATGATAAAGATGTTGCGTTTTGGGATACTTTGGCGACTCAAACTACTAGAGCATCTGAGTAAAGTATTTGTTACTTAGGAAAGTATTAATCCTTTAACCTCTTGGTATATGGGGATCAAGGAACACGAACGGTGGTATGCACCGTTCGTTTATTTATTCCAAAGAAGGCAATGATTACAGCTAGTGTATTGTAGTATGAGTGGTGTCAGTACCCCCACTTCTCTATCACTTTAGTGCAGTGGGGGACTGACCCTTTGACCTGTCCTTATCGAACATCATCAATAGATTTTACTACTGTATGAGCGATTGGCTTCCATTCAACGTCTTTAAATAGGGCTACGATAGCAATAGGCAAATAAGTAAACATAAAAAGCGGAAACGTGATTGTATAAGCGATTTTTTTCCAGCCAGAACAATGAATTTCCCCCCACTCTGTTAAGGTTGTAATGAAACCAACTAAAAAAAGCAGCACATAATATCCTCCAACGGATCTTAACATTGCCGAAGTAGTTACATCAATAATCTCTTTTCCTTCAAATAATCCTAAAAAACCAGCTAAGTAAAATAATCCATTGGTCACCAAGCTGATACAGGAAACTAGCAGGACTGGCATGATTGTCATGGTCATATCAAAGCATGATAACCTGTTACGCTTTCCTTTAAAAATTCCGCCTACCAAATCTTTGCCATATTTAGCAAAGACTTGGTAAAAACCCTTCGCCCAACGTAATCTCTGATTCCAAGACTGCCTGAAGGTAATTGGCTGCTCATCATAAAACATGGCGCTTTTGCAGTATCCAATCTTTTCTCCTTTTATAATCTGAGAAACGGAAAACTCGATGTCTTCTGTAAGGAGATGGTGAATCCAGCCTCCATTTTCTTTGATCAAATCGGTATGTACCAAAAATCCAGTTCCAGAAATTGCACAACTGGAGTTAAGAACCATTCTTGGAAGGTTGAGATATTCAGCTTCGTGCAGGAACCATAGTGCATAACCTGCAGAAATCCAATTTTGGTCATAATTCTTGGACTTTCTATAACTGGTAATCACCCTGTATCCCCGATTAAAAGTCTTGTTCATCTCCGCTATATAATTCTCATCAAGGAGATTGTCGGCATCAAACACAAAATATCCATCATACTTTCTGGATGAATATTCCTTTTCGATGATCTTAAACATTTCATCGAGAGCATATCCCTTTCCAACCTGATCCTTATTGAAGCGCTCCCTGACAATAGCCCCCTCTTGCATTGCAACCAAAGCTGTATTATCGGTACAGTTGTCTGCTATAACGAAAATATCAATCAATTCCTTAGGGTACTTCTGGTTTTTTATGCTTTTGATTAGCTGTCCAATCACAAGTTCTTCATTTCGAGCTGCGACTATCACTGCGTATTTGTAGGGATTATCATTCTGCACCTCAGGCTTGTTGTTTTTTTTGGCCTTAAAAGCAATAAACATATACACGATCTTATACGAATACATCAATGCAAACATTAGAAATATAAGGGAATTGAAATTATTAATAAAAGTTATTATAGGCGAGTCCAAGCTGCTACCTCCAGGATATTATCATTATATTTTTAACACTCTTCAACTGGTTTCTCAATGAACTACATATTCATTGAATGAGATGTAGAATAGATTATCTAAACATATAGTATGTTAATTAGCAGCAGATTCTTATATACAAGTAAAAGGCACCATGTACCTATTATTATCCCTTTGATAATTATTAATCTAGAAATACTCAATTCCTATATTAAAATAAAGTTCGGCCAGGTCTGACCTCACACCCTGCAGCACTTACTGGCTTTAACTTCCGCAAAAAGGCACAACCCGATTAAAGTTGTGCCTAAATTTGTTCTATCGGCTAAAATGAGTGTAGTGGGGGTCTGACCCTTTGAACTTAAATGCAGTGGGCGAAGATCTGAACCGTGACCATGTGAATAAAATCTTCCCGGAAACACAGGCCCTTCATAATAATGTATTACGTGCCTATGATATTGATTATATGATTGACCTTCATCATCAGGGAGCGCAAAGTGAACGTGATGGAGAGTTAGTGTCCGGATCGATTCTTTACCCAACTACGGAGAATGCAGATCCCGAAGTCGTTCATAAATCCAAACAATTAGGTGCTGTAGTGTTTGATAAGATTAATCCATCTGGCTGGGGACACCTTGGTAAATATGACGGTGGTTCT
>NZ_PIOC01000025.1:7798-54850 GCF_003369575.1 Oceanobacillus arenosus | reverse complement strand
TCCAAAATCATATTATTTAGAATACAAAAAGTGTGCCTAGATGTCGAATTTTTTATTGTCTATTTTTAGGGGGCTTGACTACAGGCACCTGTTTAATTCGAGCAGGCAACCATGGGTAAACATATATTTTCATGTTTTCCCATGGTTGCCTAGACAGAAGTCCACCTTTTTACATATGATACATGGAGCTATAACATTATGAGAAAGTGGTGAACGAGTTGACGAATAATTCAATACTGGAGTTGGATAAACTGTTATTTCTTGTTGGAGAGAAAGATGAAGTTTCTAGCCTTCTAGCAAAGAAGAAGGAATCTGATAATAAGGAAAAAGATTCTAAAGAGAAGAAGGAATCTGATAATAAGGAAAAGGATTCTAAAGAGAAGAAGGAATCTGATAACGAGAAGGGCGCAGACAAGAAGAAAGATGGGGACAAGGAAAAAGGGCACAATAAGGAAAAAGCTGCCGATTCTGAAACAAACGCTGATGAGAACCAAAATGAAAATGATGATAATAATAATGCCGATGAGAACCAAAACGAAAATGATGATAATAATGCAGACGAAAAGAAAGGTCCTGGTCATGGTCCAGGTAAGAAACACGGTCCAGGGAAAAAAGGTCCCGGTAAAAAGTAAATATTATTTTGCTAATAATAAGGAACGTTTAATTGATCTGTACATGTATTTCACTGACATGACGGATCAATTTTTTAGTTTATAAAGGGACAAGCATTCGAACGAGCATGGTAAATCATTCAAATGATAGACAACTATCATCCTAGATTATCCATCATTGATTGACATACGCATATTTCTAATAGAATAAGCATTATCACTATCTCCTGTTATATAAGGATGAATATACATATAGAGAATAGGACATGTATGGACGAAAGCGGAACTAGACATTTAGCAATGAACGGCTTTTGTATGTGTAGGCGTAATTTAGCACATGAAATGTCCTATTAAATGAATGAAGAAGGGAGAATAGAAATGTCTTTTGAAATAGGGATAACGATCCTAGTTTTCCTAATGACCATGTCGATCATTTTTTGGCGCCCAGGGGGAATAAATGAAGCTTGGCCAGCTTCAATCGGGGCAGGAATTATATTACTAACAGGAATGGTCTCACGTGCAGATATTGCCGATATCATTAATAAGATTGGCGGTGCATCGATTACCATAATGGCAACTATTGTCATGGCAATCATTTTAGAGAGCTTCGGTTTTTTTAACTGGGCAGCGGCAAGACTTGCTACGCTTGCAAAAGGATCAGGTTACCATCTCTATTGGTATATCCAACTCTTATGCTTTTTAATGACCCTATTATTTAATAATGATGGAAGCATTTTAATTACAACACCAATCCTAATCATGCTTCTAAAAAATCTTCGCCTCAAACCAAATCAAATGATTCCGTATTTATTATCAGGTGCACTGATTGCAACTGCATCGAGCGCGCCGATTGGGGTAAGTAACATTGTGAATCTAATTGCACTTGAAATTGTCGATATGACGCTTTACATGCATACTGCGATGATGTTTGTGCCTGCTACAATCGGCTTACTATTTATGTCAGGGCTAATGTTCTTCGTTGTTAAGAAGAAATTACCGAAAAGGTTGCCGAGTATCGCATATGACATGGAGGAAACCTTTTTCACTAAGAATTTTCATCCATTGAAAGGTAGTTTCTCTGTAGAGACGAAACAAAAACGGACAAAATTCATGTTAAAAGTGCTATTGTTTGTGTTTATCATGCGCTGTCTACTATTTGTTGCTTCCTACTTATCAATTCCAATTGAATTGGTAGCTGTACTGGGCTCCGTGGTCCTGTTAATTTGGCGATGGTATCATTTAGGTACAAATCCTGTTGATATATTGAAAAAAACACCTTGGCACATTCTTATCTTCGCCTTCTCTATGTACGTCATTATTTACGGGCTCCACAATGCAGGCTTAACCGACTTTCTCGTTCGTGAAGCAGAACCAATTGTCACTCAGGGTCTAATGCAAGCCAGCTTTATCATGGGGGGACTAGTGTCTATCCTATCGAATTTCTTTAACAATCACCCTGCATTAATGATTGGAACGATAACGTTAACGGAAATGGGATTGGATCCGATTACTTTAAAAACGATTTACCTTGCAAATATTATTGGTAGTGACATTGGCTCCTTATTACTTCCAATTGGTACACTCGCTTCCCTTATTTGGTTGCATATCCTAAGACAGCATAAAATTAAAGTGAAATGGAAAGATTATTTAAGTGTATCCGTGATTGTTATCCCGATAACTACGGTTGTTACATTGTTACTGTTGTATTATTGGGTGCAAATGGTATTTGCATAAGAATGATAGCCTCCGGAATCAAAAGTAGAAGAGTGACAGGATAGAATATAAACCTATCATCTAGCAGTGATTATCCCCGTAAAGATTCTTCTTGTTCTTAAATAGAAAAAAACATAAGTGGAATTCTAAACGATTCCACTTATGCATTACTGAAAATGAATGGTTTGTACATGGTGTAAATTTACATATACGGTGTCCTGTCTAGCAGTTGCTAATTCTAGATAACTTCCCTGTATCTTCTTTAATTGTCCAATCTTATCTGTTGTTGATGCTAAATCAATGACGACAATTTGACCAATTAACTTCTTAATTTGAATATCTAATGTTCTTGATACATTGAGTGCAGATGGATTTACTGGCAGCATTTCCTTTTCTAAGGAGTAGGGTGTTTGGTTGTCATGGTATGGAATAAGCCATTTCAGATGGCGGAAAGGAATATACATCGTTTTATAGACAGGGGAGTAAAAAACAAAATAATCATTTAGGATACTTGTAATGTATCCATGGATCGATTGCTGACCGGTAACAAAAATCTCAGAAAACATGCCTTTAGCACTAGTTAGTACCTTTCTGAGGGAGATTTGGTCATTGATATGGACATTTGATTTATCTTCTAATGTGATTTCTTCATCCACGTTCTGTTTGACCTTTTGAATATGCATGTTAGAAACATAGATATAATCAATCCCGTTAAAAATAACAAGGACGTCGCTGCCGATATCAAGCAGAATACCAATATGGGTTTTTTTTCCGGAAATTTCTATTTCGATTACTTGTTGCAAATATTTATTAAGAATATCCATTTGTGTTAATCCCTCCTTCTTATTAAATTAGTGTTTGTTTTTAACATATAACAGTTAAGAAAATGTAATGATGAGAAGACAGATGCTATAGATAGAACTTAAGAATATGTCTTCCCACATTTTTATAGAAAGTTGAAGGGTCTGGTTTATCGGTATTTGAACTTCATCTATTAAGAATAATTCCTACTATTTGATCTTGCATTATTTGAACTTCGATAGGTAGCAACATGTTCCTTTTCTTCCCTAACCATTGATTCAGGTTGTCTTATTCTAGGAGAGAGGGTTCGATTTTTTGTCGTGTTCGATCCGCTTGGTTTGAGGAATTCATCCAGCGAATGATTGGACTTTTCTTCCGTTTTTTCTTTGCTAGTTTTCACTTGTACTTCATTCGTATTAATTTTTACTTCTCGCTTTTGGGTTTCTGCATTCGGGTTTTTACTTTCATCTTGATTGCTACCTTTGTTAAATCGTATTGGTTGTGCTTCTTTTTCAGGCTGCTTCGGCTTCGTTTCTTTATTATCATTATTTCCATTGCTTTGATTATCGGATTTAGTTGGATGCTTTTCGGTAGGTTTCTTTCCTAGCTTGCTAGAGAGCATCGCAATTTGCGAGATTGGTATGAATGTAATTTCATCTTTGACCACAAAGGTGATATAGCTGTTACTTACATTACTTAAAAAGCCTTGAATTTCTTCGGCTCCATCTCTGCTAACCATGAGCCACTCATTTTCAAATTCCTTAAGCAGCTCAAGGAAATTTCTATGGTTCGATACTGGAATATCTTCTATACTTCGTGGTTTAATATCTTTTGTGTTTTTTGTTAATTCTTTCATCTTATCAAGCTTTACATATTGAATGACATCTTTATCATCTTTTAATATGAGGTAATCCTCTTTTATTCCCGCTAATAATCCCTTGAGTGTATGTGGTCCGGGATATACGACTTTAATATTGAATCCAATTAAATGATTTAGAAAGGAATTACGTTCATTCAAACCGGGCACCTCCTTCTTACATGTTTATTATTTCAGAGAAAAGTTAGAGCTAACTTTTCTCTGATTCTTTCGATTTTTTATCGTCTTTATTCTTGTCATCCTTATTCTTATCGTCCTTATTCTTGTCATCTTTATCCTTTTGATCGCCGTCATTATCATCTTTGTCTTTTTTTGGTTTGTTGCCAATACTGATATTATTAATATGGAAGGTATATACACGGATTACTTCTTTATTGTGAACAAGTGTAATTAATTCATTGGTAATTTCATTTACGACACCTTCCGCTTTATCCGGGCCGCGATTAATTTGTACCCATTGGTATTTCAGGCTATTCAAAAGTGATTGAAAGCTTTCTGCTCGATGGCAATCAACTTCATTTAATTCATCAATCTCCAAGTCTGTTTCCTCACTTACATTTGTAGCGAAACTTTTTACATGATCTAAATTATAATAAAGTACGCCATCAGGCTTTGTTAAAAGCGTGATAAAGTCACTATTGACTGCCAGCAGTTTCCCTACTCTTGAATTTGGTCCGCCTTGATTAACTTTTATTACTTTATTAATTAAAGCTTCCAATTGCTTATTATTATTATTATTATTATTTGTTGATCCCATAATTCGTAGTCTCCTTTTTTTTAGTTTTCTATGCGATTTCACTGTATGTATATGCATCTCCGAATGACGATGAACTAGCCATGAGCCCGTTTCAATAACAATAAGGAGATTGCCTAACATAGTTTAAATGTCCAGCTAATACGGCGAAATGGGAGCGATATTAGTGCAACAAAGGCATCCCTATCAATTTTAAAAAATGATATTAATAATCTGAAGATAATGCTAAAATAATTGGAGAATTTTAAAAAAGGGGATTTGTAGTGGACAAAAATCTAGCACCATTTCCGATAATCGAAACAAATCGATTAATCTTAAGAAAAATTAAAGTAAGCGATGTAAACAATGTTTTTCAATATTTATCTGATAAAGAAGTAATGAAATATTATGGATTGGCACCTTTTGAAACTGTGGAAGATGTATTAAGTGAAATAGCATGGTATCAAACAATATTAGATAATAGTACTGGAATTAGATGGGGAATTACGCTAAAAGGGAAAGATGAGGTAATCGGTAGCTGTGGTTTTCTTAACATGGTTTCCGAACATTATCGAACTGAAATTGGTTATGAACTAAATAGAAGTTATTGGGGAAAGGGAATTGCAAATGAAGCACTTCAAGCAGTAGTAAGCTACGGGTTCAAGTATTTTAACTTACAAAGAATCGAAGCGTTAATTGAACCGCCGAACATATCGTCACGAAAGCTAGTAGAAAAACAAGGGTTTATTCGGGAAGGATTGTTGAGAAATTATGAGTTTGCCGGTGGAAAATTCGATGATATATATATGTATGCATTGTTAAAGCAGGATTTTGATGCACTATAATAGAAGCTTTCATAGATATATATATCATAAGTGTAACTAAGGTCTAAAGGCAGCTAGTGGAGCAATATTTCTACAAATCATCTTATTACTGCCTGTTGTGACTATTTTCGTATCTGGCTTTAATTGTTAAATAAGAACAAAAGCAGTTAGGAAAAAATCCTAACTGCTTTAATCGATACATTTATTCCAAATTAGCATGTTTTCCATACATTGTCTGTGAGTCGAGTCCCTTTTTCTCCATAAAGCGTAAAATAATCGCATCATAGAATAATAAAAGGGTCTGTTCGAATAAAGAGCCCATTGGCTGAATTGTTCGGTATTCGCTTGTCGTTTGATCCTTAGGTGCACCAGGTAATTGAACAGTAATATCTGCTAATCTCCCAAGTGTTGATTCAGGATTGATTGTGACAACTGCAACCGTTCCACCTATGCTTTTTGCTTTTTCAACCATTGGAATTAGACTTTTTGTTTCTCCGGAGCCGGTACCAATAATTAAAATATCATCTTCTTCATATGTCGCTGTAACTGTTTCACCAACAACATAAGAATCGAGTCCCATATGCATCATTCTCATGGCAAAGGCCTTGCCCATTAAACCAGAGCGACCAGCACCGGTAACAAAAATCTTATTCGATATAAGAATTTGCTCGACGAGTTTTTCCGCATCTTCATTCGTCAATTGCTCTGCAGCATGATGTAATTCATCGACAATTCTTTGTGCAAATTGTGCAGTCTGCATGGTGCCGCTTCCCTTCTTAAGCTACCGTACTTTCACTTTCTTCGATGAGCTTTTTCATTTCGGCAGCTACAGCGTTTTTATTGTCTTTACTTGTAATTCCACCACCAACAATAATAAGGTCTGGTTGTGATTTAATTACTTCTGGCAAAGTTTCTAATTTAATTCCCCCAGCAATGGCGGTTTTTGCATTTTTAACTACAGCTTTAATCGTTTCAAGGTCTTCAAAGGAATTCTTTCCTTCCGCTTGAAGGTCATAGCCAGTGTGAACACAAATATAATCGACACCAAATGAATCAAGCTCTTTCGCACGCTTTTCTATATCTTTTACTGCGATTAAATCGACTAGAATTTTCTTCCCTAATTTCTTCGCTTCGTCTACAGCTCCTTTGATTGAGCTGTCTTCTGCTGCACCAAGTATCGTGATAATATCTGCTCCTGCTTTAGAAGCTTGAGATACTTCATAACCAGCAGCATCCATTATTTTAATATCGGCAAGTACTGTTAAGTTTGGGTACGCGTTTTTCATTGCTCGAACAGCAGCATGTCCCTCGCTATTGATGATTGGTGTACCAATTTCTACAATATCAATTGAATCTTGAACTTCCTTTACAAGCTCAATCGCTTCTGGAATGTTAACAAGATCTAGTGCTAATTGAAGTTCCATGAATATTCCACTCCTTAGAATAATTTAGTTAAATTAACTATACCTATTACTCTAAAGTAAATATACAATAATTGTAAGTACGCACATTAATATCACATAGTCACAGAAAGTATACTGTGAAAATGGACAAAAGAGTTCAAATGATTATTTCACAGCTTCCCTAATCTCCACTCCATTCTTACTTGCAACATTCTCCATATAGTCTTCTCCCCATCTATACATCATGTCAAGAATAGGTAATAAGCTGATGCCGTGTTCAGTTAACGAATATTCTACTTTTGGTGGGACAACGGGATATACTTCACGATGGACGATGAGATCTTCCTCAAGCTCGCGCAGCTGTTTGACAAGCATTCTTTGCGTGATGCCTGGCATAAGTGATTTCAGTTCGTTAAATCGCTTCGTACCTTGTTTACCGAGATGCCATAATATGAGCATCTTCCATTTACCTCCGATTACACCGAGGGTTAGTTCTTTTTCACAGTTATACACCTTATCACAAAGATGTCCCAATCTGCTCAACTCCTTCGTGAATGTCATGTTTGTTTTGGTAGATAAGAACTTAATATATATTCTTCTATTATTACATGTTGAATGATTATTGTCTTAGAATCTGCTTGTTTGAATATTAATACTATCCTAGAAAGCGGGACTTGTCGTTATCGTCTTTTGGAAATCCTGGGTCACATACGATGTAGGTGGAATAAGATATCGGATGCCAATTGCACTTTCATTTGTGCTGATTGGATTGTTTATTTGGATAGCGGAGAATATCGCAACAGTTTTCGGTGCCTGGCAATATCCAAATCAACCCGATGCATGGAGTCTTGTCCATCTTGGCAAGGTGAGTTCATGGGTCCTGCTGGTGATTGTCAGTTTTCTTATAGTAGCGACATTAAAACTGGTAAAAGGTAAATTACAGAAGGACTAATAGATTGCAAAAGCTACGCTGGATTATTCGTAATCCGGCGTTTTAGAATAACCATGTCCAAAATAAAATGGAAATAATGTCTGAATATTGCTTCAATATTACAGTTGCTGGATACGGGAAATAGTAATTTCTATGTTAAAATAAAATAATGCCATACAAACTGAATCAGCAGGATGGCTAAAGTTCAACGAGCGGGAGCGGAGCAATTTTGAATAAAAAAGATATAGCCGATATTAAGAAGCAATTCAAAGTAAACAATGATTTATTGAAAATTAATGATATTTTTAATGTGTATATTATGAAAGAATCCAGTGATATTTACCATCACGAAAGTACACCATTTGAAATGCTCGAGCAGGAGCAACAGGATTTATTCATGGCAAACTTCAAGAAAGTACTGACAGGGCAACTGGATCAGAAATTATTTGAATTGAAATTTAGGCAAGACGTAGAGAATAGCAGTCAGCTTATTCTACATCAAGGAATTTTAGCAAACGATACAGAGGAATGGAAGACGCAAATGCTTCAGCTTGTTGCAAAAATGCTGACAGATAAGCAATATGAAAATGATATTGTCGTTACGTTTATTCGCGGTGAATATTTGAAACCGACCAAGCGAAGTAATGAAGATACTGAGGAAAGCAGTCGAGATAAGGTTTATTCACATTCCTTCATCCTCTGCAGTATTAATAAAACGCAGGACCCGAAAAAAGAATTGCTGTTTGACTATGTGGAGAAGGAATTTAAGTATCATTTCGTTGTCGACCCAGTGATTAATCTGAAGGCACCAATAGGAGGATTCCTGTTCCCTTGCTTCACGGATCATGCTGCAGATGTGAATCGAGTCCTTTATTCTGCTGAGAAAGCATATGAGTTGGATTATCATTTAATCGAGAACGTACTGAATGCAGAAGAAGCGATGACAGCAGAAGACGATAAAATTATTTTCGAGGAAATCGTGAAGGATGTGGCAGGTGACCAGATTAACACATCTACCCTTGCAAATGTCTATGATGAAATCCAGCGCGTGATTGAGGAAAATGAAGAACCAGAAGCACCAAAAATCGATTATAAAGACGTAGCGAATGTGCTGAAAAGCAGCGGAATCCAGGATGTTGATACAGAAAAAGTTGAGTCAGCATTTGATAAAATTATTGATGATAAAAACTATGAGATGAAGGCAACGAGTATTGTTCCAAAGTATTCATCCAAGTCAATTAAAATTAAAACGAAAGTAGCAGATCTATCCGTAAGCCCCCAAGAGCTTCGCTATGTTCGTCAGGTTCATATTGATGGTAAGCTATACCTCATTATTGAATTAGAGGAAAATACAATGATTGAAGGTTTTGAAATGCTTCCAGAAGCATTGTTCCATAAAGTAGAAGAAGATCCGGAATAAGTGGTGAAAAAAGGCGGGGTTCTTGCTTTTGCATAACAATGAGAGAGTAGACAAAATTGAGGAGGTATTGTAGTGAAACACCACCAAATCATGATTGTTCCGTATAATTCCGATTATGCTGAACAAACAGTGGAAATGTGGAGGAATAGTAAAGAACAGGCAATTGGTCAGAAGGAAATGCATAGCTTTGATAGTCACATCTACTTTATAAACCATATCTTACCTGTACAGTTTCAAATAGATTTAGCAATAATGGAAGAAAGTGTTGTTGGAATAATTGCCTATAATGAAACAGAAATAAGCCAACTTTATATCCACAAAGATTATCAAGGAATTGGTCTCGGTCAAATGCTATTAAATAAAGTAAAAGCACAATCAGGCGGTAGATTAACGTTGAACACATTTGAAGTAAACAAAAACGCACAACTATTTTATGAAAAAAATGGGTTTAAAATAATTGGCAAAGGCAACGAAAATGAGGAGAATTTACCGGATATTCAATATGAATGGGAAGTTGAATAGATATTTTGGTTCACTGCGGAGTTATTAATTCTACTGAAAAGAAGCATGTGCATAACAAGAAGAACGCCATTGTTGGTGTTCTTTTTTTAAGCCTAAAGTTGTATCTCAAAATATTTCTTAGGTGCATTACGAGAGATTTGCCCACACGCTAAGATTGAATAAAGGAGAACAATCTGATTCTCATGCTATTCATTTCTATAGGGGGTAGTGAAAATAATGAAAACTAAAAAGAAATCTAAACTTTTGGTCGGATTGAGGAATATTATATTAGCTATCGCAGCAGCACTTGTGATTTGGGGCATTTTCAGTAATCTAATGAATGTTTATGAACAAAAGAAATATTCAGCTGTCGGAGAGCTGGTGGAAGTTGATGGTAAAAATATGCATGTCTATACAGAGGGCGCAGGAGATCATACGATTGTTCTATTAAGTGGTTTTGGAACTGCAGCACCAGCACTTGATTTTGAACCTTTGATAAATGAAATGGCAGAGTACAACCAAGTGGCAGTGGTAGAGCCATTTGGGTATGGGTGGAGTGACATTACTGAGAAGGAACGGACAGTGGAAAACATTGTAGAAGAAATAAGGACTGCTTTAAAGGAAGCGAATATACATGGTCCATACGTATTGATGCCGCACTCAATTTCTGGAATCTACAGTATGTACTATGCTAATAATTACCCAGATGAAGTGGAAGCACTTATTGGCATTGATCCTACATTGCCACAGGCATTGGAATATTTTGACGAATCGGTCCCCAGCATGCCTTCCTATTTGCGTTATGTGGCACCAACTGGGATTGCAAGATTAGCATTATACTTATCTCCAGACAATTTCCTGCCAATAGCAGATGAAGATACGTATACGGAAGAAAATTTAAAGATGACAAAGGCTATATCTGCTTGGAAAGGTTATAACAAAAACGTGATCGATGAAGCAAATAGAATGAAATATAATATTGAAACAACAAAAGATATGACATTTTCGCCTGAGCTTCCTGTGATGATTTTTACTACTGAGGATAAGAATGAAAATGAAGAAGTGAAATCGAATGCAACATTCTATCGTACTCAACTAGATACAGGCGCTTCAAATAAGCTGGTGACAATGGAAGGGCATCATTATTTACACTGGACGAATTACGAAGAAATGAATGAAGCGGTGAATGAATTTCTGAAAAAAATTCCGTAATTAATAAATGCAGAATGTCAGAGAAAATAAGTATTGTATTCTATTTTTCAAAATGGTAAGATATCTAAAAATTAATACATAAAAAACCAAAGAAGAGAAGAGTAAATGAAATTGATTCATAACAGAGAGCTCCAGATGCTGAAACGGAGTATGAAGCATTTCATTGAAGCAAGTCTCAGAGCATCACGTTGGATTCGAATAAATGATGGCGTGACAGGAGCTCCTGTTATAAAGCTAAAGTATAAGCAAATTTCATCTAGTTTCAGCACTAATCTAGCTTTAAGCTTTTGATTTTTGTCGTACTTGAAGAGGTTGATATGGTAACATATTAACAAACTGGGGTGGCACCACGTCTTTGAAATGATAAATCTCGTCCCCAAGACTAAATGTCTTGGGGGTGGGATTTTTTTGTTTTTTTATTAGGGATTGCAGCTATTATGAACGATGATTATTGAAAGTTGGGGGAGAAATGATATGTTATCGAACAGTAAAATGGCTTCATGGAAATATCCCTCCATATTATTATTGGGGATTGGCATTGCCAATATTGGTGAGTGGATTTACTTTATTGCGCTGAATTTAATTGTTTTAGATATGACGGGGTCACCCCTGGCTGTATCAGGTTTATATATTATTAAACCGTTGGCAAAGTTATTAACGAACTTTTGGTCTGGAAGTATTATTGATCGCTTAAATAAAAGAAAACTAATGATATACCTTGATATTTTCCGTGCGATGCTGATTCTCTTATTGCCAGCTATGACAAATATAGCGCTAATATATTTCATCGTTTTTATTCTAAGTATGGCTAGCTCCATATTTGAGCCAGCTTCTATTACTTATATTACAAAGCTAATCCCAAAAGAATCCAGAAAAAGATTTAATTCACTTCACAGTTTAGTTACGTCAGGTGCATTTCTAACTGGCCCAGCGGTTGCGGGCTTACTATTTCTTATTGGCACACCCGTATTGGCAATGTTTATTAATGCGATAGCATTATTCTTTTCGGGAGTAATTACTATGCTATTGCCCAATCTCGAAAAACAAAAGGTGATTTCTCCTTCAGGAAGTAATACGACCTTTGGGCTATTGAAAAATGATTGGTCAATGGTGATTTCATTTAGTTGTAAACAACGTTATATCATGATGATAAATATATTGTTCAGCTGTGTGATGGTTGTCATGGCAAGTGCAATTGATTCACTTGAAGTAGCTTTTGCGAAAGAGGTTTTATTGTTGGCAGATAGTGAATATGGATTTCTCGTGACAATTGCTGGTGCAGGTATTATAACCGGAGCGTTTACCAATACATTGTTATTAAACAATATTAAGACATCGCTGCTAATTGGATGTGGCACTATTTTCGTTTCAATTGGCTATCTCATATATGCTTTCTCAGACACATTCCTTATTGCCGGGATAGGATTTTTTGTTTTATCCTTCTTTATCGCATTCGCTAATACTGGTTTTCTTACTTTTTATCAAAATAATATACCGATTAACATGATGGGCAGGGTCAGGAGCATTTATCGTTTATTTGAAGCATTGTTCATTATTGCTGCTACTGGCATCATGGGAATGGCAGCACAATTGGTATCGATTCAGTCTACGGTCATTATTGGTGTTTTAGTAATGATGATATTATCTGTAAGTTTATTAGTATTTAGTTTATCTCCTTCAAAAAAGGACTATTATGGAGTTTGATCTGTAAGTAGAGTAGACAGGCAATCATTTGAAATAGAGGCAATTTCTTAAAGGAATAGCTTTTAGTGATTTCACGCTTATGTTAATATTAAGAATAATCAATAGAATATTTTACTTAATAAATCTATACTACTGTTGTTCATTACATCAAGTTTCTAACGAGGTTAGATGTAGCCATGAGGGAGGAATTGATGAGTTGGGAAGAGTAATTGGTTTTGAATTAAATAGTCAGGAACCTGAAAAAGCAGCAGAATTTTATTCAAAAGTTTTTGGATGGGAAATTTCCGAACCACATTGGGATTATTGGTCTGTTATGACGGGAGACACTGTAAAGTCTGGAATTAATGGGGGAATAGCAAAAGGACCAGATGATTATTCCCAGGGAATTAGAATTCAAATCGAAGTAGATTCAATTGATGAAGCCATTTCCACCGCTAAAAGAAATGGAGCAAAGGTAATAAGGGGGAAAATGGAATTTGATGCTTTTTATCTTGCTTATTTGGAAGATCCTGTGAAACTTGGTATCGGCCTCATTCAGAAAAAGTGATTTAAGGAGGGGCAATATTGGAAAAAATAATACCAATAAAAAATCAAATGAATGGCGTGTTTATTCATGTAACAAATTTGAAGGCAGCAGTAAAATGGTATTCTGATTTGTTAGGATTACAAATTGATCTAGACAACGTAGTGTCACCAGTTTTTAACGTACCAATTACAGGTACAACATCACTGACTTTGGATGACCACAGTTTTGATTCCACCTTCGAGCATAATGTTAGTCCAAGCCCTATTTTTAATCTGTATGCTCCAAATATTGATGAAGCATATCAATACATAAGAGCTAAAGAAATTAGCATTGTAAGAGAAATTGAAAGAGTAGGAGATACAGCCTGGTTTAATATAAAAGATCCAGATGGCAACGTAGTTATGATTTGTAATTGTTAGATTAGCAACTGGCAGCTAGTTAGAAAAATATAGGGTGAATTTATGGTATTTCCAAAGCTGGAAACAGATAGGTTAAAAAGTCTTATGATGCATTAATCTTTTCATTGTTAAAAACGGAATGGAAATAAAGCGAAGAAAGGCCTTTATTTATGTTCTATAGAAGTGGAACAATCCCAATTTTGGGTTTGTTCTTTTTGTACTGGAAAAAAATGTGAACATCTCAATATGAAAAAGCTGAATCCTTTCCATCGCCAAAACGTATTACAGTTACCATCTAAACAAGATAACATTTCCAAGGGGTGTGTAATTATGACAAACACTTCAAACCGGCCAAAGCTCAAAATTCCAAAATCAAAAAGTGAGTGGTTTTGGGATACTATTGGCTTCTCCTGTTATATTGGAAGCATTATTTTATTAATTGTTGTTTGGAACTCTCTGCCAAATCAGGTACCGGCACATTATAATGCCAATGGAGAAGTAGATCGCTGGGGAGCAAAGGGCGAGTTATTAATATTACCGGCAATAGGAGCTTTCCTTATGCTGTTAATGCAAGTAATTGAGAGATTTCCAGAAACGCATAATTATCCTGAGCGACTAAATTCTGAAAACTTAGGGCGCTTTTATTTAAACAGCAGGATGATGATTAACCAAATAAAAAATATTTTTCTAATAATTTTTGCATATATTGCATTTGAATCGATTTCGATAGCGTTAGGATGGGGCAAGGCATTAGGAGGCTGGTTTTTGCCGCTGGCAGTGCTTAGTGTATTCATTCCAATCATTATCGGCATTGTAAAACAGAGAAAAATACATTAATAGAAACATAGGTTATTCAATATAATAGAAAAGAATGCTACAGAAATCATGAATTTGAGGTAATGAAATATATGAATGAAAAAACAATAATAAATGCTGATAGTGCATATCAGTCGGTAGAGCAAAAAGCTTTAGAGTATTTTAATTTTCTGAGCGAGCAGCATGCTGAAAAGACATATATACCAACACTAACGAAGGATTTCGACGCATGGAAACAGAATCACATTCAACGTCGTTCACTGCTGTCTTTTTTTGCAATGAAAAAGAAGCCATCGCAAAAGGATTATCATCGGTATATCGAATGGCTGAATATGAGGGGAAAATTAGAACCCTATCTTGATCGGAGTATTTCCTACATTTTTATGCGTGACCTTGGGAAGGCACTTGATTCACCTGAAACAAAGCAACGGATTGGGAATATCGTAAACAGTTTAAAGGAGGACCTCACTGCCAAACAAGCCGACAATGATGACGTGTTCAGCATGGCTAAATTGTATAGAACAGCTCAAAGAAATGGTGTTGAAGCAACCTTGATTTGGGTGATCGAAAAGCTTCAGAAAGTAAATGCAAACATACCAGATGGAATGGATGCTGAAGAAGCACAGCGGAAATTAATCAAAATTATCGCAGGATTAGTAATGCATGAGGTTGAAGAAATGGGAGACGAAATCGAAGCAGATGAAAAGTCAAGAAGGCTTGAGCGAGCAATCAGACTTGGTTATGCCTATGGTTTAACTTATCCATTTATTGATGATTTACTTGATTCAAATGTATTGTCTGAGCAAGAAAGTAACCAATATTCCGAACTGATTCGGGTTACCCTTGTCACCGGAGTTGTACCGGAATTAGGCGAATGGACTGGAGATAATCGGGTGTTAATGCAATATATTCATGCTGAACTTAGTGCAGCATTTCAATATATTAAGGAAAACCAGCCAGAAGCAGAGTGGAAAGCCTTTCTTGAACAGGCATATGTGTTTTACAAATCACAAGAAGTAGAGCGGGTAAAGAATCTCGCGAATACAACCTATACAAATGAAGAACTTTATATTCCTGTCATTCTTAAATCCTCGGCATCACGATTAATCATCCGTTCCATCATTAGTGCTTCAGATGATGCTGGGATTGATAAGCGAACATTTTACTATGGTATATACAACCAGCTCGCAGATGATTTTGCTGATATGGTGGATGATAGGGAAGGCGGAAGAGTAACACCGTACACTTACTATCTTGAGCATCATGAGAAGCGGGAGGACCTCATAAACCCTTTTGAATTATATTGGACGGTGATTGCCAATTTAATTCATCAAGTATATAATTTCGACCCTAAGACTTGTGATGTGATTTTAAACCGTGCGATAAATGGTCTGAAGCGCTTTAAAGAAAAAAAGGGAAAGCAAGGATATAATGAGGTAATGAAGCTATTTTTCTCTGGAAGTCCTGCATTTAATCAAACGGTTCAATTTATGGTACACAATGCAACAGACGTTGATTTCTTTGATAAACTATTGCGCGATCATATAATTAGCAATTTACATCAGGAGCGAAAAGAGAGGGAAGAATTCAGAAAAATTACCCGTAGGATGCGCTTGGAAATCAATGATTTCTTACCTATTTCTAATACTGACAGTGTTTCTTTAATAAATGAACCAATCATTGATGCTGCAAATTATAGCTTGAGTAGTAATGGAAAACGACTACGACCAATTGTAACCTGGTTTATGGGTGTAAATAACTATGGATTAGATAAGACTGCAATCCTGCCTTTGCTGAGATCATTGGAATACATGCATACAGCTTCCTTAATTTACGATGATTTACCAGCTCAGGATAATGCGGATCTTCGTAGAGGGAATCAAACGTTACACCAGGCATATAACATTGCCACAGCAGAATTAACTGGTCTTTTCTTGACCCAAAAAGCGGTTGAAGAGCAGGCCTCTCTTGAAAAATTTGACGCAAAAACAGTTCTTCAGCTCATTCACTATTCTGCCGGTGTTACAGCTGAAATGTGCAGGGGACAGGCGATGGATCTGAAAACGAAAGGCGAAATATTAACACTTGAGCAGTTGAATCAGATGTGCTTCTATAAAACAGGCTTAGGATTCGAAGCCGCACTTATTTTACCAGCCATCTTGGCAGGAGTGGATGATGTCGAAAAACAATTATTGACAAAATTCGCCCGCCATGCAGGAATAGCATTTCAGATTAAGGATGACTTGCTTGATGTTGAAGGAGATCAAACGCTTTTAGGTAAATCACCAAATCGGGATGCAGAAAATAATAATTCGACTTTCGTGTCCATTTTAGGACTGGAAGGTGCCAAAAAAGAGATGTGGGAGCATTATTGTTCTGCGATGGAGACGTTGCAAGAATTACAGCAGGATAATTCTTTTCTAAAGCATGTCTTGAATTATTTTGTGCATCGAGATCATTAAAAATGGGAAGCTACAGGTTGTGGCTACCCTTTTTTATTGCTTAGGAAACAATAAAATTTGAATGCTGTGGATAACTTGATTACCGAAACAGCCACGTCCAGCTCCAGCGCTAAAGCTGTAGCGAGACTTCCCTCACCTTCGTACGATAAAGAAGACTTGCCGATTGGCTTTGCCAGAGGCTTAGTCGCACTTATACCCTTGCGGTGAAAGTTAACATCGACTCGCGAGGATTAAGGCCTGGGAGTACGTCGCTAAACGGGCGCTTGCGCTTTTGCTCTGATAATTAACCCAAATCTGAAAAATACCCCTATAAATAATAAGGAAAATTGAAATTCCACCTAGAACAAAATGGAATTATCTTTTTAGATTTCCCATCGAAAATCACATTATGTTCGGTTGTTCGACAATAGTTTTTGTGCTAATCTAGATGTACGAATAGGGAGGAGAAATAATTATGGCAGAAATTTCAAATAATGATTTATTCCAGGCAATCAAAGAATTAGCGAATAATGTGGAGGATATTAAAGTAACCGTTGGATCAATTGAGAATAGGGTAACAAGTATTGAAGATAGAGTAACAAATATAGAGAACAGATTAACAAATGTTGAAAATACTGTTCAGGACATCAAGGTTGAAATGAAAGAAATGAGAGCAGAATTAAAGCAGGATATTCGCAAAGTAGACGCAGAAGTTACTCGCCTTTCAGCTGAATTATTAGATGCAAAAGCAGATATTACAATTCTACAGCAAGAGTTGAACATCAATTAATACATAAGGAAGCAGCCCAGTAACGACGAGCAGGCCCTGAGGTCTGACTAAAGATCTGACCCCAAAACCCCAAAAAACTAATATGTTACATTGACAATTCCATTTGTCCATCTTAATGCCTCTTTATAAATTTCAAACAGTTTTCTTTTATTGATTCCAACCTTATTTGCAAGTATATTCAGCTCTCTCCATTCGGCTCGTTCCATTGTTACGGTTAAATGGAAAATATCACTATAATGCGTATTCTTTCCTAGGATTGTTTCTTTAATTTTATGATCTAACGGAAGCTGCCTCATTAATTTATCTATTGGCTGTTTCATTAATGTATCAATTAAGGAGAGTAAACCAACTAAGAAATAGCTTGGTGCTTCCATGCGTTTGCCTTTTTGCAAGGCAATTAATTCACCAATCTTCGCACGAATAAAGCACATTTTCGTCACTTCATCCAGTCTTTTTTCCTTTTGATTTGCTCTTTCACGTAACGAAAGCAGAAATATCCATTTATTTAGCTCATTAAATCCTAAATATGCAATTGCCTGTTTGATTGATTTGATTTCATAAATCGATCCGACCATTGGCGAGTTAATTAATCGAAGTAATTTAATTGATAATGAAATATCTGTCTCAATGATTCCCGTGATCCTGTCAATATTTGGTTCCGATTGTGCAAGTTCATTCAAAATAAGTACGATATTATGATTGTAAATCGGCACATCATTCGTTGATAAGATGGCAGGTTTACTGAAAAAGTAACCTTGAAAGTAAGTATAGCCCTCTTTTACGCATTGCTCATATTCAGCCATTGTCTCTACTTTCTCAGCTAACAAAGTTACATTATATTCTTTGAGGGTTTTCAATATTTTCTTTCGTTCCTGATTAGGCGTATTATGTATATCAACTTTAATAATATCCGCTAATTCTATCAGCTTTGTAAAATTTTTATCCCCATCTCGCATAATAAAATCATCTAAGGCAATTTTATAACCCTTTTCCTTTAACTTCCTACAGCTCTCAACAATCTGCTCTGTCGGAATTACTGTTTCTAATATTTCCACAACAATCATTTCTGGTGGAAAAAATTCTGGTACGGAATGGGTAAGGAGTGTATCCGTAAAATTGATAAAACAGCGCTTACCCTCTGAAAGCTCGTCAATCCCAATATGCATGAAACTATTGATGACATCTGATGTCGCTTGATCCCCATCAATATTGGAAAATTCATTTTGTTCATTGCTGCGGTACAACAATTCATATGCACAAACTTCTTGATTCGTGTTTAAAATTGGCTGTCTAGCGACGTAAATCTCCAAGATGTCAACTCCTATGTGAAACCATTTTTCTTTTTATATTATACCAAGAATTTGGGAAATAGGGAGAAGGAGCGTGGTTAGAAATGTGACAATAGTATGAAAATTTATTGGAAAAGGGCTATCACAATCAATAGCCCATAGCCCTAGCCCATTAAGTTATGGTTTCAATACTTGCTTTAAAGGAATGACGTGCGTTGTATCTTTCAGTGTACCAAACTGATTTCGATCTAAACTAAAATGATGTATTTCATTACCAATCGTATTTGCCTGCTGTTGTAATGTCTCATCAGTGAAGTCAATATAGTCAATCTTGATTTCTGAATTGGTTATGTTAATTACGCTTGCAGCTTGTTGATCTAGTACTGCAGCCAGTTGTACGAACGTCCATTGTTCTCGCTCAGCAATAGAAATACAGTGATTATGTCCATTTATATACAAACCATTTCCTTGTTTCTTCTTCAAAATATCCCAGATGGGTATATCAGGATGGATCGATTGATTTTCTTGGTCAGAATGAATCGTCGTTTGATGTACAGGATGATGGGCGAAGACAATGATTGGAAGTTCTCCGGATTGCGCAATCACTTCAGTTAACCAGATCTGCTGTTCAATATCTAATGTGCCGCCCCATATTTCATAATCTTGTTCTCGAGTCGTATCAAGAAATATGAGGACTGCTTTTTCCATAGTAACTGCATGATAGCGTTTTTGCTTTGTCCTGTGCATTTATCAATTTATATATTTCTTCATATTCTTCTGGTAAGCCAAAGTTCGTTAAATCTCCAATCGAAATATATAAATCAGCTGGAGTGGAAAAAAGTTTTTGAATAAATGTCGAATAAAATCCATCTCGGTTGTTTTCGATAAATCGATAATCCTCGTGTAATGCCGGATAATGCAAGTCACCAATAACCGCAATTCTCATAATAAGCGCATCCTTTCCAGACCTTTAGCAATAAGTATAGCAGATTATTATTGTTGTTTAATGTAAAGATTGTAAAAGTATTGTAAATAATATGTATTTTCAGTACAATGTTTAACCACCATTCAAAGTAGAAAAGTGAAGTTTTCAATCGTTCCAGGTGTTTACTTATGATTTACAATGGGAAAAATGGTAAGATATAAGTATTGCAATTTTGTTCTCAAAAATAAAAAAGCAGAAATGTGTTTTAAATAAAGGAGGAATTAGATTTGGCAGAAGGAAAAACTCCAAATACTGAAGAAGTGAATTTAAACCACGCAAAAGTTGGGGAAACAATTCATGTTGTAAAAGGTGAACAAAAAGGGAAGAAGGGCGAAGTTGTTACAGTACGGGAAAATTCCGTAATCATAAAAATCGGTGAGAATGCAACAACAGGTGAACCTATTAAGACCGTAGTGAATCACAAAAATTATAAACGAGTGAAATAATAGAAGAGGAACCCCCCATCAAACGGTTGATGGGGGTTTTAAAAAATTCAAATTACTTTCATGTCAGACATGGAATTACTCAATTCCAGTCCATTATCCGCCTACCCACACCCAAAACGTCTCTCAATTTCAATCAACAAAATTTGACAAGATCCGAGAAGGGACAGGCACCCCTTACTCTTCGTCTTCTAATACGTTGTATGCCATGTCATACAATGTCATTTGGCTGTCGATTAATGCTTCACCTGGTTTTGCTTCAACATAATGATAGGTTCCGTCACTTGCTTGTTCACGGGCCTTGACATTGTCGTTAAGCATGATTGATAATACTTCTCTGATCCGTTTTTTAATTGATGTTTCGTAAATTGGGAACATGAGTTCCACACGCTTGGCCATGTTTCTCGTCATTAAATCTGCAGAAGAGAGGAACAACCGCTCATCCCCATTGCTGTGGAAATAATAGATTCGGCTGTGCTCAAGGAAACGACCAACAATACTGCGAACACGAATATTCTCACTTACGCCCTCTATTCCAGGCTTCAAGCAACATATTCCGCGTACAATTAAATCAATCTTCACACCTGCCTGAGATGCTTCGTAAAATTTCCTAATAATTTCCTTGTCTGTTAAGGAATTCATCTTAGCAATGATATGACCATTTCCTCGTAATTGATGGAAATTGATTTCTTCATTAACATAACGAATGAAATCGGTTCGGATATCAAATGGTGCCATGGAAAGATGATTGAATTCAGGCTTTTCTGTGAAGCCACTTAAATAATTGAAGAAGTTCGTTGCATCAATGCCGAATTTACGCTTCGTCGTTACAATTCCCATATCCGTATAGAGATCAGCAGTTGAATCATTATAATTACCAGTTCCTAAATGGACAAACCGCTCGATTTTTTCCTTTTTCTTTCTAACAATTAGGGTTATTTTACTATGTGTTTTTAAGAAATTCATGCCATAGATAACATGGCATCCTGCTTTTTCTAATTCCTTTGCCCAGTGCACATTTTGTTCCTCATCAAATCTTGCCTTCAGCTCAACTAGCACTGTAACTTGCTTACCATTTTCCGCCGCTTGCTTTAATCCCTTAATAATGGGGGAGTGTCCGCTCACGCGATATAATGTTTGCTTAATTGCCATTACTTCGGGGTCAACTGCGGCTTCCGTTATTAAATCAACAACTGGTCCAAACGATTCGTATGGGTGATGTAGAAAAACATCTCTTTTTTCCGCAGCTTCGAAGATACTTTCCTTACTATCAATATCCTGTGGATGCTGTGGAATCAATGTTTGATAGATTAAATTCTCATGGTCGACAAGTGCATCCTTGTAAAATCGGAATAGGAAGGTTAAATCCAATGGGCCGTCAATAATGTACAGGTCATCCTTATGAATTTCCAGTACATTTAGTAAAAAGTTAACAATTGTAGCATCGTATTTTTTCCCACGAACCTCGAGACGTACTGCTGCACCCCATTTGCGTTTCCGCAATTCCTTTTCAATTTCTTTAAGAAGGTCACGAGCACCTTCCTCATGAATCGTCATATCCGCATTTCGTGTAATTCGAAATTCGGTAACGGAATGCACACGATAGCCTTTGAAAAATTTATAAAGAAAATGGGAAATAATATCTTCCAATAAAATATAACGGTTGGAATCGCCAATTTGAATATACCGATCCAATAGCGCTGGCACTTGAACAATCGCATTTTTTCTCGTTTTAAATTCGACTTCATATGTGTCTTCTAATACAACAGCCATGTTAATTGATTTATTCAGCAGCATTGGAAATGGATGGTAGGCATCTATTGCCATCGGTGTTAATATTGGGAAAATTTGCTCGTCAAAGTAATCTTCGAGGGTATTCTTTTCCATATCTGTTAAATCATCCATTTCAAGGATGGCAATCTCCTCATCTGCAAGTGCATGCTGTAGCTTGGTAAATCCCTCATATTGTTTTTCAACAAGGATATGATTCTGTTTCGCAATTGCATTTAACTGTTGCTTCGGAGTTAGTCCTGCCTTATTTTCCGGTTTATTAAAATCTGCTTGAACCTGGTCCTTCAGCCCAGCAACACGAACCATAAAGAATTCATCTAAGTTCGAGGCGAAGATAGCAATAAATTTTAAACGTTCCAATAGGGGATTCTTAAGATCGAATGCTTCATCTAGAACGCGCTTATTAAATGCCAGCCAGCTAAGCTCACGATTATTATAATATTGTGGATTATCTAAGTTAAGCATAATGTCTGTGTTTGCCATACATACCACCCTTTTGTCTTGTCTTGGTAGGCAGTTAGACCTAAGTAAAAATGTTAGGAGACTTAAAACCTAACATTTCCAAAGTAAGTGCTACCTGAATTGGCACGATTTATTTAACGAATATTTAGTGAAAATTCCATTTAAATGCAATTATAATATTTCTTCAATATATAATTATACTAAATAAAATGTCAAATAAGGTCGTTTGAATGTTAAGTTTTAGTAAATTTTCATTTTAGTTCAGTACAAATTTTAACTCAATATTTTTCTGCAGTGCTTTTTCAAGATGGTTCTTCTGTTTATTTGCTTGGTATTCTTCTGGCTTAAAGTCATTGTTGCAGTAAAGTGTGAGCTTAATTGTATCGCTCTTGATCATTTCAAAATCAAAGTCCTGCACAACTTGCCGTTTTGTCGCATCAAGCGAATAGGTGAATTTTAGCAGTGACCCTAATGTATATAGTTTTTTTCTTTCCTTTTTTAAGAACCAGCTGTGGAAAGGGTCAATAAATTGATTAAATACAGTCTTGTTCTTAAAGGATGCAATTAATGCTAATTTCAAGCGGTCGATATGCATAAGTCCGTCGATTGTCCGATTTGCAAGCAAATAGAAGGTATGTTGTGCACTTGATTCGGAATCGATGTACTGCCCTAAATTGTATACATAGCAGGCACGATCAAGTAATTCCCAATCATGTCTAGTTAAGGAGCCCAATCCATTAATCTGCAGCTCTTCAAGTAGCTTCTTCGTTAAAAATTGAACGTGGTGGATTTGCGTTTCATTTAAGTTGTATTCATGGACTAAATCTTCAATACTATCCTCGAGCACATTTGGGTAGAGAGGCGATTCCAGATGGTTGGTCATTTGTTCGTAAAATACACCATCACGCAAGCCTTTCCTGCTAAGTACAAATGTTGTTGCATCAATCATTTGGTAAAGACAAAGAAATACATTTGCTGCTGGAATAATCGTATCAACACGGTCGTCGGATAAGCCCTCTACCTTTCCAAGTTCTTCCTCACATAAAGAAGATAAGTACGATGTGATTTCAGCAATATCACTGTCATTCATTTGGTATTGATGCAGTCCAGCAAGTGGATAATTTTCTCGTGATTGATGGATTTGTGCAAGGTTGCGGGCACTTCCACCGATTCCGATTAATGGTAATTGCCTGTCCACTAACCAATCCAATGTGTTAAATTGCTCAAGTAAGTAAGCACGCAATTTAATTTGTTTCTTCTCCATGGACTTATTTCCGGTTAAGAAGTCCTTCAATGTAAGTGCACCAAAAGGAAAACTATGGGAGTTGACGAGTAGCCGATCTTTAAAGTAAGTGACCTCTGTACTACCACCACCGATATCAATCGTGATCCCTTCCGTAATGGATGTTGAATTGACAACGGCTAAATAACCATAATAGGCCTCTTCCTCCTCCGAGAGAATTCGCATCTCCCATCCTACTTCTTCCATTACAATTTCTTTGATTTTCTGATTGTTTTTCGCTTGTCGAATCGTTGCTGTTGCTACACAAACAAGCTCATTAAGCTCATATGTATCGACGACATCTTTGAAGCTTTTCAATGTGTCAACCATGCGTGTGATTCCCTTTTGATTCAGTATATTGTCTTCTTCGAGGTAATTGCGTAATCTCGCAACAGCCTTTGTGTTTTCAACTTCATGTAAACGACCGGATTTATCCTGTGCGTATACAACGAGTCGCATTGTATTGGAACCAATATCGATAATAGAATAATAATTTTTTTGCATTTAATCACCTCGTCTTTACTATAAATATATCAGTTGCATTTGTAAAAGTCACACCAGGTTTACGCTTAACAGATTAGAAATTTTTAAACCCTTCGTTGATATAAATTGCAAAAGACAAAATAATCTAACCTTCGATATAAAATTTCCTGGGGAATAATGCTTAAACTATGTTCGACTTTGTCTGGGATACTTATTGATTAAGAACTTCTATAGCATGATAGGGGATGTCCCTGCATAGGATATATAAATCGCTGCATAGATGGAGGGAGCTCAAATGAGTATATTAAATAAAGTAAAGAACTATCGAGAAGAAGAAAGACGCTTACGATGGGAAGGCACATTCGCGGACTATTTAGAGATTATTAAAAATAAACCAGAGGTGGCACAAACTGCTCATTCACGCGTTTTCAATATGATAAAAGATGCTGGTATAAAGAAAAGGGATGGAAGGAAAGCCTATGAATTCTTTGGCAATGAAATATTTGGTCTAGAAGAAGCGATTGAACGTTTAGTAGAGGAATACCTTCACCCCGCAGCTAAGCGACTCGATGTCCGCAAGCGAATCCTATTATTGATGGGTCCGGTTAGTGGGGGGAAATCAACGATTGTCAGTCTATTAAAGCGTGGCTTAGAGGAATATTCACGAACAGATGCAGGTGCGGTCTATGCGATTAAAGGCTGTCCAATGCATGAAGATCCACTGCATTTGATACCACAGCACTTACGTGGAGAATTTTTTGAGGAGTATGGGATTCGGATTGAGGGGAATTTATCACCATTAAATACGATGAGGCTTGACCAAGAATATAATGGGAGAATAGAAGATGTTGTAATTGAGCGTATCTTCTTCTCAGAGGATAAACGTGTAGGAATTGGAACCTTTAGTCCATCCGATCCGAAATCACAAGATATTGCAGATTTAACTGGTAGCATCGACTTTTCAACGATTGCGGAATTTGGTTCAGAATCAGACCCAAGGGCATATCGATTTGATGGGGAATTAAATAAGGCAAACCGTGGAATGATGGAGTTCCAGGAGATTTTGAAGTCTGATGAAAAGTTTCTATGGCACCTGTTATCACTTACCCAGGAAGGAAATTTTAAAGCTGGAAGATTTGCTCTAATAAGTGCTGATGAGCTAATTGTAGCACACACCAATGAATCAGAATATCGTTCCTTTATCGCAAATAAAAAGAATGAAGCACTACATTCTCGAATTATTGTCATGCCGATCCCATATAATTTACGTGTAAGCGAAGAAGAAAAAATCTATGGAAAAATGATTAAAGGCAGTGATATGGCACATGTCCATATTGCACCTCGTGCCTTAAGAGTTGCGGCGATTTTCTCTATTTTAACTAGATTAAAGGAATCGAAGAAGCAGGGTATTGATTTAGTGAAGAAGATGCGGTTATATGATGGTGAAAATGTCGAGGGCTTCAATAAAATTGATGTGGAAGAATTGCAGAAGGAATATTCGGATGAGGGCATGGACGGGATTGATCCGCGTTATGTTATCAATCGGATTTCATCGACGATTATTCGTAAAGAGGTTCCATCCATCAATGCACTTGATGTGTTACGTTCCTTAAAGGATGGACTCGAACAACATCCGTCGATATCGAAGGAAGACCGGGATAAATATATTAATTATATTGCAGTTGCTCGGAAAGAGTACGATGAGATTGCTAAGAAGGAAGTTCAAAAAGCATTTGTTTATTCATATGAAGAATCGGCGAAGAGCTTGATGGATAATTACCTAGATAATGTCGAAGCATTTTGCAATAAGAATAAGCTACGCGATCCACTTACAGGGGAAGAAATGAACCCAGACGAGAAGCTAATGCGTTCGATAGAGGAACAAATTGGTATTTCTGAAAATGCGAAGAAAGCATTCCGTGAAGAAATCTTGATTCGTCTTTCAGCATTTGCACGAAAAGGACAGCGATTTGACTATAATTCTCATGAACGCTTAAGAGAAGCGATTCAGAAGAAATTATTCGCAGATCTAAAGGATGTTGTAAAAATTACAACATCATCGCAAACACCGGATGAATCGCAGCTTAAGAAGGTTAACGAAGTCATTGCGAGATTAATTGATGAGTATGGCTATAATTCTACTTCTGCAAATGAATTACTCCGGTATGTCGGTAGCTTGTTAAACCGATAATTGACGAGAAAAAACAAAAAGGACTTCGGCAAGCTTGTCACGTGAATGGTAAAGGAGGAAGTTCTCTAAAAAACAAGGCTAATTCTATCGTTAGTCTTGTTTTTTAACTAATTTAGAGATATTTCGCAATAACTTGTATAGCGTTGCATATGATAAAGAAAGAAATTATCACAAAAATAATTTTTTTATTTAAAATAATATTACTGAAAATTCACTCAAAAAAGGAGAGGGAAAAGTGCAGGATAAGCAAGAACATAATTTTGTCGTCTCCCAGGAAAACTGGTCTCTCCATCGCAAAGGCTATCAAGATCAACAACGCCACTCAGAGAAGGTACAGGATGCTATTCGCAATAATTTACCAGATCTCATTAGTGAGGAAAGTATTATTATGTCAAACGGTCGTGATGTAATCAAAATTCCAATTCGTTCTTTAGATGAATATAAGATTCGTTATAATTATGATAAATCAAAACAGGTTGGTCAGGGAAATGGCGATAGCCAAGTAGGGGATGTCATTGCCCGTGAACCTGGTGATGGCGATAGTGCACAAGGAAAGGGCCGCCAAGCAGGTGATCAAGCAGGATCAGATTATTATGAAACAGAGATTTCGATTGCTGAAGTGGAGGAAGCGCTTTTCAAAGACTTAGAGCTACCAAATCTTCAGAAAAAAGAGCAAGCAGAAATTACGACAGAAAAAATTGAATTTAATGATGTACGAAATAAAGGATTAATGGGGAATATCGATAAGAAACGGACCATTTTAACTGCAATCCGCAGAAATGCACGAGCTGGAAAACCTGGAATTACACCAATATATAATGATGACCTTCGTTTCAAAACCTGGAATGAGGTCGTCAAACCCGAATCAAAAGCAGTTGTGCTAGCAATGATGGATACAAGTGCATCGATGGGAACGTTTGAGAAATATATGGCAAGAAGCTTCTTTTTCTGGATGACCAAATTTCTTCGTTCCAAATATGAAACGGTAGAAATAGATTTTATTGCCCATCATACGGAAGCAAAGGTTGTATCTGAAGAAGATTTCTTTTCCAAAGGGGAGAGTGGGGGGACGATTTGTTCCTCAGCATATCGTAAAGCATTGGAGCTTATTGAAGAAAAATATAATCCATCACGCTACAATATTTATCCTTTTCATTTCTCGGACGGAGAGAATATTACCTCCGACAACCCAAGATGTATCGAATTAGTCAAGCAAATTATGGATGTGTCCGCAATGTTTGGCTATGGCGAGGTCAACGGATATAATCGTTATTCAACATTAATGAATGCCTATAAGACAATCGATGATCCGAAATTCCGGCACTATATTTTAAAGGAAAAGCGTGATGTATATCATGCAATGAAAAGCTTCTTCATTAAAGAGGAAACCGTCAGCTAAAACCCCTAATTATGGGGTTTTTCTTCTTATTGGATAGGAAGGTATAGAGATTCTCTCATTTTAATTCCACCGGCATGAGCGAGACTTCTAATACCACTTTACCTTAGTATATGATTGCTATTATGTTTGCAGAAAATCGTTACTCTCAAGATCTGGGGCACCACACAGGAAGTCCACTACTCCATACCTTTACTTACTAACTCTATTGTATACACACCTCTAGCTGTGCTCAGGATGAACTGTGTACCATCAAACTCATACAGTGCGTAATCTTCAAGTGGTATTTCATACATTGATTGTGGAAGTGACTGGAAATTATCCGTTTCCGTTTCAATTGCTCCACCACCATTTAATCGTAATGAATGAAGCGGTTCATACTCATCGATTCTTCTATGGTTTGTCGAATATGAGATTGTATTTAAATCAATCAATGTTTCATCAAGATCATCTAGTTCGTGCTTGATAATCTTAATTGTTTGTCCTTGCCATTGGTTCAATAGTGCATTAAATTCTTCAATGGATAAAAAGTGATAGTCCATGAGAACTCCTCCCTAGATAACTGTTAATAGCGGATATTATTTATTATAGTAATAAGCTCTCCTATTACAGGTGAATTCATACGGATTGGCTAAAACAAAATTCCACAATTGATTATACTTGGAACTTCCTTGTTCATGAAATCCAGCTTCTATCATAAACTATAAAAAGGACAATAGGAGGGATTATTGTTGACGACAACAAAGGAGCTAAGTCGTTCGATCGAAGAAATCACGGAAATTGCCTCTGGATTTGGGCTAGACTTTTACCCAATGCGTTATGAAATTTGTCCGGCTGATATTATTTACACCTTTGGCGCATACGGCATGCCGACACGGTTTACCCATTGGAGCTTTGGTAAACAATTTCACCGAATGAAACTACAGTATGATTTGGGACTTAGTCAAATATATGAGCTAGTCATTAATTCTGATCCATGTTACGCATTTTTACTGAATACGAATACGTTAATCCAGAACAAATTAATTATCGCTCATGTACTTGCGCATTGCGATTTTTTCAAAAATAATGTTCGGTTCTCCAACACGAGGCGCGATATGGTAGAGAGTATGACCGCAACAGCGGAACGGATTGCGGATTATGAAATGACGTATGGCAAGGATGAAGTAGAAAAATTCTTAGATGCAATTCTTTCGATACAGGAGCATATCGACCCATCCATTATAAAATCGAAGCTGCCACAAAATGTGGAAGAAGATGAAGAGGAGGAAATCACGACTCGCAAGACGGTTTACGATGATTTATGGAATATCGGTGAGAAGCCAGTGGAAAGGAAAAAGCGAACAGCTAAGAAGGATAAGAAATTTCCACCGCGGCCGGAAAAGGATTTATTACTGTTTATTGAACAACATAGTCGCGAATTAGAGGATTGGCAGCGTGATATTTTAACGATGATGCGAGAAGAGATGCTTTACTTCTGGCCACAGCTGGAAACAAAAATTATGAATGAGGGCTGGGCTTCCTATTGGCATCAACGAATCTTAAGGGAAATGGATCTAACTACGGATGAAACAATCGAGTTTTCTAAGCTAAATGCTGGAGTTGTTCAGCCTTCTAGAACGTCAATAAATCCGTACTATCTCGGCATTAAAATCTTTGAGGATATTGAGGAGAGGTATAATAATCCCACAGAAGAGATGAAGCGGCTAGGCTATAAGCCAAATACAGGGAGAGAGAAAATTTTTGAGGTGCGTGAAATTGAATCGGATATTTCCTTTATTCGAAACTATTTAACGAAGGAATTAGTGCAGCGCGAGGATTTATATTTATTTGAAAAAAAAGGCAGGGACTATCGAATAACACAGAAGGATTATGAGCAGGTACGTAATCAATTGGTCTCAATGCGGGTAAATGGTGGATTCCCATATATTGTCGTGGATAACGGGGACTATGCTAGAAATGGAGAATTATATTTAATGCATGGGTATGAAGGAACAGAGCTTGACCTTCGCTATTTGGAAAATGTACTCCCATATGTTCATCAGCTTTGGGGGAGATCGGTGCATATAGAAACGGTGGTCGAGGATCGGAAGGTAGTTTATATGTATGGCGGAAAAGAAGTGAAGAAAAGATTTTTATCATAAAAGGGAACTAAGCGATAGGGCTTGGAGGAAATGTGCCTCCAAGCCTAATTTTTCTTGTGGAATTCGACAAAACTCGGGGAGTGACAGGCACCCTAAAAATGGATATAATGGTAGTTGAAAAGAGTGTGATTTTTTTGTTTTGGATCAACATAGATAAACCAACGAAGACGATCAAAATGCATCAAACAGATTGTAAATACATTGTGAAAAAGGAAACAAAATATAAAGGATTGGAACGCGAGCTTCGAGATGGAGGATGGTTTCTCATAGATGCATCGGAAGTGGCACAACAATTTTTCTATTACAGTTACCCAGATTTTGAACGAAAACGGTGCAATGCGTGTAACCATTAATCGGGTCTAATCATACATAGAATCTGAGTTTAATAGATAATAGCTTTGATTAAAATATAGCCAACGGGTAGGTGTATGCCATGTTCTTAAAACGAATTACTCTCCAGCATGAAAATATTCCTTCCTATAATAAATATCCATTCTCTATCCCATCAATTAAAAATTTCGGTCAACTTGATTTTACAAAGAATGTCACCTTCTTTGTAGGTGAAAATGGTTCAGGAAAATCAACATTACTTGAAGCAATCGCAGATAAGTGTGAATTCAATACAGCCGGTGGGAACAGAAATAATAGTTATGCTGTTCATGCTGCTGATGCTGCTTTGGGGGATTATGTTACATTGTCCTGGATGCCCAAGGTTACCGATGGATTCTTTCTCCGTGCAGAATCCTTCTATCACTTCGCAACCCATATTGATAATACAGATATGACTGGATATAAATATTATGGCGGACGTTCGTTACATGAACAATCCCATGGTGAATCTTTCTTATCGCTGTTTTTGAATCGGTTTAAAGGGAATGCAATCTATTTATTAGATGAGCCAGAGGCAGCACTTTCCCCGCAGCGCCAATTGGCTTTTTTACGAATCATTCACGATTTAACAATCGATGGTGATTGCCAATTTATTATTGCAACCCATTCACCGATTTTATTAGGCTATCCTGATGCGACAATCTTAAGCTTTGATGATAATCACATTGAGGAAATAGATTATGAGATGACCGACCACTACAAAATTACAAAATACTTCTTGAACAATAGGGAGCGATTTTTAAAAGATATATTGGAAGATTAAGCACCATATTGGATTGTCATGATTCGGGAAAACTCGGGGAGTGCCAGGCACTAAAAAAAATAAGCATTGAAACACAATAGGGATATAGGCCCTATTTTTTTGTGGAATAAATGTACTGGTTTTCAAACTTCACTCAAATAAACATTAGGTCTTTATAATCGTTTTTAGAAAAATCCAATAAACATGGTTGACTTTAAAAGTTTGTTTTTATAGGATTTACCTAGGAAGGGGTAGCTATGTTACTAACTTTGTACCTTCACGTGCGACTATATTATTAGGGAGATGAGAAAATGGCAGGGCAAATTCGTATGTCACCGGAGCAGTTGCAAGCAAAAGCAAAAAGATATGGTCAAAGTTCGCAGCAAATTGATCAAATTTTAAGAGACTTGTCTAATTTACAGAAAGAACTTAGAGGAGAATGGGAAGGTCGAGCGTTTGATCGCTTTGATGACCAATTCCGTGAACTTGAGCCGAAAGTAAAAGATTTTTCTCAATTAATGCAAGAAATTGAGATGCAGTTAACGAAAACTGCTGAAGCGGTTGCTCAACAAGATGAAGCTTTATCACAAAACTTTGGTTTTAGATAATTTACTTATGTCGTAAATTAATTTAGGTTAATTTACTTTATGCTACTACAACCATGAGCTGCACGACTATAGTTGTGTGGCTCAAATGTTGTTTCAATGAATTTAGGATGGATTATTAATTTAAAAAATCATGAAATCACTCCATTTGTTTAAGATGGCTTCTGGCATATATACATTTATCCAAATGATTCTATTAATAATTACATATTTTAGCAGATGAATCAATTTCATAATTGCTCTTTAAAAAAATTTCCTTAAACAGCTTTTTACTTATTCTTGGATGCCCCAATTAAGCTTTGTTGCCGTAAAATGGTCATAGGGAGTGCTCCTTCTATCTTTTTGGTCGTTTTGATCAACTGCCATTATACAAGATTTGGGGAGTTACTTCCTTTTTTGGTAGATAAGAAAGTATAAAATAAGGCAGTCACCGAAAGGCTTGGTTAAACCTAAGTTTTCTAAAATGGATAGAACAAACGGAGTTCAGGAGTTGAGTATTTTAAATGAAATATATTGATAAGCGTTGGCTATTGTTCTTAATACTGATTATTTTATTAGCATCTGGTTTAACTTATCTTGCATTTAATCAAGAGGTTGAATCAATTGCGAAGAACAAGCTGAAGAATGAAACGCAACATATGGCTATTGCATTAGTAAACGAGGACCAAGGTGCCGAATTTAATGGAGAAAAGCTGGCATTTGGTGACACATTTGTAAGAAGCGTAGATAAAAATAATAATCACGAATGGTATGTTGTCAGTCGCGGTGTTGCCGAGAGTGGGCTGGATAGTAATACGTACGATATGATGATAGTCATTCCGAATGATTTTTCTACAAAGGCACTGTCAATCGAATTGGAAAATCCAGAACAGGTTGTACTTAATTATAAAATAAACGCATCTGATAATGAAAGAGTTCGAGCAGAAGCAGAAAAAACAGCTAGCAATATACTTAATGATTTCAACCGTCGAATTATAGATGTATATTTTGCAAGTATCATAGGAAATTTGCAAAATGCACAAGATAACATTGGAAGAATAATAGATCAGCAATCCCTCTATACAACTACGTATAACAATAATGTCTACAGTCCCTTAGATTATTATACAAGTCAATTTGGTGCAATTAAAGATGATACCCAATTGTCAATTGACAGCTTTAGTACATATGAAGAGATAATGGCAACATTTGAACAACAATTGGTTGAGGATGCTGAACTAGGTGAAGGGTATCTGACTAGTTTGTATGATGCATCACAATTAAAAGCTAGTAACAGTGCATCATTGCTAGGGTTTTATGATTCTTTAAATTTGTTTGATAGTGGATTAAATGACGGTAATGTGGAAGTACAGCTACAGCAGCTTCAAGCAGCAAATGCTTTGATTAATCATCAGTTCAGTCAAAAGGGCGAGCAGTCGATCAATACACTCATTTCCACTCAATCAACAGGCCCTAGCTCTGGGAATATCGTCGATAATTCAGCGAAGATCCAAGTTCATTTACAAAATGCATTAAAACAAGTTGAAGAGACACAAGGGAAATTGAATAGTAGGCTAAATCCGGAGAAGCTTCATGAAGAAGTGAGCGCTAAATTATCTGACGTAATGAGTAGCGCATTTGTTGAAGATGAACAATTAAATATTAATACATTGTTTGAAAACCCGGATAAGAATGCCAGAAATTATATTAATGAGCAAATTTCACGTCTGCCTTCTTTAAACGAAGAGGATTTTGGCGGGGATGGTTTATCAGAACAAACATTAACGGAAATAAAAAATGTTATTGCAGTAACGAATAAATATAATAGAGAAATTGAGTATGTTGCCCCACTTGGAAATGGTGAGGAAATATTATCTAGGGAAATAAAAGCTTTTAAAGCACATCTGAATACGAACGGTGTCACAATCCGTGACACGGTGATATTGCCAGAAAATAAGAAGTCAGGCCAAACGTTTGAATTAAATATTCCAGCGGGGTATACAGTAAAAAACTTGTCCATAGTTCTTCCAGGTGTTGGAGAAGCTGACTACACCGCTGTATATCACAGTAGTGGGAATGGTGTATTAAAGCTTCCTGCCAATAAAGAAGGAGAATTTACACTTAACGTAACACTTCAATTATTAAATCAAAACAGTGTGATTGATATTTATGAGCCTGTTTCCTTGAGTTGGAAATTACATCAAGAAGATATTACGGATGTTGATAATCCTGATCATGCATCTTTATTGGTTGCGCAATCACCACTAATTGCTAGCGTAAGTATCATAGAAGGTAATATTGACCAAAAAACGGGAGAAGCCGAAGATTCTGGTACATTGGCTCCATCTGAGTTAGTTAATGATCCAGAAGATATCCCTGCAACAGAAGAAGATGTGGATCAAACAGATAATCCTGCATCACTTCCAGAAGAAATCCCAGCAGAAGATCCAAATGAAACGGATTCTAATAATTCACCTGAGGAAGGGTCGGATGATGCTGTAACACCTCCAGATTCAGAAAATGATACGAATCAACCAGATGATGACGAAGAGGCTCCAATAGAGAAAGTAAGTGTAATTAATAATACGATTCAACATGTGGTCATGTCTCCAGTTACAAAAATGGACAATACAACACAACTTTTGATTCATACTGTATCAAATACTGTAAGCCCATATCAGAAGTTATTTTCCTTATATGAGAGTTACTTTGGTTTAGATATGGATAATCCAGAATTACGTCATAATTTGAATGGAAAAGCGTTGAAAGAGTGGGCAACGGAAGAGGATACCTCACTCTACTATTTATTTAATGAGAAAGATATTGCGGAGTTATTGAAAGATTATGTCGTTGCACAAGTAACAGATGGGGTAACAAAGGAAATTCGTCAACCATTAGAAAATTTACAATTGCAGATAAGTATGTTCCATGAACAGGTGGAACAAGCGGAGCAAAGTACTACAGCGCTGGCGGAAAAAATTGTTGCAACTTCTAATCAAGCATTGGTGCTAAACGAAAATCTTGGCGAAATGTTAGAAAATGTTGCTGACTGGCGAGATAACAGCCTATCTCTGATTGAAAAACACACTGAAATCCAGGCAAATGATGATGGAGAAAATACAGCAATGTTGACGTTGGGCGAAGAATTCCAGACTATTTTTACAGCAAGTCAATCGCTTGCTGATCAAGCCCAAGGTAATTTAAATACTGCCGAGACGGTTTATCAAACGTTTGAAAATATTGATGAACAGGCAACTGAAATTCAAGATAGTGGTGTCAATCTTGTAAGCGATGCAGAGACATTATCGATAAACATGACCGATAAAGTGATAGAGGATCAAGCGTTTGCAGATAATTTTGCTGGTGTGCTTGCGAATAGTAGGGTAGGAGAAAGACAAAATGAAAACTTCTATGACTTTCTATCTAATCCTGTACAGGTTAGCAATGGGGGAACGATTACTTCTAACAATAACTTTACGCCATATTTTCTAGTTTTAATCGGTTTTATTGTTGTTCTATTTACTGCATATGTGATCTCAACGATTAATCAGAAAAAGGTTGATAAGGACCAATTTTCGGATGACACGACATTAATGGGACAAAATGCACCAATTACCTTAATAACAGCTGGAATAGGTGTTATGGAGGGAATTGTAATTGGCGTTGTTTCCAACTATTTCTTGCCAAACAGCAATATCAATATGATTCTTTTTACAAGCCTAATGATTTTATTAATAACAGGTATGCTGCTTATAGCTACTTACTTATTGAGGCAGCTAAAAATGACTGGAATGTTTTTACTGCTTATTATACTTAGTCTGTATCTATTCTCCACCAATGCTCTAGGCTTTGGTATAGAAGGAACAGATATTTTAAAAACGCTATCTCCACTGCAATATGTTGAAAGATTATTATTTGGTGTCGCTCAAAATACTGCAAACTATCTATCATCATATCTTATGATAATAGGAATTATTATTGTAGGAGTTCTTGCTAATTTACTTGTTCTGAATAAGTCAAATGAAGGAGATATAGATGATGAAAGTGAAGTTGAGGCCGGTTAAGGTACTGTTTTTATTATCTATTATTCTGCTGATTCTTGTTCCCTACCAAGCATCAGCAGAAAAGGAATCCTCAGGTAATGGGGAATTAAGGATGAAAGTTGATCGGATAACACAGGACAAGGATGGACGAAAACAACAAATGGAAACAGAGTTGGATAAAGTCTTTCCTGCTTTATTTGCAGAAGAAACGGATATGAGGATTGAAGAGAAAGAAATGGAACAAGAGGAAGCACTTGAAAATGTACACCAATCGCTTTTTACGATGGAAGCAGCAAATACAAATGTAACACTATCAAATATAAAGCAATCACTATTTACCAATGAATATACCATTACAGCAGCGCAAAACACTCAAGATCAAGAAGAAAAAAGTTCGAGGTTAAGTAATGCGTTTTTGATTACTTTAATTGGAATTGCAATTGTATTATGTGCTGGTATTTATATGATGATGCAGAAAATGCTGGACTAGGAGATTAGAGAATGGCTCAAGTGACACATATTAATGTGACGATGGATTTTAGAAAACGAGTAGATGACGGGCAAATGTATGATCTGCGAATTCCAATTCAAGTCACTGTTAAACAATTACTTCAGAATGTAATGGATACGTTAAATATCGAGTATGATGCTAGTGCACGCTGTTCCATAAAAGTAATTACGAAGGATCTGCTCATCACAGATGATGATAGTTTAATTGATTATCCAGTAACAGATGGGGATATATTAGTGGTTCTATAAGAGGATGTTCAAAAAGTCCGGTAAAAATGACACATCGGTGTTTCTAGTTGGCTTGCTTTTCCGCTACTCACGCTAAAACAGTCAAGGAACTTCTATTAAAACGGCCCACGTCCTGTGGAAGCCCGTTGCGGGGAGCTACGCCGCCTCGAACTGCTCGGTCCTTTTTATCCTCCTATTTGAACACGTACTATAAGGAAATATTAAGCTGTATTTTTGCGAAGGAGTCAATGGCCATGAAGGAAAAAACGATACAGTTTGAAAACGTATCACTTCAGTTTGTGATAGAGAAAAACAATTGGAATTTAAAAATGCCAAAATCGCATACAAGCGTGAAGGATATTCGTCAGATGGATCTTCTAAAAGACCCTTCTGACCAATTTGCACCAATTACAATCGATGATGAAGAGGATTCATTCCTCTTTTCATTCTATTTGGATCCAGATAAAAAGCGGTGGAAGCAGATTCAAGAACTGAACAGAAATGAAAAATTGCGGATTTTATGCAATATGACCAAATTAGACAGATATTTGGCCAGCCGAATAAATTTCTTCCTTCATCCGGATAACCTCGTATTCGATGATAATTTAATGCCTGTGGTAATTTATAGAGGAATTCGTGACTTGGTCCCACCTTATGAAATGGATGAATCTGCGTTCTTGAAGCAATTTAAATGCTTTATTATTGCACTCTTCTCTAAAAAATATACTTTTGATGATCTTTATAACGGGTCATTGCAGAATGCAAAAGAGATGGAGTTTGAGCGTCAGGTAAATGAAATAAGAGAACTTGCTCCGTTAAAAGCATTTCTGAATGAAAGTTATAAAAAGGAACAAAAGAAGACAGAAAAAACAATGGAGGTAGTACCTACCAAGCGTTTTAGTCTGTTCAAACGACTTTCCATCATCATGATCATCGTATCGATTTTATTAATTATCCCCCTCATATATTATGGTTTTATTAATAGTCCTTTTCAGAATAAATTGCTGGAATCTCATGGTGAGTTTCTTGCTACAGATTATGGAGGCGTGATAGCAACATTAGAAAAGGAAAACCCAGAGAATTTTCCGAACCAAACAAAATACATATTAGCTAATTCATATATCAATGTTGAGAACCTTTCTGAAGGAGAAAAAGAATCCATACTAAAAAATGTCAGCTTGAAAAGTGATCAGAACTATTTGCTTTATTGGATTTACAATGGGCGCGGGCAATTTGAAGAGTCCTTAGAAAAGGCAAAATACATCGATGATCCTCAACTGATTATGTATGGTCTTATTAAGCAAATAGAACAAGCGAAGAACAATCCTGAATTGTCTGGTACGGAACGAGATGATTTAGTAAATAAACTTGGAGATCAGCTAAACAAATACATCGAAGACTATAACTTGGATCCTGATGAAGATGGTCAACTAGAGGATGCGAAAATGGAAGAAGAAAACACAAAGGAACAAGAAGAAACGAATGGGAACCAAGATGCAAATAATAGTGAGAGCTAAAGTCAACCTTGATAGACTGGATTAGAGAGGAAGCAAAAGATGGCAATGAAAATACTCATGATAGCCTATAATAATGAACTGCATAAATGCCATTTATTCAAAAATATACAAAAGCAAGTAACGATAAGCAACGAATGGTCAGCTTCGATTACGTTTTCTTCTATTGATCGTTCCTACACAGTGGAATGGGATGGAATCCATTGTGATGTAGACGGGAAGCAAATTCAAGATCAATTAAGCATCGAGGTTTCGGGTCAAACGATGGATTTTTATTTAATCAATGCAGAAGAAACGTATTTGTATGATATTGCTGGCAAAACAGCTGTAACCTTTAGTGCAAATGAATATGATGATATCCATACAGACCAATTGATGGCGGATTTTGTTTTAATTAGAGAAGACCCGAGTCTAGCCTTTCATTTAGAAATTCAACAGGGAAATGTTTACCATAATTTTTCACTCGAGAAAGGCAGCATAACGTTAGCGCCTGGTGATCAATTATTTGTGGGTGGTATGATCATCATTGTTAATGATCTAACGATTCAAGTAATTACTGCTAAGCAATTCCGTACCAAATTGGTGGAGCTAGTGGAAATGAAAAATCTTTACGATGGGGAGTACCCGGACTATCATCGTTCTCCAAGAATCATTTATCGGGAACCGATTGATAAACGTACGATAGCAAAACCATCTCAAAAACCATCTAAACCAAGCGAACAATTGGCTCGAACGATTGTGCCGCCACTAGTTATGATTGCAGCGCTCGTTCTTATTTCGCTCGTTCAACCAAGAGGCATATACATAATGGTAATGCTTTCAATGACGGTTGTAACGATTATTTTTTCCATCACCTCCTATATGAAAAGTGTAAAACAGTATAAAGAAAATATGAAGGATAGAAAAGAGAGCTATAAGGCTTATTTACAACGTAAGACAAAGGAATTATTTCTTACAAGTGAAGAACAGCGACATGCATTGATGTTTCATTATCCGGGTGTAGAAGAAATCAGAGATATGGCTGTAGGTGTGAAAGCACGCATTTTTGAAAAGACGATGTATCATCATGATTTCTTAAGTTTTCGCACTGGTCTTGGTAAGGTTAAATCCAGCTTCGATATTGAATTTAATGAAGAGGAATTTACACAGGAAAAGGATGAGCTTGTAGATGCTGCAAGGTTATTACTTTCACAATATAAAGAGATTGAAGAGGTGCCTGTAGTTACTTCCTTAATGAAGGGACCTGTTGGCTATATCGGTCAAAGAAAGCTCGTATTAGAGCAATTGCAATTATTGATTATGCAACTTTCCTTGTTTCATAGCTATCATGATGTACAATTCATTACGGTTTTCCCAGAGGAAGAAAAAGAGGAATGGCAATGGATGCGCTGGCTGCCACACGCAAGTGTACGGGATGTAAATGTTCGTGGCTTTGTTTACCATGAGCGGTCCCGGGATCAGGTCCTTCATTCACTTTATCAGCTATTGAAAGAACGAAAGCAAGTGCTGGATGAAAACACGAATAAACATGAGAAAACCTATTTTTCACCGCATTACATCGTGTTTATTACAGATGAGAAATTAATTTTGGATCATACGATTATGGAATTCTTTAATGAGGATCCAAGTGAAATGGGTGTATCGCTAATATTTGTTCAGGATGTCATGCATGCATTACCAGAGCATGTAAAAACGGTAATTGATATTCGGGATTCGAATGACGGTAAAATCATTTTGGAAGAAGGAGAACTTGTAAATAAGGAATTTACACCAGACCATTTTCCTGAAGGTTTTAATAAAGAAGTAATCTCTCGAGCACTAGCACCAATTAACCATCTGCAAAATTTAAAGAACTCAATACCAGAAAGTGTTACATTTCTTGAAATGTATGGAGTGGAAAAGGTTGAAGAATTGGCAATTTCTGAACGCTGGAATGTAAATGAAACATACAAGAGCCTGGCAGTTCCACTCGGTCTTCGGGGCAAGGAGGATATTGTACAGCTAAATTTACATGAGAAGGCACATGGTCCCCATGGCTTAGTTGCTGGTACGACTGGTTCAGGTAAATCTGAAATTATTCAATCTTATATTTTATCTCTTGCAGTTAACTTTCACCCATACGAAGTGGCATTCTTACTTATTGACTATAAGGGTGGCGGGATGGCAAATTTATTCAAAAACATGCCACATTTACTTGGAACAATTACGAACTTGGACAGGGCACAATCGATGCGTGCACTTGCATCGATAAAAGCAGAATTACAGAAAAGGCAGCGACTTTTCGGTGAACATAATGTCAATCATATTAACCAATATCAAAAACTTTATAAGCAAGGGAAGGCAAAGGAAGCCATGCCACATCTATTCCTGATCTCAGACGAATTCGCGGAATTGAAATCGGAACAACCAGATTTTATGAAAGAGCTTGTCTCAACAGCGAGAATCGGCCGCTCATTAGGGATACATCTTATCCTAGCAACACAAAAGCCGAGTGGTGTTGTCGACGATCAAATCTGGTCGAATTCGAAATTCAAGCTTGCACTTAAAGTACAAAATGCTGGTGATTCCAATGAGATACTAAAAACACCAGACGCTGCAGAAATTACGTTAGCGGGTCGTGCTTATTTACAAGTAGGGAATAACGAGATCTATGAGTTATTTCAAAGTGCATGGAGTGGAGCGGACTATGTACCTGACAAAGAGGATCAGGAATATGTGGATACTACCATTTACGCCATTAATGATCTTGGACAATATGATATTTTGACAGAGGATTTAAGTGGATTAGAACATAAAGAAGTAGTTGAAAAAACACCGACAGAACTCGATGCAGTAATTGATTATATTGCCGACTATACGGAAAAACAGCAGATTGAGCCGTTAGCGCGTCCATGGCTGCCACCCCTTCCAGAACGGATTTTTGCTCAGGACCTGCATCCAGTATCGTTTAAGGAAGCATGGCACGAGCCGAAGAAGCCATTAAGAGCGACAATTGGTCTATTAGATCAACCTGAATTACAGGCACAAACACCGTTAACACTTGATTTATCGAAAGATGGACATATCGCTGTTTTCTCAAGCCCTGGATATGGAAAGTCAACTTTTTTACAAACGGTCGTAATGGACTTAGTTCGTCAGCACAATCCAGAACATTTACATGTATACTTACTCGATTTTGGAACAAATGGTCTATTGCCATTGAAGAACATTCCACATGTTGCGGATACTATCTTAGTAGATGAAGTAGAAAAGGTAGGTAAACTGATTCGTTTATTATCAAATAAAATAAAAGAACGCAAACAGAAGCTTAGTAAATATGGTGTAGCCAATATTGAGATGTATGAGAAGGCTAGTGGCGAGATGGTTCCTAACATATGCATCGTGATAGATAACTTTGATTCTGTTCGCGATACAGATTTCTCAGAGGAATTTGAGAAATTAATGACACAAATCGCACGTGAAGGCTCAAGTATTGGTTTACACTTGGCAATTAGCGCTGGAAGACAAGGTGCAATGCGGATGCCATTGCTCTCCAACATAAAAACACAAATTGCACTCTACTTAATTGAATCAACAGAAGTGCGGTCCATTGTGGGAAGAACAGATATTGAATTAGAAGAAATATCTGGTCGTGGTCTCGTTAAACTGGAGGAACCAGCATTGTTTCAGACAATGTTACCGACGAAAGGTGAAGGAGCACTGGAGATCATTGATTCGATTCAAGAGATTGCGAAAGAAATGGACGCGTATTGGGCAGGAGAGCGGCCTGAGGAAATACCAATGGTTCCTGAAAAACTACTATATACAGAATTCATTAAGGATCAAAAGACGAAAGCTATCATTACTGAGGGAGGAATCCCGTTTGCGGTAGACTTTGAAGTAGTGGAACCTGTTGATCTAGATGTAACAAGGGATCAAAATACATTAATTTTAGGTGATTTACTCGATCCTGTAGAGCAAACATTCTTGACATTAATTACTAGTATTTCAATGAATGAACGAATGGATGTAGGGTTGGTAGATAACGCTTCTGTAACATTTGGTAAATATAAAGAGTATGTAGATATTTATGCAGACGGTGCAACTGCTTTGGAGGAATTTGTAGAGCGGGTTCAAAACCTATTTGAGGCAAGACAAGATGCAATTCGAGAGGTACAGAATACCGCTCATGGGCAAGCAACGATAAGTAAATTTACCAAAGAGATTCGACCTATGATCGTGTTAGTAACCGACGTATCATATGTCATTGAGACCTTGTCGTTAACCGCTCAAACTACTTTTGCAAAACTTATCGAAAACGGATCACGAATGGGTATTCACTTTATCATTGGAGCTGTCCACAGTTCCATTGATCGATTGTATGATGATATTACGCAAATGGTTAAGAAGCAGAAAAACGGTGTCGTTATTGGAAGAGTATCGGATCAAAATATTTTGGAAGTTGTTAATCGACCATATCGAGAGAAAGGCTTGCTTCCATATGAAGCTTATTATATTCAACATGGTAAGGCAGAAAAAATAAAAATTGCAGCACCTTTTTAATATAAAGGAGTGATTCATATGTTTGGTTGGTTCAGAACGGACGCAGAGAAGAAAAGAGATGACTATCATAAGCTCTATCAAAAATTGCAGGATGCAAAAGCAGAACATGACAAAAAGGTTAGAGAAGCGGAGGGAGCATATTCAAGTTATGTTCATACGGTCCCTTTTCTATCTAATTCCAAAATACCTTCCAATGATTTTGAGGTAAAACGCGAGGAATTAAATCGAGAATTAAACAGGTATTTTGATTACGAAAAGAATAAAAGAAGTGAACTCGCGAATGCAGCTACACAAGCCTATCAGCGGTATGAATATTACAAAAACCTGGCAATCAAAGAAGCAGAGGCGGAAAGAGCCGAGAGGGAAAAAGAAATGAAAGAGAGATTGGAGCGGATGAGAAATGGGTGATGTTAGAATTGATGGTCGCAAACTGAATGAAGCGAAAGTAGCAGCACAAGCAGTGGAGAAATCCATTAATGCATCTTATCAGCAATGTGAGCAGCTGCTATCTTTTGTTCAATCTGCAAAGTGGAGTGGAAAGTCGCGGGATAGTTTTATTAGCTACCTTGATATTATTTATCAGTATCATAACGATTTAAAGTCAGCAGTAGCGCTACAAAAAAAGGCCTTAAATAATCTGGATCGTTATGTAGATGATTTTAGCAAGGACAGCTCTGTGAAAGAAGTGAGAAACCTATGACGACATATCACGCAACAGATGCATTTAGTGTACCGGAACTTTATTTATTAGCGGCAGCATTCGGAGGAAATGTACTTTTCGGTCTTCCTGAAAAACAGATTTACCAATTAAGAGGGCAAGAAGTATTTGACGAAGCACATAAACGGTTAATAGAAAAAGAAATCCTAACAGCAGATGGGAAAATAACAAAGGCTGGAGCAATGATTATTCAAGCAATGGAATATTACCATCAGAGTAAAAAGTACGTTCGAATCAATAATTTGATGTTTGCATTCAGTGAGCATAATGATGATGAATTAATTTTAATGATCGAAATAGAAGAGCAATCTTTATATAAACTATTTGTCGTTTCCAAAGCAATTGTTTTAAAAATGCTGGGAGAAAAGTTTCCGATTATCTCGAGAGAACCTCAGGAAAAAGAAAAAAGCTTTCTAAAAGAGGAATTGTCGCATCAAGAAAGACATGAAACGGAACAATTAGAACTAGGTAATATGCTCACCAATCTTGAAATGTTTCATTTGAGTGAAGCGCGTCAGGAAATTACGAACCCGGCCTATTATCAGCAGTGGCTAATTTTTACGAAGAATGAAAAGTTAATTATGGTAGATGCTGTTCAAAGAAAATATTATCATGCAAGTCAATACTGGTTTTTAAAAGTACTCTTTGATGAAATGGAATTTCCTTACAAGGAGGCACAATAAATGTCCAATATAGCAGTAGGGGGTACAGGGGCGAACATAACCCTTAACCCAGATGAGATGACCACCATTTTCAATCAGTTACAGGATATTATAACGGAACTGGAGAGCAATGTAACACCCAACATTAACAAGTTAGGAAAGCTGAACTACTATGAAGCTGGAAAGGCAAAAGAAGCAATAGAAGTTTATGCAGAAGCAAATGAAAAGTTAATGGATTTATATGATAACTATGTCCGGGCATCAACGCTAGTAATTGATATTCTAAACACAATGATAGAAACAGACCAAGCAGTCGCAGAACAGATCATTGCGAAATTGGAGGTTTGACTATGGATGTAAAATACATTGCAGCGGACTGGGAGAAGATGAAATCAGGAATAGGCGATCTAGTAGGGTTAGGTCGCTGGGGAAAAGGAATGATTGATAACCTCAAAGATGTTACCGCGAACCTGGAAGACGCAGCATCCGATATCGGCAAATATGATAGTGATGGCGTTATTTCCTTTTCCCATATCGACCGGGAAAGTAAGTACCAGGAATTCTTTGATGATTTTAAAGTAATGCACAACTTTACAGGTAAAGTTGGTGATATCGTAGACCGCACGATTGATCAGCCATTCTATGAAGATATCGATGCATTTGTAGAAGCAATGCGAAATGCGACAATCTCCAGCTATACAACTAAAAATCGAATTGGGGTGACCGAGGAACAATATATTTACTATGGACCAGGTGTGCAGGAAAAACGGGAAGTCCCTAAAACCGAAGTGAGCCTAGAAGACTTGTTCAGCGGGGATACTTTTTATGGGGACCAATTGAAGATTGAATATGACACCTGGAAGGCGCAAAATCCCGAACAGGAATTTTCTTTCGAAGAATATCAAATGGCAGCTGTAAATATGAATGCATTTGAATACGAATCGATTAAAGACCAACAGCATAACAAAGAATTCTGGGTGAATATCGCTGCGCTGGTTGTCATTGTCGGAGTTGCAGTAGTTTGTCCGCCAGCTGGTTTGATACTTGGAGGAGTATATGGTGGCTTAGAATTAGGCTCTGCAATCTCGGGGGAAGATTGGAGTTCTGGTAGAGAACTAGATACTGGCGAACGCTGGTTCCGCGGGGCATTAGCGCCTCTGGATATCATCCCTGGTGTAGCTGGAATCAAGAAATTCAGTAGTGGCGTACGAGTTGCCAATCAAGCAGCGAATATGGGACAATTTGGTTTGAAAGCGGGAATAAAAACAAGTGTTAAGCGAGAATTGAATCGTGCTGGGAACATGGTGATTGAAGCTAGTAAACAATCGAGTGTTCGCTTGCGAAATGCGGAAGCAGTGATAAAAGATACGACCAAGCTAGCCAAAGATAAATTAGCGAGAGATGCAATAGAGCTTGGGAGAGCTGCAGATACTACATGGACGAACGTGAAGAACATTATACCGACTCGAAATATGGTAGCGATGGATGGGGTTGGAAACGTCCGTATACCTGCGGAGAATACACATTTCTTTGAAGGAAAGGTTAAGAATGCGTTGAGTAAAGGAGAGGAGATAGGCGGAGTAACTAAAGTTCTAGACCCTTCCGTTTCGCCAAAGGCCTTTAAAAATCAAATAAGTGAAATATTACAAAAGTACGATTGGAACATAGAAAAATTTCAACAAGTAAAATTAAAACCAATTGACGAACTAACCGAGACAGAACTCGTCATTATGAAAGAAATAAGAGAATCGGTTCCAAGGCCTACTCCAGATACAATATTGCAAAAAACAATACCTGCTCATGACATAGAGAAATATTTAAATGGAGATTATTATGAGTTAGGAGGTTATCTTGCAAAGGCTGATGATGTCGATCATATCAAAAGCTATGATGATGTAGTGGAATCCTTCCGATTAGATTATTCTTTCCCAGATGGGTGGAGACCATTTCCAGAAGGTGGGACTACATACGGGAAAATCAAATTTAATTCTATAAACATAAATGAAGATCAACTTAAAATTCCAACCGGAAAGAGATTAGGAGGGAATAATGATGATGGACCTCCTTGTACTCTTAATGGGTTTACAGGCTCAAGAAACGGAGAAGTTATTCCGGAGTGGAAATATGAAGGTAGATATATTCCAGAAGATGGTGCAGAATTATATATAATTGAAAATGGTAAAGAAAGGTTATTGGCTATTTATGAGTTAGGCCGTTTTCAACCATTAAAATAGCATTAGTTTCTAACTGGGTTTTAAGTTGACGGAGTATATTAAGGAATAAAAAATATAAGGAAAGAAGGAGTGCTGATAATAATGATAAAAAAGGGACACTACGGAATTTATAACGGGACAGAATATATATTAACTAGAGCTATGGATGGAAATCTTTATATAGGTACGAGAGATTTATCGAAAGTCAGAGATGGTTTTATCGATAAGCACGGAACTGGTGCATATAAAAAGAGAATTAAATTAGAAGAGTTAACAGATTATTACACAATAGAACCAATAGCAGAATATAAGGGGCATCAATTTGACATAAGTCCTCGTGAACGGAATGGAAAAGTCTCTCTAGGGACTGGAAATAATAGTTTAGCAAAAAAATATGATTTTAAAATGATAGATAAATATTATTACGAAAAGTGGGTTCCAAAGGAAGAAGTAACGATTATAGAAAAAAGAAGAGATATCAAATTATAGTATTTATACACAATCTAAGAAGAATATATGTTGGGGTAAATATCTATTAATTATGAAAAGGGTGAGGAGGGGAATTGTTTATTCTTTTCCCTGCCCTATTGTTTTATTGTAAACAGAAACGAAACTAATGGAAAAACAAGTGAACATATGGTGCATATAAAGGGAAAACTTAATGAAAAAGCAGGGGAATTATGGTATTTACAATAGGAAAGAATATAGGATAACTAGAAACATGGATGGGAAAGAAAAA
>NZ_PIOC01000025.1:0-7788 GCF_003369575.1 Oceanobacillus arenosus | reverse complement strand
AGAATTAGGCTCTGCAATCTCGGGGGAAGATTGGAGTTCTGGTAGAGAACTAGATACTGGCGAACGCTGGTTCCGCGGGGCATTAGCGCCACTGGATATTATCCCTGGTGTAGCAGGAATCAAGAAATTCAGTAGTGGCGTACGAGTTGCCAATCGAGCTGTGAATATGGGACAATTTGGTTTGAAAGCGGGAATAAAAACAAGTGCCAGACAGAAATTGAATCGTGTTGAGAACATGGTGATCGAAGCTGGTAAACAATCGAGTGTCCGTTTGCGAAATGCTGGATCAGTGATAAAAGATACGACAAGCGTTGTGAAGGATAAATTAGCAAGGAATGCAATAGAGCTTGGGAGAGCTGCAGATACTACATGGACGAACGTGAAGAACATTATACCGACTCGAAATATGGTAGCGATGGATGGGGTTGGAAATGTCCGTATGCCTGCGGAGAATACGCATTTTTTTGAGAATAATATAATGAATAGGTTGGGTAAGACGGATGGTGTGAGTATTGGTAGTATGGTAGAAGAAGTTCAAGAAACCATAAATCATGGGAAATATTCTACTCACGTCGATACTGAAGTTATAGAAATAAAAAAAGTGGATTTAGGCAAAGACTTAGCAAATACATTTAAAGACGGAGTATACAGAACTGTTATTACAAATAAAGAAGTAACGCTGTATCGTGCTTTTGGCGGAAAGGCAGATGCTGTTGGAGGATTTGCAACAACTAAACTGGCCAAAAATAGAATCGACGCAAAAATAGATTCAGCTTTGCTGCCTGAGTGGAAAAATACACGTATGTATGAAGCTAAAATAGTAGTACCTAAAGGAGAAATATTGAATATTGGTAGAGTTGCGCTTCAAACAATAATAGAAACAGGAACGATTTTGATAGGAGATGCTGATCAAATATTATTACCAAGAGATTGGTCTATAAAATGGATAAAAGATATTAGAACTATTCCAAGTAAATAAAAAAGGAAGGATGTTAAAAATGAAAAGTGATTTCAGATTAGAGTTAAAAAAACAATGTGAAATTGTCATTGATGAATTAAAAACGTATTATGAGAGCGAACTGAGATATAATGGAGTTATAAAAGACATACACGATAAATTTATTACGATTATAGAGAAGATTGAAGATGGGGAATCTGTTCAAAATGATTCTTTTAGTGGCTGTGTAAGAATGTTTGTAGATGATACTACGGATTACACCAGTCCAATAATAAAAAATATAGAAAAAGCAGAAAATTTACTTGAAAGATGTCAATCGTAAGTTTATAGAGTAAAAGAATATGAGGTGATTTTATTTTGTTTGATATAAATAAACCTGTCACTAATCCAAAACTAATTGAAATTATAGATAGGTTAAAAACCAACTATGTAGAAGAAAATGAACATGAATTTTTTAAAGAGTTATTGAGTGCTAACTTTCTAGCACCTGTTGTAATAGAACCAATACCAGAAAACAAGGATGGAAAAACAGTATTAAAAGAAGGTACAAAAATTAATTTTATTGCAATAAACAATGAAAAAGGAGAAAACTTCTTTCCAGCCTTTACGGACTGGAATGAATTACGAAAATGGAGCGATAAAATTGATATACAAACCTTTATTTTAACATTTAAGGATTATGAAGAAATGATTTTCAGAAAGGAAAATGATACATGGGTAGGGTTTGTTATAAACCCCTATGGAGAAGATATTGTAATTAATAGGGAAAAAATGAGAGTAGTTAATAATAATGATGCAAAAATTGAAAAGGATGAATCTGTCATAATAGGCATCCCAAAAGAATATCCGAATGAGATGGTCAATTCTCTTAAAGAGTATTTTTCAAAAGTTAACAGTGTTAAAAGTGCCTATATATTATTGATGATACGAAATCAAGGGGAAAAAAGCTATTTAATGGTCATTGATACAGATAACAATCCGAATAAAGTATTTGAAAAGGTTACCAATGTAGCAACAAAGTATTTAAAAGTTGATGAAAAGATAGATTTTGTTACCTTGAGTGATTCTTTTGGAAAAGATGCAATAGTAGGTCAACAACCTTTTTATCAGAAATAATTTGGTTTAAGATTAATAGGAGAAAAGAAAAACACAATACTTGAAACCAACTAAACTAACATAGTGAAGTAATATTGGAATTAGAGTTTGAAATGGATGAAAATTTGTTTCAGCACAATAAGTGAAGAAAAGTTCATTCCAAATAGATTTGATTTATGATAAAGGCAGGGGATAGTGGATCCTTTGCCTTTTATCTTTATAGTATGGCCGATTTTATAATGATCCAATTTATTATGGATTTGAATTCGATACAGCGATATCTTGAAAAGAGTACGGGTAAAAATCCAGAAATAGTGAAGATTACAGAGGAACAATTATCTACTAAACCTCCATATTCTAGAGATCCTGAAAAATGGCAGAAAAAAGGTGGGAAAATCGAAATTAGCGAGGAAGGAATATGAACTTATATTGATTGGGAGATTCCTCCAAATCAAGTTTCTTATCCTGGAGGTTTTCCGGACTTTAAATCTGCTGGGTTTAGCGCCTCTGGATATCATCCCTGGTGTAGCAGGAATCAAGAAATTCAGTAGTGGCGTACGAGTTGCCAATCAAGCAGCGAATATGGGGCAATTTGGTTTGAAAGCGGGAATAAAAACAAGTGTTAAGCGAGAATTGAATCGTGTTGAAAACATGGTGATTGAAGCTAGTAAACAATCGAGTGTACGCTTGCGAAATGCGGAAGCAGTGATAAAAGATACGACCAAGCTAGCCAAAGATAAATTAGCGAGAGATGAAATAGAGCTTGGGAGAGTTGCAGATACTACATGGACGAACGTGAAGAACATTATACCGACTCGAAATGTGGTAGCGATGGATGGGGTTGGAAACGTCCGTATGCCTGCCGAGAATACACATTTTTTTGAGAATATGACAAAGGATTGGTTGGGTAAGACGGATGGTGTGAATGTTGGTGAAAAGGGAACTAGTGAAGCTTTAGCAAAAATTAAAATTCCTTCTATTAGAAACGGAGAGTTCAACAAATGGTTTGACGATTTATCTCCAGAACAGTTCAATAGAATGTGGGAAAATAAAGAGTTAAGAAAAAAGATTGAAGATAGAATTCGAAAACCGTGTGGCCATCATGAGTGGCATTTGGTGGCAAGAACTCCTAAATTTAAAGAGTGGGGAATATCAATGGATGACATAAAAGAGATGAGAACTTTCACTAAAGATGTTAAATTTGTAAATCCACCCGGAGTTCATGGTGGAGAAGGATCTACTATAGCACATAATCAAATTCTACGTATTATAGATACATCGGTAGATTATGAAACTTTTGTAAAAAGATTGAACAATTGGGCAGAAGATAGATTGGAAAACGGAAAAATGGGATTACAAATAGGATTAAGGAGGTAGTATAATTATGAATGATAATGTATCAATATGGATTGGAAATTTTGAGAGTAAGGAAGAGTTGGAGAATTATACAAATATTGAATATACAGATGATGGGGATAGTATTTCTTCAATATTCGAAAGGGACTTTAATTTAGAATATTATGATCGCGATTTAGTCGAAAAGAAATGGATTAGTCCATCTACGAATAATGTGAAGGAGTTATTGAAAGGTTTTTCTTACTCCAATCAATTTTTCGAACAATATGATACTTCTAACTATAAAGAGGAATCTAATGTTGCTATTCTGATTTATAATATGGAATATGATGCTAATAAAACAAAGATTAAATATAAAAATAGTGAATTGAAATTTATCGGTGTTGCTCATTATATAATAACTGTTGATGATAGATGGTGAATTTCTAAATATAATTGAACAAATTAAAGAGCTGTCTTATAAGCCTAAACGAGCACATTCTCCATTATCTTCAAGTGAATTGGAAGCTCAATTATCAAAGATATGGGATTCCACTAATATTGCTGCGATTAGGGAAAAGACAGAGGCTAATGATGTCTCGGAATATCAGCAGGATTTTCCGACTAGCCCAGCAACACAACGGAATCAGCTAAAAATGGAATGGCCAAAAGAGCAAAGCAGATGGCCAGTGGTCATTATTATACTAGCGATGTTTCTCGGTGTCATCGCTCGATTTGGTCCAACAATGATAGAGAATGCCAATCGTCGAGTTCCTGTGTCGACGGAAATAATGAAAACGATAGAAGCAACCCAAGAGCATCTAGCACAGGAGAAAGAAAGCACGAGTACAGATGAAAATAAGCAAGTTGTAGAAAAGTTTATTCAGAATATGAGTGAAGATACGATAGAACATAGCATAACTACTATTGTATCAGAAGACTATGAATCTATTATATTAAAAAATATCAATTATCAATTTATGAAGAAATTAGGAAATGCAGATATAGAAAAAGTGTTCCAACCAAATACAGGCTTATCTATTACCTATTTTTTAATCGTGAATGAAGAAGAGAATATTAATGTGATTGTGGAAGTGGCGTTCAAACAGATCACACACATGTATGCGGAAAACTTTAATCAATCAGAAGAAGAGGAATTGGAGTACCAAAGCTTATGGAAAAAATGGATTTAGATGGAGTATATGTACAATAATTATTAATTTTAACGTTTCCATTCCTTAATAGACTAATGAGTAAAGGGCGGTAAGAAGAATGAAAAAGTTAGTTAAATACGTACTCTTACTATTCGGTTTGATGATAGTAGTAAACGGTTGCGGTACAACTAATGGAGTTGTTAAATCCGGGGATGTTGAATTCGAAGAAAATGATTACAAACAAATTGTTTCTCCTAACAACGAATTGGGATTTAATCTACTAGGAGAAGTAGAGCCTGATGAAAATGGCAACCTATTCATTTCACCAACGAGTCTTTTAATGGCGTTATCTATGGTATACAATGGTGCGGCAGGAGAGACAAAAGAGGAAATTGCAAATGTCTTGCAGGCGGAGGAAATTGATGTGGAAGCGTTAAATCAAGCGAATACTTCCTTGATGTCGATGCTCCATCATCATTCAGAGCAAATTAAACTCGATGTTGCAAATTCCATTTGGTTAAACCATGAATATCATTTTCAGGATGTGTTTGCAGAAAATAATAGAGATTATCTTAACGCAGAAATAGAAGAAATTGATGTAAACGATGCGGAGAGCCCTAAGAAAATAAATGATTGGGTAAAGGAAGCAACGAATAATAAGATTGAGGAAATAGTCGAAGCACCATTAGATCCGGATTTAGTTGCGGTTCTTATTAATGCAATCTACTTTTATGGCAATTGGACATACGAATTTAACAAGCAGCAGACGGAAAATCGACCGTTTGATTTAGCGGATGGTACAACTAAAGATGTTCCGCTTATGTCATTAAAAGAGAAATTAGCTTATATGGAAAACGAGAGCTTTCAGGCAATTGCACTGCCATATGGTGATGATGAGTCGATGAGCATGAACGTGTTTCTCCCAAAGGAAAACACAAGTCTAACAGATTTTCAAAATCAATTAACGAATGAAAACTGGAATTTATGGAAATCGGAATTTCACAAAAAGGAAGGAACGATTTTACTTCCGAAATTTCAATTAGAATATGAAGCAATATTAAATGACGCATTAAGACATTTAGGAATGACTACTGCATTTGATGAAAACAGTGCAGATTTTTCTAATATGATTAAAGAAGATGATCCGCTCTGGATTAGTCAAGTAAAGCAAAAAACGTTTATTGATGTGAATGAAGAAGGAACAGAAGCGGCTGCTGTAACGTCAGTAGAAGTGAAAACAGAATCTGCACCAATTGATGGACCGTTTTATATGGAAGTTAATCGACCATTCTTTATTGCTATTACAGATGATGAAACAGATGTCATTTTATTTATGGGGCTTATTTCCAACCCGAAGGAAGGAGCCTATTAGTTTTAGTTTAATTTAATACTTTATTTGACGATTACATATTAAGTAACAAAAAAGTCAACAGTGATACGAAGAATAGATGACTGTTGACTTTTTTATGGGAATTTTTATTATTTTGATCTATCATTTACTGTATAAGGAAGCTAAAAACAGGCACCTAAACTACCAGGCAGAATACCCACCAGTCATATTAGCTACATTTGAAATGCCGTTTGCCTGAAGAATACTTACAGCTATGGCAGAACGGAGGCCTGTCTTGCAATGGACAATTATTTTCTTATCTTGGTTTAATTCAGCGATTCGTTTCGTTAGCGTACCAAGCATAATATGCTTTGCCTGTTCAATATGCCCGTCATTCCATTCGGATTGATTGCGCACATCGAGCACGTATATTTCCTGATTTTTTAAAAGCTCTTTCATTTCTGCTGGTGTGATGTTTTCGTAGGATTCCAATAATGATGAAGGAGCATTGGCTATGATTGCCTCAACATCAGCATATCCTCTGATATTATCAATTCCAATGGAGTGAAGTGCCACTTGTATTTCTTCAACATCTTCTGCATTTGCCAATAAATAGAGTGGTTGATTGTAATCGACAAGCCAACCAGCCCAAGTTGTAAAGGATTGCCGGAGTGGAATATTGACTGTTCCAGGAAGATGTCCAGCCGCAAATTTTTCCGGCGAACGGATATCGATTATTTGCTGTCCATCTCTTAGTAATGTCTGAACATCCCCTAGTGAAGTAATAATTTTTGACTGTGAAACGTTTTTTACTAAATCCATTCCCACTTTATTTACCCGTTTCATGACAGAAAAATACGCTGGTGGTTCGGGTTGTCCGTCGAGTAATTCCATGATGAAAGCTGCTTCGTCCATATCCTGTAATGCCCAGTTGAATTGCTTTTCATATCCGACAGTTGATGATGGCACAGCACCAAGTGCTTTTCCACACGCACTCCCCGCGCCATGTGCTGGCCATACTTGCAAGTAATCAGGCAATAATTTGAATCGTTGTAGTGATTGATACATTGCCTTTGCGCCAGCTTCTGATGAACCATCAATTCCTGCAGTTTTTTCCAATAAATCGGGACGGCCGATGTCGCCAACGAAAACAAAATCACCCGTAAAAATCCCCATGGGCTTATCCACATTGCCACCACCATCTGTCAATAAATAGGAAATGCTTTCCGGTGTATGTCCAGGTGTATGCATAATATCAAAGATGATATTTCCAATATTAAATCGGTCTCCATCTTTTAATAATTGATGGTTAAATGATTCTAAATTTTGATATTTCCAGTCTGCTCCACCTTCGTCTGAAAGATATAGCGTGGCATTGAATCGGTCTGCTAGTTCCCTTGAACCTGTTACGAAATCGGCATGTATATGCGTTTCGAGTGCGCCAATAATTTTAAGATTTTCCGTACCTGTTGCATGGATATATGGCGCAATATTGCGCATAGGATCAACTACTACAGCAACGCCTTTTTCCTGGCAACCAACTAAATAAGATGCATGTGACAGCTTTTCATCATAAAAATAACGTAACAACAAGTTTCATCTGCCCCTCTCCATTAAAAAAGTGATGAATTAAAAATATGTAATACTAATTTTCAAGTCAGCTAATAAGTAAAGGAAAATTCACTTTATTTCTAACTAAATTCTATCATGCAAACCATTTTTGAGGTATCGAAGGTAGGGAAATTAACATAAAATTAGTAATTCTTGATTGATGAAATTTGAAATGGATGTTACATGATGTATTTGATGTCAAAATTCGACAAAACTCGGGGAGTGACAGTGCTTAACCCCCTTATAATGGACAATAGGATATAATAAAAATACGTCATATCAGACATTATAGGGGGAATATGGGA
>NZ_PIOC01000024.1:106216-114600 GCF_003369575.1 Oceanobacillus arenosus | reverse complement strand
CCCGTTAGCCATCCATGAAGCGCAAAAATCAGCGCTTCACCACAGAGAATGAAAATGTTTATGATTGCCGATACTGATTCTACGGCTGGGAGAGGAAGGTCGATGAACTATGGTGCGTGAGAGCCCATCCGTTAGTCTGACTCCAACGACCACGGTGCACCACTGACTGTCGCTCCCTTACGGGAAGCACACATGGTAGATTAATCCTATTCTGGTTGCTGCACCAGCCTCCAATTTTTAGTGCCGTAGAAAGGATGTTTTCAAGTGGATGTAGTTATTGAAAGAGCTTGTGGTATGGATGTTCATAAGGACAATATTACTGCATGTATTATGACACAAGAAGGAAAGGAGATTCAAACGTTTTCGACTAAGACTGTTTTTCTAATACAATTGGTTGACTGGATTAAACAACATGGTTGTACCCATGTTGCCATGGAAAGCACGAGTGTTTATTGGAAACCTATTGTTAATTTACTAGAGGCTGAAAATATTGAATTTTTGGTTGTAAACGCACAACATATGAAAGCAGTCCCTGGGCGTAAAACAGATGTTAAAGATGCAGAATGGATAGCTAAACTCCTTCGGCATGGGCTACTCAAAGCTAGTTTCATTCCTGATCGAAATCAACGAGAATTGCGTGAACTTGTTCGGTATCGTCGAAGTATCATTGAAGAACGTGCCAGACAACATAATCGTATCCAAAAAGTATTAGAAGGAGCTAACATCAAACTAGGCTCTGTTGTTTCAGACATTATGGGTGTCTCCGCTCGCGATATGCTCAACGCAATTGCTGAAGGTGAGGAAGATCCTGAAAAACTAGCAAACTTTGCTCGACGCACAATGAAAAAGAAGAAGGACGAACTTCAACTTGCACTTAGAGGTTATATCAGCGATCATCAACGATTAATGTTGAAAACCATTTTAAAACACATTGATTTCTTAACGGAACAAATTGAGATGTTAGACCAAGAAGTAGCTGATAAAGTGAGCGTTTATCAAGAAGATGTTGAAAGATTAGATTCAATTCCTGGTATTGCGACTAGAATGGCAGAACAAATCCTATCCGAGATTGGGACAGATATAAAAAAACAGTTTCCTAGTGCAGCTCATATGTGTTCCTGGGCAGGATTAGTTCCTGGACATAACGAAAGTGCTGGAAAAAGGAAATCAACTAAAACAAAAAAAGGGAACAAATATTTAAGATCAGCATTAACAGAAGCAGCCCATTCTGTAAGAGGTTCTAAAAACTACCTTGGTGCATTGTATCGGCGTACTGCATCACGAAAAGGTAAGAAACGAGCAGGAATTGTGGTAGCTCATGCCATATTGCGTATCTCGTATTATCTCTTAACACGGAAAGAAATGTATATAGACTTAGGTGAAGACTACTTTGATAAACAAAGACAGCAATCCCTTGTTCGACATTCATTACGAAGACTCGAAAGCTTAGGATATACAGTAACTTTACAAGAGCCTGAAGCATCTTAACCTCGTCAACTTATCTACAATAAGATCAATTAATTAGGCGCTCTCCTCTTTTTTTAAAAATGAATAAGCTGCGTCTTCTTTAGTATTGCCATTTTTGATAGGTTACAGAAGTTTATTTTCATGGTAGTTAAAAAAGAAAAACCATATTTATTACTTCTTTTCGTTAATATTAAGTATCTTGTAATAAGCAAAAATAATGGTGGCAAGACCAATCCCAAAAAGTATACTTCCAGCGGCCAAGAAATTATTTGTAGAACCTTCAATTACAATTAGGTATGTTGAAGTGTCTGCCCCACCTGTCTGCTCCACCTGTTTGACTATCCAATTTTCAGCAAGTGATAATCCAAAATTAACACTGAAAAAAAGCAATATAAAACCAATTACAGTTATTAAAGAACCTAAACCAACTAAACCTTTTAATTTGTTTTTTGTCATTTTACTTCCTCCAATCTCTTCTTTCACTAAACTGCCCCTTAGTACAATAACTTCTACATAAAATAGCGTTAATCCTTCTAGAATTAACGCACCAGTTTATTGAAGAACGATTGCACTTTTCTGTCATTGTGACAAAAGAAAAACTATTGAAATTCAACTTTAACAACATCTGGTTCCTGCCCTTGCCTAACAAGGGTAACATTAGCTTCATAATCATTTTTCCATTCAATAGATATATCATCAGGTAGATTAGTCTTTATAATAGAATTTTTATCATAATTAATTCTTAATGTAGGATTGGGGAAATCTTCTACCCTAACAATTTCAATTTTATTTTTATTATTTGGAGAATCACTGACCAATAACTGAATTTCTCTAGGGACAAATACACGGTAAGAAATCCAAATAATTAATGCAATAATTAAAAGTCCTATTATAACTATCCCGAAGAAACAGCCAATTTTAGTGTAAAACTTAGTTTTTTCTCGCTCTTCACCATTAACAGTATTCCAGTCCATAGCATTCCCCTATCTGTACAACAAGCAATTTCTTATTAAACAATCCTGCCCCTTTAGTAAAATAACTTCTACATAAAATAGCGTTAATCCTTCTATAATTAACGCACCCGCTAGTTGAAGAAGATAATTGTATGAAATCAATCATATTTAATTATTAAGTTGTTTCCTATCTCAAGTTGTTTAGTTGATTTTTCTTCATTCTCACAGTCCAGTATTACTTCAACTGAATGTTTTTTAGATTCTACAAAAGAAATGATTTGTCTTCCAAGAAAAACAGTGATTGTACTATCTTTTATTTTGTAATCTTGAAAAAGTGATTTTATTATATTTTTGTCTTGTTCTGTCAATGTGCCATAAATCCTTACTTCTAATATTCCATTAATCTTCTTATCCCTACTATTCGGCACCATATATTTTTGCATAAATGCTTTACTTTTTTCATCATTAAGCTGTTGTAAGAAAAATTGAAAAGGCATTCCTTCAAATTTAGGTAAATATGAATTTCTCCAAGGCATTGTCTTACTTAGTAGGTTAAAGAACCATTTGAATTTTAAAGGTTCCGGCGTTGATACTTGAATATTCCGTCTAATGAGCCTCTGATATGTTGCTTCAATATCATCTACTTCTAATGCAAAACCAATAAGTCCCCTATGCCCACTATGATAGTCCTCAGTCCAGCTTTCTATCCAACCCCCACCATCTTTTGATTTGACTTTAATCAATTCAAAATATTCATTCCCAATCCATATGTTCGATACCTTAAATCCTTTTGTACCCTTTCCCCATTTCGGTTCATATGGAAGACCTAAAGAGTGAACTTTCTTGATAAAATTTTCATCTTCTTGTACAAAACTATCAACATTTACAACTAAATGGTCAATCTTCAATTCATTCTCCCCCAATAAGAGTTTAGATGTCCTTTAATTTAATACGTTTGAACCGAATAGAGGTTCCGAATTTTGGGAAATATTCCATTTGAAATTAACAAAAATCCCATTCTGCTTATTGAACTAAACTTCCCCGTTTGTAAAAAAGCGACTGCCCTTATTGAAAAATCGCACCCTAAATTTCAGTTATGGCATAGAAGTTACTGCAAAATGTATCAAACCTGTTACTATAACCAAAAACACCATAAATGAACTTGAATACAATATAAGTTTCCTTATAATTTTTGGCTCTTTTATTTGTTCATAAACGACAAACCCTAAAACAATTGAAATTAACCATATAACTATACCCCACAATGAAAATAGATACGGTGAATTTGCCACCCAAAATGCTATAACGAGTAAATAAAAGAGCATCAAACCCCAAGCTAATCCTTTCATTTCCTTTCCTCCAATATCAATAAGAGTTATTTATATTTCACTTTACATTTAGTTATTCTTAGTATAAAGGGATTCTATGTACATAGATATTCTATGCATATAAATAATAATATTATAATTGCAAAATAGCAACAGTTGTTTAACAAACCTGACCCGATAGCTCAAGAATTTAAAATAATAATATCATAATTTTCTGTAAGTGTTAATAAAAGAAAAAGATCGTACCAAAATGACGATCCTTTTGTTTAACTATCGCACCCGTTACTTTAAGTACATTACTCACATTCTCAAGTAACATGACAATTGGGGGATTTTGCTTCCATATACAAAAGACCGTATAAATAACGGTCATGTGTATTTAATCTGTTAAAGTTTATTTTGAATTTAACGAGATTTTCTGATTAACTATCTATTGTCTTAATAAGTGAAATCACCTTATTATTGAAGTGGAATAATAATAAGAAAATAATATCTATCTAACTATGCTTTTATTTCTTTTCCTCTTCCTTTTTTTGACGCTTCTCTTCCTCTTTTTTGAGTTTCTCATCTTCTTTTTTAAGTTTCTTATCTTCTTTTTTTACTTTCTTATTTTCTTTTTTGAGTTTCTTATTTTCTTTCGATTTCTCTTCCTCTTTTTTCAATTTCCCTTCTTCTTTTTTGAATTTCTCATCTTCTTTTTTGAGTTTCTCTTTATTTCCATTGCTGTTCTTAGGTGGAACTTCTGCAGAATCAATTCCTTTTATATAAAGTTCATTATTCACTCTGTAGACACTTTCCGGTTTCTGGAAATTTGCTGTGTCCGTTCCAAAAGCTTCCATCATTGCTTTAAACATTAACTGTGAGATATTCGTCGTATTTCCACTCATATAGTTACCCTGTCCGTTTTGAGCGTAACCCGTCCAGACAGCCATGGTGTATTGGGGTGTATAACCTGCAAACCAGCTATCATTTGTAGCTGAGCTTGGGTATCCATATTTAGCTCGCGTTTTTTCATCAAAATTGGTTGTACCTGTTTTCCCGGCAACATCCAGTCCGGGAACATTTGCAGTTGTTCCTGTCCCAGCATTTACGACTGTGCGTAACATATCAGTTACCATATAGGCAGTGTAATCCTGCATAACACGTTTTGATTTCTCCGCAAAATTAACGACTGCGCCATCTGCAAGAACAACCTTTTGGACGAAATGCGGTTTATTATATAGACCGTTATTTCCAAAAGCACTGTAGCCCCCTGCCATGTCTAAAGGACTAACGGTATTGCTGCCAATCGAGTAGGATTCATATACTTCATTACTTTTAAACGTAATGCCAAGTTGTTCTGCAAAACTCTTAGCCTTATCCATCCCAACTTCTCTCAATGTGAGCAGTGCCGGGATATTGTATGAATGTTGCAGTGCCGTCCGCATAGTCAGCATTCCATGATATTGATGATCCCAGTTGGAAATGGGCTGACCCGTTGAATAAGTTGTCTTCTGGTCATTAATCAAATGACCAGTGGACCATTTCAAGTTTTCAATCGCCGGACCATAATCAAAAATCGGCTTAAAGATTGATCCTGGTTGACGTTTGATATTGACGGCAAAGTTGTGACCTGAAAATTGAGCTTTATAGTCATTTCGACCACTCCCGATTGCCCTGACTTCACCCGTTTTGGTATCTAATAAAACGAAGGCTCCCTGAAAGTTCGCATCCGGATAGACAATGATTTCACTGGTATTCATCATTTTGTCCGCAAAGTCCTGTGCTTTAGGATCCAGCGTCGTATAAATCGACAAACCGTCCTCACTGATGTCCACATTCTTCAGTTTTCCCTTAACCTCTTTCACAGCTGCATCCAAAAATGCTTCATATGGCATACTTTGCTGCGTATTTTTTGCTACAAGCCCCTCTGTTACAGGAACTTTTTCTGCTTCCTTCATTTGTTTTTCCGTAATATAGCCCTCACGAAGCATCGAGCTTAATACAATGTGACGGCGCTCCGTGGCTGCTTCTTTGTTTTCCGGTATGGTTGGATCATAATTGTTCGGACTCTGTGTCAGTCCGGCTATCATCGCCGCCTGTGCAAGCGTCATTTTTTTCAAATCATCGGACTCAATACCGTAATAATTCTTCGCTGCGGCAGCCACTCCGTAAGAGCGGTTTCCAAGGTAGATTTTATTTAAATACATCATTAAAATGTCCTGCTTGGAATATTTATTTTCCAACTGATATGCTAAGTCCCATTCTTGCACTTTACGTTTCAGTGTTTTCTCTGGAGACAGAAAGGAATTTTTAATGACTTGCTGTGTAATCGTACTACCTCCCTGAGATCCGAAATCTCCGGTTACGTTCACGAAAATCGCCTTGGCTGTCCGTTTGAGGTCGATCCCAAAATGTTCGTAAAAATGGGAATCCTCGGTGGCAATAACGGCATGTTCCAACACTTTTGGCACTTGATTGTACGTAATTTTTGTCCGTTTTTCCTTCCCGTATTCATAAAGGAAGTTTCCATCTTTATCATAAAATTTAGTAGAAAGTGGATCCACTAGCTTAGAAGAATCTAAGGAAGGTGTATCCTTAATCATTGAAGCGAACGTAATGGCTCCTGCTCCTGTTAAAACAAGACCGAGGACCAAACAGACAATGAACATTTTTTTAAACAATGATCCTTTTTTCAGTATACCGAGACTTCTTTGTTTATTTTGGCTTGTTTTTTTCGCTTTTTTTCGTTCCGCACGCGTTTGATACGCTCCTTCAGACATTCAAATTCTCTCCCATGTTAATATAAGATAAAAACCTTGTGTCGATATTATAGTTAGATGTGATTAAATTTCGGGTCATCTTTTTCATGAACTCCTATGTAACGGATTGAAGAACGATTGATCCAATAATCCCCATGGTCACCTTTCGTAAGAAAGTATTTGTTCTGTTCAATCTTTTCTACTATTTCTTGTAAAACTTGTTCCTTACTAATATCTGCCTCTTTCATTATTCTTTCTCTTTTAATATCATCCTCTAAGGTATAACAAACTATAAATTCCTTCATACTAACTCCTCCCTCATTTAAAACTTACAAAGTTAATCAAGCTCTACAAATCTACAGCTCGATGGTAATTTACTTGAGCCTATTTATATAGGTTCATAAGAACCCTTAACTTTATGGGGGGATTATAGGATGGTATTTTATACCAAAAATAAAAAAGAGCTGCCGCAGCAACTCATTCTTATTCAACAAGTCGAGTAGAAGGGAGCCTCTCTACCTTGCGGTAAATTGTGCTCCTCCCCCCTCACAGAACCGTGCTTGCGCTATTCACGCACACGGCTCCTCCTAGTCACCAATCACAAAATGTAGCTAATCTCTTTCCTTAAGTCATAGACGTTAACCTTAATTCTTGCGTAAGGTAATGGGTATTTATTAAGAAAGAGTCTAAATTTATCCCAAGTAAATGATTTCCTTTGACTTCTTCTATTGAGCCATTTAAACAATAGGTATCTGATTTTGTCTCTGAATTTGTTTACACTTGGGGTATTATCCGTTATGCAATAATAATTGTAATAACCTATAAGAGAGCGTCGAAATCTATCCATAATTATATGAATATCTTTATTTCTATTAATCTTCAACCATTCTTTAGATTCTTTGAGTTTGCCTTGGACTTTCTTCCTGTTCGATTTCCGTTTCACTCGGAATTTTCCTTGTTTACTTTTCCCACAATAGTGTGTAAAACCAAGGAAATCAAAGGTTGCAGGTTTACTATTTCCCTTTTGCTTTGCATCTTTCTCCGCAAACCTTCCAAAGGGAATAATTTTGGTTTTATCCTCAGCTATTTCTAAGTTAAATTTCTTTAATCTCATTTTTAATGATTGGAAGAATTGTTGAGCTTCACTTTTAGATTGAAAACAACAAACAAAATCATCTGCATATCTCACAATGAATGCTTGTCCTTTGCACTGTTTTCTAACCCTCTTCTCAAACCATAGGTCGAGGACATAATGGAGGTATATATTGGCTAACACTGGAGAAATCACTCCACCTTGCGGTGTACCATACTCTGTTTTGTGTTTCTTGCCTTCCTCCATATATCCACCTTTAAGAAACCTACCAATAATTCTTAGTAAGTTAGGATCAGCGATTCGCAGTTTTAAAAACTCCATCATCCATCTATGGTCAACGTTGTCAAAGAATCCTTTGATATCTACATCTACTACATAATTTACTGACCTCTTTTCAATATAGTGGTTCAGTATTTTCAAAGCATCGTGGCAATTACGATTTGGGCGGAATCCGAAAGAGCAATCTAGAAAATCATTTTCATAGATGGTATTTAGTATTTTGGTAATGCCTCTTTGAACAATTTTGTCTTCGTGTTCCGGTATTCCCAATGGTCTTTTCTTGTTTGAATTGAGCTTTGGAATATACATTCTCCTTACTGGAACAGGATGATAGCTTTTGCTTTTAAACCTGTTTACTAAATCCTCTATATTTTCTTTTAGATTTTCATTGTATTCCTCTTTAGTTGTACCGTTAACCCCAGTTGCCTTTCTGTTTGGTAATTCATGATGACATTGAACTAGTGATTGTTCATTTAGTAAATGTGCAAGAGATGTAAATTTCATTTTAGGATTAGATTTTGCC
>NZ_PIOC01000024.1:0-106206 GCF_003369575.1 Oceanobacillus arenosus | reverse complement strand
TGTGTGTAGTAAATGTGTCCCTAGTAAGGGTGATAACTGGTAGCTAGCCTTTCCTCCATCGGCATTACCCGACTTCATTGGTACTACGCTGCTATCCGACTCCCTACACGGCATTTGGCTTCCTTGCTTGTTATCGCTTGTACACCATACTCTTCTAAAATAAGAGACCGGTAGGGTCTCCCGAGTTGCCGTATCATATCAATGTATAACGTGCCAAGGTCTCTGACTCCAGAGAGGCTTTACCCTTCTTGCCTGTAACAAAGGATAAAATATAGCTTTCTGCTGTGTGTAAGGCATCAGCCCTCTCGATTTACTAACATTATGGAGCTCAATCCCTTCAACCATTTGGCTTTCGGCCCGCTACCTAACTGTCTACGCTTAAAGACTAGAGTTACCTTTAGCCCTCCAAGACTCACTACGAGCGAATGGCTAGTTCTTACTCGACGGGAATCCCACCCGTTATATGACACGACCTAAGCTCGGCCGCACACGCACCAGTTAACACAATAAAACTTTTTATTAGTTTTTAACTTCATAATGGAATTCTACAAACTGATTGAAGTCTCATTCCCAATAAAAGGTCTAATTGATAATCTCCCTCTCTAAATAACGTAATTCCTTTACCAATTTCGTCACCCAAGCTCCTGTAAACTTTCTATATATATCAAAAGATCTTCCAATATTTTTTCCTTTGTATATTTCTTCTTTTTACTATCGTATTCTTCATATGTAACGGCTATATTTCTTTTAAAAATGTCCTTTGGATCTTTATATTCAATGTATATAGAATAGCTAATGGCAACTATATTCTTTCTTGGACTTTTACTATGTAATTGCTTAGCACGCTTTATCAACTCGTCTCGCTCATTAATTCGAGCTTGCTCTAGCTGTTTTAGCCATTTTATTCTTTCTTCTTCCTTTTTCTTTATTTCTTCATAATAATCCAATAAAGTATTGAAATAACCTTTTCCTAACGTTTTTTGCATCCCTTTTAATATATTGAATGCTTCTTGAGCCTCTAAATATGATGTATTGTAACAATTTTTCATCCACTCTGTTTTAGGAATTGCTTTATTAAGATACCAATCTTCAATAATTGGTTTTAAATATAACTCATATCCTGGGTAGCCAAACTCAAAGGAAGTTTCTTTTGTAATCAAAACATGTAAAATACTGTGCTCTACCAAATCACAATAAACTAACCTATCTTTTCTTTGGCATTCAAACGGAATATTAAATCTTTTCACAAAATCCTTATCCGATACCTTTAACCATTTGATCTCATCTATATGATGACAATATAAACCTTCATTTGTTCTTGATATTTTTCCTTTTGCGATATTTTTTATTTCTCCATTCATAAACCTCTGATATGATTTTTCTCTAAAATAATCATCATGTGCAGGACCGTATTTCTGAAGTAAAAAATCAACTGCCTCTTCATAAGTTTTCGATAGTAAATCCAAGTACTCTTTAAAGCTGTTCATTAACTATTACCTCTAATCCTAGTTATTTTTGAGTTTATTTATAAATTAACCTGTCACGGTAATGTATAGCCCCCATTATAAATCTTATATTCAGTTCTTCTTCTGAAAATCTATGATATACCCCACCCCTAGTCTTTATTATCATCATAAAGAAGTACGATTTGTGTGTCTTGGTTCTAAAAGGTGATTTTCTGAATCAATAACTGCTTTATACATTTTCCTCCCTCTATAGTTCCATGTATTCTAAACGTCCTTCTTCAACTCTTCTGCCCCTTTAGTACAATAGCTGCCGTTCGATTTCATCTTCAACTAATGCACCAGTTTGATAATTAAGCACCTATCTTTTGTAATATTACCTACGAACTTATACAAAAAATCATAAAATTACAATAGATTCTCCGATTACAAATATTGTTGTGACCGCTAAACTAAAGTAGACAGTTTTTGCTAGATAAAAAGAAACACTTATTTATCCAAAAAATACTAATACTAAAAAGTACTTTCCATTGTAAAATGTTTATATTATTAAACATCATCAGTGGAGGTCGCTAAAGGTGGATAAGTGGGAAATGTATATGGAAATACATCAGTTAATTAAAAAGGGATTTAGTAAGGCAAAAGTGGCGGAAAAACTAGGAATATCAAGATCAACGGTTTATCGAAATCTAAGAAGGTCACCCTCAGATATGGCCGAATGGGTAGAATCAATTCAAACAAGAAGTAAGAAATTAGATCCCCATAAAGAGCTTATATTATCATGGTTGAGAGAACATCCAGATATGTCTGCTGCACAAGTAGAAGATTGGTTAAAAGAGAAATACGAGGATTTAAAGGTAGGAGAAAGTACTGTTCGATCTTATGTTAGAGAATTGCGAGAGGATTATAGAATAGAGAAAGAAACGTCACCACGAATCTATGAAGCTATTCCAGATTCACCTATGGGTGAACAAATACAAGTTGACTTCGGTCATACCAAACAGAAAACAGTAGATAACAATGAGGTAAAACTGAATTTCATCGCATTTGTATTATCGAATTCTAGATATAAATATCAAGAATGGCTGGATAGACCTTTTACTACCCAAGATGTAATACAAGCACATGAAAATGCATTTAGGTGGTATGGGGGAATCCCAAATGAATTGGTATATGACCAAGACAGTTTAATCGTCGTCAGTGAAAATGGTGGAGATTTAATTTTAACCCGGGAGTTCCAACAGTACAAAGAATCTAGGGATTTATCCCTTCGGGTATGCCGTAAGGTTGATCCAGAGAGCAAAGGAAAAGTTGAAAATGTAGTTGGTTTTATTAAACATAACTTCGCTAAACATCGGGTTTTTCACAACATTGACTCTTGGAATGAACAAGGTTGGGAATGGCTCAATAGAACTGGAAACTATAAAGTTCATAATACAACAAAAAAGAGACCGGTCGAAGTGTTTTCCCTGGAAAGACAACACTTGAGACCAGTCACCAAAAATCTAGATATAAAATATAACTATGAAAATAGTATATCAAGATGTGTCCATAAGGACAATACTATTCGTTATTTATCTAGTCGTTATTCCCTTCCATTGGGGACGTTTGGTAAACATGAAACAGTATGTATTAAGGAAACCGAAGACAAGCAGTTAATCATTTATAGCTCTGAGACAGGAGAGATTATCGCAATACATAAGGTTCCTGACGGAAAGGGATTATTAATCAAGGACAGAAAACATAGCCGAGATAGATCAAAAGGGATAGATGCATTTATTGATACTGTTGCACAATATTTTAAAGAAAATGAGCTAGCTTATGAGTTTTTACAAACTATTAGAGAGAAGTATCCTAGATATACTAGAGATCAGCTACAAATTATTCTAAAAGAGGCAAAGGCAAACAATAAAGAAATTTTATCAGCAGCATTAAATGAATGTGTAAAGAGAAATCTATATAGTGCAACAGATTTTAGCGATGTCGTTTCATACTTAAAACGATACCGACCGACTGATGATACAGTGATTACGAATAACACTGAGATTGTAACACCATTAGGCCATGTTTCTGAATGGGTAATGGAGACAGAAACTCAGAAAAGAGAAGTAGATGCTTATACTGCAATATTGGAAGGTGATTATAAATGAGCCAACTAAAACAGTTGCAGGAATTAATGAAGACTCTGCGTCTCACAGAAACCGCCAATCATCTTCCTACATTAATAAGAGAAGCCGAGCAAACGGATTTATCCTTTACTCAGTTCCTCTTCGATGTAGCAAAATATGAACAGACCCGTAGGGAAGAAAAGCAATTAGAGAATCGATTTAAAAGGGCTACATTCCCTTTTCAAAAAACATTAGACGAATTCAATTTAAAAGAACAGAAATCATTAAGCAATAAACATTTGAATCGATTAAAAGATTTAACGTGGATTGAACAGTTACACAATATTATCTTATTGGGACCGCCAGGTTCTGGGAAAACTCACATTTCAATTGGATTGGGCATTGAAGCGTTAAATCAAGGTTACAAGGTTATCTTTACTACGATGGGAGACCTTATTCATGTTTTAAAGACGGAAGAAATTACTCGTAAATCCCAAACTAGAATGAAAAGAATAAGGACCGCTGATTTAGTGATTATTGATGATTTGATGTTCATGGCAATGGATCAACAAGAAGCAAATATGTTTTTTCATTTGATTAATGACTTATATAATCAGTCTTCCATTGTATTAACGTCAAATAAGGCCCCAAAAGAATGGGGTGAACTATTAGGAGATCAAGCAATCACAACCGCTATATTGGACAGAATTTTACATCGAGTAGAAATAATTCATTTGAATGAAGATAGTTATCGAATGAAACATAGATCAACGATATTTGGGCAAGAAAGTGTTTCAAATTAATCAGCAGTAATTGTGTCTTTTTACTTGACGGTCACAGTTGTATAATTTAAAGTGAGGAGTGATAAAATTTGCTTGTAAAGATGAGTAAGAAGGATTTTGATTTATTAGCACTTAGTAATTTAAGTCAAGAGTGTTTTGAACCGCTTATTAAGATTTATAAAAACAGAGTAGCTGAACAAACTTCATTTAATGTTTCCCAAATTAAAGAGCAATTTTATGAGGAACTAACTGAAGGGCAACGAGCGTTATTTATGTTTTATGCGTATTACAACCACGTAAGTAAATCACTTATCGAATTCTATTGGTGGAGTGCATATTTTATGGCTCAACCTCGAAGTTGGTTAGCAATTAAAACAGGTATTAAGTATTTCGATGATAAATCTATGCTGTCGCTCCTTGAAAGGATTGAAGTAGAACTAAAACGGCATAATCATCCAGATACTTTAGAGAACTTTACGGTTAAACGTGAAGACCTTGAACGGAATAAAGAACTCCAAGCATCTTTCAAATTACTTTATGAAATACTTGATAAAACTTCCTCACTGACTATTAACAAAATAAACGAGTGCATTGGACAAAACCATCAAGATTTTTTGGAGATAGAAGATTAGTTTTAAAAATAACAGGCAGCACCTTTTAAACGGGTGCTGTCTTTCCAAGATAATTAATAAGTAATATAGGACAAATTATAAATACAAGAGAGAAGAATTTCATCTCCTTCTTCAACTATCCTGCCCCGTTAGTGAAACAACTTCTCTTCTAATAATAGCATAATATTCAAACAATGTTTCTGGAAGAAAAAGACGACCGTTTCGAGGGCCGTCCTGTTTAACTCTTGCACCAGTTACCTCAATAAGCGAATTAATTTTCTTAAAAAAATATTATTCAACTTCTCTTGTCAGTAAAGACTTATAGACTTTTTTATGTCGGTAGTAATCTACCATACATTTTATATTGAAAAACAATGTCATTATCCCTACTCCAAGAAAAGCAGATCTGTCGTAAATAATATATAAAGCTATTAAAACAACGAACATTAAAATACCTATGATTATATATATAAGGGAAGAAGACATTCTTCGTCTCTCTCGTTCTCTATATGATTCCTGATCAGAAAAAATATCTCTTTGAGGATTCGTAGAGGTTGTATAGAAAATATGCTTAGAATACCAACTGTTTTTTGAAAGTAAAATCCAGCCAGCACCCTCAAAAATACTTTTGTACTCCTCAAACTCTCCCTTTTGATTTAACTCACGAAAATCAATTTTGTAAATTATATTTTTTTGTTTCTCACTTTTTACAGGTTCGAAAACATATTGACAGTCATCCATATCCTCTGAATCATAACTCTTAAGTATCCAACCTTCGTTTAACATACTTTGCAACCATTGTTCTTCCTTAGAGAAATCAGAAAAATGTTTTGTCACCTTTTTTACCTTATTATTTTTCACCATTTTCAATCCCCCGCTGAATGATTTTTTTTGAAAGATTAATCATTCGAATATATCTTTCATATTCCCAATGGAGTACATCTTTTCCTTGTTCCGTAATACAATAGGTTTTCTTCTTACGATGTTCCTTTTCAACTGCTATTGTTTTTATCAACCCTTGCTTCTCTAGATTTTTTAATACTCCGTAAAGAGTCCCTGGTGCAATAATATAGTTACCTTCACTCGTATTTTCTATTTCTTTTATAATGCCATAACCGTGTAGTGGTTCTTGATAAAGAGCTAATAAAATTAAATATGTAGATTCTGATAATGGATTTATAGGAGACAACTCCCTTGATATAATGAATAACGATATATCGATAACCATAATTTAAACTATAATATATCGACTGTCAATATATTGGTGATAAAAATTTAAAAAATCAGACACGAAAAGTACATTTCTTTAATAAAGAAATGTACTCGTTAGTTATATGCACTTTTAATTCGAATACAATTTTTCATCATTATGTTTAGATTTTTGATTAAATTAAATTACTCAGCTGATTTTTCTTGAAGTTCTTGTTCAACTGCGATTCTTCGCCTTCCACGTCTGTACCGATTATGCCTGAAGTTAATTCTTATCTCCTTTTTATTTAAATAGTGTCTTATCAAATCGTACCATTTAGCTTTAGTGATTTGCTCAACCCACATATTTTAACCTCATTTAATTACCAGTTTAGTCACTTTTCTTCTTCAACTATTCTGCTTCATTAGTACAATAAGAATAAATAGCTGCTGTTTGATCTTATCTTCAACTCTTGCACCCGATAGTTTAAGTACAATCTTTCACAATCTATTTTAATATGCAAAGAAAGTATTAACTGTTCAAATTTTAACACTCAGACATGTCTTAATTAACATCTTACATTTAATTGTTTCACTGGGCTTTTTTATTAAATCTAGGTTTACTAAAAATGTTGTAAGAAACATGAATAATAAAGCGCATTAAAAGACCAACTGAGCAGAGTATCTATTTAAGATTTATTAACTGAAACAGTAAAACAATAACGATTGAGAAGCTTTCAATTAGGAAACAACCGAATAGAATGATTGAAACATATTATGACTGTATTATTTTGATTCAAGTGATAATAAAGTTAACTTGGTTGTTTAAGCCTAGAACTTCGATAATATAAACCGTATATTAAAATAGCTATCATTATAACAGAGAAAAAGCAATTAAAAATATTTCTATAAATAGTTTCTGGAGATAAACTATTTTGAAGGGTTAGTAGTAATCCAGAAATAGTGACTCCAAGCCCTCCACCGAAAAATTGGATTAATTGGGCGACTCCTATGCCTGAACCGACTTGTCTCATTGGCAGAATCCTCGTTATCTCATTAGAAATACTCGTTGAAAGTGATGTAAAACCAACACTTACAAACATATATGCCACAAGTATAAAATAAGGACTGATGGTAGATAACAATGCGAATAAGATGGTCGCGCTTAATAAAAACAATTGCCCCGAAATAATTAATGGCATATTGCCAAAACGATCAATTACTCTTCCTATATATTGTCCAGCAATCACTGCAATAATAGCTCCTGGAAAAATGATCATCCCTACCTCTATCGGCCCTTGTTGGAATGTAGTTGTAAGCATAATTGGCATTAAAAACAGAGTTGCAAAATTTATAAAAAAAGTGATACAAACTATTAACAGTAGTTTTGTATACTGCCTATTTCTAAAGAGGATTGGCGGAATGAACGGCTCTTTTCTTTTATGAAGATATCTCCACCACACCACAAAAAGAACGACGGTTGCAGCTAAGATAATATAGGAAAATGTGGTCAGAAAAAGGAGTAGACCTGTAACACTAAGTCCCGTTAGAATTGCACCAAATAGATCGAAGTGACCTTTTTGAAGAACCTCTTTCGGCAACAACAAATGGAAGAATGGAATGGAAAGGACCGAAATGCTACTGATAGCGAAAAGATAATTCCATCCTAAGTATTGTGTAATGATTCCCCCTATTAGAGGGCCTAAACCAAATGCCAAAGAAGCCGTAGAATTAATAATTGCCATCGCTCTTGCACGCCTCGAAAGACGTAAACGCCCGGCGATGATTATTCCCAATCCCATAATCCCTCCACCACCAACAGCCTGAACAATTCGAGCTCCTAATAGGAGGAGAAAATGATTGGAAAAGAAGCCGATGATGGATGCGATTCCTAAAATACTGATTCCAAAAAACAAAAGTCTAGAGACGGGGATAAAGTCCGACAATCTGCTAAAAGCCAATGATGCAATGGCAAACATGATTGAATAACCGGAAACGAGCCACGACGCTGTTGATGAATTTAAGGAAAAGTCTATAATTATAGAGGGCAATGCAACATTAAACATCGTCGCGTTCATTACTACGAGCAAGATGGTAAAACTCAAAATTAAAATAATCTTATTCACTTGAGTGGGTACCATGCTTTCTAATTGGGGAGAAGTAGTTGAAGTCATTTGATCCCATCCTTATTTTTAAAGTAATTAGTCGTTATCGTATTCGGACGACAACGACTAATCAACCCGCCTCACACAGGCAGTGAGCTGATTCCATTCAAAATCTGTTTATAGTTTAACAAGCGTTCTTCCGCGTACTTTCCCTTCTAATATAGCAGCTAATACTCCGGGTAGTTCTTCTAATGAGATTTCATTCACCATCTCTTCATTTAAGGTTGTTGGTTTCAAATCATTCCCAAGACGATTCCAAACTTTTAAACGCTCATTTCTTGGATATTGAACCGAGTCAACGCCAAGCCAATTTATACCTCGTGAAATATGAGGAAAAACGGTTGTGGAAACTTCACTGCCACCAGTGAAACCACATGTAGCTACAGATCCACCATACTTCAATGTACTTAGAATGTATTGGAGAGTTTCCCCCCCTACAGGATCAATCGCTGCTGCCCATTTTTCTTCACGCACTGGCTGATTGTCATTATCTACAATCTCATCTCGATGAATGATTTGTTTAGCGCCTAATCTTTTCAAATACTCTTCTTGGTCTATTTTTCCTGTACTCGCCACAACTTCATAACCTTTTTCAGCTAAAATATTTACCGCAACGCTGCCTACTCCTCCTGTTGCACCAGCTACTAGAACAGGTCCTTGGCTAGGTTCTAATCCATTATCTTCTAGTCTTTGAACGGCTATTGCAGCAGTTAATCCTGCTGTTCCTAGAACCATGGATTCCTTTAAAGATAACCCTTTCGGAAGAGGAACAACCCACTCTGCAGGAACACGTGCGAGTTCACTATAGCCGCCAAAATGACCTGTTCCTAATTCGTAGCTCGTAACAATAACTTCATCACCTTTTGTAAATCGTTCGTCTTTTGAATCAATAACCGTTCCGGCTAAATCTATTCCTGGCACAACAGGATAGGAGGATACAAACTTATTTAGGATGGCTACTGCACCATCTTAAAGTTTACGCTAGAATAGGCTACTTGAATGGTTACGTCGCCTTCTGGAAGGTCCTCCATACGTAATTGTTTGATTTCTAACTTGGTTTGATCATTTACTTTGTCTAGTACCATCGCTTTGAAATTATTCATTTTATCATACTTTCCTTTCTCTTTTATGATTGGAATTCCCTTTTAAAACAATACACGTACTCGTTGAATGCGCAACAAGACTCTTTTTTTCATCATAGATATGGCATTCCAGCAATCCAATTGTGCCGCCCTTTTTTATTATTTGCCCCTCAGCTCGCAGTTTCGATTCAAAAATAGGTTTAAGGAAATTCAACTTAAGTTCCACCGTCGTAAACAATTCGTCCTCAGCAAGTGTACTAATAAAAGATAATCCCATTGCAGCATCAGCTATATCACCCAGTATCCCGCCATGCAATGTGCCCATCGGATTATGCAATCTTTCAGAAGCTTCTATTTCAATAACGACTCTGCCTTCTTCAGCTTCTACCACCTTAAAGCCAAGTACCTGCGCAACAGGAGCACCAGGTATTTCACCCGTCATCATTTTCTTTATTCTTTCTAAGTGACTCATTATCCACAACTCCTAAATAATAAATTTTACTTTTAGGGTACTGCCAACAAGTCAGAAATTTTGTCCGTTAAGCGAGTTTCTATCTGTAAAGTAGAATTCCGGCACACTAATGAATCGACTCTTTGTGTTTGCTTGCTAAACTCTAGCCCTCTATTGTTGAATAAACTTTTAATTATTTTAATAGTGTAAGGAGACGCTTCTCTTATTTAAAGAAGCGTCTTTACTTAAATAATCCCTACTAGTTTTAATACCAAAATAAGTGCTTCTAGATTATTAAAGTAAATAAACCTGCAGTCTCCATGCAGTAATTGAAAAATTAAATTAAGCTTCTAGAAACGGGTAATCTATATAACCTTGTGCACCACCGGTATAAAGCCTATTTAAATCCGGTTCATTTAGGGGGGCATTTTTCTTTATACGCTCAATGAAATCTGGATTAGCTAGTGCCCAAATTCCTATTGTCGAAACATCTGCTATACCGCTGTCCACGTCCACAGTAAGTTGTTCAAGTGGACGTCCCGCTCTATTTACTACTAGGGGTTGTGTCCATAATTGACGTATTTCTTGTAATAAGGGTTCATTACCAAAGTGCATAATATGAAGATAAGCCAAATTAAGTTTGTTTAATTCCCCTATTAAATAACGATACATCTCAATATTTGTATCGCCTTCCTCAATGCCGTTCAATGTTCCTTGAGGAGAGAATCGAATCCCCGTTTTTTCTGGACCAATTTCATCAATGACTGCTTTAGTCACTTCAATTGCAAATCGAGCTCGGTTTTCAATGGTACCACCATAGGCATCTTGTCTGAGATTGGAGTTTTCACTAAGGAACTGTTGAATGAGATACCCATTCGCCCCGTGAATTTCGACTCCATCGGCTCCTGCTTCAATTGCTGCGGCTGCGGCAGTACGAAATTCTTGAATGACTTCTTTTATCTCATTTTGACCTAATTCCCTAGGCGTCGGAATATCTTTCTTCCCCTCAGCTGTATGCATTTCTATACCAGGTGCAATAGCAGAAGGTGCGACCGCTTGTCGGTGATGTGGTGTATTGTCAGGATGTGAAACACGCCCTACATGCATGAGCTGAATGAATATGCGTCCACCTTCATTGTGTACACGACTCGTTACTTTCTTCCAACCTTCTATGTGAGATGCCGTATAAATCCCAGGTGTATTGAAGTACCCTTGCCCATCATCTGAAGGTTGTGTACCTTCACTTATAATTAAACCAAATGAAGCACGTTGACTATAATATTCAGCCGCTAACTCACTTGGAGTACCATCAGGTAAAGCTCTATTTCTTGTCATTGGTGACATACCTAAGCGGTTTTTCAATGTAACGTCTCCAATACGAACCTCTTCAAATAATTTCTTCAATTTCATTCTCCTTTTTTGTTCTCATACACTTTAAGTATAAGATGGTTAGTAGTAATTCATTATCTATGACTAATTGTCCTCTTCATTACTCAGCATCAAGAAATCGATTTACATCGCCAGCGAATTGTTCTGGGTACTGGAATAGATGTCCGTGACCAGAGTCTGGATAAATAATGAGTTGGGCATTAGGTAAGTTTACAGTTAGAATGTAACTGTTTTTAGTCGCAACCATGATGTCTTCAACCCCATTGGTCACGAGTACTGGTTGCGTAATCTTCTGTAACCAGTCGTATTTCTGTTCAGGTTCCCGCTGAGCCCATTCGGATACTGCCTTGAATTGCGCCTCGGTCACTTGAGATGAGCTTTCCACTTTTTTCTGACCCAAGATTCGTTTTAATGAAGCTATACCAGCCGCTCGACTCGTTTCGGTAGGTCCGTAAAATAGGAACAAGAAATTCTCCCGAGCATCATTTCCACTAGATTCAGTCATCGCCTCATACACGCCTTCTCTACGCTCACTGACACCAGATCGTGGAGATGTACCCGCCAAGACGATGCGTCGTACCATATTTGGCTGTTGCAATGCTAATTCCTGTGCAACCATTCCTCCTATTGAAAAACCAAGAATATCGACTTTTTCTAAGCCAAGTGCTTTAATAAAAGACGCTGCATCTTTAGCCATCTCCGCTATAGTAGGCGGAGTTTCACCACTGGATTCACCGACACCAGCATTATCAAAGAGAATAATTGGTCGATTTTCAGCTAAAGCACCAATCATAATAGGATCCCAGTTTTCCATTGTTCCGCGGAAGTGAATGAAGAAAACTAGCGGAATTCCTGCTTCTTGGCCGAACTTTCTATAGGCAAATCGTACCCCTTCAGCTTCGATATAACTTGATTCAGTTGGAATTGTAAATGTTGACATTGTATAGTCTCCTTTCGAACTTATTGTTCGAGTATTTTTAAATTAGATTTTATCTGTCTGGCTGTGACTTACTGTACATGTGATGGCTACCTGATTTTCAATATAATTTTCCCTTTAGCTCTTCCTGATTCCGAATATTCTATTGCTTTTTGCGCATCTTCAAAGGAAAATACTCTATCGATTACAGGTTCGATTTTTCCAGATTCAATAAAGTCTGCAATGATACGTAATTGTTCGCCACTCGGCTTCATAAACAAATACCTATATTGAACATTTTGCTTTTTTTCAAGTGTAGTAAGTTTTTTACTTACTACGGAGAGCAACATCGTTTTTAAAAATCCTAATCCCCGTTCTTTAGCAAAACGAGCATTTGGTAATCCTGAAATGGATACAATTTTTCCTCCATTTTTAAGAACGTCGAAGGATTTCTCAAGCGCTGTGCCCCCAAGCGTGTCGAATATTGCATCATAATTTCCCAGTATATCTTCAAATTTATCTGTTTTGTAATTAATGATTTCATCTGCACCGAGGGATTGAACTAATTCCCTACCGTCTTCACTAGCAGTCGTTCCAACAGTGGCACCCATTAATTTTGCTAGTTGAATAGCAAAAGTTCCGACACCACCAGCACCAGCGTGAATCAATATCTTTTGCCCTTTTTGCAATTGAAGTATTTCATGTAAGGCTTGATATGAAGTTAATCCAACCAGTGGAATCGATGCCGCTTCCTCAAAGCTTATATTTTTAGGTTTTAAGGCTATGTCATCTTCATGAATAGAAATATATTCAGCAAAAGTTCCGACTTTACTCTCACGTGGACGACCATATACTTCATTTCCGACCCTAAAGCCAGTCACTTTTGTACCAACCTTTGTCACAACACCAGAAAAGTCATTCCCAAGGATTAGTGGCATTTTATATTTAATTAACAATTTCACCTCCCCATTGCGTATCCTAAAATCAAGCGGATTAATACTAGCTGCATGAATTTCTGTGAGTACCTCATATTCACCAATTTCAGGTACGGGCATTTTCGTCAAACGTAATGGAATCTTTCCATACTTATCAATTACCATCGCTTTCATTATCTCCACCTCCAAATAACAAGAATTCACAAGATACTTTATTGTTTAACAAGCATTCTTTTGCCTTCAAGATTGAAATCTCCAGCTCAATTTTCATCATTCACCGGTGCTTCGTGATGATCGACAATTTCATCCTGGTAAATGATTTCTTTCGTGTCCAATACCTTGTAAAGGAAACAATTTACTCTACAGGTATACGTACATTTTTAATTGAAACAATTCGAGAACGAGCATTCTCAAAAGGGTAAAAAAAGAAAGATTAATCCAAAACAGACAGTGTCATATCGATAATGCTTTCCAATTTTTCTCTATCATCGCTCGTTTTCGCTAATACTCGCAATCCCACTAATGAATTATGAATAAACAGGGAGAGACTTTTCGCATTGTGATGATTGGATATTTCCCCCAATGTTTGACCTCGTAGCAATAGCTCGTACAGTAATTTTTCAGTATTTGAGAAACTATCCACAACTTTCTCTGCTACTTCTTCGTCATGTAGGGATAATTCAACTGCTGTATTTACCGTTAAACAACCAATAGGTTCTTTTTTATTTTTATAAATTGCAATCTCAAATAAACGCCTGATGGCCTGTTTTACCGAATCCAGTGGCTTTACTTGTGAATTTATCTTGGTCCCTACTAATTCTTCATAGCGTTCCAACGCTTTCATAAATAACGTGTGCTTATCGCCAAATGTATCGTAAATACTTCTGCGATGGATTCCCATATGCGTGACTAAATCTTGCATCGAAGTTTTTTCATAGCCTTGTTTCCAAAAGAGTACCATAGCTTTTTGTAATACTTCATTTTCATCATATTCTTTTATTCTTGCCATCCAATTCCCCTCCTTCCACACAATCTATAGCAGCTCTTTAGACCGTCGTTTAAAAAGCCTTTAAGTACTAAGAAGTTCGTTTTGAGAACGGTCATTCTCATTTCTCTAAAAAAATATTGCTTATCCTTTACCTTATATACCCTACGATATCATTTAGAAAACAATCCATCAATAAATAACTCCAGTAATTATTATGACATTTCTCTATGCTTTAGAACCATCGGATAGTGATTTTTTCTCATTCAATATTTCAACCAAGAGAAAAATTGTTTATTAAATAAAATTTTCATCTTACACTATTCTGCCCCATTAGTGTAAGTACACTTTTTCACAAACTCTATAGTCCGCTCTTATTTTACCATATATTCAAAATATTTATAACCTAACTCTTTCCTCATTCCTCTAATGCCCATTTCTACTCGTCTACTATATGTATCTGTTTCTTAGTTGGTACCTCCCCCAAATCCCCCATAACCCCTTCTTCCCCATAGCCTCATCCCCTCTTTTACGCCTGAAGGCAATGGAACTAAGTTCTTCCCCCAAACGACCGAAAAAGACCCGAAATATCCCGTCTGGGTTGTATAGAATATTCCGCCATTGTAACTAAGTTATTCCCCATAATTGGGTAAAAGTATGACGGGAATCTGGATAAAAGATTGGAAATGCAACAATTTTAGGATGGAGTTACAGTTAGGAAATACACTGAATAGAGATTGAAAATCCGTTGGATTTATAGGGTGAGGAAAACAATTGAAAAGGGATTGGATATCTATTGATTCCAGCAACTACAAAGGATTTGGTGGGACTTTCTCCCGAGTTTGGGAAAAATAAAAAGGGACGAAATGGTACCGACCCCCGAATCGATATTAAACTTTATTGAAAAACGATTGAATACATATTGTGCTGTCCGCTGCCCTTCCCACTTCCTTTGCTGTTAGGGTACCAACTTAGTTCCATCAGGGAAGATGAAAGTTACAGGGAGATATAATAGAACAAGAATATGGAAAGAAGACTGGTAGTAACTACATAATTATTTAGTTATTGCCAATAGTGAAAAAGATCCCTAAAGAGACTTTATGATTTTCTATTTCATTCTTTAATTACTTTGTATTCCTTTACATATTCGTTTGGAGTATATATTTTTATAATACTACTAAACGGTATAGAAACACTTGGTTTCAATTCACAATGAATTTCGTCAGTATAACCACCATGGAAAATTCCATCATTTAAAATTGATAATGATTTTTCAATAATCCATTTTCTATTCATCAAATCAATTTCATTTTCCTCAAGATTTTCTGTGTAAATCCTATGATAAAAATTATTAATATTACTAAGAGGAGCTTCGAACTTAATTATGTAGCATTTTTTTTGTTGTTATTCATCCAATCATATTTTATTTTTCCATCTTTCAGAAGTTGTGCTAAATTATATAAGAATTCGGGATTTTCATTCACGTTCCCTCCATAATTTAGTACATTTTCACTAGAAAAGAACGAATTAATTTGGTAATCCTCAAATAATTTAAAACTCACCCATTCGGCTGAATCTCTTCCTGCAAGACCTCGATAATCCTTGGCTATTTCGTAAATTTCCCCTTTATAATGAATTTGTTTCTTTGCTAAATCTATTTGGACACCATGATTTTGTAAGTATTTATTTAATGGAGTGTCTAACAATATAGCTTGTTGCAAATTAATTAGCCCATATTTTTTAATACTCGAACATTCATCATTATTAGTAGTAACATGGAGGGAGGACATTATAAGCTCACTTGACAGCATTTGTTCATCTGTTATTTGAAACGATTCAATGAACTCATCGCTGTCATAATTATCCTTATTATTAGCGATATATTTACTAATTTCTCTTTCAGCTAAATTAAGTATCTTCCGAGTGAATGTATTGTACCTTCAAAGGTTGTAAGGTCGTAATGGATCGTTTTTAACACTATGGTACCCTCCTTGTAAATTATTCTTTACCAACCGCTGCTTGGGCCAATGCCTCTTGTATTTCCTTTTTAGCCTCATCGTTTGCTTCGTTATTCTCCGCTTCACTATCAATGTTCCCCATCATCATGTTGAAATGAGACTCATGATTAGAATTAATAAAGATCTTTCTAAATACTTCAAAATAGATTATATTCTGTTCTTGATTGCTGTCGATATATAAATCATCGTTCACATGATGTGAGCCATCGTTGGCCCAGGACAGTAAAGAATTGCAAACAACCTTATCTTCATCAGGAAATTCTTCAATAATTTTATTAACATCAATATTACCGAAGAATTTAAAGTAATTCTCCAAGATTCTTCTCATAATGTTTGGCGTTGTTATTGAATTTGGGTTTTCCTTTAATTCTTTCCAAAGAAGCTCATATGAATTTTTAATAGGATTTTCTTCATACTTAGTTATTTGAGATGTATTGTCTGTCTTTCTTAAAATCCAAAAGGTTTCATCATTTAGTTTTTTACTACCATAATCTTTATTAAATGAAATTTCCTTATGAAAATATACAATATGAGTCAAAATAATCAATTGTTTAAAGTTCGTGTCATTACTTCTTACCTTTTTCTTCAAATTATTTATCAGATTACTTACCATAAATAGTATATTACTGTCTAGGCTAGAAATCGGGTCATCAATCGCAACTACCCTTGCTGTATTAACTTTATCCTGATCATTACTTCCATTAATAAGCTGATAGAAATACAGGAAGATAATAAAGGTTTTCTCTCCTTCACTTAACGTTTCGTTTGCATCTTCACCATTTTCTCTTACAATCTTGTAATTACCCTGTTCATCAGATTCTGCTAACTGGAAATTTGTGAACCCAAATGATTTAAGAAGCGTATTAATTTCGTTAATAGAAGGTAAAACACTTGTTAACTGATTTTGAAGCTCAATCGCCTCTTCTTCCAGTTTCCTTTTGAATCCTACTTGTTTGGCCTTGTCCTGCTTCATTCCAACTAAAGCTCTATTCTCTCTTCCAAAATTACTCATGTAATTGTCATAATTACTCATATTCACTTCAACGATAAATCTCCATATATCTTTTATTAACCTTTCCTTTTCTTCTTTGATATTGTCAATTACCCTATTTAACTCTGAAATTTGTACATTTGCCTGTTCAACCTCTGATTTTATCTGCTCAAGGTAGCTTGTAATTGAATTTAACTCAATACTTCTACTTGGTTCATTTCTCTTCCTTTCGAGCAACTGAATGTTTTCCTTATATGTTGAATTCACTATTTCAAATAGGGATGTGATTTTCTCTTTATTAATAAAAGGTATGTCCTCAGTTATAAGAAAATTGTACTGTTCAAAAAAGCCAATTGTATCTCTTTCGTATTTTTCTATGGATGAATTAAGAATTTGTATTTGTTCAGTGAATGTTTCATCAAAATACTCATCCAACTTTTCCTTAAAACTCCCAGGTAACTCCTGTTGGCAAAATGGACAAATACCATCCGTACCATCCATATGTCTGTGCCCTTGTTGTACCCAGTCGCTTAAATTTAGTTCAGATATTAATCTAGCAATATCTATATCCTTTTTACCTATTATTTTTGTTTGAAATATTGATAGTTCTTCTAAAGAACTATCAAATTGAATCTCTGGAATTGGACTGATTTTTACTCGTGAGTTTTTAAAAACGGATTCCACTCTTCTATTTAATTCTTCATATGTATACAGTTCACTGTTGTTATTCTCGGCCTCACTCAAACACTTTTCCATAAATTTCTCTCTATTATTTCGAAGACCAGTAAATGCCTCTTTGAAGTTTTCATCATACTTTTGTTTTAAATCCCAACATTGATTCGTAAAATTTGTTTTTAAGATATCTAACTGCTCATTTTTTTCCTTTATGTTATTTTCTAAATTTCCAATCCGCTCTTGATGTTTTTCTGCATCCTTCATTTCTTATCAATTAAGGCTAATATTTCAGTAGATTCTTTCCCGAGAGTAAAAATACCTTTAATATCGTTGTGAATACTGAAATTCTCTTGAATAAAATTTCTATTATAAACAAACAAATCAAAGTCAGGACTGCCTTGCTTCCATTCTATATTACAAGAAGAGAATTTTTGATTATCCCTATTTCGCAGCAATTCAGAAAAAGTAGTTTTTCCCGTACCATTGCTTCCGTAAATGTAGTTGATCTTACTCAAATTAACTTCAATTCCCGTTGGATCATAGGATGCTACTTCCTTAATCCTAATCTTTTCTATCATGCTATTGTCCTCCTCGCTTTATCTTATTCCTAGTATATTTTGCCTATTGTCAATTCCTATTTTACAGTAAAAGATTAAATAAAACACTAAATGATTCTAAATAATCAGGTATTACACTAGACAATTGGACCTGAGGTACTGAAGTCAAAGTCTCTTATTATGAATTTTTCATTACCATTTATAGTAGGAAGGTTTGGTACTATGGAAAAAAGAACTGGAGGTGGACATTGTGAATTTTGAAAGACTAGATAAAGTGGATAGGATTTTACTGTCAGCAGAGGATTCGAAACATTTAGATGACTGGTGGCTTAATATTCACGAAGGAGCCTTTAATGACTTTCGCCCTGTGTTGGAAGAAGGCGTGATTTTGCAGGAACTTGACCCAAACATGAAGTACGATCAAGCATTTGTGAAGGCACAAGGCTTAACCCCCCAATTGCATTTACTGTATTTCAAACAATTGGACGATGTGCGGGTCTATTATGAAATTTATCGGTCGATTGGCGAGAACCAGGTGGAGCATATTTTAGAAGGCATCAAGAATTATGCTGAGTTAAAAAGTAACCTTACGATAAACACGAATAATCGTATCGATCTAAAAAAAGAACATGCTGTCCATTACCTGGACGCTATTACCTCAAGCCATATCGCCTTGATGAATTACATGGAACTGTATCGGGATGTGAAAGAGCGAGTATCTTTTGAGACTGTTCGGAAAAAAGTCACTAAAAAGACGAAAAACGGAAAAAAGAGAAACACTCGGCCAATTAAGATGGTGGTTTACAATGTGAAAATTCCACTTACCCCTGTAACCGATGAAGAAAGACGTGCGTATCAACGAATGAAAGAAGCATGGACGGTTAGAGGACACTGGCGAACCCTGCCTTCAGGAAAAAAGACATGGGTAAAGGCCCATGTGAAAGGGAACAAGGAAAAGATTGAACCAAATACCTACCATTTTTAGTGCGAGACCCTTGGGTATCACATAAGCGTCTATCAAGTACAAAAGTCAAGACAAATTTCTATATGAATTGCTCTGTTCAACATTTATATTCATAAGATGAGTAATGTTTTTTTCACTTAATTGAAGTATATCTTTGCCAAGAGTTTTTTGAAGTATAAACTTGCCAGAGTGGCAAGTTTATACTTCAAATCACAAATAAAAAAACCACCAACATTATGTATTGGTGGAGACGGTGGGACATGCTCTTCCATGCTTTCGACATGGCACTGACTATATCTTGAACCTTGAAATTCAAGGTCCCTCGGCGTATTATACGAAATGTATATTTACCACGGTTGGCAGGATTTCGTATCTTAGTACTACCAAATTGGCAGCCTATAAGTCGATAGATGGCTGTTGGATTGCTCCACATACCACTCGGTATTGCCTTATTGCCAAGGATGCAACTTAGGTTTCACCGATAAAGCCGAATTTTCACTTCTGTGTTACCACAAAAGGCGACTAATTTATTAATCGAACCCACGTCCAGAGGCAACGCCACTCAGGCTTCTACACGTGTAGTTGGTATATTCGTATTTCGCTTATCACTCTGCCTACCAACAGGCGTTGTGAAAGCTAGTCTGATTAGATTCAACGAGCATCCTCAGACGGTGGATGTTCGTAATAGCCCGCTTAAAGTTGAGACCCTTCAATCTGCCCCACGGGCGACGGCAGGAAGGATCCTTTAGTGCTACTTACGCAGCTGCTAAAGAGTAATTGTTTTCTTTGCCATTTATAAGGCGTTTAACGTTTTACGAGCCGTAACCTCGACGCGCAACCTGAGCTCGAACTACCCCTGTCGAATCCGTAACGTCCCCATATAGAGAAACGCTCGGGTAAATACGAGCAATATAATATGTCTTTTACGACTATCTTTATTATAGCATAGATCACGTATTTTTCAAGGGCAGGAAGGATTTACTAGTGTAGTTGGCAATTAGTGCCAGCTACATTACTGATTATACTCCTTTAATGCCCGATCAACGTCACGCTTCATTTGCTTCTGCTTCAAGTCATCACGCTTATCGTATTTCTTCTTCCCTTTACCTAACCCAATCAAAACCTTGGCATAGCCATTTTTAATGTAAATTTTGAGTGGTACAAGGGCATATCCTTGCTGCTGGGTTAAACCGATTAATTTATCAATTTGCTTTCGATGTAAGAGCAGTTTACGTGTACGAGTCGGGTCATGGTTAAATCGATTTCCTTGTTCATATTCCGCGATATGCAGGTTGATCAGTTGAACCTCACCGCGACGATCAATTCTGGCATGGGCATCTTTAATATTGGCACGCCCGTTTCGCAGTGACTTAATTTCCGTTCCTTGTAGTACGATTCCTGCCTCATATGTTTCTTCAATAAAATAATCATGTGATGCTTTTTTATTTTGTGCGAGTGTTTTTCCTTGGCCCTTTGGCATAAGTTTTCCTCCTACTGCTTACATGGTATATTATTTTACCAAAGTTTGAGGAGAATTCCAAGAAACAACTCTTTCACAAACTTATGCGAGTAGCAATAAACTTATGGCCATAACCGCCATTCCCGTCATTACCCCGTAGATAGAAAGATGTGCTTCATCGTATTTCTTTGCTGCCGGCAATAGCTCATCAAGAGAGATAAACACCATGATTCCTGCTACCATTGCGAAGATGACGCCAAACATCACATCGCTTAAAAACGGCATGAGGAAAAGAAAAGCTACAAGTGCACCAACAGGTTCAGCTAATCCAGATAAGAAGGATAAACGAAATGCCTTTTTCTTATCTCCTGTTGCATAATAAATTGGCACTGATACGGCAATACCTTCTGGGATATTATGAATGGCAACAGCAACCGCTATCGCAAAACCAATCGATGGATCCTGCAATGTTGATACGAACGTTGCGATGCCTTCTGGAAAATTATGAATTGCGAGCGCTAATGCAGTAAAAACACCCATTTTCATTAACTCTGGATTTTGTACTTGTTTAGTCCCTGTTTCCATGTCTTCCACTTTTTTAATTTCATGTGGATTTGTATATTTCGGAATGAGCTTATCAATCAAACCGATAACGAGCATTCCAGCAAAAAAACTAATGACCGTCAACCAATAGCCTTCCGTTTCCCCAAGTGCACCCGTTAACGAATTCTTCGCTTTGAAAAATATTTCAACCATCGATACATAAATCATTACCCCGGCAGACAATCCTAAAGCAAAGGATAAAAATTTCGTATTGGTTGTTTTTGCAAAAAACGCAAGCATACTTCCGACACCCGTTGCTAGACCTGCAAATAGCGTAAATAAAAACGCTAGTAAAATATCACTCATAAAAATACCTTCACTCCCTGTTTAACTCCCTTTGTTACCTTTGCAGATCTCCTTATGAGTAGTGTAAGTGACAATTAATTAGCTGTCAACAATAAGATTTCCCTAGTCCAACTTTACATTTCCAAAATATATTATGCAGCACGTTATTTTGTGCTACAGTTTGTAAAGACCAAAGAAGGTGAGCCATTTCACTGGCTCACCTTCTTTGTTTCTTCTTTTTCTTGGTTTTTTTCTTAAATGGGACTTCATTCGTTTTTCGATCATTTCGTTCATTATTGGGCTTTCGGCTTTTCGACTTTCTACCAGTAGCGTTGGCTAATTCAAAGTCAACGGTATATTCATCGGTGTTGACAGCGACAACTTTAACCTTTACTTCTTCACCAATCCGATAAACGGTAGCCGTTCGCTCTCCAATTAGTGCATGGCTTCGTTCGTCATAATGGTAATAATCATCCGTCAAGTAGCTAACATGAATAAGTCCTTCTACCGTATTTTCCAGCTCAACGAACATACCGAAATTGGTAATTGAGCTGATTAATCCAGTATACTCTTCACCGATTTTATCCTTCATATACTCTGCCTTCTTCAGGCTATCCGTATCACGCTCCGCATCAACCGCGCGGCGCTCCATCTCCGAAGAATGCTTGGCAATCTCTGGTAATCTGTCCTTCCAATGTGCAAGGTTCTTCTTATCCAGCTTCTTATTAATCAGATAGCTACGGATTAAGCGATGAACCGTTAAATCCGGGTACCTTCTAATTGGTGACGTGAAATGTGTATAGAATTCCGTTGCAAGTCCAAAGTGTCCAATCCCTTGCGGATCATACTTTGCCTGTTTCATTGAGCGAAGCATTAGTTTCGATACAATCATTTCCTCTGGTTCACCACGAATATCATCTATTACTTTTTGTAGGCCTTTCGGATGGATATCATTCGCTTTACCTTTTACCTTGATTCCTAAGCCACTTAAAAATTCAAAGAAGTTTTGTAACTTTCCTTCATCTGGATCTTCGTGAATCCGGTGAATGAAAGGCACATCCATCCAATGAAAATGCTCTGCCACTGTTTCATTTGCTGCAAGCATGAATTCTTCGATAAGACGCTCTGCGACTGAGCGTTCTCGTAAGACAACATCCACTGCTTTTCCTTTATCATCGACAAGAACCTGTGCCTCTTTAAAATCGAAATCAATCGCTCCACGAGTCATCCGCTTCTTACGTAAAATGGCAGCAAGCTCTTCCATTTGTTCAAACATCGGGACAAGCGATTCATATCGTTCTCTGACTGATGCTTCTTTATCGACTAATATTTTATTTACATCCGTATAGGTCATTCTTTCCGTCGTTTTTATTACACTCTGGAAAATTTCATGGTTTACCACTTCACCTGAAGAAGTTATTTCCATCTCACAGCCCAAGGTTAATCTGTCCACCTGTGGATTTAATGAACAAATCCCATTTGATAAACGGTGTGGAATCATTGGGATTACTCGGTCAACTAAATAAACACTTGTCCCACGGTCGAGTGCCTCTATATCCATCGGTGACCCTTCCTCAATGTAATAACTAACGTCGGCAATATAAACACCAAGCTTATAGTTTCCGTTTTCCAAACGTTTCACAGTGACGGCATCATCTAAATCCTTTGCATCCGCACCGTCGATTGTGACAATTACTTCATCACGTAAGTCACGGCGACCTTCAAGTTCTTCCACGCTAATCGTTTCTGGTGTATTTGCCGCTTGTTCTAACACTTCATCGGGAAAATCAATCGTAATTCCGTGTTTGTAGATGATCGATAGAATATCAATACCAGGATCATTTTTATGACCAAGAATATGGATAATCTCACCTTCAGCGCTCATTCTACCTTCTGGATATTTCGTGATGTGAGCAATTACTTTATGCCCGCTTACTGCGCCATTTGTACTACCCTTTGGAATAAAAATGTCATTGGGAATACGTTTATCATCGGCAATAACAAAGCCAAATGCACGATTGTCTTCATAGGTACCAACGACTTGCAGCACAGCACGCTCTAGAATTCGGATAACTTGTCCCTCCGGACGGTTTCCATCCTCTTCCGTTTTCTCTAAACGTACTAAAACTTTATCATTATTCATCGCTGAGCCTAAGTCAGAATGATGGATGTATACATCTTTTTGATTCTCATCATCTGGAATCAAGAATGCAAATCCTTTTGCATGCATCTGAATTTTACCACGTACTAAATTCATTTTCTCTGGTAATCCAAAGCGGTTTTTACGCGTTCTCACCAATTCTCCAGCATCTTCTAATTCATTTAAGGTTTTTACTAATTCTTTGAACTCCTCTGAATCCGTAATTTCCAATTCATGTTCAATTTCATCAACCGCTAATGGTTTCGTACCTGTTTCTTTAAATAATGTTAAGATTCTTTCTTTCATCTGCTCACCTTCTTTCTTCATATTATATACCTTTTATATCGAATCTATAAGAGGTTGTTCAAAAAGTCTGGTAAAAATGACACATCGAATTTCTTCGTTGGCTTGCTTTTCCGTTGCTCACGTATTAAAAGCATACGTTCCGCTACTCAAAGCTACGCCGCCTCGAACTTCTCGGTCCTTTTTATCCTCCTTTTTAAACACACATTATAATCATTCTTTCCAATCTAATGTTTCAAGGAATTGATATATATCATCATGGAGCTTTTCTTTCTCCTTATCAAGTGTAATTACGTGTCCAGATTCCTCATACCATTTAATCTGTTTTTTATCTGCTTCTACATGGTCATAGATGTAATCGGCACTATCCGTATTAATCATTTCATCCTTTCTTGCTTGGACAACAAATGTAGGAGTATAAATGGTGTCTACATTCTCTCTTACATCTGTTATCGTCTGTCCCATTAGTGAAAAGAGTCCCTTCCCCTTTTCATACAAATCATTTACTTGATCATCAAGTTGTTCTTCATTTACGCCTGCTATTTGTTTATACTGTCTTGTGAAGCTCTTGAAGCCTTTCGCTAAGCTTGCTTCATCTAAATAAAACATCGGTGCACACATTGGAATTACAGCTTTGAGTTGTGTAGTATATGCAAGCTTTAATGCATACACCCCACCAAGCGAAAGTCCTGCGACCGCTATTTCTTCATAGCCTAAATCACGAAGATGCTGTAAGCTTGCTTGCACATCCTCCCAATATTGATCTGGATTGGTTTTTATCAATTCTTCTGGGGGTAACCCATGTCCTCGGTAAATTGGTCCATGAGACGTATACCCTTTCTTCTCTAAGAATCTTCCTAGCATCCGGACATCTGCTGTATGTCCAGTAAATCCATGCAATAATAATACCGCACGAGGTCCCGCTTCAAAAGTAAAGGGTTGTGGTTGTTTTATCTTCATCTGAATTCTCCATTTCTAACAGTGATCATTAGTTGGCAGACTCACTCTTCCTGTGCACGCCTTACTATGTAAAAACCCTTATCACTTTAATGGTGACAAGGGTAGTTTAATTATAATACATATCCACTTATAAATGCTAATAAGAAAAACAATACAGCTGTAATTACAGTCCCACGATGTAATACTAAATCCATTCCGCGAGCTTTTTGTTTCCCAAATAATTGCTCTGCACCACCAGAGATGGCACCAGAAAGACCAGCACTCTTACCAGATTGTAGTAAGACAAACGTGATTAGTACAATTGCATCAATTATTAATAAAATATTTATTAAATTTGCCATGTAACAATAATACCTCCTATTACGCACAACTTTCTACTAAATACTTTAGCATAGTTATCAATTGGATGGCAAGCTATTTATTATCAAATCTTGGACGTTTCCGGCAATTCAATTTAAGATGTTAATATAGAAACGATTACATTAAGGGAGGGAATATAAATGGGAGCTTCATTTTGGATAGAAATGATAGATGATACGAAAGTATATGTGAAAAAATGGGGAACAGATATTGAACAGCCAAAAGCAATCATACAGCTCGCCCACGGAATGGTAGAGCATATTAATCGCTACAATGATTTTGCCAATTATTTAGTTAGTAAAGAATGTATCGTTTATGGAAACGATCATCGTGGACACGGGAAAACTGGGGAGAAGCAGGGACTACTCGGTTACTTTTCCGATCAGGATGGTTTTTTAAAATCGGTCGACGATATGCATGCAATTTCGTTGAAGATTAAGCATGAATACCCTGGTATCCCGCTCATTCTTTTTGGGCATAGTATGGGGTCATTCCTCGTGCGAAATTATATCCAATTATATAGTGAACAAATCGACGGTGTAATTTTATCTGGTACCGGTTATTTTCCTAACCTTATTACGACAGCGGGGAAATCCATTGCATCCATCCTTCCACCAAGAAAACCATCGCAATTCATGAATAAGCTTGCATTTGGTAATTATAATAAAAGAATTAAACAACAGCAAACAGAATTTGACTGGCTCACAAGGGATCATGATGTTGTAAGACAATTTATTCAGGACCCTCTTTCTGGCTATATTCCGACTGCAAGATTTTTCTATGATTTAATGACCGGTCTACATCACATGCAAAACAATAGTAGGAATGAAGCTATTCGGATGGACCTACGAATGCTTCTTATTAGCGGTGATGAAGATCCTGTTGGGAACTATGGGAAAGGTGTATGGCGGACGGCGAATATCTATGAAAAAGTCGGATTAACCAACATTACAACCATGCTTCTTCCCCATGCTCGCCATGAAATATTAAATGAAATAAATAAGGATGACGCGTATCTTGCAATACACCATTGGATTGAATCAATTCTTTTCAAAAATGTAAGTTAACTTAATATTCGTATGGTTTACTACCTTACTGTTCCTAATTTCAGTGACAAATGGATAGTGGGAATTTCATACTCTATAGTTCTTATTATTTCTTGATTGTTAACGATTTCACGTGTTACTATAAAGTGTGATGAGTAAAACGCTCAAAATATATTTTTTTACTGAAAGGTTGGCAAAATAATCATGACGAATATTCAAGGTATTGCCGCTTCATCAGGCATCGCCATAGCTAAAGCATATCAATTAGTTGCACCCGATCTATCATTCGAAAAGGTTAAAATTGATAATCCTGAAGAGGAAGTTAATCGTTTAAATGCAGCTTTAGAGATTTCTAAACAAGAATTAGAAAAAATTAAAGCACATACGATGGAAGCACTTGGTGAGGAACATGCGGAAATTTTCTCTGCACATTTACTTATTTTAGGTGACCCTGAATTAATTAATCCGATGAAAGATAAAATTACATCTGAAAATGAGAGAGCGGAGACAGCGTTAGAACAGGTTTCTAACATGTTCATCGACATGTTTAATAATATGGATAATGAATATATGCGAGAACGTGCTGCAGATATCAAAGACGTATCGAAACGCGTAATGGCACATTTACTAGGGGTAACATTCCCAGATCCAGCATTAATTGATGAAGAAGTAATCGTAATTGCAAATGACTTAACACCTTCAGATACAGCACAGTTGAATCGTCAATTCGTGAAAGGTTTTGCAACCGATGTTGGTGGACGTACATCGCATTCAGCGATCATGGCTCGTTCATTAGAAATTCCTGCAATTGTAGGTACGAAAGAAATCACATCCATTGTGAAACAAAATGATACGGTTATTATCGACGGTTTAGAAGGTATTGTCATCGTTAACCCTACAGAGGATGAATTAGCAACTTACAGCGAGAAACAAGCTGCATTCGCTGAACAACAAGCAGAATGGGCAAAACTTAAAGATGAACCAACATTTTCTAAAGACGGGGAACAGGTTGAATTAGTAGCAAACATCGGTACACCTGAAGATGTTGCTGGTGTTATTAATAACGGTGGTGAAGGTGTCGGCCTTTATCGTACAGAATTTTTATACATGGGTAAAAGTGAATTACCAACAGAAGACGAACAGTTTGAAGCATATAAATCTGTTCTTGAACAAATGGGAGACAAGCCTGTTGTTGTTCGTACATTAGATGTTGGTGGCGATAAAGAGTTAAGCTATTTAAATTTACCAAAAGAAATGAATCCATTCTTAGGATTCCGTGCAATCCGCTTCTGTTTGGAAAATGAACATGTATTCCGTCCACAGCTACGTGCGTTACTACGTGCAAGTGCATACGGTAATTTAAAAATCATGTTCCCGATGATTGCAACGCTGGAAGAATTCCGTAAAGCAAAAGCAATTTTATTAGATGAAAAAGAAAACTTAACTGCTGAAGGCGTGAAGGTTTCTGATGATATCGAAGTTGGTATCATGGTTGAAATCCCATCAACAGCTGTTATTGCAAAGCAATTTGCAAAAGAAGTTGATTTCTTCAGTATTGGAACGAACGACTTAATCCAATATACAATGGCTGCTGACCGTATGAATGAACAAGTGTCTTACTTGTACCAACCATACCATCCAGCAATTTTAAACTTAGTAAACAACGTAATCGAAGCAGCACACAGTGAAGGTAAATGGGCTGGTATGTGTGGCGAAATGGCTGGGGATCCAATCGCAATTCCACTTCTTCTTGGACTTGGACTTGACGAATTCAGCATGAGTGCAACATCAATCTTGCCAGCACGTACACAAATTCGTGACCTTTCGAAGCATGATTTATCGTCGTATAAGGATACGATTTTATCGATGGGAACTGCGGAAGAAGTAGTTGCATTTGTTAATGAGAAAACATCTAAATAAATCGAAAAGAGACCGGACAGTGTTCGGTCTCTTTTACTTTTGCTTTGGTTTTGGATTTGTCGCTCGATTTGCTTGAGTTGTCGCTCGAATTTCCGATTTTCCGCTCGATTTGCTGAGTTGTCGCTCGAATTTCCGATTTTCCGCTCGATTTGCTGAGTTGCCGCTCGAATTTCCGATTTTTCGCTCGATTTGCTGAGTTCTCGCTCGTTTCTACCCTTCCTTACATTTATGCATAATAAAAGAGGCAGATCTCTCTGCCTCTTTTTTCAATCAAATATTATCGATTATTTTTTCAAGTTGTAGAATGCTGTAGGACCAGCGTATTCGCCCATGCCTGAAAGTTCATCTTCAATGCGAAGTAATTGGTTATATTTTGCAACGCGGTCTGTACGTGATGGTGCACCTGTTTTGATTTGACCAGCGTTTGTTGCTACTGCAATATCAGCGATTGTAGCATCTTCTGTTTCACCAGAGCGGTGAGAGATGATAGCAGTATAACCTGCACGTTTTGCCATTTCAATTGCTTCGAATGTTTCAGTAAGGGTACCGATTTGGTTAACCTTAACTAGGATTGAGTTACCAACGCCTTGCTCAATACCTTGTGCAAGTTTCTTCGTGTTTGTTACGAATAGGTCATCCCCAACTAATTGTACACGATCACCAAGACGATCTGTTAAAAGCTTGTGACCTTCCCAGTCGTTCTCATCTAGACCATCTTCAATTGAGATGATTGGGTATTTATTAACCATTTCTTCATACCAGTCAACCATTTCAGCAGAAGTACGGACAACGCCTTCTCCTTTAAGGTTGTATTTACCATCTTCGTAAATTTCAGATGAAGCAACGTCCATTGCAAGTTTAACTTCTTCACCTGGTTTGTAGCCAGCAGCTTCGATTGCTTCTACAATTGTTTGAAGTGCTTCTTCGTTTGAACCAAGGTTTGGAGCGAATCCACCTTCATCACCAACAGCTGTATTATAGCCTTTAGATTTCAATACGTTTTTCAATGAATGGAAAATTTCCGCACCCATACGTAATGCTTCTTTGAATGATTCAGCACCAACTGGCATTACCATGAATTCTTGAATATCAACGTTATTATCAGCATGCTCTCCACCGTTAACAATGTTCATCATTGGTGTTGGCAATACTTTAGCATTGAATCCGCCTAAGTAGTTGTATAAAGGAACATCAAGTAGGTCTGCTGCTGCATGTGCTACTGCCATGGAAACACCAAGAATTGCGTTTGCACCTAATTTTCCTTTATTTTCTGTACCATCAAGTTCGATCATTGTTGCATCAATGATGTTTTGACGAGTAACGTCTAATCCAACGATTTCTGGAGCAATTACTTCGTTTACGTTTTTAACTGCTTGAAGAACACCTTTACCTAGATAACGATCTTTATCACCATCACGTAGTTCAACTGCTTCGTATTCACCTGTTGATGCACCACTTGGTACTAAAGCTCTACCAAATCCACCTGATTCTGTAAATACTTCTACCTCAACTGTAGGATTACCGCGTGAATCTAATACTTCGCGTGCATAGACATCTGTAATGTATGGCATGAAAATCTCTCCTTTTAACTTTTATAGTTTTATTATTTAACAATTAATGAAGTTCCAGTCATTTCAACTGGTTTTTCTACATCTAATAAATCAAGTAATGTTGGTGCTAGGTCTGCTAGAATACCACCATCTCTTACTGTTATTCCTTCTTTAGTTACAATAACCGGTACCGGGCTAGTTGTATGTGCAGTCATTGGTTGGCCTTCCAATGTCAAGACTTCATCTGAATTTCCGTGGTCTGCAGTAATAATTGCATTCCCACCAAGTTCAATGATCTTATCGACTATTTTACCTAAGCATTCATCTACCGCTTCGATTGCATCAATTGTTGGCTGAAGCATTCCTGAATGCCCAACCATATCCGGATTTGCAAAGTTTAAGATGATTGCATTTGGACGTTCATCAGAATCGAGTTCTTTCAGCAACGCGTCCGTCACTTCATAAGCACTCATTTCTGGTTGTAAATCATAGGTTGCAACCTTAGGTGAATTAATTAGAATTCGTTTTTCACCAGGGAATTCTTTCTCACGACCACCGCTCATGAAAAATGTCACATGTGGATATTTTTCTGTTTCCGCGATGCGCAATTGTCTTAAATGATGTTGGGAAAGTACTTCACCAACTGTATTATCTAAGTTAATTGGCTCATATGCTACATAGCCATCAACCGTTTCACTAAAGTTTGTTAGCATAACAAATTGCAAGTCTTTCGGAATCTTGCTTCCACGATCAAAATCTCGGAAATCTTCATTCGCAAATGTACGAGAAATTTGAATCGCACGGTCAGGACGGAAATTATAGAAAATAATGGAATCCTCATCCTCTACTTTTCCAACTGGAACACCGTTTTCATCAACAATAACAGATGGTATAACGAACTCGTCATGTACACCATTTACATAAGAATCTTTAATAACATCTAATGGATTGGTATATGCTGGACCTTCACCGTAAACCATCGCATCGTATGCTTTTTTCACACGATCCCAACGCTTGTCGCGGTCCATTGAGTAATAACGACCAGATACGGTCGCAATTTTACCGACACCTAATTCATCCATTTTATCCTGTGTAGCCTGAATATATTTCTCCGCTGTTTGTGGTCCAACATCACGACCATCTAGAAATGCGTGAACATATACTTCTTTTACATCTGTTTGTTTAGCTAGTTTCAACAGTGCAAATAGGTGATTGATATGACTGTGTACACCACCATCAGACAATAGTCCGAAAAGATGTAATGCCTTGCCGTTTTCTTTAGCATGGTTCATCACTTTTAAGAATGCTTCCTTTTCGAAAAAGTCTCCTTCTTTAATGGATAAATTCACACGTGTTAAACTTTGGTAAACGATTCGCCCAGCACCAATATTTAAATGCCCAACCTCTGAGTTACCCATTTGCCCTTTTGGTAAACCAACTGCTTCCCCACTTGCTGTTAATTGGTTATGCGAAAAATGTTTCCAGTAACGATCAAAGTTCGGTTTCTTTGCTTGCTTGACTGCATTTCCCATCACTTCATCACGGATGCCAAATCCGTCTAAAATGATTATTGCAGCTAAATTATTTTGACTCATTTAGCTCCAGCCTCCACTAGCTGTAAGAAGGATTCTGCTTCTAGACTTGCGCCACCAACTAATGCACCATCAATATCGGATTGTGCTAATAATTCTTCAATATTAGCTGGTTTCACACTTCCACCATATTGGATGACAACTTTGTCCGCTGTTTCAGCAGATGTTACTTCTTTTACAACATTACGAATGTGTTTACAAACCTCGTTTGCATCTTCACTTGAAGCAGTTTTACCTGTACCGATTGCCCAAATTGGTTCATAAGCAATAATCGTTTCAGCTACTTGTTCATTAGATAATCCTGCCAGAGCTTTTTTCACTTGATCTTCTACTAGGCTCATTGTTTCATTTGCTTCGCGTTGTTCCAATGTTTCACCAACACATACAATTGGAGTTAGACCATGTGCAAAAGCTGCTGCCGTTTTTTGGTTTACTGTTTCGTCTGTTTCAGCAAAATATTCACGGCGTTCTGAATGGCCAAGGACAACATGTGTTACACCTAGATCCTTTAACATTACTGGACTAACTTCGCCAGTGTAAGCACCATTCTCTTCAAAGTGCATGTTTTGTGCTGCAACTTTCAAATTCGTACCTTTTGCTTTTTCTACCAATGATGGTAAATAAACAAATGGTGCACAAACGATTGCTTCTACATTGTCACTGTTGGGTACTTTTTCAATGACTTCATCGACAAATGCATTTGCCTCTGATAAAACCTTGTTCATTTTCCAGTTACCTGCAATTACATTTTTGCGCATCTAAGTTCACCTCTCCTTTTATTTCTCGTCTAGTGCTGCAACGCCTGGAAGTACTTTACCTTCCATGAATTCAAGGGAAGCTCCGCCACCCGTTGATACGTGATCCATTTTTTCTGCTAGGCCGAATTTCTCAACTGCTGCTGCTGAATCGCCGCCGCCAATTACAGAATAACCAGCAGTTTCTGCTAATGCATTCGCAACAGCTCGCGTACCACCAGCGAACGCATCTAATTCAAATACTCCCATTGGTCCGTTCCAAATGATTAATTTAGAATCGGCAACAATTTGGCTATAGATTTCACGTGTTTTCGGTCCGATATCCAATGCTTCCCAATCTGCAGGAATTTGGTCAATTGCTACGGTTTGTTTGTTTGCAGTTTCAGAGAAATCATCCGCTACGATTACATCGACTGGAAGGACGAAATTAACTCCTTTTTCTTCTGCTTTTTTAATAAATTCATTTGCTAAATCGATTTTATCTTCTTCTAATAAAGATTTACCAATTTCATGGCCTTGCGCTTTAATGAATGTGTATGCAAGTCCACCACCAATAATTAGGTTGTCCACTTTATCTAAGAAATTATCAATAACATTTATTTTATCTTTAACCTTGGCACCACCAATGATTGCAGTGAAAGGACGTTCTGGATTTTCTAATGCTTTGCCTAAGACATCCAATTCCTTTTGCATCAATAGTCCTGCAGCTGAAGGTAATTTTTCTGCAATTCCTACTGTTGAAGCATGTGCACGGTGTGCTGCACCAAATGCGTCATTTACGTATACATCTGCAAGTGCTGCGAATGCTTCTGCGAGTGTTGGATCATTCTTCTCTTCTCCAGCTTCGAAGCGCACGTTTTCTAGTAATACGATATCGCCTTCATTCAGCCCCGCAATCGCTTGCTCAACTTCTTCACCGTAAACTGCATCTGTCTTCGTTACTTTTTTTCCAAGCAATTCACTTAAATTCTTTGCAACAGGGTCTAAGCGTAGATCCTCCACTACTTGGCCTTTTGGACGACCAAGATGACTTGCCAAAATAACGATCGCACCATGTTCTGTTAAATAGTTAATCGTTGGTAATGCCGCTCTGATTCGTGTATCATCAGTTACTTCTCCGTCTTTCATCGGAACGTTAAAGTCAACACGACAAAATACTTTTTTGCCTTTAACATCTAGGTCTTGAAGTGTTTTTTTGTTCATTTGTACACCCTCCCAAACTTAAGTTATGTAATAGAGTCGCTTCTAGCTCCTCTATCATTTGCTTTCACCGTTCATTATATACTAAGTGGAGCAAGCTTGCCTTGTTTACAAATAAAAATAAAAATGTAAAAAGGAGGAAGAGCTTGCTCCTCCTCCTTTTACTTTTATCTTATAGTCCTTTTTTAGCCATGAATGCTGCTAAGTCAACACAACGTGAAGAGTAGCCCATTTCATTGTCATACCAAGAAACAACTTTAACCATGTTATCTTCTAATACCATTGTAGATAGACCATCTAAGATAGATGAATGTGTGTTACCTACGATATCAGATGATACGATTGGTTCTTCAGTATATTCTAAGATACCTTTTAATGGACCTTCAGCAGCTGCTTTGAATGCTTCATTTACTTGTTCAGCAGTTACATTTGTTTCCAATTCTGCAACTAAGTCTGTTAAAGAACCATCTGGAGTTGGTACGCGAACAGCCATACCGTTAAGTTTGCCATTGATTTCTGGTAATACTAAACCAACTGCTTTTGCTGCTCCAGTTGTAGTTGGAATAATGTTTGCAGCTGCAGCACGTGCACGACGGTAGTCTTTATGTGGTAAATCAAGAATTTGTTGATCATTAGTATAAGAATGGATTGTAGTCATTAATCCACGTTTGATTCCGAATGAATCTTGTAATACTTTAGCAAATGGTGCTAAACAGTTTGTAGTACATGATGCATTTGAAATGATATTATGTTTGCTAGGATCATATTTATCATCATTAACACCCATAACGATTGTTAAATCTTCGTTGTTTGCAGGTGCAGAGATAATTACTTTCTTAGCTCCAGCTTCGATATGTTTCTTAGCGTCTTCACCATTTGTGAAACGACCAGTTGATTCAATTACGATTTCTACTCCAAGATCTCCCCAGCCTAAGTTAGCAGGATCGCGTTCTGAAAGTACTTTGATTTCTTTTCCACCAACAACAATGTTCTTGCCGTTAACAGAAACTTCTTCTTCTAATTTACCGTGAATTGAATCATATTTTAATAAATGAGCTAACATGTTTGCATCTGTTAAATCATTAACTGCAACAATTTCAACTTCGTCATTTTTAAGTGCTTGACGGAATACATTACGTCCAATTCTACCAAAACCATTAATACCTACTTTTACTGCCATTCTTATTCCTCCTAAATGTTGTTAGATTAAAAAAATATATTAAAAGAGGTTACCCTCTTAAAATCTGTTTTGCAGCTGCTTCATCAGTTATAAGTAAATCGCTTTTCCCTTGTTTAAAATAGGAAACAATTGCTTTTGCCTTCGATTTACCACCAGCGACAGCTATAACATGATCAATAGAAACAAGATCCTCTAACTGAATTCCTAATGTACGGACTTTATGAATAATCTTACCAGACTCATCAAAATAATAACCAAACGCTTCACTTACAGCAGTATTTGATTGGAGCTTCAAAATAATTTCTTTCGAAGTTTTACGCCGTTTTGCCATCGTAATCGCGTCACCAATTCCGTGGATAACGATATTTGCGCTCTTGATTTGCTCTAAGACATCCTGGATCGATGGTTCTTTCACTAACGTTTGATACGCTGTCTCACTCAAGGGATCTGGTACATAAAGTAATCGGTAGTCGCCATTAGCCTTTTCCGCCATTTCCGTGACAATTCGGTTTGATTGGTCTTCTGCTTTCTCACCAATTGCACCACGTGCTGGAAGAAACAAATAATCACCGTTCTTACTTAGCGGTGTCATTGCATTTGCGACAGCGGCCATTGTCGTCCCGCCTGTTACAGCAATAATCATGCGTTCTTTAACGATAGATTGAAGGAATGTGACGCAAGCCCTCCCCATCTCCCGTTTTACCCAATCATGTTCATCGCTATTACCAGGAAGAATGAGAACTTTCTTCGCTTGTAACTTTCCCTTAAGTTGCTCTTCTAAAACATTTAAACCCATCAATTCGCCCATAAATTTGGCCAATTGATTCAGAATTAATTTACCCTCTTTTGTGATAAACATTCCTTTGGTTGTTACTTGAACCAGCTCTTGGCTTTGCAAAAATTCAACCTCACCACGAACATGGCGTTCCGTTAAATTCGTATTCTCCGCTAGACTTCTTCGCCCAATTGGTTCAAATAAATCAATACTTTGCAAAATAGAATACCGTTGTTGCATTACTTCCAAAATATCTGGAACGAGCTTTTTTTGTAAATCAGTGAATGTTCTCATATAAAGACTCCTTCATACTGGACGAAAAAAGTCCCATACTATTAAATGTTGTCCCGATTACATTTTTAGTATAGCATACTTGAAGTAAAATACAAATAATTTGCGATGAAAAATTGTTAAAGTAATGTAAATGAATGTGAGAATCGTATTCTCCCTTATCAGTCGGAGGTCAAAAACCCGATGCATATCATTTCACACTGCCAACACCCTAAGTTACCTGCTGCTCTCTTTCAGAAGTTTTTCAATCGAAGCATAATTCATTTCTTCGCAATTAAGCTGTTTTCCATTTAATTCGATCACAGGAATTGACAATTGATATTGTTCGAGTAATCCATCATCTTCATATATATCTTTTTCTTCCAATTCATATGGGTAGTCTTTCTTAAATAAGGATAATAATGTTTCTGCTTCCATACATAATGAACAATTCTCTTTCATATATAGTGTAACCTTTCGCATTTAGCACTTTCCTCCTCTTTTTCTTTTCAATGATGATGGGATTTGCAACTGTCCTCTGTACTTCATAATTGTTCTCCTAGCAATTTCGATCCCAAAGTCTTCCTTTAGCTTTCTGCATATCGTTTCATCTGATAACGGTCTGCTTTTATGTTCTGCTTGGATTAGCTCATATATCCGTTGTTTAATCGCAACTGCTGCCATCTCTTTACCATCTGTTTGCCTAATCCCCGTTTGTAAGAAGAATTTAATTGGCAGCACCCCATGATCTGTTTGTACATATTTTTGCTTTATCGCCCGACTAACAGTGGATACATGGATATCCAATTCAAGTGCAATCTCTCTTAATGTTAAAGGCTTTAAATGCTGTGGACCATTTTCAAAAAAAGTGGACTGCTTCTCAATAATCATCTGAATGATTTGCTCTAGCGTAGATGTTCGGTATGCAATTGCTTGCTGTAAAACTTCAATTTGCTTATATTTTTCTTTTAGATAATTGGTAGTGTCCTTATCCATTGTGAGCAACTTCCCGTATTCATCATTGATTTTGATTGTTGGCGCTGCCCATTTATGAAAGGTGATTTCCCAGCTTCCATTCTCTTTAAAAATGGATGCCTCGGGAATGATATAGTCAGAATGCTGTGAACCGAGAAGCTGTCCTGGCTTCGGATGACATCGCTTCATTCGCTCGATAATCGCTAATGCTCGTTCTTCCTCTACCTGATAATGTTTGGAAATGGCAGCGCTATTATTTGTAGCAATCCATTCTAAATGTTCATCCATTAGATTTAGAATAAACGTATCTTCTATATTCATGGCTTTTAATTGCAACATAATACATTCACTTAATGATCTCGCACCGATTCCAGCTGGTTCTAAGGATTGAATCATAGCGAGCGCGTCCCGGGCACGCTTTAATGTAGTGTCACACGCATCTGCCCATTGCTCAAGCTCAATCTCTAAGTACCCGTCATGATTTAAGGAATCGATGCCAAAATCTATGATTGGTTCTAATTCTTTTGGGAAGGATAAGGTATATAATTGATTCCGTAGCTGTTCATACATCGAGTATTGTACTGGATTTATTTCACCAATATCCGGTGTATTTACATGTGAAGCACGGTAATGCTCGATTTCATAATCATAATTAATCGCATCCATTAGCGGATTTTCATTTGAAAGTTCGCCCAGATAGTCCAATAACTCCATACCGGGTAACTGGAGAATATGAATGGACTGTATAAGTGATTGATTGAGCTTCCATTGCAATGATTGCTGCTGCACAAGTCTCGGTTTCATCGAGAACACCCCTTAGAAGATGTATACCCTTATAGTTTGCCATTACTTCTGATAAATGTCACCTTTTCGCCTTTATCGTTGACAGCTCTATAAAAATTCATATAATATTTTACTATTCATTACGTTTCGAAGGGAGTAAGATAATGTCAAAAAAAATACAAAAAGAAACAATTGGTCATACTATCCGTCGGTATATTATGCTGTTTATCGGAGCAGGAATCGCGGCAATCGCATTGGAATTATTTCTCGTTCCTAATTCAATTATTGATGGCGGGGTTATTGGTGTATCCCTACTAATTAATAATCTAACAGGGATAAGCTTTGGGATACTCGTCCTCATTATTAATATTCCGTTTCTAATTGCTGGATTTAAGAGATTAGGAAAGGACTTTCTTTTCTCCTCGCTATTCAGTATTATTTCCTTATCTGTTGTCGAATCACTATTACATAGCGTTGCACCAATTACGGATGAACCGCTGCTTGCAACCGTATTTGGCGGATTGGTCCTCGGTGCGGGGGTCGGAATTGTCATTCGAAATGCAGGGGCATTGGATGGGACAGAAATACTAGGAATTATCATTACGAAACGCATGTCATTTTCTGTTGGTGAGTTTGTCATGTTCATCAATGTATTCATCTTCGGCTGGGCTGGGTTTGTCCTAGGCTGGGAGCAAGCAATGCTATCGATCCTCACTTACTATATTGCATCGAAAACAATCGACGCAATCGGCCAAGGTATTCTAAATGAAACGAAAGCGGCAATCATTGTTTCTGATATGTCAGAGGATATCGCTGAAGTAATCGGTGAAGAATTAAAACGAGGCGTAACTAAATTATATGGACAAAACAACTATACAGGTACAGATACAAATGTACTCTATGTCGTCGTTACACGCTTAGAAGTCGCAAAACTGAAAGCCATTGTATTTAACCTTGATAAGACAGCCTTCACCACCATTATGGACACTCAAGAGGTTCAGGGTGGCCGGTTTAAATCGGCTGGGCATTAATAAAAGCGGATCCCGACCAATTAAGGAAACGGGGCCCGCTTTCTTTGTTATTTAATCTTTATCTTCTCATTGCTAGTAATCCACTCTGGGAAGAAATCAAGTTTTAGCGAAATCGGTGACTTCTGTCCAAGTAAATGCTCAATATGATACCCGAACTCATTCGTTCCCTTCTCTACTGAAGTGGTTGTAAACGAGCTACCTGAATCAAGTGCCTTTCCATCTGCATCATATGATTGACTGAAGAATGAATAAGGGAACTCCTCATTATACTTAAATACAAGATAATCCCCTTCTCTCACTACTTCTTTAAAAAGATTTCTCTTTGGTTGTCTTATTATAACCTCATTTTCAGCATCTACAATAACCATACTTTCCTCTTTATCAATGGCCTGAATTTTCCCTAAGACTAAATTCAACTCTTTTGGTTCCTTAAAATAATTACTTTGTAAATACAGCATCCATTCATTATCAGAAATATAACTTGCTGTAATTCCGTTCTCAATTTTACTCCATGACTCACCATGTTCATCAACAAGTAGCATTTCATCAAATGAAAGGAACTTCTTCGTATTATTAGGATTCATCTTAACATGTACTGCCACTCTTAATGGGTTTATTGTTACATCAAGGAAAGTAATTTCCTGCCCTTCAACAGTTACTGTTTCGTTTATATTGTAGGTTTTATTTTCCTTTTGCTCCTTTGTCAGAGTAAATGGGATATTAAATGTCTCGCCACCAACTTTCAAATCAAGTGCAAATTCCGTTGTGTTTAATGGAGCTTGAAAGAAATACTCAAGTACTCCATGAAAAGAATTCGCAAATTCCACTTCATTTAACTCTGGGTTGTAACTCGAGCTAGCGATGTCTATCTCTCTACCATCCTCGCTTCTAATTTCAGCTTGATTTAGAGTGATACTCCGTTTCTTTTCTTCCGTATTAATTGTATAAAACAATACAACCCCTTGTTCATCCGCAATCACTCCATCGATCACAACTTCCACTCCATTTTGCAGTTTCGAAACACCGAGCGATTCATAGTAATCACTCTGGATTGCTGCTACCATTCCTTTATCATGCCTAATTAATTCAACGACTTTTTCCATTCCAGGAACGTTTGCTAGATATGAGGCAAAAACGGGTGATACACGTATGGATGTAATTAATGAGATAAGAATAACAGCAACCATTGCCGCAATTAGAGTCCATTTTTTTGCATGACGTTTTTTTATTTTTCTCGAATTTAGCTTTCTGAAAGCCTGTTAAAATAGCCATATCTAGTGCAGTTTCTGGAACTGAAATGTTATCGACACTTTTTTTATATTCCATAAGTTTTTCTTCTTCATCTTCAAACATGATTACTCCACCCTCTCCGCCTTCATCCTGCCTTTTTCTGAGTTCTTTTAACGCTTTATTCGGCCACGTTTTCACTGTTGCCTCCGGACACCCCAGCACCATTGCGATTTCTTTAATTTTCAGTTCATGAAAATACTTCATCGTTAAAATTTGGCGTGAGCGCTCATCGAGATCCTGCATTGCATCCTTCAATTCCATTTCTGTATGATTTTCAGAAACGCCTTGGATACCAATTATTTCATCATTCATGATGATACGTTTCTTTCTTTTTAACTGGTCATTACAATAGTTAATCATGATTCGAATATGCCAGGTCTTCATATAAGCAGATTCCTTCACCCTATGAATACTTTTATACGCACGATATGTTACTTCTTGAAGTGCTTCAATAGCATCCTCCTGATCACGTAAATATGCGATTGCCGTTTTATATAAATCTATTTTATAGGTCTGTATCAATCGTAGAAAAGCATCATCATCACCTGCGATGGCTTTTCTTGCATCCTCATTCAAGTCTTATCCCCCATCCCAGAAGCAGTTATATAGATTAGACTACTAGTTTCGAAAAAAGTTTTATTCTTTTTATTATAAAGGAGAATGATGCTGCATGTTGAACATATATAATAAGCATAACAGTTCAAGAGGGGGATGATTATATGCCATATGTCGAACTTGATTTAGAGACAAAGCTATTTTATGAGGACGAAGGTGAAGGAAAGACGGTTATTTTTATTCACGGCGTAATGATGAGTAGTAAATTTTTCTATAAACAGCTCCCGTTTTTTAGTAAAAACTATCGGACAATCGCATTAGATCTTCGTGGCCATGGAAAGTCTAGTAAAGTAGAGCATGGTCATACTGTTGCACAATATGCAAAAGATTTGAAAATATTTATCGAAAAATTAGAATTAGAGGATGTTATTTTAGTAGGATGGTCGATGGGATCATTCGTTGTTTGGGATTATGTGAATCAATTTGGAACAGATAATATTAAAGCAGTAACGATTGTTGATCAATCTGCATCGGATTATATATGGCCTAACTGGGAGTTCGGCGCATTCGATTTCGCAGCATTAACTGGATTAATGCAAGCAATCCAAGAAGATCAGCACGGATTTAATCGAAATTTCATCGATGGTATGTATAAGGAAAAACCATCTGAAGAGGATGTTCAATGGATTTTGGCAGAAATGAATAAATTGCCCGCATCGATTGAAAGCACCATCGTTTTTAATCAATCCATCGCTGATTATCGAGAGACTCTATCGAATGTTGATATTCCAACACTGCTCTGCTTTGGTACGGTGGGCTTCTTCCCAATAGAAGCTGGAGAGTATATTCAAAAGCGAATAGCTGGGTCAAAGCTAGTAGCATTTGAAAATAGTAGTCATTTGTTATTTTTAGAGGAAACAGACAAGTTCAATCGTGAGTTATATACATTTTTTAGTAATCTTTAAGAACTAATTTACTTTCTTTACTACTAAATAGAGAAGGAACAACAAATGTTCCCTCTCTTCTTACTATATCAGATGGACAACCTTGTTTTCCATCCGACCAATTTTTTCAATTTCTAATGTAACGACGTCCCCATCTTCAAGAAACTGCGGTGGGTCCATCGCAAACCCTACTCCATCTGGTGTCCCAGTTAAAATAATATCTCCTGGATTCAACGTGATTAAATTGGAGATAAATTCGATAAGAAATGGTATATCAAAAATTAAATGGCTCGTATTCGATGCCTGCCGTTCTACACCATTTACAAAAGATCGGATAGATAAATTTCCTGGATCACTAATTTCATCAGCAGTCACTACCCACGGACCAATTGGTGTACTTCGATCTAATGTTTTCCCTTGAAGCCATTGCGGTGTACGCTTTTGTAAATCCCTTGCTGAAGTATCATTTCCGATTGTATAGCCAGCAATATAAGATAGCGCCTCCTCCTGTTTCACCTTCGTAGCCATCTTACCAATGACAAATGCTAGCTCAACCTCGTAGTCCAATTTTTTCGTTACATCGGATGTTTCAATCGCATCCTCCGGGCCAATTAATGCATTATTAAACTTTGCAAAGAGAACGGGATATTCCGGAATGTCACTTTGCATTTCTGCCACATGATCCGCATAATTTTTGCCAACACAGATTATTTTTCCAGGTGAAGAAATCGGCGCGCCTAACTTAATGTCTTTCAGTGGAAAGCTTTGCCCCTCATCACGCTTATTTAATATGTATTGATATGCCTTTTTCGCCTTCTCAATTGCCGGAGTTCCGATTGCAAAGAATTGTGAAGGATCAGTGGGAAGTTCCGATTCCATTTCATCAGCTGCTATGGATTCTTCTTTTCCTGATGAAAGCAATGCTTGATATGCTGACTGAATATCGATTACTTTATCTCCCTCTAGAACACCAATTCGGTATGTATGTAAACGGTCCTTTTGTTGAAAGCTTACGAGTTTCATTTAATCCCTTCCCATCTTTAAATAATTGTATAATTTCATTTTATCAAAAGTATCTTACTTTATACAAGTTGTCGCTACCCAATACTAACTTTTCAGTTCATTTGCCTTCACGAAGCATTCAAATTTCACTCGTTTGACAGTACCATAGAAGGAATGATGTTTGATATACTAATTATATTACATACATAATTTATTGAAAGATAACTAAGGGGGATATTGTCATGAGAAAAAGCCGTATTATTTTTATCCTGTTAACCATTACGATTTTAGCAGCGTGTGACGCAAAAAATGAGAATACCGATGCTGGATCAACAGAACTTGTTCCACTTGAGGTAGAATTTTCAGTTCTAGAAACTGCTGAAGTAGATAAAGTAGTAAAACTTGTAGCAACTGTTACGCATGGTGAAGAATCTGTTGTAGATGCAGATGATGTGACATTCGAAATATGGGAGCAAGGGATGGAGGATGAAAGTACTAAGATTGAAGCAACAAATAATGATGACGGTACTTATTCAATAGAAACCACCTTTGACCATGAGGCTACTTATGAAATGTATGCACATGTGTCGGCAAAAGATATGCATACAATGCCGAAAAAATCGATAATAATTGGCAGTGGCGTAAGTCATAATCACGACGACGGACAGAATCATGAACATGCTGAACACGCAGATGGTTTCGCAATGCACTTTATGAAACCAGAATTAGTGACAGTTGGTGAAAATACATCACTACAAGTACATGTACAACTAGACAACCATCCTTTAGAAAAAGCAAATGTACGATTTGAGATTTGGAATGAAGAAACACCGGACAAGCACGAATGGATAGATGCGGGTGAAGCAACTGCTGGAGAATACTCCAGAGATTTTGCATTTCCAGAAGCAAGTAACTATCAAATAGTGATTCATGTGGAAAACGAAGACGGATTACATGAGCATCAGGAATTTGAAATCACTGTAACGGAATAATCATGATACTTAATGAACCTCCGTGCAAAACACAGGTATTTGGCTTATACTAATTTTAGAGAATTAAATTAATTAGGGGGAAGAGCATGAACGATGTTTCACTACGAGAAAAAAGCATTGTAATGATAGGTTTTATGGGCGTTGGTAAAACTACCATTGGTAAAGTTGTAGCAAAGAATTTATATAGAGACTTTATTGATATTGATGAAGAGATTGAAAAGAAGTTCAACATGCCAACCTCTGATATTTTTAAACAATACGGTGAAAAAATTTTCCGCGAAACAGAGAAAAATATGATTATCCAATCCTGTAAACAAAAACTAAAAATCATCTCCGTTGGTGGTGGTGCGTTTCTTCAGGAAGAAATTAGAGACGTTTGTTTATCAGAATGCATCGTTTTCTTCCTTGATATGTCTTGGGAAAATTGGAAGGATCGAATTAGCCTGCTTATCGATAGTCGTCCCGTACTGCAAGGTAAGAATATGGACCAAATTGAGGAACTATTCAATGAACGCCAACCGATTTACTCAGAGCATCATTCCCGGGTCATTACAGATAATTTAGTCGTTGAGGAAGTCGCTGATTACATTGTCGAATCGTTGAAAACGGCATGGGATATATATGAGCCGAATGCCGGTTGATATCAAATAGTAACAAACAAAATATGAGCCTATTAAAAAAACAAACAGAACCCACAATGAAGTCCTGTTTGTTTTTTAGTAGGCATATAGAAGAATGATAGTAATTCTCCTTTGTGAGCAGAAAAAAGACAAGGATAGAATAACCTTCTAACCCTTGTCTCATTTAATTTACATTGACGCGCCCAGAGGGATTTGAACCCCCGACAAACCTGGTACCGGAAACCAGTGCTCTATCCAGCTGAGCTATGGGCGCATGTAGATGTTTGAAATTGACACATATGCTATTATACCGTTGTTTCCTTATAGTTACAAGTGTTTTCTTAACCTTTTTTTGTTATGACGTTTATTCGCCAAAAATAAGGGTATCATGTAGAAGATATTTTTTTATATTATCGAAGGTTTATGTTTGACCTTCATTGACCTTTGAGCTATTATAAAATTAGATCCATTAAGTTAGTTGGATGAAACTTGTTTTATATAAGGAGGATTTACAAATGAATTTAGTACCTACAGTTATCGAACAAACCAATCGTGGCGAACGTGCATATGACATTTACTCACGCTTACTTAAAGACCGTATTATTTTACTAGGAAGTGCAATTGACGATAACGTTGCAAACTCTATTGTCGCACAATTACTTTTCCTTGAAGCAGAAGATCCAGGTAAGGATATTTCATTGTATATCAACTCACCAGGTGGTTCCATCACATCTGGAATGGCGATTTTCGATACGATGAACTTCATCAAATCTGATGTTTCTACCATTTGTATCGGTATGGCAGCATCAATGGGTGCATTCCTTCTAACTGCTGGCGAAAAAGGAAAACGATTTGCATTACCAAACAGTGAAATCATGATTCACCAACCATTAGGTGGAACACAAGGACAGGCAACAGACATTGAAATCCATGCAAAACGTATTATCGAAATCAAAAAACGCATGAATGAAATTATGTCAGAAAAAACTGGTCAGCCATTAGAAGTAATTGAACGCGATACTGAACGTGATAACTTCATGACAGCACAACGTTCTGTTGAATATGGTTTAATTGACAAAATCTTAGAACGTAAAGAAGATGCTAAATAATCTTTGTAAAAATCCCTTTCATTTATAAATGAAAGGGATTTTTTATAGTTATCAAGACCATTTATTTAGATACTAATGAACTCAAATGATTTAATGCTATTTCTTCGTCGGCCCCATCCGCGATCAACATTACTCTCTCGCCTTTACCAATTGCTAAGCTCATTAATCCCATGATACTTTTGGCATTTACTTTTTTTCCCTCTTTTTCTAGAAACAGATGTGCCGCATAGCGATTCGCCTCTTGAACAAACTGTGCTGCTGGTCTAGCTTGCAATCCTTCCACTAATTCAATCGTGACTAATCTTTCAATCAATTTCCTCATCCTCCTCCAGCTTTTAAGAAAACGCTATCATTTCCATTTAATAACCAACTAACAAAGCACGGTGGCAATGTTAGTCATCATAAACCTTATATTTAATCCGTATTATATCATGTATTCAACATAAAGAAAATTATTCCAACGAATTAGGTAGAATTAACTTCCTTGTAATACTTCACCTTGCTTTAACTTCGCTGCAAAGTCATCGATTTTCTTTAGTCTGTGATTCACACCAGACTTCGAGATTTTTCCACTCGAAACCAATTCCCCTAATTCTTTTAATGATACTTCTTGATGTTCCACACGAAGTCTTGCAATTTCCTGTAATTTCTCTGGAAGTTGATCAAGCCCTACCGTATTTTCAATCAGTTTAATGTTTTCAATTTGTCGGAATGCTGCGCCGATGGTCTTATTTAAGTTCGCTGTCTCACAGTTTACAAGACGATTAACGGAATTCCGCATATCACGAACAATTCGGACATCCTCAAACTTAAATAACGCATTATTTGCACCAATGATACTTAAAAAGTCCGTAATTTTCTCGGCCTCTTTTATGTAAACAATATAACCACTTTTCCGCTCCAATGTGCGCGCACGAAGGCCAAATGAATTTAATAATTTACATAAAGCATCATTATGCTCCTGATAGAAATTAGATATTTCTAAATGATACGAGGATGTTTCAGGATTATTAACCGATCCACCTGCAAGAAATGCACCACGTAAATAGGCTCTTTTACAACAGGTTTTAGAAAGAACTTTATCCGAAATAGTTCGAATTACTGTATAGGAATCTTCAATAATATCCAATTCTGTTAAAAAGTCACGTACCTTTTCTTTTAATCGAACAATATATATATTGTTCTTCTTCAACTTCATTTTCTTTCGGACAAGAAGTTCAACTGGAAATTCGTAACTTTTCTTGATCAATGTATAGATACGTCTTGCGATTGCAGCATTTTCCGTTTGCACATCAAGCGTGTAATTCCTACTGGAAAACGAGATTGCACCGTTCATCCTAATTAAGGCTGCGAGCTCTGCATGTAAACAACAATCATCAAACTCAATTGCTGTTAATTCCTTCTTTATTTCTGAAGCAAAGGACATCTTCTTTCTCCTCCTTTACCATTATTTACCGTAACGATTACTTTTGCTCTAAAATGGAGTAAAGTAATGTTGCAATTTTATTATTATCATGTCGTACTGTTGAATTAGAATAACTAATAATGTCCCCTTCAATTATTTCTAATCCCATATTTAATAATTTCAATGTATCATATACAACTGGCTCGGCGTTTTCTTCTGCATAGATGTCACGTACTGCCTTTTTAATTGGTTCATTATGAACAACAACGGCATCTAGACAGCCAGAACCAATATGATCCGTAATTGCTTGAACATGATCCGATGCTTTATAACCGGTTGTTTCACCTGCCTGTGTCATCACATTACACACATAAACAACCTTTGCCTTTGTTTCTTTCAACGCAATGTCGATTTTCGGGATGATCAGATTCGGCATAATACTCGTATATAAGCTTCCAGGTGAAATAACGACTAAATCAGCTTTTTGAATTGCATGGATTGCATTTGGCAGTGGTTTAACAGGTTCAGGACTTAAATATACACGCTCAATCCGCTTCCCTGCAAGTGGAATATTGGATTCACCAGAAATGGTGGTTCCATCCGTAAACCTTGCATTTAAAGTCATATTTTGATTTGATATTGGATAAATTTCACCTTTTACATTTAATACCCGGGAAATTTCCTTTATCCCGGTAAAAAAGTCACCAGTAATCGACGTCATGGCGGCTAATAGTAAATTTCCCATGGAATGGCCGGACAGTCCATTTCCGACAGAAAATCGATGCTGGAATAACTCTAAAAGCATCGGTTCTACATCAGATAGTGCGGCAATTACATTACGAATATCTCCTGGTGCAGGAATTGCCATTTCACTCCGTAATCGGCCTGAGCTGCCGCCATCATCTGCAACGGTAACGAGTGCTGTTAAATCAATTGGTAAATTCTTTAGTCCGCGTAATAGAACTGGCATTCCAGTCCCACCACCCATTACAACAATTCTTGGGTGTTTCCCATTTGTCATCATGAATTTCCCTTTCTCTTATCAATATCCCGATGTGTAACATGTGTGATGTAATTCGTCGAGAGTTCATTCGCAAAGTGCTCTGCTAACGCAACGGAACGATGTTGCCCACCTGTACAACCAATACCAATAACAAGCTGCGATTTTCCCTCTTTCTTATACTGTGGAAGCATGAACTGCAATAAATCAAGCACCTTATCATTAAATATTTGTGTGTCGGACCATTTGAAGACATATGAAGCAACGTCCTGATTTAATCCTGTTAGCGGCTGTAAATGGGCTACATAATGTGGGTTAGGAAGGAATCTTACATCAAATACAAGATCAGCATCGATTGGAATTCCATATTTAAATCCAAAGGAGACCAAGTGTACGGAGAAGATTTCCTGTTTATCTTCCGAATATATTTTTACAATTTTTTCTCGTAATTCACGAGGCTTCAAATTGGTTGTATCAATAATACGTTGTGCTCTTCCCCGTAATTGGTCGAGAATTTCGCGTTCTTGATGAATACCGTTAAGTGGAAGTCCGCCAATTGCTAATGGATGTGCGCGTCTCGTTTCCTTATAGCGACTAACTAACTTTTCATCCTTTGCATCCAGGAATAGTATATGCTCCTCTAGCCATTCCTCTTTTCCAACAGTATCTAATGCATCAAATAAGGAATCAAAGAATTCACGTCCACGTAAATCCATTACGAGCGCTACTTTTCGAATTGCGTTCGAGGAATCACGCATCAAATCTAAAAATTTTGGTAGCAATGTAGGGGGTAAGTTATCTACACAATAATAGCCTAGATCTTCAAAGCTTTGCACTGCAACCGTCTTTCCTGCACCTGACATTCCTGTTATAATAACTAATTTTGTTTCCATTTCTCCGTCTTTCATTGTCAATCTCCCCCTTATATAAACCGTAAAGGTGTTGATAGAACACTAATCATATCGATTCATTTGTATCACTATACGAAATTCGTCCGCACTAAATACCTTCATCCGCTAAATATATTAGAAAACTTGGTTGCACTTATGTAGTAAGAAAGTCTTTACACTTTCTTACCTACAAAAAAGTTCACTATGTTTATTATACTATGGATAAGGTGAAACTTCCATTCGTCATGATTAGGAAAGATTAAATTCATAATCAAATTAACCACTATATTCGACAATTTAATTACAAGGGCTTCTACAAAAAAAAGACACAGGTGCGAGCACCTGTGCAAAAACTAATTTATCTATTAAAAGGGGGTCAATTAGTTATCTATAATATACCTCATTTATATTGCGAATGTATTACAGGAGCGTTAAGAAGCAGTTAAAATTTAATTAACTTTTGCTGCTTTTGCTTCTTCTGCAAGATCTTCTACATACTTAATTGCAGCTTCAGCGGCAATACTACCATCACCGGTTGCTGTCACAATTTGTCGAAGTTGTTTTTCGCGAATATCACCTGCTGCAAATATACCAGCTACATTTGTTTCCATATTTTCATTTGTTGGAATGTAGCCTTCTTCATTCGTAATTCCAAGCGATTTAAATGGTTCACTAAGTGGTACCATACCAATGTAAACAAAAACACCATCCGCTGCAAATTCTGATTCTTCACCCGTAATATTATTTTTAAGAGTGACACTACTTACTTTTCCCTCAGGTCCGTTGATTTTATTTACAACGGTATCCCAAATAAAGTCGATTTTTTCATTTGCAAATGCGCGTTGCTGAATAATCTTTTGGGCACGTAATTGATCACGGCGATGGACAATCGTAACCTTATCTGCAAAACGAGTTAAATAAATTCCTTCCTCAACAGCAGAATCTCCACCACCGATGACAACAAGATTCTTCTGTTTAAAGAACGCACCATCACACACAGCACAATAAGATACGCCACGACCACCAAGTTCATTTTCGCCTTCGATGCCCAATTTCTTAAATTGTGCACCAGTTGTAATGATTAGTGCCCTCGTATTGTATTCTTTATTCCCAGCAATAATCGTCTTGTAATTACCATGATCAACGACTTCTTTGATTTCTCCGTATGCATATTCTGCACCGAATTTCTTAGCATGTTCAAACATTTTCGTTGAAAGTTCTGGTCCTAAAATATTTTCATAACCTGGGTAGTTCTCCACATCTTCTGTGTTTGCCATTTGTCCTCCAGGCATTCCTCGTTCTAACATTAATGTATCTAAGTTTGCACGAGATGCATACACTGCTGCTGTCATTCCAGCTGGTCCAGCACCTGCAATAATTACGTCATACATACGTTCTTCGGACATATTAATCGTCCTTTCTTTAAATTTACTTTGTACTATCTCTAGCTTAATAAACTAAACCTGATTCGTCTATTATTCTGCTCATAAAGTGAAACTAACATCCAGTACCACTGAATGTTAGTTGAACAGAATCAGGAATTTACAGCCCGTTAATGCGTGAAAAAAAGGACCTTATATTAATTATTCCCAAGGTCCTGCTTCCTTCGATAATGATGGGTGCTGCTTACATCCTTCTTCCCATAATGAAAGTGCCTTCGCCGGCTCACCTACATTGAATGCTGTTATACTATACCATCGATAATAGGATGGGTGGTTTTTTAGCCTTCCTTTTGAAAGTGAAATAAAACGTTGATAGGCATCCTGATACTGCTCCGTTCTCGCTAAGGTTACCGCAATACGTAGTTTCTGCTGTTCATGCATTGGATATACATTTAATAATGTATGGATATGCATTTTGTATGCTGCTTCATCATTTAATTCATGATAAAACAATGCAAGGTTTATATGGCTGTACAATGTGTTTGGATTTTGCTTCAAAATATCCAATTCCATTTGCACCGCTTCCTCTTCACGCCCTAAGAAAAATAGGACCTGCGAGTAATCATGCTTTGCAAGCATATATTCAGGGAATAGTGTAACCATTTCCTCAATGACTGGAAGTGCTTTTTCCCATTCCATATTTTCCATATGGTAAAATGCCGTTTCTTGATAGATAAGTAATTCATCTTCATCTTCAAGCTCAAAGTCGTCGTCCTCATCATCCACATCAACAATATCAATTAGGTCCAATAATGCCAATGCATCCTCGCTAAACTCACCTTTCGGCTCCTTTTCGAGATAGAGGCTCACATACTTTTCTGCATCATTTAAGAGACCCAAATGTGCATAATTATTTGCAATTAAATAATAACAATCCGTATATTCCGTTGATTGTAATACATTCGTCAACAACTGATTTGCAGCATGATATGCGCCAATCTCTGTATATATAACGGACATTTGACATTGATACAAGGGATCATTCGGCTTCGCTTCAATCGCCTTTTTCATCCATTTTATCGCAATATTAAACTTTCTATTTTGAAAGGCTTCGACACCTTTTGTGAAATAAAAATCACCTTCAGGAATAAAAGGGATAACATTATTTGATTTTTCTTTTGCTTTGTTTTTCACTTGTGTCATCGATATCCCCCTAACTACAAGACATACACACGTGAAAGTATACCACATTACAGCCCGTAATTATAGAGCCTGCGGGCAAAATTGTCTATGGCAATCTTATTTAATGTGCATCTATTGTAGATTAGGTTGGAATACTTATGCATCTTTTACCGGTGTTACTGCTTCATGCATCAACTGCTCCAATTCGGAAACATAACGCACCCGTTGTTCTTCATTCCACTGTAAGATCTTCGCCATATATTGTATGACATTCTCCTTATTCGTTCTCACCCAATGGATATCAAAAAATAATGCACCCGTTCTCCGAATAAAGAAGTCAACTGGTTTATATGCTGCTTCATACTCCATTGCATAGATCAGTTTCGCAAATACAGCAGGATCAATATTCTCTTTTACTGCTTCTTCTTTTCTACTTTGATAAATATCAAACAGTATATCGACATTGGAACCATATGTTGCAACGAATTCCGATGCGGTTGCTTCGTCCAATCCAAGTTCTATTCCTTCGTTTACTTTTTGTTGTTTGAAAGATTGGAACCCAGTCGAACCACCAACATCTCCACCAGAGATTGGTAAATGAATGGTTGCTGATTCGGTATAAATAATTCCTTCTTCTGCTTTTAATTGCTTAACCACTGTATCTACTGCTTGCTCTGCCATTTTCCGATATCCTGTCAATTTTCCACCTGCCATCGAGATCAGACCAGAGTCAGATACGAAGATTTCATCCTTCCGTGAAATTTCGCTTGGGCTATTTTTTCCTTCTTCCTCAATTAAAGGGCGAATTCCGGTCCAACTTGATTCGACATCTTCCTTCTTCATCTTCAATGATGGAAACATGTAATTTATTGCATTTAGCACATAATTTTCATCCGCTTCCGTCATCACTGGATGGGCGATATTTCCCTTATAGGTTGTATCTGTCGTTCCTACATAGGTTTTATTACCTCGTGGAATTGCAAAAATCATTCGACCATCTGGTGTATCAAAATAAATTGCTTGCTCTAATGGGAATACGTTTTTCGGAAAAACAAGATGAATCCCTTTCGTTAAATGCAATGTTTTCCCCTTTTTCGAGCCATCGATTTCTCGCAATTCATCAACCCATGGACCACCTGCATTGATGATTTTTTTCGCATAAAGGTTATATGTTCCTTGATCAATTTGGTCCTCGACAGTTATTCCAACAATTTTCTTTGATTCGTCATAGATAAAGTCTGTAACCTTTGCATAATTAATTGCCCTTACTCCACTAGCCACTGCTTTCTTCATGACCTCAATTGTTAGCCTTGCATCATCGGTTTTATATTCCACATAATATCCAGCACCCTTCAGTCCATCTTTTTTAATTAATGGTTCTCTTTGCAGTGCCTCCTGTGGGCTAAGCATTTTTCGCCGTTCACTTTTCTTTACTCCCGCTAGAAAATCATATACACGGAGTCCGATATTCGTTGTGAATGGTCCCAATGTGCTTCCTTTATGGAATGGGAGCATCATCCATTCAGGGGTTGTTACATGTGGCCCATTTTCATATACAATCGCTCGTTCCTTACCGATTTCTGCTACCATTTTAATTTCAAATTGTTGCAAATAACGTAGTCCTCCATGGACAAGCTTGGTTGACCTGCTGGAGGTTCCACCAGCGAAATCCTGCATTTCCACTAACCCTACTTTTAATCCTCGAGTTACAGCGTCTAGGGCAATACCTGCACCAGTTATACCGCCACCAATAATTAATACATCATAGGATTCATTTTCCAATTTATTGAATGTGTCTATCCGATCAAAGCTTGAAAACATTGTCATAACTGAACACTTCCATTCCTTTTTTGTAGATATCTGTGCAGACCTTAATAACTCTTTATAAATCATTATTATTTATTACAACCAATGTGAAGTAGCTCTATTTAGTATGTCAAAGAATAGAAAAAAAGCCACAAACAAACTAATGCATATCTGCATTAACTGTTGCGGCTTCTCCAATTCTCCGTCCAAAGCTTATTAACTTAATTTAAATATACCATATTTTTTACTTATCGTACAGTAATTAGACTAATTATCTAAAAGTTCTTTTCCATTGCATTTACAATTTCCATCAAACTTTTCCCCATACCTGATTCAACCGCCGCAACATATGAGCCTTCAACTAAAGGTGCTTCGACTAAAATCGCCTCTGTTTCCAACATTTCAATCGCCATTTCGGCATTCATTTTTGCACTACCAATATCATAGAAAAGGATGACACCTTTCCCTTTATCTGCATCATTTACCGCCTTCATAATTTTCTCCATGCTTGTTCCAATCTCATTTTCTTCGGTGCCACCTGCTAATTCAATAGGAACATCTTGAATTACTTCGCGTATCAGCTCCTTTAGACCTTCTACTATTTTAGGACTATGAGAAATTAACACGATTCCAACATATGACATACACTATTTACTCCCTTTGATTACTTCTTCAAGTGCTTCGAAAATTAGATATGTGGAAGCAGCACCCGGATCAATATAACCAATCGATTTTCCCTTGAAATATGCTGCACGGCCTTTCGTTGCCATAATGTCCTTCGTATCCTCCATCGCTTGCTTTGCCACTTTCAAAAAGGGATTATCTTCAAAATCATGTGCTTCTTGAAAGGAATGCACTACGGGCGCCCAAACATCAATCATCGTTTTCTCACCAGTTGTGGCTTTTCCCCGATGCATCACACCCTGTAAAGCTTCTTCAATACCACTTGTAAAACTAGTATAGTCTACTGGATTTATTCCCTTCACAGCCTGTGAAAATTTTAAGAAAGCCGTTCCGAACAACGGGCCTGATGCACCTCCAACCTTTGATATTAATGTCATCGCAACTTCTTTTAATACATCTGCAACTTCTTGGTATTCCTGTGTCGATAGTTTATTTTCGACCTCTTGAAATCCTCTAGCCATATTAATCCCATGATCACTATCGCCAATTACTTGATCTAAAGAGGTTAGATAATCTTTATTTTCCTGGATTTTTTCATTCACCTTTGTAAACCATTGAATCGCATCTTCCACTCGTAATTCCATGTTTCTCCTCCTTAAACAAGAAAAGCAGGCGCCTCTGATCTAGAATCCAACAGACTTTTAAGCTCATCATCCAATTTCAGTAAGGTTACAGAGCAACCAGCCATTTCTAATGCTGTCATATATTCGCCAACAAACGTTTTGTAAACATGAATGCCTTTTTCATTTAATATTTCATTCACCTTACTGTTTATGATATATAATTCCATTTCTGGTGTAGAGCCTAATCCATTAATCATGACGGCAACTTCATCACCGGGTCCATGTACGCCATCATCAAGGATTTTATGAACCAATTCACTTGCAATTTCATCGGCAGTCGAAATTTCCTTCCGCTCAATCCCAGACTCACCATGGATACCAATCCCGATTTCCATTTCATTTTCTTTTAGCTCGAAGCTAGGCTTACCAGCAGCAGGAACTGTACACGGAGTTAAAGCCATTCCCATCGAACGAACATTTGCAACTACTTTTTCTGCTACTGATTTCACCTCATCTAACGCTGCACCTTGTTCCGCCTTTGCACCAGCAATTTTATGGACAAAGATGGTTCCCGCAATCCCCCTTCTACCGGTAGTAAAGGAACTATCTTCAACGGCAACATCGTCATTAACAATAACTTGTTCCACTTTAATACCTTCCGCTTCCGCGAGTTCAGCAGCCATCTCGAAATTCAGTACATCACCTGTATAATTCTTAATAATTAGAAAAACGCCTGCATTGCCATTAACCGCTTTAATACCCTCTAACACTTGATCCGGAGTCGGTGATGTAAAAACCTCACCTGCAACTGCTGCATCGAGCATTCCCTTCCCTACATATCCTGCATGGGCTGGCTCATGCCCACTTCCTCCTCCACTAACTAAACCAACTTTATTTACAGTAGGTACATCACTTCTGACGATTACAGTTGTTTCTGGTAATTGTTTAATTGCAGATGGATTAGCTGAAACCATCCCTTTTAGCATATCTTGAACGACTAAATTTGGATCATTAATAATCTTTTTCAACCTGACCACTCCCCAAAGCAATATTATGATGGATTTTCTGAAAAAGGGAGACCAGAGTTATCATCTAAAAAACTTAGATATTTGGTCTCCCACTGCATTACCTATTTAAATACTCTCGTTGCCTCTACCGCCTTCTGCCAGCCTGAATACAGTCGATTACGTTGTTCCTCTTCCATTTCATTCGTAAAGGTGCGATCATTTTTCCATTGTTTCGCAATCTCCTCTTTATCCTGCCAATAGCCAACAGCTAAGCCCGCTAGATATGCTGCACCAAGTGCTGTTGTTTCTTGAACTACTGGGCGGTCTACTGGCACACTCAGCATATCACTTTGAAATTGCATTAATAGATCATTCTTTACTGCTCCTCCATCGACTCTTAACGCCTTTAATTCAATTCCTGAGTCAGTAATCATTGCATCAAGAACATCCTTCGTTTGATATGCTAAAGATTCCAGTGTTGCACGAATAAAATGCTCCTTCGTTGTTCCCCGTGTTAAACCAAATACAGCACCACGTGCATCACTATCCCAATACGGAGTTCCTAGTCCAACAAATGCAGGAACCATATACACACCATCTGTCGTATCCACTTGTTTTGCAAATGCCTCACTTTGCGGGGCACTATCAATTAGCTTTAAGCCGTCACGCAACCATTGGATTGCAGAACCTGCAACGAAAATACTTCCCTCCAGGGCATATTCAACCTTTCCGTCGACACCCCAGGCTAAAGTAGTAAGCAGACCATTCTCTGACTTAACCGCTTTTTCACCAGTATTCATTAACATGAAACATCCAGTACCATACGTGTTTTTCGCCATTCCTTGTTCAAAGCATGCTTGCCCAAATAGTGCCGCCTGCTGATCGCCAGCGATTCCAGCAATTGGAACTTCATGTCCATAGAAATGATAACCTACCGTATTCGCATAGATTTCAGAAGACTGACGTACTTCTGGAAGCATGCTCTTCGGAACAGTCAAAATATCAAGTAATTCATCATCCCATTTAAGATCGTAAATATTGAACATCAATGTTCTTGAAGCATTTGAATAATCCGTAATATGTGTTGTCTTACCAGATAGCTGGTAAACAAGCCATGTATCCATCGTGCCAAATAATAAATCACCGGCTTCTGCCTTTTCCCTCGCACCATCTACATTATCGAGAATCCATTTAACCTTTGTTCCCGAGAAGTACGGGTCAATTAGCAATCCTGTTTTTTCTCGAATAATGTCGTTATAACCTTGTTCAGCTAGGGATTTGCAGATTTCCTCTGTTTGCCTTGACTGCCATACGATTGCATGATAGATCGGTTTTCCTGTATTTTTATCCCAAACGACGGTTGTTTCCCGTTGATTTGTGATTCCAATACCAGCAATTTGACTTGGGTCCACATCTGATTTTCGTAAGACATCTGCAATACAAGCTAATACAGATGTCCAAATTTCATTGGCATCATGCTCCACCCAGCCCGGTTTCGGGAAATATTGTTGAAATTCCTTCTGCCCTGTTTCCACTATTTCCCCATTATGATTAAATAATATTGCCCTCGAGCTTGTTGTCCCTTGGTCTAATGATAAGATATATTTTTCAGTCATGTGATTCTCCCCTATCCAATTTTTTCTTGTACTTTCGAAGAACTATTATCTTTCTTTGTTAATTCTGTATATGCTGCACCAATCATAAGTATCGCTACTATGGCACTTAACACCCAAAATAAAGTTGAGAAATTCCCTAAGAATATTGCTTGGTAAAATACTGCTCCGTATACGCCACCAAGAATTGGACCAACGATTGGAATCCATGCGTAACCCCAGTCAGAACTTCCCTTGCCTGGAATCGGCAATATTGCATGTGCAATTCTCGGGCCAAAATCACGTGCAGGGTTTATCGCATAACCTGTCGTACCACCAAGAGACATACCAATCGCAACAATTAATGCACCAACAATTAATGGATTTAATCCCTCTGTAAATTCATTTGCACCGATAAACATTATCCCCGCCACTAAAATAAATGTTCCAATCATCTCACTTATTAAATTTGATAGTGGACTGCGAATCGCTGGACCGGTTGAAAAGACTGCTAGTTTAGCTTCTTGATCTTTTGTAGCCTTCCAATGTGGTAAATAATTAAGATAAACAATAACTGCTCCGATAAATGCACCAATGATTTGCCCACTAATATATGCTGGCACCTTTGCCCATGGTAGTTCACCAACAGAAGCAAATCCTAATGTAACGGCTGGATTTAAATGTGCACCAGTGAAGCTTCCTACTGCATATACCCCCATTGCAACAGCAAGTCCCCAGCCAATGGTGATTACAATCCATCCTGCTCCTTCTGCTTTCGTCTTCTTCAATACTACTCCACCGACTACTCCGCCACCAAAGATGATTAGAATCATTGTGCCAATTAATTCACCTAAAAACTCCGACATCACACTACACCCCTTTTTATCTATATTTTTGAATTAGCTTGCCCTAGATTTCCTTGGGTAGCCTTCGTTCACTTTGTCAAATTGAAACGCTCCCAATTCTTTCTAACAAGCGAACTAGTATAATTATGAAGCAGAAAAAGACCCACACTACAATAGACATACTCCTCTCTTAGCTAGTACAATTGCAATGTGGGTCTCCATTTCTCCATCACATAATTAACTTGTTCTTAAAGTATAGCGCAAATTGTAACCGCTGTCAAATCACTTCCCTAAATAATTAATAAAAATTTTCTTAATGCAGGAAAATATGTTTTAGTTAGTAACCTTACAATGGAGGAATAATAAATCTTCGTTGACTCAAAAGTGCCAAGTATTCTAGTGTGCGAAAGGAGCTCGGACCGGTCGCTCCAGAATACACTAAGCGCACCTTAGGGGAGCTGGTGAGCCTACTCGCAGGAGTCTCCATGTATTTCTTCCGCTGGGGATTGTGCAGTACATCGTAATATTTGAAAAGCAAATCCACTAATAATCTTCTTTGATTTAACACTATTTAGATATGAACACATACTTTACCTAAACAGCAACAACTATAGCAATTATGCTTTATAATAAATCCCATAAATCTTTTTTCGATGTAGAAATAGCAATTGCACCTGCATCAAGCGCATTCCTAACATCCTCTTCTGTTGTAATCAACCCTCCAGCAATAAGCGGCAGCTTCGTATTTTCATAAATTTGTTCTATCATACTTGGCATTAATCCCGGAAGAACCTCGATACAATCTGGTCGAGATCGTTCGATAAGTTTTAAATTATGATCAAGCGCTAAACTATCAAGTAAGAACATGCGCTGAATCGCTAATAGCTTATGCTTCTTTGCCAATGATATAACATTTGCCCTTGTCGATAAAATACCATCTGGCTTAATTTCATGAATCAAAAACTCCATACCGTATTCATCTGCCTTTAAACCTTGAATCAAGTCAAAATGAATAAGGACCTTCTTGTTTGCACGTTTTGCATAATCTACCATGCTCTTCAACTGTCCAAGCCGTGTTTCTAAAAAAATAATCGTTTCGTGTTTAGTCTCCAAGGCTCTGTCAAAATTCTTCATCGATCGAATTGCAGGAATTACTCCTTTGGGAACGTCCATTTTTTTCACCGCCCTGAACTATTTCTCTTCTCCATCTCTTCTTTCGTATAAATCACTTTCATCGGATTCCCACCAACAAAAGCACCTGCTGGCACATCCTTTTGTACAACCGATCCTGCCGCAACGATCGCACGATCACCGATAATTATACCCGGTAAAATGGTCGTATTGGCGCCAACCATTACCTCGTCGCCAATACTCACTACCCCTATTCGATATTCATCAATTAAATATTCATGTGCCAAAATTGTCGTATTATAACCAATAATACTATTTTTTCCAATCTTTATCTTTTCAGGAAACATAATATCTGGTGTGACCATAAATGCAATCGCGGTATGCTTGTCGATTTTCATTTTTAAGAAAGCACGATATAACCAATTCTTCATTCCCATAAATGGGACGAATTTTGCAATTAGGATAACAACCGTATTTTTAAATACCTTCCAAAATGATACTGTTTTATATAACTGCCATAAGGAATTAGGCCCTTCTATCTTATATCGCTCGGTTCGCCGCATCTCCTACACTCCTACAATCGTGAGTATTTCGCGCATTTCCTCCAAAACATATGTCGGATGATGTGCGAGAAGACGCTCTTTTCCTTTCAGTGACCAAGCAACTCCGGCAGTTTGTACGCCAGCATTATTCCCTGATTCAATATCGTGAGAATTGTCACCAACCATTAAGGTCGCACTCGCTTCTGCGTCTAATGCTTGCATTGCTTTCATTACCGGTTCTGGGTGTGGCTTCGGGTGGGTTACATCTTCCAACGTAATAATCGTATCAAAAAATGAATCCAACCCCGTGAGTACTAATCCTTTTATTGCTGTTGCCTTCATCTTTGTCGTAACAATCCCAAGTCGGACATTATTTTTCTTCAGCTCTTCTAATGTTTCCTTTACTTGCGGAAATGCTTTCACATAATGATCATGCTCAGTAAGATTATGCTCTCGATACTTTGCAATCATTTCCTCTACTCTGTCTGGATCAATCTTATGAAACGTTTCGATTAATGGCGGACCATTAAATTCGATTATCTCTGCATCTGTAAATGATAATTGATAATGATCAAAAGTATACTTAAATGAATCGATGATAAGCTGATTTGTATCAATTAGTGTTCCATCTAAATCAAAAAGTACCGTATCTATGTTCATTTGTTGTTTCCTTCCGTTTATTATTCTCTGCACGTCTCCAGAAAAAGGCGACGATGATTGTCATGATAATTGCTGTTGATAAACGAATAATCAATAATGGCCAAACAGGGATTCCTAATGGGATAAAGACGAGTGTGTCCTCCACTACGGCATGACATGAAACTAGAAAGATAAGCGCCAGATACATATCTTTTTTAGAAACACCATCTTCCTTCACTGCTTGAATCATTAAACCCGCGCCAAATGCGAGACCTATCGTCAATCCAGCAACCATTGTCATCGATGCATTCTTATCCATTCCTAGGAATCTCATAAACGGTGCAAACAGATTAGATAGCATCGTTAGCCAGCCTTTTTCACGTAAAAATTGCATAATAATCATTAATGGAATCACGATTAATGCTAACTGCAAAATAGCTATTACAGCTGTTTCCATACCGTGAACGATTATTTCTCCCCAACCAATAGGCGCTACCTTTGTTGCCGATATTAAGCCATATTGTGCTTGCCCCGCACCGCCACTCCACAATAAATTAATTACAACTGCAGTTAGCAAAGCAAGGAACAAACGAATCGCAACAATAATCCACCAGCGTACCCCAACTCTTGTGGCAACAGCAGATTCAATGAATAAATTATGTGAGAAAGAAAGCATCATCGCCATGATAAATACTTCCTTTACGCTAAAATCAAACGAGACAATTGCTGCAATACCTGCATAAAGATTCAATGTATTTCCGAGAACTAGCGGGACTGCTGCTTCACCGGAAAGGCCAATTAATCCCATGATGGGCTCTAATTGTTCGATAATCCAAGGCAATACAGGTGTAAACTGTAAGATTGTTACAATTAACGTAATTGGAAAAATGACTTTTCCTAAAGTCCATATCGTTATTAATCCTTGTAAAAATCCACGTTTTAATATTCCATTCATTTGCAAAAAGCCCCTTACAAATCAACTTATTTTCTTTTCTTCTTTTTCGCTTTGTTACGATTTATTGGTTTCCTTTTCTCTTGAGGCGGAAGATCATTATACTTGATTGTCGTCGTCTTGCGGCGATAGATAATCATGATAATGCCGAAAATAATCAATAATATCGAAATTAGCTGCGCTGTTCGTAGCTCACCGACAATATACAAACTATCGGTACGCATTCCCTCGATGAAATAGCGGCCAATGGAATAAAAGATAATATAGCTTAAGAATATTTCCCCTCGTAAAACATTCGTCCTACGCAATAAGAGTAATAGAATAAAGACGAGAATATTCCATGTGGATTCATATAAAAATGTTGGATGATACGTAACACCATCAATTGTCATTTGGTTCATTATAAAATCTGGTAGTACTTGGTAGAAAGTGGCAATAGAATCTGCTGCAATCGGGCCACCATGTGCTTCTTGATTCATGAAATTTCCCCAGCGACCAATTGCTTGCCCCAAGATTAGACTCGGTGCGACGATATCTGCTAATTGCCAGAACGATATCTTCCGTACACGGGCAAAGACGATTGCAGTTAAGACACCGCCAATGACAGCACCATGGATTGCAATTCCCCCTTGCCAAATGGCAAAGACTCCCCACCATGGACCTTCAGCATAACGTTCCCATTCAAAAGTTACATAATAAATTCGAGCAAAGATAATTGCGATTGGAACAGCAAAAACGATAAAATCAATCAATAACTCCTTATTAACCCCTAGTCGATCCGCCTCTTTCATCGCTAGCCACAAGCCTAAACCCGCTCCAACCGCGATAATTACACCGTACCAATAGATGGTTAGTGGACCAATTTCTAAAAATACGCGGTCTAATGGTGCAACACTATAAATCATCTAACCATCTCCTATTGTAAGCTATCTTTTTCATGTTCAATCATATTTGTTAAACGATCAGAAAACTCTTGCGCTGCATTTACTCCCATTCTTTTCAGACGGAAGTTCATTGCCGCAACCTCAATAATTACTGCAAGGTTTCTTCCTGGGCGAACGGGAATGGTTGCTTTTGGTAAATGGACATCCATAATTTTCATCGTATCATCATCTAAACCTAGGCGCTCATACTGTTTGCCTTCCTCCCAGTTTTCGAGCGTGATGACCATTGATATCCGCTTCTTCGTTCTTACAGATCCAGCACCAAACAAGGTCATAACATTAATGATCCCAAGTCCGCGAATTTCAAGCATATGCTCGATTAGTGGTGGTGCATTACCAATTAAACTATCATAATCTTCTTGTCTAATTTCTACATTATCATCAGCCACGAGCCGATGACCACGTTTAACAAGCTCAAGTGCGGTCTCACTTTTTCCGACACCACTCTGTCCCGTAATCAGTACACCAACCCCGTAAATATCTACGAGCACACCGTGGATAGCTGTAAAAGGAGCAAATTTCCCTTCAAGGAAATTGGTTATACGGCTAATGACCCTCGTCGTTTTACTTGGCGATTGAAGAATTGGCACTCCCGCTTGATTTGCCGCTTCAATCAATATTTCTGGAATTCTCATTCCCCTAGAAATAATTATTCCCGGGGTAATATCGGTACATAATCTTTCTGCACGATCCCTTTTCTCTTCATCGGAAAGCTCAAGAAAATAGGCCATCTCCGTTTTCCCAATCAACTGTAACCTTTCCTTTGGATAGTATTTAAAATATCCAGTCATTTCCATTCCTGGACGTGAAATATCACTCGTTATTATCTCCCTATGTAAGCCATCCTGTCCTGCAACTAACGTCAAATTAAAATTATCGACAAGATCTCTTGTTCGAACCGTCGTTCCCATCGCTTTTCCATCCCTCCATTCAAACTAGCTGACTGATTCCCATTGTAGCATTAGAATACTTGGTTGTCATCAAGCTATTCAGTGACACTCACAGTAGTACTTATCGTATTAAGAAAATATGCTTTCTTAACTACAACGTATAAAATTGCTCAATCCCTAATCGTAATTTCGCTCGCTCCTTCTCATCCAGATTAGGATCCTCATTTGGTCGTTGTTGCGTGAGCGAGACCATTGCCTGTGAATCATGAGCTAAAATTGCTTCCATTTTTTTATCAAAAAAAGGTGTAATATCATTGATGATGTCTGGCATGCCTAATGCTTCAAGATGGTCATTTGAAAATGCCTGTGCCCAAATGGCTGGACGATCTTCTGCTTCCATTAGCGAAACTGCTTCGATTGCCGCTGCACCAAATGCATTATGATCAGGATGGACTGCATATTCTGGATAATGCGTAATAACTAAACTCGGCTTTAGCTTATCTAAATAGCCTTTTAAACGTGCAGCAATTTCCATGCGATCTTCAAATTCAATTGTTTTATCGCGGTATCCTAGCATCTCTAACTCTATATCGAGTACTTCACAAGCCTTGATCAGTTCTTTTTTGCGGATGGCCGGCAGTGATTCCCGATTCGCATATGTTGGAGTTCCCATATTTCTGCCCATCTCACCTAATGTTCCACATAAGTAAGTAACGGGTATCCCTTCATCCCGAAATTTTGCAATGGTTCCTGCAGCACCAAATGCTTCATCATCTGGATGCGGATAAATTACAACAACATGTGTTTCCATATCAATCACCTATTTTCTGTTTATTTAAAAGGGGTTTCACTTATTTCAAGTGCAACCATCAAACGTCCTTCACGATCATGCCCAGCAAGGAGAAACTGTTCTTCCTCGTTTATGACCCAATCGGATAATCCCTCCGCATAAATCCAGCCAAGCGCTGTCTTTAAACCAACCCGGTAAGAACTCCCGTTGCCAACAATCTTGGCTTTTCTGAATGTAACTTTTGCATTTCGTATGTATGCCCCGACATTATATGCTTTTTCATTCACATGACTTGCATATGCCCCATTAGTCGTTTCTAAGTGAACATATACCGCTTTATTCTCAAATGAGCGTAGCTTTTCTTGTACTTTTTCTATTTCAATTGGTTTCACCTGATACACCTCCAATTTTTATCCGGAATTAACTGACTGTATGACGCCTACTTAATGAAGTTTCACTTTATCTAAATAAATTATTTCCACCAATCATCATTCATTGTTGCTGGCTGATTTCGTTTATGTTGTGAGATGAGATATCGTGCCTCAATTTTCGCAGCATCGGCTTCCGCAACTGGTTTTCCTTCTAAATAATCATCGAGCACATCATAACGAATCCCTAGTTCTATTTCGTCTGATTGTAATGGCTTATTATCGAGTAAATCTGCTGTTGGCACTTTCAAATAAAGCCGTTCATCCGCACCTAACGCTTGCAATAATGCACGACCTTGGCGCTTATTTAACCCAGCAAGTGGCAATACATCAGCCCCACCATCGCCATATTTCGTATAAAAACCTGTTACATTCTCTGCGGCATGATCGGTACCAATCACAAGTAAGTCATGCATTCCACCAAGTGCATATTGCGCAATCATTCGCATCCGTGCCTTAACATTTCCTTTATCAAAATCGCTCAGTGCCTCATCTGCTGACATTAAATAGCTTGCAGTGAATGCATCAACAGGCTGTGTAATATTAAAGATAATCGATTCATCTGGTTCAATAAAATCTAGCGCGAGCTGTGCATCCGCTTCATCCGCCTGCTGCATATATGGTAAACGAACAGCCGTAAAGCTCGCATTCTTATCTTCACTTCGCAATTCTTCTATCGCTAATTGAGCTAGCTTTCCTGCTAATGTTGAATCCTGTCCACCACTGATACCTAATACAAATCCCTTCGCAGTAGACTTAATTAAATATGATTTAAGGAAATCAATTCGATTACGAATCTCCTCTTTCGGGTCAATCACTGGTTTTACATGGAGTTCATCGATTATTCTTTGTTGAAAAGTCATGAAAATTATTCCTCCTATTCATCCACACTGAGGCAATCAAAATATTTACGTTTCTATAATATCATAATTTCATAAGCTAGGTCTCCTCCTGCCCTCTCCTATTAGTCTTATAATAAATAAATAATACGGCTGCTTATTAGAAAACTTGGTTGTCACCAAGCCTTTGGGTGACGGCCTTAGTTGCACTTATGTAGTAAGAAAGTCGTTATACTTTCTTATCTACTAAAGAGATAAGACAGTAAATAGCTTCTATACTACTTACTGCCTCCTACTTTATTTTGCACTAATTTTCTCTTTTGCTTCAACAAGCTCTTCCATCCGCTTGCGATCTCGTTCCATCACTTCTCTTAAATATCTTCCCGTATATGAAACATCGGCAGCCTCAGTAATTTGTTCCGGTGTACCAGTAGCAACAATCGTGCCCCCACGGTCTCCTCCCTCAGGTCCCAAATCGATAATATGATCGGCAGTTTTAATTACATCTAAATTATGCTCAATAATAACAACCGTATCTCCGTTATCCACAAGTCGTTGTAAGACAACTAATAATCGCTTAATATCATCCACATGTAAGCCCGTTGTTGGCTCATCAAGAATATAAATTGTTTTTCCGGTGGAACGTTTATGAAGCTCACTACCCAGTTTCACCCTTTGTGCTTCCCCACCAGAAAGTGATGTTGCAGATTGTCCTAATTTAACATAGCCAAGGCCTACATCATTTAAAGTTTCCAACTTGCGTTTAATCTTTGGAATTGGAGCAAAAAATTCTACAGATTCTTCAATACGCATATCTAAGATATCTGCAATCGACTTACCTTTATATTTTACTTCCAATGTTTCGCGATTATATCGTTTACCATGACATACTTCACAAGGAACATAGACATCCGGAAGAAAATGCATTTCTATTTTGATAATCCCGTCTCCTCGACATGCTTCACAGCGTCCGCCTTTAACATTAAAGCTAAAGCGACCCTTCTTATATCCACGCACTTTTGCCTCATTTGTTGATGCAAATACATCGCGAATATCATCAAACACACTTGTATATGTTGCAGGGTTTGATCGTGGTGTTCGACCAATTGGAGATTGATCAATATCAATTACCTTGTCAATATGCTCAATTCCTTTGATAGCTTTATGTTTGCCAGGTTTATGCTTTCCACGATAAAGCTCTTTCGCTAGTGATTTATAGAGAATTTCATTTACTAGCGTACTTTTACCTGAACCAGATACTCCTGTTACAACGGTCATTAAGCCGATTGGAATTTTCACAGAAACATTCTTCAAATTATTCTCCGATGCTCCGATTATTTCTAACTTCCGTTTATCTGCCTTTCGACGCTTCGCTGGGAGTGGAATAAATTCTTTTCCAGCCAAATATCGACCCGTTAGGGAATTTGGATTGTTAATCACGTTCTCTGGTGTGTCACTAGCAATCACTTGTCCACCATGTTCGCCAGCACCTGGGCCAATATCGATCAGCCAATCCGCTGCACGCATCGTATCTTCATCATGCTCGACAACGATTAAAGTATTATCCAAATCCCGCATATGCAGTAGTGTACCAATTAACCGGTCATTATCGCGCTGATGAAGTCCGATTGAAGGTTCATCGAGTACATACAGCACACCCGTTAAGGCGGAGCCAATCTGGGTCGCTAAACGGATTCGCTGTGCCTCACCACCTGATAAGGTACCCGACGCACGAGATAAAGTTAAATAATCAAGCCCAACATTCAGTAAAAATTCTAGTCGATTATCAATTTCTTTCAAAATCATTTTCGAGATTTGCTGTTCCTTTTCAGTAAGTTCAAGGTGTTTGAAGAAGTCCAATGATTCTACAATCGAGAAATCTGTTATTTTACTGATGTGCAAACCATTGATTAATACTGCCAATGCTTCTTCCTTTAGACGATGGCCTTTACATGTTTTGCAGGCACTTTCCGCCATATATTTCCCTAATGTTTCACGAATAAATTCAGAGGATGTCTCACGATAACGCCGATTGACATTATTGATGACCCCTTCAAAAAGAATATCGGTATCACGGATATTGCCAAATTCATTTTCATAATAGAAATGTATCTTCTCTTTGCCACTGCCATATAAAATAATATCAAGTTTATCTTTCGGGATATCTTTCACTGGTATATCCATATCAATATTAAAATGATCGCATGCACTTTTCAGCAACTTTGGATAATATTGCGAGCTAATTGGTTCCCATGGCGCGATTGCACCATCATTTAGTGTTCTTTCATAGTCGGGAATTACTAAATCAACGTCCACCTCTAATTTCGTTCCTAATCCATCACATGTTGGACATGCCCCAAATGGGCTGTTAAATGAAAATAACCGCGGTTCCAGTTCACCAATAGAGAAACCACAAATTGGACATGCGTGTTTCTCACTGAAGGTCAATTCCTCTTCATCGATAACATCAACAATAATCGTTCCTTCTCCAAGAGCCAGTGCCGTTTCCATCGAATCACTTAACCGTCCTGTAATTCCTTCTTTAACGACAATTCGGTCAACAACCACTTCAATCGAATGCTTTTTATTCTTTTCCAGCTTAATTTCTTCTGTTACTTCTCGCATTTCCTTGTCAACACGAATTCGAACATATCCTTCTTGTTTTAGCTTTTCAAAAACTTTAACATGTTCGCCTTTTCGTCCAGAAATAATCGGTGCGAGAATTTGAATCTTCGTTCTCTCTGGATATTCGAGAACTCGATCGACCATTTGTTGCACCGTTTGCGAGCTAATTTCAATACCATGATTTGGGCAAGTTGGACGCCCTACCCTCGCATATAATAACCGTAAGTAATCATAAATTTCTGTGACCGTTCCAACCGTTGATCTAGGGTTTTTACTTGTAGTTTTTTGGTCAATTGCAATCGCAGGGGATAATCCTTCAATTGAATCCACATCTGGCTTATCCATCTGTCCTAAAAATTGCCTTGCATAGGCTGAAAGTGATTCGACATAACGACGTTGCCCTTCTGCGTAGATCGTATCGAAGGCAAGTGAGGATTTTCCAGAACCAGATAATCCTGTTACAACAACTAATTTGTTTTTAGGAATCGACAGATCAATATTTTTCAAATTATTTGCTCTTGCACCTAATATTTCAATGGTCTTCCTTGACATGCTATCATCACGCTCCCGCTTTCAATTCAAAGATAATATCACGAAGTTCTGCAGCCTTTTCAAAGTCAAGCGATTTGGCGGCTTCCTTCATTTCCTTCTCCATTTGCTTGATTACTTTTTCTTTTTCTTTCTTCGATAGGTTGGTTAACTTCTTTGTACTACTTTCATACTCAGTTGGCTCCTCAGCTGCAATCGTTGCTTGGATAACATCACGAATTTCCTTCTTAATGGTTTTCGGTGTAATATGATGTTTTTCATTATATGCCATTTGGATTTCACGACGGCGGGTCGTTTCATCCATCGCTAACTGCATCGAATTGGTTATTTTATCTGCATACATAATTACTTCTCCGTGTTCATTTCGTGCTGCACGTCCCATCGTTTGAATAAGCGACCGTTCTGAACGTAAGAATCCTTCTTTATCCGCATCTAGAATGGTAACAAGGGATACTTCTGGTATGTCTAGGCCTTCACGCAGTAAATTGATCCCAATCAGTACATCGTATTTCCCTAAACGTAGATCACGTATGATTTCAATCCGTTCTAAGGTTTTAATATCTGAATGCAAGTAGGCAACCTTCATCCCTAGTTCCTTTAGATAATCGGTTAAATCCTCTGACATCCTCTTCGTCAATGTAGTAACAAGGACACGCTCATTTCGATCGATTCGTTTATTGATTTCTTGTATTAAATTATCAATTTGTCCTTCAATCGGCCGCACCTCAATTTCCGGATCCAATAAACCGGTAGGACGAATAATTTGCTCCGTCATTTCTGGTGTATGTTCAAGTTCAAATGGACCAGGTGTAGCGGAAACAAACACGAATTGTTTCGCCTTTGCCTCAAATTCTTCAAATTTTAATGGGCGATTATCCAGTGCAGATGGAAGTCTAAATCCATAGTCAACTAATACTTTCTTTCTTGCTTGGTCTCCATTATACATGCCCCTAATTTGCGGTAAAGAAACATGGGATTCGTCGACAACGATAAGAAAGTCCTCTGGGAAATAATCGATTAAAGTATATGGCGTAGCCCCTGCTTCACGCAATGTTAAATGACGAGAATAGTTCTCAATCCCCGAGCAAAAGCCCATTTCATTCATCATTTCTAAATCATAATTGGTTCGTTGCTCGAGTCGTTGTGCTTCTAACAGCTTGTTTTCTGCTCGCAGTTTTTTTAATTGCTCTGCCAATTCCAATTCGATATTTTTAATCGCTAGCTTCATCTTCTCTTCACCAGTAACAAAGTGGGACGCAGGAAAAATAGCAATATGCTCGCGATCACCAATAATTTCCCCTGTTAATGCATCGACCTCACGAATACGGTCAATTTCGTCACCAAAAAATTCGATGCGATAACAATTTTCTTCTCTTGATGCAGGAATTATTTCTACTGAGTCACCACGTACCCGAAACGTTCCACGCTTGAAGTCAATATCATTTCTTGCGTATTGAATATCTACGAGGTTACGTAATAACTGATCACGGTCTTTTTCCATTCCCATCCGAATGGAAAGTACTTGATTTCGATATTCTTCAGGATTACCGAGACCATATATACAGGAAACACTTGCAACGACTAATACATCTTCCCGTTCAAATAAGGATGACGTTGCAGAGTGTCGTAACTTATCGATTTCATCATTGATGCTTGCATCTTTTTCTATAAAGGTGTCCGTAGATGGGACATATGCTTCTGGTTGAAAATAATCATAGTAACTTACAAAATATTCTACAGCATTGTTCGGAAAAAATTCCTTAAATTCACTGTATAACTGTCCAGCCAATGTTTTATTATGGGCAATTACAAGTGTCGGTCGATTAATTTCCTGCACAACATTGGAAACGGTAAAGGTTTTTCCTGTTCCTGTTGCACCGAGCAATGTTTGATATCGTTGTCCTGCTAAAACTCTCTCGGTAATTTCTTTAATCGCCGTCGGTTGATCCCCAGCTGGTTGATATTGCGAAACAAGTTCAAATTTATTTTTCAATCAACACGCCTCCGTTCCTTCTATCTCTATTCTACCATATTATAAAATTTATTTTAACAAATAACGAACAAATATTCGATTATAATGCATAGAATGTCTAGCTTTATTTTACCCATATTGCAGGCAGGAAAACCATTTCTGCGTTGTTTGTTGCTATTAATATAAAGTGCTGACTAGTGACAATTTGGATATTAATTCTAGTCAGTAGTCGCTGTTCATACGTGAGTTTCACTTTTTCACTTCTATTAACGTCGATTGTCAGTGGTTAGTAACTCTTTTATATGTGATGTTTTACAACCCCAGCGGAAGAAATACACGGAGACTTCTGCGGGAAGAAGAGCCTAGATGAGACTACGAAGCGCGATAGCGTGAGTTGGCTCACCAGCTCCCCTAAGATGCGCGTAGTGTATTTCTGGAGCGACTGGTCCGAGAGGCCTTAGCACATTAAACTAGTTCGCACTTCATATCAACTCTAATTATCAACCATAAGTTAACAAAGCAATAATCTTGTAGTAATCATTCTATTGAAAAGACTTCCACCAGCTTCATTCTTGGTGGAAGTCTTTGTTAGATTACGCCGCTTTCTAAGATAGAGAATGTTGCTTCTGTGCAGTCAATTGCTGCCATTGCTCCGTATGGCAAGACTAACTTCGGCTCTGTGTGACCGAAATTTAGATTATAGAGTATTGGTAAATGTTCGAGTTTATATTCTTTCATTACCTGTAGGATTACTTCTTTATATTCCTGGTAATAGGTCTCATCTTGTGGTTTGCCAAAAATGATTCCGTTTGCCTTTTGTAAAATTCCTTGTGTAGCATAATTTCTTAGCCAATACTTCAATAGTGCTGGTGCCGGCTTTTCTTCTGATGTTTCAAAAAATAGAATACTATCTTCCCAGTACTTCTCTTCCGGCCAGAGCATCGTTCCTTTAGCAAACTCTAACACTTCGATACAGCCGCCAATTAAGCGACCTTTTACTATCCCCACGCCTTGTATTACCTCATATCCTTTATTAGGCTGCATCTTACGTCGTGTATTTTTATTAACGATATCCCATTCGAGATGTTCACTCGTCCATTCCTCAGCTGGTTTAATTTCTCCTATTACTTCATCTGAAAATAGAGTTCGTTTTATCTTATCAACCGTATATGCATCCATCGCCACGTTTTCTGCAAAGTCAGTCAAAACTGCGGGTCCATAAAAGCTGGAGATACCCGCTTTATGGCAGAATAGATGTGAAATCGTTACATCAGAATATCCCAAAAATATTTTCGGATTTTCACGAATCACATCGAAATCAATGTATGGGAGTAAACGAATACTATCCTCACCACCAACGTTTGCAAAGATTCCTTTAATTGTTTCATCCGCAAATGCTGCATTTAAATCTGCAGCACGTGCTTCTGGATTCTCATATACAAATGCTGACCCCTTCAAGCTACTTGGCATTGGCATAACTTGAAGTCCAAATACTTCCTCTAGTCGCTTCACTCCTTGATCATAACGCCATCTCAACTCTGGATCACCTGCACCGCCCCATGAAGGGCTTAGGGTAGCCACTCTATCTCCACGTTGTAATTTTCTCGGTTTAACCAGCATGATAATTTCCCCTTTTGAAAAGAATAAATTATGATTTAATCAATTTGAATATATTTGTAAGCTCCAGTATTTTCTCGACTATTGCTTGCTCCACGTGGTTATTATATCGAATCGTTTCTTTCGCTAATGGTGCAAGTTGTTCATGATATCCTATCATAATACTATGTAGTGCATGTTCAAACATCGTCCGATCATTCGCATCATTTCCAAAGGCAATATAATTTCCTCTTTGAACCCCTAATTCTTGAAGTGCACTCCATTTATCAACCCCATTTGGACTGATATCAAATACATTCTCATCCCCATGTTTATGGATCGTTAGCGCTAAGTTTGCTAATTCCTTCTCTAATCGTTCATTGTTACTCAATTCTAATAATAAAATTTTTACAATGGATGTTAGCGATTCTAGCTTCAAATTCCTTGCCAGTTTTGCTGGATCAAGATTTTGTAAGATCGGATGATCAGCAGGACCAGTGTAAGCGTAATCCCATTCTCCATCAATCAAGTATTTCACATCAAAAGAATCAATTAGATCACGAATACCAAGCAATTCTTCATCGCTAAAAGACTTTGAATAGACGATCTTTCCATTTTTGGATATAAGTGAACCATTACCACCTATCATCGTGTACGAATGGAAGTCCTTCCTTATTACAGGAAGCATATCACGGATTGGCCTTGCAGAAGCAAAAATGACCTCATCCCCATTCATTGTCAGTGCTGCTAATGCTTTCAGAATGTCATTTGATATCGACTGCCCCTTAAAACAAATGGTTCCATCTAAGTCGAATACAAATTGCATATAGCTACCCCCCAATTTAATCAACAATGATATACTTAACTAATATTTTTCCGCTTCTTTTTTTCTCGATATGGCTTTACAGTAAAAATCAATCCCAATTCATGATGGTCCCCTTCATAAAATGGTCCTTGAACAAATCGCATTTCATTTGCATCATCGACAACTTCTAATTTAAAATATGCCCCACTACTTTGTAAGGAGCTATAGAAATCTTGTTCCGTGTTAATTTTTACCCCATTCACTTTAATAATTGTTTCACCAACGAGTATATCCAGTCGTTCTGCTGGAGTGCCAGGAATGATTCCTAGTATTTTCAATCCATTGTTTTCCGGATGAAAATATGGTACATTTGTCCGATCATTCACTTTATATCGGTATTGAATCCATTCCCTGCCAAAGATGGCAATAATTACCGCGACAATTGACAAGCTTGAGAGATACATACTGCCAACCCCAATAAAAACGACAAGCACTCCTAATATAGCAATCGATTTAGCAAGCTTCTTTGCTGCATTCAATGGTAGGTTTCCTCGAACAATAAAATCAAAACCGAGCACAAACGGCACTAGCAAGATGCTAAATGACTCTCCACCAATCGAAAAATATGGCCAAAATGGTGGGAAAGAAGTAATCATTCCCGTTGGCACAAGAACGAAAAACGGAATAATACCAAGCTTCTTTAATCGATGTTGCCCAATCCAGATGCCTCTCTCGCTCAAAAGAAGACTAGGGTATGTCCTATTACGGTCCACATTTCGAATTAAGATTGCCTCAACAAACAGAAGCAAACCCAGTAGAATCACTAGAGAAGAGAAATTTACTTCTGAAAATAAACTTGAATCTATGTAGGACTGATATTCTAATAATTGAGGTGAAAATACTAGCAATATAATTGTAATCCCCAATGTATAGCTAGGTGATAGCATTGTGAAACGCATCGTAATACTTAGGATAATCGTGACGACACTTAATAATAATATTGTTTCATATGAAAATACGATGCCAACAACAAGCATAATTAATGAAAGAATAATGCCAGATATGAGTGTGGTTGTCCACGTCTTCCTCCATTCAGAAAATAGGTCGAACACCTTCACACCAAAATCCAATCGTTCTCGTTTTATTCGAAAATATCCTGCTGCAAATATCAGCAATAATGACCAATATAATAATGGATTTAAGAAAAGCTTTCCAATTCCTTTGAGTAATTCAATTAACCATGTTTCTACCATCCCAAACACCTTCCATCTCTTGTTAGCCCTTAACTAGTTATTCGATATGTAAAGGACCTATCCCTGCTTTACTGCAAATTAATATTAGAAAACTTAGGCATTAGAAATGTGCCGATATTTTTCTTAGCCACTGAATGAAAATCCGCGAGAACATGTCTCGCGGAATAATTGTCGTACAGTATAATATCGCTTATTTATAAATTTCGTTTAAAGCCGTTTCCAATTGTTGATCATCGTCACCGCTTCGAATTTGTTCAATGAGTTTCGCCTCAATCAACCCTGCAGTTTCTTCATCGACGATCCCAGTAGATCCAAGTGCATGATCTGCTTGGAAATTTTTCACCGCTTCTTCCGTTTTCTCATTGAAATAACCATCTGTACGTCCTGTATCATAGCCTATACCTGACAACATCAATTGCATATTTGCAATCGTTTCTCCTGTATGGTCAAAGCTAAGGGGTTCCTCAATTACGATTGGATTCGTATAAAAATACTCTGGCTGTTTCACCTCAATCGTTGGTTCGACACCTTTTCCATTTACCCACTCGCCTTTAGGTGATAACCATTTATTCATCGTAAGTTTAATCGTACTGCCATCTCCTAATGGTATCGCTTGTTGAACGGTTCCTTTACCATAACTTGTTTGTCCAACTACATCGTAGCCTAATTCCTTCATTGCTACCGCTAAGATCTCTGATGCAGAAGCACTTCCCTCATTGATTAGAACACTAATTGGATAGGGTTTTTTCTCCGCTAAATCGGAATATCTTGGTGCTTTCTCACCATCTTGATTCTCGATTTGAATATATGGCATATCCTTAGGGACAAATTGTGCTAGCATCTCTTCAACAACATCTAATAGCCCACCTGGATTGCCTCTTACATCAATGACTAAACCTTCAATTCCTTTTCCCTCAAGCATGTTCAATTGCTCGATAAATTCCTTTGCCGTGTTCGTTGAAAAATTCGTTACTTCCAAAATGCCCGTTTGTTTGCCATCAATTGTTTTGATATCATTGTAGACTGTTTCGACAGGAATCTCATCACGTGTTATGGTAATTGCAAAAGGCTCTGATGCTTCTTTCCGTTGAATTTCTAATACAACTTCAGATCCTTTTTCACCGCGTATTTTTGCAACTGCTTCATTTAGATTTAATCCTTCCAAGCTTTCGCCATCTACCGTTAGCACTTGATCATTTGGTCTTAACCCTGCTTTTTCTGCAGGCGATTCTTTGATCGGTGCAACAATGGTCACAACACCATTCACCATGCTTACTTCTGCACCAATTCCTTCAAACGATGATTCAATTTGCTCGTTGAATTGACTCATCGTTTCAACATCCATGTATGAACTATGTGGATCTCCAAGGGTAGCAAGCATCCCCTCAATCGCTCCTTCAACGAGCTGTTTATCATCCACGCCTTCTAAGTAATTCCCTTTAATAAGAGCAAAAGCTTGCGCAACTTTATCTAAGTTCCCTGCACCTTGCTTTGTATTCCCCTCGGCACTCTCTTTAACCGATGCATTCGGTGTTACTCCTATTTCCGGCTGTGCAAATTTCACACCGGAGTATGCACCTGCAAACCCTAATACTAAGGCAGCAATTAATAATAATATGACTTGTGACTTTTTCATCTTCATACTTCCACCTCGATATTGTTGATTCTTTATCTTACAAGTATTGCTGATTTAGCTGGTATATATTTTGGAAAACAGCAATCATTTGGTTCACTTTATGATGTGATATAGAAAAGCATACCATTATCTACTTCATCTGACTAGATTTTTCACTTTGAATTCCAATAAACGGGAGAATGTCGTTATACCTTCTTATCTACGAACAAAAGCTTAAAGCTAGTTTGAGCTGGTTCGACGTTGCCACAGGACGTGGAGACCTAAGTCGAACTTCTCCTTGCCTTTTGAGAAAAAGGAAACTCTTTGGGAGCGTAAGCGGTTGACGTGGATTACGGAGGTGAGACAAGTCTCGCTATAGCTTTAGCGCTGGAGCTGGACGTGGCTATTCTCGGTAATTAAGTTATCCACAACGTCCAACTTTTATAGTTTCCTAAGCAACAAAAAAGGCATCACAACATGATGTGTGATACCTTCTCAAACAATAGAATCATTCATAATTTAATTGTAAATTGCGTTCAATTATAGATAAGGCATTGGGTTAACAGGATTTCCGTAACCACCAATATGAACTTCAAAATGAAGATGTGGACCAGTTGAATCCCCTGTGTTTCCTGTTGCACCAATTGCTTGTCCTTGACTTACAGCTTGTCCCGCTGAGACAGATATTCTGCTTAAATGTGCCATAACCGTTGTATATGTTTGACCATTTATATGGTGAGATATCATTATCACATTCCCGAAGCCGTTCATATATCTTGCTTGACTCACAACACCGTCTGCTGGTGCAACTAATGTGGTACCCGAACCAACACCGAAGTCTACTCCATTATGTGAACCATTGCTCCCAAAAATAGGATGAACTCTAGGTCCGAATGGAGAAGTAATTGGTCCTGATGCTGGATAAATGAATATTCCCCCACCACTCACATTACTTGATTGGTTCGATTGCTTAGGTGTACTTGGATTTGCTGACGCTATTTTATTTGTAGATGCATTATTATTTGTCGCAGACTTTTCAGCTGCAGCCTTTTGTGCGGCAGCTTTCTCCGCAGCAATTCTATCAGCCTCTTCTCTTGCCGCCTGCTCTAACGCACCCTTTTTACCTTGTGCAAGTGCGATTGCTTGTGCTTTTGCTATTTCTTCCGCACGTAAAATCTCCTGTTCATCTTCTAATGACAATTTAATTTCTTCTAGTTGACCATGTTCTGCCTCTAGTTGTGCCATTAATGTCGCTTTTTCGTTCATTTGATTATCCAGTTGACCTTTTAATGCTACTAACTCTTGCTTTTGACCTTCAATTTGCGCTTTTTTTTCTTCTACGGCTACCTTCTTAACTTCAACTTCCTTTTTGTTCTCTTCTAATGTCTTCTTATCTGCAGCTTGCTCATCCATTATCGTCTTATCCTGGTCCATAATGGTGTTTACTGCAGTGGAACGGCTAATGAAATCACCGAAACTCTGTGCTCCGAACAATACTTCTATGTATTTCATTTCCCCTCCATTTTGTTGAATCGTACGGAGGCGATCTTTTAGCAGTATGTCCCTTTGTGCAATTCTTTCCTCTAAAACAATAATTTCTTGTTTTAATGCTTCAATTCGATCATTAAATTCCTGTATTTCTTTATCTGTTTCTTTTATTTGATTTTCTTTTTCATAGATATCATTACTCGTCTTCGTTAATTGTTCATCGATACTATTTATCTCTTTTTCAACTGAAGTTTGTTGACTTAGATTATCCTGAATCTTATTTTCATTATTTGATTTATTACTTTCCACGTTATTTTTCTTACTTTCAAGCTCTTGCTTTTCTCGTTCCAAGTTATTAATCTCATTGTCTATGTCATTTATTGTCTCTGCTGAAAGATAGGGAACATTTGCTGTACTAACGGTAATAACTAGTCCCGTAGCTAAAATATATTTGAAAAACTTTCTCATTGCAATTATTCCTCTTTTCTAATCATTTTTACTTATGTAACACTATGTTGATCTACATTTTTTATTAATTCCCATGCCTGTTGTAATAGGCATGGGAACCAATGATTGTTCTCTATTAAACTCTTAAGAACTTACGGATACTCATAACACTTCCCCAAACACCGATAATTGCACCGATTGCTAAAATTAGAAGTGATAGTTGCCATGCAAATGGATTAAATGGCAATAACTCAACAAAACTAAATGATATAGTGTCAATTACAGCTGAATCCAAGTAGTAGTAACCACCTAGTACAATAGCAATTGGGATGACCGAACCTAGTACACCTAATAGCAAGCCTTCGATAAAGAATGGCCATCTAATGAATCCGTTGGTTGCACCAACAAGCTTCATAATTCCTATCTCTGCACTTCGGGCGATAATAGTGATCTTTATCGTATTCGAGATTAGGAAGATTGCTGTAAATACGAGTGCAACAATTAATACTATCCCAATTACTCGTGCATAGTTATTAAACTTAAATAGTTGCTCAACTACATCTTTACCAAAAACGACACGATTAATATTGTCAAGTGATTGAATCTCTTCTGCGATTCTTTCTGTATCTTGTGGTACTTTTGCTCTAACAATAAAAGCGTGGTTTAATGGATTATCCTGTTCAAATAACTCCCATGTAGTCCCTTCATCACCCATGCTCTTAATTAGGCTCTGCAATTCCTCATCATTTGAAGAGAAGGTGACCGAATCAACGCCTTCAATTGCCTCCAATTGTTTTCCTAAAGCAATTACCTCTTCATCACTTGTCCCAAGTTCAACTAATGTTTTTATTTCGACATCATTTTCTATGTTCTTAGCAATCTCATTTAAATTAAGGACTAATGCTAGAAACACTGCTACTAAAATCAGCGTAGTTGTTACAGCACCAATTGAGGCAATTGTCATCCAACCATTTCGGATAATATTTTTACAGCCAACCCGGATGTGGCGCATTAATGTTCTAAATTTCATAACCATATTCTCCTTGATCTTCATCCCTAGCAATATTTCCACTTTCAATCGCAATGACGCGTTTCTTCATTGTATTTACAATTTCCTTACTATGCGTTGCCATGATAAGTGTCGTTCCTTTTGCATTGATATCTTCAAAAGTTTTCATAATTTCCCAAGATGTTTCAGGATCTAGATTTCCAGTTGGTTCATCGGCAATGACGATCTTCGGACGGTTCACAATTGCACGTGCAATCGATATACGTTGTTGCTCTCCACCTGATAATTCATTTGGTGTGGAGCGAGCCTTATTCTTAAGACCTACTTCTTCCAACACATCCATTACCCGCTGGCGAATATTACTTGGAGGTTCTTCAATTACTTCTAATGCATATGCAATATTTTCATAGACTGTTAGTCTTGGAAGCAATTTAAAATCTTGAAAAACAACACCAATCTGTCTACGAAGAAGAGGAATTTGTCTGTTCTTCAATTCCTCTAGGTTCATATCATTAATAAGGATTGTTCCACTTGAGGGTTTTTCTTCTCGATACATTAGCTTAATAAAAGTGGATTTACCAGCACCACTGGGACCAACAATATATACAAATTCCCCTTGCTTTATATCAACATTTATTCCGCTTAGCGCGGTCACCCCGTTTGGGTATGTTTTATATACATCTTTCATCAATATCATATTTGTATCACCTTTTAAGTTTTTTTAAAGTTCTTCTTTAATCTCAATGTTGAATCAAACAAAAACGCTGATTCTGGACTTTGCCTCTCTTGTCACAGAAATTGACATTAAACGTTTTATGTTTTCCTATTCTATTAGTAGACTTGCTCTTATGTAGTGGGAGCATTTCTATACCTTCTTATCTGTCAATGAAAAAGCACCTTCTTTATAGTGAAAAGAGGTACCATTTATCTTACTGCTATAGTATAACATTCTTCTACAATATTTTTAGACATAAAATTATTACATTTTCATGTCAAAGGAAATCCTTTTATTAATAAGGTGTAATATTGTCGAATTTTCAAAAAAAGCAAGAAGGCTTAGATTAAAGAAATCCCTCCTTCAATCTAAACCTTTACTTTTTACATTAAAAACGGTTATTGTTTTTCGGCTAACCAATTTGTTAAATTATCTAAGTCTTCCCCTGCTACATTTAGTGGAGGCATTTTACCTTTACCATTAGTAACGATATCAGCAATTTCCTCAGCAGAATATCTTGAACCGACTTGGGTTAAGTCAGGACCAACCCCACCTGATAGATCTGCACCATGACAAGCTGAACAGTTTTTTGCGAATACCGCTTCACCTGCATTAGCATCTACCGAACCGCCTTCAGTTGATTCTTCCGTACCATTATCAGTAGCCTCTTCTTTAGGCTCTTCATTACCGCCACCACATGCACCAAGAACTAAAGCTGTGACAAACAATGTCGCGATTACCCATTTTCTCATTTGATATCCTCCCTATGTAAATACTGAAAATATTATCAACTCTATTATACCCTTTTTATAACTATTTTAAAGCTTGGAGAACTATCTGGAGGTTAACGATTAGGAGACCAAAAGCGCAAGCGTTCGTTTGGCGAAGGACAGTGGTGAGGAAAATCTTGCTAATCTTGAGAATTGAAATGGAAAACTTGTATACTTTCCTACTTTAGTAAAAATGGGAGCATCCGCTAAGATGTCCCATTTTAATTACTTAATTTATTTGTGATCGTAAATATGCGTCGATAAATGGATCAATTTCTCCGTCCATTACTGCCTGTGTATTCCCAACTTCCGTATTTGTACGATGGTCTTTCACCATCGAGTATGGATGGAATACATAGGAACGGATTTGACTGCCCCAGCCAATTTCCTTTTGTTCACCGCGTATTTCAGCTAATTCTTGCTGCTGCTTCTCAACTTCCAATTGATATAATTTTGATTTCAGCATTTTCATTGCCGCTTCACGGTTTTTAATTTGTGACCGCTCATTTTGACAGGTAACAATTGTATTTGTCGGGATATGTGTAATTCTGACAGCAGAATCAGTTGTATTAACATGCTGGCCACCTGCACCACTTGCACGGTACGTATCAACTTTAATATCCTCTGTTCGCACTTCAATATCAACATCATCTGTCATTTCCGGTGTAACATCACAAGAAACAAAAGAGGTATGGCGCCGTCCAGATGAATCGAATGGAGAAATCCGGACTAAACGATGGACACCCTTCTCTGCCTTTAAATAGCCATAAGCATTATGCCCTTTTATGAGTAAGGTAACGCTCTTTACTCCCGCTTCTTCACCTGGCAAGTAATCTAAGATTTCCACTTTGAAGCTTCTATCCTCTGCCCAGCGTTGATACATGCGAAGTAACATATCCGCAAAGTCCTGTGATTCCGTACCACCGGCACCTGGATGTAATTCTAAAATTGCATTATTTGCATCGTATGGATTGCTTAATAATAATTGTAATTCAAATTCATTTACATCCTTGATAAATACTTCTAATTCTTTATTCAGTTCGTCAAATAGCTCCTTGTCATTCTCTTCCTTCACTAATTCGTAGGAAACTTCCAGGTTTTCATATTGATTTTCAACCGTTTCAAAGTTTTGAATGTCATGTTTTAGAATATTGGTTTCACCGATTACCTTTTGTGCAGCATCCTGGTTATTCCAAAAATCAGGATCCGCCATTTCTTGTTCTAATTCTTTTACACGATCTCTTTTAACATCTAAGTCAAAGAGACCCCCTAAAGTCTTCAATCCTTGCAGCTATTTTCTCCAATTCATGTTTGATTTCTACTAATTCCATCTAGCTCACCTCTAAATATTATTTTTGCTTAGAAAACTTGAATGAGTAGGAAAGCACTCCCGTTCGTTATCGGGAGTGCTTTCACTTATTAATTCCCATGACAGTTTTTATATTTTTTCCCGCTACCACATGGGCATGGGTCATTACGTCCAACCGTGACTGTTTTTACAAAAGGCTTCTTAACTTTTTTCTTATCTTCTTGTCCACCGGAAACAGCTGTCGTATTTTTCACGACTTCTTCCCGTTGTAAGTTCTCACGAATTTGCGCCTTCATGATATATTTAGAAACTTCATCCTCAATGTTACCAATCATTTCCTCAAACATTGCAAAGCCTTCAAGCTGATATTCCCGTAATGGGTCATTTTGTCCATAGGCACGCAGATGGATTCCTTGACGAAGCTGATCCATCTGATCAATATGATCCATCCATTTCGAATCAACCGTGCGCAAGACGATGACTTTTTGGAACTCTTGGAATTGATCTGGAGCAAGCTCCGTTGATTTCTCATCGTATTTTTCTCGTACTTTTGTCATCGTAACATCAATGATTTCCTCTGGCGTCTTCCCTTGGATATTACTAATTGAATATGCATTTTGATCCAATAGATTTCCATGGACATATTCAACGAATGCTGGAAGGTTCCAATTTGCTTCATCATCATTTTGCGTATGGGCAGCTACCGCACGCTGGATAGAAGATTCCATCATACTTTCAATGATTTCACGAATATTTTCATCTGCATCGATGACTTCGAAACGCTGTTTATAAATAATTTCACGTTGCTCTCTAAGCACATCATCATAAGATAGTACCGTTTTACGTGCATCGAAGTTATTTCCTTCTACACGTTTTTGAGCAGATTCAACTGCACGGGAAACCATCTTACTTTCAATTGGTTGAGAATCATCCATTCCTAATCTTTCCATCATCGCTTTGAGATTATCTGAACCAAAACGACGCATTAATTCGTCTTCCATCGATAAGTAAAATTGCGTAATCCCTGGGTCACCTTGACGACCCGAACGTCCACGAAGCTGATTATCAATTCGACGAGATTCATGACGTTCTGTACCGATAACTGCAAGGCCACCTAATTCGATTACACCTTCACCAAGTTTAATATCAGTACCACGACCAGCCATGTTAGTCGCAATTGTAACGGAAGATTTTTGACCAGCATTTTCAATAATTTCTGCTTCTCTAAAATGATTCTTCGCATTTAGAACATCATGTTTTACGCCCGCCTTTTTTAGCAAGCTAGAAATCAACTCTGATGTTTCTACTGCAACTGTACCAACTAATACAGGCTGTCCAGTTTTGTTTCGTTCTTTAATACTTTCAACAACTGCACGGAACTTTCCTTCCATTGATTTATAAATCAAATCTGGTCGGTCTTCACGGATAATTTGTTGGTTTGTTGGAATAACAATAACATCCATATTATAAATGTTTCTAAATTCCTCTTCCTCTGTTTTCGCTGTACCAGTCATCCCAGCCAGTTTATTGTACATACGGAAGAAGTTCTGGAATGTAATAGATGCTAGTGTCATGCTTTCATTTTGAATTTGCAGGCCTTCTTTTGCCTCAATCGCTTGGTGGAGCCCGTCACTATAACGACGACCTTTCATTAACCGTCCAGTGAAGGTATCAACAATGACTACTTCCCCGTCTTCAACTACATAATCATCATCCAAATGCATCGATACATGTGCTTTCAACGCTTGATTAATATGGTGTGTTAAGGAAACATGGTCCAAATCAAATAAATTTTCAATTGAAAAATATCGTTCTGCCTTATTGATTCCTTCTTCTGTTAGCTGTACACCCTTTGTTTTCTCATCGTACGTATAGTCATCGTCACGCCTTAATGTGGTTACGAAGCTATTTGCTTGTTGATACAAGGATGCTGACTTTTTGGCAGACCCTGAAATAATTAATGGTGTTCTTGCTTCATCAATTAAAATGGAGTCGACCTCATCAATAATTGCAAAGTTCAATGGCCGCTGTACCATCTGATTTTTGTATAATACCATGTTGTCTCGAAGATAATCAAAACCAAATTCATTGTTCGTACCATATGTGATATCACAATTGTATGCGTCTCGCTTCTCTTCCTTTGATAAACCATTGCCGTTTAGACCAACAGTTAAACCGAGAAATTCATAAAGCTCTCCCATTTGCTTTGCATCACGTTCAGCTAAGTATTCGTTTACTGTAATAATGTGAACACCTTTCCCTGCGATTGCATTCAAATATGCTGGAAGTGTTGATGCCAATGTTTTCCCTTCCCCAGTTTTCATCTCGGAGATGTTACCTTCATGTAGTGCGATACCACCCATTAATTGCACACCATATGGGCGCATACCTAATACACGTTTTGCAGCTTCGCGTACAACTGCAAAGGCTTCTATTAACATATCATCAATGCTTTCACCGTTTGCATAACGCTCCCGGAATTCCGCTGTTTTTTGCTTTAATTCATCATCTGACAGTTTTTCTATTTCTGGTTCTTTTGCTTCTATTAAATCAACTTGTTTTTGAATTCGGTTAAGTTGCTTTTGGTTACCATCGCCGAATATTTTCGTCAGTAATCCTGCCATTGTTAACGCTCCTTAATTAAATCAATACTATCATCCTCTATAATAATAACATTTATTCTCAATAGATGACAACTTGTTCTGCGGCTCATCAATACGAATGGAATAATATATTAGAGCAGCCTGAGGATAGACTGCTCTTTACTTTGAGGATAATATGAGGAAAAATGGGGCAATACGTTAGATGTATTATACTTTTAAATAATAGTGTTCTTCCTTCATAATATTTGATGCTTGATTCGAAATCCTCTGATTAGTTGCTGCAATGATCTTCAATAGCTGGACAATCGTTTCTTCATGCTGGTTCACCTTATTTACGAGTTGTTGAAGTGTCGCTCTGTCTTGTTCTGTCATTGCTACCCCTCCTAGTTCTATTAGCTTATTTTTATCATATTACTAGTTCTAAAGTCCAATTACCATTTTTCAAATTTAGAGTTGAATTCGACAGATTTTCACTCTAAAAATAAGAAACGGAGGCGCTTTTTATTAGATTTTGTCTTTTTTGATCATTTAAATTTTCTCAAAACAAATTATTGTATTTCGTTCTACAAATTTCGACAAAATAAGGGGGAAGTTCGATTAAAACCGCAACATCCTGTTGGCCCCCACTTATATAGTATAAAAGCTCTTACTACCAAAAAGACGACCCCATATGGGATCGTCTTTCCTACTGCTATCTTTATTAAACATTTGGTTCAATTAGGCCGTATTTTCCATCACGGCGCCGATACACGACATTTGTATCGCCAGACAGATCATTCGTATAAACGAAGAATTCATGTCCTAGCATTTCCATTTGTAAAACCGCTTCTTCAGAATCCATTGGTTTAAGATTAAATCGTTTTGTCCGAACAATTTCAATTTCATCTGATTCCTCTTCAACAGCAACCGCTCTTCTTTCATGCTCTAGTTGATCAGCAACCACTTGTTTTGGCGCACTATTTTGACGGAATTTACGGTTTATTTTTGTTTTATGTTTACGTATTTGTCTTTCTAATTTATCAACAACTAAATCAACCGCTGCGTAAAGATCTAAATGTTGAACCTCACCGCGTAATAATAAATCTGTCATTGGAATTGTTACTTCTATTCGCTGTTCATCATTATAGACACTTAAATTAACATGTACCTCGGATGTTGGGGGTGTATCAAAATACCTTTCAAGTTTACTGATCTTTTTCTCTACGTATTCTCTAATAGCACCTGTAACCTCAATATTTTCACCACGAATGTTAAATTTCATAGTAAGTGCCCTCCTTTTGACTATATTATACTACCTTTCCCGCGACTATTCCTTCTTAAACCACTAAAAATATTGGCAAGATTTGTCCTATTTATCCAGAAACGTTGGTACAACAGAGGTTGTGGAGTTTACATTATCTTAATAAACTTTACAATTAAAATAAATACAAGCATCGACTGCGCCTCCAACAATTCGAGCGAGAACAGGTCCATATCGAGCGAGAACCGCATTGAATCGAGCGGGGACAAGCCGAATTCGCGCGAAATCGTCACTGAATCGAGCGGACCTGACGCCGAATAGAACGTGCGCTCCTTTCCCTGATGAGCTACCATTAATTTGTATAATATACGAACCAATTAGAGCCCCCAAATTTTTTAAAAAGAATACATTAATCAATAAAAAGACGACACTAAAGTCCAAAAAGGTGATTTAGTGTCGTCCTTTCTCATAATAACCGTTTAATTCCACTGAATAATCATAAGACTTCATCTACCCCATCAATGAAGGAGCTTTTCTTATTTTTTCCGATCCATAAACATGCCATCCATTGCTTGTACACTTCTGTATGGATTCGTATACGATTGATTCGATTTCTTCTGCTGCTTCACTTGCTTCATTTCTGTTTTAAGTCCACTAAACATCACTTGCATCTTTTTTTGAACCGCTTGATTTATCGGCACAAGTTTCTCCCCAAGACTTTGTTCTTCTGTAGAAAATGGCGGACTTAAATTCTCCATTTCCACACCTCGTCTAATTAGCAAACGATTTAAGTCGGTAATGACAGCTTCTCTTGATTTAGCAGATACAGGCTTATCTAATAGATTTTTTAATTCTACGGTTAAATCATAAATAGGCTGTAATCGATTCATCAAACCTGCGCACCCTGTGCAAATTGTTGTTGCCTTGTTTTTAGAATTACCTGTTTCCACGTATCACGGAATTCCGTAACTAATCCCAATGCTTCTTCCAATAACGCTATTTCATTTTTAATATTTGCTTCTTTTAATTGAAAATGAATATATTCATACAACGGTAGGATTTGCTTCGAAATTTCTACTTTTTGATCCAATGTCAGCATTAATTCTTGGATAATGTTTTGCGCTTTTTGGATATTTGTATTTTTAGCTTCGTAATTTTTTGCATTAACATCCTTGATTGCTTGTTTAATAAATTTCATACAGCCATTATAAAGCATTAACGTCAATTCTCCACCTGATGCAGTATTAACGGCGTTGTTTTGGTATGTTTGATATGCTTTGTTTTGCGCCAAAATATTCACTCCTTAAGAAAATTACTAAATTACATTCCGTTTCCGCCGAAGCTCATGAGCATGGATGATTGATTATTCATCATCGAAATTGCCTGCTCCATTGCCGTAAATTGTCTCCAGTAGCGATCCTCGATTTGTTTTAACCGATCCTCGAATGCAGCAATTTGCTCATCAAGACTTTTCACTCTTTTTCCTAATGTGTAGTTGTCAAGTGTCGATGTTCCTTTACCTGCACGTGCTTCAATCTTACCTACTGTTTGTTTTAATGCATCCTGTAGACGATTTAATAGACCACGATCGGTTCCCTCATTACTATTGGAAAATAATTTTTGTACACTTGCAGGATCAGATTCAAGTGCTGCTTCTAACTTAGTTTTTCCATCCTTATTAATCGTTTGATCAATCTCTAATTTACCACCATCTAAATAATCTCTTGTCGTAGATATACCTAGTTCAGACAGGAATGAAAATGCGCCATCATTTTCTACCTTTTCATACCAGCCCGAGCGCATATCAAACAATGCTGAAGTAACAATTGACTCACCCTTAAGCAATCCACTCTTCGCTTTTTCTTCCCAAAGCTCAATTTCCTTTTCAGACATTTCTTTTCGCTGTTCTTCTGTCAATGGCGGGTAATCACGATATTTTGCTTCATTTTGTGTTGCATTTAGTGCATCAACTAATTCATTGTACTTGTCAACAAACTCGGTTATTTTTTTAACAGCTGCGTCCGTGTCGCTGGTGACGGTGAGTTTAGCAGCTTTATCGGTTACATCATTGAATTGGAAAGTGATCCCGTTTAGTGTATAGTTGTTGTTTTTTGATTCCAAGTCAGGTACGCCGTTGTAAGTAAATTTTGCGTTAACTCCTTTTTGTGCTGGTATAGCATCTTTAGCTCCAGAAAAACTAAGTAATCCTGAAAAGAGGTTATTTACACTATTACTCGAAAAGCTAATTTCATTATTGTTAACAGCAATTGGATCTGTATTGTATTTCCCAGTTCTAGTCGCTTCTAAAAATACCTTATTATTTATTTCATCATAAGAGATACGGACATTGCTTTTTTTACCGTCGATTTCTTTACTGTTGATTGTTTTAAATACATCGTTTAATGTATCAGTACTTTTTATTTCAAACTTAAACTCAATAGCTTTACCTTTTTCATCGTAAGTAGTGATGGTATGAGTACCTTCGTAATCAGTCCCTAACTTAGCATTCAGGTTAAGTTTATTTTCAGGTGTAAGTGTACCTACATGTACCTCCGCAGTTGCCAGCTGTTTCACTTCAAACGAATAAGTCCCATTCATCGCACTACTCGACCCGGTAGCCGTTACTGCACTTTCCTGCGATGAACTTACCTTTTTCGTTTCATACGTTTTGCTCAGCTTCATATCCAAAATCATTTTATCAAACTCAGCAATTTTCGTATTTATATCACGAAAAGCATCGCGCTGCCACTCATATTTCGTTTTGTTCTGCTCCATTTTATCAAGTGGAAGTCGTTCAGCTGCCATTAATTCCTTAATGATGTTATCTGTGTCAATTCCACTTGCAAGCCCGCCAATTCTCATCCAATACTCACTCCTTTTAGATTCTTTTATCAACTAAGAATCCCATAAAATCTGCCATTTCCGCATACATATCCAGCATTTTCTTCGGCGGAATCTCTTTTATTACCTCGTGTGTTGTCGAGTCTATTACTGAAACATAGTATCGATCGAGTTTTTCATGAAGTTGAAATTTAAGGTTTGTCTGAACAGGTCTTAAAAATTCATTTAAAGATGCAATCTTTTCTTCAATATCTTTTTTGTCTAGCTTTGGATCATTTTCTTCTATAGATGTATTTTCAATATCATCAACAATCAATTTCGTTATATAACCATCCACTTGCTTCATTGGCTGTACACCATATTCCTCTGCAACTGAATGATTTGCCCCATTCACAACATTATCAATTCCCATCCTAGTATCCCCCAACACTATTATTTACTTATGATATCGGCTAGAATTACTGAGGTTTCAAGGGCTTTTCAAAAAAATACTGCTTTATCCCGAATTAACTGGCTGTAAAATCCCTACTTAATGAAATTTCACTCTCTTGTTTGGAACTTACTTCTCTGTTTCCTTTAATAGCTTCAACAAATCCATAGAAACATTTGCAGCTTCACTATTTTGTTTTTGAATATCTACATAGATTTCTTTCCTGTGGATATCAATCGATTTGGGTGCGTCAATGCCTAGCTTAATTTGATCTCCTTCAATTGAAAGTATCTTTATTTCAATGTCCTCGCCAATTTGAATTGCTTCATTACGTTTGCGTGTAAGTACGAGCATTATCTCACCTTACTTTCATCTGTAGCGCCATTGGTTGTAATCGAAGCCTTAGATGGATACTTATCAGTGTTTAGGATAAACTGCTTCCCTCGCTTGTTCATTGTATTAATAATGATAGGCGCTTTTAAGTTTATTGTGCTTGTCGCAAAAGGATCCTTTAATGTCACAATCGCAAAGACACTAACGTCTTTTTCCTCTTTAATTTTTAATGTTTCTACTAAATTATCATCGAGTTCAAATTCATATGATTTGTAAATCAAATATGGATCAGTCACGATAAATGCCACATTCGCAGTGTTTATTGATTGTAAAATCTGAAAAACTGGATTATCTGGTAAATGAAGCAAAGCAAATTCTAGCTCATCACCAAAACCTGGGAGCCCATTAGGAAATCGAATCATTTTCTCTGCATTTATTTCCACTTCACCTAAATATTTTGTTTGAATAATCATACGAACGATTCGTCCTTCCTCATTGTTCTAAATTGGTAAAACTAATTTGTAAATCCTGCTTTTGTTTTAAACTTGTTTCAACTGTTCCTGGTTGATAGGTAATCCTTGGTTTATTTACCGTTGCCTCGATGATAGGATGATTTACTTTAACATCGGTATGTACTTCTGCTGGCTGGTAATTGAATTTCACTGCAAAGGTGGATGGAATAAATTTAATTCCTAGTGATTTCATTTGATCATGACTATTACGAACTGCCTGACTAATTAATGGGTTACCACCATTTTCAATTTTCATCAGTTCTGTTCCTTCACTGGCCCTTCTAGCAGTCCCCTGTGCCACTGCTTTCATTCCTTCCTGGCTATGTTGTTCGTTCCGCTTTAAGATTGACATCAAATTCATATCTTCCCATGCTTTTGATTGATCAATGTCAAGCTTTGCTGGTGTTGTCTGGATTGAAAGTGAGGCTTGCGGCTGTTGAATAGTTAAATCCGCTTTTGGCTGTTCAATATGTTGTTTAGCATTCGTGGTATGAATCTGAATTTCTGCAAGCTGTGAATGCATGCGAATTTGTGGTAATTGCATAAAGCGAACTCCCCTCAAAACTTGTTCGTTATTAAAACCCTGAACCCTATCACGGGTCAGGGTCATGTTAATCTATCTTAGAAAATCAAGTAGTGTCGGTTGGATAATTCTTGCGCCCGCTGAAAGTGCAGCACGATGTAAACTTTCCTGTGTAATTAATTTTGTAATTACTTCTGCATAGTCAATGTCTTCATTATTTGACATTGTCTGAGTTGCTACAATTTCTTGCTCGCTTAAACGATTCTCGACCAACTCTAACCGGTTCATTCTTGCACCTAAGTCTGCACGTGCATTGATAATATTATCAATACTCGAATCAATCTCGCCAAGGCTCTCATCGAGATTGCCAAGGGAATCATCGCCCTCTAGTTTTGCAATGAAATCATCAATAGTGGAAAATAAGTCTTTCTCGCCATCAATACTTCCAAATACCTTATTGCCGTCAACATTTGCCTGTAAGGATGATCCATCAGAAACTTCAATCTCTACTGATTTGAACTGATATGCTGCATCATTATAGGAAATATTCCATGTATCTGGATTTGCGCTTAATCTCTCAATTGGCGCTTTCGCCGTATTTGTGCCATTAAAAATATATTTATCATTTACTTTCGTATTTGCAATATCAATTAAATCTAATTTAATTTGCTTTACTTCTTCTGCTACATTTTTCCGTTCATTCTCGCCATATGTATCACTGCTAGCCTGCACTGCCAAATCGCGTAATCGTTGCATCGCCTGTGTCGCTTGATTTAGCGCTGCATCAGTATTATCATACCAGTTATGAACTTCATTTGTAGTTTGCTGATATTGCTCAACTTTTAACAACTCGGTGCGATAGCCCATTGCATTCATCGCGAGTACTGGATTATCCGAAGGTTTATTAATCTTTTTCCCAGTGCTTAATTGATTCATATACGTATCAAGTTGTGAATAACTATTCGTTAGATTCTTTAACATATTATTCGAAATCATACTCTGCGTTATCCGCATGAATTGCCACCTACCTTCCTACTAATCCCATATTATTGATTACACGGTCAATTAATTCGTCATATGCAGTCAAGCTTCTTGCAGCAGCATTATAAGCGTGCTGAAATTTAACTAGATTGGACATTTCCTCGTCAAGTGAAACAGAGCTTATAGACAATCGCTGATTTTGTACCTGTGTAAGTAGAATCGTCGTATTATCAGCCATCCGATTTGCTTCACTTGCATTGACACCTAATTTACCGATGACAGATTCATAGAAATCTTTAATTGACGTCTTTTCACCATTTTCAAATACTAAGTCATTGTAGAGAACATCCGCTAAATCACTTGCATTTCCGCCATCACCTGAAATGCCATCATTACTAGCTGCAACGAGAGATGGATTTTCCATAATAGACGCATCGACTTTGATGAGTTTTGCTGCATTTTCCGTACTCGCTAATTCCTCGAAGAAGTTACGACCGGTGTTTCCATCTAATCCATAACCTAATTGATGGACCCCATTAAACGCATCCGCAAATTTAAATGCCATATCATCTAATGTCGCAAGTATATCTGAATAATCCCCTTTAATTTCAGTACCGTCTGAATACCCGTAAGCCTGAATTAGCGCTGCTATCGAGCCTTCTTTTCCTGGAGGCATGTCAATTATTGATTCCACTTCATTTGCATCAGTCACAACTAACTTCTCAACTGCATCATAGTTTGCATCACCATTATTAATCGAAACGGTGCTATGCCCACCATCTGCACCATTTACTAAAACAATGTCGCCCACTTTGATTGTGGCAACTCCCTGAGCAATATCCTTTGCACTAGCACTGCTTTCATCATACCCAACACTAACTTCCATCATATTGGACAGTTCATCGATTAATACATCTCGTCTATCATAAAGATCATTTGTCACAAAACCATTTGTTTCCAGTTTTCGTACTTCTGTATTAATATCATCAATTTGTCTAAGGATTGAGTTTACATTGTTAACATTACTTTCAAGCTGTTGCTTCAAATCACCACGAATCGTATCCAGGGAATTATCTAAATAGCGGAACGTTTCTGCCAATGCTTGTCCACGCTGAACAACAACAGATCTTGCTCCTGAATTTTCAGGGTTCGTAGCTAATCCATTTAATGATTGCCAAAATTGGTCCATCGATGCGTTAAGACCTGTTTCCGATGGTTCATTCAATAAACCTTCCATTCGACTGAAGGCTTCCGCTCTTGTCGACCAATATCCAGAAAGACTGTTTTCTCCACGATATTGAGTATCAAGAAATTGATTACGAATGCGCTGAACTGATCCAGCCTCGACCCCTGTTCCAATTTGACCAGGGATTTGCGGACGATTTCTACCAACAGAAGGATATGGTGTTGTAGTCTCGAAGTTTACTCGTTGTCTTGAATAGCCCTCTGTATTTGCATTCGCAATGTTATGCCCTGTTGTATACAATGCTGATTGTTGTGTAAATAGCGCCTGTTTCGCCATTTCTAGTCCGTGAAAGGTACTCATACGATTACTCCTTTAAACCGTTAGTTTATCTTATATTCGTTTATTCACCGATTCAATCTATGCTTGTGAATCAAATAAGGATCTATTTGTAGACCCTGCTTCTTTACTTTTGCTACCATAATTCAAATTATTAATCGATGGGTTCAACATATCTAATGAAAGCTGCACAAACTGCATGGACTGGTTTAGCAATGCTTGATTCAGCTGTTCCTGTTGTTTCAACTTTGTAATCAAGTTGGTCAAATCTGTCGTGATTGCTGCCAATGCTTCTTGCTCCGCCCCGTCTTCGATTGTTTCCAGCATCGTTGTGATCGTCGCATTTTCAACCGGGATCTTACTATTTTTCGCCCATGCTGTTACACTTTCTTGTCGTTTTATCTCCGCCTGCTCTAACAGTCGAATTTGTTTCCGCTCTTTTACAAGTAAAGCCTGCAATTTATCAACAGATCCATCCTTCACGATTTCTGTTTTTTCTTGAGAAATCACTAGTAACGCTTCATGCACATGTACTAAGCTTTCTAATGATTGAATAATTGTTTGTACGGACAATTGATTGTCCTCCTTTTTAGAATCAAAACGGATTATTTCGACCAAAATTTAATCATTTTATCTGCCACTTTCTCGGCCTCTACTTTATAATCTCCAGTGGCGATTGCATTTTTAATCTCCTGAACATATGCAGCTCGCTTTTCATTCGGCTTTCCATTTTCTTGCAATTGTTTCGCATGGCTGGATATTTCAACTTGATCCTGTTTGTTTACTGTCTTTTGAATCTCTGCTTGTTTCTGCATTATATTTTTATATGGATTAAAGTTTGATTGATTTGGACCATTAATTTTCATATCAGCACACCCCTCTTTGTTTTATCTTTCGTTCCTTATTCGCTTATTATTACTATCGGAAAAACAACTCCAATAATGAAGCATTAATTTCGTTTATGTTTATTAAATGCATAATAGGTATTCGTCTCTTGCTTTTCTTTTATGCGTCTTTCTTCCGAGATTGTTTCAATTTCGTCATGGATTGCGAGCTCTTTTTTAAGCTCTTCTTGGCAATTGTGACAAAGCTTTCCTGTCGTAATACCGTTTCCACATCTTTCACATGGATAGGAGAGATTTGGAAAGTGGGATGGTAACAACCGTTTTTCTTTCACAAATTTTGTAATATAGCTTTCGTCAACATTTGTTGCTTCTACGATTTCTATCATTGTTGCCGTTCTATTTTTTTGTACTTGCAAAAACTTAAATACCGTTTGGAATGCTGCCTCTTCTTCCTTGTAGCAATTCTGACAGATGTCACGTATCCCTTTAAGAAAAAGATTTCCACAACGTGAGCAATTCGCTAATTCTGCCATTATCAATCCCTCATTTCAGTCATTATATCACGATTAGTAAACTAAGATTTAGCCATTTCATTTAATAGCAATCTTAGTTGCACCGATTAATTTAACATCGTTTTTTTTTAGAAGACTTAGGTTTAACCCAAGCCTTTGGGTGACAGCCTTAGTTGCACTTATGTAGTAAGAAAGTCGTTATCCTTTCTTACCTACCTACCAAAATCTTATCCTCGTATCAACGTAAAGGCATAAACTTTCGGACAGCCATTGTCCTTTAACAAACTTGCTGCATGTCTTAATGTTGTACCTGTTGTATATATATCATCGACAAGAATCACTGGTTTTTGAAGCGTTTCTTTGATAAAAAATGGATTTTCCGATTCGATTCGTTCCATTCTTGTTTTTTTCGATTGCTTTTCTCCATGAACCCGCGTTAGACACTCAGACATCTCCATTGGTAAAAATCCCGCTAACTGCTTCGCCTGATTAAAACCTCGCTCCTGTAATCGCTCTTCACTTAAGGGGATGGGAATAATAATTGCATCCTTCTTCAAAAAGGAAAGGTTCTTCCGGAACTCCTCAATAATATAGGACTGAAATACATTTCCTAGCACATAATCACCACGGTATTTCCATTTTGCAATAATCTCCTGGATAAATGGATTATAAGTGAAAATCGAATAATTAAGTGCAATCGAGTTTCTTAATGGATGCTCTATCCACCAACTACAATTGGAGCAAATCTCCGCTTCCGACCTTCTACTACAGTTCCTGCAGCGCTTTCCATCTAATCGGTCCAATTCCCCTTCACATATACTACATAATGGTCTCGGCTTTTCTGGCATAAATAAATTCGTCCAAGTTATGTCTAGCATGATAGCTCTCCCGCACCATAGGCATTCCATCATGAAAATCCTCCCCGCTTATTCATCATGTTTATCGATTGAATCGCCTGTACCATCGCCTCCGTTTTCCCATCATGAAAGAAAATCACTTCACCAGTTGGATCATCTGCACTCCTGCCAGCCCTTCCAGCAATTTGTACAAGCGCCGCTTCATCAAACACCATATGACCCGCATCAAAAATCACCACATCCACAGAGGGAAAAGTAACACCTCTTTCCAAAATCGTTGTCGTAATTAATACAGATAGCTCCTTCCTCCTAAATTGAGTCACCTTTTCCTCACGGTTCGAATCACCTGCATGGACAAAAAGCAATTTATCTTTCGTTGCTATTATTTGTTCTTTAAGTAACAGGCTCGTTAGATTCTCCTGCAATTTTTCTGCTAAACGAATCGTTGGCACGAAGATGAGTAATTGTCTAGTAGGGTTTTGTCGCTTTCGTGTCCAAGCGAGAAAAGTTGCCGGGGCTTGATTGTTTTTTAAATTTTTTTTTAATGAAAAGGTCATGGTCATTTTCGGAATTGGTAGGGGATGTCCATGGAAGCGAGCCGGGACAAAAACATGCGGGAGCTGCTTTCGATTCAATCGCATCTTTTGTTCCTTTCTTGGGGTCGCCGTTAAGTAAAGCATTGTTCCATGTACCGCTTTCGCTCGATTCGCCGCAAACGGTAATGATGGATCTGCATGATAAGGAAATGCATCAATTTCATCAATAATTAATAGGTCGAATGCATCTTTGAATCGTAATAATTGGTGGGTTGTTGCAATGATAAGCTGGGCTGTCGCCTCTTTTTCCTCACTCCCCCCATACAATGCCTGAACCGTTACATTTGCAAATGCTTGTAGAATTCTTGGTTTAAGCTCGCGAACAACATCAGCCCTCGGTGTTGCAATACAAATCCGCATTCCAAGCTTTAATGCTTCGGTTATTCCAGGAAAAAGCATCTCGGTTTTTCCTGCTCCACAAGTAGCAAGTCATGAATACGTAGAATTGACAATATGATATGTAGATGGGTAGAAAGGGTGATATAAAATGAAAATGTGGCACATAATGGATAAAGAAGGAAACACGTTAGCATTTTTATTTGTGGATTGGAAAGTAGCTGATTATGAAAAAGAATTACGTGATAAAGGCGTTGAGTATAAGACGGATTTTTATATCGACAATAAATTAATAACTGTAAGAAATTAATAAGAGAAGGGATTTATTCCCCTCTCTTTTCATCAAATGTGCATTTTCTTGTATTTTTTCTTCGCGTCAATCACTTCTACTTTATTAACTTTACGAATGCTAAAAACATACCCGATTACTTTAAAATTCAATCCTTTCTTTAAAATACGGATTACACTGTTTATAAAATAACCTATGATTATTCCTGTTATCAACCCAATTGCATAAAACATATTAATTTCTCCTTTTTTATAAAATGAGTTCTAAATATACTCTCGCCCGCATAAACTGTGTAGCGTAGGCAAACAGTTCTTATAGGACTTTAATACACTTTTTTAAATAACCCTATAATACATGTCATGTTATGAAGGAATCACGCCACCAATCACGAATATCTAATTGAGGTGGATGACATGGAATGTAGGTTAAACGAAATATTAAGACCTGGGGATATTACGCGTTTAGCTGATAAAACCGGAATACATAGAAATACAATAAGACGTTATAAAGATAATGAACGTTTACCCAAGATAGATCATGCTTATAAAATAGCTGATTTCTTCGGGAAAACCGTATATGATATATGGCCGCCAAAATAGGCGGTTTTTTATTTTTTAAAATGCACCCATTCGTGTGCATAAAATGCAATGTAATCCCATATCATTTAATAGCATGACATGGGAGGTAATTACATGACAACGATGAAGAATAAGCCGATTTCATTCAATCTTGATAACCCTGGTGAAAGGTACCTTTTTGAACACGTCAAAGATATTAAAAATTTCTCAGGATATGCAAAATCACTAATTGCTAAAGATTTAAAATACAAACGTGATGTTATCAAAGTGGAAGTTGGGAATAAGTGATAAGCGCAGCTCCTGCTGCAATTAGTATCCATGGCAACATACTGAATCACCTCTCTTTACATCTATTATGCACCCATTCGGGAGCAATTATACATTGGAGGGATAAAGATGATTGTTAAATTAAACGGTGATTATTGGTTTGATACGGATCGCCCCATTGATGATGAAGTAATTGTGTTAATGAAATCAAATAAGATTAAGAAATTCGCAATGATGGTTTGGACTGCTTCAGGAGTTTTGTTTGCTCAATCGGTTCATGCAGAAAGCTTTTATGAAAGCATGCGCCCATTAACACATGTATTTCAAGATATTGCATTAGGCCTTGGAATCCTCTTCGCTTTAGCCGGTTTTATCCTTCTAGGGTTTAAAAGGAGAATGGGGACTACCACCTTGAAAACCACGGCTATGGTTGTTGGTGGGGTGTTCTTAGTACCAAGCTTACTAATGTTAGTTGCTATTGTAGGGACATTGCTTAATGAAGCTTTAACAGAAGCATTTCAAAACGTTAGAAATGGAGTGAGTCAATAATGAGATTCTTTGGAGGATTAATATTCGGATTTATAATAGGTACAATCTACGCTCTTTACCAAACAGTAGAAGCACCCGAAGGAAAGTTAGTCGGTCTAATGGAAACAATAAAGGCCATATCGGAGGTGTTTTAAGTGGATGTAGTTATGCAAGGATCTACAATAAAAATCCGATTTCCGAATTTAATTCAACCATTGAAGGATTTCCCAACCATATATAAACCTAAGCCAAAATTGGAAGCAAAAGTAAACGGTAAAAGAGTACCTTTAAAGCTAATCCAAAATAAGCAAATCAAACAATCTCCATATAAGACATTTCAAATCGTCCCACACTCTAACGTCAAAAATGACAGGATAGAGCAGTTTTCGGACATATTGGCAGATTCATATGCTGAACTGTTTGAACGCTTCGCTAGCGGGAAAATAAGTGACCCAGACAGAGTGTTCTTTGAAACTTCCATTACTAAAGATTCTTTTCAAACCTTTATTACTACCAATGATGCGCTATACGATACCATTAAGCAGCAAGCACAAGTAACTTGGAAAAACGTTACTCTCCAGGAGAAAAAGAGAAAAGAACAACTCAAAGCTAATGACTGTTTAGCCTATGATTATAAATTAAAGTACCCCTTCTTCCTATCATTAAAAACGGACAAAACAATGCAGCAGATACCACTCGAGGAAATATTGGAAATATCACGTTTTATGCAAGGATTGGATCAAGTGTTTATCCAGTTCGGTATTCAATCAGCAGAGGAACATTGGTATAAGGATGCAGAAAAAGAGCGAGAAGAATTTGAAAGGAAACCTTCGAAACGATGGACTAAAAAGGAATTTCATAAATCAACGGAAATGAAAACAAGTCACCTCGGATTTGATTTTACATTACGATTCATTGTGCAGTCACAGGATGAAAGGAGAAAAAGAAGGATTGCTAGAGGGTTGAACTTAGCATTAAAGCAATTAAATCAAGATAACGAATTAAAAGAAAAGATGATTAAACCACATCGTATGGGTAAATTCATCCTTAAAGTGACAAGCCGTCATATTTCTGTACCGTTCATTTTTGGGAGGAGACAGATAATCACGCCACCAGAAATCAAACATTTTATTAAGCTACCACAAAGAACACTGCAAGATGAATATCCCATCATTGAAACAGTAACAGGAAAGGAAATAGATATACCAGATATTATTAAAAAAGGCGGTATTTCGTTAGGTGAGGTAACGTTTAAAGGCAAGAAACAACCCATATACATGCCTATTAACAACTGGGATGAATTATGCTTACCACGAACTGCTATAGGCGGGATGGGAAGTGGGAAAACAACTTTCGGTGCTAATTGGATAGTAGAATCGGTTAATAATGGTTTTGGCGCATTGGCAATAGATCCAGCCAAAGGAGAAATAGGAAACGAAGTTGCTGCCGCATTGCCAGGTAATAAGGTTGAAAGAATTAAGTTAGGCAGTGATCCTATATCTTTGGATTGGTGCGAAGTTAAACATTCATCTAGAGCCAAAAACAGACTGGCCAATACAATAATAGGATTTTTCAATACGACTACGGATGAAGCCGGCGCCCAAACATCAAGATATATTCGTGCTGCAGTTATCGCCATGCAAACTGGAAAACTATCCGAGATAATCCGAATATTTGAGGATGAAGAATATAGAAAGAACGTTATTGAATCAATGAAAGATGGAATTCACAAAATGACAATGGCGGATTTTGACGGAATGAGCGCGGGGAAGAAAGCGCAAATACTAGCCCCTATACTCAATCGATTAGATACCATCATTGGCGATGAATACTTAGCCGAATGCATGGAATCCGATCAATCTATTGATATGGTTGAACTAATGGGTCAAAGGAAGGCATTTATAATTGATGTTCCTAAATCTGAATTAGGACCAGAAGCCGTAGACATTATTGTTAATCTGTTGTCTACGAAAATAGACTTGGCCATGACCTTGCGTAAAGAGTCGAATCAATTCCCCTTCTTTATTGTTTTTGATGAGCCCCATCAATTCTTGAAATCAGCCAGGACATGGAAATCAGCTGCAGTCGAAAGTAGGAAATGGCGTGTTGGTTATGTATGGATGTTTCATAGTTGGGAGCAAATACCACGCAATTTGGCTGAAATAATTAAATCTGCAGGACCTCACTATCATTTGTATTCGAGTAGCAAAAAAACATTTTCCGATTTAAAAGAAGAGATAGCGCCTTTTACAGTTGAAGACGGATTGAAGTTGAAGAAATTTCATTCCATAAATATAATAAGAGCAGGAGAAGAGGGATTGATAAAGCCCGTAGTTGCTAAGATGTGCCCACCACCTAGTGAAAAAATAGCCCCTGCTAGTTAGGGGCTAAACAATATTTATATCCAGAATATCGCAAAACTCAATTTTAGATCGGTCAAAATTATCCATCTTGATGTATTTATCAATGTAATCGATCCTATAAATTTTTTCTTTAATACTGAGATAATCATGATTGCCCTTGCCATAGTATGTAATTTCTACCTCTAAGTCCTTGGTTATGGCTTCGTGCAGCTTAATACCGATTTCATCTAATTGTTGTTCGTCCAGAATAGGTTTAATTTTATTATCCATACTATCCCAATACTCATTCAACATTCCAATATGTTCTGGCATCATTAATGAAGTCCATTTCTTTGTACCACGATCATTCATTTAGATAGCCGCCTTTCTTCTTGCAGGTCCAGCAGAAAGAATATTTTCATGCTTAAATGTCCTAAATTTTTTTCGCCAAAAACAATAAGCCAATATGGAATCATCATCCATACTGATTACCCTAATAAATCGCTGTGTAACGTTATTATCCTGGTCAATATAAAAGATAACAATCTTTTCCCTTTTTTCCATCGAACGATTTAATAATCCCTTCATGCTGAACCCTCCAATTATAGAATGTGTGTTCCAAACGTTTGTTCTAGTATACCACAAAAACAGAACATATAAACTGTAATTTATTTACATTGATTAAATTAATTTTGTTGGATATAATAAGAACAAATGTTCTTTATGAAGAGGTGAATCTAGGTGGACTATTCCGTTTATCCAAGAAATGATGTGCTTTGTATTGATATGCGTTCCTTTTATGCAAGCATTGAGGCTGTTAAGCTGGGGTATGACCCTATGGAAGTTATGCTTGCGGTTGTTGGAGACCCTAATCGTTCAGGCAGTATTGTACTTGCTGCATCCCCTGCTTTAAAGAAAAGATACGGAATCAGTAATGTTAGTCGTTATTTTGAATTGCCGAATGACCCAAATATTATTATTGTCCCAGCCCACATGGGAGATTATTTAAGAATGTCAGTTGAAATCACCAAATTACTCAATAATTACGCCCCACCGGAAGCTATACACGTTTATAGTGTGGATGAAGTTTGGGTAACGGTTAATGGCTTAGGTAAGCTTTTTGGCGACCGCTGGGAAATAGCAAAAAGGATCAAAGACGATATTATGGATAGTTTTGGGCTTACTGCTTCGATTGGAATCGGTGATAATAAATTTCTTGCAAAAGTCGTTATGGATCTGCATGCTAAAAAGTCCGGAATTGCAGAATGTAAATATGAGGATGTGGAAGAAAAATTGTGGCCATCACCTATACAGGCCATCTGGGGGATTGGTCACCGAATGACGAAAAACTTGCATCGTATGGGGATTGTTACACTAGGACAGATTGCGAATTATAGTCTAGACAGCCTTAAAAAACGCTTCGGAATTATGGGAGAGCAACTGTATTGGCATGCATGGGGGATTGACTTAAGCCCTGTATTTGGTGATTTTACTAAAACTGAACAAAAAGGATTTGGTCATGGCATAGCCCTTCTTCGGGATTATACTGGTGAGGAAGTGGGCGCCTGCATTTTAGACCTTTGTGAAGAAGCATGTCGAAGAGCGCGTACTGGAGGTAAAGCAGGGAGAACAATACAGCTCGGTATCTCTTACTCTAAAGACACAGCTGGTGGATTTTCGCGATCAAAGTCGGTTGATATCCCTACTAACGTGACCATGGATATGTACGATGTTTGCATGCAGATGTTTAATGAATATTATGATGGTAAAAGTATGATTAGACACGTTAATGTTGGATTGACTAAATTGTACGATAAAGAAGAAATGGATATACAGCTTGACTTATTTGATGATCGCACAAAGAAAAACGATATTGGATATGTAATGGACTCGATTCGTGATCGTTTTGGTACAACCGCAATCCTTCGAGCGTCCAGCTATACAGATGCTGGGATTACACGGGAACGTAGTAAGAAAATTGGTGGACATTTTGCTTGATTAACACAAATCTAACGAAATATACAAAGGAATTTATTAACTTTTATAGAAATAATTAATCAGGAGGTGAGATCATGCTAAAAATGCGTTGTCCTGCTTGTGAAACAGAATATCAAGATAGCGACTTAGTGTATCTGGACATCGGAAATACCGTGCTGCACCAGGATTGTGTAAAGCGAGTTGATAAAAAAGACGAAGGTACATACAAAGAAATAATTCACCAATATGATTTCTTTGAAGAATTAAGATAAATAATTTTTAATTTCACACCCCCTTTTGACCATCTGATTCGATTGTATGGTTAGGAGGGGATTTATTATGTCCAAGAAATTTGATAATCATTTAACGGGATTTGGCGATTGGAAGGATTGGGAAGATTATGAGGAGTATGGAGAATCAGAGTGGTCAAATAAAGAAAGCTGGTATAACGCTTATCGTGATACACCAAGTAAAGAGGAATGTGACAGAATTAGTGCGGCATTGTCTGGAGAGGTTAAAGTATATTTTGTTAAGAAGTAAGAAAAATGCCCCTAACATCAATGGCTAGGGGCATTGATTTATTTCACTCTTAATTTTTGACCCGCATAAATTGTATAGTTTTTATCTAAACCATTCCAGGACTTAATTTGCGCCCAGGTAGAACCATACTTATTCGATAAAGCTGAAACCGTATCACCGCTTTTTACCGTATGATAATTCTTCGTAGCTGCAGTAGATCCGGTTAATTTTATTTTTTGACCAACGTGTATTAAGTTTGGATTACTGATATTATTAATATCGGCAAGTTTAGCAACAGTCGTATTATGGTCTTTAGCTATTTTAGAGAGCTTGTCACCACTTTTAACCGTGTAGGTACTAACACTGATAGTTGACTTTTTAGGCTTGTCTGCAGGCTTATTTGCGACTTTGTTATTAGTTAAAACCTCTCTATCCCACACATCCAAATTGTACGTATTGATGATATTAATTACCTTACTAGCATATTTTGGATCAGTAGCATATCCTGCTTTATGGATTGCAGTGATTTGTTTTTTATAATCACTTACACCAATTGCAGCCTTATAACGTTGATTGACTGTTAGGAATACACAATAGTCAAGGATAGATGTTGACCAATTAGGATAAGCCCTAAAGTTATCTTTAATATCATACCGTTCACCGCCATAAACCTCCCATGTATCCATCATCGCGCTATTGCCGTTGTAAGAACCTTTAATACCAAATAAGTTATTATACTTAGTAGCAAGACCACTTGCACCCCATGCTGATTCTAGGGCAGCTTGTCCTGCTGCAACCGATGGCAAGATACCAAACTTACTCCAAAGTTGCAATGCACCTGGTTTAATCTTATTTAGAAAATTATCTGTTTTTGCACTCATTTATTTAATCTCTCCCTTTTTAAATTATAAAAGACACCTCAGTGAGATGTCTTATTTATCATCTTTCTTTAATTCTTCATCGATTTTTGTTCCCAGCATTTCCTCGCCGATTTCTTCAGTAGCACTTTTAGAATCAATGTGCTTTAACTTTTCTGCTAAATTCTGAGGTACAAGTACACCTACCTGCGCTAAATTTTCCGTGATGGATAATCCTTCATTGGCAATATAAAAAAGGACAGTCGCATAAGTAACCGCTCCTTGTAATCCAAGTATTTGATCAACTACATTGGCTAAGATAATCACGACTAGCACTAGCAATTTTCTAGCATAACCAAATAGTGATTTTCTTGACCATAAGTTTTCATTTTTAATGGCCTTAGCAACACCGGTGATAATATCCAAAGCCATTAATAGTAACAACAGATGCAAAAATTTTACATCCCCAAATAAGAAAAATCTTGCAGCCTCTAAATGTTCCAAATTAAAACCTCCCACATTAACAACTCCCTTTTTATTTTAATTTTCCCCCTTCTAACTCTCTATATTTGCGCATGAAAAAAGCACCTCGATTGAGATGCTTTAAATTATAAATTATTATAAGTTTCCTTAATTTCTTTTAGTAATTGTTCTTCCGTTTTATTTGCAGGATCATCCTTATACTGGTTCTGTTCTGAATTTAAATGCCAGAGCCATGCTTCAAGCAAGCTTAAATACGTGTTTTCGAAATGATTTAAAAATGAAGTTGAACCTACATATCCATTTCCAGCACCAAAACTTTCTAATCTTACTGCACAATCATTCTTGAATCTTAATTGGTTAAATGGTGTCAAATGTAGATTACCGTCCCAATCAATCGTTAAAACGTTAGTATAATTATCATCACCAGCCAACAAGGTTTCTTTTAATTCTTCTTTAGTAATAAACTCCCTTTTAGGTTTTTCTGTTCTATGGGACATCAACTCAATTGTTGTGTCTGTTAAACCAAAGGATTCAGGTTTTGTTTCTACTATCTGACCATCAATTGTTACTGTCTTGTTTCTTTCTAACCATAAATCTGCACTATTATAAGATGAAAATGTCATATCATTATCTAAAACATTACTTTCATTTTCCTTTTCTATATTCCTGAATTCTCCATCATTTTTTAATCTGTGAGTAGGAAATATAATCTTAACTGCATTAATTGTAAAAATCATTATTCAACCTCCTGTTAATCTTATTTACTACTATATTCGACAGGAGAAAACAATAACCCTTCTTTTTACCTATAAAAAAGAACCCTATTCGGATTCTCTAAGTGTTTTCGCTTCTTCTATTAAATCTGGAACCTGCTCATATTCCTTTTCTATCATTGTTTCCTCTACTTCTTGCATCTTGTCAAAATACTCTTGGTTATCTACCACTGGGCTTACTTCTTGGATAAATAAATCTAAATAATTAGCGAAAATAGAAATCGTTTGGTCTACATCCACATGCTCTTCATATTCCCTGGTTACACTTTTTACTAATGCATCTTCGAACTCTTCAGCATCACTAAACAAATATACTGTTTCGCCTGATTGCTGTAATTCTTCAATTTTGCCTGTTGAAAAGTTCTGCCATGGATAGTTCGGTCCTGTATCAACTGTTCGTTCTGTTGGTATGTCTACCACTTCCTTTTCTTCAGCCGGTGCATCCACTTCTACTAGTTCAATAGAATTATTTGATACTGCAGACATCTGGGCAGCAGGTTTAGATTCTTTTTCGGCAGTTCCACATGCTGCTAATAAAATTAATCCCAAAAGTAAAAACGACACTTTCTTCATATTTAGTCACGTCCTTTTTACCTCATTATACTAATATTACGTGACTAAACCAATAAAGATTCAAATAATTATTATAGCGTCACCCCCTTTTGGCTTCTAATGAAGAGCCCCCAAATAACAGTTGCACTAATTCGAGCAAGCTCATCAACTGGCCTGATTTCCACTTCTGCAAACCTATTTCGTTGAATATTTCCTTTATTATCTTTCATAAGGTATGGAGTTAAGTCCAAGTTTTCTCCCTGCAAAGTAGTCGCTGGAATAATGGTACCGTCCACTTTGATTTCAAGTTTCGTTGGTTTAGCATCATGCTCATAGATACCGTAGATGGGATCGTGAGTATGTTCCGGAATCTCAATAGGCGGTATCGTTACTTCAAAATCATGGGTATGCTCTGGCAGTTCATGAGTATGGTCCATGTCATGGGTATGATCCATGTCGTGAGTGTGGCTTGGAACTGTATGCGTGTGATCCATTCCGTGTGAATGTGCAGGAAGTGGAACAGTGTGATTATGGTCAAATCTACCATCCCCAGATATGTTTACTAAATGAGTATGTGCTTCATGAACATCAGTCGATGGCCCAGATGTTATCTGAAGCACTTCTTTAGGAAATAGCTTTGTTGTACTTGAAACAGAAGATTCACCACCGCTTGTAGTAGTATTTCTGCTAGATGGTCCCGAAGTACCCCCTCCACCTGAAGCACTTGTTTTTCGACTTGATGGGCCGCTTGTTGTCCTGCTTGAAGGACCACTTGTATTTCCGCCACCACTTTTAGTTGATTTCGACTGTACAACCGATTCTTTTTGATAATGCCCTCCTGACTTAGCTCCTTTGTGATTACCTCTGAAATAGTCCGTGTACCAGGACAATTCCATAAAATTAATGTTAACGGCATCTTCCGGAATCCTTATTCTGAATTTCACCGGATGCTCTGGATCCGCATTATCCGTTTGGTCACTGTTTAAAATGTTTGTTGCTCCCATACTATAAGCGTCATTCACCTGCTGCTTACGTTCCTGGTCTGCTTGGGTAGTTGCAATATCATCCAGCTTATTGTTAAGCCCAAAATCAATATCCTCATACTTGCCAGTTAAATCATTCTTAGATTCTGTAATGATGCGTACAGTGTAAACTTTTTCACCGCCAAGATTATCTGGAACAATAATATTAACTAAATCACCTAAACGGTTTTTCTCGTGTGCAAATTCTGGTTTAACTGATAAATCGGCACCCTTAGCAGTTAAAGATATTTTGGGAATCTTCCACTGATCTAATATGCTTTGGCCAGATGCTTTTAATGATTCGGCATTAGTAAATCGCCCATCAATCCAAATGTACTCACGTAAGCCGTATTTAGCGATTGATTCAGCATCTTCCAAGTAAGGCACACCGTTATTAACGCTTGTAATATCTAATTGATTTACACCTTCCCCAGCACCTAATGGATAGATTCTATTTACTATTTCAGTCGGATCTATCACTTCATCAAATGAACCCATATTCTTTCCCCATCTAAGCTCACCTGTGACTACTTCGGTAGGTTCGACTAGGTTTAGTGTCCAAGGGTAATTAACCGTGTCATATGTCCATTCATAGGGTACGTTAAACGGCTTAGGAATGGATAGTATAGGAGCAAGTAATCCATTTTCATTTTCGAATGAGTATTGGAAATATCGTCGAAAAGCAACTGTACCCTTTTTCCAATGCTTTGTTTTTTGCTTATCGAGAATGTATTGAATGTTATCTGCTGTCGTGATGTTAATACCTGGTTGATGGTATTTAAAAAGCACGCTATCTAGCAATGTAGCTAGAACGTGCTCTAATTGGTATGTTACTTCATTGTCTAATAACCTAGTTTCTTCTGGGATGATACGGAATAAGCCAATAAATTCGTTTGTTTGGTCCTCGATGATCTCTACAACGTTAAATGGTTCACATATTTCTTTTTTAGGATCGTCTATGGGTAAGCAAAAAGAAGCACTCCACAATTCATTGAGGTGCTTCTCATAGCTTATTTTATATGCGTTCTCTAGGATGCCTAATTCGGTTAGGTCTTTTGTTTTTATTGTTAGGATGTTATTCACCTCCAAAATAAAAAGCACCTCGAGTGAGATGCTTTTGTTAGTTATCTTTAATTCAGTTAGTTAGAAGTTTGTTCCATTTATGGATTAAATAAGATTATAATGCTTAAGCGCATCACTATGTCTCATTATCCTAATACCTCTAGAAAATGCCCCATCAATTAA